>NZ_VSEY01000015.1 GCF_008086045.1 Nonomuraea sp. PA05 | reverse complement strand
GCCCCACGGGCCCCTGCGCCCCCACATCGGCGCTCCAACCCCCACTCGTGCCTGCCACCCTCGCCCGCGCCTCTCACCCCGGCGCCGTTGCTTCGCGCCCGCTGCTCCGTCGCCCAGCTCCACCCCCCGCACCTCCCGCCCGCGCCTTCGCCCACCCCATTGACAAGCCAGATTTTTACGTAAAAAATCCCTTTTGCAATGAGAGACGTCCTGTACCTCGAAGAGATCGAGCAAGCCGAGGCCCTGCTCAAGCCGCAGCGCATAGAAGTCCTGCGGCAACTAGCCGAGCCCCGAACCTGCTCAGAGATCGCCGAACGCCTAGGCCAAACCCCGCAACGCGTCTACTACCACGTCAAACGCCTGGTCGAAGCAGGCCTGGTCGACCAGGTTTCCGAGCGCAAGGTACGAGGCGTCCACGAGGGCATCTACCAGGCCGGCGCCCGCTCGTACTGGTTGTCTCCCCGCCTCGTGGGCAGGCTCGGCCTGCGCAAGACCCGCGACCACCTCAGCCTCGGCTACCTGCTCGATCTCATGGAGGAGGTCCAGGCCGACATCGCGGCACTCGACAAGACCGCCCCGGAGCTGCCGTCCATCGGCCTGTCCGGAGAGATCCGCGTACGTCCGGAAAACCGCCAGGAGTTCCTGAACGACTTGCAGAACCTGCTCCAAGACCTGTTCACCCGCTACGGCGGGGCGGAGGGCGACGCCTTCAAGCTGGCCCTCGCCTGCTATCCCCAGACCGCCGCCCAACCCCCAGAAGGAGAACGAGACACATGACAGAGCCACTGACCATCCGCGCGAGCATCCCGGCACCGGTCGAACGCGTGAGCCGTGCCCTGACGGACCCGGACGACCTGCGCGTCTGGCTGGCGGAGCACGTCGAGGTGGAGCTGCCGGAACGGTTCGCGTTCTGGGGACGTACGACGCCGGAGGGCGACGCGCCGCACCAGCGGCTGTTGCACGCGGACGAGCACACGGTGCGCTTCGCCTGGACGCTCGACGGTGAGGAGACCACCTCCGAGCTCTCGCTGGAGGCCGACGGGAACGACCGGACGATCCTCACCCTGTCGCAGACCCACTTCGACTTCCAGGACGTCATCACGGGCAAGAGCATCCGGGGGGTGCTCGAGACGTACTGGGGCCAGGTGCTGACCAACCTGGCCGAGCACCTGGAGGGCCGCACCCTCACACCGATGCAGGACTACACCTCCGCGGACATGCGGGTCGAGGTCGAGATCGACGCGCCGGCGTCCAAGGTGTTCCACGCGATCACCGACTCGGAGGCGGTGACGCGGTGGTTCGGCTACACGATCGAGATCGAGCCGTACGACGGCGGACGCTACGCCATGGGCGGCTTCGACAACAACCCGGCCCCGGCCAAGGTGCTCGAGGTCGTGCCCGACCAGAAGCTCTCCGTCGACTGGGGTGATGTCGGCGTCGGGACGTGGGAACTGGCCGGGTCCGGCGGGAAGACCCGGCTGACGCTGGTGCAGAGCGGCTTCGACCAAACGAATCCCCCGTACGCGGGGTGGGGCGGCTTCCTCTCGGGGGTGGCCGAGCTGCGGCGCTACCTGGAGGTGCCCGATTGGAAGCCGGTCATCATGGCGTAGACCGGCCTGGCCTGGCATGGGTTCGCGGCGCAGACGTACGCCGGCCTCCGGGTTCGACAGCGCCTGCGCCCGTTATCCACAGAACCCCGTTCGGCCCCTCCCGCCCAACCCCCTCACCGGCACCCTAAGCCCATGACTCCGCCCCCCCCCCCGCCCCCGCTTCCGCCCTCACCTCCGAAGCCACCCACTCCACGCACCCTTCCACCGAGCCCAGCGCCACCGCCACCGCCAGCGCCGAGCCCGTCACCGACGCAGTCCTCACCCCCGCCGCCACCGCTCTCACCGCGGCCACCGCTTTCCTCGGACCCAGCTCTCTCACCGGGCGCGCCTCTCTCAGCGGAGCCGCTGCCCTCACCCTCGCCGCCACCGCGCCCCTCGCCTTCACCGCCGCCACCACCGCGCCCCTCGCCTTCACCGCCGCCACCACCGCCCCCCTCGCCCTCGCGGCCGCCCTCCACTTCCTCCTCGCCCTCTACCTCGCCCTCAGCCTCCCTCCCGGAGCGCGCCCGCAACATCACCCGAGCAGTCCCCCAAGCCACCATCAGCCGTCAAACCGCCGCACACATCTGGGGAATAAAAACCCTCCCCACCCAGGAGGACGACTGGCCGGTGGAGCTGACCGCCCCCACCCACCTCGCAATCCCCGGCTGCGTCACCTACGTGGTGCCTCTCCCCGCCGAAGACATCACAGAGCACCGGGGCATCCGCCTCACCACCATGGAACGCACGGCCCTCGACTGCGCCCGCTGGCTGCCCCGCATGGAAGCAGTGGCCGTCCTCGACCAGTTCGCCCGCAGGGGCGTCGACCTGGAAGCCCTCTGGTACCGCCCTCTCAACACCTGGGCCCTGCGCGAAACCCTCAGCCTCGCCGACCGAGGCGCCGCCTCCCCCCGGGAGAGCTGGCTCAGGGTCATCCTGGTGGACGGCGGCCTCCCCAGACCCACCACCCAGATCAGAGTGCAACTGGGCGAAGACCGCTTCGCCTACCTCGACCTGGGCTGGGAGGAGTTCAAGGTCGCCGTGGAGTACGACGGCCAGGCCCACCACACCTCACCCGCCGACCAGCAGCACGACGCGGATCGCCGCGAGGAGCTCCGCCGACGTGGCTGGCGCGTGATCGCCGTCCGCCGGGACGTCATTCCGGGCCAGATCGCCGACCTCCTCCACCACGTGGCCAGCGCCTTGATCGAACGCGGCTGGAGCCCAGGCCCGCAAGGCACAGTTCGCATCCTGAGCCGCATCCGCGCCGCCCGCCGCAGCCGCCGCTACCGCTTACCCCCGGCCCCGGCACCCGGCCCCGGCACCCGGCACCGGCACCCGGCACTGGCACCCCGGCACTGGCACCCCGGCACTGGCACCCCGGCACTGGCACCCCGGCACTGGCACCCCGGCACTGGCACCCGATCCGGCGCTGACGTCGGCACCCTGGCACCCGATACTCGCACCAACACCGGCATTGGCACCTGCGGTGGCTCCCGCCGCTTGAGCTGACGAGGGCACCGGTCACCCCCTGCTGGCACCGGTCACCCCGAGGTGGCACCCCCGACTACGGCTGGCAGCGGCCTTGGCCTCGGCGCTGAAGGTCGTGCTCGTGTCGTGCTCTTGCCGCCTCGGCGCTGAGGTGGCCGGTCAACCGATGGTCGCCGGCAGTTCCTTGATGCCGTTGATGAAGTTGGACCGCAGTCGCCGAGCCTCGCCCGTCTGGCGCAGGCGCGGGTGACGGCGGGCCAGTTGCTCGAAGAGGACGCGCAGTTCCAGCTTGGCGAGGTGGTTGCCGAGGCAGAAGTGCGCTCCGCCGCCGCCGAAGCCGATGTGGGGGTTCGGATCGCGGGTGATGTCGAAGGTGCCGGCGTTCGGGAAGACGGAGGTGTCGCGGTTCGCGGAGGAGTAGAAGACCACGACCTTGTCGTTCTCCTTGATCTCCTGCCCGCCCAGTACCTGGTCGGTGGTGGAGGTGCGCCGGAAGAGGTTGACGGGGGAGACCCAGCGGACGATCTCGTCCGCGGCGGTCTTGGCCAGGGTCGGGTCGGCGACGAGGCGCGCCCACTGGTCGGGGTGCTCGAAGAGCGCGAGCATGCCGCCGGAGGCCGCGTTGCGGGTGGTCTCGTTGCCGGCGACGACCAGGAGGAGGACGAAGAGGTCGAATTCGTCTTCGCCGAGGGTTTCGCCGTTCTCGTCCGGTTGGAGGAGCTTGGTGACGATGTCGTTCTTGGGGTTCGCCTTACGCTGGGCGGCGAGCTGGTTGGCGTAGGTGTAGACCTCCATGGCGGCGCCGGAGCCCTCCTCGGGGCTGGCGGCGTAGTCGGGATCCTGGGAGCCGATCATCCGGTTGGACCAGTTGAACAGCTTGTCCCGATCGGCTGCCGGGGCGCCGAGCAGTTCGCAGATCACGTAGAGCGGCAGAGGCGCGGCGACCTCGGTGACGAAGTCGATCTCGCCGGTCAGTTTGTCGAGGAGGTCGTCGCAGATGTCGCGGATGTGCTGTTCGAGTGCTCCGATCGTGCGCGGGGTGAAGCCGCGGTTGACCAGGGAGCGCCGTCTCGTGTGCTCCGGGGGGTCCTGGTTGAGCATCATGAGGCGCTGGAGTGCGATCTGGTCCTCGGGCAGATCGTCGAAAAGCGCGAGTTTACGGTGGGAGGAGAAGAGGTCAGAGTGCCGCGACACGTGCACGACGTCTTCGTAGCGGGTCACGGCCCAGAATCCGGGCTCGCCCTCGTGCCAGTGGACGGGGGAGTTCGTGCGTAGCCAGGCGAGCTGGTCGTGGGGTGGTCCTGCGTTCGCGTAAATGTCCCTGTCGACGAGGTCGATGTGCACGCGGGTCACCTCTTGATCAAGCGCTTGGTTATGCGTATCTGAAACGTGTTCTATTACGGAGCTGTACGGGCGTCAAGGATGGGTGTGCATCGTTCCTGATTCGTCGTCTCTTTGGCTTGCCGTCGAGTTTGAATGACCGGGATCCTCTCGCTGGGGCTGGGGCTGGGGCTGGGGCTGGGGCTGGTCTTGCTGCTGTTGCGTTGCTGGCGTCGTCGTCCTGTGCTGCCGCCGTCTCACCTACCACTGTCGCGTCGGCTTATGTCGGATCGTCCCTATTTGGTGGTCAGGGCTGGGGTCGGCGCTTCGTGTAGGTGCCGCGTCGCCGTGTGGCGCCGTGTGTCGGGTGCCAGGCGTCAGGTCGGGCGTCAGGCATGGGTGTCGCGGGCGGGCATCTCGTGTGGTGGGTCGCGCCAAGAGTCGTGTTGCGGGGTGCGGCTCGCAGGTCTCGTGTTTTGGGTGGCGCGAGCGGGCGCCTCAGGGTGATGCGTGTCAGGAGGTGACGCCTCGGGTTTCTGGCGCTTCACCGCCCGGCTGGTGACGCCGGTGCGGTGTCCGGGCCGCTGGGTGATGGGAGGGGTCAGCTGGAGGGTTTGTGATCCGATGTATGAGGGGACGAAAATTCGGCTTTGCGGAGGGGGTGGGTGAGCGGGTTAAGTGTGTTCACAGGCGAATAAGGGCGATCTAGGGGTGTATGCCGGGTCGCGGATCCGATGTATCCGTCTTGTGGGCCTTGACACGCTCCTACCCCCAGCACCAGCATCATGAGACGAGACATCCGATGTATCGAATAAGAAGGATGCGGTGTGAAGCTGCTGCGAGTAGGACCCGTCGGTCAGGAGCGGCCGGTGGTCATGGACGACGCCGGTAACCTGCGTGACATCGGAGAGCCCGAGATCGACGGTGCTTTCCTCGCTTCCGGGGGAGTGGCGCGTGTCCGCGAGGCGCTCCAGCGTGGTGATCTGCCCGTCGTCGAGAGCGAGGGGGTACGGGTCGGGGCGCCGATCGCGCGGCCAGGGAAGATCGTCTGCATCGGGCTGAACTTCAGCGATCACGCCGCAGAATCAGGCGCTGCGGTGCCGGCCGAGCCTGTCGTGTTCATGAAGGCCAGCAACACCATGGTCGGTCCGTACGACGAGGTGCTCGTGCCCCGGAACAGCGTGAAGACCGACTGGGAGGTGGAGCTGGCCGTCGTCATCGGGCAGCAGGCTCGTTACCTCGGCAGCCGGGAGGAGGCGCTGGGGGTGATCGCCGGGTACGCGATCTCCAACGATGTCTCCGAGCGCGAGTTCCAGCTGGAGCGGGGCGGCCAGTGGGACAAGGGGAAGTCGTGTGAGACGTTCAACCCGCTGGGCCCGTGGCTGGTGACGGCCGATGAGGTGGGCGACCCGCAGAACCTGGCGATGCGGCTCTGGGTGAACGGGGAGCTGCGGCAGGACGGCGACTCCAAGAACATGATCTTCGATGTGGCCGAGGTCGTGCGGTATCTGAGCCAGTTCATGGTGCTGGAGCCGGGCGACGTGATCAACACCGGGACGCCGGCCGGGGTGGCCATGGGGATGTCCGGGCAGCCGTACCTGCGGGCCGGGGATGTGATGGAGCTCGAGATCGAGGGGCTCGGGCGGCAGCGGCAGACGGTGGGGCAGGCATGACCGCCGCCATGGATCCCAGCAAGGCAGGAGTGAGCACTGCCACGGCCGCTGGCGGGGCCAGCGTGGCCGCCGCCGATCCCGCTGCTGCCGGTGCGGGGGCCGGTGTGGCCGCCGCTGATCCTGGTGCTGCCGGTGGCGTGGCCGGTGTGGCTGCGGCCGATCCTGCTGCTGCCGGCGGCGGGGCGGTCGCGGGCGGGGCGTACAGGATTGTGCGGATGGAGACGCACGACGTGCGGTTCCCCACCTCGCGTGAGCTCGACGGCTCCGACGCCATGAACCCCGACCCCGACTACTCCGCCGCCTACGTGGTGCTCAAGACGGACGACGGCTTCGAGGGGCATGGGTTCGCGTTCACGATCGGCCGTGGCAACGACATCCAGACCACGGCCATCAGCGCCCTGGAGCCGTACGTCATCGGCAAGGACGTCGAGGACCTCGGCGCGCTCTACCGCGACATGGTCGGCGACTCGCAGCTGCGCTGGCTGGGCCCGGAGAAGGGCGTCATGCACATGGCGATCTCCGCCGTGGTCAACGCGCTGTGGGACCTCAAGGCGAAGCGGGCGGGCAGGCCGCTGTGGCGGTTGCTGGCCGAGATGTCGCCGGAGGAGATCGTCGAGCTGATCGACTTCCGGTACCTGAGCGACGCGCTGACCAAGGACGAGGCCCTCGAGATCCTGAAGAGGCAGGAGGCGGGCAAGGGCGAGCGGATCGAGCGGCTGATCCAGGAGGGATATCCCGCCTACACCACGTCTCCCGGCTGGCTCGGGTACGACGACGAGAAGCTGCGGCGGCTCTGCAAGGAGGCGCTGGAGCAGGGCTTCGGCCAGATCAAGCTCAAGGTCGGCGCCGACCTGGAGGACGACAGGCGGCGGTTCAGGGTGGCGCGCGAGGTGTGCGGACCCGACTTCCCCATCGCGATCGACGCGAACCAGCGCTGGGACGTCGGCTCGGCCATCGAGTGGGTCAACGCGCTGCGCGAGTTCAGGCCGCACTGGGTCGAGGAGCCGACCAGCCCCGACGACGTGCTCGGGCACGCCGCCATCGCCAGGGGCATCGACCCCGTCCCGGTGGCGACCGGGGAGCACGTGCAGAACCGGATCGTGTTCAAGCAGTTGCTGCAGGCCGAGGCCATCTCGTACGTGCAGATCGACTCCGCCCGCGTCGGCGGCGTCAACGAGAATCTGGCGATCTTGCTGCTGGCGGCCAAGTTCGGCGTGCCGGTGTGCCCGCACGCGGGCGGGGTCGGGCTGTGCGAGCTGGTGCAGCACCTGTCGATGTTCGACTACGTGGCGGTCACCGGCACCATGGACGGCCGCGTGATCGAGTACGTCGACCACCTGCACGAGCACTTCGTGGACCCGGTGGTGATCCGCGACGGCCGGTACGTGACGCCGTCCCTGCCGGGATTCAGCGCGCAGATGCACGCGGAGTCGATCGCCGCCCACACGTTCCCCGGCGGCGAGGTCTGGAGGGACGGCGGCACAGCATGAGCGGAGGACGAGGCGCGAAGGAGAGCGGCGTGAGTCTGAAAGCGGTCGTGACGGGCGGCGGGTCCGGCATCGGGCTGGCGGCGGCGCAGGCGCTGGCCGGGCGCGGCATGACGGTCGCCTGCCTGGACCTGAACCCGCCCGGCGAGCCGTTCGTCGGCATCAAGGCGGACGTCACCGACGACGCGCAGGTACGCGCGGCGGTGGCGGAGGCGGCCGAGCGGCTGGGCGGCATCGACGTGCTGGTGAACAACGCGGGCATCGGCGCGCAGGGCACCATCGAGGACAACCCGGACAGCGAGTGGCACCGGGTGTTCGACGTCAACGTGCTCGGCATGGTGCGGGTGGCGCGCGCGGCGCTGCCGTACCTGAGGAGGTCGGAGCACGCCGCGATCGTGAATACCTGCTCGATCGCGGCCACCGCCGGGCTGCCGCAGCGGGCGCTGTACAGCGCGACCAAGGGTGCGGTGTTGTCGCTGACGCTGGCCATGGCGGCGGACCACATCCGCGAGGGCATCCGGGTCAACTGCGTCAATCCGGGCACCGCCGACACGCCGTGGGTGGGCAGGCTGCTGGACGCGGCCGACGACCCGGAGGCGGAGCGGGCGGCGCTCAACGCCAGGCAGCCGATGGGCCGCCTGGTCAGCGCGGAAGAGGTGGCGGCGGCGATCGCCTACCTGGCGAGCCCCGACTCCGCCTCGACCACCGGCACCGCGCTCGCGGTGGACGGTGGCATGCAAGGGCTACGGCTCCGGCCCACGAGCTAGGCCTGCGAAGGTCCACGGGTCGAAGGCTTGTGAAGGTCCGCGGGCTGAAGGCTTGTGAAGGTCCACGGCCTGGGCCTGCGAGGGCCGCGGCTCCGGCCCACCAACTGAGGGCCAGGCAACTCAAGGAAGGTACCCCCCATGAAGTTCGGACGGGCGGTCGCGGCAGCGGCCCTCTTGGCGGTCGTGACCGCGTGTGGCTCAGGCACCACGGCAGAAGGAGGAGGCGGCGGCGGGAAGGTCGGCATCGACCACCCACGCGCCGACTCCGACTTCTGGAACTCCTACATCAAGTACGTCCCGCAGATGGCCGGCGAGCTCAAGGTGGACCTCATGCCCGCCACGAACTCGCAGAACGACGTGGCCAAGCTGGTCAACAACGTGCAGGCGCTGACCGGCCAGGGCGCCAAGGTCATCGTCATGGCCCCGCAGGACACCGGCGCCATCGCCAACACGCTCACGCAACTGGAGAACAAGAAGATCCCGGTCGTGACCGTGGACACCCGTCCGGACAAGGGCAAGGTCTACATGGTCGTACGTGCGGACAACCGCGCGTACGGCACCAAGGCGTGCGAGTTCCTCGGCGAGAAGCTCGGCGGCAAGGGCAAGGTGGTGCAGCTCCAGGGCGCGCTCAGCTCGATCAACGGCCGTGACAGGTCGGAGGCGTTCCTGGAGTGCATGAAGGCGAAGTTCCCCGGCATCACGGTGTTCAGTGAGCCGACGGAGTGGGAGGGCAGCAAGGCGGCGTCCATGCTGCAGACCCGCCTGGAGCAGAACCCGGACATCAAGGGCATCTATCTGCACGCGGGCGGCGTGCACCTGGCGCCCACGCTGCAGGTGCTCAAGCAGAAGGGCCTGCTGGTCGCGCCGGACGACCCCAAGCACATCTTCGTGATCTCCAACGACGGCATCCCGCAGGAGTTCGAGGCGATCCGCAAGGGCGACATCGACGCGACGGTGTCGCAGCCGGCCGACCTGTACGCCAAGTACGCCCTCTTCTACGCCAAGGCCGCGGCGGAGGGCAAGACGTTCAAGCCGGGCCCGACCGACCACGACAGCACGATCATCCAGCTCCCGAACGGCCTGGAGGACCAGCTCCCGGCGCCGCTGGTGACCAAGGAGAACGTGGACGACAAGGCCCTCTGGGGCAACCAGGTCAAGTAGATGAGCATTCACGTCGAAGCCAGGAACGTGGTCAAGCGCTTCGGTCCGACGACCGCGCTGAACGGCGCGCAGATCGCGATCGCGGAGGGCGAGACGCACGCGCTGGTGGGCAGGAACGGCGCGGGCAAGTCCACGCTCGTGTCGATCCTGACCGGGCTGCAGCGTCCGGACGAGGGTGAGGTGCGGTTCTCGGGAGAGGCCGCGCCCGCCCTGGCCGACCGGGACGCCTGGCGGCAGCGCGTGGCGTGCGTCTACCAGAAGTCCACGATCATCCCGGCGCTCACCGTCGCCGAGAACCTGTTCCTCAACCGCCAGTCGGACAAGCGCGCCACCATCAACTGGCGGAGACTGCGGGGCAGGGCACGCGAGCTGCTGGACACCTACGAGGTGGACGTGGACGCGCAGGCGCTGGCCGGCGACCTGAGCGTGGAGCAGCGCCAGCTCGTGGAGATCGCCCGCGCGCTGTCGTTCGGCGCGCGGTTCATCATCCTCGACGAGCCGACGGCGCGGCTGGACGGCCCGGCCATCGAGCGGCTGTTCACCCGTATGCGCTCGCTGCGCGAGCAGGGCGTCACGATGATGTACATCTCCCACCACCTCGACGAGGTCTACGAGATCTGCCAGAGCGTCACCGTCTTCCGCGACGCCCGGCACGTCACGACCAGGCCGGTCGCCGACCTGCCGCACGACGAGCTGGTGGCCGCGATGACGGGGGAGGCGACGGCGGCGTACGAGGCGCGCGAGCACACGCCCGGTGAGCGGGTGGTGCTGGCGGGCGCGGGCCTCAGCCTGACGGGCCGCTACACGGACATCGACATCTCCGTCAGAGAAGGCGAGGTCGTCGGCCTGGCGGGCTCCGCGAGCAGCGGCAAGGTCGGCCTCGCCGAGACCCTGGTCGGGCTGCGCAGGCCCGACACCGGCACGGTCACGGTGAACGGCACCCAGGTCAGGCCCGGCGACGTGCCCGCCGCGATGCGGGCCGGGCTCGGGTTCGTGCCCGAAGACCGCCACCACGAGGGGTTCGTCCCGCTGCTGTCGGTGGGGGAGAACGCCACGTTCCCGATCGCCCGCAAGCTCGGCCGCTACGGCATGGTCTCCCCGGCCAGGCGCCGGGCCAGGGCCGAGCAGCTGATCGGGGCGCTGGACATCAAGACGGAGGGCCCCGACCAGCCGGTCGGTGACCTGTCCGGAGGCAACGCGCAGAAGGTCGTCTTCGCCAGGGCGCTGGTGGACGACCCGACCGTGCTGGTGGTGATCAACCCGACCGCCGGCGTGGACGTCAAGGCCAAGCAGGCCCTGCTCGGCGCCGTCGAGGACGCGGTCGGGCGCGGGGCGGGGGCCGTGGTGGTCTCCGACGAGCTGGACGACCTGCGCATCTGCGACAGGGTGCTGGTGATGTTCCACGGCAGGGTGGTGAAGGACGTGCCGCGTGGCTGGACCGACCATGAGCTCGTGGCCGTGATGGAAGGCATGGAAGAGTGACGACTTTGACCGCACCGGCCCCCCGACTGAAGCTGGCCAGGTTCCGCGACCTGACGCTCGTGCCGGTGATCGTGCTCCTGCTGATCGTGGGCGCGTTCCTGGACCCGACCTTCCTGACCGCGGGCAACCTGACGAACGTGCTCCAGCAGCAGGCCGCCATCTCGCTGCTGGTGCTGGCCGAGGCGATGATCCTGATCGCCGGCAAGTTCGACCTCTCGCTGGAGTCCACGGTCGGCACGGCGCCGGCCATCGCGGTGATGCTGGTGGTCCCGGTGGCGGCCGGAGGGTTCGGCATCGGGCTGCCGGGGGCGCTGGTGATCCCGCTGGCGCTGCTCATCGGGGCGGCGATCGGCGCGTTCAACGGCTTCCTGATCATCAGGTTCCAGCTCTCGGCGTTCATCGTCACGCTGGCGATGCTGATCATCGTGCACGGGTTCCTGCAAGGCCCGACCGAGGGCAAGACGCTGTTCCAGCTTCCCGACTCGATCCTCTACCTGGGCAGCGCCATGTGGCTCGGCCTGCCGGCCGCCATCTGGATCGCCGGCCTGCTGTTCGCGGCCGGCATCTTCGGCCTCGGCTACCTCAGGATCGGCCGCGCGCTGTACGCGATCGGCGGCAACATCGACGCGGCCCGCGCCGCCGGCATCCGGGTGGACCGGGTCCTGTACGGCGTCTTCATCCTGGGCGGGACGCTGGCGGCCCTCGCCGGCATCCTGGAGACCGGTCGCCTCGGCGCCATCGGCAACAACCAGGGCGTCGGGTGGATCTTCATGGTGTTCGCCGCGGCCGTCATCGGCGGTGTCAGCATGGACGGCGGCAAGGGCACGATCCTCGGCGCGCTCACCGGCGTGCTGGTCATCGGCCTCGTCCAGAACATCCTCACCCTCATCGGGGTCTCCGGCTTCTGGCAGCCGGTGATCTACGGCTCGATCATCCTCATCGCGCTCATGATCAGCCGGATCGCGGGCGGAAAGGCACAAGATTGATGGCGATCACGGGTGAAGGGGCGCACGACTGATGGCGATCACGAGTGGAAGGGCGCACGACTGATGGCGATCACGAGTGGAAGGGTGCACGACTGATGGCAATCGACCTGCCCCGCCAGGGCTTCGGCGGCGCACCCATCGGCAACCTCTACGACGAGGTCGCCGAGGAGCAGGCCCGCGCCACGGTGGACGCGGCGTGGGAGAGCGGGGTGCGCCTGTACGACACCGCGCCCCACTACGGCCTCGGCCTGTCGGAACGCCGCGTGGGCGCGGCGCTCGCCGGCCGCTCCGGCTACCTGCTGTCCACCAAGGTCGGCCGCCTGCTGCGGCCCAAGGCGTCCGGAGACGGCCGCGACGACGACGTCTTCGACGTCGCCGGAGACCTGGAGCGGGTGTGGGACTTCTCCGGCGCGGGCGTCCGCACGTCCCTCGACGACTCCCTGGTACGCCTCGGGCTCCCGGCCGTGGACATCGCCCTCATCCACGACCCGGACGACCACGTGGACCAGGCGATCGCCGAGGCGTACCCGGCGCTGGCCGAACTGCGCGCCGAGGGGCGGGTGCGGGCCGTCGGCGTCGGCATGAACCAGTGGGAGGCGCCGCTGCGCTTCGTCCAGGAGACCGACATCGACGTCGTCATGCTCGCCGGCCGCTACACGCTCCTCGACCAGTCGGGCCTGCCCCTCCTGGACGAATGCGCCAAGCGGGGCGTGCAGGTGCTGGCGGCCGGGGTGTTCAACAGCGGCATCCTGGCCACCCACGAGCCCGCGGGCACCTACAACTACGCGCCGGCGCCGCCGGAACTGCTCGATCGGGCCACCAGGATCGCGCGGGTCTGCGAACGGCACGACATCACGCTGCCGCACGCGGCCATGGCGTTCCCGCTGCGCCATCCGGCGACCGCCACGATCGTGCTGGGGGCGCGCACGCCGGAGGAGGTACGGCGGAACGCCGAGCTCTGGTCGCGGCCGGTGCCTGAGGAGTTGTGGGCGGACCTGGAGAGGGAGGGGCTGCTGGCGGCCGTCTGACAGCCGCGGGCCCGTCACCTCGGCGGGCCTACCCGACCTCCCACAGCGCGCCGACCGGCATGGCTCTCATCCGATCCCTGAACGGGAGAGCCTGCGTGCCGGTGTAGAGGACCACGCCGGCGACGAAGTCGTCCCCGAGCCGGTCGGCGAGGTGTTTGAGCCCCTTGAGATCGTCGGCGCGCACGGTGGAGGCGGCCTTGACCTCGACGCCCACCACGCGCCCCTGCCGGTTCTCCAGCACCGCGTCCACCTCGGTGCCGTCCTTGGTCCTGTGTTGGTAGAGATCCAGCAGCTCGTCCGACCAGGTGAGCTGGCGGGCGAGCTCCATGAGCACGAACCCGAAGCGATCGGCCGTGCCGTCGATCTCGCCCTGGGCGAACGGCCACAGCTCGATCGTCTCCATCCTCCCCGGCGGCGTGTCGGGAAGCTCCTTGAGCCCGAGCAGTCTCGACGAGCCGGTGAGGAGGAAGCGGCCGGGCCTCGGGTCGTGATCCACCTGTGCCTTGATCGCGAGCAGCAGCCCGGGAGCCCGCTGTATCTCGTCGATCACCATCAGCTCAGCTCGGGGAAGGCCACGAAGCCGTCCGGATCGGCGGGGGCCGCCTGCCTATCGGCTGCCGGTTGTGTGACGGGATGGCCGTCATTCTCGGGCTCTGGCGCTGATCTTGTTCTGGTGCCGGCCAGGTTCGTGTCGCTCCCGCGTCGAGGTGAGTGGGTTGGTGATGCTGGTTCGCGTGCATAAACCAGGGGTTTGAGTTACTTCTGCCGCACCTTGCATCAGCCCGGGTGGAGTCAGTGCAGATCGAGGAAGGTGCGGTCGTATTCGCGGTCGGCTCGGCGATGCCCACGGCTACGTGCCCGAGCTGCGGCACGGTCTCGGCCAGGACGCACGGCAGCTACCGCCGGAGGCTGGCCGACTTGCCGATTTCTGGTCGTCCGGTGCGGATGGACGTCGGCGTCCGACGGTTCCGTTGCGATGATCCCGGATGCGGTGCGGCGACGTTCGCCGAGCAGATACCCGGCCTGACCGCGCCGTTCGCGCGGCGCACGGCCGGGCTGACTGACTGCTTGGCCACGATCGGGCTGGCGCTGGCCGGCCGGGCCGGAGCCCGGCTGGCCTCGAAGCTGGGCATGCCTGCCTGCCGAGACACGCTGATCCGACTGGTCCGTGCGCTGCCCGAGCCGCCCGCAGCGGTGCCGACGGTGATCGGGATCGATGATTTCGCCCTGCGCAAGGGCGCCGTGTACGGAACTGTGATCGTCGACATGGAGACCCACCGGTCGATCGACATCTTCCCCGGCCGCGACGCCGACACGCTGGCCGCATGGTTGGCCGAGCGTCCCGGCATCACGGTGATCTGCCGCGACCGCGGCGGGTCCTACGCCGACGGAGCCCGCCGCGGCGCACCGGACGCCATTGAGGTGGCCGACCGGTGGCACCTGTGGGCGAACCTGGGCGCGGCGGTGGACAAGACGGTCTCTGCACACGCCGCCTGCCTGCCTGAGCCGCCGCCGGCGGACAACCTCGCAGCCGACGGGCGCAGCGAGGCCGGCCCGCCACCGCAATCGGATCCACCGATCGAGTATCCGCTGGCCCGGCGGCATCGGGAACGCCACGCCGCGATCCACGAGTTGCTGGCTGCAGGCTGTTCCCGCGCCGAGGCCGCCCGCGAGCTCGGGATCAGCGAACGCACCGTCTACCGCTTCGCCGGCACACCCCTGGAGCAGCACCTGGGCAGGGCCAACAACCGCGCGAGCCGTCTGGACCGGTTCATGGACCACCTGCATCAGCGCTTCGCTGACGGGGTCCACAACGCCAGGGTGCTGCACCGCGAGATCGAACTCCTCGGCTGGCGCGGCAGTCTGCGCACCGTCGAACGCTACATCGCCCAGTTGCGGGAACGGGCGAACCCGCCACCGACCGCGCCGACACCCCCAAAACCGCGCAAGGTGGCCGGCTGGATCATGTCCGATCCCGACCACCTGACCGCGGGCGCCGCCATGCAGCTCAAGGCCATCCTCGCGCGTTGCCCCGAGCTGGAGGCCACGCGCAAGCACGTCGGCAGCTTCGCCAACATGATCCAGAACCTTACCGGAGACAGGCTGCCGAGCTGGATCGACGCCGTCCGGGCCGACGACCTGCCCGCCCTCCACAGCTTCGCGACCGGCCTCACCCGCGACCAGGCCGCCGTCACCGCCGGACTCACCCTGCCCTGGAGCAACGGCCCTACCGAGGGCACCGTTAACCGACTGAAAATGATCAAGAGAAGCATGTACGGCCGCGCCAACCTCGACCTACTCCGCCGACGACTCTTGATCACCTGAACGCAACAAGATCAGCGCCAGAGCCCATTCTCGTGACGGGATGGCCGTCATTCTCGTGACGCGTTGGTCGCCGGTCCTGTGACGCGACGGTAGCCACCACTCACGACTCGATGAACAGCCAAGCCTTCGACGGCCCCGCCTCGTACGGCGAATCCAGCCGCTTGGCCACCACCCCCGGCAACCCCTGCTCCCGGGCCGCCTGCCGCACCGCCCCCGCCTCACCGGGCCAGGACGGCGCGGTCTGCCAGTGCGGGCCGGTCAGCTCAAGCGCCTCCAGGGCGGCTCGCCGCACGGTGTAAGGCGCGTCGAGCAACGACCGCCCGTCGTCGTACAGCAGGTCGTAGAAGAGCAGGATCTCCGCCCCGCCGAGCGTGGCCACCTCCCCGTCCAGCACGGCGGTCCGGCTGCCGAAGGACTCGGCGAGCCCGCGCAGCCACGGGTGCTCGCGGGCCGCGTCGGTGCGCCCGCCGTCGATGGGCACCAGGAGCCGCCGCCCGCCCCAGGCGAACTCGAAGGCGTAGGCGGCGGCGTCCTTGGGGAGCCTGGCGCGCGGCGTCGGCAGCATGGGCCGCACGGACGGGAACGGGTCGCGGACCGCGGCGCCCATCCGGTGGATCATCCAGTTCTTGCCTCGCGTCTGGAACAGCACGAACCGGCCGGAGGCCCGCTCGCCGCGCAGGACGAACTTGACCTCGCGATCCGACCACTTCTCCGTCTCGTACGTGCCGGTGTCCCAGACGGTCATGGTGCCGCCGCCGTACTCGCCCTGGGGGATCTCACCGTGGAAGGTGAGGTACTCCATCGGGTGGTCCTCGGTGTGCACGGCCAGATGGTTGGTGCCGGGGTCGGCGGGCAGGCCCTTGGGGACGGCCCAGGAGACGAGCACGCCGTCGCGTTCGAGGCGCAGGTCCCAGTGCAGGGAGCGGGCGTGATGTTCCTGGATGACGAAGGCCCTGCCACCAGCGGGGCCGTCAGGGGATGGGGAAGGGACGTCGGGGACGGGCTCTGGGGTGCGTTTCGGGTCGCGTTTGCTCCGGTATTTCGAGAGTTTGTCGGACACAGGACCGGTACTACCCGTTAGTGGTCTCCCTGATCACCAGCAGGTACGGCACTAGCACCTGTCCGGTTGAGCCCGCCGGGGCAGCCCGCGCGAAGTCCTCCGATGTGTAGCGTCAAGCACGCAGGTCCTGGGTGCCGATGACCTTGAGCAGCCGCAACGCCTCGTACGACGGTGAGCCGGGCGCGGCCGTGTAGAGCACCACGAACTGGTCGCCGTCCGCCACGTGCAGCGTCTCGCAGTCGAGCTCCAGCCACCCCACGGCGGGATGGCGCAGCCGCTTGCGCATCGACCGGGCGACGGTCACGTCGTGCCCGGCCCACAGCTCGGCGAACTCGGCGCTGCGTTCCAGCAGCCGTTCGACCAGCCGCCGCAGGGCGGGGTCGTCGGGGTAGCGGGCGGCGGCGGCCCGCAGGTCGGCCACCGATTCCCTGGCGAAGCGCCGCGCCCCCTCCGGGTCGTGGCGCTCTCTGGCGGCCGGGTCGGTGAAGAAGCGCCAGATGAAGTTGCGCTCGCCGGGCGGCAGCGCGGAGAAGTCCGCGATGAGGGCCGCGGCGAGGGGGTTCCAGGCGAGCACGTCGTAGGTGGCGTCCATCACGAACGCGGGGGTGTCGTCGAGGCGGTCGAGCAGGTGCAGCACACCGGGGCGCACCTCGCGTGACGGGCCGGGCGGCGGTCCGGGCGGCTCGCCGGTCAGGTAGTGCAGGTAGGCGCGCTCGTCGTCGGACAGGCGCAGCGCCCTGCACAGCGCGCCGAGCACCTGGCGGGAGGGCCGCGGGCCACGCGCCTGCTCCAGGCGGGCGTAGTAGTCGACGGACATTCCGGC
This sequence comes from Nonomuraea sp. PA05, assembly GCF_008086045.1. Classification (GTDB taxonomy): domain Bacteria; phylum Actinomycetota; class Actinomycetes; order Streptosporangiales; family Streptosporangiaceae; genus Nonomuraea; species Nonomuraea monospora. The sequence continues at coordinate 235,844 of NZ_VSEY01000015.1, read as the reverse complement.
CAGGCGGGCGACCTCCTCGCGGCGCAGCCCCGGGGTGCGCCGGCGCTCGCCGCGCTCCAGGCCCACGTCGGACGGCTGCACCAGCTCGCGCCGGCTGCGCAGGAAGCCGGCCAGCTCCGTTCTGCTCCTCCTGTCCATGTCCTTCAGCATGCCTGGCCTGAGGCGGTGCCATCCAGGGACTGCTGGTCCGAGGCTGCGCGCTCCGGGAACCGGCACGTCTCTCCCGCTCCCGCTCAGGCGCGCCGAAGCTGGGCGCATGATCGTAGTCATCACAGGAGCGAACAAGGGCATCGGGTACGCCACCGCGCGCGTGCTGGGCAGGGCCGGTCACACGGTCTACCTGGGCGCCCGCGACGAGGAGCGGGGCACGAAGGCGGCGGCCGAGCTGACCGCGCAGGGCCTGGACGCCCGCCACGTCCGCCTCGACGTCACCGACCCGGACACGGCCGAGGCCGCCGCCGCCCGCGTCGAGCGCGAGCACGGTCACCTCGACCTGCTCATCAACAACGCCGCCATCAGCCTCGACCACCACCACAAGCCGAGCGAGCTGCCCGTCGCCGCGCTGCGCGAGGTCTACGAGACCAACGTGCTCGGCGTCGTCACCGTCACCAACGCGATGCTGCCGCTGCTGCGCAGATCCTCCGCCGGCAGGATCGCGAACGTCTCCAGCGGCCTCGGCACCGCCGCCTTCCTCTCCGACCCGGATCCCGCGCTGCGCGGGTACGCCACGCTGCTCGGCTACAACTCCTCCAAGGCCGCGCTGAACGCCGTCACCCTCATGTACGCCGAGGAGCTGCGCGACACGTCCGTCAGGGTGAGTGCCGTGTCGCCCGGCTTCTGCGCCACCGACCTGAACGGGCACCGCGGCGTGCTGACCGCGGACGAGGGCGGCGCGCACGTCGCCCGCCTGGCCACCCTGCCCGACTTCCCGACCGGCGCCTTCCTCAGCGAGCGGGGCGGCACCTACCCCTGGTGAGGGCTCAGTCCATCTCCAGCGCACGCCGCAGCCACGACTCCACGCCCGCCACGTGCACGGTGGCCCAGGAACGGGCGACGTCGGCCTGACGGGCGGCGATGGCCTCGTAGATCGCGGTGTGCTGCTCGCGGGTCTTCTCCATCGCGCCCTCCTGTGTGAGGCCGCGCCAGATCCGCGCCCTGGTGGTGGGCCCCGACAGGCTCTCGATGAACGAGCACAGCACGCTGTTGCCCGACCCCTGCGCGATCCGGAGGTGGAACTCCAGGTCGTTGGCCACCAGCTCCTCCACCGTGGGCCGGGCGGGCAGTGACTCCAGGATCACCCGCAGCTCGGCGATGTCGGTGTCGGTCATCTGCTCCGTCGCCATCGCCGTGGCGGCGGGCTCCAGGATGCGCCGCACCTCGAAGAACTGCAGCACGGTGTCGTCCCTGTGCAGGTCGAGGACGAACGACATGGTGTCGAGCAGCAGCCCGGGCTCCAGGCTGGTGACGTACGTGCCGTCGCCCTGCCGCACGTCCAGCACGTTGATCAGCGACAGCGCGCGCACGGCCTCGCGCAGCGAGTTGCGTGACAGGCCGAGCCGTTCGGCGAGGTCGGCCTCCTTCGGCAGCCGGTCGCCTGGGGCCAGCTCGCCGGAGAGAATCATCTGCTTGATCTTGTCGATGGCCGCATCGGTGACCGCCACGCTTTTCTCCCTAGACATCGGATGTCTAGGAGTCTAGAGCGTGAAAGCGGACGGCATCGACCCCGGCGACGCGGCGCACCTGGCCCCTGGCCTCCAGGGCGCGCAGGTGGGCCGCGGCCTCGCCGGCCGCCATGCCTCTCAACGCGGGGGCCAGCTCGTCCCACGGCCTGTTCCACGTCATCATCGCGGCGACCTCCCAGATGGTCAGCGGTTGCGGCCGCTGGGCCAGGAGGGCGCGCAGCCGTTCGAGCTTCTCCTCGTGATGGTGGCGGATCTCGGCGGCGCGCGCCGCCACATCAGGAAATATCCACTCATGAGCGGGGAGGGCGTCGAGAGGGCCGAGGTCGCGCACGCGGTCCAGGGAGTCCAGGAAGTCGCCGAGGGGATCGACGTCCTCCCGGTCGTAGGGGTAGATGCCGACGTGGGGGGTGATGTCGGGGAGCACGTGGTCGCCGGTGAACAGCCGGTCGGCGTCCTCCAGGTGCAGGCAGATGTGGCCGGGTGTGTGCCCTGGGGTGTGCACGGCGCGCAGTTTGCGGCCCGGCAGGTCCACCAGGTCGCCGTCACGCAGCTCCCTGTCGGGCAGCGCCGGCGGTGGCGGGCGCTCGCCCATGGCCTCCTGAGCCTCGTCCGGGCCGGCCCCCGCGCGCCTGAGCATGTCGGTCTGGAACGCCGCGTGCTCGCGGGCGGCGAACTCGTTCATCAGCCTGACCAGCGCCGCGTCGTTCTCGTGCATCGCTATCCAGGCGCCGGACGCCTGCCTGACCTGCCCGGCCAGCCCGGCGTGGTCCGGATGAAAATGGGTGACGACCACCCCGCTCACCGCGCTCACGTCCAGCCCGAGCGCGGCCAGCCCGCCGCTGAGCGCCTCCCAGGCGTCGGGGTGGTTCCAGCCGGCGTCGACCAGCACCGGGCCGCGCGGCGACTCGATGGCGTAGACGAGCGTGTACCCGAGCGGGTTGCCTGGTATCGGCACCGGCACGCTCCACACCCCGCCGCCGAGCTCCTGCGGGCGCTGCTCTGCGTACGGCCTGCGCCTGGACTTCATCTGCCCCCCGATCGAGAAAAGTGCATACGTTCTCCGAGCGCCTGGGACGGCGCCCAGATACCTGGTCAGCCGATGCGTTCGAGAATGGTCGCCGTGGCCAGCGCGCCGCCCGCGCACATGGTGACCAGCGCGGTCGCCGAGTCCGACCGCTCCAGCTCGTGCAGCGCCGTGGTGATCAGCCGCGCTCCCGTGGCGCCCACGGGGTGGCCGAGGGCGATGGCGCCGCCGTTGACGTTCACCCGGTCGAGGTCGGGCTCGTGCACGCTCGCCCAGGACAGCACGACCGAGGCGAAGGCCTCGTTCACCTCGAACCTGTCGATGTCGCCGATGGTCATGCCGGACGCGGCCAGCACGCGCGCGGTGGCGTCCACGGGGCCGTCCAGGTGGTAGTACGGCTCCGCGCCGACGAGCGCCTGCGCCAGGATCCTGGCCCTGGGCCGCAGCCCGTGCCGCCGCGCGGCCTGCTCGCTGGTCACCAGCACGGCGGCGGCCCCGTCGGAGATCTGCGACGAGGTGCCGGCCGTGTGCAGCCCGCCCTCGATCACCGGCTTGAGCGCGGCCAGGCCCTCCGCTGTGGTCTCGCGTAACCCCTGGTCCCTGCGGACGTCGCCGATGGGCACGATCTCGCGCTCGAACCGCCCGTCGGCCCACGCCTTCCCGGCCCGCTGCTGCGAGCGCGCGCCGAACCAGTCGAGCCGCTCGCGGGTGATCCCGCGCCGCCGCGCGATCCGCTCGGCGGCGGTGAACTGGTCGGGCAGGTCGATGCTCCAGTCGTCGGGCCTGGGCCGGGCGGGGCGCACGTTGCTGCCCAGCGGCGCGCGGCTCATGACCTCGACGCCGCACCCGATGCCGACCTCGATCACGCCCGCGCCGATCATCGCCGCGGCCAGGTGCACCGCCTGCTGGGAGGAGCCGCACTGGGCGTCGACCGTGGTGACACCCGTCTGGTACGGCAGCCCGGCGTACAGCCAGGAGTGCCGGCCGACGTGGCCGCCCTGCTCGCCGGCCTGGGTCACGCAGCCGGCGAACACCTGCTCCACCGCCGACGGATCAAGGCCTGAGCGTTCGACGAGCCCGTTCACCGCCGCGGCCAGAACCTGTTGCGGTTTGAGCTCCGACAACCATCCAGCCCGCTTGCCGATGGGCGTGCGAACGGCTTCGACTATTACCGGTGTGCTCATGGCCGCCTCCAGAACGACGCTCTGGCGCGACTGTAACGCGTTCTACTTTGTTTCGGAAGGACCCTCCCACTTGGACGGCAGCCCGAACGTCTCGAACAGGCCCTCCTCGAAGAACATGCCGACGTGGCCGATCCGCTCGCCCGAGAACGTCAGCACCGCGATCGCGAACTGCTCGTAGACGTCGCCCCGGCGGAAGTAGAGCGCGAAGGCCGGCTGGCCGTTGGCCGCGATGGGCACCAGCTTGAGATCGCCGGGCTTCTCGGCCGGGCACTGCGTCCTGGTGAGCTCCGCGATCGTCTCCGGCCCCTGGTACCAGCCGACGAACGGCGGCATCTCCCAGACCGCGTCCTCGGTGAACAGGTGCACCAGGCTGTCGACGTCATAGCTCTCGAACGCCGCCACGTAGCGGTCGAGCAGGGCCCGCTGCTCCTGCGTCAGCGGCTCCACCGGGTCGTCGAGGCTCGGCGACACCTCGCTGAGCTGCGCCCTGGCCCGCTGCAGGATGCTGTTGACCGCCGCCACGGAGGTGCCGACGGCCTCGGCCACCTCGGCGGCCCGCCACTTGAGCACGTCGCGCAGGATCAGCACGGCCCGCTGCCGGGGCGGCAGATGCTGCAGCGCGGCGATCAGCGCGAGCCTGATGCTCTCGCGCGAGGTCACGATCGAGGCGGGGTCGTCGCCGCCCACGCCCGCGAGCGCGTCGGGCACGGGCTCCAGCCACGGCACCTCGTTGTCCTGCACCAGAGGCGCGCTCGCGTCGAGACTCGGCGCGCCGAGCCCCGTCGGGAGGGGTCGCTTGGCGCGGTTGTCGAGCGCGGTCAGGCAGGTGGTGGTGGCGATGCGGTAGAGCCAGGTGCGCAGCGAGGAGCGCCCCTCGAAGTTCTCGTAGCCGCGCCACGCGCGTAGATACGTCTCCTGCACGAGGTCCTCGGCGTCGTGCACCGAACCCATCATGCGGTAGCAGTGCGCCAGCAGCTCGCGCCGCATGGGATCAGCCTGTCGGAGGAAATCCTCGTTCGTCGGCTTGTCGGTCATACCCCCTGTATAGCTCCCGGCACCGACAGAAAGCCGGGCGCCCGGACGAGGAGGCCCAACACTTAGCCCTTGCGCTAACCATCGCGCGCCGAAATACTTAGCCGCATGGCACAGTATTCGGCGCAACTGGACGGCGTGCTCGTCGCCCTGGCCGACCCGACCCGGCGCGCCGTGGTCCGGCGGCTCGGCCTCGGGCCCGCCAGCGTCGGCGACCTCGCCCGCGAGTTCCCGATGACGCTGCCCTCGTTCATGAAGCACGTGCGGACACTCGAGGCGAACGGCCTCATCCGCACCGTCAAGTCCGGCCGGGTGCGCACCTGCGTGCTCAACCGCGAGCGCCTCGTCCTCGTCGACGACTGGCTCGCGGAGCAGCGCCGGATCTGGGAGGGGCGCACCGACCGCCTCGAACGACTCGTCACCGGCCCTGAGGAGAGCAGCCCGTGAACCCCGATCTCGACCTCGTCCTGGAGCGGATCATCCGCGCCCCGCGCGCCACCGTCTGGAACGCCTGGACCGACCCGGCCAAGCTGGAGCAGTGGTGGGTCCCCGCCCCGTCCCGCTGCCGCGTGGACCAGCTCGACCCCAAGCCGGGCGGTGCGTTCGTCACGCGGATGAGCGAGGACGGGGCCGTGTTCGTCCCGAACCTGGACGCGTGCTTCCTGGTCGTGGACGAGCTCGAACGCCTCGTCTTCACCAACGCCGTCACCAGCGCCTGGCGGCCCGCGAACCCCGCCCCCGTCGCCATGACCGCCACCGTCACCCTGGGCGACCACCCCGACGGCACCGACTACCGGATCATCGTGCGGCACGGCGACCCCGAGTCCCGTGCCCGCCACGAGAAGCTCGGCTTCGCCGAAGGCTGGGGCCTGGTCGCGGCCCAGCTCGCCGCCATCGTGGAAGGCGCCGCGTGAAGATCACCCTCATCGAGTTCGTCACGCTCGACGGGGTCAGCCAGGGGCCGGGCTCGCCCGACGAGGACACCAGCGGCGGCTTCACCCGGGGCGGCTGGCTGGTGCCCCACCTCGACGAGACGTTCGTCCGGCGCACCTCGGAATGGCTCGGCCTCGCCGACGGACTGCTGTTCGGACGGCGCACCTACGAGGCGTTCGCGCGCGACTGGCCGAAGATCACCGACCCGGCCGATCCGTACGCCGAGCGGATGAACACGCTGCCGAAGTACGTCGTGTCCAGCACTCTCACCGAGGGGGCCTGGCATCCCACGACCGTGCTCGGCGGGGATCCCGTCCACGCGGTCACCGAGCTCAGGGCGCGGGCGGGGCGGGAGATCCAGATTCACGGCAGTGCGCGGCTGGGGGACGCGCTGCTGGCGGCGGGCCTGATCGACGTCCTGCGCCTCGTGGTCGCCCCGACGGTGCTGCGCACCGGCCGGCGCCTCCTGTCGCCGGACGCCACCCCCACGTCCGGCCCTGCATCCACAACCGGCCCGATGCCCGCGTCCGGCCCTGCATCCACAACCGGCCCGATGCCCGCGTCCGGTCTGCGCCTGGTTTGTCATGAGGCGACGCCGAGCGGGCTGCTGCTCCTGGAGTACGAGCCGGCGGGGCAGGCCACCCAGGGCACCTACGAGGGCGTCGCCGCCTTCGTGGTCTAGATGCCGGACAGCAGCCTGGCGGCGGCGGTCTCGATGCGGCGCTGGATCTGGTCGTAGGTACGACGGCCGCGCAGCATCTCCAGCAGCTCCTGCACCCACACGCTGGACAGCGACCCCGCCAGGTCGATCTGCTCCTCGCTGGCCTCCTGCAGCGTCAGCCCGTCGGCCGAGACGCGCAGCAGCAGCCCCGTCATGCGGTCGCCGAACGGGGTCTGCACCTCCGCCAGGATGAGCGACCGGATCAGCGCGTCGGCCAGCTCAGGCTCGCGCATGAGCCCCCGGGTGGCCCGCATCAGCACGTCGACCGCACGGCTCGACGCGGTGGCGGCCCCCGGCGGGCGGCGCTCGATGCTGCTCTCCAGCAGGTCGATCTCCTCGCCGACGACGGCCACGACGAGGTCCATCTTGGAGGGGAAGTAGCGGTAGAGCGTGCCGAGCGCCACGCCCGCGCGCTCGGCCACCGTGCGCATCTGCATGGCCTCGACACCGCCGCGTGAGGCGAGTGCGGCGGCGGCCTGGACGATGCGCTTGCGTCGTTGGTGCTGGCTGCGCGTACGGACGCTGTGGCCGCCCGGCGCGGGGTGGCTGTCCAAGGATCCCTCGGTCTCGCTCGGGGGTGCGGGGATTGCGGGCTGCGGCGTACGCATAAGAACACGTTATCTGATTTCTCGATTACGCGGCTTGTTACTCGCGAGTTACAAACGAGGCGTATCGGCCCATGTCTCCGGCGTTACACGGATATATCGGGGTTTATCTACACAGGTTGATACTGGACAGCTATTAGAATCTGTTCTAGTTTGCGAATCGGCTTACCTAGCGCTTGCTGGAGGAGCGATGACCGCGGACACGCTCGCCTCCCTGCTGCTCGCCCGGGCCGGCGACGACCGGCCGGGGCTCGTCTTCGAGGGCGGGGTGTGGTCGTGGCGCGAGCACATCGCCGCCTGCCTCGCCGCCGGCGCCCGGCTGTCCGCCCGAGGAGCAGGGACGCACGTCGGGGTGCTCAGCGAGAACGTGCCCGACCTGGTCTTCCTGATCGGCGGCGCGGCGCTGGCCGGGCACGTGGTCGTGGCGCTGAACCCGACGCGGTCGGTGGACGAGCTGATCCGCGACGCCCGCGCCACCGACGTGGACCTGGTGCTGGCCGACGGGCCCTACGAGGGGACGGGGCGGGCGGTGTCGGAGGCCCTGGGCGTCCCGGCGCTGCCGCTCACACCGGAGTCGCAACTCGCACCGGAGACGCCGTTCGCGTCGGAGGGCGACGCCGTGCGGGCCCCCGGCGACCTCGTCATGCTGATCTTCACCTCGGGCACGTCCGGCCGCCCCCGCGCCGTCCGGATCACGCAGCGCAAGCTGGCCGTCCCAGGGCTCAGCCTGGCCGCGCTGCTCACCCCCGAGGACGCCGTCTACTGCTCGATGCCGCTCTTCCACTCCGGAGCCCTGATGGCCGCCTACGCCCCCGCCGTGGCGTCAGGTGCGGCGCTGGTGTTGCGGCGGCGCTTCTCGGCCTCTGGCCTGCTGCCCGACATCAGGCGGTACGGCTGTACGTACCTCCACTACGTCGGCAAGGCGCTCTCCTACGTCCTCAACACCCCGGAAAGCCCCGACGACGCCACCAACCCCCTCAAGATCGCGTTCGGCAACGAGGGCAGCGCGGTGGCCGTCAAGAGGTTCGGCGAGCGGTTCGGATGCCTGGTCATCGACGCGTTCGGCTCCACGGAGACCGCCATCTCGCTCACCCCCGACCCGTCCGGCCCGCCGGGCTGCCTCGGCCGCCTGCCCGAGGGCGTGCGGATACTCGACCCCTTCACCGCCCGGCCCTGCCCGGCCGCGCGGATCGAGGACGGCCGCCTGCTCAACCCGGAGGAGGCCATCGGCGAGCTGGTCAACACGGCCGGGATGGGCCTGTTCGAGGGCTACTACAACGACCCGGACGCGGACGCCGAGCGGATCAGGGACGGCGCGTTCTGGTCAGGAGACCTGGCCTACATGGACGACGGCGGCTTCGTCTTCTTCGCCGGCCGGGGGACCGAGCGGCTGCGCGTGGACGGCGAGAACCTGGCGGTCGCGCCCATCGAGGCGGCGATGCGGGAGTTCGGCGGGGTGGTGGAGGCGGCGGTCTACCCGGTGCCCGATCCGGCGGCCGGCGACCAGGTCATGGCGGCACTGGTGCCGGAGGGCGCGTTCGATCCGGGTGCGTTCGGCGCGTTCCTGGCCGCGCGGCGCGACCTCGGCGTCAAGTCCCTGCCCCGCTTCGTCCGCATCTGCCGGGAGTTACCCCAGACGGCCTCGCACAAGGTCATCAAGCGGCACCTGGCCAGGGACGCCTGGCGCACCGCCGACCCGGTCTGGGTGCGCGGCCCGGACGGGTTCCGGCGGCTGACGGACGCGGACGTGAAGGGGATCGAGGAGGAGTTCGTACGGCACGGCAGGCAACACCTCTTGGAGACGTAGTGGATTTCAACCTGGACGAAACCCAGCAGGATCTGAAGAAGCTGGCCGCCGAGGTCCTCGCCAGGGAAGGGGACGAGGAGCGGCTGTGGCAGGCCGGGCTGATGGGCGTGTGCGTGCCGGAGGAGGCGGGCGGGGCCGGGCTCGGGCCGGTGGAGATGGCCGTGGTGCTGCGTGAGGTGGGCGCGCGAGCGGCGATGGTGCCCGCGCTGCCGACGTTGGCCGCCACGCTGCTCCTGGCCCGCCACGGCACCCCGGACCAGCAGCGACGCTACGCGGACCGGCACGCGGGCCGCCTCACGCTCGCCGTCCGCGAGCCCGGCCGCGCCCTCGCCGACCCACCCACCGCCACCGCCGCGCAGAACGCCCAAGGCACGGCGGCGGAAGGCGCGGCGGCGGCCGGAGGGCGGTCGGTGGGGGAGCCGGGGTGGAGGCTGACCGGTAGGAAGGTGGCGGTGCCGTACCCGGGAGGCGCGGCGCTGGTCACCGCCGACGAGGGCCTGTTCCTGGTGGCGGAGCCCGTGACGGCGGCCGAGTTCACCTCCACCGGCGAGCCCGCGGCCACGATCGTGCTCGACGGCGCCCCGGCGGAGCGGGTGGCGGGCCCCGAGGCGGTCGCGGACGCGCGGCGGGTCTTCACGGCGGCCGTCGCCGCGCAGGCCAGTGGCGTCCTGGCCGGGGCGCTGGAGCTGACGACCGCCTACATCAAGCAGCGCAGGCAGTTCGGCCGGGCGCTGGCCGAGTTCCAGGCCGTGACGATGCAGATCGCCGACGTCTACATCGCCGCCAGGGCGCTGGACGTGGCCATGTGGTCGGGGGTCTGGCGGCTGGGCGAGGGGCTGCCGGCGGAGGAGGACCTGGCGCTGGCGGCGTACCACGTCAGTGAGGCGCTCAAGGCCCTCTACACCTGCCAGCACCTGCACGGCGGTCTCGGCCTCGACGTCACCTACCCGCTGCACCGCTACTTCGCCCAGGCCAGGCACCTGTCCCAGGCGCTCGGCGGCGCCGACGCCCAGCTCGACCTGATCGGAGCGCTCGTCTGATGCTCATCGACCTCACGCCCGAGCAGCGCAAGCTCCGTGACGAGCTGCGCGAGTACTTCCAGGGCTGCCTGACCGCGGAGGACCGCGCCAAGATCACCCAGGATCCGTTCGGCGAGGCGTACATGGAGCACTGCCGCCGCCTCGGCCGCGACGGCAAGCTCGGCCTCGGCTGGCCCAAGGAGTACGGCGGCAGCGGCTACGGCCCCCTGGAGCAGCAGATCTTCGCGAACGAGATCGCCCGCGCCGGGGTGCCGTACCCGATCATCACGGTGCAGACGGTCGGGCCGACGATCATGCAGTACGGGACGGACAAGCAGAAGGAGCACTTCCTGCCGCGCATCCTGGCGGGCGAGTGCCACTTCGCGATCGGCTACAGCGAGCCGGAGGCGGGCACCGACCTGGCCTCGCTGCGCACCACGGCGGTGCTCGACGGCGACCACTACGTCGTCAACGGCCAGAAGATCTTCACCAGTGGCGCGCACTACGCCCAGTACATCTGGCTCGCCGCCCGCACGAACCCCACGGCGAAGAAGCACAAGGGCATCACCATGATGATCGCCTCCACGGACGACCCCGGCTTCTCGTGGACCCCGATCGTGACCATGGACGGCCGCCACCACACCAACGCCACCTACTACTCCGACGTGCGCGTACCGGTGGACATGGTGGTCGGCGAGGTGGACAAGGGCTGGGACCTGATCGTGAACCAGCTCAACCACGAGCGCGTCACGCTCGGCCCCGCCGGGAACCTCGGCCAGACCTACGACCGCTTCCGCGCCTGGGCCCGCCGCACCGGCCTGGACGCCGACCCCGACGTGCGGCGGGCGCTGGCGCGGGTGTGGGCGGCCTTCCGCACGAACGAGCTGCTCAACTGGCAGGTGGCGGCGAACATGGACCTCGGCTGGCTGGGCGCGCCCGACGCGTCGGCAACCAAGATCTACGGGTCCGAGCGCATGCAGGAGATCGGCCGGATCGTCGGGGACGTCCTGGCCAGGCACGGCGACCCGGCCGACCCGGAGACGGCGGAGCTGCTCGAACGCCTGGACCACGGCGTGAAGGGGGCGGTGGTGCTGACGTTCGGGGGCGGCGTCAACGAGGTGCAGCGCGAGCTGATCGCCATGCTCGGCCTGAGCCTGCCGAGGCCGCCGCGATGACGGAGAACACCGCGCGCTCCATGACGGACGAGGAGTTGCACGAGCTGGCGGGCAAGCAGGTGGCGCTCGGCGAGATACGCGGCGCCCCGGCCGCCGACCCCGTGAACATCCCCATGATCAGGCACTGGCTGACCGCCATGGGCGACGAGAACCCGCGCTACCTGGAGCAGGGCCTGGCCCCGCCCGCGATGGCGCAGGTGTGGACCATGCCCGGCCTGCGCAGGGGCCCCAGGGAGCGCTCGCCGGTGGACGACATGATGGCCGCGCTCGACGGCAGCGGCTACACGGGCGTGGTGGCGACCAACTGCGAGCAGACCTACCACCGCTACGTCAGGGTCGGCGAGCTGCTCACGCCCGCCACCAGGTTCTCGGGCCTGGTGGGCCCGAAGCGGACGGCTCTGGGCGTCGGCTACTTCGCCACCTGGAACATCACCTGGTACACCGAGGACGACGAGCCGGTCGCCGACATGATGTTCCGTGTCCTGAAATTTCGCCCACCGGCGAAGAAGGAAGCCACCGAGCCGTATCCCCTCCAGCCCGCCGTCAACCAGGACACCGCGTTCTTCTGGGAGGGCGTGGACAAGGGCGAGCTGCGCGTCCAGTCGTGCGCCGACTGCGGCGAGCTGCGCCACCCGCCAGGCCCGCTGTGCCCGCGCTGCCGCTCCACCGAGCGCGCGTACCGGCTCGCCGCAGGCACGGGCACCCTGTTCAGCTACGTCGTGCACCACTATCCGCCCGTGCCGGGCAGGGAGGCGCCGTTCGTGGTGGGCGTGGTGGAGCTGCCGGAAGGCGTGCGGATCGTGGGCAACGTCGTGGACTGCCCCGTCGAGGAAGTGAGGATAGGCATGCCGCTGCGCGTGACGTACCGGCGGATGGACGACCGGCTGGTGCTGCCCATGTGGGCGCCGGCATGATCGGGACCGCGCTGCCGGAGCTGTCGATCGAGCTGACGCCCACCATGGTGGTCTCCACGGCCCTGGCCACCATGGACTACACGCCGGTGCACCACGACACGGCGCTGGCCCGCGCCCAGGGCTCCACGGACATCTTCCTCAACATCCTGACCACCATGGGCCTGGTCGAGCGCTACGTCACCGACTGGGCGGGCCCGGCTGCCGTGATCAGGAGCATCGACGTCAAGCTCGGCGTCCCCGCCTACGCCGGCGACCGCCTGACCTTCAGCGGCACGGTCGTGGCGGGCGAGGGCGACCGGCTGACCGTCGAGGTGCGCGGCCGGGTGAGCCTGGGCGAGCACGCCACCGGCACCGTCACGCTGGAGGGCACGTGAGCACGGCCATCGCGGGCATCGGCGCCACCGAGTTCAGCAAGCAGTCGGGACGCTCGGAGCTGCGGCTCGCCGCGGAGGCCGTGCTGGCGGCGCTGGACGACGCCGGCCTGTCACCCGGCGACGTGGACGGCCTGGTCACCTACAGCCAGGACGCCAACCAGGAGATCGCCGTCGCCAGGGAGACGGGCATCGGCGAGCTGACCTTCTTCTCCCGCGTCGAGTACGGCGGCGGCGCGGCCTGCGGCACCGTCGCCCACGCCGCCATGGCGGTGGCCACCGGCGCGGCCCGCACGGTGGTCTGCTACCGGGCGTTCAACGAGCGCTCCGGCCGCCGCTTCGGCCGCCCGAACGCGGGGCTCACCGGGCAGCCCAGCTCGCAGGGGCTGGAGATGAGCTGGCACGTGCCGTACGGGCTGATGACGCCGGCGGCGTGGGTGGCCATGTTCGCGCGCCGCTACATGCACGTCCACGGCGCCACCTCCGAGGACTTCGGCCGCGTGGCGGTGGCCATGCGCAGGCACGCGGCCACCAACCCGGCCGCCTGGTTCCACGGGCGGCCGATCACGCTGGAGGAGCACCAGGCGTCCAGGTGGATCGTGGAGCCGCTGCACCTGCTCGACTGCTGCCAGGAGAGCGACGGGGCGGTGGCGCTGGTCGTGACCTCCACCGAACGCGCCCGCGACCTGCGGCGCTCGCCCGCCGTCATCGCCGCCGCGGCCCAGGGGGCGGGCGCCGACCAGCTCATGATGACCAGCTACTACCGCGATGACATGACCGGCCTGCCGGAGATGTCCGTGGTCGGCCGCCGGCTCTGGGAGATCTCCGGCCTGTCGCCCGCCGACATCCAGACCGCCATCCTGTACGACCACTTCACCCCGTTCGTCCTGACCCAGCTCGAAGAACTGGGCTTCTGCGGGCGCGGCGAGGCGCCCGGCTTCCTCGCCGGCGGCGGCATCGAGCTGGACGGCCGCCTCCCGGTCAACCCGCACGGCGGCCAGCTCGGCGAGGCCTACATCCACGGCATGAACGGCATCGCGGAGGCCGTCCGCCAGATCCGCGGCACCGCGGTCAACCAGCTCCCGAACGTCACCAACGTCCTCGTCACGGCCGGCACCGGCGTGCCGACCAGCGGCCTCATCCTGTCGGCCGGTTAGGCCCGCGCGGCCCCTCCGGCGCGGTCGGGGGGCCGACGCGAGCGACGTCACATCCACCCGCTTTCATGGGTCACAGCAATGACGCGGAAGGATTGTGACGGATGAACGACGACGAGTTCCTGACCAGCCTGTTCGAGGCGCAGCGCGGCCAGTTGAGAGCGGTCGCCTACCGGATGCTGGGGTCGGTGAGCGAGGCCGACGACGCCGTCCAGGAGGCGTGGCTGCGGCTCAACCGGGCCGACACCGGCGACGTGCGGAACATGGGCGGGTGGCTGACCACGGTGGTGTCCCGCGTCTGCCTCAACATGCTGCGCTCCCGCGAGCACCGCCGCGAGGACCCGCTGGAGGAGCGCATGCCCGAGCCGGTGGTGAGCTCGGCCGACGGCGCCGACCCCGAGCAGGAGGCGCTGCTGGCCGACTCGGTGGGGCTGGCGCTGCTCGTGGTGCTGCAGCAGCTTGAGCCGACGGAACGGCTGGCGTTCGTGCTGCACGACATGTTCGCCGTGCCGTTCGACGACATCGCCCCGATCATCGACCGCACGTCCGCCGCCACCAGGCAGCTCGCCAGCCGCGCCCGCCGCCGCGTGCGCGGCGCCGCGCCGGCGCCCGACCCGGACGTGTCGCGGCAGCGGGAGGTGGTGAACGCCTTCATGACGGCGGCCCGCGACGGCGACTTCGACACGCTCGTGTCGCTCCTGCATCCCGACGTCGTCCTGCGCACCGACGTGGGGCCCTCGGCGGCCAGGGGCTGGAACGAGCTGCGCGGGGCGCTCACGGTCGGGCAGCAGGCGCTCATGTTCCGGCGGATGGCGCCGTACGCGCACCCCGTGCTGGTCAACGGCGTCGCGGGGGCGATCGTGGTGCTGGACGGCAGGACGACCGCGGTGGGGTCCTTCACCATCGCGGACGGCAAGATCGTGACCATGGAGATCCTCGGCGACCCGGCGCGCCTGACCGGGCTCGACGTGGCCGCGCTCACCGGCCGGGCCTGATCACCGGCCGGGCGGCGGTCCGGGGTTCCCGGCCCGCCACCCGGTGGTCCGGTCAGTGGTTGAAGACCGGCATGGAGAAGAACACGATCATCGCGATCGCCACGCAGAGCAGGAACCCGACGACCTCCCAGACCCAGTCGTAGTGCCGGTCCTTGCGGCGGCGCACCTTCTTGGGACGGGCGGCGTCGGGGCGCCGCTTGGGGACGGGCCTGGCACGGACGGGGCGGGGCGCCAGGACGGAGGTGTCCTTCCTGGGCGGCTCGCCGGGCCGTCCGGGCCTGTCGAGGGGCTTGTCCAGCGGCTTTTCGAGTGGCTTCTCCAGGGGCCTGCCGAGCGACTCCGCCGGAGCCGGACCGTCCTGGCTCGGGCCGGGCAGCCGGTAGACCGGCTCGGCCGGGGGCTTCGGCGCCTGCTTGGACGCCTGCTTGGGCGCCTGCTTGGGCGCGGACTTCGGCTTGGTGCGGGGCTTGAACAGCGGGGCCGCGGGGCCGCGTGCCGGAGCCTCGTCCGCCCGGGACGGCTGCCGCCGCAGGGCGGGCGCCGAGGGCGGCCGGGCAGGCGCTGAGGGCGGCCTGAACCCCTCAGGAGCCGGCGGCGGGCGCCGGAACTCCTCAGGCGTCGGCTGTGGCTCAAGCGGCGGCTGGCGCCGTTCCGCACCCCGCCCGCGCGGCGGGGGGAGCGGCCGGGAGATGCCCTCGTGCAGGAGCACGTCGCCGGTCATGTACGGGTCCGGCGCGTCCTTGGGCAGGATCACGTCACCCGTCGCGAACGGCTCGGCGGACCCGGGATCGGGAGCGGCCATGAAGAACGGCCGCTCCGCCGTCCCGGAGGACGGCCCGGCGACCCACCGGTCCCCGGCGTACGGTGCGGAGTCCCGCCCGTTCCCCACGGATGGGGTGGGCGGCCGGGACTCGCCGAGCGGGTCCCGCAGCGGCGGGCCGGGGGCGAGCACGTCGCGCGGCGGTGAGAACGGGTCGCGGAGCTTGGGCATCGGCGCGGTGGTCGCCTCGTGCACGGGGGTGCGCGACGGCGACGGCGGCGACAGCAGCTCCGTGGGGAAGATCACCGTGCTGGTCGCCGGATCGCCGTCCGCCAGCGGCTGCGGCCAGACGGGCGGGCTGGGCCAGCGCGGCTTGACGAACAGCGGCGCGGGCGCCGCCGTACGGGAGCCGGCGAAGTGGATGCGCAGCGCTCCGGGAGGCTGCGGCCACGGCAGGCGGCCGAGCACGTCACGCAGGGGGGCGACCCCGAGCGCGCCGTAGACGTCGGCCACGGGCTTGGGCACGCGGACCCCGGTCGAGGCCAGCGCCGTTCCCAGCGACTGCCTGAACCGGTGCCCCGCCCCCACCGCCAGCTCCTCGGCGGTGTCGGGCGCGACGTCGAGCACCCAGGCCAGTTCCTGCTTGCTCAGCCCGCACACCGCGCACAGCATGAGCACCTCGCGCTGGTGCGGGCGCAGCTCGCGCAGGGAGCGCTCGACGAGCGCGGTGGCCGGGTCGATGAGCGGGTCGACGGCGGGCGGGGCGTAGACGACGTCCCGCCGGTGGATCTCTCGGCGGGCGAACGCGTAGAGCGCCGCGCGGGGCGGCGCGGTGGCGGGGACGCTGCTGAGCACGGCCACCAGGACGTCGGAGGCCGAGCCGAGGTCGCCGAGCTGGTCGGCGCAGTACGCGAACAGCCCGGCGGCATGGAGGTCGTAGAGCTCTGCGATCAGTTCTGCGCGCTGGCGCTGATCGGTGAGCGACTGAGACACGGGGCCGGTTCCTCTTGCTGGATGCGGACGCTGGGGGGTGAGGGGCGCGTCAGGAGATTGTGAGCTGATGCGTCAAGAATTGTGAGGGTTATCATGCCAACTCACCGCGGTCCGGCGCACTACCAGATCGAGATTTGGTCGGAATCTCCCAGCTCAGCTGAAACGCTTCAGGAAAACCCGAGGGGACAGGGCGGCGGGCGTCGCCGTAGTCTGTGGGTTCAGCAGATCATGCGGCGGTCGTGGCACGGGGGCTGCGGCGCTGCCGCCGGAGGCCCCTAAGCGAGAGTTCGCGCGTGATCACATTCGAGTCTGTCACCAAACGTTATCCGGACGGAACGGTCGCCGTGGACGACCTCAGCCTGGAGGCGCCCACCGGGGAGATCACGGTGTTCGTCGGCCCGTCGGGCTGCGGGAAGACGACCTCCCTGCGGATGATCAACCGGATGATCGACGCAACGGAGGGCCGCATCCTCCTCGACGGGGAGCCGGTGCAGGGCATCGACCCGCCGGCGCTGCGGCGCGGCATCGGATACGTCATCCAGCAGGCCGGGCTCTTCCCGCACCGGAAGATCGTCGACAACGTCGCCACCGTCCCCTACCTGCTGGGCTGGGACAAGAAGAAGGCCCGCGCCACGGCCATGGAGCTGCTGGAGCGCGTCGGCCTCGACCCCGCGCTGGCCGATCGCTACCCGTTCCAGCTCTCCGGCGGCCAGCAGCAGCGCGTCGGCGTGGCCAGGGCGCTGGCCGCGGACCCGCCCGTGCTGCTCATGGACGAGCCGTTCAGCGCCGTCGACCCCATCGTCCGCACCAACCTCCAGGACGAGCTGCTGCGGCTGCAGAGCGAGCTGAACAAGACGATCGTGTTCGTCACCCACGACATCGACGAGGCCATCAAGCTCGGCGACCGGGTGGCGGTGCTGCGCGTCGGCGGGAAGCTGGCCCAGCTCGCCGACCCGAAGACACTGCTGTCGGAGCCGGCCGACGACTTCGTGCGCGAGTTCCTCGGGCAGGACAGGGGGATCAGGCGGCTGCGTTTCGTCTCCACGGCGGGGCTGCGGCTGCGTACCGACCTGACGGTGCCGGAAGGTTTCGAGGGCAGCTCCGCGGAGCAGTGGCTGCTGGTGGTGGACGACGACGGCCGGCCGCTCGGCTGGCGCCGCGGTGACCGGCCGGGCGAGCTGGAGCCGTACGGGACCTTCGTGCACGGCGGCGACAACATGCGCTCGGCCCTCGACGCGGCGCTGCTGTCGCCGTCCGGCTGCGCGGTGGCCGTGGACGAGCGCGGCAAGGTCGTCGGCGTGGCCACCCGGCAGGCGCTGGACGAGGCGCTGACGGAGGCGGCGGATGGGTGACGGGCCTCCTTCCATCTGGGAGTGGATCGCGCGCAACTGGGACACCGGCCGGGCCGACAGCATCAGGAACCTGCTGACCGACCACCTCACCATGTCGCTGGTGCCGATCGTGCTCGCGCTGCTGTTCGCGCTCCCGCTCGGCCTGGCCTCGGTGCGCTGGCGCTGGCTCTACCAGCCCACCACGGGGCTGATGAACGTGGTGTACGCGCTGCCGTCGCTGCCGGTCTTCATGTTGCTGATCTCGGTGACCGGGCTGTCGCAGACCACGGTGATCATCCCGCTGACGTTCTACGGCATGGCGGTGCTGATCCCGGCCGTGGTCGACGGGCTCAACTCGGTGCCCGACCACGTGCGCCAGTCGGCCGTCGCGATGGGCTTCACGCCGCTGCGCCGCCTGGTGCAGGTCGAGCTGCCGATCGCGGTGCCGGTGGTGCTGGCCGGGATGCGGGTGGTCGCGGTCTCCAGCATCAGCCTGGTCAGCGTCGGGGCGCTGATCGGGCAGGGCGGGCTCGGCGGGCTGTTCACCCGGGCCTACCAGAACCCGTTCATGCCGCCGGTGATCGTCGGCATCGTGCTGATCGTGCTGCTGGCGCTGATCGCCGACGGGCTGCTGGTCCTGGCGCAACGGCTGCTCACCCCCTGGGTGCGGGCGCGGAAGGGGCAGGCGTCGTGAGCTGGCTGACCTCGTTCCTGAGCTGGCTCGGCGAGTTCTTCGGCAACCCCGAGAACTGGTCCGGGCCCGGCGGCATCCCCGCCCGCCTGCTGGAGCACCTGGAGTTCTCGGCGCTGGCCCTGGTGCTGGCCGTGCTGATCGCCGTGCCGCTTGGCCTGGCGATCGGGCACAGCGGGCGGGGCGAGCTGCTGGTCGTGGTGTCCGCGAACCTGGCCAGGGCGCTGCCCACGCTGGGCCTGCTGGTGATGTTCGTGCTGCTGCTGGGCACGGCGTCGATCTGGCCGGTGATCATCCCGCTGGTGCTGCTGTCGGTGCCGCCGATCCTGGTCAACACGTTCGAGGGGATCAAGGGGGTCGATCCCGAGCTGCGTGACGCGGCGTACGGGATGGGGCTGCGCGGCGGGCAGGTGCTCGGCCGGGTGCTGGTGCCGGTGGCGCTGCCGCTGATCCTGCTCGGCTGCCGGCTGTCGGCCATCCAGGTGGTGGCCACCACCACGGTCGCCGCCTACACCGGGCTCGGTGGGCTCGGGCGGTACGTGATCGATGGTTTCGCGACGAAGGATTACGCGAGCGTGGTCGGCGGTTCAGTACTGATTGTGCTGTTCGCGCTCGTGGTGCAGGTCTTGTTCGCGCTCGTCCAGAGGGTGACGGTCTCCCCGGGGGTGAGCCAGCGACTCAAGGTCCGATAATCTCCTGTATTACCTCCCGGCTTAGAAGGGAAAAGCAAGATGAGACGCAAGTACGGCATCGCCGGCGTGTTCGTCACGGCGATGCTCGCACTCGCCGCGTGCGGAGGCGGCGGCAGCACCGGGGGCAACCCGCTCGACACCACGAGCGCAGCCCCCACCGGCTCGGCTTCGGGCGCAGGAGACACGGGGGGTAAGGCCGTCATCGGCTCCTTCGACTTCGACGAGAGCGTGCTGCTCGCCTCGATCTACGCCCAGGCGCTGGAGGCCAAGGGCGTGCAGGTGGAGGAGAAGCCGCGCATCGGCAGCCGCGAGGTCGTCTACGACCAGGTCAAGAGCGGCGGGCTGACGATCGTCCCCGAGTACAACGGCAACCTGCTCGCCTTCATCGACCCGAAGGCCACGGCCGCCACCACCGACGAGGTCAACACGGCGCTCAAGGAAAAGCTGCCCGCCGAACTGGAGGCGCTCGACTCCTCGCCCGCCGAGGACAAGGACAGCCTGTCCATCTCCAAGGACGCCCAGACCAAGCAGTCGCTGAACACCATGGAGGACCTCGCCAAGGTCTCCAAGGACATGGTCGTCGGCGGCCCGCCCGAGTTCAAGAAGCGGTGGGAGGCGCGCTTCAAGGAGGTCTACGGCCTGGAGTTCAAGGAGTGGAAGCCCACCGGGCCGACCACCTCCGACGCCATCAAGGACGGCACGATCCAGGTCGGCAACGTCTTCACCACCGACCCGAAGATGGCCGCGAACAACCTCGTCGCGCTGCAGGACCCCAAGAACATCTTCCCCGCCCAGAACGTGACGCCCCTGCTGCACAAGGCCTCGGCCAGCGAAACGATCAGGACCACCCTGAACGGCGTCTCCGCCAAGCTGACGACCGAGTCCCTGCTGCAGATGATGCAGAAGATCTCCGTCAACAAGGACGAGCCCGCGACCGTGGCCAAGGAATGGCTGACCACCAACGGTCTCGGATGACCTGCGCCACACGGGCCCCCGGAACGCGGGGGCCCGCGCGGTGAGCGAGCTGTTCACGGAGGCGATGGCGCAGCTCGCGGCCGGCGTGGCGGTCGTGACCGCGCGCGACGGCCGCGACGACCTCGGCACCACCGTGTCGGCGCTGATGTCCGTCTCCCTGGAGCCGCCGCTGGTGCTGGTGAGCCTGGCCGGCAGCGGCTACCTCACCGAGGTCCTGCTCCGGCAGGACCGCTGGGCGGCCTCCCTGCTGTCGTCGGGGCAGGCCGCCGTCGCCAGCCGCTTCGCCACCGCCGGACGGCCCAGCGCGCGGCTGCTGGTGGCGGGCACCCCGCACCACCGGGGAGAGCACACGCAGGCGCTCGTGATCGAGGGCGGGGTGGCCGCGATCGAGGCCGAGACCACCAAGGTGGTGCCGGCCGGAGACCACACGATCTTCATCGCCGCCGTGCTGGCCGTCGACTACGTGGAGACGGCCCTGGCGCCGCTGGTGCGCCTGCGCGGACGCTACCGCCCGGCCTGACCCCGACGCCGGTCAGCGGATGGTGTACCAGCCGGGCAGGATCAGCGGCCCCACCGCGGGCAGCCCCAGCTCGGCCGACAGCCGGGCGAGCGGCCCCCAGGCGTCCATCCGGATCCTGGCCAGCGCCGCCGACTTGTCCTCGCTCGAATCCGGCCCGCGCAGCCGCTCCAGCGGGTTGAGCCGCGGATAGGTGCGCACCGGGGCGTCGTCCGCCAGCCCCGCGCGCTTCCTGGCCATCGCCAGCGCGTCCTCCAGGCCGCCCAGCTCGTCCACCAGGCCGCTCGCCCGCGCGTCGGCGCCCGTCCAGACCCGGCCGCGGGCCAGCTCGTGCGTCCGCTCGCGGGACAGGTCGCGGCTCTGCGCCACCTTGCCCACGAAGTCGTCGTAGATGCGGTCCAGCCAGGCGTTGATGCGCTCCCACTGCTCCGGGGAGAAACTCCGCGAGGTGGAGAACATGCCGGCGTTGGCGCCCTCGGCCACCAGCTCCGAGCTGACCCCGGCTTTCTCCAGCAGCTCCGAGAAGACGGGCTTGCCGCCGTACACGCCGATCGAGCCGGTCAGCGTGCCGGGCTGCGCCACGATCACGTCGGCCGCCATCGCGATGAAGTAGCCGCCGGAGGCCGCCAGGTCGCCCATGGACACGATCACCGGCTTGACCTTGCGCGTCAGCGTCACCTCGCGCCAGACGGTGTCGCTGGCCACGTACGAGCCGCCGGGGCTGTCCACCCGGAACACGACCGCCTTGACGTGGTCGTCGCGCCTGGCCGCGCGCAGCGCCGCGCTGATCGTGTCGGACCCCATCGCGCCGCCACCGCCCAGCGGGCTACGGCCGCTGCGGCCGGTCCTGATCATGCCGGTGGCGTGGACCAGCGCGACCGCGTCGGCCATCGGATGCGGCAGCTTGCGGACGGCCGCGCCCCTGGCGTAGCGGGAGACGTACAGCAGATGGGCGTCCTCGCCCGCCGACCGCTTGAGCTCGTCGTACACCTCGTCCCGGTAGGCCAGCCCGTCGACCAGCCCGGCCTCCTGCGCCTCCGACGCGGTGAACGGGCCGCGGTCGATCAGCTCCCGCACCTTGCCGGGGTCCAGCCGCCGGCCGTCGGCGATGCCCGCCACGAGCCCCTCGGTGACCGACTCGACGATGCGCGCCATGGACTCCCGGTGCGGCTCCGTCATGTGGTCCTGCGTGAACATGTTGGGCGCCGTCTTGTACTCGTGCCGCTGCCCGGCCTCGAACCCGACGCCCAGCTTGCTCAGCGCCCCCTTGACGAAACGCTGCTCCAGCGCCACCCCGGTCAGCCCGACGTCGCCGCTGGGCTGCAGGTAGAGCCGCTCGAAGGCGGTCGCCAGGTAGTACGGCACCGTCCCGCCGCCGAACTCCCCGAACGTCTCGGAGAACGCGACGGTCAGCTTGCCGGAAGCCCTGAAGTGGATCACGGCCTGGCGCAGCTCCTGCACCATCGCCAGCCCCAGCGGCTGCCCGCCGATCTTCACCACCAGCGCCTTGACCCTGGGGTCCTGCCTGGCCCGCTTCAGCCCGGACAGGACGTCGGCCAGGCGCGTCTTGCGCATGGACAGCACCGCGGCGAGCGGATCCGCCGGCGGGCCCTCGGTGAGGCCCTCGGTGAGATCGAGCTCCAGGATGAGCGGGGCCGTGCGCCGCTGGCGGAGCTTTTCGACGGTTTCGATGATCGCCTTGCCTGCGTCCATAGAAGCCACCCTAAGCGACACAAATGGAAAAGCGCCTGAGACCGTTCGGGCAGGAGGTGTAGACCTCCTGCATGAGATGCATGGCCAAACCCGCGCATGTCTTCGAGCGTGATCGTGAATGGGCGGGTCTGGTGCGATTTGCGACCTCTCCATGCCCGGACGCGCGGCTCGCCATCGTGAGCGGCAGGCGCAGACAGGGCAAGACGCTTCTCCTGAACGAGCTGGTCAAGATGGTCGGCGGGTTCTTCTTCGCCGCGACAGACGAGACGGAGCACCAGGCGTTGGCCCGGTTCGGACGGGCGCTGGCCGCGCAGACCGGAGGCGGGCGGTACGCGTTCGCCGATTGGCACGAGGCGCTGGAACGGCTGTACATCGACGTGCCGGAGGGGCTCATCGTGATCGACGAGTTCCCCTACCTGACCAAGGCGTCTCCATCACTGGCGTCGGTGTTCCAGCTCGCCCTGGACCCACGTGGCTATGCGAGAGGTGCGAAGTCGCGGTTGCTGTTGTGCGGATCGGCCATGGGGGTGATGGGCCGGCTGCTGGCGGGCAACGCGCCCCTGCGAGGCCGGGCGAGCCTGGAACTGGTGGTGAAGCCGCTGGACTACCGGGCCGCGGCCAGGTTCTGGGGCATCGATGACCCCCGTCTCGCGGCGCTCGTCCATGCGATCGTCGGAGGCACACCTGCCTATCGGCGGGAATTCGTGGCACATGACACGCCGCAGTCCGTGGACGACTTCGACGACTGGGTGGTGCGTACCGTACTCAACCCGCAGATCCCGATCTTCCGTGAGGCCCGCTACCTCCTGGCGGAGGAGGCGGACATCCGTGAGACGGCCATCTATCACGCGGTGCTCGACGCCATCGCCTCCGGCAACGCCACGCGTGGCGGGATAGCGAATCACATCGGACGCAAGTCTCCGGACATCGGCCATCCGCTGACCGTGCTGGAGGACTCGCAGCTGATCACCCGCGAGGCGGACGCGTTCAGAAGGGGAAAGTCGCTCTTCCGCATCAGCGAGCCGCTGATCGTCTTCTACGAGGCCGTGATGCGCCGTGAGTGGACGCGGCTCGAACGCGGTCAGCAGGAAGCCGCCTGGCGCGACTCCCGTGCGACCTTCCTGTCCCAGGTGGTGGGGCCGCACTTCGAGGCCCTGTGCCGGGAGTGGGTGTGGACGGTGGACGCGGACGTGTTCGGTGAGCTGCCCAGCGAGGTGGCCGCCGGCACGGTGGCGGACCCCCACAACCGTACGCAGATCGAGGTGGATGTGGCCGTGCTGGCCAGGGAGGAGCACGGCCGGCCACGCCGGGTGTTGTCGCTGGGCGAGGTCAAGTGGGACAAGGCCATGAACGCGGGCCATGTGGACCGGCTCCGCCGGGCCAGGGATCTGCTGTCCGTGAAGGGATACGACACCAAGGATACGATCCTCACCTGCTACACCGGCGCCGGCTTCCAAGGGGACCTCCCCAGAGACGCCCGGCTGGTCACCATCGAGGACCTGTACGCCTGACCCCGCTCACACCCGGACGACGACCTTCCCAGGGGCGTGTCCCTCCTCCTGGTACCTGACCGCCGCCCGCAGCTCCGCGAAGTCGTAGACCCGGTCCATCACCGGCATCAGCTTCCCGTCCTCGACGAGCCCGGACAGCTCCTCCAGGTTCCGCCGGTTCCCCTTGGCGCTGAGCACGTCCGTGAGAACCGCCTTCTGGGAGACGAACGCCGACGCGGCGAGCGTCCCGAAGACGTGGCCGGCGGGCTGCAGCCAGCGACTCGCCGCGCCGCCGATCAGGACGCAGACGCCCTTGCGCGTCATCACCCTGCGGCACTGCGCGAACGAGCGGTTGCCCGCGACGTAGAGGAGCACGTCGTAGACCTGGCCGCTGCGGGTGAAGTCCTCCTTCGTGCGGTCGAAGACCTCGTCAGCGCCGAGCGAGCGCACCAGGTCCAGGTTGCGGGTGCTGCACACGCCCGTGACGTGGGCCCCGTACGCCTTGGCGATCTGCACCGCGAACGTGCCCACGCCGCCCGACGCCCCGTTGACCAGCACCCGGCTGCCCGGCCGGACCCCGCCCTGGTCGCGCAGGGCCAGCAGGGCGGTGCAGGCGGCCAGCGGCACGGCCGCCGCCTCCTCGAACGACAGCTTGGCGGGCTTCGGCGCGAGCTCCGTCTCCGGGACGCACACGTACTCGGCGAACCCGCCGCCCCCGGCCGCCATCGCGAACACCTCGTCGCCAGGCCCGAACCCCGTCACGCCAGGACCGACCGCCTCCACCTCCCCGGCCACGTCCGCGCCCAGGATGGTGATCCTGGGGCGGCGCAGCCCCAGGGGGCCAGGCATGAGCCGGGAGATGAACGGCTCGCCGCGCATCAGGTGCCAGTCCGCGGGCTGGACGGAGGCGGCGCGCACCCGCACCAGCACCTCGCCGGGGCCGGGGACGGGCTTGTCGAGGTGCTTGAGCTCCAGGGCGTCGGGGGAGCCGTACGAGCTGAGAACGTAGGCCTTCATCGGGGTCTCCTTCCGGGGTCGATGGGCCTCAGTGTGCGAGCGACCTGCGGGAAGGCTCAACGGTCGAAAGTACGATCTCCGGACTGGCCGAACGGCTCATCCAGGACGGGCCGTCAGGGCGATGAGCGGGGGCGGCCCAGGCGGTCACCATCGGGGCATGTCCAACGACCTCGCAGCCCCCAGGACGAGCTGGCTCGTGCCGGCCGGGCTGATCCTGCTCAGCCTCGTCCCCGTGCTGGCGGGCGGCGTCCGCCTCACCGAGCTGGCCGGGGGCGCCGAGATCACGGCCGCCAACAGCCGGTTCTTCGCCTCGCCAGGGCCGATCGTCGCGCACATCGTGGCCGTGACCGTCTACAGCGTGGTGGGCGCCTTCCAGTTCGCGCCCCGGTTCCGGCGGCGCCGGCGCGCGTGGCACCGGGCGGCGGGGCGGGTGCTGGTCGGGTTCGGGCTGGTGGCGGCGGGGTCCGGGTTGTGGATGACCGCCTTCGCCGAGCTGCCGCCCGGTGACGAAGGGCTGGTGGGGGTGTTCCGGTGGGTGGCAGGGACGGTCATGCTCGGCTCCCTGGTGCTCGGCCTCGCCGCCATCCGCCGGCGGGACGTGCGGCGGCATCGTGCCTGGATGATGCGCGCGTACGCCATGGGGCTCGGGGCGGGCACGCAGGCCTTCACCCAGGCGGTGTGGATCGGGGCCGCGGGGGAGCCCGATCACTTCACCCGGGCGATGCTGCTGGGCGCGGGCTGGGCCATCAACGCCGTCGTGGCCGAGGTGATCATCCGGCGGCGGGGGTGGCGGGTCAGCGCGGCTTGACGCGGTTCGTCTCGTACGCCCACATGGCGATCTCGACCCTGTTGCGGACGCCGAGCTTCGTCATCAGGCTCGCGACATGGCTCTTCACCGTGGACAGCGAGATGTGCAGCTCGTCGGCGATCTCGCTGTTGGTCCGCCCCCGCGCCACGGTGAGCAGGATCTCCTCCTCCCGCTCCGTCAGCGGCTCGATCGGCTGGACGCGCGGCTGGGCCGGGTCCGTGCCCGCGAACGCGGACAGCAGGCGGGCCGTGATGCTCGGGGCGATGAGCGCGTCCCCGCCCGCCGCCGCCCGCACCGCCTGCGACAGGAGCTGCGGGCCCGCGTCCTTCAGCAGGAAACCGCGGGCGCCCGCCCTGAGCGCGGCGTAGACGTACTCGTCCAGGTCGAACGTGGTGATGACGACCACGGCCATCGGGTCGGCCACGTCGGGGCCCGCCAGGGAGCGGGTGGCCTCGATGCCGTCGCAGCGGGGCATGCGGATGTCGAACAGGCACACGTCAGGGCGCAGCCGCCTGGCCAGCTCGACGGCGCGGTGGCCGTCGGACGCCTCGGCGACGACCTCGATGCCGGGCTGGGCGTCGAGGATCATCCGCAGGCCGGTGCGGGCGATCTCCTGGTCGTCGGCGACGATCACCCGGATGGCTTCGCCCTGGCTCGGGTGCCCCGCCGGTGCTGTGGTCATCTGGAGGCTCCCGTTCGAGGCAGTACGGCGGTCACGGTCCAGCCGCGACCGGGGTTGGGACCGGCTTCACAGGTACCGCCGAGCAGCCCGGCACGTTCGATCATGCCGAGCAGCCCGTATCCGGGCGAGGTGACGGAACGCCCCGCCGTGCTGTCGCCGTCGTCGCTCACCCGCAGGCGCACGGCGGTGTCGTCGGCGGCCACGCTGACCTCGATCCGGGTGGCGTGCCGGGCGTGCCGCCGGGCGTTGGTGACCGACTCCTGGGCGATCCGGTAGACGGCGGCTCCGACGGACGAGGGCACGCCGTCGAGGTCACCGTCGATCCGCACGTCCACGGCCGGCCCGACGCGCCCCCGTCCGGCGAGCTGCTGGAGGTCGGCGAGGTGCGGGTTGGGCGCCAGCTCCGGCATCGCCGCGCCGTGGTCGCGGCGCAGCACCCGCACCATGGTGCGCATCTCGGCGAGAGTACGGGACGCCTCCGCCTCGATCACCCGTAACGCGTCCACGGCGGCGTCCGGGTCGGCGGCGGCGGTCGCGATGCCCGCCTGGGCCCTGATCGCCATCGCCGAGACGTGATGGGCCACGGTGTCGTGCAGGTCGCGGGCCAGTTGCTCGCGTTCGAGCAGCTTGACCTGGTCGAGCTCGCGCAGCCTGGCCCTGGCCCGGTAGCGGAAGGTGCCGCCCAGCGCGACCCCCGCGAGCACGACCGCGTACGCGCCGGCGGTGTCCGGCCCCCTGATGTGCCCGGTCACCACGGCGGCCAGCACCGCGACGGTGATCAGCAGCAGCCCGGCGGCGATCTCCCGGCCCGAGCCCCAGCGGGACAACGCGTACAGGAGAATCAGGATGTAGGCGGAGGTGGTCATCTCGGCCGGATCGGCGCCCGTGACGAGCTGCACCAGCGCCGAGCCGACGACGGGGATCGCCAGGGCGGGCAGCGGTCGCGTACGGCGCCATAACAGCGTCGGCACCATCACCAGCGGGAAGATCACCGAGATGGGGCGCCACTGGAGGTCGGTTCGCAGCGCGCCCTCCAGGAGGGTGGCGACGGCGAGCAGCCCCACGAGCGCCCAGTCGCGCCACACCCGGCGCGGCGCCTGGGGCGGACGGGGCTCGTCCCACAACGAGCGGAGAAGGCCCTGCACGCAATCATGGTACGAGAGCCTGCCTCAGGGAGTCGTGCCTGAGTTCGCCAAGCTGTCGCCCAGGGACGTCACCGCCGCGGCGAGCGCCGCGTCCACCTGTCCCGCCTCACCCAGCGCCGCCCGCAACGTCTCCTCGTACGTCCGGCTGGCCTCGGCGTACCGATCACGCCCCGCCTCGGTGATCACCGTGTAGACGCCGCGCTTGTCATCCGGGCACAGATCCCGATACGTGAACTCGGCCGTGTTCAGGCGAGCCACCAGCCGCGTCACCGAGCTCTGGTTCAGCCCGAGCCTGTCGGCGAGCTCCTGCATGCGCAGCTCACTGCGGGGAGCGGCCGCCAGGTGGCCGAGCGCACGGTACTCCGACAGCCCGATGCCGTGCCGCCGCTGAAGGGCCGTGCCGAGCCTGCTCTCCACGCGGGCGTGCAGGAGCAGGACGTGGTTCCACATCGAGGCCACGTCGGAGACGGGCGGTGCGGCGGTCATGGTGCCTCCCGGGTGCTGGGGCGTGCTCTCGCGAGTGCCCGCTTGACAACAAGATACATGTACATACATTCTCTTGCTGTTCCTAACTGCTTGCATATACATGCATATTTCTGAGGAGAGCCCCCGATGGCCTGGATTTACCTGCTCATCGCGGCAGTGTTCGAAGTCGTCTTCGCGCTGGCGACCAACGCCACCGAAGGATTCACCCGGCTCGGCCCGTCCCTGCTCACCGCGGGCGCCGCGGCCGGCGGGATCTTCTTCCTGAGTCTGGCGCTGAAGACCCTGGACGTCGGCGTCGGCTACACCGTCTGGACCGGCATCGGCTCCGTCGGCACCGTCGTGCTTGGCACTGTGATCTTCGGTGAGGAGATGACCGTGTGGAAGGCACTGGCCTTCGTTCTCATCATCGGCGGCGTGCTCGGCCTCAAACTCGCCGACCGCCTGTCCTCCGCCCGCCCCTCAGCCGCTGCTTGAACTCGTCTGAACCCGTCTGAACCGCAGGAGCGTCATCATGGCCTGGATCTACCTGTCCGTCGCGATCGTCTTCGAGATCGGCTTCGCGCTCGGCACCAACGCCACCAAGGGTTTCACCCGGCTCTGGCCGTCCGTCTTCACCCTGCTCTCGGCCGCCGGCGGCATCTTCACGCTCAGCCTGGCACTCAAGACCCTCGACGTCGGCGTCGGCTACACCATCTGGACGGGCGTCGGCTCCATCGGCACCGTCGTGCTCGGCGCCCTCATCTACAAGGAGAAGATCACCCCGGCCAAGCTCGGCTCGTTCGCGGCGATCATCGCGGGCGTCGTCCTCCTCAAGGTCGCGGCGGGCATCTGAACGCGCTGGCGGACTCGGGTGGTGGGGTGGTGATGGCCATGGGGGGACCTTGGCTGCGGATTGATGCGTCGCACCGCTTCTCAAGGTCGTGCGGACAGGCGAATGCATGCCGGACAGGCTCGTGTAGCCGTGGGCAGGAACGGCAGGCACCAGCCGAGAGTCGGAAGCGGCCGCACCACCTCACCGCACAAGCTGACCTTACGGTTGGCTGGTACGGCATGTTGTACGGCGTTCCTCTTCTCGTCGGAAAGACCGAGTCGGTAGCCGCGGGCCGCATGTCTTGCCAGCTCCGTCGCGTTGCCGTGGATCAGGAGATCGTCCCACTGGATCGGCCAGCGCCGCACCCCGCCGGGCATCTCACCCGCTTGCCCGTCGAGTTCGAGCACGGCCAAGGTGTCGTTACGGAGCACCCCCACGACGGTGCCGTGCCGGCCGAGCAGCAATGCGGCGAAGGTGCGAGTGCGTGCCGGGCTGTGCAGCATGCCCACGATCTCGGCGCGACGGCCCATGCGTGGCGAGGAGAAACTCATGGTGCCTCCTCCACTGCTTCCTGCCGCCTCAACTGCTCAGCGAGCGAGGCGACGTCGTCAGCGTCGAGCGTCTGGCACAGGCCATGATTCACCTCCGCTCGGGATAGCCGCCTGCCGTTTCTGGTGGCCCATAGGCGCCCGGCAGAACTACGCCATATACACCAACCGGGAAAGGCGTCCTGGAGGTCTTCGAGAATGACCGGTGTAGGCATGAGGCCAGCGTGCTTACCCGGGCGTGACAAACACACCGCGTTATCAAGACGTCCAGGACGTTCTGGCATTACGCTCGAAAACGTCCCTGACGTCCTTCGCTGAGAGGTGACTGTGGCCAACGTCTCCCTGCGTAGCGCCATGCTGAACGCCCAGGTCACCAACCGGACCTTGGCGGATCGATGTGGCGTGGACGTCAAGACGGTGGAACGCTGGCTGCAGGACGAAAGTCGAATTCCGCACCTTCGACACCAATGGGCCGCTGCAGAGGCGCTAGGAGTTGAGACAGTCGTGCTTTGGCCGGATGCAATCCGCAATACAGTGAAAACAGGGCCGGATAAGGAAGTATTGACGGTTTATCCGTATCGGTCCGCATGTCCGAAATCGATCTGGCGCAATCTCATCAACACGGCGCGCAATGAGATCGTGTTCGCCGGTTACACGAACTACTTCCTCTGGCTGGAACACCCGAACCTGGCCAAGGCCCTCAAGCGGAAGGCACAGCAGGGCTGCAAGATCCGATTCCTAGTCGGTGACCCGGAGAGCGACGTCACCCGGCGCCGCGAGGAAGTGGAGAACGTCCCGCTGACCGTGTCCACGCGGATCCGGATCACCTTGTCGGAGATCGAGCGGCTAAGCGACGTCCCCGGAGTCGAGGCCCGGTACGGTGACGAGCACATCGCCATGAGCGTGTTCCGGTTCGACGCGGAGATGCTCGTCACGCCTCACCTGGCCAAGCTCGTCGGGCACGACTCGCCGATGTTGCATCTGCGGCGGTGTCAGGACGATGGGTTGTTCGATCGGTTCGCTTACCACGCGTCCGAGTTGTGGAGTGGGGGGCGTGACGTCTGGCATCAGACCCAGCCCACGGGGTGAGGGCTGGGGTGATGTTGGGTGGGACAACGCTGGGTGGGAGCCCTTGCGGGGATCGGGAGACGGGCAAGGACGCGGGCCGAATGGCGCCGCAGGCGCTGGGGTTGCGCCGGAGGCGCCTCATCAAGCGCCTGAGCGCGCCTGCGCGAAGCGCCTCTCGCGAAGCCCTTGTTTCGGGGTGGGCTCTCAACGGCCAACCCGGTAAATGGGATTGGGGCGGGCGAGAGGCGCCGGAGGCGCCTGGGGTGCGCCGGAGGCGCCTGAATAAGACGCCTGAGCTGTGTGCGCGAAGCGCCTCCGGCGAAGCCCTTTCGGGGCGGGCAACTACCCCACCGTGCAAGTGGTTACCCCTTGCGCAGGGCGGACCAGACGTCGATGCGGGGCGTGGTGATCTCCGTGTCCCCGCTCAAGTAAGCGATCGGCTTCCCCGTCCGCTGCAACGCCCCGACCAACTGCTCCACCGTCGCACGTTTACGCTGCTGCCGCAGCAGCGCAAGAGCCCCCGTGACGTGCGGGGCCGCCATGGAGGTGCCGTTCAGGCCGGCGTAGGTGTTGCCGGCGATGGCCGCCGTGATGCCGACGCCCGGGGCGTACAGGTCGAGGAGAGGGCCGCGGTTGGAGAAGGCGGCGACGGCGTCCTGCTTGGAGGTGGCGCCGACGGCGACGGTGTTGGAGACGCAGGCCGGCCATGAGACGGCCGCTTCGAAGCCGTTGTTGCCGGAGGCGACCACGGTGGCGGTGCCCTTGGCGAGGAGTTTGTCGACTTCGGCCTTGAAGTCGGCGCCGTCGCCCTCGTCGCAGGCCTCGTCGTACTGGCCGCCGCCGAGGCTGAGGTTGACGGAGGCGATGTTGTGCTGGTCGGCGAGCAGGTCGGCGTAGGCCATGCCGGTCAGGATGGAGGAGTCGTAGGCCAGGACGCAGACGGGGCGGCCCGGGCAGTAGGGGGAGTTGTCGAAGCGGCTGAAGACCTGGACGGCGACGATCTTGGCTTTGGGGGCGACGCCGGAGGCGGGGAACTCGGGGGTGCGCTGGCCGGCGGCGATGCCTGCCACGTGGGTGCCGTGGTAGCAGAGGCCGTACTGGGGTTGCGGGGCGCCGGTGGTGCACGCGGGCGTGTCGGCGTCGGCTGCTCCGTCGCCGATCTGGAACTGGCTGCCGTTGGGGCACAGCGGGGTGGAGCCGTCCACGGGGTCGGTGGCGGAGAAGCAGGCCTGGGCGACGATGCGGTCGCCGAAGGCGGGGTGGTCGTTGTCGATGCCGGAGTCGAGGATGGCGACGGCGGTGCCCTTGCCGGTGTAGCCGACGCGGTGTGCCTTGTCGGCGCCGATGAGGGGGATGCTCTCCACGAGGGTGGGCTCGTTGAGCTTGTCCTTGCGGATGGAGATCACGTCGGACTGCTGGGCGATCTGTTCCAGCTCGGCGCGGGTGCCGCGGTAGACGAAGAAGCCGAGTTCGAGGGGCGGGGACGGCTCGACGTTCCTCCTGTCCTGCTTGACCGCCTCGGCGCTGGATTGCGCGGCCGTGACCTGGGCGGGGCGGCGCACGTGGACGATCGTGCGGTGCTCGCCGCCGGCGGTGATCGCGGGGTCGATCTTGGTTTCCGGGTCGGCGAGGGCGGGTGTGGCGACCAGGGCCGCCGAGGCGGCGGCTAACGCGATGGCGCCGGCCAGCAGAGACGAGAGTCTCAACTGCTCCTCCGGGGGGTGATTTCTACGGGAGTGTAGTAATTGAACAGCTGATGTCAGAGTTATAGCCCCGAAAGGGGCCGGGGAACAGCCCCCGGCCCCTCAAGGTCAGACGCCGGGGTTGACGGGCGCGCGGGTGGTGGTGGTGGCGCGTTCCATGTCGATCCGCGACTTGATCACGGCCGTTCCCGACGAGTCGAACGAGATCGGCGTGCCGGTGTCCTGCAGCCGCTGCAGGCTCTGCGCCACCGTGAACTCCGGGAACGCCTGCCGCATCAACGCGAACGCCCCCGCCACGTGCGGCGCGGACATCGAGGTGCCGGCCTTCTCCCCGTACGCGTCGTCCGGCACCGCCGAGTTGACGGCCACGCCCGGCGCGAACAGGTCGAGCAGGTTGCCCCGGTTGGTGAACGGCGCCAGCGCGTCGGCGTCGTCCGTGGCTCCCGTCGCCACGGCCGTGGAGATGCAGGCGGGCGAGGAGACGGCGTTCGGCAGGCCGGCGTTGCCCGCCGCGACCACCGGGGCCACCCCGAGGCCCACCAGCGCGTCGAACTCCGGCTTGACCGCCGCGGCGGTCGCGTCCGTGTCGCACGCCTCGGTGTAGCCGCGGGCGCCGCCCAGGCTCATGTTCACCGACGCCACGTTGAACGTCCGCACCACCCGCGTCACGTACTCCAGCGCCAGCTTCTGATCGGAGGTGTAGCTGAGGAAGCACGGCGCGGTCGAGCCGCCGATCGCGCAGGTCAGCGGGTTGTCGATACGGCTGAACACCTGGATCGGCAGCAATCGCGCCTCGGGCGCGACGCCGTTGGCGGGTGCGCCCGTGGCCATCTTGCCCGCGGCGATCCCCGCCACGTGCGAGCCGTGCGAGCAGGCGTTCTGGCCGTTGACCGTGCACTGCGGGATCTCGACGTTGGCGGCGCCCGGGCCCGTCTGGCTGGGCTGGTTGTTCGGGCAGAGCGAGACGGCGCCGTCCCGGCCCGAGGATGAGGAGAAACACGCCTCGTCCGCGATCCGTCCCGTGAAGAACGGGTGGTCGCTGTCGATCCCGGTGTCGAGCACGGCGACGGTGGTGCCCGTGCCGTTCCACCCGGCCGCGTTCGCCTGGACGGAGCGGATCCTGGCCGTGCTGGAGTCGAGGAAGGGCGCGCTCAGCTCGTCCTTGTAGACCGACTGGACGCGCGCGTCCTGCTTGAGCTTCTCCAGCGTGGCGCCGTCGAGCTCGGCGACGAAGAAGTTGGGCGACTCCGCCGCCTCCAGGACGCGGCTGCCCTCCGAGGCCTGTTCGAGGTCGGCGGCCACGGCTTCGACGCTCTGGCCTGGCTTGAGCTGGATGATGGAGCGGACCGCGCTCTTCTCGGCGATCTCCGAAACGAGCGCGGGGCTGATGATCGGGTCACCCGTGTCGGTGGTGTCGGCTTGCAGAGCCGGCCCGGCGCAGAGGGCGCCGGACGTCATGGCCAGCGTTGTCGCGCCGACCAGTAGAGACCGTAGCCTCACTTTTCCTCCCGGAGGCTGGAAGCCGTGAAGCTTTTGCGGCTCCCGGCTGCGTACAGCCGCTTACATCCCCACCTGCGACAACTGTGATGTCAGTGACGTATGTAACCCGATTAAACGTTGGAGGCGTTTTTGCTTAGTAGCGATAGAAGAGAAAAGACCGGTCTGAAGTGACCGGCCTTTTCAGGAAATCGAGTTATTTGACGGTTTTGAGGATGTTAGTGGTGGCCTTCTTCAGCGCCGCCGCGGACGGCTTGCTGCTGAGCCTGACCTTCTCGGCAGTGGCCAGAGCCGTCGTGCCGTTCGTGCCGTTCGCCCAGTTCAGCCAGGCCGTCAGCAGCGCGCTGTCCAGCTTGGCCTTGCGGGTCTTGGGGCTCTTCAGCACGCGGTAGGCCTTGCCCAGCGACGAGGCCTTCGTCAGCTCGGGGAACACCTTGCTCGACTTGCCGACCAGCTTCAGGTAGCAGGTGAGCGTCTCGTCCGAGATCGTCCCGGTCGAACGGTGCAGCTCCACGGCCCACTTCTTGGCCGTCAGCTTCTCGGCGGAGGTGCCCCGCGTGCAGACCGCGGCCGGCGGCTTGGCCGTCTCCGTCACGGTCACCGTGACCGTCACCGTCGGCAGCGGCACCGGGGTGGAGGACGACGACGGCGTGGGCTCCGGCTCCGCCGGGTCGTCGGGCTCCGGGGTGGGGCCGCTGCTGTCGCTCGGGTCGGGCTCGGGGGTGGTGTCGTCCGTCACAGGGGACGGGCTCTGCGTGACGGGCGGCTGCACGGCCGCGCCGGTCAGGGCCGCCGCCAGGTCCAGGCGCGGGGTGGTGACCTGGGTGCCGGCCACGTCGTAGACGTACGGCCTGCCGGTGCTCTTCAGCGTCTCGATCAGCTCGGTCATCGGCTTGTCCGGCGAGGCCGCCTTCATCAGCGCCAGCGCGCCGGCCACGTGCGGGGTCGCCATCGAGGTGCCGCTGTAGGCGACCGTGGTGTTGTCGGGCACCGACGACTCGATGTCCACGCCCGGCGCGAACAGGTCGAGCAGCGGGCCGCGGTTCGACCAGTCGGCGATGACGTCGGAGTTGTCGTTGGCGCCGACGGCCACCGCCGTGGAGACGCAGGCCGGGTGGGCCGTGCCCTCGTAGTACTCGTTGCCCGCCGCCACCACCGTCGCGATGTTCTTGGTCAGCAGCGCGTCGAACTTCTCCTTGAAGATCGCGCCTTCCTCGGTGGCGTCGCAGCTCGCGTCGTACAGCATGCCGCCGAGGCTCATGTTGACCGCCGCGACGGGCTGGTTCAGGCTCGCCACGTAGTCCAGAGCCTGGCGCAGCGACGACTCGTACGCCACCAGGCAGGCGGGCTCGCCGCAACTGTCCTCGTCGTTGAGCCGGCTGAACACCTGCACCGCCACGATGCTCGCGCCGGGCGCCACACCTCCGGTGCCCGCCGCGATGCCCGCGACGTGGGAGCCGTGGTCGCACAGGTTCACGCCGTCGAGCAGGCAGTTGGCGGTCATCGCGTCCGCCGCGTTGCCGTCCGTCTGCTGGTTCTGGCCGTTCGGGCAGAGCGAGACGACCCCGCTGTCCTCCGTGGCGGAGAAGCACGCCTGGGCGACGATCCGGCCGGCGAACCACGGGTGGTCGACGTCGATGCCGGTGTCGAGGACGGCCACGGCCTGGCCCGCGCCCGCCTGGCCGTTCGCGTGCACCTTGTCGGCGCCGATCAGGGAGAGACTGGGGGCGACCTCGGCCGGCGTGTACGTGCGGTCACGGTGGATGGAGGAGACCCGAGGATCCTCGGCGAGCTTGGCCAGCTCCTCCGCGGTGCCCTCCACGACCATGAAGTTCTGGCTCTGCGGCTGCAGCACCACGTCCACGCTCTCGGCCGCGGCCTGGGTGGCGACGGGGGCGGTCTCGGCCGGGTCGGTCAGCTCGACGATGGCCCGCTCGGTGCCACCGTCCACGCCTAAGCCGTCCTCGACCTTGCTGCCCGGGTCGGCGGGATCCTCCGTCGGCGGCTGTTGAACAGAGGTCGGCGTCGGCGTCGGATCCTCCGCGTAAGCGGGGCCCGAAAGCGGCAGCAGGGCCAGGGCGATCGTGCTGACGATCAGTGGGCGGAATCGCACGCGTCCTCCGAAGGGGATGATCTCGGAGTTTAGGGCGATTTGCCCCAGAGGCACAGGCCCCCGGGGCGTTTCTCACCGAACTTTCAGCGGGTGCACCTCAATCGTTCAGCCTGCTTCCCTCGTGCGTGAGCCACACCGCGCCCAGCGGCGGCACCCGCAACGTCGTGGAGTACGGCAGCCCGTGCCACGGCTCGCTCTCGGCCTCGACCGCCCCGAGGTTGCCCACGCCGCTGCCCCAGTAGTCATAGGCGTCGGTGTTGACCGCCTCCGTCCAGCGCCCCCCGTACGGGAGCCCCAGCCGGTAGTTCTCGTACGGCCCGCCGCTGAAGTTCACCACGCACGCCACCGCGGACCCGTCGGCCGCGAACCGGACGAACGACAGCGTGTTGCCCGAGGCGTCGTCGGCGTCGATCCACCGGAAGCCCTCCGGCCGGGAGTCCTGCTCCCACAGCGCCGGCGTCTCGCGGTAGAGCCGGTTCAGGTCGCGCACCAGCCGCTGCACGCCCTGGTGCCCGTCGAACTCCAGCACCCACCAGTCGAGCCCGCGGCTCTCCGACCACTCCGAGCCCTGGCCGAACTCGCCGCCCATGAACAGCAACTGCTTGCCCGGATGCGCCCACATGAACGCCAGCAACGCTCTGAGCTGCGCGAACCGCTGCCACTCGTCACCCGGCATCTTGCCCAGCAGCGAGCCCTTGCCGTGCACGACCTCGTCGTGCGACAGCGGCAGCACGTAGTTCTCCGAGTAGGCGTACAGCAGCGAGAACGTCATCTCGTGGTGGTGGTACTGGCGGAAGATCGGCTCGTGGCTCAGGTACTTGAGCGTGTCGTGCATCCAGCCCATGTTCCACTTGAAGCCGAAGCCCAGACCGCCCAGATGCACCGGACGCGAGACCCCGGGCCAGGCCGTCGACTCCTCGGCCACGGTCGAGATACCGGGGGCCTCGCGGTAGGCGACGGAGTTCATCTCCTTGAGGAACTCGACCGCGTCGAGGTTCTCCCTGCCGCCGTACACGTTCGGCGTCCACTCGCCCTCGCGCCGCGAGTAGTCGAGGTAGAGCATCGAGGCCACCGCGTCCACCCGCAGGCCGTCGATGTGGAACTCCTTCAGCCAGAACGAGGCGTTGGCCACCAGGAAGTTGCGCACCTCCCTGCGGCCGAAGTCGAACACGTACGTGCCCCAGTCGGGGTGCTCGCCCCTGCCCGGGTCGGCGTGCTCGTACAGCGGCGTGCCGTCGAAGCGGGCCAGCGCCCAGTCGTCCATCGGGAAGTGCGCGGGCACCCAGTCGAGCAGCACGCCGATGCCGTGCTGGTGCATGCGGTCCACGAAGTGGCGGAACTCGTCAGGCGTGCCGAAACGCGCCGTCGGCGCGTAGTAGGAGGTCACCTGGTAGCCCCACGACCCGCCGAACGGGTGCTCGGCCACCGGCAGCAGCTCCACGTGGGTGAAGCCCAGGTCGGCGACGTACTCGGAGAGCTGGTCGGCCAGCTCCACGTACGACAGGCCGGGCCGCCACGAACCCAGGTGCACCTCGTAGATGCTCATCGGCCCGGTCTGCGCCTGCCGCTCGCGGCGCTCGACCATCCAGGCGTCGTCCTGCCAGCTGTAGTCGGACTTGTCGATCACGGACGCCGTCATCGGCGGCACCTCGGTCCGCCTGGCCATCGGGTCGGCCTTGTCGCGCCACACCCCGTCGGCGCCCAGGATCTGGTACTTGTACCGCTGCCCCGCACCCAGCCCCGGCACGAACAGCTCCCACACTCCCGACCGGCCCAGCGACCGCATCGGATGGGCGACGCCGTCCCAGTGGTTGAAGTCGCCGACCACCCTGATGCCGCGCGCGTTCGGCGCCCAGACGGCGAACGCCGCGCCCTGGACGTCCTCGTGCTCCAGCACGCGCGCCCCGAGCACCTCCCACAGCCGCTCGTGCCGCCCCTCGCCGATCAGGTGCAGGTCCACCTCACCGAGCGTGGGCCAGTGCCGGTACGGGTCGCGCACCTCCAACGGCTCCGAGCCCGCGTACTTGACGCTCAGCGTGTACGCGGGCACCTTGTCCAGCCCCGGCACCGTCACCTCGAACACCCCATGAGCCTGATGTCTCATGTCGTGGGCAGAGCCGTCCTCCAGCACCACCCGCACACGCTCGGCGAGCGGCCGCAGCGCGCGGAACACCACCCCGCCGCTCACGGGGTGTGCTCCGAGTACGGAGTGGGGATCGTGGTGCGCGCCGCCCGCCAGGCGGTCGAGCTCTGTCCTCATCGGCATGCTCCCAACAGTGCCTCATGATGACCCGTCCATCACAGGCACTGCCCGCTTTCACCGGGACAATCACGGGAAGTGCGAAAATCAGTGGTGTTCTTGGGTTTAGGGGATGGCTCGGGCGACTCCCATGACGATGCCGTCATCGGGCGAGGACACCCCGCTGGGACGGCCCTCCCGCGCAGGGCCGCCGTGACCCGACCCACGTCGCCCCGCTCGCCGCGCGGCAGCGGCGCGCCCACCGACTCCCTGAGCGCGGCGGCCCTGCCCAGCAGCCCCGCCACGTCCTCGACCCAGCCCAGCCAGGCCCGCAACCGCCGCTCCGCCTCCTCCAGCCTGCTGCTGCCGCTGAAGGCCCTCATCGACCAGCGCACCGCCCGCGGGCTGGGGCACGAGGGTCTGTCGGGCCTGGTCGAAGAACTCCAGGCGAAGGAGCGTCAGGCGGCGCGGGGGCGGAAGGCGGCGAGGGGGATCGGGATCCAGGAGGGCCGGTTGCGGGCCTCGTACACGACCTCGTAAACCGCCTTCGACAGCTCGAACGCCCGCAGCAGCGCCGCGTCCGCCGGGGTGATGACGCCGCCGCCCTGCGTGTAGCCGTCGAGAAAGGCGGCCCGGTTGCGGTCGGCCCACTCCTGGGCCCTGGTCTCCAGCTCGTCGGCCTGCGGATGGCCGGCCAGCAGGTGCCTGGCCGCGTAGTCGAACGAGCGCAGCATGCCCGCCACGTCCCGCAGCGGCGAGTACAGCGCCCGCCGCTCGGCCAGCGGCTGCCCTGGCTCGCCCTCGAAGTCGAGGATGATCCAGTCGGTCGGCGTCCGCATCACCTGGCCGAGGTGGTAGTCGCCGTGAACGCGTTGCACAGGCACCTCGTTGGTGAGCAGCTCCACCTGGTGGTAGGCCTCCTCAATGGCGCTCACATGCTCGCGCAGCTCGGGCACCTCGGACACGGCCCGGCCCAGCCGCCGCCTGAAGCCTTCGGCCATGCGTTTGACCTCGTGGATCTCCACGACGCCCGTGGGGAAGGCCGCGGCCAGCTCGTGGTGCACGCGGGCGGTGGCGCTGCCGAGCCGCAGCGCCTCGGCGGCGAAGTCGCCGCCCGCGTCGCCGGCGGGCAGCTCGGGCATGGAGGCGTACAGGTCGCGGACGCTGGCCAGGGCGAGGTCCCAGCCGTCGTTGGCGGGGCTGAGGAACTCCTGCGTGATCGCGAGGGTGGTGTTGACGCCGTCGAGGTCGGCCTCGATCCACCCGTACGGCTGAGCGATGTGCGGCGCGTTCCTGGCGGCCAGGGCGGTGACGATCTCCAGTTCGGGGTTCACGCCGGGGATGAGCCGGCGGAACAGCTTGCAGATGTAGGAGTCGCCGAACACCAGGGAGGTGTTGGACTGTTCGGCCCCGAGCACGAGGCTGCGCGGCGTGGTGTCGATGGTGACGCCGTCCACGTGCCGCATGCGCAGGCCGCTGCGGGTCTCGTCGTGGGCCATGCCGTCGAGCAGCCAGCTCGTGCGCTCGCTGTCGTGCACGGCGTCGTAGAGATAGCTGTCGCCGATGGTGCCGATGAGGGCGTGGGTGAGCCGGTCGGGAAGATCGTCCCGCTCGCCCAGCAGGACCTGGTAGCGGTCCCGCGAGCCCTCCTGCCAGACGGCGACGATCAGGTGCCGTAGCCCGGGCGTCAGCTCGACGTCCGAGTCGATCGACAGTTCGTCGATCGGGCGCCCCTTGCCGCCGAACCATCGTTGGCGGTTGATCCATGCGGCAAGGAGCTCGTCAAGCACGGCTTACTCCTCCTGGATGATGGCCGGCGGGAGTGTGAACCAATAGAACCCATGCCCGGGAAGCGTCAAAAGATACGGAAGTTCGCCAATTGCCGGGAATGGTACGCCTCCCATGGTTTCCACGGGGGAGACACCGACGAACCTGCGCAGGTCGAGCTCGACCGGTTGCGGGAAGCGTGACAGGTTGTTCACGCACAGCATCCGGTCGTCGCCCAGCTCCCTGACGAAGGCGAGCACGCTGGGGTTGGAGGAGTTCAGCTCCGCGTAACCGCCCAGCCCGAAGACCGGGTGCCGCTTGCGGATCTCGATCATGCGGCGTGTCCAGTGCAGCAGCGAGCCGGCGTTCTTCTGCTGCGCCTCGACGTTGATCGCCTGGTAGCCGTAGATGGGGTCCATGATCACCGGCAGGTAGAGCCGGCCGGGGTCGCAGTCGGAGAAGCCCGCGTTGCGGTCGGGGTCCCACTGCATGGGGGTGCGGACGCCGTCGCGGTCGCCGAGCCAGATGTTGTCGCCCATGCCGATCTCGTCGCCGTAGTAGAGCACGGGGGAGCCGGGCAGCGACAGGAGCAGGGCGGTGAACAGCTCGATCTGGTTGCGGTCGTTCTCCAGCAGCGGCGCCAGGCGGCGGCGGATGCCGACGTTGGCCCGCATGCGGGGGTCCTTGGCGTACTCGGTGTACATGTAGTCGCGTTCCTCGTCCGTGACCATCTCGAGCGTCAGCTCGTCGTGGTTACGCAGGAAGATGCCCCACTGGCAGTGCTCGGGGATCTTCGGCGTCTGGGCGAGGATCTCGGAGATGGGGTAGCGCGACTCCCTGCGCACGGCCATGAAGATGCGCGGCATCAGCGGGAAGTGGAAGGCCATGTGGCACTCGTCCCCGCCGCCGACCGGGTCGCCGAAGTACTCCACGACGTCGGAGGGCCACTGGTTCGCCTCGGCCAGCAGCACCCGGTCGGGGTAGAGCCTGTCGACGTCGGCCCTGATCCGCTTGAGGTACTCGTGCGTCCTCGGCAGGTTCTCGCAGTTGGTGCCCTCCTCCTCGAAGAGGTACGGCACCGCGTCCAGCCGGAACCCGTCGATGCCCAGGTCCAGCCAGAACCGCAGGACCTCCAGCATCGCCTCCTGCACGGCCGGGTTCTCGTAGTTGAGGTCCGGCTGGTGGTGGAAGAAGCGGTGCCAGTAGTACTGGCCGCGCACCGGATCGTAGGTCCAGTTGGACGTCTCGGTGTCGATGAAGATGATCCGGGCGTCCTGGTACTTCTCATCAGTGGACGACCAGACGTAGAAGTCGCCGAACGGGCCCTCGGGGTCGTGCCGGGAGGCCTGGAACCACGGGTGGGCGTCGCTGGTGTGGTTCATGACGAGGTCGGCGATGACGCGCATGCCGCGTTTGTGCGCCTCGTCGACCAGTTTCACGAAGTCCCCGAGGTCGCCGAACTCGGGCAGGATCTTCATGAAGTCCGCGATGTCGTAGCCGCCGTCCCGCAGCGGCGACTCGTACAGCGGCAGCAGCCAGAGACAGTCGACGCCCAGCCATTGCAGGTAGTCGAGCTTGCTGATGAGCCCTCTGACGTCGCCTGTCCCGTCGCCGTTGGAATCGGCGAACCCGCGGATCAGGACCTCGTAGAAAACCGCTCGCTTGTACCAGTAAGGATCGCGCGGCTTTTCCTCGTCAAAGGTGTTGGGAATGGGTGTGGAGCTCATGAGCCGCCCCGCAGGTGGCTCATGAGGGAGGCGCTAACACACACGTTGAAGACTCCCCGCTGAATTCAGTTCTACCGTGGCGCGGCTCGTACGGTGAGAATGTGGGCAGGCTGGATGTGGGGGTCGAGGCGCACATAGTTGCGCTGCCGCCATCGGTACGACTCGCCTGACAGTTCGTCGTCCACGACGAACTCGGCGTTCCAGTCGAGACCGAGGGCGGGCAGGTCAAGTTCGACCGTTGCCTCGTGGGTATGGTGCGGATCAAGGTTGATGACCGCCAGAACGACGTCGCCCAGCCCGTGCCTTCGTGTGGCCGTGTCATAGGCGCCCGGGAGTCGTTTGGAGAAGCAGACGATGTCCGCCTGGTCGACCCTGTGGAACCGTAGATTACGCAATTCCTGTAGCGCCGGATGCGCTCTTCGGAACAAATTCAGATGCGTGATGAAGGGAGCCAGGCTCCGCCCTTCACGTTCAGCCGCAGCCCAGTCGCGCGGTTTGTATTGATATTTCTCGCTATCGAGGTATTCCTCGCTTCCCGGGCGAACCGGGACGTTCTCTGTGAGTTCATACCCCGAGTAGACGCCCCACGTGGGTGAGGCGAGCGCCGCCAGAACGGCCCTGATCTTGAACGCGGGCACGCCGCCGTGCTGCAGGAACTCGTGCAGGATGTCGGGCGTGTTGACGAACAGATTGGGCCGCAGATAGCAGGAGGTCTCGTGGGCGAGCTCCGTCAGATATGTCTCCACATCGGATTTGGAGTTTTTCCAGGTGTAATACGTATATGACTGGTGATAGCCGGTCTTGGCCAGCGTGCGCATCATCGCCGGCCGGGTGAACGCCTCGGCCAGGAAGATCACGTCGGGATCGGTGCGGTGCACGTCAGCCAGCAGCCGCTCCCAGAAGGCCACCGGCTTGGTGTGCGGGTTGTCCACCCGGAAGATGCGCA
This sequence comes from Nonomuraea sp. PA05, assembly GCF_008086045.1. Lineage (GTDB taxonomy): Bacteria > Actinomycetota > Actinomycetes > Streptosporangiales > Streptosporangiaceae > Nonomuraea > Nonomuraea monospora. The sequence continues at coordinate 193,509 of NZ_VSEY01000015.1, read as the reverse complement.
CCCCGTGGTCCATCCAGTGCCGCAGCACCCGCTTGACCTCGGTGTAGACGCCCTCGGGGTCCTTGTCGAAGTTGACCGGGTAGATGTCCTGGTACTTCTTCGGCGGGTTCTCCGCGTACGCGATCGACCCGTCGGCCCTGACCGTGAACCACTCGGGGTGCTCCTTGACCCACGGGTGGTCGGGGGAGCACTGCAGGGCGAAGTCCAGCGCGATCTCCATGCCGAGCTCCCTGGCCCGGCCGACGAACTCGTCGAAGTCCTCGATGGTGCCCAGGTCGGGATGGATGGCGTCATGGCCGCCGTCCTCCGAGCCGATCGCCCACGGCGAGCCCGGCTCGTCGGGCTCGGGGCTGAGCGTGTTGTTGCGTCCCTTGCGGAACGTGGTGCCGATCGGGTGGATGGGCGGCAGGTAGACGACGTCGAAGCCCATCTTGGCGATGGCGGGCAGCCGCTTGGCGGCCGTCTGGAACGTGCCCGACTTCGAGATGCCGAGCTCGTTCACCACCGCGCCTTCCGACCTGGGGAAGAACTCGTACCAGGAGCCGTAGAGCGCCCGGCGCCGGTCCACCCTGATCTTGTGGAACTTCGACCTGGTCACCAGCTCGCGGAGTGGGTGGGCCTCCAGCAGCGCGGCCGTCTCGGGAAGCTGGGCGATCGAGAGCCTGGCCCGCGGGTCGAGGTCCTCGTCGCGCAGCGTGGCCGAGATCGACAGCAGGGCCGCGCGGTGCCCGCAGGCGGTGTCGCCGTTGCCCGTCTGTCTGGGAGTACCACTCTTCTGCTTGGCGGTACCACTCTGCTGAGAAGTGCCGTTGGGACAGTCGGCGGCGCGCACGCCCTTGGCGGCGCGCTCGAACAGCCGGGCGCCCTCCTCGCACATGAGGTCGACGTCCATGCCGCGCGGGATCTTGATCTCGGCGTCATGCAGCCAGGTGCTGATCGGGTCGCTCCACGCCTCCACGCGGAACAGCCAGTCGCCCTCGGCGGGCAGGCACACGTCCACGCCCCACCGGTCGGTGCCCGGGGCGAGTTCGCGCATGGGTTTCAGGCGGCCTCGCTGGCCGTCGGGCGAGGTCAGCACCACACCCGAGGCCACGGCGTCATGGCCCTCTCTGAAGACGGTCGCCGAGACCTGGAGGGTCTCGCCGGCGACCGCTTTGGCGGGCCACTGCCCGCAGTCGACGACGGGGGAGATGTCCGTGATGGGAATTCGTCCGATCATCGCATTCGAGAGTTTGCGGCGGCACTCCCGGTGCCGCCGGAGGCTTCCCTGGCAGGAACGATCCTTGCATGTAAATTGTGGACAGGCTCGGATAGACCTCCCGTCGGTGTGTACGGGAGAGCCCAACAACCTGGAAAGTTGCCCCAATAGTCCCTCTTCATGCTTGTTCCCGGAAGGGGTTTGAACGGCCTTCATGAGGGTGAAGGACTCAGAGGTCCCTCCTAGCCCGTAGGGTGCAGAAACGTGAGAGCTATCCGTCGGTTTACCGTCCGCACCGTCCTGCCCGCGGAGCTGGCCGCCCTCGGCGAGCTCGTCCACAATCTCCGATGGTCCTGGCATCCGGAGACGATGGACCTCTTCGCGGAGGTCGACGCCGCTCTGTGGGAACAGGTCGGCCACGATCCTGTCGCGTTGCTCGGCGCCGTCTCGCCGGCCAGGCTGAGCGAGCTGGCGGCCGACCGCCGCTTCCTGCGCCGCCTCGCCGACGCGGCCGACGACCTGCGCGAATACATGACCTCGCCGCGGTGGTACCAGACGTTGCCCGAGGCCGCGCGGGCCATCGCCTACTTCTCGCCCGAGTACGGCATCGCCGCCGCGCTGCCGCAGTACTCCGGCGGCCTCGGCATCCTGGCCGGAGACCACCTCAAGGCCGCCAGCGACCTCGGCGTGCCGATCCTCGCGGTCGGCTTGCTCTACCGCCACGGCTACTTCACTCAGTCGTTGTCGCCAGAGGGCTGGCAGCTCGAGCACTACCCGTCGCTCGACGCGGGCGGCCTGCCGCTGAGCCTGCTCAAGGACACCGAGGGCACGCCCGTCAAGATCCGCCTGGCCCTGCCCGATGACCGCGTGCTGCACGCGCAGGTGTGGGTGGCGCAGGTCGGGCGGGTCCCGCTGCTGCTGCTCGACTCCGACGTGGCCGACAACGACACCGCCGCGCGCGACATCACCGACCGCCTCTACGGCGGCGGCACCGACCACCGCCTCATGCAGGAGCTCCTGCTGGGCGTCGGCGGCGTGCGCGCCATCAGGGCCTACTGCAAGATCACCGGCCACGCCGAGCCCGAGGTGTTCCACACCAACGAGGGGCACGCCGGCTTCCTCGGCCTGGAGCGCATCCGTGAGCTGACCGAGGCCCGGATGTCGTTCGACGAGGCGCTGGAGGCGGTGCGCGCGGGCACCGTGTTCACCACGCACACGCCCGTCCCCGCCGGCATCGACCGCTTCCCCGTCGACATGATCGCGCGGCACTTCGGTGGCGCCAGCGCCTGGCCGACGGTGCCGGTGGAACGCATCCTCGCGCTGGGCGCGGAGGCCGACCCCGGGCGGTTCAACATGGCCGTCATGGGCATGCGGCTGGCCCAGCGGGTCAACGGGGTGTCCGTGCTGCACGGCGAGGTCAGCCGGGAGATGTTCAAGAATCTTTGGCCCGGGTTCGACCTGGACGAGGTGCCGATCGGCTCGATCACCAACGGCGTGCACGCGCCCACCTGGGTCGGCAGGGAGCTCATGGAGCTGGCCGGCCGGGAGGTGCCGTCGCTGCTGGAGCGGGCCCGCGGCTGGGAGGCGATCCAGAAGATTTCCGACGCCGACATCTGGGAGATCCGCGGCGTGCTGCGCAGGCGGCTCGTCGAGGGCGCCAGGGAGCGGCTGCGCAGGTCGTGGCGCGAGCGCGGCGCCTCCGACGCCGAGCTGGGCTGGATCGACGACGCGCTCGACCCCGGCGTGCTGACCATCGGGTTCGCCCGGCGGGTGCCGTCGTACAAGCGGCTCACGCTCATGCTGCGCGACCCCGCCCGCCTGACCGAGCTGCTGCTCGACCCCGACAAGCCGGTGCAGATCGTCATCGCGGGCAAGGCCCACCCGGCCGACGAGGGCGGCAAGAAGCTGATCCAGCAGATCGTCAAGTTCGCCGACCGCGCCGACGTGCGGCACCGGATCGTGTTCCTGCCCGACTACGACATGTCGCTCGGGCAGCTCATGGTGCAGGGCTGCGACGTCTGGCTGAACAACCCGCTGCGCCCGCTGGAGGCGTCCGGCACGTCGGGCATGAAGTCCGCGCTCAACGGCGGGCTCAACCTGTCGATCCGCGACGGCTGGTGGGACGAGTGGTACGACGGCACCAACGGCTGGGCCATCCCCACCGCCGACGGCGTCAGCGACGCCGACCGGCGTGACGAGCTGGAGGCCGCCGCCCTGTACGACCTGATCGAGCACGAGGTGTCCGACCGGTTCTACGACCGGGCGCTCGACGGCCTGCCGCGGCGCTGGATGGAGATGGTCAAGCACACGCTCACCTCGCTCGGGCCGAAGGTCCTGGCCGGGCGCATGCTCCGCGACTACGTCGTCGACCTGTACAACCCGGCCGCCGCTTCCGCCCGCGCGCTCAGCGCCGACACCTACGCCCCGGCGAAGGCGTTCGCCGCCTGGCGGGTGCGGGTGACCAGGGCCTGGCCGGGGGTGCGGGTCGAGCACGTGGAGGCCGCCGGGGTGGGCGACACGCCGGAGGTGGGCGCCGCCATCGAGCTGCACGCCACGATCGCGCTCGGCGACCTGGAGCCCGACGACGTGCTGGTGGAGGCCGCGTACGGGAAGGTCGGGCCGCACGACGAGCTCGTGCACCCGTCGTACGCGAAGCTGACCGTCCGGTCGGTGGACGACGACGGGCGCGCCCACTACACGGGCGTGGTCCCGCTCGACCGCACGGGCGCCTTCGGTTACACGGTGCGCGTGGTGCCGTCCCACTCGCTGCTCGCCACCCCGTCCGAGCTCGGCCTGGTCGCCGTGCCGGAGGAGCCGGCGGGCATGACGAACGGGACCCTGCGCTAAGGATCGCCGCCGGACGGCGGGATCCGGCGCGTGGGCCACGGCGAGCGCGGCGGGTCTCCGACACGCATGGCGGCGGCCCGCCCGTGGGGGTTCCCAGAGGCTCGTGATCTTTGGAGGGGTGGCCGGCACGCATGACGGCGCCCCGCCCGCGGGGTTGATCTTGAAGTGGTGCGGAGCGTTGGCGGAAAAGGCGGCATAATCGGCATGGTGGACGACAGCGGCCTGCGGGCCGACACTCTGGTGGCCACGGTCCGCGGTGTGCTGCCGTCCCTGACGCCTGCCGCCCAGACCGTCGCCCGCCTCATCCTGGAGGACCCGGCGACCGTCGCCAGGAGCACCATCACCGAGCTCTCGGCCGCCTCCGGCACCAGCGAGGCCACGATCGTGCGCACCGCGAGGCTGCTCGGCTTCGCCGGCTACCCCCAGCTCAGGCTGGCCCTGGCGGCCGCCGCCGCGCAGCCCGACCGGCTGGTGCCCGGCGACCTGGCCCCCGACGACCCCCTGTCGGAGGTCATCCAGAAGGTGGCGCGGGCCGAGTCCGAGGCGATCAACGACACCGTCGCCCAGCTCACCTCCGAGCGGCTCGGCCTGGTCGTCGACGCGATCGTCGGCGCCCGGCGGATCGACGCCTTCGGGGTCGGCGCCTCCGGCCTGGTCGCCGAGGACGTCGCCCAGAAGCTGCTGCGCATCGGCCTGTCCAGCCACGCCTTCCAGGACGCGCACCTGGCGCTGACCAGCGCGGTGCTGCTGCGCGAGGGCGACGTCGCCATCGGCATCAGCACCTCGGGCGAGACCCCCGACGTGATCGAGCCGCTGAGCCGGGCCAAGGAGGCAGGGGCCACCACGGTGGCGATCACCAACAACCCTCGTTCGACCATCGCGGAGCTGGCCGAGCACGTGCTGATCTCGGCCGGGCGCGAGACGGAGTTCCGTCCCGGCGCCCTGGCCAGCCGGATCAGCCAGCTCCTCGTGGTCGACTGCGTGTTCGTCGGCGTCGCCCAGCGCACCTTCGACTCCTCTCAGGAGGCGCTGGCGAGCACCAGGCGCGCCGTCAAGGAGTTCACCCGGAGAACGTCACCTGCACGTCGTCAGCCTTGACGAACATCACGCGGTGGCCGAATTGGATCTCCAGGTACTTCGTCCTGCCGCGGACCACCTTGTGGTCCTCCAGGTTGAAGGTGACCGCGCGGTAGTACTCGGTGGCGGCAAGTCCCGCGAGCGTGTACTTCTCGCCCGCCGAGAACGTGTACTGCAGCGGCGTCACCGCCTGGTACGGGATGCCCTCGGGGTAAGCCTCCTGCTCCGGGTACGCCCTGCCGTACACCGGCACGGTCGCCTTGCCCGGCTTGGGCGTGACCACCAGCCCCATGGACGGCACCGCGGTCGGCGCGTCCGCCGGGTTGTGGAACCAGGCCTTCTGCCCCAGGTACCAGATGGCCGTCCAGTCGCCCTGGCGCTCGGCCACGGCGTAGCGCTGGCCGGTGGTGGCGCGGGCGCTGTGGTCGTAGACGCTGTAGAGGGAGTCGCCGGTCGGGTGCTTGCCGATGTCCTTGACCAGCGGCGCGTCCGCGCGGGGCTCGGTGCGCAGCCACACGGTGCTCGCGGGCAGCGGCGGGCAGGCGGCCGACGGGTTCTTGCGGTCGCAGCCGTAGAAGTACGGCTTGTTCGTGGCGAAGTCCGGCTTGATCATGATGGAGCCCGACCTGGGGCTGCCGAAGGCGTGCAGCGGGGCGCCCATGAGCTGGAAGTAGTGCGCCCAGTCCCAGAACGGCCCCGGGTCCTCGTGCATGCCGCGCACGGTCGTCGGCAGGGTGCCGGGAACGTTGTCGTGGCCCAGGATGTGGGCGCGGTCCATCGGCACGCCGTGCTTGAGCGCCAGGTAGCGGACCAGGCGGGCGCTCGACCGGTACATCGCCTCGGTGTACCAGGTGCCGCCCTCGGCCAGGAAGCCCTCGTGTTCGAGACCGATGGACTTGGCGTTGATGTACCAGTTGCCGGCCTGCCAGCCGACGTCCTTGGTCTTGATGTGCTGGGCGATGTGGCCGTCCGACGAGCGGAGGGAGTAGTGCCAGCTCGCGCCGTAGTTCGGGTCCTGGTTGAGGCGGATGGAGGGCAGGAAATATCCCTCCATGTCGTGGATGATGATGTAGTCGACCTTCTGGCTGAACGGGCGGTTCGCCAGGTCGTAGTGGCCGTAGTCGTTGTCCGGCAGCTCCTGGTAGGCGGCCGGGATCCACTCGCAGGAGATCGAGGCGGGGCACTCCACGCCGTCGGTGCGCGCCGGGCGCAGGCCCAGCTTCTCCAGCCACTTCTCGATCTTCTCCAGGCCGGGCACCGCCGGGAGCGCGATCCGCTCGCCGTCGTCGGTGGTCCGGGTGACGCCCTGCTCGATCGTGGCGAAGACCTCGTCGGCGAAGAACTTGGCCGCTCCGGCCTCCTCGGCGCCCGAGTAGCGGGCGACCGCGCCGTACCACTCGCCGGGGTCGTCGCTGAGCGGCGCGCCGAGCGCCTTCTGGTAGTCGGCCAGCAGCGCCGCGCCGCCGCGGATGTTGGCGGCGTCGTCGGTGCGCAGCTTCTCGTGGCTCTCACCGGTCAGCGCCGCGGCCCGCTCCATGGTGCGCAGCGAGGCGGGGACGTCGGCCGGGGCGGGCTGCTCCGCGGGGGCGGGCAGCGGGCGGCTGTCGTCGCCGCGGGCGTCCTCCTCCCCCTCGTCGTGGTGGTTGCCGCCGGTGAACGCGGCGGCGTCGGTCAGGTGCATGGGGCCGAACCCGGCGTCGCTGGAGGGCTGCCCGGCGTGGGCGTCCCAGCGGGACTCCAGGTAGGAGACGCCGAGCAGCACGCTCTGCGGCACCTGGAACTGCGCGGCGGCGGCCGCGAACGCCTGCTGCCGGTCGGCGGGCTCCTGGGCGTGAGCTGCGCTGATATTGCTTAACGGGAGCACGGCGACCAGGGAGATCGCCAGTAGTCTGCGCATGGACCACTCCTCGGGACTGGGGGGCGCGTACGTGCGATTCAGCGTCTCAACATTTTCCTTCGCAGGCGAGATCTTTGCGAAGATATTTTTCAGTCCTTAACGTCCATGCCACGAGTGCCACAGAGCCGCGTACGCCCCCTCGGCCGCCACCAGCTCGTCGTGTGTCCCCAGCTCAGTGAGCCGCCCGTCCTGCATCACCGCCACCCGGTCCGCGTCGTGCGCGGTCTGCAGCCGGTGCGCGATGGCGATGACCGTGCGGCCCCGCAGCACGGCCGCCAGCGCGCGCTCCGTGTGCCTGGCCGTGCGCGGGTCCAGCAGCGCGGTCGCCTCGTCGAGGATCAGCGTGTGCGGGTCGGCCAGCACCACGCGGGCCAGCGCCAGCTGCTGGGCCTGCGCGCCGTCCGGGTGGTGGGCGCCGTGGCCGAGGCCGGTGTCCAGGCCGCAGGGCAGGTCGTCGATCCAGTCCGCGCCCACCGCCGCCAGGGCCGCGCGCAGCTCCGCGTCCGTGGCCGAGGGGGCGGCGATCCGCAGGTTGTCGCGCACGGTGCCGAGGAACACGTGGTGCTCCTGGGTGACCAGGATGACGCGCTCGCGGAGCTGGGCCGGGCCCAGGTCGGCCACCGGGACGCCGCCCACCGTGACGGAGCCCGCCCTCGGCGCGTCCATGCCCGCCAGCAGCCGGCCGAGCGTCGTCTTGCCCGCGCCCGACGGGCCGACGATCGCCAGCCGCTCGCCGGGGCGCACCCGCAGGTCAACCCCGTGCAGGACGTCCGGGCCGCCCTCGTAGGCGAAACGCACCCCCGACACCTCGATGCGGTCGTCGGCCGGCACGGGGGAGTTCTCGGCCGGCGTGGCGGTCAGGGCCAGGCCCTCCACGCGGGCGAACGAGGCGGTGCTGCTCTGCAGGCGTTCGAGCTGCTCCAGAATGGTGTTGAGCGGCGCGGAGAGCTGGGTCAGATAGAGCGCCGCGGCCACCACCGTGCCCAGCGTCACCGTGCTCGGCTCCCGCATCAGCAGCGCCCCGCCCAGCAGCAGGACGGCCGTGACCGGCAGCACGTGCGAGACGTCCACCACCGGGAACAGCACGCTGCGCAGCCCGAGCGTCTTCAGCCGGGTCCGCCGGCACTCCTCGATCGCGCCCTGGCAGGCGTCGATGCGGCGCTCCTCCAGACGCAGCGCCTCCATCGTGCGGGCGCCGCCCGTGGTCGACGCCAGCTCCTCGGCGAGCGCCGAGTTCGCCGACCCCTCATCCAGGTACGCCGTCACCGCCCGCCGCAGGTACCACCGGGACGCGAACCAGATGCCCACCAGGCTCAGCAGCCCGCACGCGCCCAGCAGCGGATCCAGCACGAAGACCGCCACCAGCACGAACACCGCCCGCACGGCCGAGATCGCCACGTCCGGCCCCGCGTCACGCAGCGTCGCCCCCACGGAGGCCACGTCGGTGGTGCCCCGCGTGGTCAGGTCGCCCGTGCCGGCCCGCTCGACCGCCGACGACGGCAGGGCCAGTGCCCGCTCCGTGAACTGCTCCCTGATGCGGGCCAGGGTGCGTTCGCCGAAGCGGTGGCCGACGTAGCTCGCGTACCTGGACAGGATGAGCTGGGCGACGGCGCAGACCAGGATGGCCAGGGCCAGGCGGTCCACCGTGGTCAGGCCGGCGCCGGCCTTGACCTCGTCGATGATGCGGCCCAGCAGCCATGGTGCGGCCAGGCCCGCGATGGCGGCGAGGGCGTTGAGGGTGAGCATGCCGGTGAAGGCGCGGGCGTCCAGGCGGATCAGGCGGAGGGCGGCGCGGCGGGTCTGCTCGGGCTCGGCGATGGGCAGGGCGCCGGGGGCGTCGTTCTGGGCGGGGGTCGGTTGCGGGGCGGCGGCGCTCATCCGACCCGCTCCTCGGTCGCGACGCCGCCACTTCCGTCCCTCCCGCTGCCTTCGCCGCCACCGCCACCGCGGCCACCGCCGTTAGCGCCGCCACCGCCGCCACCGCGGTCACCGCCGCCGGCGCTGTCGTGGCCGGAGTCGTCGGCTTCCGTGCCGTTGTCGTCGTCGTCATCCGTGCCGCGCGAGACCAGCGCGCGGTAGCCGGGCTGGTCGCGTAGCAGGTCGTGGTGGGTGCCCGAAGCCGCCGGCACGCCGTCCACCAGGTAGTGCACGATGTCCGCCCGGTCCAGGACGAGCGGCGAGGTGGTGGCCACCGCCGTGGTACGCCCGGCGCGGGCCGCCCGCAACCGGGCCGCCACCGTCGCCTCCGTGTGGGCGTCCAGGGCGGAGGTGGGCTCGGCGGCCAGCAGGATCTCCGGGTCGGCCAGCAGCGCGCGGGCCAGCCGAAGGCGCTGCCGCTGCCCGCCCGACAGGTTGCGGCCCTGGGCGGCGATCGGCGCGTCCAGCCCATGCGGCAGAGCCTGGACGACGTCGTCCGCCATGGCCGCGTGCACCGCCCGCATGACAGCCTCGTCCACCATGGCCGTGTGCGCGGCCCGCATGACAGCCTCGTCCACCATGGCCGTGTGCGCGGCCCGCGTGACGGCGGTGTCCGCCGATGCGGTTCCGCGGCCCGCGATGACCGTGCGCAAGGTGCCCGCGAACAGGTCGGCCTCGTTGTCGGCGACCAGGATCCGCTCCCGCACCTGCGCGGGGTCGATGTCGCCGAGCCGCACCCCGCCCCACGTCACGTCCGACGCCGCGAACCCGCCCAGCCGGTCCAGCACCGCCACCGTCTCCGCCGGACGCGCGCTGACCAGCGCGGTCAGCGTGCCGGGCGGGATCTCGACGCCGGACGCCGGGTCGCGCAAGGGGGCGGGCGACGAGGGGGCGTCGAGGCCGCCGTCCGGCCGGCCGGGCTTGAGGGTCAGGAAGTGCACGACCCTGCGGGCGGCGACGAGGCCGCGCCCGATGTCGTAGCCGCCCTCGACGAAGAACGCGACGGGCACGACCAGCACGGCGGCGTACCCGTACACGGCGACCAGTTCGCCGACGGTGATGTCCCCCTGCACGGCCATCCGGGCCGCCAGCCACGTCACCGCGCCCAGGAACAGGGTGGGCAGCCCGACCCCCAGGGCGTGGATCCAGCTCGTCACCGCTCCCACGCGGTACCCCTGCTCCCGCAGTTCCTGGGAGCCCTGCCGGTAGCGGGCGGCGTACACGTCCTTGCCGCCGATGCCGTTCAGCACCCGCAGGCCGCCCGCGATGTCGGCGAAGCGCGCGGCCAGGTCGCCCTGCCGGATCCGGTAGGCGGTCTCCGCGCCGCGCAGCCGTCCCAGCAGGGGGCCGAGCAGCACGACGAGCAGCGGCACGCCGAGCAGCACCACGGCGGCCAGCAAGGGGGAGACGGTCAGCAGCAGGCCTGCCACGACCGCGTAGGCCAGCACCGCGCCGACGCCGGGCCCGGTGACGGTGAGCGTGCCGCTCATCATGGCGGCGTCGCCGAACCCGATCGTGACCACTTCTCCGGCCGTCACCTTGCGTGGCAGCGCCGCGCCCAGGCGCGTCGCCTGCAACGCCACCACCTGGACGGAACGGAACGCGGCGTCCATGCGCACCCGGGTCATCGTCCGGTGCCGCATGATGGCCAGCCAGGCGTTCAGCACGCCGACGCCGAACACGGCGGCGACCCAGCCGGCCAGCACGGGGTAGCGTCCGGTGGCCAGGCCGTCGTCGATGGCGCGGGACAGGAAGTACGGCGGCAGCGTCAGGGTGACCATCCACGCCGTGCCCAGGGCGGCGCCCGCCATGACCCGGCCGCGCTGCTGGGTGACGAGCCACCACAGGTAGCGTCCGGCGCTGCGGCAGTCAGGGGTCCCCGGGTGCATTGTCCGATCCGCCATATCTCGCACCCTATTGAGCGGGAAGTCCCGTTCCTGGGGCGGGTCACGGCACGAGGACGACCTTGCCCGTCGTCTGCCTGGCCTCCAGCGCCGCGTGGGCCGCGGCGGCCTGCGACAGCGGGAACACCTGCACGTCCGGCACCAGCGTGCCGTCGGCCGCCGCCGCCAGCGCCTTGACCTCGTACGCCGGACGCTCCTCCGGCCGGCCGATCAGCAGCAGCAGGGCGTTCGTCACGGTCAGCCCGCGCTCCTCGACCGTTGCGGCGTCCGGCGTGAAGTCGCCCTGCGAGGCGTTGCCGATGGTGACGTACCGGCCGCCGTCGGCCAGCAGCTCGAACGCCGCCCGCGCCTTGTCGCCGCCCACCCCGTCCAGCAGGGCGGTGACCTTCCTGCCGCCCAGCCACGAGGCGACCTCCTCCTGCCAGGACGGCCGGTCGTAGTCCACGGCGAAGTCGGCCCCCAGCTCGCGGACCGCCGCCACCTTGGCGGGGCCGCCCGCCGCGCCGATCACCTTGGCGCCGAGGCGGCGGGCGTACTGGATGACGAGCCGCCCGATCCCGCCCGCCGCCGAGGTCACCAGGACGACGTCGGACGCGGTCAGCTCGGCCACGTCCAGGAACTGGAGCGTCGTGACACCGGTGACGATCATCGACACGGCGGCCTCGTGGCTCAACCCGGCGGGCAGCCGATGCACGCTCCGCACGTCGGCCACGGCCAGCTCCGCGTACCCGCCTGGCCGGCCGCCCGCCGTCACCACCGCACGGCCGATCCAGGCGGCGTCCACCCCGGGGCCGACCGCGTCCACCACTCCGGACACCTCACCACCGAAGATCGTCGGCAGCTCGGGCTGCGGCGGCAGGGAGTCACTGGCCCGGCCGGAACGCAGGATGGCCTCCACGAAGTGCACCCCGGCCGCCTTGACGGCGATGCGCACCTGGCCGGGGCCTGGCTCGGGGTCGGGGACGCTCTCGTAGGACAGGTTCTCGGCGGGGCCGAAGGCGTGCAGGACGACGGCGCGCATGATGTTCTCCCGTAGGTCGCGGTACTTGCCTACGAGCCTGCAACCTCAACTTTGCTTCAGGTCAAGCCGTCGTCCGCTGCCTCGCTCGTGCGACCGGCTCGCCCTGTCATCGGACGTCGAGCACCGCCTTACCGTGCAACCGGCCCTCCATCAGGGCGGCGACGGCCTCGTCCGCCCGCTCCCACCCACCCCGCCACGAGATGCCGGGATCGAGGTCACCGGCGGCCACCCGCCCGGCCAGCCAGGTCAGATCGGGCACCAGATCCCCGCCGTCCAGCAGGTAGAACGTGACGAGAGCCCGATCGTGCCGCCCGTCGTTCCCGAACAGCGCCCCGAACGGGAACGTCTCCGCCTCACCCGTCCCGTGACCGACGGCGACGAGCGTGCCGTGCGGCGCCAGCTTGCCGAACGCCGCCACGAGCTGGGGCCCGCCCACGTTGTCCACCACCCCGTCCACCAGGCCGTCGGCCTGCCCGGGGTGCGCCACCACCTCGTGGGCGCCCAGCGCGCGCAGCCCGTCGCCGTGCCGCGCAGGGTCGCCGGTCGAGGCGATGACGTGGGCGCTGGCGCGGCGGGCGAGCTGCACGGCGTACCGTCCGACACCGCCGGTCGCGCCCGTGACCAGCACCCGCCTGCCCAGCAGCGGCCCGATCCTGCGCAGCGCCCGCACGGCGCTGGCCCCCGCCACCGGCACGGTGCTGATCGCCCCGAGGTCGGCCCCTTCCGGAACGACGCCGAGCGCCGAGGTGTCCACGGCCCGCGACTCCGCCCACGCGCCGCCGAGCCCGACAGTGACCACGGAGGTGCCCACGGCCGGGCCCGAGCCGTCGGCGGCGGCGCGCTCGACCACCCCGGCGGCGTCCCAGCCGGGCACGGCGCCGTCGGCGGAGCCGCCGATGCCGTGCTTGACCTCGCCGAAGTTGAGCGAGGTGGCGTGCACCCTGACCAGGGCCTGGTGCGGCTCGGGCACGGGGTCGGGCGCCTCGCCGAGGCGCAGGCCGGAGGCGGTCGAATGGTCGATCAGCAAAGCACGCACGAGAAGGCGCCTTCCCACTGGGACAGCAACAACCCCTCCTTTATGCCACTCAGTGGCGAAAGCGCGCAAGTGGCCTTCGCGCCTCGAATACACTGTTGCCCATGACCGTCGCACCGCCCCCACTGCGCGAACGCAAGAAGCTGCGCACCCGGCAGGCCCTGATCGACACCGCCCTCGACCTGTTCACCAGCCGCGGCTTCAGCGGGGTCACGCTGGACGAGCTCTGCGAGGAGGTGGAGGTCTCCAAACGCACGTTCTTCCGGTACTTCGCCGGCAAGGAGGACGTCGCGATGGCGCCGCTGCACGACATGTGGCGGGCCTTCCTGGAGGAGCTGGAGACGGTCCCGGCGGATGGGCGTCCGCTGGTGGAGCTCATGGAGGCGACGCTGCTGGCCGCGCTGGAACGGGTCGCCGACGAGGCGTGGGCGGGCCGGGCGGTGCTGAGCTACCGGCTGTCGCAGGAGACGTCCTCCATGGACGCGCACAACCTGCACTTCTGCGAGAGCACCCTGGGGACCGTGGTGGAGGTGCTGCACCGGCGGCTCGATCTGCCCGACGACCCGCGTACGCGGCTGGCGGGGGACATGCTGGTGGCGGCCTGGCGGGTCGCGGCCGGTGGGTGGGCGGCCACGGCGGGCGATCCACCGTCCGTGCCGGACCTCGCCGCCCGCTTCCACGAGGCCGTCGCCGCCCTGCCGGGCAGCCTCACCCTGACCGCCAGCCCACGCCCTCAGCAGCCCTGACCACCGCGGGTCAGGGAACGAGCTTGAGCGAAGGCCGCCGATCCGGCAGCCCGATCAACTCACGTACCCGCGCGATGGGCCAGGCCAGCTCCTGCGCCAGCATCGCGGCACTCAACCCGCTCTCCCGCCCCGCCAGCTCGAAGGCCTGAGCCAGCAGCACAGGCTGCTCCCCCGGATACCCGGACACCGGCTCATTCGTGAACCCGGGCTGCTCACGCAACGCAGCCAGCCGCTGATAGGCGCGCCCAGCGGCGGAGTCGGACAGCAGCCCCGTCTCCCTGCACCGGTACAGCAGCGAGTCAACCGAAACCCCCCACGTGAGCCGCAACTCCGCCAGCCGCCGCAGATCGGCCCGGAGCGGAAGCTGAGGCAGGATGCTGTCGCGCGGCGTGAGGAACTCGGCCGCGAACGCGTCGGCCTCCCGCTCCTGATGCGTGTCACCCGCCGCCGTGTCGCCGTGCAGCACCAGATGTCCCAGCTCGTGAGCGGCGGTGAAGCGGTGCCGGTAGATGTCGTCGAACCGGTTGGGCGTCAGCACCACGATCGGCCGCGGCAGGCTGGAGGTGGAGAAGGCGTCGACGGTGACCGCGTCGGGGTCGTGGCGCGGGAAGGCCACGACGATGCCGTGCGACTCCATGCGCCGCACGAGGTGCCCGATCGGGCCGGTGCCGAGCCCCCAGTGGGCGCGCAGCGCGCGGGCCGCGCCCGCCGGGTCGCGCGGCAGGTCGGAGTGCATCTCGCCGCCCGCGAAGCCCGGCAGGTCGACGAGGGGCAGCTGGACGCGTTTCTCCAGCGCGTACGTGAGCTCCCACACCTGCTCGACGAACGCCACGGCCTTGGCCCGCTGGTAGGCACGCGTGGAGCGGAGGCTGCGGAAGTGCGCCATGGAGCCGTCGAGCTTGCCGTGCGGCCGCCCCGGCAGGAAGAACGCCATCGGCACCGCCAGCACCTCGGCCAGCCTCGGGATCAGGTCGGGGCGCGGCCGGGTGACGCCGGACTCGTACTGGCCGACGGCGGCGGGGGAGACGCCGAGGTGCTCGGCGACCTCCTTCTTGGTGAGCGCGGCCAGATGGCGGGCCTGGGTGAGGCGGGTGGCGTCGAACGCGTCGGCGACCGCCTGCGGGCTCGGCCCGCCCGCCCTCGCACCCCGCCCGCCCGCCTCCCGCTCCATGCCGACGTCGCGCACCGATGGCGGCTCATGCTCCGTCCTGGAGCCGCGCACCGATGGCGGCTCATGCTCCGTCCTGGAGCCGCGCACCGATGGCGGCTCATGCTCCGTCCTGGAGCCGCGCACCGATGGCGGCTCATGCTCCGTCCTGGAGCCGCGTACCGACGGCGGCTCGTGGCCCGTGCCGGAGTCACGCACCGCTGGCGGCTTCTGGCCCGAACGGGAGCTGCTCGCTGACCGGCACCGCGAGCCGGCCGGCGCCCGTGCGCGGGTTGAGCGCGGGCGCGGGCGGCACGCCCTGGTCGAACGCCGCCGCCTCGCCCTCACGCCGGGCCGGCGCCGCGCTCTCCTGGACCAGCGGGATCTCCTCGCAGTGGTGCCAGCGCAGGCTGCCGGTGCGGTCGAGCAGCTCGGCCTCGCCCCACCAGGCGTCGAGCAGCCCGGCGTGCGCGTTGCAGGCGTACGCGATGAGCACCAGCCGGGTGTCCTCCGGCAGGTCGCCGAGCGCTTCGGCGACCGGGACGGCGTGCGGCGCGACATCCTGCAGTGCGAGCTGCCGCATCCGCGGCTCGGGCCCGAACCGGTTGAACAGCGCCTGCACCAGCGCGGACGGCCGCCCGTCGCCGATGCGCGCGCTCATCACGCTGATCGAACGGTCCTTGGCGTAGCGGAACGGGAACAGCAGCTTGCCGTCGAGCACCACCAGCTCGTGCTGGGAGCCGCCGGGCTTGACGACGTGCACGTCGCCCAGGTCCTCGAAGGCCTCGGCCAGCGCCTCGAACTTGCGCGACATGAGCGTGAACCCGAACGGGTGCAGGTGATCGGTCTGCGCCACCTTCTGCGCGTCGAGCGCGTTCTCCAGCGCCACCGACAGCGCCTCGGCCACGCCCTGTCTGATCAGGGGAACGCGCTGCCCGAACGTGTCCTGGGCCCACTGGGACATCCGCATGCCCGACCTCCCGCCGCTTTACTTTCCAACATCATAGACCCGCTGCGGCTTCATGTTGCCCTTGCGACACACCCGCCTCTTGGCCGCCTTGTAGGCGTGTATGACAATATTTCGCGCGTGACCAAGTGGACCGTCAACTGCTCGATCCTCTACACGGATCTCCCCCTCCTCGAACGCCCCGCCGCGGCGGCGGCCGACGGGTTCGGGGCCGTGGAGTTCTGGTGGCCGTGGCCGGTGGCGGTGCCGGGTGACCGCGAGGTGGACACGTTCGTCCGGGCGGTCGAGGACGCGGGCGTACGCCTCACCGGCCTGAACTTCTTCGCCGGCGACATGCCCGGCGGCGACCGCGGCGTGGTGTCGTGGCCGGGCCGAACGCGCGAGCTGCTCGACAACATCCCCGTGGTGGCGGCGATCGGCGAGCGCCTGGGCTGCCGCGCCTTCAACGCCCTGTACGGCAACCGCGTCCCGGAGTCCGACGCCCGCGAGCAGGACGAGCTGGCCGTCGAGCTGCTGGCCGCCTGCGTGGCGGGCGTGCCGGGCACCGTCCTGCTCGAACCGGTCAGCGGCGCGCCCCGCTACCCGCTGCTGACGGCGGCCGACGCGGTGGCGGTGCTCGACCGGGTGCCCGGCGCGGGGCTGCTCGCCGACTTCTACCACCTGGCCGTCAACGGTGATGACGTGCCGGCCGTCATCGAACGGTACGGCTCGCGCATCGCACACGTACAGATCGCCGACGCGCCGGGCAGAGGCGCGCCGGGGAGCGGCGAGCTGCCGCTGCGGCAGTGGCTCGACGACCTGCGCGCCGCCGGGTACGACGGCCACGTAGGCCTGGAGTACCAGGCGAAGGGCGGCCAGGACGCGTTCGCCTGGCTCCCCAGAGAACACCGCACACCCGCGTAACCCACCACCTGGAAGGGACATCGACGTGACCGCCATCGCCTTCATCGGCCTCGGCATCATGGGCAGCCCCATGGCCGTCCACCTGGTCAAGGCGGGACACGCCGTGTCCGGCTACAACCGCACGCCCGGGAAGGCCGGGCCGCTGGCGGGGGCGGGCGGCCGGGTGGCGGAGTCGATCGCCGACGCCGTGACGGGCGCCGAGGTGGTCGCGCTCATGGTGCCCGACTCACCCGACGTCCAGGACGTGCTGACCGGCCAGGACGGCGTCTTCGAGCACGCCGCCCCCGGCACGCTGATCATCGACTTCTCCTCGATCCGCCCGGACGTCACGCGCGAGCTGGCCGGGGAGGCGGCCCGGCGCGGTCTGCGCTACCTGGACGCGCCCGTCTCGGGCGGCGAGGCGGGCGCGAAGAACGCGACCCTGTCGATCATGGTCGGCGGCGAGGCCGACGCGTTCGAGGCGGCGGGGCCGGTCTTCGAGGCGGTCGGCAAGACCGTCGTGCACGTCGGCCCGAGCGGCTCCGGCCAGACGGTCAAGGCCGCCAACCAGCTCATCGTGGCGGCCAACATCGAGGCGCTGGCGGAGGCGGTGGTGTTCCTGCGGGCGTACGGGGTGGATCTGGAGGCGGCGCTGGACGTGCTCGGCGGCGGCCTGGCGGGCTCGGCCGTGCTCGCGCAGAAGCGCGCCAACATG
The DNA here is from genome assembly GCF_008086045.1 of Nonomuraea sp. PA05. Classification (GTDB taxonomy): domain Bacteria; phylum Actinomycetota; class Actinomycetes; order Streptosporangiales; family Streptosporangiaceae; genus Nonomuraea; species Nonomuraea monospora. Next base: position 176,158 of record NZ_VSEY01000015.1, on the reverse strand, counting down.
GCCGGCCACTCCTTCGAGCCGGGCTTCCGCCTCGCGCTGCACCACAAGGACATGGGCATCGTCACCACGGCCGCCCGCGAGGCCGGAGTGGTGCTGCCGCTCGGCGCGCTGGTGGCCCAGCTCGTCGCGTCGGCGAACGCGGTCGGCGACGGCGACCTCGACCACTCGGCCCTGCTGCGCGGCGTCGAACGCCTTTCCGGAACCACCTGACATTCCCAAGGCAACCCCAAGATTGTCACTCTAAGTGACAAGTGCTGCGGGTCTTTGATTACTTAACGTAATCACCGCTGTAGACGTGGGCCATGTTCACTTTGCGATCATGGCCTGCCCGCGCGGCGGCCGCCACGACCATGACCCTCCTGGTCCTGGCCCCGGCGTCCCCCTCGGGCGCAGCCTCTCCCACCGAACTCCCGCCCACCCTCTCCGCCCCCGCCGCCCACGCCCAGCTCCAGCGGCTCACCGTCGCGGAACCCCGAGCCATGGCCGGCTACAGCCGCGCCCGCTTCCCCCACTGGACGTCGCAGGGCCGCTCCTGCGACACCCGCGAGACCGTCCTCGCCCGCGACGGCGCCGACGTCAAGCAGGACGAGAACTGCCGCGCCATCAGCGGAACCTGGCACAGCGTCTACGACGGCAAGGACATCACCAGCGCCTCGGCCATCGACATCGACCACATGGTGCCGCTCGCCCAGGCCTGGCGCTCAGGAGCCGACACCTGGACCGACGCCCGGCGCAAGCAGTTCGCCAACGACCTCGAAGGGCCGCAGCTCCTCGCCGTCTCGGCCGGCTCCAACCGGTCCAAGGGCGACCAGTCGCCGGACCAGTGGAAGCCGCCGCTGCGGTCGTACTGGTGCACGTACAGCCGGGCCTGGATCGACGTCAAGGCCCGCTACGACCTCACCATCACCGCCGCCGAACGGGACGCGCTGGCCGAGATGGTGGCGACCTGCTACGGGGCGCAGTGAGCGTCGAAACCTACGAGAGCAGCGTCGTCGCGGGGCCCGGCGGGGTGATGACCGAGGAGGTCGGCGTCATCACCGGCGAGGTCACCGTGCGGACCGTGGTGGCGGGGGAGCGCGTGACGGTGCGCGTGCAGTACCTCGACGCGGATGAGTGGTACGAGGTCGAGGGCAGCCCGCTCGGGCGGGCCGCCGATCGGGGGGCGCACCTTCATCAGGAGATCGTGCAGGCTGTGCGGCGTGGCATGCCGACAGGCCTGAACGGGTTCCGTTCACCTGCCTGACCGTCCGAACAGGCCGCGGCGCGTCGCCTCCATGTGCGGCGCGCCGTCTCGGCACCCCGGCGTGTCGCCTTCGCGTACGGCGCCCCAGCCCTACCCGGAGACGCGCCGGGCCAGCTCCTCGACCGTCAACGCCGCCCCGGGCGGCGCCGGCGCGGGATGGGCCCGCATCCCGGCGAGCACCAGTCGGGCGGCCCGCTCCCGCAACTCCTCACCCACCCCGGCAGGCACCGTGGGCAGCCCCCGGACGACCAGCCCGACGACCCCCACCACATCGCCGGCCCCCACATCGGCACGCAGCGCACCTTCGTCATGCCCTGCCCGCACGATCTCCTCGAGCACCTTCACGAGCCGGTCACCCGCCGCACCGTCCTCAGACGCGTCCGCCCCTCCGCCCTCAACGGCCACCAGCGGATCCAGCCCAGCCTCCGCGCACCCCACCACGAACCGGCTGAGCGCATCGAACGCCCAGGTCTCCTCCGACTGCGCCTCCTCGGCCAGCGCGATCATTCGATTCACCTGGTCAGCGAGCACAACCCCTCGATCGTTCGGGTTCCCCGCTGTCGGATGGCCCGGCGCGCTCATGCGGTCAGCCGCCTTCCCTGCTAGTCCTCAGCTTCCTCACAGCACCCTAACCCGCAGTGTGCGGGCCTGCCGTCCTACGCATTACTGTCGGTGCCGCCCCGTTCAATGTCCCCATGGAGACACGCGAAGGCCCGTTCTGGGACGTGATGGCCGGCCGGGTGCCGCCACCTCCCGCCGCGACCACGCTCGGCTGGGAGCTGCTGCGCATCGACCCCGACGAGGGGACGATCGAGGTGGCGTTCGAGGCGGACGCGAGCTTCACCAACCCGGTGGGCGCCGTCCAGGGCGGTTTCCTGGCGGCGATGCTCGACGACACGCTCGGTCCTGCGCTGGTGGCGACACTCCCGCCGGGCCAGTTCGCGCCGACGCTCGACCTGCACGTGCAGTTCCTCCGCCCGGCCCGCCCTGGCCGCCTGGTGGGCCGGGGCAGGGTGGTCCGGCGGGGGCGTCAGGTGTGCTTCATGTCGGGCGAGCTGCTCGGCCCGGACGGCGAGCCCGTCGCCGTGGCGACCGCGACCGCGCACATCCAGGCCATCACCCAGCCCTGACCGCCCAGCCCTGACCGCCCAGTTCCGCTGGGGCCTGGAGCGGGTGCTCGCCGGCGTGTCCCGCTGACCTGGCCGCCTCGGGGTACGGGGCAGGCATGACGCACACCATCGCCCGCGAAGCCGTACAGGATCTGCTGGCCACCAGGCAGGCGCAGCTCGTCGAAGTGCTGCCGGAACCCGAATACCAGTGGGCGCACCTGCCCGGAGCCGTCAACCTGCCGCTGGGCCGCATCGACGGCTCGCCGCCGCTGGAGCGGGATCGTCCGGTCATCGTCTACTGCCACGACGCGCTCTGCGACCTGAGCCCGCGCGCCGCGCACCGCCTCGAACGGCTGGGGTTCGGCGAGGTGTACGACTACGTGACCGGCAAGATGGACTGGCTCTCCGCCGACCTGCCCTACGACGGCCACGCCGCCCTGGTGTCCAGGAACGTGCGCAGGGACCCGGTGATCGCCGCGCTGGACGACCCGCTCGGCACGCTGACCGAGCGTCTCATCGCCGACCCGGCGGGGATGGCCGTCGTGGTGGACGAGGACGACGTCGTCCAGGGCGTCGTCGGGTCGCGCGGCTGAGGGGCGCCGACCTCGACGGCACCGCCGAGAGCGTGATGCGGGCCGGCGCCACCACCGTGCGGCCGAGCGAGGAGATCGACCCGCTGGTCCAGCGCATGGACCGGGCGAAGGTGGCTCACGTGGTGGTGACCCGGGCGGACGGGACGCTGGTGGGCCTGTTCGGCCTCGGCGACACCCGCCCGCCCGAGAACGACTCCGACCAGGGCTGACCCGGCCGGTGCCGGAACAGGCGCCACAACCGGGGCGTGGCTCAGGCGCGCCGGTCGAGGCGGAACGTCGGCTGCCCCGGCGCCCCCGGCTGCGCGTCGAGCGCCTTGTCGTCGAGGATCGGCACCGCGTCCTCGGCGACGAACACCCGCACGTCCTCCTTCTCCACCACCTGGTCCCCGGCCTGCGGGGTGCTCGTGAGCGTGACCTCCAGCGTGCCCGCCTCGTCGGCCTTGGGGGAGATCCGCAGCCCCGCGTCGGCGGGCACGTCCTCCCCGACCATGAGATCCCGGATGGCGACCACGGCGTTGTCGGTCAATGTCAGCACAACTTGCTCCTTCACTAGCGGAAGAACTCCGACTAACCCGCCTCCACGTACCCAAACACGGCATGCCGGGGCGGGGACCGGGTAGGCGCAACGGCATGGCTGAGACCGATGGAGCCGTGCTGGACGCCCTGCTCGACCGCTACGGCCGCACGTACGCGGCGGAGGCCGGCATCAAACTGTCCGACCAGCCGAAACCGCTCTACCAGTTGCTCGTCCTGGCCACCCTGCTCAGCGCCCGCATCTCGGCGGAGGTCGCCGTGGCCGCCGCGAAGGAGCTGTTCGCGGCCGGGTACGGCACGCCCAAGGGCATGCGCGAGGCGAGCTGGCAGGACCGGGTGGACGCGCTGGGCCGCGGCCACTACCGCCGCTACGACGAGCGCACTGCCACGATGCTCGGCGACGGCGCCGCCCTGATCGTCGACCGCTGGCGGGGCGACCTGCGCCGCCTGCGCGACGAGGCGGACGGCGACGAGCGGCGCATCACGGACCTGCTGATGGAGTTCCCCGGCATCGGGCCGACCGGCGCCGACATCTTCCTGCGCGAGGTCCAGGCCGTGTGGCCGCAGGTCGCCCCGCACCTGGACAAGCGGGTGCTGGACGGCGCGGGCAAGCTGGGGCTGCCCCGCCAGGCCCGCCCGCTGGCCGAGCTGGCGCACTCGGGCGCCGAGCTGGCTCGCCTGTCGGCCGCGCTGGTGCGCGTCTCGCGCAGCAAGAAGTCGGTGGACGCGGTCAAGTCCGCGGCGGCGGGCCGGTGACCACCTGTTAGGTTCGATCACATGGGTGAGTTTGTGAGCGTCGAGGTGGCCGACCAGATCGCCACGATCCGTCTCGACCGGCCGAAGATGAACGCCCTCAACGGCCAGGTCCAGCGCGAGCTGGCCGAGGCGGCCGGCATCGTGGACGCCGATCCGCAGGTGCAGGCGGTGATCCTGTACGGCGGGGAGCGGGTGTTCGCCGCCGGTGTGGACATCAAGGAGATGGCCGACATGTCGTACGCCGACATGGCCGCCCACTCCGGCACGCTCCAGGCCTGCTTCACCGCGGTCGCCAAGATCGGCAAGCCGGTCATCGCCGCGATCACCGGCTACGCCCTGGGCGGCGGCTGCGAGCTGGCACTCTGCGCCGACTTCAGGGTCGCGGGGGAGTCGGCGAAACTGGGGCAGCCGGAGATCCTGCTCGGGATCATCCCCGGCGCGGGCGGCACCCAGCGCCTGCCGCGCCTGGTCGGGCCCGCCCGCGCGAAGGACCTCATCTTCACCGGCCGCCACGTGCCCGCCGCCGAGGCGCTGGCGATCGGGCTGGTCGACCGGATGGTGCCGGACGAGCAGGTCTACACCGCCGCCCTGGAGTGGGCCGCCACCTTCGTGGGCGGGCCGGCCGTCGCGTTGCGTGCCGCCAAGCAGGCCGTGGATCACGGGCTGGAGACCGATCTGGACACGGGCATGGAGATCGAGCGGCTGCACTTCTCGGGGCTGTTCGCCACGGAGGACGCCAAGATCGGGTTGCGGGCGTTCGCGGAGAAGTCCAAGCCCAAGTTCACAGGTCGTTAGCGGGCTCAGACGAACAGCTCCTCGACGGTCAGGGCGGTCGCCGCGCGGTGCGCCCACTCGTCGAGCTGCTCCTGATCGCCGCACCCGGTGATGGCCGTCAACGCGTCGTCCGTGACGTTCACCCCGCGCGCCCGCAGCACGGCCAGCACGGCCCGCACCTTGCCCTCCGACAGCCCGGCGGCGCGTCCCCTGGCGAAGTGCTCGCGGGCGAACGGGCTGTACACCGGCCAGGTGGTGGACGACATGGTCTCCTCCAGAACCCGCCGGACGTCGGTCGAGGCCAGGCGGTAGGCGTACTCGTAGTAGCGGGCCCCGTGGCTCTCCTCCGTCTTGGCCAGCGCCTCCAGGAACGTCCCTGCGACCGCCGCGTCACCCCCGTGGGACAGGACGGACAGCACGGCCAGTTCCAGGCACTCCGCAGCCAGGGCGGGGTCGGAGATGGGCGTCACCTGGTCGGGCCCGACGACGAGCGGGTGCAGCACGTACCCGGGCAGGCTGGTGACCACGGGCTGGGCGGCCCAGTCGCAGACCAGGGCGTCGGGTGCGAGCACCAGCACCAGCACGGGGCGCCGGAGCAGCAGCCAGAGCGCCGCGCTGCGCCGCGCCCAGCCCTGCCGGTCCTCCTCCGACACGGTGTGCTGCAGCTCGACGATGACGCCGTGCGCGGGCTCGCACCAGGTCATGGGCACCGCCACGGCCGTGCCGGCGGGGGCCACCTCGACGAGGGTGCCGGAGGGCAGATCGATGTCGAACACGTCGCAGAGCAGATCGACGGCGAGGGTGGGCCGGTTCCGAAACAAGGCGTTCAGCGCCTCATGCACGGAGGAGGGCATGTCGCGGAACGTTAGCAGTCATGCACTGCATGTGTCCGACCGTTCGCCATATCCGGTCCGCGAACGGGCGGGCGCGGGCGGTGCAAACAGAAGTCAATGCATTCGGTAAGGGTCGTCCATACCGATGTTGGTTTGCCACTATGGTGGCCTTTCATGATGCGCGTCCCCGTCCCTGCCCGGCTCAGAAAGGCCGTGCGCACGTGGTTCGACTCCCGCTACATCTCCATCGCCGATCATCGCCAGGACATCCGGGACGCGCTCTGGGAGGTCCAGACCCTGAGGCGGGAGATGGCGACCCTGCAGAACGAGGTCGAACGGCTGCGGGACGCCCGTCCGGCGTCGTCGTCCATCAAGACTGACCCCGCGCTCAAGGCGAGGATCGACGACACCCAGCGGCTCGCGCAGGAGACGGCCAAGGCCATGGACGGGGTGCTGCAGAACGAGGTACTGGTCTGGCAGGCCATCGACGACCTGCGGGCCCGGCGCGACGAGCCGGGCCGGCCGGAGGAGCAACCGTGCGCGTGACCTGGAGCGCCGGCGCGAACCTGACGTTCCGGCTCGACCCGGAGGACGAGATCACCGGCCAGGCGTCCGACGAGTACCCGATCAAGCTGGCCATCAACTCGTGCTCCATCGGCGGGGTGCCCGGCGACGCCCACCCCGACCTGTACGCGGTGGCCGCCTGGACGATCGTGGCCCCGTGGACCAGGAAGCGCATCACGTTCGACCGGGCGATCTCGGCGGAGCTGGCGCAGGCGCTGCACGACGGCTGGGGCGTCGAGGCGGGGCCGGTGGGCGCGGAGCCGAGGCGGCCGGGGGCCAGGCTGGCGATCTCGTACAGCGGTGGCGCCGACTCCGTGGCGGCGGCCACGATCTTCCCCGAGGCCCCGTTCGTGCACTTCCGCCGGGTGGCCCACCCACGCGTGCCGAACCGCTGGCCGCACTACCGCTCCGACGTGCTGGCCAGGCTGGCCGCGAAGACCGGCCGCGAGCTGAGCACGGTCACCTCCGACCTGGAGTACACGCTCGCCGAGCCCCGCCCCGGCTACCCCGAGCACCACGCGGTGGCCGCCGGCGCCCTGCTCCTGGCCGACCGGCTCGACCTGGGCGGCCTGGGCTTCGGCTACGAGATGGGCTCCCGCTGGCTGGGCGGCGGGCGTTATCTGTGGCGCTTCACCCCCGACAACCCCATGTGGGCGCCGCACGGCAGGTGGGGCCGCCTGTTCGCCGCCTCGGGCGTGCACATCGTGCTGCCGGTGGGCGGGGTGAGCGAGGCCGTCACGATGCGCCTGGCCCTGGGCTCGCCGCTGCGGGAGCAGGTCCGCTGGTGCCTGCGCGGCACCGACGGCCCGTGCCGCAACTGCGGCAAGTGCCTGTACAAGGAGCTCATCCAGGCCGCCGTGGAGCGCCGCCCGCTCGACACGCCGATCACCGCCGACCGCCCCATGGCGCGCAAGTACCTCAAGAAGCCGCCGTACGGGGGGCAGGAGATGATCCAGTACGGGCTGGCCCGCGTCCCCGGGATCGAGAACACGCTGTTCGCCCCGGCCCTCGACTACTTCGACGTGTCGGAGGAGGCCACGAGCTGGCTGGAGCACTGCTACCCGCCGGCCCTGGAGGAGATCCCGGAGCGGTGGCGGGCGCAGGCGGCGGCGTTCGCCGAGGAGAACGTCGGGCTGATGACGGAGTCCGAGGTGCGCAGGGTCGAGTCGTGGGGGAGCGCGTGAAGGTCTATCTGTCGGTGGACATGGAGGGCGTGACGGGGCTGACCGACCCCGAGGAGATGCACGCCGGCAAGCGCGGCTACGAGCGGGGCTGCGAGCTGATGACCGCCGACGCGAACGCGGCCGTCGAGGGCGCCTTCGCGGCGGGGGCGAGCGGCGTGCTGGTCAACGACGCCCACGGCTCCACCAAGAACCTGCGCATCGACCTCCTCGACCCCCGGGCGAGCCTGATCAGGGGGCCGGGCAAGGCGCAGCGGATGGCGCACGGGCTCGACGGCTCCTTCCAGGCGGCCTGCTTCGTGGGCTACCACGCCCGCGCCGGCGTCCCGCACGGGGTGCTCAACCACACGTGGATGGGCAAGGAGATCCAGAACGTCTACCTCAACGGCGAGCTGTGCGGCGAGACACGGCTGGTCGCGGCGTGCGCCGGGTTCCACGGGGTGCCGGTGGTGCTGGTGACCGGTGACGAGGCCGTCGGCGACGAGGCCCGCGAGCTGCTCGGCGACGTGGAGACCGTCGCGGTCAAGAAGGGCATCGACAAGTTCTCCGCCGAGCTGCTGCCGCCGGTCGTGGCCCAGGCGCGGATCCGTGAGGCCACGGAGCGGGCGCTGGGGCGGTTGACCGACTTCACGCCGTACGTGGTGGAGGCGCCGTACACGCTCGGGGTGGAGTGGAACTCCACCGCCATCGCCGCGGCCGTCTCGCTGATCCCCGGCGTGCGGACGGCGGGAGCGCGGCACACCGAGTTCACCACCGAGGACTTCACCCAGATCATGGCCCTGTTCGGCCTGTTCGCCAGCATCGCCGGGCAGGTGGCCTGCGGCAGCGGCCCCTATGGCTGAGAACCAGCGTGCCACGCTGACCCGGCGGGGGCTGCTCGTCGGGATCGGCGCCGCCGGCGGCGCGGGCGCCATGTACGCCGCCATGGGCGCGCTCGGCCTGGCACCCGCCGAGCAGGACAAGGAGTTCACGCCGCCACGCACCGGCGACTTCACGCTGAGCGGCAGGGCGTCCGCCAAGGTCGTGATCATCGGGGCGGGCGTGGCGGGGCTGACCGCCGCGTACGAGCTGGGCAAGGCCGGCTACGACTGCACGCTGCTGGAGGCCCGGCAGAAGGCCGGCGGGCGGAACCTCACGCTGCGCGGCGGCGACCGCCTGACCGAGCTGAACGGCGCGGCCCAGGACGTGAAGTTCGGCGCCGGCGTCTACTTCAACGCGGGCCCCGGCCGCATCGCCCAGTGGATGGTGACCCTCGACTACTGCCGCGAGCTGGGCATCCCCATCGAGACGTTCATCAACAACAACGCCTCCGCCTATGTCCACACCAACGGCCGGACCGTCAGGGCCCGCACGGCCCGAGCCGACATGTACGGATACATCGCCGAACTCCTGGCGAAGGCCACCGACGCCGGAGCGCTGGACAAGGCTCTCACCAGGAACGACAGGGAGAGCCTGCTGGAGTTCCTGCGGCGCTTCGGCGACCTGGGCCCCAAGCTCGACTACGCGGGCTCCGAGCGCCGCGGTTTCACGAAATTTCCGTCTATAGACGGCGGGACGCCCATGCCGGACCCCGGCACCCTCCACCAGGTCCTCGCCGCCGGCACCGGCCGGGCCATCACCAACGACTTCGGCTACGAGCAGGCCACCCCCATGTTCCAGCCCGTCGGCGGCATGGACGCCATCGTCACCAAGCTCCAGCAGGCCGTCGGCCAGGACAGGATCAGGACCGGCGCCAAGGTCACCAGGATCACGACCATGGCCGACGGCGTCGAGGTCACCCACACCGGCGGCACCGTCAAGGCCGACTACTGCATCGCCGCCCTCCCGCCGCACGTCCTCGCCAGGATCCCGCACAACCTCGGCGCCCAGATCACCACCGCGCTCGCCACCCCCGTCCCGATCGCCGCGGGCAAGATCGGCCTGGAGTACGGCAGGCGCTGGTGGGAGCTGGAGGACCGGATCTACGGCGGCGTCACCGAGACCGACCTCGACCTCACCCACATCTGGTACCCCTCGCACGACTACCACGCCGAGCGCGGCCTGCTCGTCGGCTACTACAACACCGAGCGCGTCGCCGAGCTCTACAGCGCGCTCACCCCGGAGGACAGGCGGCGCAGGGCGCTCACCCAGGGCAAGAAGATCCACGGTGAGAAGTACCGGCAGAACCTGCTGTCCAGCGTCTCCATCGCCTGGGAGCGCCAGGAGCACATCCAGGGCGGCTGGGTGCGCTGGCCGTCCTTTGATTCGTCCTTCACTCTTCTGCAACGCCCCGCCGGAAGGGTGTACTTCGCGGGCGACTGGCTCACCCATCTGATCGCCTGGCAGGCGGGGGCCATGGAGTCCGCCCGCGCCGCCGTCACGCAACTGCACAGGAGAGTGCTGCAGTCTCCGTGACGCCGCCCGCGGCTCCCGGAAGCGCAAGTAGGCTCCTGGGAGAGGCGATCGAGGAGATGGAATGACGTTGCACTGGGTGCCCGCCACCGAGCGGATCGACCTCCTGGCCGATCCGGTGGCGCGGGCCGTACCTGACATGGAGGGCGTCGAGGTGGCCGAGATCGATCCCGATCTGGCCGACACGGCGGCGTTCTGCGAGAAGTACGGCGTGACCCTCGACGAGTCGGCCAACTGCGTGGTCGTGGCGGCCAAGCGGGGCGGCGAGACGCGTTACGCCGCGTGCATGGTGCTCGCCACGATGCGGGTCGACGTGAACGGCGTGGTGCGCAGGCACCTCGACGCCCGCAAGGCCAGCTTCGCCCCGATGGCGGAGGCGGTCGAGCTGACCGGCATGGAGTACGGCGGCATCACGCCGCTCGGCCTGCCGGAGGAGTGGCCGATCCTGGTGGACGCGCACGTCGCGGAGCACCCGAAGGTGGTGATCGGAAGCGGTGTGCGCAGGTCGAAGCTGGCCGTCTCCGGCGCCACGCTGGCCGGGCTGAAGAGGGCAGAGGTGCTCTCCTTGGCCGGCTGAACGAAATCGAGGCCGATTCGAGACCGTTGGATGGGAAACCGATGAGGCCGTTCTGGACGTTGTACGAGTGGGAATGTGGCCTCATGGTTCATCTCGTGGGCGGGGATTAAGCCGGTATGGTGCTTCATGCCATGAACGATGACCGACTAGGCCCTTACCGGCTGCTCAGGCGGCTCGGTGAAGGCGGGATGGGCGTTGTCCACCTGGCTGTCGACCCTCAGGGGCGGCAGGTGGCCATCAAGGTCCTGCGCGGAGAGGTCGCCGGCGACGAGGTCGCCAGGCGGCGGCTTTCGCGCGAGGTCGAGACCATGCGCCGGGTCCGCAGCAAGTACATCGCCGAGGTGCTCGACGCCGACGTGACCGGTCATCGTCCGTACATCGTCACGCGTTACGTGGCGGGCCCGCCGCTTGACGAGATCGTCAAGAACGACGGCCCGCTCGACCTGCCCGCGCTGCTCAAGGTCGCCCACGGGGTGGCCTCGGCGCTGGCCGTCGTGCACTCGATGGGCGTCATCCACCGCGACCTCAAGCCAGGCAACGTGCTGATCCTGGACGGCGAGCCCGTCCTGATCGACTTCGGCATCGCCCAGGCGGTCGACGCGACGCGGCTGACGCAGACCGGCATGTTCATCGGCACGCCCGGCTACCTCGCGCCCGAGATCATCGAGGGCCAGGAGGCGGGCCCCGAGGTCGACATCCACGCGTGGGCCGGCACGCTGCTGTACGCGGGCACGGGCCAGCCGCCCTTCGGCAAGGGCACGCTGGAGATGATCTTCTACAACATCACGGCGGGCAAGGCCGACATCAGCGCCGCCCCCGCCGAGCTGCAGCCGCTGCTCAAGGCGGCCTTCCAGCGCAACCCCAGCAAGCGCCCCAAGGCCGCCGAGCTGGCCGAGCAGACCGCCCGCATGCTGCCGAAGCCGGCGCGGAGCACCTCGCCCGACGAGATCTCCACCGTGCCCAGGCCCGACCCCGTCGTGCCGCCCAAGGTCACGGAGCGGCCGTCGTACGAGATCTCCACGCCGCCGGTCACGCCCAAGCGGCTGCTGGAGAACCAGGAACAGCCGGCCCCGCCGGCGCCCGACCAGCAGTACGTCTCGCTGCTGCCCAACCAGCCCGACCCGTGGCCGACCCGCAGGGTCTCGCCCGAGGAGCTGCGGCAGATCCAGCGCGAGGCCGGGGTCTACCCGCCGCAGACGCCGCCGGCCACCGGCAACGGCCCGGCCGCGCCCGCGCCCGCGCCCGGCGAGACCGACGTGCCCACGAGACGGGTGCGCCCCGACTCCGCCGACTACCGCCGGATGAACCCGGGCCCCGGATCAGGCCCGCAGCCAGGTCCCCCCGGGCCTGACTACGGCCGCCCGAACCCCATCCCGGTGCAGCCGCCGCCCTACATCCCGGCCCAGCAGCAGTTCCCGCCCGCCCAGCCCGACCGGCTGACCAAGCGGGAGCCGTACATCCCCGGCGTGCAGCCCGGCAAGCCGCTGCAGCGGTCCAGGGCGTACGGCGTGGCGGGCGCCATGCTGCTGATCCTGATGATCGTGGCGGCCGTGTTCAAGCCGGTGCTGGTGGCGATCGTGGCCCTGCCGGTCGCGATCCTGCTGCGTGGGGCCGACCTGGCCCAGCCGCAGCTCGCCACCCGCAGGGCGGCCGGCGCGGCGGCGCTCGACGTGGTCCGGGTGTTCGCCTTCCCGGCGGCGCTGGCCAAGTCGGCGGGCATCACGCTGGCACTCGTGCTGTACGCGCTGATCCTGGGCCTCCCGGTGACGCTCCTGCTCACCGTGGTGGCCGGGATGAACTCCTACTACGCCCTGGCCTGGGGCGCGGCGATCGCGTTGTGGACCGTTTGCGCGGGCCCGGGAGTCGAGGGTCCCGGCAAGCAGATGCGCAGAACGCTCTCATCGCTCGTACCCTCGAGAACAGCGGCGATGGTGATGGCGGGAGTCCTCGCGGCGGGTGCCGCGCTCTCGCTCACCCTCGCTTACAGCACGTTCGGGGACAAGCCTGAGGGGGAGGCCGTATGGACTCCGCTGAACGTCCAAGAAGTGGCGAACCAGCTCGACAACCTAGGGGGGAATTCCGGGGGATGACGCGGGGAAGGCGGCGATGAGCACCCAAGCACCAGAACGCCTCGGCCCCTACCGCCTCGTCAGGAAGATCGGCGAGGGCGGGATGGGGGTCGTCCACCTAGGTCTCGACGGTGAGGGACGCGAAGTCGCCATCAAGGTGCTGCATCCCCACGTCGCCGCCGACCTCAAGGCGCGCGACCGGCTCACCCGCGAGGTCGAGACGATGCGGAGGGTGCGCTCACCGTTCGTCGCGGAGGTGATCGACGCCGAGCTCGTCGGGAGCCAGCCGTACGTGGTGACCCGCTTCGCCCCCGGCCGCACGCTGGAGGACACCGTGCTGGCCCAGGGGCCGCTGGAGGCCAGGCAGCTCATCCAGCTCGCCCAGGGGCTCTGCCAGGCGCTGGTGGCCATCCACACGGCCGACGTGATCCACCGTGACTTCAAGCCGTCCAACGTCATGCTGGTCGACGAGCGGCCGCTGGTCATCGACTTCGGCATCGCCCACCTGGTCAACGCCACCCGGCTGACGCAGACGGGCATGTTCGTGGGCACGCCCGGCTATCTGGCGCCCGAGATCATCCGCGACTCCGACATCACCCAGGCGGCCGACGTGCACGCGCTGGCCTCGACGGTGTTCTTCGCCGCGACGGGGGCGCCGCCGTTCGGCACGGGCACGTTCGAGTCGGTCTGCTTCAACATCATGGAAGGGCGGGCGCAGATCGACAAGGCGCCCGCGTGGCTGCGCGGCTGGCTCACCCGGGCGCTGCAGGTCGAGCCGTCGGCCCGGCCAGGCGCCCACGAGCTGCTACGGCTGGCCAAGGCGCTCGACCCGGCGGTGACCACGTTCAACGAGGGGCCCACCGGGACGAAGCCGGTGGTGCCCCGCACGCGGACCATGGACACGTTCTCCGACCTGCTGCCGCCGGTCGAGTACGGCAAGGCCGCGCCGCCGCCCGCGCCCTCACCTGCGCTGACCCGGCACGAGGAGCGGCCGAAACGCCGCGAGGAGCGGCCGAAGCGCGGAGAGGAGCGGCCTCCGCCCTACGTGCCCGCGCCGATGTCCGCCAGGCCAGCGCCCCATCCCGACCAGCGCGTCGCCGGCTACCCGCCGCCCGACCGGCGACTCGTCCCGGCGCCCACCGCGCCGTCGCAGGTGCGGCCCTACACGCCGCCGCCGCAGTACACGCCGCCGTCGGAACGCAAGCGGTACCTGTTCGGCAGCCAGGTCGTCGGGCTGCTGCTGCTGGTCACGCTGGTGGCGCTGACGGTGATGATGCCGGTCATGGCCGGGGCCGTGGCCGTCGCGCTCGCGCTCGTGCTGCGCCTGGGCGAGTACCTCTTCGGCGACCTGGTCAAGCGCCGCCAGGTGCGCGGCAGCAGCGCGGCCGACCCGCTGCTCGCCCTCGTCGGCACACCTTGGGCGCTGGTCAAATCGGCCCTGGTGACGCTGGTGCACGTGCCGCTGGCGCTGCTGTTCGGCGTCTGCGTCTGGGGCGTGCTGTACTGGGCCGGGCAACTGGGCGTCAACGAGGCCGCGGCGTACGCGGCGGGAGCCTTCGCCGCCGGCCTGTTCGTGCTGCCGGGCGGCGGCGCGCCGCGCAAGGCCGTCACGCGCACGCTCACCGGCGTGCTGCGCAGCCCCGGCGCCGCCCTGGTTGCGGTCGTGCTGGTGGGCACGGCGGCGCTGTTCGCGGTGATGTTCGCGCTCGGCCAGGACGCCTCGTGGGCGCCGTGGCGGCCGCCGGAGTCGGTGATCGACGATCTGGCGAGCGACGCCAGGCAGAGCACGATCGGCCTGATCACAGGGCTGATCGGCGATCTGCTGAACGGTCTGGGGCTGGGGTGGCTGAATCCCTGGGCATGAGTGTCCCCGCCGTCCCCGCTGGGGAGAGATGAGGTATGAGCGAGCGCCTCGGCCCGTACGAGCTTCTCTCCCGTCTGGGGGCCGGCGGGTTCGGCGAGGTGCACCTGGCGCTCGACCCTGAGGGTCGTACGGTCGCGGTCAAGGTCCTGCACCCGCACGTCGCCGCCGACGGCGTGGCGCTGGCGCGGCTGGCGCGCGAGGTCGAGACCATGCGCATGGCCGGCGGGCCGCACATCGCCGAGGTGCTCGACGCCTCGCTGAAGGGCCCGAGGCCCTACCTCGTCACCCGGTACGTGCAGGGCCGCCCGCTCAGCTCCGTCCCCCTGCCCGTGGCCGACCTGCGGCGGCTGGCCTCCGGGCTGGCCGACGCGCTGCAGGCCATGCACGAGGCCGGGGTCGTGCACCGCGACCTCAAACCGGCCAACGTGATGATGACCGAGGGCGAGCCCGTCGTGATCGACTTCGGCATCGCCAGCGCGCTCGACTCGCTGTCCGTCACCGCCTCGGGCGCGGTGGTGGGCACGCCCGGCTACCTGGCCCCCGAGGTGCTCGAAGGGCGGGCCGTGGGGGTGGAGGCCGACGTGTTCGCGTTCGGGGCGACGCTGGCGTACGCGGCCACCGGGCGGCAGCCGTACGGGCAGGGGCCCGCCTCCGCGGTCGCCTACCGGGTCGTGCACCATCCGCCCGACCTCGAAGGCGTGCCCGAGTGGCTGGAGCCGTTGTTACGCGAGTGCCTGTCCACCGATCCCGCCGCGCGCCCCACGGCCGCGCAGATCTGCGCCAGGCTGGGCGTCGCGCCGATGTCGTACGTGCCGCGCCCCGTTCCCGCTCCCGCCCGTCAGGCCACCGATGAGCTGGACACCAGGGAGTGGCGGCCCGGCAAGGAGCGGTACCGCCGTTCGGTGGAGGAGTCCAGGGCCAGGCATCGGGAGAAGGTGCGCAGGCGGTGGCTGATCGGTTCGGGATTGTTCGTGGCGTTGCTGGCGGCTGCCGCGCGCGAGCCGCTGCCCGAGGTGTCGCTCTTCCTGCTGGCGGCGTACGCGCTGGGTGTCGTGGCCGACGGCGGGGTGGCGCTGTTCTCGCGTGGGCCGTTCAGGCGCAGCCGCATGGTCGTCGACCTGGTCAGCGTGGTGGGGGCGGTCGGATTGTGCTTCGGGCTGGCGGCGTCGTTCAGCACGTTCACGCTGGCGCTGTTCGCGGGGACCGCGTTGGTGGTGGGCGTAGTGTTCCTGCTGTCGGCGTGACCGGCGACCTGTGAGCAACGACCGAATAAAGTTCGGTATGGTGGGGATGGTAGGCACGGGCTGTGGGTTTGCACGTAAGCTACCCATGGGTAACATAACGGCGAAACCACGGCAGACCCTCTGTCGGATGCCCGTCGGGCACCTGGCAGTCTGGACAGATGCATTTCGGCGCCCACCGCAGCGAGGCGGGGGCGCACGCGAACTACGGGAGGTCGGCCACCGGCCATGAACATCGTCGTCTGCGTGAAGCAGGTCCCCGACACGGCGACCGAGCGCAAGCTGCGGTCCGATGACAACACGCTCGACCGCGACGCCGCCGACGGCGTGGTCAACGAGCTTGACGAGTACGCGGTCGAAGAGGCGCTGAAGCTGAAGGAGGCCCACGGCGGTGAGGTGACCGTCCTCACCATGGGCCCCGGCAAGGCGACCGACACCATCCGCAAGGCGCTGGCCATGGGCGCCGACAAGGCCGTCCACCTCAGCGACGACGCGCTGCACGGTTCCGACGCGCTGTCCACCTCGTACGCGATGGCCCAGGTGCTCAAGAAGATCGGGTTCGACCTGGTCATCCTGGGCTCCGAGTCGACCGACGCGCGCACCGGGATGCTGGCCGCCATGCTCTCCGAGCGGCTCGGCGCGTCCCAGCTCACCCTGGCCAACAAGGTCGAGGTCGACAAGGGCGCCATCACCATCCAGCGCCTGACCGACTACGGCTACGACCGGGTCGAGGCCCCGCTGCCGGCCGTCATCTCCGTCGTGGAGAAGATCAACGAGCCCCGCTACCCGTCCTTCAAGGGCATCATGGCGGCCAAGAAGAAGCCCGTCGAGACGCTCGCCATCGGCGACGCCTCCATCGACGCGGCCCAGGTCGGCCTGGCAGCCGCCTGGTCCGAGGTCGTCGACTTCGCCGCGGCCCCGCCGCGCGCGGCCGGCACGATCGTCAAGGACGAGGGTGACGGCGGCGAGAAGGCGGCCGACTTCCTGGCGTCCAAGAAGTTCATCTGAGAGCGGGGGTTACACGGAAATGTCGGAAATTCTCGTTCTCGTCGAGCACGCCGAAGGCGAGGTCAAGAAGGTCACCCTTGAGCTGCTGACCCTGGCCCGCACCCTCGGCACGCCCGCCGCCGTCTGGGCGGGCCCCGGCATCACGCCCGAGGCCAAGGCCCGCCTCGCCGAGTACGGCGCGGAGAAGATCTACGTCGCCGGCGCCGACGACATCGTCGACCACGTCGTCGCCCCCAAGGCCGAACTGCTCGCCCAGCTCGTCGCCGGCAAGTCGCCCGCGGCGGTGCTGGTCGCCGCCACGGCCGAAGGCAAGGAAGTCGCCGGCCGCCTCGCCATCAAGACCGACTCCGGCGTCATCACCGACGCCGTCGGCCTCAGCGACGGCTTCGTCGCCGACCAGTCCATCTTCGGCGGCGGCATCAACGTGCACTCCCGGGTGCGCAAGGGCACGCCCATCGTCGCCGTCCGCCCCAACTCCACCGCCCCCGTCGCCGCCCCCGGCGCCGGAGCGGAGGAGGAAGTCTCGGTCACCCTCTCCGACGCCGCCAAGGCCGCCCGCGTGGTCGAGCGCGTCAAGCAGGAGAAGGGCGCCCGGCCCGAGCTGACGGAGGCCGCCATCGTCGTCTCCGGCGGCCGCGGCGTCGGCTCCGCCGAGAACTTCGTCGTCATCGAGGGCCTCGCCGACGCCCTCGGCGCCGCCGTAGGCGCCTCCCGCGCCGCCACGGACGCCGGCTGGTACCCGCACCAGTTCCAGGTGGGCCAGACGGGCAAGACCGTGTCGCCCCAGCTGTACGTCGCGGCCGGGATCTCGGGCGCCATCCAGCACCGGGCCGGGATGCAGACCGCCAAGACGATCGTGGCCATCAACAAGGACCCTGAGGCTCCGATCTTCGAGCTGGCGGACTATGGGGTGGTGGGCGACCTTCACCAGGTCGTGCCGCAGCTCACCGAGGAAGTCAACAAGCGCAAGTAGGGGAAGAGCACGGTCTTTCCTGATGGTCAGGCTGTGACAGCGGGAGGCCCAGGTCTACAAGCTCGGGCCTCCCGGTCGGCGCTTTCGCGCCTTGGGGTCAGGCTGTGACTTTGGGGGGCGCAGGCCCCCAAACCCCCGCTCACAAGCCGCTTGCGCCGTCTGGTTGGGCGGTTAGTTGCTGAGGATGAGGGCCGATGCTTCATCCCGTGCTCGTGTCGCCAGGGCCGTACAAGGATTGTGTAGCCGCAGTGTGATGCTGGGCAGGTTCAGGGCTGGCCGATGGGCGACAATGATCGGCATGACGGAGCGTGTTCGCGCCATTGCAATTGACCCAGACGGTCGGTTGCTGACCATCAAGCGCATCAAAACCGGTCAGAGTCCCTACTGGGTGCTTCCAGGAGGCGCCAGGGAGCCGGAGGACGCGTCCCTTGAAGATGCGTTGCTTCGTGAGCTGCGGGAAGAAGTGGCAGGCGATGCCGAGATTCTGGCGCTCGCCCATGTCCTGTCCGTAGGCGATGAGCGTCAGTACTTCTACGTCGCCCGGATACGCTCCTACGACTTCAACCAGCGCACTGGTCCTGAATTCACTGAGGAGGGCCGAGGGCGGTACGTCCTGCAGCCAGTACCGCTCACCGTCGACGGCCTCGATGCGATCGACTTGAAACCACCGCAGATTGCGGCCTTTCTCCGGAAGGGTGTGGATGCCGGGTTTGACCTGCTCGCCTTGCCGGGCGTCGTCGACCAGGGAGGGCGTGGACGCGTTCACGCGTGAGGGGCAGCCTTTCTCAAGGCAGGATTAGCACTGTCAGTGCAGCAAAAAGCCGCCGTCGACGTGCAGGCTCTGACCGGTGATGAACGCGGCACCGGGGCCGGCCAGGAAGGCGACAGCCGCGGCGACGTCCGCCGGTTGCCCGCGCCGGGGAAGGCACTGGCGGGCGATCTGCTCCTGCACGGGTGTGCGGTCGGCGAGCGGCAGTCGGCGTTCGTGGCCTACCTGGATGGGGCCGGGCACCACCGTGTTGACGGTGACGCCGTAGCCGCCGAGTTCCCGGGCCAGCGCGCGGGTCAGGCCGTGCAGCCCGGCTTTGGCCGCTGCGTAGGCGGCCAGACCGGCGCGGCCGCTGCGGGCGGTGATGCTGCCGACGTTGATGATGCGCCCGGCTCGGCGTTCGACCATGGACGGAGTCACCGCCCGGGCACACCGGTAGTGGCCGGTCAGGTTGAGGTCGATGGCCGCCGTCCAGCGGTCCTCGGTCAGGTCGGCCCAGGCGGTGCGCGGGTAGTCCCCGGCGTTGTTGACCAGGATGTGGATGGGGCCGATCTGTTCGGCGGCGTCGGCGACCATGGCGGTCACCTCAGCGGTGCGGGTGATGTCCGCTCTCACGCTGATTCCCCGGCTGCCCGCGCGGCTGATAGCGGCGATGATCGTGCTCGCCTCGTACTCCTGGTGGCCAGGGTGGGCGACGGCGACGTGCGCACCCGCTTCGGCCAGGGCGAGGGCGATGGCGGCTCCGATGCCGGTGCTGCCGCCGGTGACGATGGCGGCCTGGTCAGCGAGGGGACGTATCGGCTTGGGCATGGTCTGGTCCTGAGGGGAGGGTGGTGGCCAGGTCGGTCAGGCTTAGTGAGGGGTCGAGGATGCGGCCGAGCTCGGCCAGGCAGATCGCCCCATCTGAGGGGGACAGCGACGCCAGCGGGACGACACCGAGGATGCGCAGAGCCAGCCAGGGAGCCAGCACAGTGGCCGGCCCGGGGGCCCGCGCGGGGGCATGCATGGTGGCCGAGTCGTGGCCGGGCGGGGTGAGCAGTCGGCCCAGGTCGCCGTTCAGCCGCTCCAGTAGCGCGTCGAGGGCTGTGCGCCGGCCGGGCCCGGCGCACAGCGACGCGTCCACGTCGATGCGCCCGCCGGTGATGTGCAGGTGGCGGACGTGGGGCCGGTCCACGGCGATGGCGCGCCGGCGTACGGTGCGGGCGTAGGTGCCGGGCTGGTAGGCGGGTACTAGCCAGCCGCCGAAGAAGAGGAGGTAGGCCAGGAGGTTGGCCACTTCTCCTGCGACGGTGGTGCGTCCGGCATGCTCGAGGTCGAGCCAGCACAGCGACGGGCCACCGGCGATGTTGGGCTCGGTCGGGTCGCCTTGGGAAATCATGCTGGGCCACAGGCTGCCGGGCGGTAGCTGGGTTCGCAGGCGGGTGAGGAGGGCGGGCAGATCGAGCCGATAGCTGCCTGTCGGGATGTGAACGGTGCACGGGCGGGCTCTGCCGTACCAGCGTTCCAGGCGGCCGCCGGGGTTCAGCCTGGTCGCGTACAGGGCGGGCACGGTGGCGTGCAGCGGAGTCAGGCGGCCGGTGCGGTCGTGGCTTTCCTGCCAGGAGTCGCAGACGGCGTCGATGAGCGCGCGGATGGCCGGGATCCGGGCGGGGTCGGCGTCGGCCTCGGTAAGGAGGTCAGCGAGCAGGTGCGTGCAGCGACCGCTGGCGAATACGTCCTCGTAGATCAGTGTGGTGCGGGAGCCGTTGTGGCGGCGGCGGAGCAGGTGCGGCACCGGCGCCAAGCCGCGCAGCGCGCGCCAGCCCTGATATTCGCCTTCGGCTCGGTGGGTGGACATGGTCTTGTGGAAGGTGCCGTCGGCGAGGTGCTGCCAGCTGCGTTCGCCGCGGATGCGGGTGTGCTGGTCGGTTGCATCGGTCGGGCTCATCGCGCCTCCAGGCCGGCCAGCCACCAGCCGAGCACCCGCTGAGCCAGCGCGGTGACGTCCTCCGCGCTGCTGCCGGGACCCCGGCAGCTGATCGGTTCGCCGGTCAAGGCGGCGAAGGCAGCCAGGGCCTCGTGGTCGGCGGCGTGGTGGCTGCCTTGCGCCCCGAGGACGATCTTCGCCAGGAGCGCGGCCGTCTTGTACAGCGCGCGTACCTGGAGCGGGCGGCGCAGCAGCAGCCGCCGGATCTGGACGGCGGCTTGGGCGGCGTCGGTGGCGCCGGCCACCGCCACGGTGTGCGGGTCGGGGCAGGGCAGGCGCAGGCCGGGCACGTGCCACAGAACCGCCGTAGTGCCGGCGGCGATGGCGGCGACAGCGTGCAGCAGCCGGGACGGCAGCACGCCGGCGCGGCATTCGGCCGTGCTGATCAGGGTGATTCCGAGTTTCACGCCGCCCAGCAGGCCTTCGTGGCGGGCCACTACCTCGGCGGTCGCGGTCACGGCCGCTTCGTCGGCCAGCAGCAGCACGTCCAAGTCGCTCCACCCGTCGGTGTAGCCCCCGCGGGCCGCACTGCCGGTGACGGCGACGAGGTCGACGAGCGGCCGCGGGTGCGTGAGGCCGGCGGTGAGCCGGTGCAGGAAGGCGTTCAACGGCTCAGGCAGGGACAGGCCGGCCAGACTGGTGCGGTGCGGCGCCGTCTGCGGCCACGCCTGGGCGTGCTGCCGGATCAGCCGGTCCAGACGGTGCTGCAGCGCGTACAGCGGGCCGTTGTTGGGCACGACCACGTCGGCGATCTGGTGGATCCGGTCGGCTCCCCTGGCGTGTTTGACCGTGTCGCGGTCGGCCACGTCGCCGGGTCCGTCCACCCCGCGCTCCTGCCGGGCCTGCAGCACGGTGTCGAGGTAGCAGAGCAGGACGCCGTCGCCGAGCAACGGCTTGAGTGCGGCCGCGAGCTGGTCGCTGTGCAGGCTCTCGATGCTGGCCAGGCGCTGGTAGTGGTGGGCGGCGCAGAAGCGGTCGAGTTCGTCCACCAGTAGCTCGGCCGCCTCCACAGGCGTCACGGCATACACGTCGGCGATGCGATGGCGTGCGGCGGCCAGCTCCAGCAGGTAGCCGATCTTGAGCCGGGCGCTGCCGTGGCGCTCGGCGAGGTAAGCGCCGGCGGTGCTTTTGCCGCTCTCGGACAGCCCGCCCAAGGCGATGACGCGCACCCGGTCGATCACCGGTAGAGGGACGTCGATCCCGCGCGTGCGCAGGCGGTGGCACAGCTGCCGGTGCACCTGCATGATCGGGGCGGTTCCGGTCACGATGGTCTCGTCGCTGGGGTGCGGGTCGGCGTGCAGGTGCTGATGCAGCGTGTGCTGGTAGGCGCGGTAGAGCGGGCTGGTCGAGTTTCGGCGGGCCAGCGCCTGGGCGGCGCCGTCCTGCGGGTCGGCGGCGTGCAGCAGGAGCAGCTCGCTCACACCGTCGAAGGCCGCCGTAAGGTCGTCGGCGTAGGGGGCGAGCAGCGCGCGGGCGTGTTCGGCGGCCCGGGCGTGGCCGAGGCCGAGCCGTACCGCGGCGGTGGCGGTCACGCTGGCTTCCAGCATGGCCGGGCCACGGTCGATCAGCACCAGGCCGCGCCGGGTGCGGGCGTGCCGGGCTCGCTCCAGGTAGGAGCAGGCCAGCACGTCGGCCACTTCGGACAGCGGTGCGTCGGTGAACCACCACGCGGCCAGGCCGCCATCATTGTCGTGAGCGGCGCGCCATCGCGGGTCGAAGGCGTCCAGCGGGCCGGCGTCCCAGGTGTCGGCCCTGCGGCGGGTCAGCAGCCGGATCTGCGTGGTCTTGCCGACGGCATCGGGGCCGCTGAGAGCCACCATGGTCAGCGCCGTCGCGGGGGGCGCATCGAGCGCCGCCCGGAGCAAGGGGCCGGACTCGCCGGATGGCTCGGCGAGCAGGTTGCCAGGGTCAATCATCGGATCGAGGGCCTTTCGCGTCCCGGCACCTTCGCGGCCGGCTCAGCCCCTACCGTGCCCGCGTGATCAGCGCACTGTGAGAGGGCGTGCACGAAGTGCACGCGGCATGCGGATTCTGCAATCTGTCTGTGCATCTGCCGCGACGCCGCGTAGCCTCTGGCTGGCACCTGCTCCGACCGGCCGGGGAGCTCGATGGGTAGCGATCCGTGGACCACGACGCGAGCCGCAGGCTTCCTCAGTACCAGGGACGTGGGAAGCGCCCTGCGTTATGCCCGCACCCTGCTCGGCCTGCGTCAAGCCGATGTGGGGCGTGCCGCCTACTGCTCGGCCTCCACCATCTCCCGCCTGGAGACCGGACGCCACGGCGCCGATCTGGATCTGATCCGCCGGGTGGCCACCGCGGTGGCCATCCCGCCGCACGTGCTTGCCGCTCTTACCGGACTGGGACCGCCTGCTCGCGCTACGGTTACATCACCGACCACCGCCGAGCGGGAGGACGACCCGATGCGCCGCAGGACGCTGTTCACGGCCGCCGCCACGGCAGTGCCCGCCGCCCTGCTGGCCCGCATCGAGGACGCGCTGGCCGTGATCCCTTCCGCCCCGGCACGTCCACTCACGCTCACCGCCCGGCTGGCCCACGCCACCAGGCTCTTCGACCGAGGCGAGCTCGCTCCGCTGGTGGCCGACCTGCCGGACCTGCTGGCCGTCGCGCACGAGAACACCGAGCAGGAGCGCACGCCCGATGCCTTCATCCGGGCTGCCGCCTGCTACGGCCTGGCCACCGAGGCTCTGTCCAAGGCAGGGCGGCAAGCCAGTAGCCGGCTCGCCGCCGACCGCGCCGTCATGTTCGCCCGCCTGTCCGGCTCGCCCACCAGCGTCGCTCTGGCGGCGCGCTGCCTGGGAGTGGTGCTGCGCCATGAGGGCAGGCACGCGCTCGCCGACCAGGTGGTCCTGGAGTCGGCCGGCCACCTGGAAGCGACCGGTCTCACCCGCGCGTCGGAACTGGCGGTCTATGGGCAGGTACTCTGTTCCGCCGCCTACACCGCCGCGCAGCACGGGGACCGGGCCCGCGCGCTGGAGCTGATCCGTGAAGCCGCTGCCGCGGTGCGACGACTTCCCCGCCCGCTGCCTGCGGCCCTGCCTGGACAGCCCCCGGTCATTACGCCGGCCCAGGTGCGGCTGTACGAGATTGGCGTGCATTGGAGCCTGGGCGACCCCGCCACCGCCTTGCGCGTCGGCCGCACACTCACCGCCAGCCAGTTCGCGACCCCGGAACGTCGCGCACGTCTTCACACGGACCTGGCCAGAGTCTGTTGGCAGCAGGAACGACCAGAGCGGACCATCGCCCAACTACTGGCGGCCTACCAGCACGCCCGGGGCGAAGTGAGTCATCGCTTCAGCATCCGCCAGATCGCCGTCGAGGTCACTGACCGGTTTCCCCGCGCCTCTGGCGCGGTGCGGCTGCGCACCGCGATCGGACATGGACCCGACGCTGTGACCTGATCTTGGGCGGTACACCCGATCACTCAATGAACTGGTGATCGCTACGGACCCGGCCGTCTCCGTCCACAGCCAGAACGTCCAGCCCACCCCCCACAACCTCCCCCGTACGCGTGGACACCATCGACCACCGCACGCCGACCACCTGCGGCATGAGCAGCACCGCCTCCCCAGCCGGCTCGAAGACGTGCTCGCCCGGCTCCACGAACATCTCGTAGGCGCGCCCCACCCTGGCCTCCAGCGCGGCATGACCCCGAGCCTCCAGCGGCGGCGCGGGGAGTGCGAGTGACGCGGCGGCGTCGCGGATCGCCTGGGGCGGGTTGGTGAGAACGTGGACGGCGTCGCTCGTCCACAGCTCGTGGACGAGGGCGGCGCGGGTCGCCGGGTCGGGCTCGTTCCACTGGGCGATGTAACGGTCGGTCAACTGCTGGACATCGAAGCTCATGCGCAGCAGTGTGCGGGCGCGGGCTGCGGCTGCGCGATTCCCCGCAGGGAATGGCGCAGCAGCAGGGGTGCAGTATGAATGGGGGCATGACGGTGTCGACGGAGCCTGATCGGTTCGCGAGCGAGCTGCGGCGCTGGCGGACGCGGCGCCGCTTCAGCCAGCTCGATCTGGCGATCAGAGCCGATACGACGCAGCGGCATCTGAGCTTCCTCGAACAGGGGCGTTCCCGGCCGGGGCGGGCGATGGTAGTGCGGCTGGCCGAGTCGTTGGATTTGTCGTTGCGGGAGCGGAACGGGCTGCTGCTCGCCGCTGGGTATGCACCCGTTTACGCGGAGTCGAGGTTGGATGCTCCTGAGCTGAGTCCGGTGCGGGAGGCGCTGGAGCGCATTCTGGACGGGCATCTGCCGTATCCCGCCGTCGTCGTGCGGCCGTATGGGGAGTTGGTGGCGGCGAACGCGGCGTTCGGGGTGCTGGGGGAGGGGGTCGCGCCCGCGTTGCTGGAGCCGCCGGTCAATGTGTTGCGGCTGGCTCTGCATCCGGAGGGGATGGCGCGGCGGGTGGTGAACCTCGCCGAGTGGGGGCGGCACATCACCGGGAGTCTGCGGGAGCAGGCGTTGCGCAGCCCCGATCCGGGGCTTGACGCGTTCATCGCCGAGTTGGACGGTTACCTGCCCGAGCTGGAGCCGCCGGCTGAGCATCTCGGGTTCTCCGTGCCGTTGCGGTTGCGGGCGCCTGAGGGGGAGTTGCGGCTCATCACCACGCTGACGTCGTTCGCGACCGCTGTGGATGTGACGTTGTCCGAGCTGCGGCTGGAGGCGTTTCTGCCCGCTGATGAGGCTACGGCGAAGGTCCTCAGGCAGCGGGGGTGAGGCGGACGGATCCGGATCGATCAAGGCCGGCATCTCACTCAGATCTCCACGAACCCTGCAAGTGATCGTCAATCGCGCCGGCCTACCGTGATCACGCACCGGTACGGAGGAGCGTGGTGATGAGAGGGTTCGGGCTGGTCGTGGCGGGCGTGCTGGCGGGGGCGGCGCTCGTCGGGGGCGGCGTGGCGCTGGCGGACGGGCTGCCATGGAGGGGCGACGCGGAGATCGGTTACGTCAAGGAACGCAGGCTGATCCCCGCCGGATACCTCTCCACGAACGTGGTGTGCCCGGAGGGGCGGCAGGCTGTCGGCGGCGGTTACGCGCATCTCGGCGAGCACGACAGGGAGAGCCCAGTGATCGCCGAGGTGAGCGCCCCCAGCAACACCAGCGGCGATCCAGGCAAGGTGAACAACGCGTGGAGCCTCTTCTTCATGAACGACAAGGAGGACCCGACCCCCGTCGACGTGTACGTGATCTGCGCGCCGATCGGCGGCTGACGGGTCAGGGCGAGGCGGCGGGCGCCGTCCAGCTCGTGAGGAGGCGGAGCGCCTCGGCGGTGGGGGAGCCCGGCTCGACGTTGTAGACGCACAGTGTCTGGTCCGGGTCGCCGGGCGGCTGGAGTGACTCGTAGGAGAAGTGCAGCTCGCCGACGAGCGGATGGTGGTAGCGCTTGGTGCCGTGGGTGCGGCGCAGCACGCGGTGGTCGTTCCACCAGGTGCTGAACTCGGGCGAGCGCAGGGTGAGCTCGCCGACGAGGTCGCCGAGGCGGCGGTCCTGCGGGTAGCGGCCCGCTTCGAGGCGGAGCATGGCGACGGTCTCCGCCGCGATCTGCTCCCAGTCGCCGGTACGGGTGCGCGCCGCCGGGTCGAGCAGGTAGTAGCGGGCCAGGTTGCGCTGGGTCGCGGGCAGGGCGTCGAAGTCGGTCAGCACCTCGCGGGCCAGGCGGTTGGCGGCCAGGACGTCCGTGCGGCGGCCCAGGATGAAGGCGGGCACGTGGTCGAGGGTCTGCACCATCAGGTGCAGCCCCGGCCTGACCCGTTGCGGGGCGATCGGGGCGTGGCGGGCGGGACGGGCCAGCAGGTCCGTGAGGTGCTCGCGCTCGGCGGCGTCGAGTTGCAGAGCCTGCGCGAGCGCCTCGGTGACCTCGGGCGACGGGTTGCCCGCGCGGCCCTGCTCCAGCCGGGTGTAGTACTCCGTGCTGACACCGGCCAGCCGGGCCACCTCGTCGCGGCGCAGGCCCGGCACGCGGCGGGCACGCCCGTCGGCGGGCAGCCCCGTGCGGTCGGGGGTGATCCTGGCGCGGCGTGAGCGCAGGAAGTCGGCTAGCTCGCGGCTGCGGTCCATGGTTTCCAGTGTGGCCCGCCTCTCGTGGGCGCGATGACCCAGGGGTGGCCCCGCCAGTACCTGCCTCACGATTACCTGCCTGGTCAGGGCATGCTCGGGCGCCCTGCGGAGGGTGCTTTCCCTGGTGTGCTGTTGGAGGAACGCGGTCAGCCGGCCGCTTGTGACTTTGGAAGGGCGTACCTCATGAGCACCTCTCTTTCCGGACGTGTCGCCGTCGTCACCGGTGCCTCCAGCGGGATCGGCGAGGCCACGGCCGAGCACCTGGCCGGGCTGGGCGCGCGGGTCGCCGTGCTGGCGCGGCGCGCCGACCGGCTGGACGATCTGGTGGCCCGCATCGAGCGGGCCGGGGGCCGGGCCGTGGCGCTGGCGGCCGACGTCACCGACGCGGCGGCCGTGCAGGCGGCGGCCGGGCGGGTGGCCGCCGAGCTGGGCGGGGCCGACCTGCTGTTCAACAACGCGGGCGTCATGCTGCCCGCCCCGGTCGAGGAGCTGGCCGCTGACCAGTGGCAGCGCCAGATCGACCTCAACGTGACGGGTCTGATGAACGTGATCGGCGCGTTCGTCCCCCAGCTCGTACGGGCCGCAGGGGAGCGCGGAGTGGCCGATCTGATCAACACCTCGTCGATCGCGGCGCAGAACATCTTTCCGAACTTCGCCGTCTACTCCGGCACCAAGGCGTTCGTCACGCACTTGTCGCGGCACCTGCGGGCCGAGCTGGGGGCCAAGAACGTGCGGGTCTCGGCGATCGAGCCGGGGATCGTCGGCACCGAGCTGCAGGGGCACGTCACCGATGAGGGGGCGCTGGCGTGGCTGGAGGGTTCGAAGCAGGCGATGGAGTGGCTCACGCCTCAGGACGTCGCGCAGACGGTGGGGTTCGTGGCGAGCCTGCCGCCCCGGGCGAACCTGCAGCAGGTCACCATCATGCCCACCGGCCAGGCGAGCTGACGCCGTCCTGACGGGGAGCTCACCGCGTGGCCCGTACGATCAGCGCGGCGAGCCGTTCGCCGGCAGAGTCGTCCAGCGGCGCGTGGTCGAGCAGCAGCCGGTACCAGAGCACCCCGTAGACGACGTCCATGAGCAGTTCGAGGTCGGCTCCCTCGGCCAGCTCGCCCCGTGCGGCGGCCCGCTCCAGCACGACCCGCAGCGCGGCCCGCCGCTTGAACAGGAACTTCTCCTTGAACGCGGTCGCGAAGACGGGATCGAGCAGCGCCTGCGCCATCAGCCCGACCAGGGTGGGGCGCTGCCCCCGCTGCCGGAACGTGGCCGTCAGGAAGGCGAGCAGGTCGTCGGAGAGCGACCCCTCGTCCGGGATCTCGATCGTGGTCTCGGCCCGTTCGAGCAGCGCCTCCAGGACGACGTCCGCCTTGGACGGCCACCAGCGGTAGATCGTCTGCTTGCCGCATCCTGCGCGGCGCGCGATGCCGTCGATGGTCAGCGCGGCGTAGCCGCCGGTCTCCAGCTCTTCCAGGGCCGCCGCGAGGATCGCGGTGCGCGTGCCCTCGCTGCGGGGTCGTCCCAGCCGTCGCTCGCCTGTCATGCCGCCCACTTTACAAGACTCAACGTCTCGTATAAAAACGAGACAGAACGTCTAGAAAAGAGGATGGAAGATGCGTGTAGTGATCATGGGCGGTACGGCGGGCATCGGGCTGGCCACGGCGCGGCTGCTGGCGGGCGACGGCGCCGAGGTGATCGTCACGGGCCGCGACCCGGAGAGGCTGGCCGCCGCCAAGGAGAGCGTGGCGGCGGCGGAGCAGGTGGACGGCACCTCGCAGGAGGAGGTGGCCGCCTTCTTCGACCGGGTGGGCGAGCTGGACCACCTGGTGCTCGCCTTCAGCGGAGGCGCCGACGCGATGGGGCCGCTGGCGGAGCTGGAGGTGTCCGCCGTGCGGGACGCGTTCGACGGCAAGCTGTTCCCGTACCTGTACGCCATCCAGCGGGCCCGCGTGACCGGCTCCATCACCATGGTCTCCGCAGCGAGCGCGCGCGCCGCCCTGCCGGGGACCGCGGGTCTGGCCGCCGTGAACGGGGCGATCGAGCGGATCGTGCCGCCGCTGGCCGCCGAGCTGGCCCCGGTGCGGATCAACGCCGTCTCGCCGGGCGTCGTGGACACGGCCTGGTGGTCGTTCCTGCCCGAGGAGCAGCGGCGGGCCCAGTTCGAGGCGGTCGCGGGGACGCTCCCCGCCGGCCGCGTCGGACGGCCGGAGGATGTGGCTGGCGCGATCAGGTACGTGATCGGCGCGCCCTACGTCACCGGCTCGATCCTGCCGGTGGACGGGGGGTTCACCGTGTCCTGACGGCGATGCGTGATCCCGGGCGATGAGTTTCCTGAGCGGGATCGGTCTGCACGGGCCGAAGACCCGCGCCGCTCCAGGAGCCCCAGCCCCGGCCTCTTGCCCGCCTCGTTCGGGCCCAGGCAGCCGCGGAATGTCTCAGGACAGCGCCGCCCTGAGGCGGGCGGCCAGCTCCTCGGCCTGTTCCTGGGTCCAGGGGAGCACGCCGTTCTCCGCCATCAGGGCGTGGAACTGCTGCTGGTCGTACGGCGTGCCGGGAGGTAGCGGGGCGATGTGCCAGTGCAGGTGGGCGTTACCCTGCCGGCTGCCCAGGGACAGCACGTACGTGCGCTCCGACGGGACGACCGACTCCACGGCCAGGGCCACCCTTCTGACGACGGCCATGATCGCGTGGAAGGCTCGCTCGTCGAGGTCGCGTACGACGTGCTCGACGTGCCGCTTCGGGCTGACCAGGACGTAGCCGGGCAAGGTGGGGTAACGCGCCAGGAACGCCAGATGCTCCTCGTCCTCGTAGACGATCTGCTCCAGCGCGTACTCCGGGTCACCGGCCGCGATGGCGCAGATGAAGCAGGGGCCTGATCGCACCCGTTCCACGTAGGCGGCGACGTCGAAGGGCACCTTCTGCTCAAGATCCATCGCCCGATGATGTCAGGCCGCGGCCTCCACGGTCTCGCGTACGGGCAGGGAGTCCAGCTCGGTCACGGGCTCGCGGCGGGGCAGCATCCGCGCCGACAGCGCGATCAGCACGCCGAGCACCACGCCGATGCCCAGCGCCGTACGGAGCGAGGTGGCGTCCGACAGGAACCCGATCACCACGGGCCCGAGCAGCAGCCCGGTGTACCCCATGGCCCCCGCCTGGGCGATCGCGGGCCCGGGGGTGTCGGTCGCGGTGCCGGCGAGCGACAGCGTGAGCGGCGAGATGGTCGCCACGCCGAGCCCGACGAAGAACATCGCGGACACCGCCACCACCGCCGCCGGCGCCAGCAGCACGACCGCGAAGAACCCGGCCGTGGCCACCCCGGACACAGTCAGCATGCCGCGCACCCCGAACCGGAGGCGCAGCCGGTCACCCGTGAGCCGGGCGATCAGCATGCCCACCTCGAAGACCGGGTAGCCGAGCGCCGCCACGGCCTCGGGTGCGCCGAGCTCGTCGCGCAGGTACAGGCCGTTCCAGTCGGCGACGGTGCCCTCGACCATGAACGCGAAGAACATGATGACGCCGAGCAGGTAGACGATCGGCGGCATGCGGCGGCGGCCCGCCTGCGCGGTCTCGGCCGCCGGGGGCTCCGGCAGGTACGTGCGGCCCAGCAGCACCATGACCGGCAGGGACACGAGGGCGATCAGCGCCACGTTCGCGGTGAACGGCAGGCCGACGGCGATCGCCAGGCTGCCGAGGCCGCCCGCCGAGATGGCGCCCACGCACCAGCCGGCGTGCATGCCGTTCATCAGGGGCCGCCCGTAGGCCTGCTCGACAGCGGAACCTTGGGCGTTCATGGAGACGTCCACGGTGCCGAAGGCCATGCCGAACAGCGCCACGGCCACCAGGAGCAGGGGAAGGTCGGGGGCGACGGCGACGCCGAGGAGGCTGAGTGCCGTCAGGGGGCCGCCTGCCCGCAGGAGCGTCCGGCTGCCCACGCGTGCCATGACGCGGCGCATGGACTGCATGGTCACCAGCGCGCCCAGGCCCCACACCAGCAGGATGGTGCCGACCATGGCTTCGGACAGGCCGAGCTTGTCGGTCAGGGCGGGGATGCGCACGGTCATCGTGCCCACCATCAGGCCGGCAAGGACAAAGGTGAGGATCGCCCCGTAACGGGCATTCCTCAGCTCGCGGGTCATCAGGCCACCTCACAAGAAGTCATGAAAAGGGCGGGCGGGTTGGGGCCGCCCGTGAAATGTGTCTGTCTGGGATGTGGGCAGAACGCCCCGATTGCGCGCTGGGCAGCGGTGACCGGCGGGTCGCCGCTTCAGCGTTCCGTGGCGCGGAGCCGTGCCGGTCGGATGCGGGAACCGGGCGGGCGGCGCGGCGTGGCGGATGAAAGGGGGAAGGACTCAGGCGGACGTCGGGGCGATCAGCGCTTTGAGGCGCCGCTCCAGGGCCTGGAGGTCGGCCTCCGTGTTCAGCTCGGGGTCGTGGCTGGCCACGTCCCACAAACCTTCACACGCGAGGCGGACGATCTGCGAGGCCACCGGGTCGGGCTCTTCGCTCAGCTCCTCGCGATGCCATCGGGTCATGGCCTCGCGCAGCGGTGCGAGCAGGAAGAGGTTGCCCGACGCCCCCGTGACGACCGCCCATCGTCGCAGCCGGCCGGAGCGGACGGCTGCGAGGGTGGCACCCAGGTAGCGCTCGGTGTACGTGTCGCCGGGCTGAGCGGCCGTCAGTGCGTCGAAGTCTTCGATCAACCGCTCCACCATGCCCTTGATCAGGGCCTCTTTGGAGCCGTAGTGATAGAGGAGACCGCCCTTGCTCACGCCCGCCCGGTCGGCCACGGCCGCCAGGGTGAGCGCGGCCGAGCCCTGGTCGCAGAGCAGATCCTCTGCCGCGTCCAGCAGCTCGTCCCTTCGCATGCGATTACTGTACCGTCCGGACGGTACAGTTGCAAGCGAGATACCCTGAGCACGTGACCAGACCGTCTGCCTACCTTGATCATGCGGCGACCACCCCCATGCTGCCCGAAGCGATCGAGGCCATGACGGCTCAACTCAAACGCGTCGGAAATGCTTCCTCCCTGCACGCGACCGGCCGCCAGGTGCGCAGAGTGGTGGAGGAATCGCGCGAGACGATCGCCGGCGCGCTCGGCGCCCGTCCCAGCGAGGTCGTCTTCACCTCCGGCGGCACCGAGGCCGACAACCTGGCGATCAAGGGCCTCTACTGGGCGCGCCGCCCGCGCAGGCGGG
Organism: Nonomuraea sp. PA05; assembly: GCF_008086045.1. Classification (GTDB taxonomy): domain Bacteria; phylum Actinomycetota; class Actinomycetes; order Streptosporangiales; family Streptosporangiaceae; genus Nonomuraea; species Nonomuraea monospora. The sequence continues at coordinate 144,450 of NZ_VSEY01000015.1, read as the reverse complement.
TGCTGATCAGCTCGGTGGAGCACCACGCCGCGCTCGACCCCGCCCACTGGCTGGCCGACAGCCAGGGCGCCGAGGTGGAGCTGCTGGAGGTGGACGAGCACGGCCGCCTGCACCCCGAGACGCTGCGCGCCGCCATCGAGCGCGACCCCGGCGACGTGGCCATGATCAGCATCATGTGGGCCAACAACGAGGTCGGCACCGTCCAGCCCGTCCACGTGCTGGCCGCCATCGCGCACGACCACGGCATCCCGTTCCACACCGACGCCGTCCAGGCCGTCGGGCAGTTGCCCGTGTCGTTCTCCGGCTCGGGGGCCGACGCGCTCACGCTGACCGGCCACAAGATCGGCGGGCCGATGGGGGCCGGGGCGCTGCTGCTGGCCAGGGGGCTGACGCCGGTCTCCGTCCAGCACGGCGGCGGGCAGGAGCGCGACGTGCGCTCCGGCACGCTCGACGCGCCCGCCATCGCGGGGCTCGCCGCCGCCGTCAGCACCGCCGTGCGCGAGCAGGAGGAGCTGGGGCGGCGGCTGGTTGAGCTGCGTGACGAGCTCATCCAGCGCGTCCGCGACGCGGTGCCGGACGTGGTGCTCAACGGCGACCCCGTCGACCGGCTGCCCGGCAACGCGCACTTCTCCTTCCCCGGCTGCGAGGGCGACGCGCTGCTCATGCTGCTCGACGCCAAGGGGGTGGAGTGCTCGACCGGGTCGGCCTGCTCGGCCGGGGTCGCGCAGCCGTCCCACGTGCTGCTGGCCATGGGCGCCGACGCGGCGGCGGCCCGCGGGTCGCTGCGGTTCACGCTGGGGCACACCTCGACGCGCGAGGACGTCGATCGGCTGATCGAGGTGCTCCCGGCAGCAGTCGAACGCGCCCGCCGCGCGGGCCTGGGCTAGACCAAGAACAGGCTCAGGTCAGGAACGGGGCCACCGCGGTCCAGGCGGGGTCGGAGGTCACGTCCACCCGGGGCTCGCCCTCCTCCCACCCCACGATCAGCTCCTTGGCGTGGATCGCCGCGTCCCCCGTCGGGTCGGCGTACACGTGGATGATCCGATGCCCCTCGGCGCTGAGGTGGGCGGCCAGCACGGCGTCGTCGCGCAGCTTGAGCAGGCGGGCCGCCAGGCGCTCCTCGAAGTCGCGCAGCGCGGTCAGGGAGTCGCCGACCGGCAGGCCGTTCTCGTCGCGGTGCGCGTACGGCAGCGTGATGGCGATGTGCTGGTCGAACAGCGGATGGTCCACCGGCCGCAGCGGGTGGCGGGCGGTGGCGACCAGGGGCGCGCCGGTGCCGGTCTGGCCCTCCAGCAGCACCCACTCCTCCTGCGCGTAGCCGGAGGCCACATCGGCGACGACGGCGGGCAGGTGCACGGCCGCCACGGAGTCGATCGGCTCGAACGTGACCGCGGTGATCTCGCCCACCCACCTGGCCACGTCGTCCTCGCCGAGCAGCCAGTCGAGGGCCAGCAGCGTGGTCTCCATCCTGGTGTCCTCGTCGAGCTCGCCGAAGATCGGATGGTAGGCGGACACGTCCACCCTGGGCTGGTTGCGGGGCACGCGCAGGCCGAGCGTGAGCTTGTCGAGCTCGAAGACGAAGCCGCCCACGTCGATCCTGAGCTCCGTCGCCTGCGGGTTGGGCTGGCGCGAGGGGTGGAACTCCCACAGCAGGTCGGACGGCGGCGCCGCCTTGGCCCACCGGTGCGCGAGCGAGCGCAGCTCGGCGTCGCCCGCCGCGGTCACCACGAGGGCGTGCGCGGCCTCCTTGCCGGGGGCCACCTCGTAGACCAGCCCCGGATGGATCGCGGTGACCGCCGGGGTGAGCAGCTCCTCGACCCCCTCGCCGTCACCCGCCCCCAGCAGGGCGTCGAGTCGTGGCCTGGCCTCCTGCCACCACGTCCAGAATCCGGCGATGGCCTCGGCCGGCCCACCGGCCCCTTCGTCCGCGTCCTTGCGCCCGAACAGTCGCATGGTCGAATACTCCCAGACGGAGGGCATGGTCGCGCACCCCCGGGCGGACAGTACGCTGGAACGGTCATGGGACTGCGTGTGCTTGCCGCCATGTCGGGCGGCGTCGACTCGGCCGTGGCCGCCGCTCGCATCGCCGAGGCCGGTCACGACGTCACTGGTGTCCATCTCGCGCTCTCGGCCAACCCCCAATCCCACCGCACGGGAGCCAGGGGCTGCTGCACGATCGAGGATTCACGCGACGCGCGGCGGGCCGCCGACGTGATCGGCATCCCCTTCTACATCTGGGACATGGCGGAGCGCTTCCAACGCGACGTCGTCGAGGACTTCGTGGCCGAGTACGCCGCGGGCCGCACGCCCAACCCCTGCCTGCGCTGCAACGAGAAGATCAAGTTCGCGGCGGTGCTCGACAGGGCGCTGGCCCTGGGCTTCGACGCCGTCGCCACCGGGCACCACGCCAAGCTGGCCGACGGCGTCCTGTCGAGGAGCGTCGACCAGGGCAAGGACCAGTCGTACGTGCTCGGCGTGCTCACCCGCGAGCAGCTCGGGCACGCGCTGTTCCCGCTGGGCGACTCGACCAAGGCCGAGGTGCGCGAGGAGGCGGCCAGGCGCGGCCTGACCGTCGCCGACAAGCCCGACAGCCACGACATCTGCTTCATCGCCGACGGCGACACCCGCGGTTTCCTGGCCGAGCGGCTCGGCTCGGCCGAGGGGCCCATCGTCGACCAGAGCGGCGAGGTCGTCGGCAGCCACCTGGGGGCGCACGGGTTCACGGTGGGGCAGCGCAAGGGCCTGCGCATCGACCGGCCGGCGCCTGACGGCAGGCCGCGTTACGTGCTGTCCATCGAGCCGGTGTCCAACACGGTGACGGTCGGCCCGCGCTCGGCGCTGCAGGTGACCACGATCGTCTGCGGCACCCCGGTGTGGAACGGCCCGTCCGGCCGCGAAGACCTGACCGTGCAGCTCAGGGCGCACGGTGAGGTCTATCCGTGCCGGTTCGAGGAGCGCGGGGGCGGGCTGTCGATCGAGCTCGACCGGCCCGCCACGGGTGTCGCGGCGGGCCAGGCCGCGGTGCTCTACTCCGGTGCGACGGTGATCGGCTCGGCGACCATCGTCTCGGCTAGCTGAGCGTGGTCGACTCGCCGACCGGGATACGGCGGATGTCGGCGCCCTGCTTCTGCGCCTCCAAGCGCAGCCAGTTGTCCACCAGGCCGAGGCCGACCTCGCTGTAGAGGCCGTCATGGGTGGAGTACGCCCGCGCGGGACGGATCTCGCGGAGATACTCCACCATGTCCCACAGCTTCATCCACGGCGCGCCGGTCGGCACCAGCAGGGTGCCCACCTCCGCCTGGGGGACGGTGAGCGCGTCACCCGGGTAGAACAGCTCGTCGTCGAGCAGGAAGCCGACGTTCTGCACGACGCGCATGTCGGGGTGGTTCTTGGCGTGCCACTCGCCGAACACCCTCACCTGGAACCCGGCCGTCTCGAAGTCGTCGCCGTGCCGGACCACCTGCACCTTGCCCGGCACCTCGGTCAGGTCCGCCGCGACGCCCTCGCAGGTCCAGATCTCCAGCTCGGGTGAGGCCGCCTTGAGCTTGTCCACGTCCACGTGGTCCGCGTGCTCGTGGGTGATGAGCACCGTGTCGGCGCCGTCGAGTGCCGCGCCGTCCGTGAACGTGCCCGGGTCGATGACCAGAGTCTTGCCGTTCTTCTCCACGCGGACGCAGGCGTGGCCGAACTTCGTGAGCTTCATTCGGCAGAGCCTACGCTTGTGCCCATGTCTACGTGGGAAGCCACCGGGGTCGGTTCGCATCCGGGTGAGGATCATCTTGAGGCGATCAGGGTCGTGTTCGGCGAGGTGCCAGGGCTGCCGTACCTGCCGGAGCTGCCCGCCAGAGGCGTCGGCGCGGACATGGTGGGGCGGACGGCGGCGCTGCTCGTCGATCTGCCCGTGGAGGTGCAGCCCTCCGGATGGCGGCTGGCCGACCGGCCGGGGCGCGATCACCAGCGGGCCGTCGATCATCTGCGGCGCGACCTCGACGGGCTGGAGGAGATCGGCCACGACTACGCGGGGCCGCTGAAGGTGCAGGTCTGCGGGCCGTGGACGCTGGCCGGGTCGATCGAGCTGAGGTTCGGCGACAAGATGCTCTCGGACGCGGGCGCCGTCCGCGACCTGACCGCCTCGCTGGCCCAGGGCGTGGCCGAGCACTGCGCCGAGATCCGGCGGCGGCTGCCGGGCGTGAGCGAGATCGTGCTGCAGCTCGACGAGCCGGGGCTGCCGGGGGTGCTGGCGGGGACGGTGCCGACCGCCTCGGGGTTCGGGCGGCTGGCGGCGGTCGAGGAGTGGCGGGTGGAGGACTCACTGGGCTCCTTCGAGTCGCCGGTGATCCACTGCTGCGCGCCGGGCGTGCCGTTCGCGCTGCTGCGCAGGGCGGGGGTGCGGGGCATCTCGGTGGACGCCGCGATGCTGCGGCGCAGGGACGACGACCGGCTGGGCGAGCTGTTCGAGGCGGGCGCGACGCTGTTCATGGGGGTCGTCCCTGGTACGGACACGCGGCTGGCCGGGCCGGGAGTGGTGGCCAAGCCGGCGCTGGAGCTGTGGCGGCGGCTGGGGTTCGCGCCTGACCGGCTGGCCTCGCAGGTCGTGCTGACCCCGGCCTGCGGGCTGGCGGGGGCCTCGCCGGCGTACGCGCGGGCGGCGCTGGCGGCCTGCCACAAGGCGGCGCAGGTGCTCAGGGACGATCCGCGGGAGGGTTGAGCGGTGGTTCTGTCGGTGCTCGGCGATAGCGTTTGCACAGGTCGTCGTACGGAAGGGGGCTCACGTGGCTGAGGTCGAGGGTGTGCCGGTCGAGGTGTTGAAGCGGCACGCGGAGCTCAGTGAGCTGGTCGAGGACGCCCGCTGGCGTTACTACGTGCTCGACCAGCCGACGGTGAGCGACGCCCAGTTCGACGGGTGGTTCAAGGAGCTGCTCGCGCTGGAGGAGGCGCATCCGACGCTGCAGACGCCCGATTCGCCCACCCAGAAGGTGGGCGCGCCGGTGTCGGGCGATTTCGCCAAGGTTCAGCACCTCAACCGGATGGAGAGCCTCGACAACGCCTTCAACGCCGAGGACATCGCGGCCTGGCAGGCGCGGGCCGAGCGGCTGGCCGAGGGCGACCCGGGTCCCTACCTGTGCGAGCTGAAGATCGACGGGCTGGCCGTGGCGCTCGTCTACCGGGACGGCAAGCTGGAGCGCGGCGCGACCCGCGGCGACGGGCGCACGGGTGACGACGTGACGGCCAACGTCCGCACGATCAAGGGCGTCCCGCACCGGCTCACGGGCGACGACATCCCGAGCCTGGTCGAGGTCCGCGGCGAGGTCTACATCCCGGTCGAGGATTTCAAGCAGCTCAACGAGCAGCTCGTGGAGCAGGGCAAGCCGCCGTTCGCCAACCCGCGCAACTCGGCGGCGGGCACGCTGCGGCAGAAGGACCCGCGCATCACCGCGCAGCGGCCGTTGCGGATGCTGGTGCACGGCATCGGCGTCTGGGAGGGCACCGAGGAGCCGCGGGCGCAGTCGCACTGCTACGACCGGCTGCGGGAGTTCGGGCTGCCGGTCAGCGATCTGGTCAAGGTGGTGCCGGGGCTCGACGAGATCAACGAGTTCATCGAGCACTACCACGCGCACCGGCACGACCCTGCCTACGAGATCGACGGCGTGGTGGTGAAGGTCGACGACTTCCGCACGCAGCGGGAGCTGGGCTCGACCTCGCGGGCGCCGCGCTGGGCGATCGCCTTCAAGTATCCGCCGGAGGAGGTCAACACCAAGCTGCTCGACATCCAGGTGGGGGTGGGCCGCACCGGGCGGGTCACTCCGTTCGGCGACATGGAGCCGGTGGTGGTCTCCGGCTCGACCGTGCAGCGGGCCACGCTGCACAACGCCGCGATCGTGGTGAAGAAGGGCGTGCTCATCGGCGACACGGTGGTGCTGCGCAAGGCGGGCGACGTCATCCCGGAGATCGTCGGTCCTGTCACGGCGCTGCGCGACGGGTCCGAGCGGGAGTTCGTGATGCCCACGCACTGCCCGGAGTGCGGCACGGAGCTGGCCTACGAGAAGGAGGGCGACGCCGACCTGCGCTGCCCGAACGCGCGGGGCTGCCCGGCGCAGATCCGTGAGCGCATCTTCTTCGCGGCGGGCCGGCGCGCGCTCGACATCGACGGGCTCGGCTACGTCGCGGCCACGGCGCTGACCCAGCCGCTGCCGCCGCAGCAGCCGGTGGTGCGCACCGAGGCCGACCTGTTCGACCTGACGCTGGAGCAGCTCATCCCGATCAAGTCGGTGGTGCGCGACCAGGACACCGGCCTGCCCAAGGTCGACCCCAAGACGGGTGAGGAGAAGGTCGTCACGTTCTTCTCCAACCTCAGTGGCGAGCCCAGCCAGAACGCGCTGCGCCTGATGGAGGAGCTGGAGCGGGCCAAGGAGTGCTCGCTGGCGCAGGTGCTGGTGGCCCTGTCGATCCGGCACATCGGCCCGCCGACCGCGCGGGCGCTGGCCGACGCGATGCGCTCGATCGACGCCGTCATGAACGCCTCGGAGGAGGAGCTGGCCGCGGTCGAGGGCATCGGGCCCAGGGTGGCGGCCACGATCAAGGAGTGGTTCGAGGTCGACTGGCACCGGGAGATCATCGAGCGGTGGCGGGCGGCCGGGGTCCGCATGGAGGACGAGCCGGCGCCGGAGAAGGGCCCGCAGACGCTGGAGGGGCTGACGTTCGTGGTGACGGGCACGCTGGAGGGCTACACGCGTGACACCGCCGCCGAGGCGCTGACCAGCAGGGGCGGGAAGGTCTCCGGGTCGGTGTCGAAGAAGACGTCGTTCCTGGTCGCGGGGGAGAACGCCGGGTCGAAATACGACAAGGCGGTCACCCTCGGCGTGCCGATCCTCGACGGGGCCGGGTTCGAGGTGCTGCTGGAGGAGGGGCCTGAGGCGGCGGCAGGGGTGGCCGTGACGCCGGAGGGTTAGCCCTGGAGATCGAGGAGAGGGTCCGTTCGCGGGTGACGCGGGCGGGCCCTTCGTCGTTGTGTGTTCGGTTTGCTACTGAGGGTGCTTTTTGGGTATATGTCGGAAGAGAGAATTACGGACCGTACGCGGTTGGTTTCGCGAAGTGGGGTGAAGGTCGTACCCTCCCATAGTGACCTAATGGGGGTTCTGTTACCGATGACTGACCCAACCGACACCCGCGACACCGGACCACGCGTCGGCACACCCTTGTGGGGCTACCTCGCGGGCATCACTGTGATCGGCTTCACCGCCCTGGTGGTGGCCATGCTCAGGCTGGACTCGGCCGGGGTGGCCGGGCTCGCCCGCACGCCGCTGTTCTGGGTGCTGGCCGTGCTGGTGGTCCTGGGAGAGCTGCGGCCCGTCATGGTGTCGTCCGCGACGGCCGTGGGCGGCACGTACCCGTCCACCATGTTCACCTTCGCCGTGCTGCTGCACCTCGGGCTGCCCGTGGCGGTGCTGATGCAGGCCGTCGCCGTCGTGATCAACGGCGTGGTGACGCGCAGGTCGTGGCACCGGGTCATGTTCAACATCGCCCAGTCCACGCTCGCGCTCACCGCCGCCGCCGTGGTGCTGGGGACGTTCGGCATCGTGCCGAGCCCCGCCGAGCCCTGGGTGCCGGGCGGGGACGACCTGCTGGCGATCGCGCTGGCCGGCATCGCGTACTTCGTCACCAGGGCCACCCTCGTGAGCGGCGCGGTCGCGCTGCACGAGCGGCGCTCGATCATGCGGGTGGTGAAGGTCACCGTCGGCCCGCAGAGCCTCGTCTACACCGGACTGCTCGGCCTGGCGCCCCTCGTCGTGGTGGTCATGAGCCACTCGCCCGGCCTCGTGCCGCTCTTCGTCGCCCCGCTGGCCGCCGTCTACTTCACCGCCACGCTGTCCATGCGCCGCGACCACCAGGCGCTGCACGACGAGCTGACCGGCCTGCCCAACCGCAAGATGCTCATCGTCAGCACCGAGGAGGCGCTGGCCGAGTCGCGCCAGGACGAGCGGGTCGGGCTGTTCCTGCTGGACCTCGACCGGTTCAAGGAGGTCAACGACACCCTGGGGCACCCCGTGGGCGACCGGCTGCTGCAGCTCATCGCGCACCGGCTCACCCACTCCGTGCGGCCCGGCGACGTCGTGGCCAGGCTGGGCGGCGACGAGTTCGCCGTGCTGCTGCCCTCGATCAGGGACGCGCACGCGGCCAGGGAGGTGGCCGCCCGGCTGCGGGCCGCGCTGACCGAGCCCGTCCGCCTGGAGGGCATGACCTTCGACCTCGACGCGTCCGTCGGCATCGCGCTCTACCCCGACCACGCGCCCGACTTCGAGCTGCTGCTGCAACGCGCCGACGTGGCCATGTACCTGGCCAAGGAGGGCCGCACCGGCGTCGAGCTCTACCAGCCGGACAAGGACCGCAACTCGCCCGAGCGGCTCACCCTGCTCGGCGACCTGCGCCGCGCCATCGACAACCGCGAGCTGCGCCTGCACTACCAGCCCAAGGTGGGGCTGGGCGGCGGCGACGTGCGGGGGGTCGAGGCGCTGCTGCGCTGGCGGCATCCGGTGCACGGGCCGATCGCGCCTTCCGACTTCGTGCCGCTGGCCGAGCAGTCGTACCTGATGCGGCAGCTCACCGCGTACGTCATCGAGGAGGCCCTGGAGCAGGCCGCGGCCTGGTGGCACACCGGGCTGCGGGTGCAGATCTCGGTGAACATCTCCGCCCGCGACCTGCTCGCCTCCGCGCTGCCCGAGCAGCTGGAGGTGGGCCTGGCCAGGTACGGCCTGCCGCCCGCCGCCATCCAGCTGGAGGTCACCGAGCGCATCCTGACCGGCGACCAGGCCTACACGCAGGAGACCATCAAGGCGCTGGCCGCGCTCGGCGTCCCCCTGGCGCTCGACGACTTCGGCACCGGCTACTCCTCGCTGATCAGGCTCCAGCGGCTGGCGGTGTCGGAGGTCAAGATCGACGCCTCGTTCGTGCGCCGGATCGCCGAGTCGGAGGACGACTACCGCATCGTGCGCTCCATCGTCGACCTGGTCCGCTCGCTCGGGCTGCGGTCGGTCGCGGAGGGCGTGGAATCGGACGACGTGGCGATGCGGCTGGTGGAGATGGGGTGCGACGTGGGGCAGGGCTGGCTGTTCTGCCACCCGATGCCGGCCGAGGAGGCCGCGGTGTGGCTGCGCGACCGGGCGGGCGCCTCCGTCGAGTACGGCTACCAGCCTGAGGTCAGCAGCTCGGCCTGAGCGGTAAAGGTTCGGGGCTGCCGGGTCAGGCCCCCTAGGATGGCAGTGTCCAAAGACTCCATCCACGAAACGGGTTCAACGACTCATGTCCGCCATAACCCGCGACGAGGTCGCCCACCTGGCTCGGTTGTCCAGGCTGGCGCTCACCGACGACGAGCTCGATCACTACGCCACCCAGCTCGATGCCATCATCGAGTCGGTCGCGAAGGTGGCCGAGGTCGCCGCCGAGGACGTGCCGCCTTCGTCGCACGCGCTTCCGCTGACCAATGTCTTCCGTGCCGACGAGGTGCGACAGTCCCTGACGCCCGACCAGGCGCTCGCCGGCGCCCCCGCCGTCGAGGACGACCGCTTCCGGGTGCCGCGCATCCTCGGGGAGGAGGCATGAGTTTGATCCGCAAGACCGCCGCCGAGCTGGGCTCGATGATCGCCGCAGGCGAGGTGTCGGCCGAGGAGGTGGCCGCGGCGCACCTCGACCGCATGGCCGAGGTGGAGCCCAAGGTCAAGGCGTTCCTGCACGTCGATCGCGAGGTCACGCTGGAGCAGGCGCGCGCCGTGGACGCCAGGCTCCGGGCCGGCGAGAAGCTGGGGCCGCTGGCCGGCGTGCCGATCGCGCACAAGGACATCTTCACCACCCGCGACATGCCGACGACGGCCGCCTCCAAGATCCTGGAGGGGTGGCGGCCGCCGTACGACGCGACCGTCACCGCCCGCCTGCGCGAGGCCGGGCTGGTCATCCTGGGCAAGACGAACCTCGACGAGTTCGCCATGGGCTCCTCGACGGAGAACTCCGCCTACCACGCCACCCACAACCCGTGGGACCTGACGAAGATCCCCGGCGGCTCCTCCGGCGGCTCCAGCGCGGCGGTGGCCGCCTACGAGGCGCCGCTGTCCACGGGCACCGACACCGGCGGCTCGATCCGGCAGCCCGCCTCCGTCACCGGCATCGTCGGCATGAAGCCGACCTACGGCGGCTCGTCCCGCTACGGCCTGATCGCCTTCGCCAGCTCGCTCGACACGCCGGGGCCGTTCGCCCGCAACGTGCTCGACGCGGCGCTGCTGCACGAGGCGTTCTCCGGCCACGACCCGATGGACTCCACCTCGATCGACGCGCCCGTGCCGTCGGTCGTCGAGGCCGCGAAGAACGCCGACGTGGCCGGCATGCGGATCGGCGTCGTCAAGGAGTTCGCCGGCGAGGGCTACCAGGCCGGCGTGCTGGCCCGCTACCACGAGACCGTGCAGCTCCTGGAGTCGCTCGGCGCCAAGGTCGTCGAGGTCTCCTGCCCGTCCTTCACCACCGCGCTGCCCGCCTACTACCTGATCGCGCCGTCGGAGTGCTCGTCCAACCTGGCGCGCTTCGACGCGATGCGCTACGGCCTGCGCGTCGGCGACGACGGCACCCGCAGCGCCGAGGAGGTCATGGCGCTGACCAGGGCCGCCGGGTTCGGTCCCGAGGTCAAGCGGCGCATCATGCTGGGCACGTACGCGCTGTCGAGCGGCTACTACGACGCCTACTACGGCCAGGCCCAGAAGGTGCGCACGGTCATCGCGCGCGAGTTCGAGGCCGCCTACCAGCAGGTGGACGTGCTGGTGTCGCCGACCACGCCGACCACGGCGTTCCCGATCGGCGAGCGCGCCGACGACCCGATGGCGATGTACCTCGCCGACCTGTGCACGATCCCGTCCAACCTGGCGGGCAACGCGGCCATGTCGGTCCCGTGCGGCCTGGCCGACGAGGACGGCCTGCCGGTGGGCCTGCAGATCATGGCCCCGGTCCTGGCCGACGACCGCTGCTACCGCGTCGGCGCGGCCGTGGAGCAGGCGCTGGAGAGCCGCTGGGGCGGCAGCCTGCTGTCCAAGGCCCCGGAGCTGTAGGGCTTAGGAGGACGGCGGCATGCTCACGCGAATCGAGATCGACGGGTTCAAGTCCTTCTTGGACTTCGAGCTCGACGTGCCGCCGTTCCTCGCCCTGGTCGGGCCGAACTCGAGCGGGAAGTCCAACCTTCTGGACGCGCTTGCCTTCGCCCGCGCGGCGATCGGGCTGGGCGAGCCGCACATGAGGAGCGGGGAGGACCCGCTGCTCGACGCGCGGCGAGGAAAACCACAGGAGCTTTTCCACCAGCCGGCGGGCCAGCAGCCCGTCCCGCGGTTCGACATCCGCGTGGAGGCGGAGGTGGGCCTTCCTGGCCAGATCGAACGCTTCCGCGCCGTCATGGAGGCCCACCGGGCATCGGGAGACTGGTCCCTGGACGTGATGCCGGAGTGGTCGGCGATCGAGGGATGGCGGCGAGAGGCGGAGGCCTGGCACTTCCACGTTCCGGCTCCGCAAGCGATGCGGCGGCCGGTCACGGCCTTCAACCAGAGGCCGCTGACAGAGGACGCCGGCAACCTGGCGGCCGTGCTGGGCAGGATGAAGGCTACGGGCGAGCTGGACGACCTGGTGGTGGATCTGTCCGCTCTGGTGCCCGACGTGACGGGTGTGCGGCCGGTGCTGGACGAGCGCGAGCAGGAATGGTCGTTCGACATCCTCGTCGACCACGAGCCCATGCCGGCCCGGCTCGCCTCGGACGGCACGCTCCGGGTGCTCGCCTTGCTGGCGGCGCTCTACGACGAGCCCTCCGCGGGTCTGCTCATGGCGGAGGAGATCGAGAATGGTCTGCACCCCAGTAGGCTCGGCCAGTTGCTCGAAAGGATCTCGCAGCGGGTGGGCAGGTCCGGGCAATCGTGGCGGCAGGTCATCCTGACGACCCACTCACCTGTCGCGGTGTCCACGCTCTACAGGACGGCTCCGGAAGCGCTGGTCTTCCTCGATTCGGCGTGGCGGACTGGAGGGGGAAGCCCCCGCTCCCGCGTCACCGTCGCCAAGCCGGTGCGTCAGGAAGGCGCGCTGGGAACATTCGTCTCCCCGCGTCAGGTTCGCACCTACCTGAGCTCCGTAGGACAACCATGAGCCGGCCGCTCGTCGCCGGGTTGGTCACGGAGGGCGACACCGACGAGCTCTTCCTCGGGCCTGTCATCGGGCGTCAGCTCCGCGCGCTGACGGATCTCGCGCCACGTCCTGTGGACGTGCAGGCCGTCCAGTACGGTTCATGCCGCATGACCAAGGACGACGCCCGGATCCGGCGAGCCGTCGAGGACCTCGCGAGTGACTGCCACCTGATCTTCCTGCACAGCGACCATCGTGAGCGGGAGAAGGCGGCCAGGCACGCGGACGACGCCGTTGTCCCGTTGGTCCCGGTCAAGGAGACGGAGGCGTGGTTGCTGGCCGATGCCGAGGTGTGGGCCAGCGTGCCGGGCGCGGACCTGCGCCACTTGCCCGCCAGGCCGCGTGACGTGGAGAGAGTCGCCGACCCGAAGGCTGTGTTGCGTGCGGTGCTGGCAGGGGTCTCCCATCGGAAGGTCTCCGAGCACTTCGCCTTCGCCGGCGACCGTGTGGGTCTTCCCGTACTGGCACAGCTTCCCGCCTATGCCACCTGGGTGGAGGCGACCGCCAAGGCGCTGAGGAACCATGGATTCCTCTGAGTATCGACGCGATAACGTGAACGAACGATCTGAACGAAGGACCTCACCATGACTGCCGGCACGATCATGCCGTACGACGAAGCGCTCGGGCGCTTCGAGCCGGTGCTCGGCCTCGAGACGCATGTCGAGCTGGGCACCAAGTCGAAGATGTTCTGCGGTTGCAAGACGACCTTCGGCGCCCCGCCCAACACGCAGGTCTGCCCGACCTGCCTGGCCTTCCCCGGCGCGCTGCCGGTGGCCAACGCCCAGGCCATCGAGTCGACGATCCGCATCGGCCTGGCGCTCAACTGCTCGATCGCCGAGTGGTGCCGCATGGCACGGAAGAACTACTTCTATCCGGACATGCCGAAGAACTACCAGATCTCGCAGTACGACGAGCCGCTCTGCTTCGACGGCTACCTCGACGTCGAGGTCGGCGGCGAGACGGTGCGGATCGAGATCGAGCGGGTGCACCTGGAGGAGGACACCGGCAAGTCCACCCACGTGGGCGGCTCGACCGGGCGCATCCACGGGGCCGACTACTCGATCGTCGACTACAACCGCGCGGGCATCCCGCTGGTCGAGATCGTGACCAAGCCCATCCCGGGCACCGACCGGCTCGCGCCCGAGGTGGCCAGGGCGTACGTCACCGAGCTGCGCGAGATCATGCGCTCGCTGGGCGTCTCCGACGTGCGCATGGAGGAGGGCTCGCTGCGGTGTGACGTGAACGTCTCGCTGATGCCGCGCGGCTCGTCCGAGTGGGGCACCCGTACGGAGACGAAGAACGTCAACTCGCTGCGCAGCGTCGAGCGGGCGGTGCGGAGCGAGATCGAGCGGCAGGCGGCGATCCTGGCCGAGGGCGGCACGATCTTCCAGGAAACCCGGCACTTCCACGAGGACACCGGCACCACCACGTCGGGCCGGTCCAAGGAGGAGGCGCAGGACTACCGCTACTTCCCCGAGCCCGACCTGGTGCCGATCGCGCCCGACACGGCGTGGGTGGCCGAGCTGAAGGCGGCCCTGCCGGAGCTGCCGTCGGTCAAGCGCAAGCGGTTGCAGGCCGAGTGGGGCCTGTCCGACCTCGACATGCAGGCCATGCACAACGCCGACGCGATCGAGCTGGTCGAGGCCACGGTCGCGGCCGGTGCGCCGGCGGCCGACGCGCGCAAGTGGTGGATGGGCGAGCTGGCGCGCAAGTCCAACGAGAGCGGCACGCCGCTGGCCGACCTGCCGATCACGCCTGAGCAGATCGCCCGGGTGACCGAGCTGGTGGCCTCGGGCGCGCTCAACGACAAGCTGGCGCGCGAGGTGCTGGAAGGCGTGCTGGCCGGTGAGGGCACGCCGGACGAGGTGGTCGAGCGGCGCGGCCTGAAGATCGTCAACGACGAGGGCGAGCTGTCGGCGATCATCGACCAGGTGCTGGCCGACAACGCCGACGCGGCCGAGAAGGTGCGCTCCGGCAAGATCGCCGCGGCGGGCGCGCTCGTCGGCGGCGTCATGCGGGCCAGCAGGGGCAAGGCCGACGCGGCCAGGGCCCGCGAGCTGATCCTGGAGAAGCTGGGCGTCTCCGAGTAGTGAGACCGGTTGGCCCCGTCGATCCGGACAGATCGGCGGGGCCACTCCAAGAACCACGATGAGGATTCCCGGCCCGGGCCCCGGCTACTCCTCGTTCCTGGGCGCGGGAGCGAAGCCGCGCCGGGCCAGGAGCTTCCTGAACAGCGGTGTCAGCAGCGCCAGCGCCGACAGCGCGAGCAGCACGGCCGCGATCGGGCTGCGCACCAGCACGCTCACGTCGCCCGCTCCGATGGCCAGCGCCCGGCGGAGCTGGATCTCCGCCATCGGGCCGAGGATCATCCCGATCACCGCGGGCGCGACGGGCAGCCCGAAGCGCCGCATGGCGTAGCCGAGCAGGCCGAGCACGTACAGCACGAACAGGTCCACCACGGTGCCGTTCAGCGCGTAGACGCCGAGGGCGGCGAAGAGCACGATCCCCGCGTACAGGTAGGGCCGGGGGATGCGCAGGACGCGCGCCCAGAGCGGGGCCATCGGCAGGTTCAGCACCAGCAGCATCGCGTTGCCGATGAACAGCGACGCGATCATGCCCCACACCAGGGCCGGGTTGTGGTCGAAGAGCTGCGGCCCCGGCTGCAGGCCGTACTGCTGGAAGGCGGCCAGCAGGATCGCGGCCGTGGCCGAGGTGGGCAGGCCCAGCGTGAGCAGCGGCACCAGGGTGCCGGCCGCGGAGGCGTTGTTGGCCGCCTCGGGGCCCGCGACGCCCTCGATGGCGCCCCTGCCGTACTCCTCGCGCGCCACGCCGCGGGCCAGGCGCTTCTCGGCCGCGTACGACAGGAACGTGGGGATCTCGGCCCCGCCGCCGGGCAGCGCGCCGAACGGGAAGCCCAGGGCGGTGCCGCGCAGCCAGGGCCGCCAGGAGCGGCGCCAGTCGGCGCGGCCCATCCACGCCCGGCCCACCGGCACCACCTCGGGAGGCGCGTGGCGCAGGCGGGAGGCCACGTACAGGGCCTCGCCGAGGGCGAAGAGGCCGACCGCGACGATCACCACGTCGATGCCGTCGAGGAGCTGCGGGATGCCCATCGTCAGCCGGGCCTGGCCGGTCTGCTGGTCGATGCCGATCAGGCCGATCACCAGGCCGAGGCCGAGCGAGGCCAGGCCGCGCACGACCGAGCGGGACAACACCGACGACACGGCCGTGAAGGCCAGGACGGCCAGCGCGAAGTAGTCCTCGGGGCCGAACGCGATCGCGAAGCTCACCACCGCGGGCGCCGCCACGACCAGCAGCGCCGTGGCGATGGTGCCGGCCACGAACGAGCCGATCGCGGCCGTGGCCAGCGCCTGGGCGGCGCGGCCCCGCCTGGCCATCTTGTTGCCCTCCAGCGCCGTGATCATCGAGGCGGACTCGCCGGGCGTGTTGAGCAGGATGGAGGTGGTGGAGCCGCCGTACATGCCGCCGTAGTAGATCCCGGCGAACATGATGAACGCGCTGGCCGGCGGCACCGTGAAGGTGATCGGCAGCAGCAGCGCCACCGTCATCGCGGGGCCGATGCCGGGCAGCACGCCGACCAGGGTGCCGAGGGTGACGCCGACGAGCGCGTACAGGAGGTTGACGGGGGTGAGCGCGGCGGCGAAGCCGTCGAGCAGGAGCTGGAGCGAGGTCACGGCGCGAGCACCCCGCCCGGCAGGTTCACGCCCAGGCCGTGCACGAACAGCAGGTACGTCGCCACGCCCATGACCACGGCCACCACGGCGGCCCGCAGCCTGTGCTCGGCCCCGAGCACCACCGACAGGCCGAAGAACAGCAGGCTCGCGCCGAGGATCCAGCCGAGCAGGTCGAGGAGCGCGGCGAAGGCCAGGAAGACGCCGCTGACCAGGCCGACGCTGCGCCAGTCGGTGGGCGCGGCGGCGTCCACGTCCTCGCTCTCCTCGGGGTCGCCGTGCCCGCCGCGCAGCACGTCGGCCACGTAGAACAGGCCGATGACCACCATGGCGCCGCCCACCAGCATGGGGAAGAAGCGCGGCCCGACGCCGAGCTGGGAGGCCGCCGCCGACACGTCCAGCGTGCCGATCACCACGAGCACGCCCAGCACCAGCACCACGACCGCCAGCCCGAGCTCGGGCCGCCACCGGAACCTGATCATCAGGAGACGAGCCCCATCTCGGCGATGATGCCCTTGACCCTGGTCTGCTCGGCGCCGAGGAAGTCGGCGAACTGCTGCCCGGTCTGGAAGGAGTCGATCCAGCCGTTCTTGGCGACCGCGTCCTTCCACGGCTGCGAGCCGTGCATCTTGGTGACCGCGTCCGTCAGGGTCTTCTTGTCGGCCTCGGACAGCCCGCCGGGGGCGACGAAGCCGCGCCAGTTGGCCAGCACGACGTCCAGCCCGCCCTCCTTGAGGGTGGGGGCGTCCAGGCCGGACACCCGCTCGGCGGAGGTCACGCCGAGGGCGCGCAGCTTGCCGGACTTGACGTGCTCGGCGAACTCGGCCACGCCCGAGATGCCCGCGCTGACCTTGTTGCCGAGCAGCTCGTTCAGCGCCTCGCCGCCGCCCGAGTGGGCGATGTAGTTGACCTGCTTGGGGTCCACGCCGGCGGCCTTGGCCATCAGCCCGGCCACGATGTGGTCGGTGCCGCCCGCCGAGCCGCCCGAGATCGACACCTTCGCCGGGTCGGCCTTCCAGGCCGCCACCAGGTCGGCCAGCGACTTGTACGGCGACGCGGCCGGCACCACGACCAGCTCGTACTCCTCGGTCAGCTTGGCGATGGGGGTGGTCTCGGCGAGCGTGACCTTGGACTTGTTCTGCTCGATGGCGCCGACCATGACCAGGCCCATGGTCATCAGCAGGTTGCCGTTGCCCTTCTCGCCGGCGAGCTGCGCCAGGCCGATCGTGCCGCCCGCGCCGGGCACGTTGTAGACCTCGACCTTGCGCTGCGGGTCGGCCGCCTTGAACGCCTGCTCCGCCGTTCGGGACGTCTGGTCCCAGCCGCCGCCGGGCGCGGCGGGGGCCATGATGCGCAGGGGGCCGGCGGCGGAGGCGCCGCCGCCCGACTGGCCGCACGCCGTCAGCGCGCCGAGAGAGAGTGCCGCGAGAGCGGCGAGTACGCGCAAGCGCATGATCACTCCAGGGGGGATTTTCACCGTTATGGAACTGGCATGGTGAAGTCCCGGCCGCGACGCGTACAGCCTTTGCGCGCTTGGCGTCATAGTGGTCGTATTGGTCGCGACCCGGACGTGACCTGGGTTTGTTTCCATGGGCCGGGTGAGACGGGTTCGTGACGCCTCCCTGGGGACTCAGCTCTTCGTCCTCCAGATGGTGATCGTGCTGCTGGCCGTCGGCGGCACCGGTGGCGTGTGGGCCGAGCACACGCGTGCCCAGCTCGACGAGCTGCATCAGCAGCGGGCGCTGGCGATCGCGCAGGCGGTGGCCGGGCTGCCCGAGGTCAGGAGGGCGTTCGCGCTGGAACGCCCGGAGGCCGTGCTGCAGCCGCTGGCCATGAGCGTCCAGCACGAGACCGGCGCCGACTACGTCGTGATCGCCAACGTCGAGCAGGAGCGCTACGCCCATCCCAACGCCACCCTGATCGGCAAGCGGCTGTCCACCGACGGCAGCACGGTGCTGCGCACGGGCCGGAGCTGGGTCGGCACCGAGACCGGCACGATCGGCACCACGGTCAGGGGCAAGGCGCCGATCCGTGACGAGTACGGCACGGTCATCGGCCTCGTCTCGGTCGGCGTGCTGGAGACCACGGTCATCAGCCAGGTCTTCCAGGCGCTGCCGCCGCTGATCTGGACGGCGCTGGCGGTGCTGCTGGCCGGGCTGGCGCTGGCCGTGCTGATCACCGCGCGGGTGCGCAGGCAGACGTTCGGGCTGGAGCCGCGCGAGATCGCGGCGCTGCTGGAGCAGCGCGAGGGCGTGCTGCACGGCGTCAAGGAGGGCGTGCTCGCGCTCGACCTGGCGGGCAGGGTGACGCTGGTCAACGACGCCGCCCGCGAGCTGCTCGGGGACGTCGGCGAGGACCTGACGCAGATGCCGGTCTCCGAGCGCATGCGCGACGTGCTCGGCGGCGCCGACCCCGGCGAGGACCGCATCGTGCTGCACGGCGACCGCGTGCTGGTGCTCAACCGCACCCCCGTCTGGGTGCGCGGGCGACACCGCGGCTGGGTGGTCACCCTGCGGGACCGCACCGAGCTGATCCGCCTGGCCCGCGAGCTGGACGACGCCTCCAGCGCGACCGAGGCGCTGCGGGCGCAGGCGCACGAGTTCGCCAACCGCATGCACACCGTGGTCGGGCTGCTGGAGCTGGGCGAGCACGAGGCGGCCGTCGGCTTCATCACCCGCATCACCCACGGCGCCTACGCCACCGGCCTGCGCGAGCGCATCCAGGACCCCACGCTCGCCGCCCTGCTGCTGGCCAAGTCGGCGGAGGCGGCCGAGCGCGGGGCCGAGCTGGTGCTCGCCGACGACTCCTCCGTGCCCGACGGGCTGATCGGCGACCCGCGCGACGCGGTCCTCGTGGTCGGCAACCTGGTCGCCAACGCCATCGACGCGCTCGACGGCGCGCAGGGCACGATCGAGGTCTCGGTGCGGGCCGACGCGGGCGGGCTGCGCGTGCGGGTCGGCGACTCGGGCCCCGGCATCGCGCCCGGCCTGGTGGAGGAGGTCTTCAGGGAAGGCTTCACGACGAAGGCCGCCCAGTCGGGGCCGCGCGGGCTGGGGCTGGCGCTGACCCGGCAGGTGTGCCTGCGCAGAGGCGGCTGGGTACGTGTACGGAACGCGGGCGGGGCGGTCTTCACCGCGCTGCTCCCGGCGAAGGCAGGCTCATGATCGGCGTACTGGTCGTCGACGACGACTTCATGGTCGCCCGCATCCACAGCGGCTACGTGAGCCGGGTGCCGGGCTTCAGCGTCCTCTCCGTCGCGCACAGCGGCGCCGGCGCGCTCGCGGCGGCGGCCGAGCTGCGGCCCGACCTCGTGCTGCTCGACATCTATCTGCCCGACATGTCCGGCCTGGAGGTGCTCAAGGCGCTGCACGACGTGGACGTCCTCATGGTCAGCGCCGCCCGCGACGTGCCCACCGTCAGGGAGGCCATGCGCGGCGGCGCCGTCAACTACCTCATCAAGCCGTTCACCGCCGCCGCCCTGGCCGAACGCCTCCAGCAGTACGCCGACACCCGCAACCGCCTGACCGCCATCGGCGCCGAGGCCCGCCAGGACGACGTGGACCGGCTCTTCGGCACGCCCAAGACCGCCGCGCCCATGCCGAAGGGGTTGTCGGCGGCCACCTGCGCGCTGGTCGCCGATACCCTGCGGGACGCGGGCCGCGACCTGTCGGCCGCCGAGGCCGCCGAGCTCACGGGCCTGTCGCGGGTCAGCGCCCGCCGTTATCTGGAACATCTGTGCGCGGCGGGGCAGGCCGAATTTCGGCCACGTTACGGCACGGCCGGCCGACCTGAACATCGCTACCGGTGGCTAGGTTGACACATTTCCGTAGCCATTTCCCGTGACATATGCGGATGCGCGTGCCTTACTGTTGCCTGAGACTTGGCTGCGGACCGGGAGGAGATTGAGGCGTGCGTAACGCCGGACCGATCGAATCACCGACCGACCCGTTCGCCTCGGTGCCCTTACCGACGTCGGCCGTCTCCAGAAAACCGCGGATCGAAGGACTGCCCCCGGGGGTCTCCCGGGACATCTTCGGACCGCCGGAGAGACAGGAACCCCGGCCGGCCCAAGGCCCGAGCGCTCCGGGCGGTCCGGCGGGCAACGGCGCGCTGCCACCGGTGGCGCCGCCCGCGCAGCCCTGGCCCATGGCCGCGGAGAAGGATCAGAAGGGCCAGCCCGCCGCGTTCGGCATGCCGGAACGGCCCTCGCCGTTCGAGCCCGAGCCGCCCCGCCGAGGCCGGCTGCTGCCGAGCCTCGTCGTTCTCGTGCTGGTGCTGGCCGCGCTCGCGTACGTGGTGCCGGCCGTGCTCATGTCCGGCTCCGTCCTGCGTGGCACCCACGTGTCAGGCGTGGACATCGGCGGCCTGACCGTGACGCAGGCGGCCGACAAGCTCCGCACCGAACTGGGCGCCAAGCTCGCCAAGCCCGTCATCGCCGACATCGGCGGCAAGAAGGACACGATCCAGCCCGACGAGGCCGGGCTCGAACTCGACGTCGTCGCCACCATCGGGCAGGCGCCCAGCGGGTTCCCCGGCCCCGAGGAGGTGTGGCGCGGGCTGGTCGGCAGGACCGACCTCCAGCCCAAGATCACCGTCGACTCCTCCCAGCTCACCAGGACCGTCGAGGGCCTGGCGGAGAGCATCGACAAGCCCGCCGTCGAGGGCCGCGTGACCTTCACCGGCCTCCAGCCCAGGGCCCGTCAGCCGGAGGACGGCGTGCTGCTCGACAGGGACGACGCCGTGAGCAGGGTCAGCCAGGCCTTCCTGAACGGCGGCGGCCCCGTCGTCCTCACGCTCAGGCCCGCCAAGCCCGCCACCACCCCGGAAGCCGTCACCACGGCCGTCGCCAAGGCCAAGGCCGCCGTCGCCGCGCCGCTCACCCTGACGCTCGGCGACAAGCAGGTGCAGATCCCGCCGGCCATGATCGCCGCGAACCTCACCTTCAACGCCGACGGGGACGGCTCGCTCGTGCCCGAGTTCGACGCCGGGAAGGTGCTCACCTCCGTCGAGGGCAACCTCGTGGACGCGGCGCAGCAGCCGCGCGACGCCTCGTACCAGATCGTGGACGGCAAGCCCGTCCTGGTGCCCGCGCGCGCGGGCCGCGGCGTCAACGACAAGCTGCTGGCCAGGGACGCCGAGAAGGTGTTCGCCGAGGGCGGGACGCGCGTGATCCCGGTCCGGCTCGGCACCGTCGCGCCCACCGTGGAGACCACGCAGATCCAGGGGCTCGGCATCAAGGAGCTCGTCGGCGAGTTCACCACCACGTTCGACTGCTGCCAGGCCCGGGTGAAGAACATCCAGCTCATGGCGCAGGAGGTGGACGGGTACCTGGTCAGGCCGGGTGACACCTTCTCCGTCAACGACGTGCTGGGGGAGCGGACCGTCGAGGACGGGTACGTCGAGGCCGGGCAGATCGTCGGCGGCCGCATGGTCAACATCGTCGGCGGAGGCGGGTCGCAGTTCGCGACCACCATGTACAACGCGGCGTTCTTCGGCGGCTTCGACGACGTCGAGCACCAGCCGATGGACTACTACGCGCCGCGCTACCCGGCCGGGCGCGACGTGGCGCTGCTCCATCCCGACCTGGACCTGAAGTGGCGCAACGACTCCGAGCACGGCGTGCTGATCAAGACCGCGTCCACCGCGACGTCGGTGACGGTGTCGTTGTGGAGCACCAAGCGGTACGACAAGGTCGAGGCATTGGAGTCGGAGCGGCGGGACTTCACGCCGTTCCGCAGGGAGAGCAGCTCGGCGGCCGACTGCCTGCCGACCGTGGGGGAGCAGGGGTTCACCATCGACGTGACCCGGGTGTTCCACCAGGACGGCAAGGTGGTCAAGAAGGACAAGAAGCTGACCACCAAGTACCGGCCGCAGACCCAGATCACCTGCACCGCCGTCACCCGCTGAGGTCCGTCACCCGCTGAGGTCCGGGCCACGCTGCGGGCCGGGGCGCCGTACTGCACGCCAGCGCCCCAGCCCCAGCGCGCCCCAGCCCCAGCGCGCCCCAGCCCCAGCGCGCCCCGCCTCAGCGCCCCGCCTCAGCGCCCCGCCTCAGCGCCCCGCCTCAGCGCCCCGCCTCAGCGCACCTCCGCGCCGGCCCCAGCGCGCCAGCGCCCCCGCGTTCTCTGAAGGACCTCAGCCCGCTACGGCGGCGTAGCGGGGTCAGGACGGCGTCACGGACATGATGCGGTCGTCGCCGTCCTCGGGTGAGCCCCGCCCGTCCTTGTTACTGGTGCCCACCCAGAGCTTCCCGTCGTCCGGCGTCGCAGCGACCGCCCGCAACCGCCCGTACCGCTCGGTGAAGTGCGCCACCGGAGCCCCGGCGGAGCCGTCCTCACCCAGGGGGATCTGCCACAGCCGGGCCCCGCGCAAGGCCCCCACCCACAGTGACCCGTTCGCGTACGCCATCCCCGACGGCGACGCCTCCGCCGTGGACCAGGTGAGGATCGGGTTGACGTAACGCTGGTCGTTGCCCCGCCCCTCCACCTCGGGCCACCCGTAGTTGGCCCCCGGCTCGATCCTGTTGACCTCGTCGTAGCTGTTCGCGCCGAACTCGGAGGCGTACAGCCGGCCGGAGCCGTCCCAGGCCAGCCCCTGCACGTTGCGGTGGCCGTAGCTGTAGACCAGCGTCCCGAACGGGTTGCCAGGCGCGGGCGCGCCGTCCACGGTCATGCGCAGGATCTTGCCGCCGAGCGAGTCGCGCTGCTGGGCCAGGTCGCGGTCGCCGGTCTCGCCGGTGGTGGCGTACAGGAAGCCGTCGGGGCCGAAGGCGAGCCGGCCGCCGTTGTGGATGCCGCCCTTGGGGATGCCCTGTACGAGGAGTTGCTGGTCGGTGAGGCCGTCGCCGGTGAGGCGGTAGCGCACGATCCGGTTGTCCAGCTCGGCGGTGTAGTAGAGGAAGACCTGGTCCTCCTTGACCGCCACGCCCATGAGGCCGCCCTCGCCGTCGGGACGGGCGTCCTCGATCCTGGCCAGGTCCGTCACCTGGCCGGTACGGCTGACCCGCAGCACGCGGGCCGTGTCGCGTTCGGTGACCACGGCGTCCCCGCCTGGCCCGGGCAGGAAGGCGATCCCCCACGGCACGGCGAGCCCGGTCACGACGTCTTCGGGATCACTCGGGGCGGCCCCCGCCGACACGGCCGCCGTGGGGAGCACTTCTCCGCCGCGGTTCGTACAAGCCGTGAGCCCGGAGCATGCCGTGAGTGCGGTCAGTAGCATGATCGTCCAGAGCTTCCTCATGTGTTCCATACTTCCCCCGTAGTCGTAAGGTTCTCGGCATGAAGACCTGGGTTCCGTCCGATTCGGTGGCTGATGAACTGTCCAAGCTTCCCGGCGTCGAATGTGCCGTATATGACGGCACGTCCCCGATGCCGGATGGGGTGGAGGAAGTGGAGGTGTGGATCCCTCCGCTGGTCACCGTGCCGGACGTGCCGGGGACGCTGGCCAGGATGAGCTCGCTGCGGCTGCTGCAGACCGTGACGGCGGGGGTGGAGCCGTACCGGCCGCACATGCCGGAGGGCGCGGTGCTGTGCAACGCGCGCGGCGTGCACGAGGCGGGGACCGCCGAGTGGGCCGTGGGCGCCATGATCGCGGTGCTCAGGGAGTTCCCGGGGTTCGTGGACGCGCAGCGCAGGGGCGAGTGGACCTACCACCACACCGGCGTGCTGGCCGACTCGACGGTGCTGATCGTCGGGTACGGCTCCATCGGCGCCGCGCTGGAGCGCCGCCTGGACGGGTTCGAGGTGGAGGTCGTCCGGGTGGCCAGGAGCGCCCGCGACGGCGTGCACGGCATGGACGAACTGCCCGCGCTGCTGCCGGAGGCGGACGTCGTGGTGCTGCTGGTGCCCGCCACCGCCGCCACGGCCGGGATGGTGGACGCCGCGTTCCTGGCCAGGATGAAGGACGGCGCGGTGCTGGTGAACGCCGCCAGGGGCGGGGTCGTCGACACCGAGGCGCTGGTGGCCGAACTCAAGACCGGCCGGCTGCGCGCCGCGCTGGACGTGACCGCGCCCGAGCCGCTGCCCGAAGGTCACTCTCTGTGGAGCGCGCCGGGCGTGCTGATCACCCCGCACGTGGCCGGCAGCACCCCCGCCTCCGTACGCCGCACGCTGCGTCTGGTCCGCGCCCAGGTGGAGAGATACCTGGCAGGAGAGCCTTTGGTGAATGTCATCACCGACTCGTACTGAGAGGATCCCGGAACGTGGCTGGTCCGTGACCTTCGGTGCGTACGGTTGCCTTTGCAGGGAGTTCCTGACTCACTGTCAAGGAGCTCTTGGCGGCAATTGGTCTGTCTGGTTATCAGATCGGTGACGACATCGGCGTTGTCACCACCCGCGCACCCACGACAGCACACACTGGCGAAGTGATCGACCGGGCTTCGGCGGTCACTGGTGCAGAGTTCGAGACGGGATGGGCAACGACTGTGATCCGCTGGCGTGATCCCCGGGTGCCGCCGGCCGCCGCTGCGGCGGCCGGCGCGGTGGCGTTCGCCGCCGCCCTCCTGACGGAGAGCCCGGCCTTGGTCACCGGAGCGGTCGCCGGAGGAATGGCGGCACTGATCGCCGCCGCCTCCTTGCTGATCGCCTCGGTGAAGCAGACCGCGCACCGCCCGACGGCCATGGGTGCCCGCTGGATGGGCGGCGGGGCCGTGATCTGGACCGCCGGGGTGGCGCTGCGGCCGTTCACCGAGAGCTTCTTCGACAGCTTCGCGGACATGTTCATGCTGCTCGGCACGGTCGTCATGGCGAGCGGCGCGCTGCTCGCCGCCGACCGCAAGTTCCCGGCCAGGGTCGCTTTACGGCATCTCACCGACGCCTACCTGTGCACGGCCGCGCTCTTCCTGATCGGCTGGATGGTGGCGCTGCGCCACGTGTACGCCGAGACCGCCGACGCGGCCGCCTTCACCCTGGTCATGCTGCCGCCGATGGTGGGGCTGCTGGTGACGTTCGCCGTGGTCCCGTCGGTGCTGACCAGCAGGTCGTCGTCCTGGCTGCTGGGCCTGGCGGGCGTCGGCGCGCTGGCCGCGATGACCGTGGCCGGCATCTCGGCGGCGGTGGCCCGGCTCATGGACGCCGAGCCGCAGCTCTGGGGCGTCATGCTCGCGCCCGTCGCGTTCCTGCTGCTGGCGGCCGTCCCCTGGGGGCCGCGGGTCAGGCAGGCCAACCGGCCGTCGGTCGGTCACGCGGTGGCGCTGGTGCCCCTGGCGCTGGTGGCGGTGGCCGCGGGCACGCTGCTGTTGCATCAGGCGGGCGGGCGCGTCGGGCCGCCGGTCACCGGCGTCGTGGTGGTCGCGGTCTCGGTGGTGCTGCTCCTGCTGGTGCGCCTGTTCGTGGTCTCGGTGGCCAACGTACGGCTGCGCGGCCTGGTCAAGCTGAGCGAGCGTCAGCTCAAGGAGCTGGCGGAGAGCACCGGCGACGTGGTGTTCACCTGCGACTACGAGGGCGTGGTGCGCGAGATCGGCGCGGGCGTCGAGGTCACGTACGGCTACAGCCCGCAGGAGCTGGTCGGCGGGTCGATCTTCGACTACATCCACCCGGAGGACGTGCCCGGCATCCAGGTCGCCATGCGCGCGATGAACCTCGACGAGGACAACACCGCGCCCGGCGCCTGCCTGATCGCCTGCCGTGTGCGCGCCGCCGACGGCACCTGGCGGCCCACCGAGTCCGTCGCCACCCGCCACGCCGGCGGGCGAGACCTGATGCTCGTGACGACCCGCGACGTCAGCGACGAGGAGGCGCTGCGCAACCAGGTCGCCCACCTGACCTTCCACGACGGCGTCACCGGGCTGCCCAACCGCGCCTACTTCGAGGAGCGCACCCGCGAGGTGCTCTCGGGCCGCACGTCCGGCACCGGCACGGGGAACGTCGCGGTGATCTTCCTCGATCTCGACGGGTTCACCTCGGTCAACGACTCGGTCGGCCACGCCAGCGGCGATTACCTGCTCGGGCAGGCGGCCCGCAGGCTGCGCGGGGCCGTGCGCGCCGACGACACGCTGGCCCGATGGGGCGGCGACGAGTTCGCGGTGCTCGTGGAGACCGGCGGCGACGCGCAGATCGCGGTGGACCTGGCCGAGCGGCTGGTCCGCGCGGTCTCGCAGGAGCCGTTCCGGGTCGCCGACCGCGACGTGGCGCTGACCGCGAGCGTGGGCGTCGCCTTCGCCGAGGACGACCTGCCCGCCGGCGACCTCATGCGCAACGCCGACGTGGCCATGGCCCGCTCGAAGGAGCTGGGCGGGCGGCGCGTGGAGGTCTTCGCCGCGCAGATGCACGCCGACGTCATGCGCCGCCTGGAGCTGGCGGCCGACCTGCAGCGGGCGCTGATCGAGCAGCAGTTCGCGATCGAGTACCAGCCGGTGGTCGACCTGGCCACCTCGCGGGTGACCGCGGTGGAGGCGCTGGTGCGCTGGTGGCGCGGGTCGGTGTTCGTGCCGCCGGAGCAGTTCCTCGGCGCGGCGGAGGACACCGGGCTGATCGTGCCGCTGAGCGAGTGGATCCTGCGTGAGGCGTGCCGCGAGGTGGCCGCCTGGCGGGCCTCGTCCTGGGACATCGGGCTGTCGCTGAACCTGTCGGCCCGCCAGATCATGGCACCCAGGTTCGTCGAGACCGTCGAGGAGGCGCTGACCGAGAGCGGGCTGCCCGCCTCCGTGCTCACCCTCGAAGTGATCGAGGAGATGCTCGTCGAGGACGCAGAGGAGACCATCAAGCGGCTGTCGGAGCTGCGGGCGCTCGGCGTGCGGCTGGCGATCGACGACTTCGGCACCGGCTACGCGTCGCTGGCCTTCCTGCGGCAGCTGCCCGTCGACATGATAAAGATCGATCCGTCGTTCGTCTCGGGGCTCGGCAAGGACGACACGCTGACCCTGCTCACCCGCACGATCGTGCGGCTCGGGCACGACCTCGGGCTTATCGTGGTGGCCGAGGGGATCGAGCGTCCCGAGCAGCTCGAACTGCTCAAGCAGATGGGCTGCACAAGGGGGCAGGGTTTCCTGGTGGCCCGGCCGATGGCGGCGCGCGGAGTCGACTCGCTGATGCGGACGAGTCTCACTGTTTGAGACTTGTGTCCACGAAGTTGGCGCGATGGCGTTCGGAGCGGCTATGGTGTAGGGCATGCTTCGCAGTGAGATTCTCGTAGTACTTCGCCGGCGCGCAGGCCGATAGCGAAGCACGACGACCTGCGCGCCGCCCCAGACCCGCCGCCTGGTGGGAAGGGGCATTTTTTATGTCCTTAAGCGAGTAGCCACGCAAGGAACGAGCCGATGACCGAACGGATGACAGGTGCACAGGCCCTGGTCAGGGCGCTGGAGCACGTTGGAGTCGACACAGTGTTCGGGATCCCGGGCGGTGCCATTCTGCCGGCCTACGATCCTCTCTACGACTCGACCAAGGTCCGGCACGTGCTCGTACGGCACGAGCAGGGCGCGGGTCACGCGGCCGAGGGCTACGCGCAGGCCACGGGCAAGGTCGGGGTGTGCATGGCGACGAGCGGCCCGGGCGCCACGAACCTGGTGACCCCCATTGCCGACGCCTTCATGGACTCCGTGCCGATCGTGGCGATCACCGGTCAGGTGGCCTCCCCGATGATCGGCACGGACGCCTTCCAGGAGGCGGACATCTCCGGCATCACCATGCCGATCACGAAGCACAACTTCCTGATCACCGACGCGGCCGACATCGCCCGTACGATCATGGAGGCCTTCCACATCGCCTCCACCGGCCGCCCCGGGCCCGTCCTCGTGGACATCTCCAAGGACGCGCTGCAGGCCGAGACCACGTTCAGCTGGCCGCCCACCATGCAGCTGCCGGGCTACCGCCCGGTCACCAGGCCGCACTCCAAGCAGATCCGCGAGGCCGCCAAGCTCATCGCCGAGTCCAGGCGGCCGGTCCTCTACGTCGGCGGCGGCGTCCACAAGGCCCGCGCCTCGGCCGAGCTGCTCCAGCTCGCCGAGCTGACGAACATCCCGGTCATCACCACCCTGATGGCGCGCGGCACGTTCCCCGACAGCCACCCGCAGCACATGGGCATGCCCGGCATGCACGGCAGCGTCTCCGCCGTGGGCGCGCTGCAGAAGTCCGACCTGATCATCGGCCTGGGCGTGCGCTTCGACGACCGGGTGACCGGCCACCTGCCGTCCTTCGCGCCGTTCGCGAAGGTCGTGCACGCCGACATCGACCCGGCCGAGATCTCCAAGAACCGCCACGCCGACGTGCCGATCGTGGGCGACTGCAAGGAGGTCCTCACCGACCTCATCGCCGCCGTCCAGGCCTCCGGCCAGCAGGGCGACTACGACGAGTGGTGGACGATACTCAACGGCTACAAGCAGACCTACCCGCTGGGCTACGACACCTTCGACGACGGCTCGCTGGCCCCCCAGTACGTCATGGAGCGGCTGAGCGCCATCGCGGGCCCCGACGCCTACTACGTGGCCGGAGTCGGGCAGCACCAGATGTGGGCCTCGCAGTTCGTCGACTACGAGAAGCCGGGCACGTTCATCAACTCCGGCGGCGCGGGCACGATGGGCTTCGCCGTGCCGGCCGCGATGGGCGCCAAGATGGGCCAGCCGGACGCCACCGTGTGGGCGATCGACGGCGACGGCTGCTTCCAGATGACCAACCAGGAGCTGGCCACGTGTGCGCTTGAGGGCGTGCCGATCAAGATCGCCGTCATCAACAACGGTAACCTCGGCATGGTCCGCCAGTGGCAGACGCTGTTCTACGACCAGCGTTACTCCAACACCGACCTTCAGGCTCCCCGCCGCATCCCTGACTTCGTCAAGCTGGCGGAGGCCTATGGTTGTGTGGGCCTGCGGTGCGAGCGTCCCGAGGACGTGGACGCCGTGATCAAGAAGGCCATGGAGATCAATGACGTGCCTGTCGTGGTCGACTTCGTCGTCCACCAGGACGCCATGGTCTGGCCCATGGTCCCGGCGGGCACCAGCAACGACACCATCCAGATCGCCCGTGACATGGCTCCGAAGTGGGAGAACGACGATGAGTAGACACACGCTGTCCGTGCTTGTCGAGAACAGGCCGGGCGTCCTGGCACGCGTGTCGGCGCTGTTCAGCCGCAGGGGGTTCAACATCGACTCCCTGGCCGTCGGGCCCACCGAGCACGACGACATCTCCCGCATGACGATCGTGGTCAGCGTCGAGGAGCTGCCGCTGGAGCAGGTCACCAAGCAGCTCAACAAGCTGGTGAACGTGCTCAAGATCGTCGAGCTCGACCCGTCGCAGTCGGTGCAGCGCGAGCTGATGCTGATCAAGGTCAAGGCCGACGCCGAGAGCCGCTCGCACGTGCTTGAGCTGGTCAACCTCTTCCGTGCCCGCTGCGTCGACGTGGCGGCCGACGCCGTGACCATCGAGGTCACCGGCACTCCCGACAAGCTGGAGGCCTTCGTCAAGGTCCTCGAGCCGTTCGGGATCAAGGAACTCGTCCAATCGGGCATGGTGGCCATCGGCCGCGGCGCCCGCTCCATCACCGACCGGTCCCTCAGGGCACTGGACCGTACCGCCTGAAAGGTTTTGAGCAAGTGACCGAGATTTACTACGACGACCAGGCCGACCTGTCGATCATTCAGGGACGCCACGTGGCCGTGCTGGGGTACGGCAGCCAGGGCCACGCCCACGCGCTCTCCCTGCGTGACTCCGGCGTGGACGTGCGCGTCGGCCTGCCCGAGGGCTCCAAGAGCCGCGAGAAGGCCGAGAACGACGGCCTGCGCGTGCTGTCCCCGTCGGAGGCGGTGGAGGAGGCCAACCTCACGATGATCCTGGCGCCGGACCACATCCAGCGCCACCTGTACGCCGAGCACGTCGCCCCCAACCTGGTCGAGGGCGACGCGCTGTTCTTCGGCCACGGCCTGAACATCCGCTACGGCCTCATCGAGGCGCCGGAGGGCGTGGACGTGTGCATGGTGGCCCCCAAGGGCCCCGGTCACCTCGTCCGCCGTCAGTTCGAGGCCGGGCGCGGCGTGCCGTGTCTGGTGGCCGTGGAGAAGGACGCCTCGGGCAAGGCGCTCGACCTCGCGCTCTCCTACGCCAAGGGCATCGGCGGCACCCGCGCCGGCGCGCTGCGCACCACGTTCAAGGAGGAGACCGAGACCGACCTGTTCGGCGAGCAGGCCGTGCTGTGCGGCGGCGTCTCCGAGCTGATCAAGGCGGGGTTCGAGACCCTGATCGAGGCCGGCTACCAGCCCGAGGTGGCCTACTTCGAGTGCCTGCACGAGATGAAGCTCATCGTCGACCTCATGTACGAGGGCGGCATCTCGAAGATGTACTGGTCGGTCTCCGACACGGCCGAGTACGGCGGCTACACCCGCGGCCCGCGCGTGATCAACGAGGAGTCGCGTCAGGAGATGCGCCGCATCCTGGCCGAGGTCCAGGACGGCACCTTCGCCCGCCAGCTCGTCGAGGAGTTCGACAGCGGCCAGAAGGAGTTCCAGCGCTACCGTGACGAGCTGGCCGAGAACCCGATCGAGAAGACCGGCGCCAAGCTCCGTCCGATGATGAGCTGGCTCAAGGCCTGACGTTCCGCTGAGCGGCGGGCGGGAGGATCCACCTCCCGCCCGCCGCTTTTTCGTGCGCGCGCAGCTCCCCGGAGAGGTAGCGTTTCACGTGTCAGCTTTTCTTTTCACGTGTAACAGGAGCCGCCATGAAGGCCATCCGCTACCGCGTCTACGGCCCGCCTGACGTCATCGAGCTGGAGGAGACCGCCAAGCCAGGGATCGCCGACGACGGCGTGCTCGTCCGCGTGCGGGCGGCCTCGGTCAACCCGGGCGACTGGCACCTGCTCAGGGGCGACCCCTACATCTTCCGCGCCGTGGCGGGCCTGACCAGGCCGAAGGCTCACGGGCTGGGCGCCGACCTCGCCGGGGTCGTCGAGGCGGTCGGCAAGAGCGTCAGCCGGTTCGCGCCCGGCGACGAGGTGTACGGCTGCGCCCCCGGCTCGTTCGCCGAGTACGTCGCCGTCCCCGAGAGCGGCCCGCTGACCCGCAAGCCGGCCGGGTTCACCTTCGAGCAGGCCGCGGCCGTGCCCACGTCGGCGCAGACCGCGCTGCAGGCGTTACGCGACAAGGGGCGGCTGGCGCCGGGGCAGCGGGTGCTGGTCAACGGGGCGGCGGGCGGGATCGGCACGTTCGCGGTGCAGCTCGCCAAGGCGTACGGGGCGGAGGTCACCGGCGTGTGCGGCGGCGGGAACGTGGAGCTGGTGCGGTCGATCGGCGCCGACCACGTGATCGACTACACCAAGGAGGACTTCACCCGCACCGGTCACCGCTACGACGTCGTCCTCGACAACGTGGGCAACCGCCGGGTGGCCGACTGCCGGCGCATCCTCACCCCGACGGGCACCTACCTGCACAACAACGGCACAGGGGGACGCTGGGTCGGCGTGATGAGCCGCATCGCCGGGCTGAGCGTGCTGAACCTGTTCGTCCGCCACAGCCTGCCCGTCTTCACCACCCGCGAGAACGCCGATGACCTGGCCGTGCTGCGCGAGCTGGCCGAGGCGGGCAAGCTGACGCCGGTCATCGAGCGTACGCACCCGCTGAGCGAGGTGCCCGAGGCCATCGCGCACGTGGAGCGGGGGCACGCCAAGGGCAAGGTGGTGATCACCGTCTGAACGCGCGCCGCAACCCGGGCGGCTCGGCGGCCGGGTCCGAGGTGCTGGTGGACGCGGTCAGGAAGCTGGCGCTGCCTGACGGGCCGCAAGGACGTGCGGACGAAGCCGTTCTGGACCCCGGGCAGGAGAGGGATGGACTGAGCCGGGGTAGGGGCCCCTCCACGTCGCCCCGAGATCCGTGATAATAATACCGGTATAGTTATCGGCAAGGAGGGGCTGTGATCGAGTACAAGTCTGCCGGTGAGATCGCCGTGATGCGGGAGTCCGGCAAGGTCGTCGCCGCCGTCCACGCCGCCGTGCGCGAGCAGGCGGCCGTGGGCGTGTCGCTCAAGGAGCTGGACGAGGTGGCCAGGACGGTCATCGAGGAGGCCAGGGCGAAGGCGTCGTTCCTCGGGTACCACCCGTCGTTCGGGGCGATGCCGTACCCCGGTGTGATCTGCACCTCGGTCAACGGCGTCATGCTGCACGGGCTGCCGTCGCCGTACCGGCTGCGGGACGGTGACCTGATCAGCGTCGACTGCGCCGCCTACATCGACGGGTGGCACGCCGACGGCACGGTCAGCTTCACCGTCGGGGAGCCGCTGGCGGAGGACCTCAAGCTGATCAGGGTCGCGGAGGAGACGCTGGCGGCGGGCATCGAGGCGGCCAGGCCCGGCGCGCGGATGGGCGACATCGGGCACGCGATGTCCACCGTCGGGCGCGGCGCCGGATACGGCATGCAGAACGACTTCGGCGGCCACGGCATCGGCCGGGCCATGCACGAGGAGCCGTTCGTGCCCAACGAGGCCCGCGCCGGGCGCGGGCTGCGGTTGCGACCGGGGCTGGTGATCGCGATCGAGCCCAGCCTGATGGCGGGCGGCGGCGACCGGTACTACATGTCCTCCGACGGGTGGTCGGTGTGCACGGGCGACGGCAGCAGGAGCGTGCACGTCGAGCACACGGTGGCCATCACCGAGGACGG
Organism: Nonomuraea sp. PA05; assembly: GCF_008086045.1. Taxonomy (GTDB): domain Bacteria; phylum Actinomycetota; class Actinomycetes; order Streptosporangiales; family Streptosporangiaceae; genus Nonomuraea; species Nonomuraea monospora. The sequence continues at coordinate 111,993 of NZ_VSEY01000015.1, read as the reverse complement.
GCCGGTGATCCTGACCCTGCCGTAGGCTCGCGCATCCCGAACAGGAACCTGGTCACCCTGGTGCGCCGCACCAGCAGGTCGTAGGCGAGCAGGGTCAGCGCCAGCGAGACCGCCACGATCACCAGGTACTCGACCAGGATGGGCGCCCGCCAGCCGACCACGAAGTAGGCCGCGGCCACCACGATCGGCTGGTGCAGGATGTAGAGCGGCAGCACGGCGGGCGCGAGGTAGGCGTACCAGCCACGACGCCTCCCGGGGGAGGCGGAGGCGGGGCGCGGGCGGTCGAGGGCGCCGAGTATCGCCACCAGCGCGCACCAGCCGGCCAGGCCGTACAGCGTCCGGACCCCGACCGCGAGCGGGGTCAGGTCCCTGAACGGGTCGGTGCCGGGGTCCTGGCCGACGAGGATGAAGCCCGGCATCCCCACCGCCAGCAGCGTCACGGCCGCCACCGCGGCAGGCACCCGGTCGCGGCGCATCGCCGCACGGAAGTCGCGATCGGTCACGAGCAGGAAGCCGTACAGGAAGAACACCAGGTACGCCCAGCGGTCCCAGCCGCCGAACTCCTCGGCCAGCCCGATCACCGCGCAGACCGCCGCGACGGGCAGCCCGAGCAGCAGCAGCGCGCCGCGCGGGCGCGAGAGCGCGACCAGCCGCGCGCGGGCGCGCCTGGCCCGCTCACGCGGCACCCACCGCGCCAGCGGCGCCAGCAGCAGCGAGAACGTCAGCAGCAGCACGACGAACCACAGGTGCCCGGTCTCGAAGTGCTCACCCTCCAGGATGAACGGGAAGTCGCTGAGTTCGAGCCGCACCGTGAAGAAGCGCGGCCAGAACTCCCAGTAGGACTCCGCGTAGCCCGGCGTGCCGCGCGCCCGCAGCCACTGCGGCAGCGGGAGCAGCACCACCAGGGCGAACACCAGCGGCACCCCGAGCCGCAGCAGCCGCTCCACGGCGAACCCGCCTGGCCCCCTGCGCCGCATCGAGTGCCAGGTGCCCAGCCCGGCGATGAGGAACAGCAGCGGCATCGCCCAGATCACGCAGAGCCCCGCGATGATGAACGTGATGCCGGTCGTCTCGGCGTTCTTGACGTAGAAGTCGTCGCGCGAGTCGAACACCAGCGACGCGTGGAAGAACACCAGCCCGACGACCACGAGGGCGCGCATCGCGTCCAGCTCGGGGCGCCGTTCCGTGACCGTCCCGCCGGACGGGCCCGCGTGTGTGGTCATGATCTGCCTCCCCGTGACACGCCCCAGTGTGAAGCCAGGGCGGGCTGGACGCCATAGTCATGGGACGTACAGGAAAAGGTCGGTCGTTGTGCACCCCCGCACATCTATGCGTCAAGTAGCACGATGTGCCTCACTGTTTGGCTAGACGCGGCATTTTTGCAGGTCAACAGCGAAAATGTCGGTGTTTGTCTGTCTAAGGCGAGGGGGAGATTTCCCACCGATAGCTACGGAGAGTAGTCGAGAGGTATCAGGGAGAAACGCAATGTACAGAAACGGACTCGTCCTCGCCGGGCTCGTCGGCGGGATGGTCATGTTCGGTGGCACCGCCCTCGCCGCGGCGCCCAGTGTCACCGCCGAGTCGCACATCCTGCCCGGCCCCAACCACGGCAAGGACGACGAGACGAAGTGGGACTTCGGCGAGTGGAACAACTTCGGTGAGGACAACGACATCCTCGACCTGGACCTCCTGAACGAGCTGCTCAGCAGTGTCCTGAGCGGCTGACGAGACGCCCTGATGGGGCCCGCCCGGCAAGGGGCGGGCCCCATCCGCGCGTTCAGAGCCGGGCTTGCACGAAGGACGCCTCGAAGGAGTTGCGGGCGATCCGGTCGAGCTGGTCGTCGGTCATCCCCAGCTCCCGCCGCAGCGCCTCGTAGTTGTCGTCCACGTAGCCGCCGAAGTAGGCGGGGTCGTCGGAGTTGACGGTCACGAGCAGGCCCTCGTCCAGCATCGCGGGCAGGATGTGGTCACGCAGGGACGGCACGGCGCGCAGCCGCACGTTCGACAGCGGGCACACGGTCAGCGGGATGCGCTCCGCCCGCAGCCTGGCCACGAGCTGCGGATCCTCCATCGCCCTGATGCCGTGGTCCACCCGCTCGACGCGCAGGATGTCCAGCGCCTCCCACACGTAGTCGGGCCCGCCCTCCTCGCCGGCGTGCGCCACCCGGTGCAGCCCCTCGCCGGCGGCGATCTCGAAGACCTTGCGGAACAACGACGGCGGGTACCCCACCTCCGCCGAGTCCAGCCCCACTCCGATGAAGTGCTCCCGGTACGGCAGCGCCGCCCGCAGCACCTGCTCGGCCTCCTCCGCGCCCCGGTCCCGCAGGAAGCACAGGATCAGCTCGGCCGACAGCTCGCTCTCCTTCAGCGCCGCCGACAGCCCGTCGAACACCACGTTCAGCGGCACGCCCCTGCTCAGATGCGCCTGCGGGTCGAAGAAGATCTCCGCGTGCCTGACCCCCTGCCCGGCGGCCCGCCGCAGGTAGGCGGCGGCCAGGTCGTGGAAGTCCGCCTCGGTGCGCAGGACGGCCATGTTCTCGTAGTACACGTCCAGGAACGACTGCAGGTTCGCGAAGGAGTAACGCGCGCGGATGGCCTCCACGTCGAAGGTGGGCAGGTGGATCCGGTTACGCCGGGCCAGCTCGACGACGAGCTCGGGCTCCAGGGTGCCCTCGATGTGCAGGTGGAGTTCCGCTTTGGGACGCATGCATGCAGTAAACCGGACCCCGGGGAGTGGCGGCATCGTGCGAACCTCTGAACTCTCCCGCTCTGAGCTGGCATAACATCAGATTTCATGAGGCTGTCGGATCTGCTCGCCCGCGAGGACCTACGGCTGACGCTGGTGACGGGCGCCGACGCCGTCGAGCGGGAGGTGCTGCGCGCGTACCCGACGGACCTGCCCGATCCCCGCCGCTACCTGCGCTCCGGCGATCTCGTGCTGACCAGCGGCGTCTGGTACGCCCAGCCGTCCGACTGCGAGCGCTTCGCCGACGCGCTGTGGGCGGCCGACGTCGCCGGCCTGGTCGTCGGCCTGATCGTGCTCGGCGAGCTGCCGGAGGCGCTGGTCGCGGCGTGCGAGCGCAGGCGGCTGCCGCTCCTGCTGGCCGCGCCCGACCAGGCGTTCGGCGCGATCAGCGAGGTGGTGACGGCCGACGGCTTCGCCGCCGAGCAGCGCAGGGCCGAGCGGGTCAGGGCGCAGACGCTGCTCGACGTGCTCGGTCACATCCCGCCGGGCGAGGTGTCGGCGCACCTGCGGCTGCTCGGCGCCGACCCCGGCCTGCCCACCGCCGCCATGGTGGTCACCCAGACCGGCGGGCCCGAGCTGGACCTGCCCGAGCTGCTGCACGAGGGGCTGGCGCGCAAGGGCCGCCACCTGGTCGTGGGTGGCACGCCGCGCGAGGCGGTCGTGCTGGTCAACGGCCGCGCCTCCCGCAAGAGCCTGTCGGACGAGCTGCGCGCCCTGATGGCAGCACGGCAGGAGGAGGAGACGCGGCGGCGCACGACGGGCGGACCCGCGACAGGCGCCTCAGGCAGGCACGCGGCGGGCGCCTCAGGTGGGCAGGCGGCGAGCGGCTCAGGCGGGCACGACGCGGACGTCCCAAGCGGGCGGGCGATCAGCATCGCGGCCGGGATCAGCGAGATGGCGGCCAGCGTGTCGCAGCTCGGCGAGGCCCTGGAGACGGCCAGACGCGGCATGGAGTCGGCCCGCGGCGGCCCCGGCCCTGTGTCGATCATGTCGGTGGCCGACATCGACAGCTTCGACCTGCTGCTGGCCTCGCTCCCGACGAGCATGCGCCGCTCGTTCCGCGACCACCTGCTCGGCCCCGTCGAGGAGTACGACGCCCGGCACGGCTCCGAGCTGCTGCGCACGCTCGACACCTTCCTGGAGACGTGCGGCTCCTGGCAGCGCACGGCCGACGAGCTGTACGTGCACGTCAACACGTTGCGCTACCGGATGCAGCGGATCGAGGAGCTCACCGGCCGGCGGATGTCGTCGATGCGCGACCGTACGGACCTCTACCTGGCGCTCAGGTCAGGGCAGGCGGCCCGCGACGACCAGGCCCCGTGAGACGACGGCCACGATGTTCTCCGTGGCCAGGTCCTCGATGCGCTCCCACGGCCGGCCGCGCAGCACGATCAGGTCGGCGCCCAGCCCCTGCGCGACCCTGCCGACGGGCATGCCGATCGAGTCGGCCGCGTCGGAGGTGGCCGCGCGCAGCGCCGACTCCGCGTCGATGCCGAGGATCCGCGTCATGTGCACGACCTCGGCGAGCTGGTCGCCGAACTGCACGTGGTGCCCGTTGGCGTCGGTGCCCAGCACGAACCGCACGCCCAGCGCCGCGGCCTGGGCCAGCAGCACGTCGCGGGTGGCGACCAGCTCGGCGGCCTTGGCCATCGCCTCGGCCGTGACGGGCACCCGGCCCTGCGCGATGGCCTCGTTGATCAGCAGCGTGGGCGCCACCGGCGTGCGGCGGGCGGCCAGCGTCTCGGCCAGGTCCCGGCTCATCAGCGTGCCGTGCTCGATCGAGTCGACGCCTTCCTCGACGGCGACGCGGATGCCGTCCTCGGAGTGCGCGTGCGAGGCGACGAGCATGCCGAGCGCGTGCGCCTCGTCCACCACGGCCCTGATCTCGTCGCGGGTGTAGTTGCGCCAGACGTTCTTGTCGCCGATGGACAGCACGCCGCCGCTGGTCGTCAGCTTGATGCCGTCCATGCCGGCCCTGGCCCAGGTCCGTACGAGCTTGCGGCACTCGTCGGGCCCGTCGGCCGTCGGCTTCCGCATCGGGAACGCTGGCGGCACGAACAGGTCGTTGTGCCCGGCCGTCATCCCCACGACACCGTGCACCTGGATGCGCGGCCCCGGCAGCACCCCGGCGTCGAAGACCCGGCGCAACGCGATCTGCGCCTCGTCGCCGGCCAGGTCGCGCAGCGTCGTGACGCCGTGCCGCATGGCCCGCTGGGCGTGTGCTGCGCCGTGCAGCACCTGCTCGTCGCGGGTGGTGGTCAGCGGCCAGGTCGCGAAGTCGGGCGGTTCGCCGGGCCCGGCGTAGCCGACGAGGTGGACGTGCGTGTCCACCAGGCCGGGCAGCACGCACAGGTCGCCGTGGCGCGGCGCGGCGGCGGGGCCGACACCGGTGATCCGGTCGGGCTCCCAGGTCAGATCGACCGGGCCGCGGTATTCGGTACCGTCCCAAAGGGGGATTCCGTCGAGTCTCATCTCCCGCTCGACGCTACCGGAGCCCTTGGACGGCTGGAGGGATCTACGGTCCTCGCGCGGCGCTCTCGTAGGGACCTACAGGGGCCGCCAGCGGTTTTCCCGGGTTCCGGGGCCGGACCCCTTCCCTGGGCGGTGCTGTCCGAAACCACCGTCACACGATGGTAATAATCGATAGATACCGTCCTGACCTGCACGTTCTCGGCCGTTCAAGGAGAATTAATGGCTACCTTCGACCGTCGCGCGTTCCTGCGGACGACCGGTCTGGCCGGTCTGGCGCTCGGTCTGGCCGCTTGCGGGGAGTCCGCCCCGTCCGGAGGCGGAAGCGGAAGCGGCGGCGGATTCGGGTCGGTCAAGCTCCAGCTCTCCTGGAAGAAGAACGTCGAGTTCGCCGGCGAGTACTTCGCCGACACCAACGGCCACTTCAAGTCGGCCGGGTTCTCCCAGGTCGAGCTGCTGTCCGGCGGCGGCTCCGGCACCTCGGTCGAGTCCGGCCTGGCCACCGGGCGCTGCTGGGCGGGCCTGTCGGCACCGACCATCACCGCGCCCGCCGTGCTCCAGGGCGCGCCGCTGAAGATCGTCGGCGCGACGTTCCAGAAGAACCCGTTCGCCATCATCTCGCTGAGCAAGAACCCGATCGAGAAGGCCGAGGACCTCGTCGGCAAGAGGATCGGCGTCCAGGACTCCAACGAGCTGGTCTGGAACGCGCTGCTCAAGGCCAACGGCCTCGACGCCGCCAAGGTGACCAGGGTGCCGTTCCAGTCGGACCCGTCGATGCTCACCTCCGGCCAGCTCGACGGTTACGTGGGCTTCGTCACCAGCGGCCCGGTCAACCTGCGGATGAAGGGCCACGACCCGGCGTACCTGCTGCTCGCCGACGCCGGCCTGCCGCTGGTCGCCGAGACGTTCACCGTCACGCAGGAGACCATCGACAACGAGCGCGACAAGCTCAAGGCGTTCCTCACCGCCGAGATCAAGGGCTGGAAGGACGCCGTCGCCGACCCGGCCAAGGCCGCCGAGCTGGCCGCCACCGTCTACGGCAAGGACCAGAACCTCGACGTCAAGGAGCAGACCGAGGAGGCCAAGATGCAGAACGAGCTCGTCGTCACCGACGACGCCAAGGCCAACGGCCTGTTCACGATGACGCCCGAGCTGATCGAGCAGAACATCGAGTCGCTGGCCAAGGCCGGTCTGACCATCAAGGCCGAGCAGCTCTTCGACCTGTCGATCCTGAACGAGATCTACCAGGCCGACCCGAGCCTGAAGCTCTCATGAGCGGGATCAGCATCTCCGGGCTGAACAAGACCTTCGGCAAGGGCGTGACCGCCGTCGAGGGGGTGGATCTCCAGACGCCGAAGGGTTCCTTCCTGTCGCTGCTCGGCCCGTCCGGCTGCGGCAAGTCCACCGTGCTGCGCATCCTGGCCGGCCTGGAGGAGCCCACGGCGGGCGAGATCCGCGTCAACGGCGAGACGCCGCACGAACTGCGCAGGAGCCACCACCTCGGCATCGCCTTCCAGGACTCGGCGCTGCTCGCCTGGCGCAGCGTCGCGGCCAACATCCGGCTGCCGCTGGAGGTGGCCGGCATCAAGCCGGAGCCCGGCGTGATCGAGGACCTGATCAAGCTGGTCGGCCTGGAGGGCTTCGAGAAGGCCCGCCCGGCCGAGCTGTCCGGCGGCATGCGCCAGCGCGTTTCCATCGCCCGCGCGCTCGTGGTCAAGCCCAGCGTGCTGCTGCTCGACGAGCCCTTCGGCGCCCTGGACGACATGACCCGCCAGCGGCTCAACCTGGAGCTGCTGCGCATCTGGACGGAGAAGCCCGCCACCACGCTCATGGTCACCCACGGCATCGGCGAGGCGATCTTCCTGTCCGACCTGGTGGCCGTCATGAGCCCGCGCCCCGGACGGGTCGTGGAGATGGTGGAGATCGACCTGCCCCGCCCGCGTACGCCGGAGATGATGCGCACCCCCGAGTTCCACGCCTTCCACGACCACCTCAGCGACCTGCTGTTCGGGCACGGCTCATGAGGCGAGTCCAGGGGCTGGCCGGCGTCGTCGCCCTCGTCGCGATCTGGTGGCTGCTGGCGGCGACCGTGTTCGCCGACGGCGGCGCTGTGCCCACCCCTGCCGCGGTGCTGACGTCCATGGGCGCCGACGGCTGGGCCTTCTACGGCCCGAACGCCACCGCCACCCTGTCCGCCGCCGTCCAGGGCTTCCTGTGGGGCAACGGGCTGGCCATCGGCGTGGCCCTGCTGGTGCTGCTCGTGCCCAGGCTCGAAGCCGTCGCCACGCAGCTCGCGGTGATCAGCTACTGCATCCCGCTGCTGGCCATCGGGCCGATCGTGCTGGTCGTCTTCGGCGGCGACGCGACCGTGGTGTTCCTCGCGGCCATCTCCGTCTTCTTCACCACGCTCATCGGCGCCCTGCTCGGGCTGCGCTCCGCCGACCGGACCAGCCTCGACCTCGTCACCGTGTACGGCGGCGGCCGCCTGGCCAGGCTCCGCTACGTCCAGGTCATCTCCGCCCTGCCCAGCACGTTCGCCGGCCTGAAGATCTCCGCCCCGTCGGCGCTGCTCGGTGCCATCATCGGCGAGTACCTCGGCAGCAACGACCAGGGGCTCGGCGTCTCCCTGATGATCTCCCAGCAGCAGTTCCAGGTGCCGCGCACCTGGGGCCTCGCGCTGGTGGCCGGCCTGATCGCGGGCCTCGGGTACGCGCTCGTGGCGCTCCTCGCCCGCGTGGTCACCCCCTGGTCGAGAGGGGAGGCCGCGTCATGATCGGCCGTACCGTGCTGCGCATCGTCGGGCCGCTGGCGCCGTCGGTCGTCATCGTCGTGGCCGCCTGGTGGCTGGCGCTGGAGGCGTTCGGCATCAGCCCGCTCGTGGGCAAGCGCCCGCCGCAGGTCTGGGAGTACCTGACGTCCTCGCAGGCCCACAGGGAGGCCGTGTTCGGCGCGCTGGGCATCACGATCAGGGACGCGACCATCGGATTCGTCGCCGGCATGGTCGCCGCGATCGCCGTCGCCGTCGCGTTCGTGCTGTTCAGGGCCGTCGAGCAGACGTTCATGCCGGTCGCCATGCTGCTGCGTTCGGTGCCGCTGGTGGTGATGACGCCGCTGATCACGCTGATCTTCGGCCGTGAGCTGCTCGGGGTGGCCGTCATCGGCGGCATCGTGGTGTTCTTCCCCGCGCTGGTGAACATCGCCTTCGGGCTGCGCTCCGCCTCGCCGCAGGCCACCGACCTGATCATGGCGTACGGCGGCAACCGCCTCACCGTCCTGCGCAAGGTGGCGGTGCCCACGGCCATGCCGTCGGTGTTCGCCTCGGCCAGGATCTCCGTGCCCGCCTCCATCATCGGCGCGCTGATCGCCGAGTGGCTGGCCACCGGGGAGGGCATCGGGGCCGAGATCCTGCGCGCGATCGGCGGGTTCCGCTACGACGAGGTGTGGGCGGACATCGTGGTCGTCACCGGGGTGTCGATCCTGGCGTACGCGGTCGTGGGGGTCGTCGAGTCGCTCGTCCTGGCCCGCTTCTCGGACCGCCGCCCGGAGTAGCCCGGAGTCGCGGAGTGCGCTGGTTGTGCGGACCCGGCCGCGGTCCTGTGTGCGGGGGGAGGCGCGGCCGGGTCCGCCCGGAGGGGAGCGCATGGGCGTGCGGTGGGAACCGGCTCGGGGTGGGGCCGGTGAAAGCCCGTCGCTCCCTTGGTCGGGGGAGTGGTGCTGGTGCTAACGCGTGCCGAAGTCCTGTGTCCAGGTGGGGCCCTTGGCGTTGTGCCCGACCCCGATGTGGGTGAACGCGCAGTTCATGATGTTGGCCCGGTGTCCCGGGCTGTCGAGCCAGGCCTTGACCACGGCGGCGGCGGAGGGCTGGCCCTTGGCGATGTTCTCGCCGGCCTGGCGAAAGACGAAGCCGGTCGCCTTGATCCGCTGGTCGAAGGTGCGGCCGTCGCGCGAGGTGTGCGAGAAGTAGTTGTTGCGCGCCATGTCCGCCGAGTGGCGCTCGGCGGCCAGGTGCAGCTTGGCGTCGTGGACGAGGGGGCGGCAGCCGTTCTTGGCCCTGGCGGCGTTGGTGAGGGAGACGACCGCCGTCTCGGGCGCCGAGGAGAAGCTCCCGCCGGCGGCGGGCCGCCCGCACGACAGCTTGACCGAGCGTGACTGGCTGGTGCGACCCTGCGAGTCGAGCGCGACCGTGTAGTAGCGGCGCGGGGTGGCGGCGCAGGCCACCTTGGCGGTGATCCGGCCGTTGCCGACGATCTGTGAGCCGCTCTTGACGACCCGGTCGGGGCCGGAGACGGCGACCTTGATGCGTACCCTCAGCCGGGCCTGGTCGGCGCAGCCGGACCGCGCGGCGGTCGCGCGCACCTTGCCCTGGACGACGGACGGCTTGACCGCGAGCACGCGGCACGCCTGCTGCCTGGCCTGGGACGCGGCGTTCCGCGTGCCGGTGGCCTGCGCGGTGGTGGCCGACTCTGCGGAGGCGGAGGCGGAAATGGGGAGGCTCAGTGCCGCCAGACAACCGGCACAGGCCACGGCCTGGAGCTCTCTACGCATTCCGTCCTCCGGATGAGGGATTCGACTGTGCGTCGAACCCGCATTCTGGTCCCCCCAAGTCGGCTATGTACGGAAATCGCCGAGCGAACTTGGAGCTCCAAGTAGCTGAATCGTAATGTCACCTACTCTGATCTCGGTAAACCACAGCGGCCCCCTGCGCGTCAGGGGGCCGCTGATTTTTTTACGTCAGCACGGTGCTAGCACTGCGCCGGCTTGAGCCACGAGCACTCCAGGTCGCCCGTCGCGCCCCCGGCGGCGCTGCGGAGCCCGGCGGTGTCTCCCGCCGCCGCCGACCGCGAGAACTGGGCGAGCCGGACGGCGATCTTGTCCTCGATGTCCTTCGGCGAAGCCGACAGGTACTGGTTGAGCATGATCGAGAAGATCAGCGGCTCGCCGTCGGCGCTCGTCACGTAGCCGGACAGCGAGGTGACGCCGGTGAGCGAGCCGGTCTTGGCGTGCACGTTGTTCTCGGCGGGCGTGCCGCGCATCCGGCTGCGCAGGGTGCCGCCGGTGAACCGGTCGGCGTTGCCCGCGATGGGCAGGGACTCGTACCAGGTGGAGAACCACGGCTTGGCGCGTACGGCCGACAGGAGCTGCACGATCGAGCCCGGCGAGAAGCCGTCGCGGCGCGACAGGCCCGAGCCGTCCCGCATGTTGATCACCTGGACGCCGTTCGTCTTGGCGAAGTCGGTGCTCACCTTCAGGCCCGCCGACCAGGTGCCCTGGTTCGACACCTGGCGGCCCATGGCCTTGGTGAGGATCTCGGCGTGGATGTTGTTGCTCAGCTTCATGAACGGCACGAGCAGCTCGCCCAGCGTCATCGACTCGTGCTTGGCCAGCTCCTTGGCCCCCGAGGGCGCGGCGCCGGCGGTCGTCGGCCCGAGCACCTTGACGCCGTGCTTGGCCAGCGACTTGCGGAACAGCGAGGAGACGTAGGCCGTGGGGTCGTCCACCGCCACCCACTCCTGGTACGGGTCCGCGACCGTGCCGGTGATCACCACCGTGCGGGTGCCGTGCTGCCGCTCGATGAGCACGTCCGTCTCGGCGCCCGCCGTGGCCTTGTTGACGATCTTCAGGTAGTCGGTCTCCGGCGTGGTGGACACCTTGACCCGGTCGCCGTCGGCGGCCACGGACACGATCACCGAGCCCGCGTCGTAGTCCCTGTCGGGCGAGGCCGTCAGCGCCGAGATCGGCGCCGCGTAGTAGGCGGTCTCGTCGTCCCAGGACCAGTCGTTGCCGAGCCGCTGGGAGTCGAACCAGGTGTCGTCGGCCACCAGTTTGCCGGTGACGACCTTGATGCCCGCCTCGGCGACCTCGGACGCCAGCGCGTCGTAGTCCTCGGCCAGCATGGTCGGGTCGCCGGTGCCGCGCAGCACCAGGTCGCCGGTCAGCAGCGAGCCCGCCTTGCGGCCGGTGCTCAGCACGGTGGTCGGGAAGCGGTAGTCCAGGCCGAGCGTCTCCGCCGCCGCGGCCGAGGTGAACAGCTTGGTGTTGGAGGCCGGGGTCAGGAGCTTGCCGGCGTCGGTGGCGTACAGCTCCTCGCCGGTCTGGGCGCTCTTGACCACGACGCCCGCCCTGGCGATCGTGAGCCGCGAGTCGCTGAGGATCTGGTTGATGTCCTGGGTCAGGTCCGCCACGCCCACGGAGGGGTCGAGCGCGACGGCCGGGGTGGAGGGTCCTGACGCCCACGCGAGGGCCGCGACGAGCGCGCCCGCGACGAGGGAGGCTGAGGTGCGCCGCATGGGGTCTCCAAGTGACTGGGGAAACGCATGGAAGCATGGATCAGCACAGTCAGCCTGTAATCCGCAAATATCCGTATTTATGGTCGGTCAGGTGGGCTGTTCCGACGTCTCGGGCCGCCGCTCCGGCGTCTACGTCGGCTGCTCCGACGTCACCATGAACCCGCAGTCGCCGAACGAGACCTCGTCGCCCGACCTCACCCGTGCCGGCCCCACCAGCCGCCACCCGTTGAGCCGGGTGCCGTTGAGCGAGCCGAGGTCCACCAGCATCCACCCGCCGTCACCCTCGCGCCGCAGCTCGGCGTGCACCCGGGAGACCGTCAGGTCCGACAGCACGAGATCGCAGGCCGACCCGCGGCCCACCACGTAACGCAGGCGCTCGTCGTCCGGCAGCGCCAGCCGGGGCAGCCGCGGCCGGCGCCAGGCGGACTGCAGCTTGGTGGTGAACTCGGAGACCGAGGAGACGGCGTCGGTCAGCCGCTGCCGGAGCGTGGCCCGCCGCGGCAGGTCCGCGACCAGCTCGTCGAGCTCGACCTGGTGACGCGCCCGCAGGGCCTGGTCGACCCGGCCCACGAAGGTGTCGTGCGAGATGCGGCCCTCCACGGCGCGTTCCTTGAGCTCGTCGATCGCACGGTCACGTTCCCCATCTGAGGCGCGAAAGGGCGGATGCGTGGAGCTCATAGAGCGAGTATCGGCCTCAACCTCGGCCCCTGTCCAGAATACGCGGATCCGGTTGCCATAGGCATACTCAGTATGCATACTCAGTATCCATGTCGATCAGGCACGGGCTGCTCTCTCTGCTGAGCAGCGGACCGAGATACGGCTACCAGCTACGGGTGGAGTTCGAGGCGTCCACGGGGGCGACCTGGCCGCTGAACATCGGCCAGGTCTACACGACGCTCTCCCGCCTGGAGCGCGACGGACTCGTCGCGCCCGGTGGTGCCGATGAGCAGGGCCGCGCGGTCTACACGATCACCGAGGCCGGTCGGGAGGAGCTGGCGCGATGGTTCAGCACCCCCGTCGCGCAGACCGACCGGCCTCGGGACGAGCTCGCGATCAAAATCGCGATGGCCGTGGCGGGCGACGTGGACGTCGCCGAGGTCATCCACACCCAGCGCACCGCCACCATGCGCGCGCTGCAGGAGCTCACGAGGGCCAAGCGAGCCGCCGGCGGCGGGCTCGCGCAGCGGCTGGTGCTGGATTCGTTGATCTTCAAGGCCGAGGCGGAGCAGCGCTGGCTGGACCACTGCGAGGCCGTTTCCAAGGAGAAGAACCGATGAGTGTGGTCGAGTTGCGGGACGTCACCCGCGAGCACGGTCAGGTGCACGCGTTGAGGGGAGTGAGCCTGGAGGTCGCGGCGGGCGAGCTGGTCGCGGTCATGGGGCCGTCAGGGTCGGGCAAGTCCACCCTGCTCAACCTGGCGGGCGGCCTCGACCGCCCCACCACGGGGACGGTGGTGGTCGAGGGCGAGGACCTGTCCAGGGTCAAGGACCTGGCGGCGCTCAGGCGCGGCCACGTCGGCTACGTCTTCCAGGACCTGAACCTCATCCCGTCCCTGACCGCCGCCGAGAACGTGATGCTGCCGAGGGAGCTCGACGGCGTGCGCGCCGGACAGGCCCGCGCCGAGGCGCTGGCCGTGCTGGCGGAGACGGGCGCGGCGGAGATCGCCGACCGCTTCCCCGAGGAGCTGTCCGGCGGCCAGCGCCAGCGCGTGGCCATCGCCAGGGCGCTGGTCGGCGAGCGGCGGCTGCTGCTGGCCGACGAGCCGACCGGCGCCCTCGACACCGCCACCGGCGACGAGATCCTGGAGCTGCTGCGGGCCCGCTGCGACGCGGGCGCGGCGGTGCTGCTCGTCACCCACGAGCCGCGCTACGCCGCCTGGGCCGACCGGGTGATCTACCTGCGTGACGGGCTGGTCGCCGAGTCGAGCGCCGTGCGGCTGGAGAGCGCCAGATGAGCGCGTTCCGCGCCGCGCTGCGCATCTCCCGCAGGGACGCCGTGCGCGCCAAGGGCCGCACCGCCCTCGTCCTGGTCATGATCGGCCTGCCCGTCCTGGTCATCACGGCGCTGCTGACGCTTTCCAGCACCACGGAGCTGAACGTGCGTGAGGAACTGCCGTCCCGCCTGGGCCCGACCGCCGACGCGGCCGTCTACTCCCAGGCGAGCAGGATCCCCATCACCCAGGATCCCGCCGGCCGCTCCGGCCAGCAGGCCATCGACGAGGTCGGCCGCCCGCCCAAGTGGACGGACGCCGAGGTGGCACGCCTGATCGGCGGCCGGGTCATCCCGTTCTACCTGTACTCCGCCGAGGCCCGCCTCCAGGACGGTTTCGACCGCGTGGAGCTGCTGGAGGTGGATCTGCGCGACCGGCTCGGCGCCGGTCTGCGAACCCTGACCGACGGCAGGCTCCCGGCCACCCCGCAGGAGATCGCGGTCACCCCCGCGCTGCTCGACCGCGGCGTGAGCGTCGGCGGCATTCTCCAGCTCACCAGGAGCGGCGAGCCCAAGCGCGTGGTCGGCGTCGTGCGGAACCCGACCAGGCCCGGCGTCCTGGAGGTCGTCGGCCTGTACGGGTCGGTGCTGCACACGAAGACGGACCCGCAGGGCAACGGCTGGCTCGCCGACACCCCGGCGCCGGTCACCTGGCAGAAGGTGCGCGAGCTGAACCAGGCAGGCCTGCGTGTGGCCTCCCGCGCGGTGATCGAGAGCCCGCGCGCGGAGCAGCACAGATACACGCACGCCAGCCCGGAGACGCCGTTGTGGCTGGCCATCGGCGTGCTGCTCGTCGTCACCGAGACGGTCCTGCTGGCCGGCCCCGCGTTCGCGGTCGGGCTGCGGCGGCGCAGGCGGGAGCTGGCGACCATCGCCGCGCAGGGCGGTTCCCCAGGGCATCTGCGGACGATCGTGCTGGCCGACGGCCTGGTGCTGGGCGGCGTGGCCGCGCTGGCGGGCGTCGTGCTGGGCATCGGCGCGGGGGCGCTGGCGGAGTCGATCGCGGCGCGCTGGCTCGACTGGCGCAGCGGCCCGATCGACGTGCCGTGGGCGCAGGTGCTCGGCGTGGCCGCGCTCGGCCTGACCAGCGCGCTGGTCGCGGCCGTGGCCCCGGCCGTGCGGGCGGCGCGGCAGAGCCCCGCGCGGGTGCTCGCCGGCCGCCCCGACGAGCTGCGCGAACGCGCGGCCCGCCCGCTGGCCGGCGTCGTGCTGCTGGTGCTCGGGCTGGGCGCGACGATCTTCGTCTCGTCCCGGCGGGAGCTGCTGGTGGTGGCGGCGTCCACGGTGGTCCTGTTCGCGCTGATCATGTTGACGCCGTGGCTCGTCCGCCGCAGCGCGCTGCCGGCCGCGCGCCTGCCGCTGCCCGCGCGTCTGTCGGTCAGGGACGCCACCCGGCACCGGGCCCGCACCGTCTCGGCGGTGGCCGCCGTCATGGCCGCCACGATGGCCGCCGTCACCGTCAGCCTCGCCTTCACCAGCTACTACGCCACGCAGAGGGAGCGCTTCCTGCTCGACGCCCCCGAGGGAACCCTGATCGTGAGCGCCGACGACCTCGACGAGCCGACCTGGTCGAGGCTGCGCGCCGTGACCGAGGAGAAGGTGCGCGGCGCGAGCCTCGTCACCGGGCTGCGGGCCGTGGACGGCGGCGGACGCAGCATGACTCCCATGGTCCAGCCCGCGCCCGGCCCCTGCGCCGGCGAGTGCCCCGTCTACTACGACGTGCCGATCGGTGACGACCGGCTGCTCGCCCTGTTCCAGGGGCGGCGTGATCCGCAGGCGGCGGCGGCGCTCGCGGCGGGCAAGGCCGTGGTGTTCGACCCCCGCCTGATCAGCGGCGGCACGATCAGCGTGTCATGGTCGCGGGTGGGCGAGGAGCGCTCAGGCAAGGGCCCCTTCCGGGTGCCCGCCGTGGTGGCGAGGGCGGCGCATGAGGGTCAGGGCGGCCTGATCCTGCCCCCTTCGGCCGTGACGTCGGCCGGGTTCGAGACGGCCGAGCGGCGTGTCTACGTCCGGAGCGTCTCGGAGGGCATCCTGCGCGACCAGGAGGAGGTGGAGCGCTTCGGCCGCGATCTCCAGGCGGTCGCCCGCACCGCGTTCGTGAACCTGACCTCGGACTACACCGAGGAGAAGATCGCGATCGTGCTCGCGGTGGCGCTGGCCGGGTCGGTGGTCCTGGTGCTCGGCGGCACGTTCGCCGCGACCGGGCTGGCCGTCGCCGACATGCGCCGCGACCTCGACACCCTGTCCGCCGTGGGCGGCAGGCCGATGACGCGCAGGCTGGTGGTCGCGGCCCAGGCGGGCTACCTCGCCGGGCTCGGCGCGGCCGTGGGCCTGGTGGCGGGGGCGGTCACGGGAGGCGCGCTGTCCCGGTCGATGATGTCCGCGCTGCCCGGCGGCGGCACGGTCGTGGTGCCGTGGGCGTTCCTGGCGGTGCTCGTGCTCGGCCTGCCCCTGCTCGCGGCGCTGCTGTCGGGCCTGGTCACTCGGACGCGGATGGAGCAGGCACGGCGGGTGGCGTGAGCCGGTACTTCAGCGTGATCAGCGCCGAGGCGAAGATGATCAGTGCGGGGATCAGGGTCTGACCGATGAGGACCGCGGTCACCGCGCTGTCCGGCTGCTGCACGGGGTTGCTCGGCTCGGACGGGATGAAGCCGCCGATCGACAGGATGATGCCGAAGATCAGCGCGCCGAACGCGCTGAAGCCGCTCTCGATGGCCGTCCACAGGCCGGTCAGCACCCCGGCCCGCCGCTTGCCCGTCTCGGCCGCGTCCACCGCGATCACGTCCGCGAGCATCGAGAACTGCATGAGCTGGAGCCCCGCGTACCCGACGCCGACCAGCAGGATCGTGAGGTGCGCCCACACCGGGCCGAACAGCGGCGTGGCCATGGCCGCGAGCGTGCCGCCGCCGAACAGCAGCACGGCCAGGAGCATCGCGCCGCGCTTGTCGAAGCGCCTGGCCACCCGCACCCACAGCGGCATCGTCAGCAGGATCGGGCCGACCAGCGCGGCGAAGAGCGTCTGGGTGGCGCTGGCCGAGCCGAGCGTGTAGGTGGCGAAGTAGGGGGCGGCGGCCAGCATCATGCTGACGGCGAACATCTGCACGCAGGCCAGCACGGTCAGCCAGAGGAACGCCGAGTTCCCCTTGATCGCGGCGAACTGCTCGCGCCATCCGCCGGGGTCGGGCTCGGGGGCGCCGGTCATGGGGGCGCGGGCGGTGCCGAAGAACGAGCCGAGCATGGCCAGGAGCAGGATGGCCGAGATCACGACCGCCATCGTCCGGTAGCTGTCCAGCGTGCCCTCGCCGCCCTCGCTGGTCGCGATGGCGGGCGCCAGCACGCCGCTGATGGCGGTGGCCACGCCGACGAACACCATCCGCCACTGCAGCAGCGACGTGCGCTCGTGGTAGTCGTTCGTCATCTCGCCGGGCATCGCCTTGTACGGCACCTCGAACAGCGCGTACGCCGTCGCCGCGGCCAGGAAGCAGACCCCCACGTACAGCGCGGCGGGCACCCCGGTCAGCGGCGGCCCCGCGAAGACCAGGAAGAACATGATCGGCAGCGTGCAGGCCCCGGCCAGCAGCCACGGCCGGCGCGGCCCCCAGCGGGTGACGGTCCGGTCGGACCAGCGCCCCACGAGGGGGTTGATGATCAGGTCCCAGACCTTCGGCGCGCTGACGACGACGCCGGCCAGCCACGGGGGCACGGCCAGGAAGTTCGTCATGTAGAACAGCAGCAGCAGCCCCGGCACGCCGTTGAAGGTGGCCGTGCAGAACGAGCCGACGCCATAACCGAGGCGCACGCCCTTCGGGACGGAGGCCGTGCCCACCGCCGGTGTGATCATCCCCTCATTACAACTGAGCGAGGGCTTGTTTGGGAGGGCCCAGTTTTCCCGGGCCCTCCCCTGAAGCCTCAGTCGGAGACGTTCGCGCAGACGACGTGCGCGCCGATCTCGATCATGCGGCGCTCGCTGCGCGCGTCCGCCACCCTGGCCATCAGGATCGGCGCCCCGGAAGCGGCGAACTGCGGCAGCCTGGCGCGCACCAGGCGGTGCAGGTCGCGCACCACGTCCTCGGCGGCCGACATGTGCACCTTGACGTGCAGCATGATGCCGGTCGCCCCGGACGCCGTGCCCGCCTCGGAGATCCACACGTGGTGCACAAGCGGGAAGTCCATGAGCAGGTACGCGATCGCCTGCCGCAGCGCGGGCAGTATCGGATGCGTGCACCGGCGGTAGCCCGGATCCACCTGCTGCATCGGCCCCGACAGGTGCGGCCGGGGCGCGGGCACCCACGGCAGCGACGGGGCGTGCGGGCTCGGCGGAGCCACCTGGGCCAGCGCGGCACCTCGCGACACGGTGGCCATCGCGCCCGTCGCGTAGGCGGCCGGAACGGCCCCCGACAGGACAGGCGTGGGCCCGTTGCGTGTCGTGGTCATGAAGTGCTGGAGATCGTCGATCGGCACGGCCGCGGCGGCTGGTCCGGCCGCGTCGATCACGATCTCGCGCACCCCGGTGACGCGCTGGATGTCCAGGATGGTGTCGGCGTCGCAGGCCGACAGGGCATGGCTGCCGCGGTGTCTGGCATAGGTCGCGGGGCTGGTGTACCCGAGCAGAACCCGGTCACCGGCCTGAGTCGTCCCCAGGACGACGGAACGATCTGGTCGCACTGCCACCAGGACTCCACCGTCGGCAAGAGCGCCCAGCAGGCGATGGGGGGTGCCATGCTGTGCGAGCACGTCGGCAAGCGCAGGATTCCCGATGCTCATATGACGAACCATAGGTAGTCGGCCACGGCTTATCAGGCTAATGGCGAATAAATCTCCCGATCAAGACAAAGATGGGCCCGGAGTGGATGAGTTTGCCGCGCGGCGGGTACGCCGGAACCCGTCTCACATGCTGGCCCCTCGTGAATACGTTCACAAGCTGCGGATACACTCTGTGGGACCGCCGGGGGGTTCCGTGGACGGTGACCCCCCTCCGCCGTGCCTTAAGGATGCACAGACGTGAACAAGCCCGTCGTTCTGGTCGCAGAGGAGCTGTCCGAGGCTGGCCTCGCCGTACTCGGTGCTGATTTCGAGGTCCGCCACACCGACGGCGCCGACCGTTCCCAGTTCCTGCCCGCTCTCGCCGACGTGGACGCGCTCATCGTGCGCTCCGCCACCCAGGTCGACGCCGAGGCCATCGCCGCGGCGCCCAAGCTGCGTGTGGTCGCCCGCGCCGGCGTCGGTCTCGACAACGTCGACGTCGAGGCGGCCACCAAGGCCGGTGTCATGGTCGTGAACGCCCCGACCTCCAACATCACCAGCGCCGCCGAGCAGACCGTCGCGCTCATCCTGGCCAGCGCCCGCAACACGGCCCAGGCCCACGCCGCGCTCAAGAACGGCGAGTGGAAGCGCTCGAAGTACACCGGTGTCGAGCTGGACGAGAAGGTCGTCGGCATCCTCGGTCTCGGCAAGATCGGGCAGCTCGTGGCCCAGCGCCTGGCGCCGTTCGGCGTCGAGCTGATCGCCTACGACCCCTACCTGCCGCCGGCCAGGGCCGCGCAGATGGGCGTCAAGCTGCTCAGCCTCGAAGAGGTGCTCAAGCAGGCCGACTTCATCACCGTGCACCTGCCCAAGTCCAAGGAGACGCTCGGGCTCATCGGTGACAAGGAGCTGCACCAGGTCAAGCCGAGCGTCCGCATCGTCAACGTGGCCCGCGGCGGCATCGTCGACGAGGCCGCGCTCTACTCGGCGATCAAGGAGGGCCGGGTCGCGGGAGCCGGCCTGGACGTCTTCTCCAAGGAGCCGTGCACCGACAGCCCGCTGTTCGAGCTGGACCAGGTCGTCGTCACGCCGCACCTGGGCGCCTCCACGCACGAGGCCCAGGAGAAGGCCGGCACCCAGGTCGCGCGGAGCGTGAAGCTGGCGCTGGCGGGCGAGTTCGTGCCGGACGCGGTCAACGTCCAGGGTGGCGCCGTCGCCGAGGACGTCAAGCCGGGCCTGCCGCTGGCCGAGAAGCTCGGCCGGGTCTTCACCGCGCTGGCCGGCGAGGTGGCCACCAAGCTCGACGTCGAGGTGCGCGGCGAGATCGCCGCCCAGGACGTGCGGGTGATCGAGCTGGCCGCGCTCAAGGGCGTCTTCGCCGACGTGGTCGAGGAGCAGGTCACCTACGTCAACGCGCCGCTGCTGGCCAAGGACCGCGGCATCACCGTCGAGCTGGTCACCAGCTCCGAGAGCCCCGACTGGCGCAACGTCGTGACCGTGCGCGGCGTGCTCGCCGACGGCCGCACCGTCTCGGTCTCCGGCACGCTGTCGGGCCCGCGCCAGATCACCAAGATCGTCGAGGTTAACGGCTACGAGATGGAGATCGAGCCGACGGCCCACCTGTGCTTCTACACCTACGCCGACCGCCCCGGCATCGTCGGCGTGGTGGGCAGGCTCCTCGGCGAGCACGGCATCAACATCGCCTCGATGCAGGTGGCCCGTGACGCCAAGGGCGGCAAGGCGCTCATCGCGCTGACCGTCGACTCGGCCATCCCCGCCGAGGTCGTCGAGCAGATCGGGGCCGAGATCGGCGCCGAGAGCGGCCGCTCGGTGGACCTGGAGGACTGACCCGAGGGACCTCTCGCAAGGGCCGTCACCCGTCCGGGTGGCGGCCCTTCTTGTCTCACCATGCAAGATAGTAGGACTTCCGAGCAGATCCTCGGGTAGTCTGGCTGCTGATGCGCCAGGTGTTCGTACTCATTGCCTGCCGCGGCGGGGCCTGTTAGGGCAGGTCGGCTACCCGTCGCGGAGAGCGGCGTTGTGTCGGCCAGTAAGTCCCATTCGTCCGGTCCGTAACCCGGACCCACGAGATCAGGCCCGGTCGGATTCGCGACCGGAGTCCGGCTTCCCCACTGGAACACGTCCGCGAAGTGAGCTGAGTGACATGTACGACATGTATGCCTGGAACCGCACGGAAGAGCAGCAGGACGAGGCCGCCGAGGCCCTGCAGACCGCGCTGGACCGCCGCGACAACGGCGGCGCCCCTCATCAGAACTCGAGCCGGTAGAACACGGCCGTCCGCTTCAGCGCGGGCACGACCTTGATGATCGCCATCACCGCCCGGTGCGTGGCCGACAGGCGCTCGACGCCCTTGAGGTCGAACGCGCTCACCGCCTCCACGCAGCGCAGCCCGGGGTGGATGGCCTGTAGCGCGCCGGGGCCGTCGATCGCCCAGTGCATCGTGGCCCCGGCCTTGCGCACCGGCCTGTTGAGCCGCTGGAGCCGCAGCCCGAGCGGGCTCAGGGCGTCGAAGACGAACCCGCCGCCAGGGAAGCGGTCCACGATCGCGCGCATCAGCGCGGCGCCGCCCGCCGGGTCGAGGTAGTAGAGCAGGCCCTCGGCGACGACCAGTGCGGGAGCGTCCGCCGGCACCTGCTCCAGCCAGGCCAGGTCGGTGACGGACGTGCCGATCTCCTCGTGGCCCGGCCGCTCGGGGAACAGCCGCCGGCGCAGCTCGACGACGTCCGGGTAGTCCACGTCGTACCAGCGCGAGGTCGGCGGCGGGTCCATCCGGTATACGCGGGTGTCGAGCCCGCAGCCCAGGTGCAGCACGGTCGCGTCCGGGTGCGCGGCGAGGAAGCCGGCCACCCATCCGTCGACGAAGCGCGCCCGCAGCGCCACGGCACTGGCCATCTTGGCGTCGAGCCCGGTCTCGCGGAAGTCGTGGTCGATCCGCTCGATCGCTTCGGCGGCCAGGTGGTCACCGAGTATCGGCTGCGCGGATCGCGCGTCGAGCGCCCTGCCGTACAGAGTGGCGAGGAGAGTGGCCTTCTCCTCGGTGAAACTCACCTTTTCCGGTGACATATCCCGACACGCTACGCCTGTGCCGGGGGTACGGACACCTGCCCTCATGGATACGAAGCGTATTGATATCGTCGCTCTGCGTATTCAATCCTTCAGGAGGTTCCCCCATGCGCGCTGCCCTGAGCCTGATCCGCCGTGCCGCGACCGCCGCCCTGCCCGCCGTGGCCGCCGCCGCGTTGATCGCCAACCCGGCCCACGCGCAGGAGTCCTACCTGCGCATCACCACCTACCACGGTGGCGACGTCGCGCAGTGGTATCTCACCTGCGGCCCGTCGGGCGGCATCCATCCCGACCCGGCCGCCGCCTGCGACAGGCTCGACGAGATCGGCGGCGACCTCGACCAGATCAGGTTCCGGCCGGACGCCGCGTGCCCGAGAATCTACGACCCGGTGCACGTCGAGATCTACGGCGACTACCGGGGCGAGCCGAAGGATTTCGCCGAGGACTACCCGAACCCCTGCTTCGCGCAGCGGCTCGCCGCACCCATCGTGCCCTGACCCTCGGCGTGAGTACGGGCGGCCCCGCGGGGGAAGGCGGGACCGCCCGGGTCTCTCAGAGGGTCGCGGTGAGCGAGGCGGGGACGGGCTCGCGGCGCTGTTCGAGCCGCTCGGCCCACTGGCGCACGCCCCTGGGGTCGGGCCGGACGGCGCCGACGAAGGCCTGCCTGCGCCAGCTCGACAGCTTCTCCTCCTTCACCACGTCGCCCGAGTGCGGCGCGTGCACCATGTAGCCGGGCTTGGAGATCATTCCGACGTGACCCAGGTTGCTGAAGAACACCAGGTCACCGGGTTCGAGATCCTTCCAGGAGATCTTCCTGGAGAACGCCCCGTACTGTTCGCGGGCGGTGCGGGGCAGGTCGATCCCCGCCCGCTCGTACGCCCGGAGCATCAGCCCCGAGCAGTCGTACCCCCGGTCGCTCGTGCCGCCCCACACGTAGGGGATGCCGCGCTTGTTCATGGCGAAGTCGAGTGCGACCTTCCAGGCGGGCTTGGGGGTCTGTGCCAGCCTGATGCGCTTGATCTCGGCGCCGGTGAGGGTGGTGGTGTCCTTGTCGGGGATTGCCTGCGCGGTGGAGGCCTGCGCGGTGGAGGCCTGCGCGGTGGAGGCCTGAGCTGTGGAGGCCTGTGCTGCCGTGGTGGCCAGGATGAGTCCGGCAGATGCCGCTGCCAGGACGATGGCGATGCGAGACAGAAGACTGTCCTTCCATACGGCCGACCGGGTTAGCTGACGGGCTCGGGCCTGGAAGACAGCCCTACGGCGATGACCGCCGATTCGCCCCTGGGGGGAAAGTGGGTCCCCGGCTCCACGCAGCGGCTGCGTGGATTAGGCCCGACGGACTCTAACGAAACGGTCAAAAGGTCGCAAACCCCTCAAAGCGGACGTCCGCGAAATGAGATGGTGTGTTCGTCAGGCGAGACGAGCCGGTATGGTTGCCGTCATGGAGTCGCGTAACATCCGCTTGGCCGTCATCCCCGGGGATGGCATCGGCACCGAGGTCGTCGCCGAAGGGCTCAAGGTCCTGGAGGCAGTGGGCACGAAGATCGAGCCCACCCACTACGACCTGGGGGCCGCTCGCTACAACCGTACCGGCGAGACGCTTCCCGACACGGTGCGCGAAGAGCTGCGCGGCTACGACGCGATCCTGCTCGGCGCCATCGGCGACCCGAGCGTGCCGCCCGGCATCCTTGAGCGCGACCTGCTCCTGCGGCTCCGGTTCGACTTCGACCACTACGTCAACCTGCGCCCGGTCAAGCTGTTCCCCGGCGTGACGACCCCGCTGGCCGACACGCCGACCGAGAACATCGACATGATCGTGGTCCGCGAGGGCACCGAGGGCCTCTACGCCGGCACCGGCGGCGTCATGCGGCGCGGCACCCCGCACGAGATCGCCACCCAGGAGTCGCTCAACACCGCCCACGGTGTCGAGCGCGTGGTGCGTTACGCGTTCGAGAAGGCCAAGGCCCGCCCGCGCAGGAAGCTGACGCTCGTCCACAAGACGAACGTGCTCACCTTCGCCGGCGACCTGTGGCAGCGCACGGTCAACCGCGTGGCCGAGGAGTACCCCGAGGTCACCACCGACTACTGCCACATCGACGCGGCCTCGATGTTCTTCGTGACCCAGCCCGAGCGCTTCGACGTGGTCGTCACCGACAACCTGTTCGGCGACATCATCACCGACCTCGGCGCGGCCATCGCCGGCGGCATCGGCCTGGCGGCCTCCGGCAACATCAACCCGGAGCGCTCGGCGCCCAGCATGTTCGAGCCGGTGCACGGCAGCGCCCCCGACATCGCCGGCCAGGGCAAGGCCGACCCCACCGCGACCATCCTGTCGGTCTCCATGCTCCTCGACCACCTCGGCCTGCACGACGAGGCGGCCAAGGTCGAGCAGGCGGTCGCCGCCGACATCGCCGAGGGCCGCACGGGTCGCGGCACCAGCGAGATCGGCGACGACATCACCGCGCGAGTATCCGGCTAGGGCCGCCTAGCACCGTACGCGCCTGGCGGTCCGAAGAGGACTGCCGGGCGCGTTTTCGTGTCCCCAGGTAGCGGCGGTATCGGGGCCAAGCACCCCATCAATCGCTTGCCATCCCATATAGCGAGACAATAGGAAGTACGGACCGCCCCGCGGGTGCACATCGTTCCCGGACGGGTGACCGGATTCCGGTAGATTTCGGTAGACCGTAGAGAGAAGGATCGCCGTCATGACCATCGCTCCGAAGCTCAGCTTCGACGTGCAGCTATCCGACCACGCTCGCACCGCGGCCGAGCGGGAGCAGGTACTGGCGAACCCGGGGTTCGGGCAGACGTTCACCGATCACATGATCTCGATCGACTACACCGAGGGCGAGGGCTGGCACGACGCCCGGCTCCTGCCGTACGGGCCGCTCTCGCTCGACCCCGCCACCTCGGTCTTCCACTACGCGCAGGAGCTGTTCGAGGGCCTCAAGGCCTACCGGCAGATCGGCGGCTCGATCGTCGCCTTCCGGCCGTACGCCAACGCCGGCCGCTTCAACCGCTCGGCCGCCCGCATGGCCATGCCCGAACTGCCCGAGGAGACGTTCGTCGAGTCGCTGGAGCTGCTCGTCCAGACCGACAAGGAGTGGGTGCCCACCACCGAGGGCCACAGCCTCTACCTGCGCCCCTTCATGATCGCCACCCAGGCGGGGCTCGGCGTGAACTACCCGTCCAGGACGTACAAGTACATGGTCATCGCCTCGCCGGCGGCCTCGTACTTCACCGGCGGCATCAAGCCCGTCTCCGTGTGGCTGTCCACCGAGTACACGCGGGCCGCCCCCGGCGGCACCGGCTTCGCCAAGTGCGGCGGCAACTACGCCGCGGCGTTCGTGGCGCAGCGCCAGGCGGTGGAGAACGGCTGCGACCAGGTGGTCTGGCTGGACGCCCAGGAGCACCGCTACGTCGAGGAGATGGGCGGGATGAACCTGTTCTTCGTCTTCGGCGACAAGCTCGTCACGCCCGCCCTCACCGGCACCCTGCTGCCCGGCATCACCCGCGAGTCGATCCTGGAGCTGGCCGGCGACCTGGGGCTGGAGACGGAGGAGCGGCTCATCACGGTGGACGAGTGGCAGGAGGCGAGCGCGTCCGGCGACCTCACCGAGGTGTTCGCGTGCGGCACCGCGGCCGTGGTGACGCCGGTCGGCACCGTCAAGGGCGCCGACCGCTCGTGGACCGTGGCAGACGGCACGCCAGGCCCGGTGACGATGCGGGTGCGCGAGGAGCTCGTCGGCATCCAGTACGGCGCCCGCCCCGACACCCACAACTGGGTGCACAAGATCGGCTGACCCCCTCCGGTGAGCCCTTCGCGCGAAGGGCTCACCAGAATGCGGCCCTTCGCGCGAAGGGCTCACCAGAATGCGGCGATATTCAGCGGCAATTCCCACGGGGCCGGCAGGAACAGCGGCTCGGCGACGCTCGCGATCGTTTCCCGGCCGTATGCGAGGCCGCCCGGCTCGCTGTGCAGCCGCACCGTCCGTTGCGCCGGATCGACCACCAGATAAAGCGGCACCCCGGCCGGTGAGTAACCGCGCGGTTTGACGTAGTAATCGTCGTAGGAACTGCCCGAGGAAACGACGTCCACGATGAGCAGCGTCGAATCCCCGTGCACCGCGTACTCCTTGTGCAACCGCGGCGACCGCGGCACCACCGTCAGGTCCGGCACGTACCGGTCGGACTGAAGGCCCAGGTGGATGGTGATGTTCGGCCAGATCTGCCAGCCGCGCTCGACGGCCGGGGCGAACAGCGCGCGCATGACCCGGAAAAGCGAGGTGTTGTGCTGCCAGGTGCCCGCCTCGTTGACCACGATCCGGCCCTGCACCGTTTCCACCCGATATTCGGGATGCAATTCACGGACGGTTCGGAATCGCTCTTCGAGGGGAGCGGCCATGGCTCCGCCTCCTTTCTTCCGGCGGAGTGACCGAGCGTATGCCGGGCCGGGGGTGTGAATACAGGGCGTGCGGCCGCGATTTACCGGTCGATCCTGCTCAGGTAACCCTCGTCCCCCTGCTCGCCCGCCACCGCCTCCGGCGGCACCAGTGCCTCCAGCCGCCGCAGGGTCGCCTCGTCCAGCTCCACCTCGGCGGCTGCCGCGTTGGCGCGCACGTTCGCCGCCCTGCGAGTGCCGGGGATCGGCACCGTGCCCCGGTGCACGAGCCAGGCCAGCGCGAGCTGGGCCACTGACAGCCCGTTCTCGGCCGCCAGGGCGGCCACCGCGTCCGTCAGGGCCAGGTTGCGCTCGATGTTGCCCTCCTGGAAGCGCGGGTTGCCCCGCCGCCAGTCGCCGGCCCGCAGGTCGGAGCGGTCGCGCAGCGCGCCGCCGAGCAGGCCGCGGCCGAGCGGGCTGTAGGCGACGAAGCCGACGCCCAGTTCCTCGCAGGCCGGCAGCACCTCCTTCTCCGGCGCCCGGTTGAACAGGGAGTACTCGGTCTGCAGGGCGGCCACCGGGTGCACGGCGCAGGCCCGCCTGAGGGTGGCGGGGGAGACCTCCGACAGCCCGACGTGGCGCACCTTGCCCTCCTGGACCAGCTCGGCCAGGGCGCCGATGGTCTCCTCGATCGGCGTCGTCGGGTCGAGGCGGTGCAGGTAGTACAGGTCCACGTGGTCGCGCTGGAGGCGGCCGAGGCTGGCCTCCAGTGCCGTGCGCACGTATGCGGGCCGGCCGAGACCGGGCCGCAGCCGGCCCCGCTCGTCCGCGTTGCCGCCGAACTTGGTGGCCAGCACCACCTCCTCCCGGCGACCGCGCAGCACCCGCCCGATCAGGGACTCGCTGTACCCGGCGCCGTAGATGTCGGCGGTGTCGATCAGCGTGACGCCCGCCTCCACCGCGGCCAGCAGGGCCTCGGTGGCCTCCTGCTCGCTGACGTCGGCGTAGACCCGGGGCGCCAGCGTCATCGCGCCGAAGCCCAGCGCCGAGACCGCCGGGCCGTGCCGTCCGAGGGTGTGGGATCTCATGGCTCTCCTAACTCTTCCTGATCATCGTCATCCCGTCGGCGACGGGCAGGGTCAGGACCGTCACCCGCGGGTCCTCCATCACCAGGTCGTTGAACTGCCGCATCTGCACGGTCGTGGGCTCGTCGTGCGCGGGATCGGCCACCCAGCCCCTGCGCAGCGTGTTGTCCGCCAGGATCAGCCCGCCGGGCCGCAGCCGGTCCATCAGCAGCTCGTAGTAGACCGGGTAGTTGTGCTTGTCGGCGTCCAGGAAGGCCAGGTCGATCGGCTGGTCGAAGGCGGCGAGCGTGTCGGCGGCCGGCCCGATCGTGAGCGTCACCCGGTCGGCCACCCCAGCCTCCTGCCAGTAGCGGCGGGCCACGGACGTCCACTTCTCGCTCACGTCGAAGCAGTGCAACGTGCCGCCGGACAGCCCGCGCGCGATGCAGACGGACGAATATCCGGTGAACGTTCCCACCTCCACGGCCACCTGGGGCGCCATGAGCTGGGTGATCATCGTCAGGAACCGGCCCTGGTCGAAGGAGATCTGCATGGCCGCGTCGTCGCCCGCGACCTCGGTCGTCTCCCTCTCCAGCGCGTCCAGCAGGGCGTCGGGCGCGGTGGTGTGCTCGGACACATAACGCGCTACGGCAGAGTCGAGGAGGTATGCCTTCATGCGGCCATTGTTTCCGTTTCAGGTAGGGTCTGCGCGATCAATGAGGTGAGAGTGGGCTGATGAAGAAGCGGTTGATGGCGGTCGCGCTGGCGTGCGCGGCGATCGTCGTACTCGGGGTGCTGGCGTTCTCCCAGCCGGGCGTGTCGTCGTCCGGCGAGGTGACTCTGACCCGGCAGGCTGACGGCTCGATGGTCCTGGCCGACCTGGGGAGCGACGCCCCCGTGCTCGACGTGTACGAGGACTTCGACTGCCCCGTCTGCAAGGACATGCACACCAAGGTAGACGCGACGATCAGGAAGCTCGCGCAGGCAGGCAAGGTCAAGGTCGTCTTCCACACCGTGACGATCTTCCGGGACGAGCCCTCGCGCTCCAACTCCATCCGCGCCGCCGCGGCCGCGCGCTGCGTCCCCGCGGAGAACTGGCTGGCCTTCAGGGACGAGGTGTACGCCATGCAGCCCGCGCCGCACGGCGTGGCGTCCGGGTACAGCGTCGAGGAGCTGATCGGGGCGGCGCGCAAGGCGGGCGCGGCGGTGGACTCGTGCGTCACGTCGCAGACGTACGCGCAGGCGCACCTGGCGCAGACGGCCAAGATCCCGCTGGAGGGCACGCCCACCGTGGTCCTCGACGGGCAGTTGCTGGGCAACGAGGCGTTCGACCCGGCGGCGCTGGAGCGCCTCATCACCGGAGGCGTCGGCGTGCAGGTCTGAGCCGCGGTGTCCCAAGTGGCGAGACCGGTGTGCCAAATGGTGAATGCGTATGGCAGACTGGGCGGCACCATGTTCTACGGTCTGCTCATTATCGGCAGGCGCGCTGGCTAACGCAGGGACACCGCCAGCGCGCAGACCTCTCACGTCCGTGAGGGGTCTTTTTGTTTTCCCGAACCGCACGGACCTCAGACTCCCGCTTCCGCAGAGAAGAGAAACTCATGGCCGACGACCGCTTCCACGTATACGACACGACGCTACGAGACGGCGCACAGCAGGAGGGGCTCAACCTCACCGTCGCCGACAAGCTCGCCGTCGCGCGGCACCTGGACGGCCTGGGCGTCGGCTTCATCGAGGGG
The DNA here is from genome assembly GCF_008086045.1 of Nonomuraea sp. PA05. Classification (GTDB taxonomy): domain Bacteria; phylum Actinomycetota; class Actinomycetes; order Streptosporangiales; family Streptosporangiaceae; genus Nonomuraea; species Nonomuraea monospora. The sequence goes on along the minus strand of NZ_VSEY01000015.1, from coordinate 83,494 downwards.
GGCTGGCCGGGCGCCAACCCCAAGGACACGGAATTCTTCAGGCGCGCCCGAACAGAGCTCGACCTGAAGCACGCGCAACTGGCCGCGTTCGGCGCGACCCGCCGGGCCGGTGTGAAGGCCGCCGACGACCCACTGGTGGCCGCCTTGCGCGAATCCGGCGCGCCGGTCGTGACCCTTGTCGCCAAGAGTCACGACCGGCACGTGGAGCTGGCCCTCCGCACGACTCTCCAGGAGAACCTCGCGATGATCCGCGACACGGTCTCTCACCTTCGTGCGGAGGGACAGCGAGTCTTCCTCGACGCCGAGCACTTCTTCGACGGCTACAAGTCCAACCCAGCCTACGCGCTGGAGGTCCTCAGGACCGCCGCGGAAGCCGGCGCCGACGTCATCGCCCTGTGCGACACCAACGGCGGCATGCTCCCCGACGAGCTCGCCGAGATCGTCCAGGACGCCGTACGCACCAGCGCCCGCGTCGGCATCCACTGCCACGACGACACCGGCTGCGCCGTCGCCAACACCCTGGCGGCCGTCAAGGCGGGCGCCACGCACGTCCAGGGCTGCGCCAACGGCTACGGCGAGCGCTCCGGCAACGCCAACCTCTTCACGGTCGTCGCCAACCTCCAGCTCAAGCGCGGCTTCGACCTCGTCCCGCAGGAGTCGCTGGCCGAGATGACCCGCATCGCCCACGCGATCACCGAGGTCACCAACGTCACCCCCAACTCCCACGCTCCCTACGTCGGCACCTCCGCCTTCGCCCACAAGGCCGGCCTGCACGCCAGCGCCATCAAGGTGGACCCCAACCTCTACCAGCACATCGACCCCGCCCAGGTCGGCAACGACATGCGCATGCTCGTCTCCGACATGGCGGGCCGCGCGTCGGTCGAGCTCAAGGGCCGCGAGCTGGGCTACGAGCTGACCCCCGAGCACACCAAGACCCTGGTCGACCGGGTCAAGGACCTGGAGTCCAGAGGCTTCACCTTCGAGGCCGCCGACGCCTCCTTCGAGCTGCTGCTGCGCGACACCGTCCACGGCGAGCGCAGGCGCCACTTCGAGGTCGAGTCCTGGCGCGTCATCGTCGAGCGCACCAAGGGCGGCGAACTGGTCAGCGAGGCCACCGTCAAGCTGCACGCCAAGGGCGAGCGCATCGTGGCCACCGGCGAGGGCAACGGCCCCGTCAACGCCCTCGACAAGGCCGTCCGGCTGGCGCTGGAGAAGCTCTACCCCGAGCTGGCCAAGCTGGAGCTGGTCGACTACAAGGTGCGCATACTCGAAGGCACCCACGGCACCGACGCCATCACCCGCGTCCTGATCACCTCCAGCGACGACACGGCCGAGTGGGCCACTGTGGGCGTCGCGGAGAACATCATCGACGCGTCGTGGCAGGCGCTGGAGCAGGCGGTCACGTACGGGCTGCTGCGCGCGGGCCGCGACTGCGGATAGGGCGGTCAGCCCTGCGGCCTGGGCATGTTGAACGGATCGATGCTCGGATACTGCGGCTCGCCGCCCTGCCCTCTGAAGAACTGAATGATCGCCAGGACGGCGGCGAGCTGCGCGAGCAGGAACGTCGCCTGCGCGGGGATGCTCTCCAGCCGGTAGACCTCCAGCAGGTGGCGGCCGACCCGGCTCCACGGCGGGATGACGTCGCGGATCGTCCGGACGTCGACGATCAGGCCCGCCATGGTGAGCACCGCGAACAGCAGCAGGGCGCGCAGCGTCGTCTCGGCGGCCCCGCCGAGGTCCAGGAGCGCCGCCATGGCCAGGTGGGCGCCCGCGCCCAGGGCGTACGCACCGCTGATGGGCAGTGACTTGACCGGCCCCGTGCGGCCGGGCAGCTCCCGCCAGAGCAGGCCGAGCAGGTAGCCGGGGACGAACCAGAACAGCAGGTCCCAGATCAGGTACGAGGGATAGAGCAGGCCCGCCTCCCAGGACAGGTTCGCCGGGCCGCCTGCGATCAGGAGGTCCCGCCACCACAGGTAGACCATCGGGATCACGCCGAGGAACGTGGTCATGAGTCCGAGCCGCAGCGCCAGGGCGGAGGGAGAGCCGCCGGTCTTCGGGCCGGTGAGCAGGGCCAGGTGGATCGGGCTGACGTCGCGGGGGAGCCGGGTCGCGCTCCCCGGCGGCCAGCGCACCGCCTTGCCGAAGTCCTTCTCCAGACCGTCCGGAGCGGACTGCGACTGGCTGTCAGAGGTACGGCCCCGCCTTCTCAGGTCCAGGAAGCGGCGGGCGAGGTCATGGGCGGGCCCGGTGCGGTCCGGGCCGAGAGTCGCGAGGAGGCTGGGACCGCCCGGCCGTTCGAGCGGCCACAGTGAGATGACCCTGGGGCGGCTCAAGCGCAGGAGCCACCAGAACGCCAGCGCCCCGACAGTCACCTTGACGGGGAGCCACAGCCCGGCGTACGACTCGCTCCAGCTGAAGAGCGGCACGGCGAACACCCACACGATGACCTGCCGCCGGTGCCTGGACAGCCGGGCCCGCTCGCGGGACGCGCCCGGGGCCGGATGCCACAGCGGGTCACCCCTGTCGGGACGGGCGACGGCCTGCCCGCGCAGCCATCCGGCCAGAGCCGCCAGCGGCCAGATCCACAACAGGCCGCCGCACAGCCATTTCGCCACCTGCCGCGGCAGCCAGAGCAGATCCCACGTCACCCCCTTCGAGCAGGGAGAGATCGGCGACCAGCCATCCCGCCCACACCCGGTCGCGGGCCAGCGCGTAACAGGCGTAGCCCACGACCAGCGCCGCCATCGCGGTCGCGGCACGCCAGACCCAGGGCGGAGCGGCAGCCCAGGCGGCGTCGTCCGGCGGGTGAGCGGGCTCGTTCCAGGCGAGCCGGGCGCCGTTGAGCACGGCGCTCATGAGCAGGACGAGCAGCAGCAGGGCCGCGGCGATCGACACGGCGGGCGTCCAGCCGCTGGACGGGAGCCTGTCGGGGAAGGCCGGCTCGCTCAGGCCGATGCCGGCGTAGGCGGCCGCCACCGCCGCCATGGCCACCGCCGTGGACGGTCGGAGCACGTGACCCGCCCACAGCACGAGCACCGACACCACGAGCACCACCGCCGAGCCCCACCAGTAGGAGGACGCCGACTCGTCGATGAGCTCCTCGACCAGAGTGCCGCCGCCCGCCAGGGCGACGAACAGGCACGGCACGGCGAAGACGCGTAACCGCGAGCGCGCCCGCCACCGCCTTCTCCGGCGCGCCCTGACGGCACTCGCCTGGCGCACCCGCATCGCGCGGGCGTCGTGCGCAGGGTCGGGCTGGCCTGCGGGCTCCGGCCAGCGAGATCGGCGCAGCTCCACCGTGCGGGTGCAGGCCAAGGCCAGCAGCAGGATCACCAGATCCCAGAAGTGGACCATCACCGCGCGGATCGGGTGCTGGTTCACCGCCGCCGCGATCCGCGTCTCGGGATCCGGCAGCAGCGTGAACGAGACCAGCGCCGGGGGATGCCACCACACCGTGCGCCGGGAGTCGGTGGAGTGGGGGAGCGGGCGGGCGTTGAGCAGCCATCGCGACGGGGCCTCCACCGTGACGTCGTACCAGGGCATGAGGCCGGAGGCGGGCAGATCGAAGGACCAGTGCTCGTTGCTCGCCTCCCGGTAGAACGTCCAGGGGCCGAACTGCTTGTAGTCGGCGGCGGTGAGGTCGTCGCTGTCGATCCGCACCGTGTCGGTGACCACGACGGCGTCGTTCTCGACCGTCACGAGCGGCATGGACGCCCGCCTCTCCTCCCACTGCCACCCGGAAGGGCTCGCCCCCAGGAGGCAGCCCACCAGTTCCTGGTAGCGCCGCTCCCGAGGGCCGGTGAGCAGCGGCTGCGCCAGCGTCGAGTGGCGCGCCACCGTCGCCACCGTGGTCGAGATCAGCAGGGGGACGTTCACGTCGGAGTCATGGATCTTCAGGCGCGTGGTGCGGTGCACCTCCCCGTAGGGCAGGGGCGGGCAGCCGGGCGTCAGGTTCTCCTCGACCCGTCTGACCGCGTCGACCCGGGCATCGGCCAGGCCGAGCAGAGCCACCGAAATCCCGGTCATTCCCGTAAGCGCCAGGGCCATCAGGAGAACGCGCCGCATACCCGGATGATCGGACCAGCACCGCCTGCGGTTACCTCTTAGATCAGCCGAGACGAGAACGACACGCCGTCCACGGTGACCTTCCCACCGGAGCACGACACCTTGGGCGAGTCCGTCCCCGGCACGATCACCGTCAGCAGCGACTTCGCCGCCGGCGACACCACCACGTTCGTGGCCTGCTTCGACAGGTACGTGGGCGAGACCCAGCCCAGCTTCCCGCCCCGCTCCACCCGCTGCCCGCCGACCTTGTCGCACGAGGAGAACTGCAGCAGGGTGACCTTGAACTTGCCGTCGCCCAGCACCACCTTGCCGCCGCCGCTGGAGACGACCCTGAGCGACGGGGCGAAGCGCCAGATGTTCTTCACCTTCTTGCCGCCTGACGCGGTGTCCAGCACCGCCATCACGTCCTGGCCGTGGTTGACCAGCACCGACCGGGTACGGCTGACCCCGTACGCCTTGTCGGTCACCTTGAACGCCTGCCGGTCCTTGCCGTACGAGCTGTCCACGAGCTTGCTGGCCGTCCGGGGCCGGAACTTCGCGCCCACCACGGTCGGCACGTTGTGCGCCTCGGGCGAGAGCGTCCAGTAGCGGTAGGAGCTCTTCTCATAGGAGTGGAACCCACCGTCCATCAGGATGTCGCGGCCCTGCGCGTAGTAGGTGACGCCCAGGTGGTCCTCGTGGCCGTGGAACTTCATGCCGGGCCCGTACCTGATCGAGTAGTACGCCGACTCCGGCTTGCCCCAGGCGGTGCGGCCGAAGACGTAGCCCGCCCGGTAGGCCTTGACCTCCTGCTTCGGTGTGCCCGTCTCCATCTTGGGCTCGGTCTCGGCGCTGCCGTCGCCGATGGGCACCATGTAGCCGTTGGGCATGGTGGAGTGGGCGATGAAGTCCTTCATGGCCTCGGCGCGCCTGGCGATCTCACCGGGCACCTTGCGGCCGCACGCCTTCATGTTGGTCATGGCGACCTGGAGGCGGCCGTACACGTAGACGGCGTACCTGGGCGCCTGCTCCATGAGCGCGCCCTGCGAGTCGACGTCCAGCTTCACCGTGCCCGTCAGGCGGCTGGAGGCCAGGTTCGCCCAGTCCTTGCGGCCGTATCTGCAGCCGATGCCCATGAGGGCGATGTCCTGGTCGATGCCGTGGTTGTGGCCCTTCTTGTACAGGCTCGCGTTCGACAGCAGCTTGGCGTGCGCGGCCAGGCTGTCCTTCAGCCAGCTCGCGCTGACGTGCCTGCTGAGGCAGAGCAGCGGCTGGGTGCGCAGCGAGACCGGGTGGTCCTTCCAGGCGTAGGAGGGGGTGCCCCTGGCGCCGTACTTGTTGTCGGCCACCCAGTCCTGGGCGATCTCGGTGGCGCGGTCCAGGTAGCGGCGCTCGCCGGTGTTCTCGTACTCGACGACGAGGGTGCCCATCCAGCGCAGCGACTGGAAGACGAACTCCCACGACCGGTTCCTGTACGGGCTGGCGCCCCAGTTCACGTTCTTGCCCAGCTTGTACGCGGGCAGCCCCACCAGCGAGATCTCGCCCTGCATGACGTCCTCGGCCGTCGGCGTGCCGGGCAGCCAGTCGCCCTGGCACTCGGCGGTGCGCGTCACCTTGTCGGCCGCCAGCGCCGGCACCGCGACGGAACCGGTTGCGAGCATGAGGGCAAGAGGGATCGCGAGGCGGCGCACGCCGGGGTTCCTTTCGGGACAAAAAGGTGAAGGCGCGACATGCTTTCGGAATCTCGATCAACTGGTCAAGTCGCGTGCCCGATTCGTTAGCCGCCCGATGAGATGCTGGTGTGCGTGAGATACGACGACCTGGTGATCCCCGACACGCCCGCCGCCCGCGGCGCGCTCGAGGTGGCGGCCCGGTACCACACGCCTTCGCTGCTCAACCACTCGATCCGCGCCTACCTGTGGGCCGCCGCCCACGCGCGCGGCAACGGCATCGCCTTCGACGCGGAGCTGCTCTACGTGTCGGCCATGCTGCACGACATCGGGCTGGCCGCCGAGTTCGACAGCCACACCGTGCCGTACGAGGAGGCCGGCGGGCACGTGGCCTGGGCCTTCTGCGCCGGGGCCGGCTGGTCGCCCGAGCGGCGCGAACGCGCGTGCGAGGTCATCATCCGGCACATGTGGCAGGAGGTGCCCCTGGAGGAGGACCCCGAGGGGCACCTGCTGGAGCTCTCGACCGGCATGGACATCTCGGGCCGCCGCACCGACGAGATCCCCGCCGAGGTACGGCGGGAGGTGCTGGAGCGGCACCCGCGGCTGGAGATCGCCAAGGAGTTCAGCGTCTGCGTCGCCGATCAGGGCGCGCGCAAGCCGTCGAGCTTCGCGGCGCGGTTCGTGCGCGACGGCATCGTCGACCGCATCATCCGCAACCCGCTCGACGGCTGAGCCGGGCTCAGCCCTTGGGGCCGGTGCTCTCGGCGACCTCGAACGTCCACACCTCGGACCCCGTCGCCGCGGGCCCCTGGCCGTGACCATGCCCGTGCCCGTGCCCGCTCTGCGCCGCCGCCTGAGCCGCCTGCGCGTGGCCGCGCTGGAACGCCTCGCCCTGCTGCCACTTCTGGAAGTCCTCCTCGGAGCGCCAGCGCGTGTAGACGAGGTACCGCTCCGTGCCCTCCACCGGCCGCAGCAACTCGAACCACTCGAACCCGTCGGCCGACTCCACCATCCCGGCACGGTTGGAGAAGCGCTTCTCGAGCTCTTCCCGCATCTCGGCGGGCACGGTAAGCACGTTGATCTTCACGACGGACACCGGAGGAACCCCTCTCGTCAGCGCACCACGCGGTGCGGCGAAGGTGAGGGCTCCAGGCTAACGCGAGCCACCGCCGGCACCCGATCCCGGTCCAGCGCGTCCCGCACGTGCGGCAACGCCACCGTCGCCAGGTGACGGCTCAGCTCCTCCATGGGGGCCGACTCGTCGGCGACCACCCGCAGCCGCACCTCCGGACTCGGCCCCACCAGGTGCGCGGCGGCGTGGAACACCGCGGGGCTCGACTCCACGTCGGCCGCCACCGCCTGCGCCATGCCCGACTCCGACACCTCCGTGACGCCCGTCGGGCCGTCCTCGATGCGCAGCACGCGCCGCGCCTGCCTGCGTCCCTGCACGAGCAGCCAGCGCACCGCCAGCACCGCCACGACCAGCGCGGCCAGCGCCAGCAGCCACCAGATCCACGGGCTGTTGCGGGCGAAGAAGGAGACCACGTTGGCGTCCACGACCGTCGTGCGCGCGGCGGCCCAGTTCTGCGGGAACGCGCCCAGCCCGCGGGCCAGCGCCGACCCGCCGAGGATCAACAGCGCCAGCCCCACCAGCGCCAGCCCCCAGCGGTTGCCCCGCCCGGTCTTCCTGCTCACCGCCGCCACCTCCGTCCGTCCCTCCGGCTGCTCACCGCTGCTCCTTGATGTTCACCGACACTCGGTACGGCTCCACCAGGTCGAGCGCCGCCAGCCGGGACAGCACGGCGCCCCGCACGTCCTGGCCGAACCCGTCCACGCCCCGCCCGCACGTCGTCGGCGTGACCGCGATCGTGCGTCCGCGCAGGGTGGCGCGGGCCGAGCGCACGCCCGGCACCTGCTCGGCCGCGTGCGCCAGCGCCCTGGTGACGCTCCTGGGCCGCAGGCCGATGATCAGATCGGGGTCACCGCTGCGCACGGGCACCATCCGCGGCCGTCCCGGCACCAGCGCGATGGCCAGCAACACCAGCCCGAGCAGCGCCGCGACCGCCGCGCCGAGCAGCACCCGCGGGTCCGACCACAGCGTGGTGGTCGCCCAGGCCAGCATGCGGTCGTACGGGATCCAGCGCAGCGGACGCCCGGCCAGCGCCGAGATCGTCTCGGCGAGCACGAGCAGGCTCAGCAGGGCGAGCAGGGCGGCCACGATCACGGCCGGGATTCGCCGGTACGGACGAAAAGCCCGCACCGCGGCCCTGTCGGCGGTCCTGTCGCGCGGCGGCGGAACCGGTGCCCGGTGGGCGCCCGTCTGCTCCTCCGCGGTGGCCGCGTGCCGCGTCCCGTGTGTCGTCCCGTGTGTCGTCCCGTGTGTCGTCACGGCAGGTCACCGCCCACGTCCGTCATCGTGATGTCCAGGCGCGTGACGTGCAGGCCCGTCTGGGCGGCGACGCGGGCGATCACGTGCTCCCTGAGCCGCGCCGCCACGGCGTGCAGCGGCGCCGGGTAGGCCACGCTCACGTTCAGCCGCACCACGGCCTGGTCGCCGTGCACCTCGCTCGCCGACGGCGTCCACGGCAGGCCGCGCGGCTGCACGTCGCGCACCTCGGGCACCTCCGCTGCGGCCACGCAGGCGATCTTGCTGACCACCCGGTCCGCGATCTCCGTGCGCCCGCGCCGCTCGGGCGCGGGCAGGGGAGCGGGCCGCTGGGCGGGCACCGTCATGGTCATTTACGCCTCGCGGACAGCCCGGACAGGTTGATCTCACCTGTCTCGGCGATCCGCCCGACCAGGAAGCCGACCGCGCCCAGGACCAGCACGAGCAGGAACGCGCCCAGCCCGCCGAACGCCCCGGCCAGGCCGAGCACGATGCCGACGGCCATGCCGACGAGCGGCATCCATTGGATGTTGTTCATGATCCCTCCACGATGATGTCGTCGATGCGGACGTGCACCGGGCGGTCCCCGGCCAGGTCCGCCACGGCCCCGCGCACCTCGTCGGCCGTCTGCGGCAGCGGGCGGTGCAGGGTGGCGACGATGGCGATCTCCACCGCGCGGTCGTCCGCGTGCACGCCGGTGAGGCGCTCGCCGGGCAGGTACGTGGCCACGGTGCCGAACGGCCCGCCGGACAGCCGCACCACACCGTCACAGGCCAGCGCCCGATCGGCGATCAACCGCGTCTCGGTGCCGGCGCCGGAATCAGCGCTTGCCGGGCCGGTCGGTGCGGCGGCCGTCATTGGACCCGGGGCTCCTGCTCTCCGTCCCCCCTCTGGCCGTCCTGCCCCCGGTCGCGGTCGCGGTCCTGATCGGGCAGGTGAACGTCGTCCACCCGGATGTTGACCTCGGTCACCTCCAGGCCGCACATCCGCTCCACCGCGCCGATCACGTTCTTCCTGACGGCGGCGGCCAGGTCGGGGATGGCGGTGCCGTACTCGGCCACCAGGTCGAGATCCACGGCCGCCTGCCGCTCACCCACCTCGACCGACACGCCCTGGGAGACGTTCCTGTCCCCGCCGACGATGCCGCGCATGCTCCCGAGTGCCCGTGCCGCGCCTCCGCCCATGGCGTGCACTCCGGACACCTCCCGGGCCGCCAGCCCGGCGATCTTGGCGACGACCCCGTCGTCGATGCTCGTGGTGCCCTTCTCCGTGACCAGCGAGGTCGTGCTCTCCTGGGTCCTGGCCCGTGGCACGGTCCCCGTCGCGCCGGCCCCACCGGGCCGATTGGACATCGTGTCCGACACGATCCGTCACCTCCCTAAGTGTCTTCTCCATGGGCAGAGATAACCGCTGCAACACCCGCGAAGCCCCCCAAAACGGACTTGGGGCCTAAAAATGGACAGCTCCTGACCTGTGCGGGGTGGCGCGCGAAAAAGGTGACGGACCCCTCCGGCGGCGGCGATAGCCTTGTCAGGTGCGTATAGCGAGGTTCTCCACAGGCGAAGGCGTCTCGTTCGGCGTGGTCGAGGGCGGCCCCGGCGAGGAGTTCATCTCCGCGATCTCCGGCCACCCCTTCGGCCAGGTGCAGTTCACCGGCGAGCGCCTCCCGCTGTCCCAGGTGAAGCTGCTGGCCCCGATGCTGCCCAGCAAGGTGGTCGCCATCGGCAGGAACTACGCGGAGCACGCCGCCGAGATGGGCAACGAGGTGCCGGAAGAGCCCCTCATCTTCATGAAGCCGTCCACCACCGTGATCGGCCACGGCGAGAACATCGCCTACCCCACGTCGCTGTCCGACCGCGTCGACTACGAGGGCGAGCTGGCCGTGGTGATCGGCAGGCTCTGCCGTGAGGTGCCGGTCGAGCGGGTCAAGGACGTCATCTTCGGCTACACCTGCGCCAACGACGTGACCGCACGCGATCTGCAGAAGAAGGACGTGCAGTTCACGCGGGCCAAGGGCTTCGACACGTTCTGCCCGCTCGGCCCGTGGATCCAGACCGATCTCGACGCGAGCGACCTGGCGCTGACGACCACGGTCAACGGCGAGATCCGGCAGAGCGGGCGCACCAGCCAGCTCATCAACGACATCCCCGCGCTGGTGGCCTACGTCAGCGCGGTCATGACGCTGATCCCCGGCGACGTCATCCTGACCGGCACGCCGGCGGGCGTCGGCCCGCTCGACATCGGTGACGAGGTCAGCGTCGGCATCGAAGGCATCGGCACACTCACGAACAAGGTGGTCTCCCGTGACTGACGTACGGGTGCGGTTCGCACCGTCCCCAACCGGCATGTTCCACGTCGGCGGCGCTCGCACGGCGCTGTTCAACTGGGCGCTGGCCGAGCAGTCGGGCGGCCGCTTCGTGCTGCGCATCGAGGACACCGACGCCTCCAGGAACCGGCCGGAGTGGACCGAGGGCATCATCTCCGCCCTCGACTGGATCGGCATCAACGGCACCAACCCGGTCTTCGAAGGCCCCTACTTCCAGTCGGCCTACGAGCCGCAGCACCGCGAGGCCGTGGCCAAGCTGCTGGCCGACGGCCGGGCGTACTACTGCGACTGCACCCGCGAGGTTCTCGTCGCCCGCACCGGCTCCGAGCACAAGGGCTACGACGGCCACTGCCGCGACCGCGGCCTGACCGAGGGCGCCGTCCGCTTCCGCACGCCCGACGAGGGCGTCACCGTCGTCAACGACCTGGTGCGCGGCAGCGTCGAGTTCCCCAACGCGGCGCAGGAGGACTTCGTCATCGCCCGCACCGACGGCTCGCCGCTGTACGTGCTGGCCAACGCGGTCGACGACATCACCCAGAACATCACCCACGTCGTACGCGGCGAGGAGCACCTGGGCAACGCCGCCAAGCAGATGCTGCTCTGGCCCGCCCTGGGCGCGAACCCGCCGGTGTGGGCGCACCTGCCGGTGATCGTCAACGAGCAGCGCAAGAAGCTGTCCAAGCGCCGCGACAAGGTGGCGCTGGAGGACTACCGCGCCGAGGGTTACCTGGCCGAGGCCATGGTCAACTACCTCATGCTGCTCGGCTGGGGCCCTGGCGACGACCGCGAGATCATGCCGTGGTCGGAGATGGCGCCGCTGTTCAAGCTGGAGGACGTCAACTCCGCCGGCGCGTTCTTCGACGAGAAGAAGCTGCGGGCCTTCAACGGCGAGTACATCAGGGCGCTGCCGCTGGAGACGTTCGAGGAGCGCTGCGCGCCCTACCTCGACGCGTCCTGGGACCGCGAGCTGTTCAGCAAGGTCGCGGCGCTGGCGCAGACGCGCATCGCGGTGCTGTCGGAGATCCGGCAGAACGTCGACTTCCTCTTCCTGGAGGAGCCGGTCTTCGACCAGGTGTCGTGGGACAAGGCGATGAAGAACGCGCCCGAGGAGATCCTCGGCGGCTACCTCGACCGGCTGGAGACCGTGAGCTGGGATCCCGAGTCGCTCAAGGAGGCGCTGGAGGAGGTCGGCACCGCCCACGGGCTCAAGCTCGGCAAGGCCCAGGCGCCGGTGCGGGTGGCGGTCACCGGGCGGACCGTGGGGCTGCCGCTGTTCGAGTCGATCGAGGTGCTGGGGCGGGAGCGCGCCCAGGAGCGGCTGCGGGCGGCTCTGGCGCGGCTGAAGGGCTGACCTGACGCGTCCGCGGGCTTGGCGGCTCGCGGACGCGTCCCGTCTTACTCGGCTGTGCTTTTCGGAAGCGCGAGCATTCCGAGCGCCGTGATCAGGTAGAGCACCGCGGAGACCACCAGCACGATGCCGAGCGCGTGACCATAGTCCGGTTTCGCGGTGATGGCGTCGAAGAAGACCGTGCCGAGCACGGCGATGCCGACGGCGCCCCCGATCTGGTTGACGGTCGAGAGCACCCCGCCCGCGGCGCCCGCGTTGCGTCCTGGCACGCCTGCCAGGACGACGCTGACCAGAATGGGCGCCGCGAGGCCGAGCCCGAGGCCACCGAGGAAGAGGGCGAGGGCGAGCGGCCAGTATCCGGGATCGCCGCCGCCCCTGACGACGAACCACAGCACGAGCTGGGACACCGCGATGGTGAGCGAGCCGGTGACCAGGAGCGTCCTGCCCGCTCTGGCGGCGAGGGCGACTCCGAGGCCCGAGGTGATGATCGAGCCGGCCGCGTACGGCAGGATTACCAGGCCGGTCTCCCACGCGGTCCGGCCGGTGCCGTTCTGGAGGTAGAGCGAGAGGGTGAGGAAGTACGGCCCGATGCCGCCGAAGAAGAGCACTGAGGCGCTCAGGCCGACGGTGAAGGCGCGGATTCTCAGCAGGGCCGGGTCGAAGACGGGTTCGCCCCCGCGTCCGGTGAGGCGGCGCTCGTGGCCGAGGAAGATCCCGAGCACGATGATTCCCGCTGCTAGGAGGGCGTAGCCGGCCCAGGTCCATCCCGAGGTCATCGGCAGCAGGAGGAGAAGGACGCCCGTGGCGGCGAGGAGCGCGCCGGGGAGGTCCAGCCGGGCGGTCGAGGCGGAACGGGACTCCGGCAGGACCTTCGCGCCGATGACGAGCGCCAGGATCGAGACCGGCACGTTGATCCAGAAGATCGTCCGCCAGCCCAGGCCGAACAGGTCGAGGTCGACGAGCAGCCCGCCCAGCAGCGGCCCGGCGACCGAGGCGAGGCCCTGGACCGCTCCGTAGGCGCCGAACGCCTTGGCGCGCTCGCCGGGAGCGAAGGACGACCGGATGATCCCGAACACCTGCGGGACCATGATCCCGGCGGTCAGCCCTTGCCCGGCCCGCATGCCGATGAGCGTCCCCGGATCGGCGGCCAGCGCGCACAGCGCCGAGGTGAGCATGAACCCGGCCATCCCGATCAGGAACAGTCGTTTGCGGCCGTACTGATCACCGAGCCGTCCGCCGGTGATCAGGCCTGCGCCCAGGGCGAGGGTGTAGGCGGCGATCGTCCACTGGATCTGAGCGTCGGAGGCGCCCAGATCCTGCGCGATCGCCGGGGCCGCGACGGTGACGATCGTCGCGTCGAGAAGGTCCATGAAGGAGCCGAAGAGCACCACCAGCAGCGCCATCGTCGCGCCGGTGCCCTCCCGGAGGCTCGGTGAGTCGGTCATGGCGGTCACCATCGCGGGCATGGTTGCCACCGAGTGACCGCTTCCGGTGAGAACATCGGGGCCATCATGGCTGCTACCTCCGCGCGGGCGCTCAAACTGCTGTCGATCTTCGGGGTCGGCGCGACCCTGACCGCCGGGGAACTCGCCTCCCGGCTCGGAACGTCGGTGCGGACCGTGCGCCGCGACATCGACACCCTCAGGGACCTCGGGTACGAGATCGAAGCCGTCCGCGGCGCGGGTGGCGGATACCGGCTCGGCCGCGCCACCCGGTTGCCGCCGGTCGTCTTCGACGAGGACCAGGCCGTCGCCACGGCCGTCGCGCTCCAGACCGTGCCGGCGGTCCTGTCCGGCATCCGTGAGAACGCGGCCCGTTCCCTGGCCACGCTGCACCAGGCGATGCCCGCGCGCAGCCGCCTGCTCGCCGAGGCGTTCACCGTCTCCTCGGCCCGCAACTACTGGGAGTTCCCCGCGCCGCCGATCGACGCCGAGGTCGTCCGCGCCGTGGGCAGCGCGATCAGCCGCCGGCACCTCGTTCGCGTGGACTACACCGGCGACGGCGAACCCGTCACGCTCACGCTGGAGCCGCACGACCTCGTGGTCTGGGCCGCACGCTGGTACCTGGTGGCCTTCGACCCGGACGCGGGCCGGTGGCGCGCGATGCGCGTGGACCGCGTCAGACCGCACCCGCCCACGCACACCCCGTTCGACCGGCGCGACCTTCCACACGGCGATCCCGTGGCCTTCGTCATGACCGCGCACGACCGCGGAGACGCCGCCGCCGAGTGGCCGTGCCGCGGCTCGGCCGTCCTCGCCCTGCCCGCCTCCACCGTCGCCCGGTTCGCGCCCGGCGGTTCGACGGTCGAGTACGACACCGAGACCACGTGCCGGCTCACCCTCGGCGCCTGGTCGTGGCCAGGCTTGGCGGGCCTGCTCCTGACCTTCGACGCCGACCTCACCGGCATCGAACCGGCCGAGCTCAGGCAGGCCCTGCACTCCCTGCGCGCCCGCATCAGCAGGGGACTCGAACCCGTGACAGCCTCTCCAGCGACAGGCCGAGGCTGATCGCCGCCCCGGCGGCCATCGACAGCCACACCCCCGTGACGCCCAGCCACGCGCTCAGCCCGTACGCGAGGGGCAGTTGCACGGCGAACCCCGCCAGCGTGGCGGCGAGCAACCGGCTGCCCCGCCCGCTCGCCTGCAGCACCCCGCCCACGGCGATCAGCCCGCCGAACGGCACCAGGTAGAGCGTCATCCACCGCAGGAACGCCACGGCCGGAGCGGGATCGCCGGTGAAGAGCCCGGCGGCCGGCGCGGCGAGCACGTTCAGCACGACCGCGACCACAGCACCGGAGCCGAGCCCGAGCAGCAGCGGCGACCTGACGGCCTCGCCCCGGGCGGTGCGGATCATCGCCGCCTGCCGCAGCGCGTAGAACACCATCACGCCGGCCAGCATGATCTTCTGCCCGATCCCGTATCCGGCCACCGCCGCCGTGCCGAACCCGGCGACGATCTCCACCAGGGCCATCCCCACGAGCGCACGTGCCAGGAAATCTCCGGACATGGGCAGCCCGGTACGAACGACCTCCCACCCACGTGCCCGGCCGCCGTCCGCGTCGCGCGGGCGCAGCACCGACCTGAGCGCGACCGCCAGCGTGATTCCCCTGGCCGCCACCGTGGCCACCGCCGCCCCCCGCACCCCCATCCCGAGCCCGTAGATGAACACCGGATCCAGCACCACCACGAGCACGTTGCAGATGATCGCGTGCCGCATGGGCCGCCGGGTGTCCCCCCGCCCCTTCAGCACCCCGTCCACCACCGTCTGAGCGAAGTACACCGGCAACCCGCCCAGCGAAACCAGCAGGAACCCGGCCGTCAGCTCGGGAGAGCCGCCGAACAGCGCCGCCAGCGGCTCCCGCAGCAGCACCCCCGGCACCGCGACCGCCGCCGAGAAGACCGCCCACAGCACCCATCCCGTCCTGATCACCGGCCCCAGCGGCGCCCGACCGTCCCGCCGCCCGACCAGCACCGTCACCCCCGTCGGCACGGCCAGGAACAGCCCGTAGGCCAGGTACTCGACCGTCGTGCCCACGGTGACGGCCGCGATCGCCGCCTCGCCCAGCCCCGCCACCCAGAGCAGGTCGATCACGCCGACCGCGACGACGGCGGTGAGCAACTCCACGTAGATGGGCAGCGCCAACCTGAACATCAAGACGTACCTCGTTTCGATATATATCGTTTAGAGGTATAGCGTTACGATGCACCATATGGCAAGCGGCGGCGACCTCGCTCTCACGATCCTGGGCTTCCTCAACGAGCAGCCCATGCACGGCTACGAGCTCAAGTCCCGCCTCGCCGCGCTGACCGGCCACCTGCGCCCGGTCAGCGACGGCGCGCTCTACCCGGCGATCACCAGGCTGGAGTCCAAGGGCCTGGTCGAGCGGCACGAGGAGGCCGGCGCGGCGGCGGCGCGCAGGCAGGTGCTGACGATCACCGAGGCGGGCCGGGAGGAGTTGCTGCGGCGGCTGCGCGAGCCCGCCGACCTCGACATCAGCGACCAGACCAGGTTCTTCGCGCTGCTGACGTTCCTGTCGGCGCTGCCCGGCGCGGCCGACCAGGCGCGAGTGCTGAGCCGCAGGCTGGCCTTCCTGGAGGCGCCCGCCAGCTTCTTCTACGAGGGCGGCGCGCCGGTCAGGGCGCGCGACGAGCCCGACCCGTACCGCCGGGGCATGCTGCTGATCGCCCGCGCCTCCAGCCAGGCCGAGAAAGAGTGGCTCCGCCAGCGAATCGCGGAACTGAACGTGCCGCAATAGCTCATAACGTCGCAGGCATGACCTACTTGGTGACCGGAGCCACGGGCTCCGTAGGCAGGCACGTCGTCGCCCACCTCCTCGACGCGGGCCACCGCGTCCGTGCGCTCACGCGCGACCCGGCCAGGGCCCGGCTGCCCGAAGGGGCCGAGGTCGTCCAGGGTGATCTCAGTCGCGTCGAGACGCTCGTGCCCGCGCTGAAGGGCGTCGAGGGCGTGCACCTCATCGACGCCGCGGACTCCGGCTACACGCCGCTCCAGAACGGCGCGGAGATCGTCGAGGCGGTGCGCGCGGCGGGGGCGGGCAAGGTGACGCTGCTCAGCAGCTGGTCGCCCGGCACCCTGGAGGCCGCCGTGACCGGCAGCGACCTGGCCTGGACGTACGTGCAGCCGACCGAGTTCATGGCCAACGCGCTGGCGTGGGCCGAGCCCGTACGCACGAAGAACCTGATCGAGGAGCCGTTCGCGGCGACGAGGACGGCGATGGTGCACGAGGCCGACATCGGCGCCGTGATCGCCACCGCGCTCACCGAGGACGGCCACGCGGGACAGTCGTACGGCCTCACAGGGCCCGAGCTGCTCGACGTGCCGACCAAGGTGCGGATCCTGTCGGAGGCGATCGGCCGCGAGATCGCCTTCCGCGAGCTGACCGTGGACGAGATGCGCGAACGCTACCGCGCCCAGGGCGTGCCCGAGCAGATGATCGAGTTCCAGATCGAGGTGTTCGGCAACACTCCGGAGGGCGCCTACCAGGTCACGCCCACGGTCGCGCAGGTGACGGGGCGGCCACCGCGCACGTTCGCGCAGTGGGCCGCCGAGAACGCCAGGGCGTTCAGTCCAGGCCGCGGCGCTTGAGCAGCGGCTGGATGCTGGGCTCACGCCCCCTGAAGTTGCGGAACGCGGTGAGCGGGTCGAGGCTGCCGCCCCTGGACAGCAGCTCGCGGCGGAAGTGGTCGCCGTTCGCCCGGGTGAGGCCGCCGTTCTCCTTGAACCACTCCACGCTCTCCGCGTCGAGCACCTCGCTCCAGATGTAGGAGTAGTAGCCGGCGCTGTAGCCGCCGGAGAAGATGTGCGCGAAGTAGTTGGTCCGGTAACGCGGCCTGACCAGCGGGAACGCGATCCCGGCCGCCTCCAGTGCGGCCAGCTCGAACGCCTCGGGGTCGGCCACGGTCTCGCCGGCGGCCAGCTTGTGCCAGGCCCAGTCGAGCAGCGTGGCCGCGAGGTACTCGACGGTCTTGAAGCCCTGGTTGAACTTCTCGGCCGCCTGCAGCTTCTCCACCAGCTCCGACGGCATCGGCTCGCCCGTCTCGTGGTGCTTGGCGTAGTTGGCCAGCACCTCGGGCCAGGTCACCCACATCTCGTTGACCTGCGACGGGTACTCGACGAAGTCGCGGGGCACGCTGGTGCCCGAGACGCGCGGGAAGCGCACCTGGGAGAAGAGCCCGTGCAGCGCGTGCCCGAACTCGTGGAAGGCCGTGTTCACCTCGTCGTAGGTCAGCAGCGTCGGCCCGGAGGCCGGCTTGGTGACGTTGAGGTTGTTCATCACCACCGGCCGCTGCCCGAACAGGAACGACTGGTCGACCAGGTTGTTCATCCACGCGCCGCCGCGCTTGGTGGGCCTGGCGTACGGGTCGAGCACGAACAGCCCCAGCGGGCTCCCGTCCTCGTCGGACACCTCGAACACGGTCACGTCGGGGTGGTAGCCGCCCAGCTCGGGCCGCTCGGCGAAGGTGATCCCGTACAGCTTGGTGGCCGCGAAGAACACGCCGTCGCGGTAGACGCGGTTCAGCTCGAAGTACGGGCGCATCGCCGCGCCGTCGAACTCGTAGCGGGCCTGGCGCACCTTCTCGGAGTAGTACGACCAGTCCCACGGCTCGATCGCGAACCCGGCCTGCTCGGCCAGCGCCTCGGCCTCCTTGCCGGCGTTGCGCACCGCCGGCCCGACGAGCTGGCCGAGCATCTCCTCGACCGCCTCGACGGTCTTGGCCGTCTGGTCGGCCACCGTGTAGGCCGCGTGGCTGGGGAACCCGAGCAGCGCCGCCCGCTCGGCCCGCAGCGCCGCCATCGTGGCCGCGATCTCGAAGTTGCCGGGCGCCCTGCCGACGCTCAGCTCGTACAGGCGGCGGCGCACGTCACGGTCGGTGAGCTGAGCCAGGCCGGGCTGGCTGGTGAAGTTGAGCAGCGGCAGGACGTAGCCGCCGTCGTCCTTGCGCAGCGACTCGATCTTGGCCTCGTCGAACCCGTCGAGCTCCTTCGGGTCCGTCACCACCAGCGCCGACTCCGTGGACGCCTTGAGCAGGCTCTGCGCGAACCGCGTGGAGAGCTTCGACAGCTCCTCGTTGAGGGCGCGCAGGCGGTCCTGCTCGGGCTCGGACAGGTCGGCCCCGGCCCTGATGAAGTCGTCGCGGTACTTCTCCAGCAGCCAGGACTCCTCGGCGTCCGCGGTGCTGACCTGCTTGATCCTGGCCCACAGCGCCCGGTTCAGCCGGATCGCGTCGCTGTGGCGGGTGAGCTGCGGGGAGATCTCCTTCTCGATCTCCATGGTGCCGTCCGTGGTGTTGGACGCGGCGATGCTGAAGAAGACGGTGGCCGTGCGGTCGAGGATCCGCCCCGACCGTTCGAGCGCGGCGATCGTGTTCTCGAACGTCGGGGTCTCGGTGCTGCTCGCGATCGCCTCGACCTCGGCGAGCTGCTCCGCCATGCCGCGCTCGAACGCCGGCAGGTAGTGCTCCTCACGGATGTCCGCGAAGGGCGGCAGCTCGTACGGCAGGTCGCTTGGGGCGAAGAACGGATTCTCGGCCAACGCTCGGGCTCCTCCACGTGGTGTTTTGTCCCCTTCAGCTTGGCACGATCGGGCTCGTGGTGTGGGCCGTGGAGGACGGGTCGGCCAATCGTTTTGGTCTTAGCCCCGGAGCTGGGCTATTCTTTCGGACGTCGCCAAAGCGCTCCGCGAGGAGATCGCAGCGGTGGGGTATGGTGTAATTGGCAGCACGACTGATTCTGGTTCAGTTAGTCTAGGTTCGAGTCCTGGTACCCCAGCCATTCTCAACGGATGTCTCTTCGGAGATGTCCGTTTTTTCATTTCGCCAGCCCGTCGAGGATTTTCGTGATCTGCCGATATGCCTCGCGGGTCGGCGCGTGCGGCGTCCGCACCGTGAAGACCTCGAACCTGTTGCCCGGCGTCGCCTCGTCCGCCTCCCTGATCATGCGGTCCTGCAAGGCGGGCGGGATCACCCGGTCGAGCGACTGCCGTACGTAGACGCGCGGCACCCGCCCCCAGGCGTCCCGGCGGCCACGGGCGTCGGCGCTCGACACCGCCAGGCTCTCGTCCGGCAGCGACGCGTTGAGCAGCGCCAGGAACTCGCCCTCCGTTCCCTCGGCCATGAACGCCGCCTTCGCCGCGTCCAGGAACTTCGCGTCGTTCGTGCGCCAGTTCACCCTGATCGCCTTCAGCACCCGGGGATCGCCGATCACGCCCGGCAGGATGCTCGCCGCCAGGCTCGTCCTGCCCTCCGGCGTCTCCAGGTACTCGGCCGGTGAGCGCAGCTTCGTGCAGCAGTAGGCGCCGACGTAGACCAGGCGGTCGATCAGGTCGGGCACCTCGTCGGCCGCCTTCGTGATCGTCGAGCCGCCCAGGCTGCCGCCCACGAGGATCACCGGGCCGTACCGGGAGACGCGGCGGACGGCGTCCACCGTCGCCTCGACGTAGTCGTCCAGCGTCACTCCGGCCATGGGGGAGGGGAGGGTGGCCAGCTTCGCCAGGTCCTGCGGGGCCTGGTAAGCGCGGTGGAGCTGGTCCTCGGGGCCGTGCCCCGGCAGGCCCACGCCGACGGTGCGGTGGCCGCGCAGGGTCAGCTCGGCGTCGCCGGTGGCCGTCCCGTTCGAGCCGGTCACGAAGACGAACGTGGTCACCTCCTTGCGCTTGGCGGCCGACGTCGTGGCGGCTCCCGCGCCGGCCGCGGCGGCGAGCTGGAAGGCGGTTCTGCGAGTGAGTGCGTTCATGGCTTCGATGCTCGCCTCTGCGGGGCGCCGGCCACATCGACCGTCGGGGCGGAGAAGCGGTTGACGGCGGCCATCCACCGATCGGTTGACGGCGTGCCAGGCTTGGGGGCATGAGCTGGGTCGACGGGCGTGAGAGGTGGGTTTACGCGGGGGTGGCGTACGGGCTGCTCGCGATCTCGGTGATCATGGCGGCGGCCCAGGACGCGGGCGCCTGGCCGGGCACCATCCTGCTCGGCGGCGCGGGCGGTGGTGTGGCGGGTGCCGTCCCCCTGTGGGCGGGGGTGCCGTGGCCGCCGGTGGCCCTGGTCGCGGCCGTGTGGCTCGCCTTCATCCCCTGGCTGCACCCCCGCCGCGACACCCGCAGAGCGCTCGTCGTCACCCACTACCTCGTCCTCCTGGCCCTGGCGGCCGCCCTGGCCACCAGGAGCCAGGCCTTCGTGGTGTTCGCCTCGACCGGCTACCCCCTGGCCATCGCGATGCTCCCCGGCCGCCTCGTCATGGCGGGCGTCACGCTCACCGCCCTGATCAACGTCACCACCCAGGCGGGCCCCGAGGCAGGCCCGACCCTGCTCACCGTGATCGCCGGCGTGGCCGTGCCGCTGATCCTGGCCGGCTGGTACGTCTCCGCCGAGCACGACAGACGCCGCCGCCTGGTCGATCGCCTGCGCGCCGCCATGGACGAGAACGCCGACCTCAACGCCAGGCTCCTCGACCAGGCCAGACGGGCGGGCGTGCTGGACGAGCGGCACCGGGTGGCGGGCGAGATCCACGACACGCTCGCGCAGGACCTCGTCGCCCTGATCGGCCAGCTCACCGCCGCCGACCGCGCGACCGGGGAGGAGTCCCGCCGCCGCCACCTCGGCAGGGCGGCCGAGCTGGCCCGCCGCGGCCTGTCCGAGACCCGCAGGTCCGTACGTGCGCTGCGGCCCGAGCCGCTGGAGGACGCGGAGCTGCCGGACGCGATCGGCCACATGGCCAGGTCGTGGGCGGAGGCGGCGGGCGTGGACCTGCGGTTCGAGGTCACCGGAACGCCGGTCGCGCTGGCCGCCGACGTGGAGGCGGCGCTGTTCCGGGTGGCGCAGGAGGCGCTGGCGAACGTGGCGAAGCACGCCGATGCCACCAGGACGGGCCTCACCCTGTCGTACACGGACGAAACCATCCTTCTCGACGTCCGAGACGACGGGGCGGGCTTCGACCCGCAGCGGCCCTCTGACGGCTTCGGGCTGGACGGCATGCGGCAACGGGTTCGCGGCGTGGGCGGCACCCTGGAGGTCGAGTCGGAGCCCGGCAGGGGGACGGCCGTCGCCGCCGCCGTCCCGGCCATCCCAGGACGTTGAGGTGCCGCCGTCCCGGCCGTCCCCGGACGATGAGAGGCTGACGATGAGAGGCTGGAGCGATGCCACTGCGGTTGCTGATCGCCGATGACCATCCGATCGTGCGCGACGGCCTGCGGGCGGCGCTCGGCGGCGAGCCCGACCTGGAGATCGTCGGCGAGGCGGCCGACGGCGAGGAGGCCGTGCGGCTGGCGGGCCGGCTCGCCCCGGACATCGTCCTCATGGACCTGCGGATGCCCGGCCTCGACGGGGTCAGCGCCATCCGGCTGCTCAGCGGCACGGGGCCGCGGGTGCTGGTGCTGACCACGTTCGACACCGACGTCCTGCCGGCGCTGGAGGCGGGAGCCAGCGGCTACCTGCTCAAGGACGCCCCGCCGGAGGAGCTCGTCCGGGCCGTGCGCGCCACCCACCGCGGCGAGACCGTGCTCGCCCCGGCCGTGGCAGGGCGGCTGGCCGAGCACCTGCGCAGGCCGGCCAGGGGGCGGCTGAGCAAGCGGGAGCTGGAGGTGCTGCGGCTGGTGGCCGGCGGGGCGACGAACAAGGAGGCGGCGGCCGGCCTGTTCATCAGCGAGGCCAGCGTGAAGACGCACCTGCTGCACATCTACGCCAAGCTCGACGTGCGCGACCGCGCGTCCGCCGTCGCCGAGGCCTACCGCAGGGGGCTGCTGGGCTGATCTGGTGGGCGGATAAGCGGTTTGGTGTGGTCTTGCGGGTGCGGTAGAGTTACCTGCGTTGCCGGGGAGACCCGGCAGAGCAGCTTGTGGGCAGGGTCCCGTCGTCTAGTGGCCCAGGACGCCGCCCTCTCAAGGCGGTAGCGCCGGTTCGAATCCGGTCGGGACTACCACTGCCACAAGCCCGCGAAGGTCCCGTCGTCTAGTGGCCCAGGACGCCGCCCTCTCAAGGCGGTAGCGCCGGTTCGAATCCGGTCGGGACTACGCCTTCTTCTTCAGAAGAAGGCGTTTTTGTTTTTACGGCAAGCGGTGGGCGACCCCACCCGCCGTTCATGGCTGATCCCCGTCCAGGGGAACGCTCCTCCGGTTCACAAGCTGACCGCCGTTACGTGCGCATTCTTGGCCGGGTAAGCGAAACATGCCGGCCGCCCTCCTGATGCCTCTCGCAAGCGAACGCGCCCCCGCCGTCGTACGGCGGGGGCGCGTCCGTGTGGCGTCAGACCGAGCGGGCCTTGAACAGGGCGCGGCGGGCCGCCTTGGCGACCTGCTTGTCCGGGTGCACCTGGGAGATGAGGTCCAGCAGCTCCTCCACGTGGGCGTGCGGGATCTTCCAGATCACCTCCAGCAGCTCGTTGACCATCTCGGGGCCGATGTCCCGCAGGCTGCTCACGAACTCCGACCGGCCCAGGCCGGCCGAGATCGTCCACATGTCGAGGATGAGCCAGTGCGTGTCGTCCTGCGTGGGCTCGGGCGCGCCCTCCACTTCGAGCTGGCTCAGGTGGGTGGCCGCGTAGGGGCGCAGCGAGGGCTGCTTGAGCGCCTCCTGCCAGGCGGGGACGGCGGCCTCGCCCAGGGTGCCGACGACGCTGGCCGCCTGCACCCTGATCAGCGCGTCGCTGTCGTCCTCCGCCGCGGCCTCCAGCAGCTCCTCGGCGGCCTTGGCGGGCTCCCTGAGGCGCATCCAGGCGGCGAACTCGGCGTCGGCCTCCTCCTCCGGCAGCTCGGCGCTCAGCGCGAGCAGCTCGTGGGCGCTCATGGACTCGATGGCGGGCCGCGCGTCGACCTCGATGTCGGCGTCGTCGATGAGGTGGACGACGCCCTCGGTGCCGAGCGGGGTGAGGCGCACGGTGTCGCCGTCGAGCTCGACCATGCCGTAGCCGGTCAGCCAGTCGATCGCGGGGGCGAGCGGGTCGCCCGCCGCCTCCCACGCGTCGGAGCCCAGCTCGTCGAGGTCGGCGGCGGCCTCCGACAGCTCCCGCGCCAGGTCGGCGCGCTCGCGGGAGCCGCCCGCCAGCAGCAGCCGGACGAGCATCCCCCTGGTCAGGCCCGCCAGGGCCATGGTGAGGTCGTCGTCCTCCAGCTCGGGGTCGCCGTAGTCGACGGAGTGGAGCCCGAGCATCCAGGCGTCGAGCACGTCCTCGTCCTCGTCGAACGGCCACTCGGCCGTGTCGTCCTGGACGGCCACCGTGCCCGCCTCGCCCGGCTCCAGGAACTCCAGGTCCACGGCGAGGTTCCAGATGTTCCAGAGCTGGGGGACCGCCTCGGCGACGGGGCCGTCGGTCTCCGGCCTGGGCAGGCCGACGGCGGCCAGCGCCTCTTCGACCTCGGCGTCGGTGAGGAGTGTCTCCTCGCCCACCTTGCGGCCTGAGCCCACCCAGACGGCCAGATCGCGGGCCTTGGCGACCAGCGGCGCCTGCCGGGCCGCCTCCGCCAGCTCGGTGTCGGGCCGCAGCCTGATCGTGTCGAGCTCGGCCAGCTCGTCGGCGAACGGCTCGAAGTCGCCCAGGTCGCCTGTCTCGCCCTCCTCGTCGTCGCCTTCACTGTCGTCGAGCAGCTCCTCCATGAGGTCGACGAACTCGTCCTCGACGTCGTCCAGCTCGGCCTGCAGATCGGCGAGGCTGTCGGAGCCCTTGGCGAGCCGGCCGGTCTGGGAGAGGAACGTCAGGTACGCGTCGACGGCGGGAAGCATCCCGTCGGCGGCTGCGTCGGGATCCTCCACGACCTTGGGCATGCGGTCGAGCAGCAGGTTACGCAGGTCGGCGCGCTTCCACGTGCCGAGGTCCTGCGAGAAGGCGAGACGGTGCCACAGAGCGGCGGGCCCCACGAGCTCGGGGTCGCTCCCGGGGGCGTTCGCACGCGCCCACATGATGAACTCTTCGAGCAGGGGTCGCAGCTCAGTGGCGGCTACCTCGATGCGATCTGTCACGCACTCAGGCTAGTGCGCCGGGGAGGCAGTCGGCTCCCCAAATACATCCTTTTCCCGATCATGACGTGCGGCGCATCGCCTCCGTGATGCGTTCCGCGGCCGCCATGACGGGCACCGCGTGGAGCCTTCCAGGCGCCCGCGTGAGTCGTTCGATCGGCCCGGAGACGGACACGGCCGCGATCACCTTGCCGCCGCTGCCCCTTATCGGCGCTGAGACGCTCGCCACACCCTGCTCCCGCTCACCCACGCTGTGGGCCCAGCCCCTGCGGCGGACGGAGGCGAGCGTGGCGGCGGTGAACTTGGCGCCGCGCAACCCGCGGTGCAGCCGGTCGGGCTCCTCCCAGGCCAGCAGTATCTGCGCCGCGGAACCCGCCGTCATGGGCAGCGCCGAACCCACGGGGACGGTGTCGCGCAGGCCGCTGGCACGTTCGGCCGCGGCCACGCAGACCCGTTCATCGCCCTGGCGGCGGTAGAGTTGCGCGCTCTCCCCGGTCAGGTCCCTGAGCTGCATCAACACGGGGGCGGCCACCGCCAGCAGCCGGTCCTCGCCGGCCGCCGTGGACAACTCGGAGAGCCGCGGGCCGAGCACGAACCGGCCCTGCGTGTCACGGCTCACGATGCGGTGGTGCTCCAGAGCGACGGCCAGCCGGTGGGCAGTGGGGCGGGCCAGGCCGGTGGCCTGGACGAGCTGCGCCAGTGAAGCGGGGCCCGCTTCCAGGGCATTGAGTACAAGAACTGCCTTGTCGAGTACTCCGACTCCGCTAGAGTTGTCCATACACCGATACTGCAGTCTCGACATATGAGAAAGCAAGTCGGAGGATTCTCAAGGAGGAGATCATGGGCCGCACACTGGCCGAGAAGGTCTGGGAGCAACACGTAGTCCGTCGCGCGGAGGGCGAACCGGACCTGCTCTATATCGACCTGCACCTCATCCACGAGGTGACCAGCCCGCAGGCGTTCGACGGGCTCCGTCTCGCCGGCCGGAAGGTGCGGCGGCCCGATCTCACCATCGCCACCGAGGACCACAACGTCCCGACCGTGCTCGGCCCGATCGCCGACCCGGTGTCGAAGACGCAGGTCGAGACGCTGCGCAAGAACGCCGCCGAGTTCGGCATCCGCCTGCATCCGATGGGCGACGCCGGCCAGGGCGTGGTGCACATCATCGGCCCGCAGTTCGGCCTGACCCAGCCCGGCATGACGATCGTGTGCGGCGACTCCCACACCTCCACGCACGGCGCGTTCGGCGGCATCGCGTTCGGCATCGGCACCTCCGAGGTCGAGCACGTGCTGGCCACCCAGACGCTGCCCGCCTACCGGCCCAAGACGATGGCCATCGAGGTCTCCGGCGAGCTGCCGGTCGGCGTCACGGCCAAGGACCTGATCCTGGCCATCATCGCCAAGATCGGCACCGGCGGCGGCCAGGGCTACATCGTCGAGTACCGCGGCGAGGCCGTGCGCAAGCTCTCCATGGAGGGCCGCATGACCGTCTGCAACATGTCGATCGAGGCGGGCGCCCGCGCCGGCATGATCGCGCCGGACGAGACCACGTTCGCCTACCTCAAGGGCCGCAAGCACGCCCCCGAGGGCGAGGCGTGGGACCAGGCGGTCGAGTACTGGAAGTCGCTGCGCACCGACGACGACGCCGTGTTCGACAAGGTCGTGGAGATCGACGCCTCGACGCTGACCCCGTTCGTCACGTGGGGCACCAACCCGGGCCAGGGCCTGCCGCTGGGCGACTCCGTCCCCAGCCCCGAGTCCTTCGACGACCCGGTCGCGCGCTCGGCCGCCGAGCGGGCGCTGGAGTACATGGGACTGACCGCCGGCACGCCGCTGCGCGAGATCGAGGTCGACACGGTGTTCGTCGGCTCGTGCACCAACGGCCGCATCGAGGACCTCCGCTCCGCCGCCGAGATCCTGCGCGGCCGTCAGGTCACCACGCGCACGCTCATCGTGCCCGGCTCGATGATGGTCAAGAAACAGGCCGAGGAGGAGGGCCTGGACGAGGTGTTCAAGGCCGCCGGCGCCGAGTGGCGCGAGGCCGGCTGCTCGATGTGCCTGGGCATGAACCCCGACACGCTCAAGCCAGGCGAGCGCAGCGCCTCCACCTCCAACCGCAACTTCGAGGGCCGCCAGGGCAAGGGGGGGCGCACCCACCTGGTGTCGCCGCAGGTCGCCGCCGCGACCGCCGTCACCGGCCGCCTGACCGCGCCCGCCGACCTGTAAGGGAGACCACGTTCCATGGAAGCCTTCACCACCCACACCGGTACGGCGGTGCCGCTGCGCCGCAGCAACGTCGACACCGACCAGATCATCCCGGCCGTCTGGCTCAAGCAGGTCAGCCGCACCGGGTTCGAGAGGGGCCTGTTCGCCGCCTGGCGCGAGGACCCCACGTTCGTCCTCAACGACCCCTCCTACGAGGGCGGCTCCATCCTGGTCTCAGGCCCCGACTTCGGCACCGGCTCCTCCCGCGAGCACGCCGTGTGGGCGCTGCAGCAGTACGGGTTCCGCGTCGTGATCGCCGCCCGCTTCGGCGACATCTTCCGCAACAACTCCACCAAGATGGGCCTGCTGCCGGTCATCCTGCCCGGCGACGAGGTCGAGGCGCTGCAGGCCGCCGTCGAGGCCGACCCCAAGCTCGAAGTCACCGTTGACCTGGTCGAACGCCAGGTCAGGTGGGCCGGCGAGGCCGTGCCGTTCGAGATCGACGACTACACCCGCTGGCGGCTGATGGAGGGGCTCGACGACATCGGGCTGACCCTGCGTCACGCCGAGGATGTGGCGGCGTACGAGAATGGTCGGCAGCCATGGCTGCCGACGACCGTCTAGAAGACGACGAACTGGCGCGGCGGTTGCGCGATGCGCACCGCCGCGTCCGCATGCTGCCCGCCGACGTCAAAGCGCGCAGTGCGCGCCGCTATCTCGCGATTTGCGACCTGGCGAAACGCGATCCGGACAGGGCGCTGGCCCGCCTCGACGCGTTTCTGGCGGCGCTCGACGAGGCTTTTCCGGGAACGCCCGACACGCCACGCGATGAAGAAAACACGCTGGGTGATTGAGTTCCCCCGCGATCCCGCCTACTTTCGAGCGCGTAAGGGGTTTCTACGTCGAAGTCGAGAGCTGGAACCCCGAGCCGTAACTGGGGGAGCAGGACTTTCATGAACAAGCGAGAACTCGTCGAGGCCATCGCGGATCGGGTGGGCGACAGGAAGACGGCCACGGAGTCCGTCAACGCGGTCATCGACGCCATCCAAAAGGCCGTGGCCAGCGGCGACAAGGTCTCGATCACGGGCTTCGGCGCGTTCGAGATGGTGCACAAGCCCGCTCGCACGGCACGTAATCCGTCGACCGGCGCGGAAATCAACGTCGCGGAGAGCTGGGCGCCGAAGTTCCGTCCCGGATCCGACTTCAAAGAGCTCGTGAACGAGGGCGGCAAGAAGAGCGGCAAGAGGAAGTAGATCGGCTTACCAGCACGCCCGGGCCACGGCCCGGGCGTGACGTTTTTCCCGGCCGCTCACACTTCGGGGACCGGGAACGTGGACAGCGTGACGTAGGCGATCTCGCCGCCGGACATCCCGAGGTTGACCCGCTGTCCCGTGCGCAGCAGCAGAAGAGGGCCCGCGTCGAACGCGGGGGCGCCGAACTCCAGCACGGTCCCGTCGTCGAGGAACACCGTGCCCGAGCGGGTGGTCTCGTCGAAACTCCGTACGGTCGCCTGCACGCGTCCAGCGTAATCGGTCGTCTTCTCGCGGACGAGCACCCGGGCTTCAGGAGTGCGCGGAGCCGGTGCCGGGCCACAGCTCGGCGACCACCGCCGCCGTGTGCCGCCCCAGCCCCAGCGCGACGGCCGCACGCAGGTCGTCCGGCGTGTCCACGTCGCGCCTGACCGAGTCGATCCCCGGCACGCACAGCTCCTTGGCCCCGCCGGCCAGATGCTTGGCCCTGGACTCCCCGCCGAACCGGGGCGCGAACGGCCGCCCGGGACGTACGCCGTAGAAGGTCGTCCCGACGTCCAGCGCGTCGGGTACGAACGACTGGTCGAACTCGGCCGCCGCCTCCAGCGCCACCGCCAGCTCGGCCGGTCGCAGCGCGGGCAGGTCGGCCTGGAGGGCGCCCACCGCGTCGTCCGGCGCGACGCGCACGGCGTGCGCGGCACCCGTGCGCAGCGCCGTGTTCAGCCCCCGGTCGGGGTCGGGCACCACGTCGGCGCCGAGCGCCGCGAGCGGCCCCGCGGCGGCGGGATCGGCGGTCACGACGATCACCCGCGCGACGGGCGGGCAGGACAGCGCCGCCGCCACGGTGTCGCTGGCCACGGCCACGGCCAGGCGGGTGCGGTGCGGGCCCGTCGCGGCCGCGAGCCGGGTCTTCGCCGCGACCAGCGTCTTCACTGGAATGACCAGGGACCAGCGGATGCTCATAGGCTTAAGCATCGCGCCTCGACATCCCGTGTGGCCAACCGGGAGACTTGGGCGCATCCCGTACGTGTTGGAGGAGAGCATGAGCCGCCCCACGCGACCATCGCGAGCCTGGGAGACCTTCGCCGTCGTCGTGGTCAAGCCGTTGTCGCGGCTCCTGGTCAAGCGCGACTGGCGCAAGGGTGACCGCATCCCGCGCACCGGCGGCGTGATCATCGCGGCCAACCACCTGTCGTGGACCGACCCCGTCCTGTTGTCGCATTTCCTCTACAACAACGGCCGCTGGCCGGTGATTCTCGCGAAGTCGGGATTGTTCAAGGTGCCGCTCCTGGGCCGGGCCGTGACCGCGCTGCTGGCCATCCCGGTCGAGCGGGGCAGCAGCGAGGCGGCCAGGTCGCTGCGCCTGTCCGCCGAGCGGCTCGGCGACGGGTGCGCGATCCTGTTCTACCCGGAGGGCACCTGCACCCGCGATCCCGACCTGTGGCCCATGGTGGGCAAGACGGGCGCGGCCCGGCTGGCGCTGGAGAGCGGCGCGCCGGTCATCCCGGTGGCTCACTGGGGCGCACAGGAGCTGCTGCCGTACGGTGAGAAGAGGCCCAGGCTGTTCCCGCGCAAGACGTTCCGCGTGAGCGTGGGGCCGCCGGTGGACCTGTCGAAGTACATGGGCAAGCCGGCGCACGCCGACGTGCTGCGCGACGCCACGGCCGACATCATGGCCGCGATCACCGCGCAGCTCGCCGAGCTGCGCGGCGAGCGGGCCCCGGCGACTCCCTACGACCCGGCCGGACGGTGATGGAATGACGAAGGTGGCCGTTTTCGGCGCGGGCTCGTGGGGCACCACGTTCGCGATGGTCCTGGCGGAGGCAGGCAGCCGGACGACGCTGTGGGGCCGCCGGCAGGAGGTGGCCGACGCGATCAACCGCGACCACGCCAACGCCGACTACCTGCCCGGCGTGACGCTGCCCGACGCCCTGCGGGCCACGACCGACCCGGCGGAAGCCCTGGACGGGGCCGACTTCGTGGTGCTCGCCGTGCCGTCCCAGACGTTGCGCGCCAACCTGACGGGCTGGCGCGAGCTGATCCCGCCGGACGCGGTGCTCGTCAGCCTGATGAAAGGCGTCGAGGTCGGCACCACCAAGCGGATGAGCGAGGTCATCCGCGAGGTGGCGGAGGTGCCGGAGGAGCGCGTGGCGGTCGTCTCCGGGCCGAACCTGGTGCCCGAGATCGCCGCGCGCCAGCCCGCCGCCACCGTCGTGGCGTGCACCGACCTGTCGGTGGCCGAACGGCTGCAGGCGATCTGCCACCTGCCGCCGTGGTTCCGCCCGTACACCAACCACGACGTGATCGGGGTCGAGCTGGGCGGCGCGGTGAAGAACGTGATCGCCCTGGCCGTCGGCGTCTCCGCCGGCATGGGCATGGGCGACAACGTCAGCGCCATGCTCATCACCAGGGGCCTGGCCGAGATCTCGCGCCTGGGCGCGGCGCTCGGGGCCGACGCGCACACGTTCGCCGGTCTGGCCGGGATGGGCGACCTCGTGGCGACGTGCACCTCACCGCTGTCGCGCAACCGCACGTTCGGCGAGAACCTGGGCAGGGGCATGACACTGGCCGAGGTCGTCGCCGCCACCAAGCAGACCGCGGAGGGCGTCAAGTCCTGCGAGTCCGTGCTGGAGCTGGCCAGGAAGCACGACGTCGAGATGCCGATCACCGAAGTGGTCGTCGGAGTGGTCCACGACGGCATGTCACCGTCGGAGGCAGGCATGCTCCTCATGTCCCGCTCACCCAAGCCGGAACGCTACGGGGTGTGAGAAAGACCTGAATACGGCGTGCTCGACTCGCTGTGACAGGGACGTCCCGGTAGATTCGGACACCATGAGCAAGCCACGCGTCGCCGTCGTTTTCGGAGGCCGCAATTCCGAGCACGCCGTTTCCCTGATGGGGGCGGGCAGCGTGCTGGATGCGATTGACAGAAGCAAGTACGAAGTGATCCCGATCGGGATCGCCCAGGACGGCAGGTGGGTGCTGGCCGCTTCCGACCAGCGGTTCGCCATCGAGGCCGGCGAGCTGCCGGTCGTCGACACCGCGGGCGCGGCGCTGGCGCTGCCCTCGGGCTCCGGCTCGCTGGTCGCCTACGACCCCGGCAGCATCCCCGTCGAGCTCGGCTCGGTGGACGTGGTGTTCCCCGTCATGCACGGGCCGTTCGCCGAAGACGGCACGATCCAGGGGCTGCTGGAGATGGCGGGGGTGCGTTACGTCGGCTCCGGCGTGCTGGCCAGCGCCGTCGGCATGGACAAGGCGTACATGAAGACGGTGATCGCCGCCGCCGGGCTGCCGACCGGCCCCTACGTCGTCATCCGCGACCGCGACTGGCGGCTCAACCGCGAGCAGGTGCTCAAGGAGGCCGAGGAGCTCGGCTACCCGGTCTTCGTCAAGCCGGCCAGGGCAGGCTCCTCGCAGGGCATCTCCAAGGCCTCCGACAGGGCCGAGCTGGAGTCGGCCGTCGAGTTCGCCAGGCAGCACGATCCCAAGGTGCTAATCGAGGCCGCGATCGCCGGCCGCGAGATCGAGTGCGCGGTGCTGCAGTCGCCCGGCGACGAGCGGGCCGCCGCGTCGCTGCCGGGAGAGGTGCGGGTCGAGGGCGGGCAGGAGTTCTTCGACTTCGAGGCGAAGTACTACCCGGACCAGATGTCGCTGACGGTGCCCGCCGACATCCCGCAGGAGACGGCCGAGGAGCTGCGGGGGATGGCCGTGAGCGCGTTCGAGGCACTCGAGTGCGAGGGGCTCGCGCGGGTGGACTTCTTCTACACGCCCGACGGGAAGCTGGTCTTCAACGAGATCAACACCATGCCGGGGTTCACGTCGCTGTCGGTGGCGCCGCAGCTCTGGGCGGCCTCGGGGCTGTCGTACCCGGCGCTGGTCGACCGGCTCATCCAGCTCGCCCTGTCCCGCTCACCCGGCCTGCGCTGAGCCGTTCGGCCTGCTCAGGGTGGGATCCGTTCAGCTTGCTCGCGGTGGGACCCGTTCAGCTTGCTCGCGGTGAGATCTGGGCGACCGGCTTCGACAGGTCGGCCAGCACCTCGGCGGCCACGTGCTCGCCGCCGACCGTGACCTCCACGTAGGCGACGTCGGTCACGGCCGTGAACAGCGCGGGTTTGTCGGGGTCGGCGAACCAGCCGACGCCCCCGATCTCCTGGAGCGTGTCGGTGGGCGCCATCCTGGCCGGCCGGGGCACGCCGCAGCGCAACGCGATGGCTCCCGAGCCCCACACGGCCACGTACGGCGACTCGGGCGTGGACGTGCCGCGCTCGTCGCCGTCGAGGGTCTTGGGAAGCAGAGTGGTCAGTTTGTCGCAGGCCGCGACCGCCTCGCCCTGAGGGGCGGGCGGTTCGACCTGTACGGTGCCGCCGCAACCGGCGAGTGCTAGGAGAACGAGCAGGACGGCGGCGGCACGCATGCGACGACTACCTTCAGATGTGGACGATCGGACACGTCAGCGTACGCGTGATTCCCGTCACCGCCTGAATCTGTGCCACGACGAGCTTGCCCAGCTCATCGACGTTTCTCGCTTCCGCACGAACGATCACGTCGTAAGGCCCCGTCACGTCCTCCGCTTGCGTGACCCCCGGAATCCCGGAGATCTCGCGGGCCACGGCGGCGGCCTTGCCGACCTCGGTCTGGATAAGGATGTAGGCCTGCACCATCACGTCCTCCCGGGCGATTGGATCACGCCGAACGCCCACCGTACCCTGTGTCCGTCAGGAGGTGCGTCATCACAGTCGGAGATCTCGGCGAATTCGGTGTGGTAAATCGCATTACCAGTCGTCTGCCCCAGGGTGAGGCGGTAATGCTCGGCCCGGGTGACGACGCCGCCATCGTCAGCGTGCCCGACGGGCGGGTGGTCGTCTCGACCGACCTGCTGCTCGAAGGCCGGCACTTCCGGCGCGACTGGTCCTCGGGCTACGACGTGGGCCGCAAGGCCGCCGCCCAGAACCTCGCCGACGTGGCCGCCATGGGCGCCACCCCGACCTCGCTGGTGGTCGGCCTCGGCCTGCCCGCCGACCTGCCGGTGAGCTGGCTCGACGCGCTGACCGACGGGTTCGCCGACGAGTGCGCGACGGTCGGCGCGGGCGTGGCCGGCGGTGACGTGACCCGGTGCGACCTGGTCGTCCTCGGGGTGACGGCGCTGGGCGACCTCGGCGGCAGGGCCGCCGTGCGGCGCTCGGGGGCGCGCCCCGGGCACGTGGTGGCGGTGGCGGGGCGGCTCGGGTACGCCGCGGCCGGATGGGCGCTGCTGGAGGCGGGCGTCCCGGCCGATACCGGCTTGCTGGCGGAGGCCGTGGCCGGGCATCGCAGGCCGTGCCCGCCGTACGCGATGGGGCCGCAGGCGGCCGAGTCGGGGGCCACCGCGATGCTGGACGTCAGCGACGGGCTGTTGCAGGACCTCGGGCACGTCGCGCAGGCCAGCGGCGTACGGGTGGAGCTGGACCCGGAGGCGTTCCCCGTGGGGGAGGCGGTCGCGGCGGCGGCCAAGGAACTGGGGGCCGACCCGCTGGAGTGGGTGCTCGCGGGTGGCGAAGATCACGCTCTGGCCGCGGTGTTCCCGGCGGAGGTGCGGCTGCCGGACGGGTGGCACGTGGTCGGCCGGGTGGCCGAGGGGGAAGGCGTGCTGGTCAGGGGCCGTGACATCGCTCATCGCGGCTGGGATCACTTTGGGTGATGCTCTGTCCCGATTTACGTGAAAATCTCCGTATTTGGGGTACGACTAGTGGGATTGCTGTGACAACGGCGTAGTAAAGGTGTTATGAAGATTGGCGGCCACTGTAACCGGAAGAAAGGGCAGCCATGGGCCGCCACGGCACAGGTGGATCCGACGACGGGGATGAACGGGGGGACAGCGCT
This sequence comes from Nonomuraea sp. PA05, assembly GCF_008086045.1. Classification (GTDB taxonomy): domain Bacteria; phylum Actinomycetota; class Actinomycetes; order Streptosporangiales; family Streptosporangiaceae; genus Nonomuraea; species Nonomuraea monospora. Next base: position 49,945 of record NZ_VSEY01000015.1, on the reverse strand, counting down.
TTCTGGGGTCCTGACGAGCAGGCCGAGCCGCCAGGCTGGCCATCGCTGCCGGACCGACCGGAGGTGACGGGGCAGTGGGCCCCCATGCCGCGGCGTACGGACGCGCCGCCACCGCGTGGGCCACAGCCGGAACCGTTCGAGACCACCGGGGCCTTCGCGCTGCCCAACGACCCCGCAGGCGGCTTCCCCCCTGCCAACGACCCCGCGGGTGCCTTCCCGCCGCCGCACAGAGGCCCCAGGGAGGACGAGGCGGGCCCGTTCGAGACGACGGGCGCCTTCGCGCGCCCGCCCGAGTGGGACCAGCCCACGGGACGCGGCGACTTCCCCGGCCCCTCGACCGGCCCCTTCGACCGGCCGACGGGAGGACCGGCCTCCGGCCCCTTCGACCGGCCGACCGGCGGACCGAACTCCGGCCCCTTCGACCGGCCGACCGGCGGACCGAACTCCGGCCCCTTCGACCGGCCGACCGGCGGACCGAACTCCGGCCCCTTCGATCGGCCGACCCCTCTCGATGCCGCCGCCGAGCGCACCGGCTTCTTCGACGCGCCCGCCGAGCGCACCGCGTTCTTCGACGGCCCCGCCGGCCCCATGGGAGCGCCGGAGAACGGCCCTCAACCGGGTGACGCGCCCGGCCCGTACGGCGGGCAGTGGGCGGCCGGCGCGGACGGCGACCGCCACTTCGACGACCCCGAGCGCACCGCCAGGTTCGACTCACCCTCAGGCCCCGTCTACGGCCCCCCGCCCGAGCCGGGCGACGTCAAGGTGGCCGGAGAGCCGACGGCCGCGATGGCCCCGGCCTGGGCGAACGCAGAGACGGGCTTCCTCGGCTCCGGCTGGTCGAACGACGACGAACCGCCCGCCGACGAGCCCCGCGGCCGCAGAGGCCGCCGCAAGCAGGGACGCGGCGGCGGAGACGACGTGCTGGCCGCCCCCACAGGCGCGGGCAAGGGCCGGGTGGCCCTGCTGTCCGTCGCGGCCGTGGCCGTCGTGCTGGGCGGCACCGTGGCCGGCGTCAAGTTCATGAGCTCGGGCGACCCGGCCAAGTGCGAGGGCGCCACCTGCGCCGCCGTACAGGCCACCAGCAGCCAGCCGGGCCCCGCCGCCTCCGCGCCCACGGAGGAGGACTCCGAGACGCCCGTCGAGGACGAGCCCGCGGAGGAGGCCGCCGAGGAGAGCGAGCCCGCCGAGACCCCGACGCCGACCGTCTCCTCCAACGTCCGCACGCCGCCCCGCGTGACCAGCTCGCCGACGCCCAAACCGACCAAGAGCAAGACGAAGAAGCCGGCGGAGCCCGCCGAGGACGAGACGGAGAACCCGCCGGCCGAGGAGAGCGTCTCCGAGACGCCGACCGAAGAGGCTTCCACCCTGGACGACTCCAGCACCGACAACGGTGCGGGCTCGCCCGGCGGCAGCACCCCCGTGCCCACCTCGTCGGACACGTTCGGCTCGTCGGGCGGCGGTGGCGCGGGCAGCTCGGTCAACGTGCAGCAGACGATCAAGCAGCGCATCGCCACCTACTCGGCCGACCTGACGTTGTCGAACACCTCCCCGCAGGCGCTCCAGAACCCCACCGTCTCCGTTCCCGTGGACGGTCGCGTCATGAACGTGAACGGCGCCGAGTGGACGCAGGACGGCGATCTGCTGATCCTGGACCTGAAGGCGTCGATCGCGGCGGGGGACTCGGTCGAGGTCACGTTCACGGCCACGGGCAGGGGCTCGGAGGCGCAGAACTGCGGGCTGGTCGAAGGGGAGTGCGTCGTCAGCTAGGGCGCACCCCGCGCCGTGTCCCCGAGGGGTGCCCACCGCACCCCCGGGCGCTGACGCCTGCCCGCACGCGTGCTCCCGAGCGCCCGCTACACGCACATGCCTCGGGCGCCGGCCGCCGCCTGCCCGCACCTGCCTCGCGCGCTGTGCCGCGCAAGCTGAGGGACGGAGGCGCTGGCCTCCGTAGGCCGGCCCACGGCCCCCGTACCAAGGGGCACGACGAAGGCCCGCCCCTCAGAGAGAGGCGGGCCTTCGTGAGACGTAAGAACTAGCGGGTGACCTTGCCCGCCTTGATGCACGACGTGCACACGTTCAGCTTCTTCGGCGTGCCGCCCACGACCGCGCGAACCGTCTGGATGTTGGGGTTCCAACGACGGCGGGTACGGCGGTGCGAGTGGGACACGTTGTTGCCGAAGGTCGGCCCCTTGCGGCAGACATCGCAGACGGAAGCCACGGTATCGCTCCTTAAAACAGTCGATGTAGCCCTGTCCGCTGATGCTTTCCGGGCGGAGGGCATGCCGGGACAACCGGCCAGCCAGACGAGAATATCTGATCCACGCCGATGGGCGCGAACCAGAGCATCTGGTTCAGGTCCCGGGCGGCGATATTCTCCTCGGACAACGGTAGCGCATCCTGGCCGGGCAGGAGGTCGTATGAAGATCCTCGACCCGCCCGCCGTGCGGCGCTGGGCCCGGCTGGCGGCCGACGCGCTCGGCCAGGCCAGGACGGAGATCGACGCGCTCAACGTGTTCCCCGTGGCCGACGGCGACACGGGCACCAATCTGCACCTGACGATGCTGTCCGCCGCCGAGGCGGTGGAGTCGCTGCCCGATGACGTGGACGCGGCAGTGGTGTGGCAGACGCTCTCGTACGGGGCGCTAGTGGGGGCGCGCGGCAACTCGGGGGTGATCGTCAGCCAGGCGTTGCGCGGGCTGGCGGAGGTGCTGAAGGACGGCGCCGATCTGCGGGCCGGGCTGCTCAGGGCGTCCGTGCTGGCCAGGGAGGCGGTGGCCAGGCCGGTGGAGGGCACGGTGCTGAGCGTGCTGGAGTCGGCGGCGCGCGCCGTACAGGAGTTCGAGGGAGATCTGCCCGAGGTGGCCAGGCAGGCGGCGGGGGAGGCGCGGGCGGCGCTGCGCCGCACGACCGAGCAGCTCGACGTGCTGGCCCGCAGCGGCGTCGTGGACGCGGGCGGCGCAGGGGCGGCCATCGTGCTGGAGACGCTCGCCGAGGTGATCTGCGGCTCCTCGGCCGGACATCACGAGGTGCCCGCGCCCACCCACAGGGTCTCGCCGATGACGGAGGTGGGGGCGGGGTACGAGGTGATGTACCTGCTGGAGGCCGACGACGACGCGGTGGCCGGGCTGCGGGAGGAGCTCGACGCGATGGGCGAGTCGCTGGTCGTGATCGGCGGTGACGGGCTGTGGAACGTGCACGTCCACGTCCCGGAGGCCGGGCCGGCGGTCGAGGCGGGGATCAGGGCGGGCAGGCCGCACCGGATCCGGATCACGTACCTGGCGGAGAGCGCCCATCGCGGCGGCGCGGGGCGCGGCGTGGTGGCCGTCGCGGCGGGTGACGGGATCGCGGCGCTGTTCGAGGAGAGCGGCGCGGTCGTGGTGCGGCGCGCGCCGGGCACCCGGCCCGCGTTGCCCGCAGTGCTGGCCGCGATCAGGCAGGCGGGCAGCGAGGTGGCGGTCCTGCCGAACGACGACGGCGTGCGCGCCGTGGCGGTCGCGGCGGCGCAGATCGCCCGCGAGGACGGCGTGACGGTCAGCGTGCTGCCCACGAAGGCGACCGTGCAGGGGCTGGCGGCGCTGGCCGTGCACGATCCGCTGCGCCGCTTCGACGACGACGTGGTGGCGATGACGGACGCGGCCGGGCACACCCGCTACGGGCACGTGACGGTGGCCGACAGGGCGGCGTTCACCAGCGCGGGGGTGTGCGGGCCCGGTGACGTGCTCGGCATGATCGACGGCGACGTGGCGGTGATCGGCGACTCGGTCGAGGGGGTGGCCGGTGTGGTCGTGGATCGCATGCTGGCGGGCGGGGGCGAGCTGGTCACGCTGGTGACGGGCGCGCAGGCGCCGGAGGGGCTGGCGGGCCGCCTGGAGGGACACCTCGGGCGGACGCGGCCGGACGTGGACCTGGTGGTGTACGACGGCGAGCAGGGCGGCTACCCGCTCCTGATCGGCGTGGAGTGACCCCGGCGAGGGCTCCTGTCGGCGTGGAATGAGCGCGGCGGGGATTCCTGTCGGCCTCAAGCGGTAGAACTTATTGCCGTGAGCCGTTTCGACGAGCCTCTGACGAAGGCGCTCGACCCGAAGACCGCAAAGCTCCTGCACAGCGTGCTGGGCCTGGAGACGGTCGGCGATCTGCTGCGCCACTACCCGCGCCGCTACGCCGAGCGCGGCGAGCTGACCTCGCTGGACGCGCTGGAGGTCGACGAGCACGTCACCGTGGTCGGCGAGGTGACCAGGCTGATGCGCAAACCGATGCGCAACCGGGGCGGCACCTGGCTGGAGGCCGAGGTGGTCGACGGCAACGGCGCCCGGATCTACCTGTCGTTCTTCGGCAAGGGCTCGCACGTGGCGGAGTCGCGGCTCAAGCCGGGGCGGCGCGGGATGTTCGCCGGCAAGGTGGGGCTGTTCGGGTCGCGGACGAACCCGCGCTGGCAGCTCTCGCACCCCGAGTTCGAGCTGTTCGAGGAGAGCGAGGGGAGCGCGGAGGAGTTCGCGGCGGCGCCCGTGCCGATCTATCCGGCGGGCAAGGATCTGACGCCGTGGGCGATCAGGCGCGCGATCGGCATGGTGCTCGACACGCTCGGGCCGCTCGACGACCCGTTGCCCGCGAGCCTGCGGGCCCGCCACCAGTTGCAGGACCTCGCGGAGGCGCTGGTGGCCATCCACCGGCCGAAGGACTTCGCGGAGGTGGGGCGGGCGCGTGACAGGCTGAAGTTCGACGAGGCGTTCGTGCTGCAGTCCGTGCTGCTGCAGCGCCGTCAGGCCGCCACCGCCTGGCCCGCCAGGCCCAGGCCGCGGCGCGCCGACGGGATGCTGGCCGACTTCGACGGGCGGCTGCCGTTCTCGCTGACCGAGGGGCAGGCGCAGGTGGGCGAGGAGATCGCCGCCGACCTGGCGCGCGAGCATCCGATGCACCGGCTGTTGCAGGGCGAGGTAGGCGCGGGCAAGACGGTGGTGGCGCTGCGGGCGATGCTCCAGGTCGTGGACGCGGGCGGCCAGGCGGCCCTGCTGGCGCCCACGGAGGTGCTGGCCCAGCAGCACCACCGTTCGATCACGAACATGCTGGGCGATCTGGCGCAGGGCGGCATGTTCGGCGGCACGGCGGTCACGCTGCTGACCGGCTCGATGGGCGCCGCCGCCCGCCGCTCGGCGCTGCTCGACGCGGCCTCGGGCACGGCGGGCATCGTCGTCGGCACGCACGCGCTGCTGCAGGAGCACGTGCAGTACGCCGATCTGGGGCTGGTCGTGGTGGACGAGCAGCACCGGTTCGGGGTGGAGCAGCGTGACGCGCTGCGCGAGAAGGCGGGCGGCGGCCGGCCGCACGTGCTGGTCATGACGGCCACCCCGATCCCGCGCACGGTCGCCATGACCGTCTTCGGCGACCTGGAGGTCTCCACGCTCTCCCAGCTCCCGTCGGGCCGGGCGCCGATCACCACGCACGTGGTGCCCGCCGCCGAGAAGCCCCACTACCTGGAGCGCACCTGGCAGCGGGTCAGGGAGGAGGTGGCGCTGGGGCGGCAGGCGTACATCGTGTGCCCGCGCATCGGCGACCTGGAGGGCGACGAGGGCGACCTGGCGGGCGCGGCATCCGACGACGAGCGCCGGCCGCCGCTGGCCGTGCTGGACGTGGCCGAGCTGCTCACCGAGGGGCCCTTCCACGACCTGCGGGTCGCCACCCTGCACGGCAAGCTGCCGCCGGAGGAGAAGGACGCGATCATGCGCTCGTTCACCCGCGGCGAGCTGGACGTCCTGGTGGCCACGACCGTCATCGAGGTCGGCGTGGACGTGCCCAACTCCTCCGTAATGATCATCATGGACGCCGACCGCTTCGGCGTCTCCCAGCTCCACCAGCTTCGCGGCCGGGTCGGCCGTGGCGGCCTGCCCGGCCTGTGCCTCCTGGTGTCCGACTTCCCCGAGGGCACCCCGGCGCGGGCCCGTCTCGACGCGGTGGCGGCCACGCTCGACGGCTTCGAGCTGTCGCGGGTGGACCTGGAGCAGCGGCGGGAGGGCGACGTGCTGGGCGCGGCGCAGTCGGGCAAGCGCTCGTCGCTGAAGCTGCTGCAGCTGCTCAGGGACGAGGACGTGATCGGCACGGCCCGTGAGGAGGCGGCGGCCCTGCTGGAAGCGGATCCCGAGCTGACGCGGCACGAGGCGCTGCGGGCGGAGATCGACAGGCTGCTGGCCGACGAGCGGGCGGAGTACCTGGAGAAGACCTGACGTCTCCCGAACCCAGCCGCGGGGACGGCCTCCCCCCGAATGCCGTCCCCGGCTGGGCCCACCCTCGGGTCAGGTGCCGAGGGAACCGGCGTGCGGAAGGGCTCACGATCACGCCGGTCGGCCTTCACGTGGGTCACCTTGAAGGCCGCAGTCATCATCTTGCGGGCCAGGCCCCCCGATGCCAATCACCCTTGCGCATCCGAGGCAGACACTTGTCCACTCTTGACCTGCGCGAACATGCGGAACAATGGGTCACATGACGCGGATCATCGCAGGCGTGGCGGGTGGGCGGCGGTTGGCCGTGCCGCCGGGGCGCGGTACGAGACCGACCAGCGACAGGGCACGAGAAGGGATCTTCTTGACGCTCGACTCCCTGTACGGACTCCGCGACGCCCGCGTCCTCGACCTGTACGCGGGCTCCGGCGCGATCGGCCTGGAGTCCCTGTCGCGCGGGGCGGCCGAGGCGGTGCTGGTCGAGTCCGACCCCAAGGCGGTGCGCACGATCAAGGCGAACGTCGCCTCGCTCGGCCTGCCGGGCGCCCTGGTGGTGGCCGACAAGGTGGAGCGCCTGCTGGCCAAGCCGCCGGAGGCGCCGTTCGAGATCGTGTTCGCCGATCCGCCGTACGCCGTGCGGGACGAGGAGGTGCAGACGGTCCTTGGGCTGCTGCGCGACAACGGCTGGCTGGCGGATGAGGCTTTGGTGGCGTTCGAGAGGGAAAGCAGGGGAAAGCCCTTGATGTGGCCGGAAGGTTACGTTGAGGAGAGGGTCCGTCGTTATGGCGAAGCGTCCGTTTGGTACGGTCGCGCCGCCGGGAACCCGTAGACCTGGGAGGCGTCTTGCGCCGCGTAGTCTGCCCGGGGTCGTTCGACCCCATCACCAATGGTCATCTCGACATCATCGGCCGTGCCGCACGGCTGTACGACGAGGTGACCGTGGCAGTCCTCATCAACGTCGAGAAGAGCAGCCTGTTCACGGTTGACGAACGGATCGAGATCCTGCAGACCGTGACCAAGGAGTACCCGAACGTCAAGGTGCAGAAGTTCCACGGCCTGCTCGTGGACTTCTGCAGACAGAACGACATCCCCGCCATCGTCAAGGGCATCAGGGTGGTCAGCGACTTCGACTACGAGCTGCAGATGGCGCAGCTCAACTACCGCCTGTCGGGGGTCGAGACCCTCTTCATGCCCACCAACCCCGAGTACTCGTTCCTGTCCTCCTCCCGGGTGAAGGAGATCGCCCGATACGGCGGGGATGTCTCGGGTCTGGTGCCAGATCTCGTGCACAAGCTGCTCATCGAGCGGCTCAGGGGCTGACCGCGAGCTGCTATCCTTTCATTTCGGCCTTGTACGACGGCGATCGTTTTCGCCATGCCTAGCGAGAGCAGGATGACTCAGCACCTCGACCCCCGCTCCCCGTGGGTGATCTCCACTCATGACCTGGGTAAGCGGCCGGGGACGATGAGGCAGATGACCCTGACGCTCCCGGCACCGGCAGACCTCGGCGTCGACATGATCGGTGTCCCCAAGGACGCCGAAGTCGAGCTGGATCTCCGGCTCGAAGCAGTGATGGAAGGCGTGCTCGTCTCAGGCACGGCGCAGGCCCCGCTCGCCGGGGAGTGCGCGCGGTGCCTCGACCCGGTCTCCTTGGAGATCGACGTCGATCTGCAGGAGCTCTTCTTCTACTCCGACGAGGACGCCTCGGAGGATGACTCACTGCTCGACGGAGAGCTGTTCGATCTCGAGCCGACGTTTCGGGACGCGGTGGTGCTCGCACTGCCGTTGAGCCCCGTGTGCCGCGAGGACTGCGCGGGGCTCTGCACGGAATGCGGGATCAAGCTGGCCGAGGCCGGCGACGATCACCGGCACGAGAAGATCGACGCCCGGTGGGCGTCGTTGCAAGGTCTGATTACCGACAAAGATAACGATCAGGAGAAGTGACGTGGCCGTCCCGAAGCGAAAGATGTCGCGGAGCAACACCCGCGCCCGTCGCTCCCAGTGGAAGACGACTGCTGTCGCCCTGGTGAGCTGCCCGCAGTGCCGTTCGCCCAAGCAGCCGCACATCGCGTGCCCCACCTGCGGCACCTACAACCGTCGTCAGGTCATCGAGCCGTCCGCCTGATTCTGTAACAGTTGACGTGATGCCGACCGGGTGCCAAAGTGCCTCGGTCGGCGTTACCGTCTCAGATGCGTGCGGCGGCGGTTCGCCCGCGGCCGTGGTGGACGCCGGGGCTAACGCGTTACCCCGACGCCCACCACGTTTTCGGGCATCTTCCGCAGCCGGCGCGCCATAGGAAGATGTCCGAGGAGGAAGCACGTGGGCGCAGGTCCTAAGCCGGTGGCCGTGGAGGTCGCCAGAGAAGAGCTGGAGCGGGTCCTGTCGGTCGGCCTGGACCCCGACATCCTGGAGCGCGCGCTGACGCACCGCTCCTACGCTTACGAGAACGGCGGCCTGCCCACCAACGAGCGCCTGGAGTTCCTCGGCGACTCGGTGCTGGGCCTGGTGGTCACCGACACCCTCTACCGCAACCACCCTGACCTGCCGGAAGGCCAGCTCGCGAAGCTGCGCGCCGCCGTGGTCAACATGCGGGCGCTGGCCGACGTCGCCAGGGGCCTCGGGCTGGGCCGGTTCCTGCGGCTCGGCCGCGGCGAGGAAGGCACCGGCGGGCGCGACAAGTCCTCCATCCTGGCCGACACCCTTGAGGCGCTGATCGGCGCGATCTACGTCGACAAGGGCCTCGACGAGGCGTTCCGGGTCGTCCACCTGCTGTTCGACCCGCTGATCGTGCGCTCGGCCTCGCTCGGCGCCGGGCTCGACTGGAAGACCTCGCTGCAGGAGCTGACCGCGTCCGAGGCGCTCGGGGTGCCCGAGTACCACGTCGAGGAGAGCGGTCCCGACCACGCCAAGTCGTTCACGGCCATGGTCCGCGTCGGCGGCGAGTCGTACGGGTCCGGCACCGGGCGCAGCAAGAAGGAAGCCGAGCAGCAGGCGGCCGAGGCGGCGTGGACCCGCATCAGGGCCCGCCGCGACCAGCGCGAGAGCCAGCCCGCCGGCTGATCGCCCCGGGAAGGGCCGCGGGGCCGCCGGGCGTTGACCACAGGGTGAGAGTTGTGTACCCCCAGTCGGAAGAGGTCCGAGGTGCCCGAGCTTCCTGAGGTCGAGGTCGTCAGGCGCGGCCTGGCGCAGTGGGTGATCGGGCGCGAGATCGCCTCCGCGGAGGTGCTGCACCCCCGCGCGATCAGGCGGCACGTGCCCGGCGCCGACGAGTTCACCGCCCGGCTCAAGGGCCGCGCGGTGCTGTCCGCCGAGCGCCGCGGCAAGTACCTGTGGCTGCCGCTCTCCGGTGCTGGTGAGGCGCTCATGGCCCACCTGGGGATGAGCGGCCAGCTCCTGGTCGTGGAGCCGGACTCGCCGCTGGAGAAGCACCTGCGGGTACGCCTGCGCTTCGAGGACGGCGGGCCCGACCTGCGCTTCGTGGACCAGCGCACGTTCGGCCACGTCATGCTCAGCCCGCTCGTGGGCGGCGTGCCCGAGCCGATCTCGCACATCGCTCCCGACCCGTTCGAGGCGGCGTTCGACGAGGGCGAGTTCACCCGGCGGCTCAGGGCCAAGCGCACCGAGATCAAGCGGGCGCTGCTCGACCAGTCGCTGATCAGCGGGGTGGGCAACATCTACGCCGACGAGGCGCTGTGGATGGCCAGGCTCCACTGGGCCCGGCCGACGGAGACGCTGACCAGGCCCAAGGTGGGCGAGCTGGTGACGGCGGTGCGGGCGGTCATGGGGGCCGCGCTCCAACAGGGCGGTACGTCGTTCGACAGCCTGTACGTGAACGTCAACGGGGAGAGCGGGTACTTCGAGCGGTCGCTGGAGGTGTACGGGCGGCGTGACCTGCCCTGCTCCCGCTGCGGCACCGCCATCAGGCGTGAGGCGTTCATGAACCGGTCGTCGTACTCCTGCCCCCGGTGCCAGCGCAGGTCACGCTGACCCTGGCGGCGGTGACGCCGCCTCCGGCTCCATGGCCGGCCCCGGCCTGCGCCGTCAGCGAGCGTCGGGCCCGCCCTGACGAGCCAAGGCGGCCACGATCGCCGCGACCGCGGTGAGACCCGCGCCCGCCCACATGACCGCCGGGACCGACAGCCCGTCCGCGATCCGGCCGCCGGCGAACGAGCCGAGCGCGATGGAGACGTTGAAGGCGCCGACGAAGAGCGCCGTCCCCCACTCGCCACCGCCGGAGCGCATGATCCACAACTGCAGCGTCACCCCGACGCCGCCGTAGCCCAGCCCCCAGACCACCAGCGCGACCAGGGCGGGCACGCCGGTCAGCACGAGAGCCACCATGGCCGCGGCCATCAGCACGGCCAGCGTGATCAGGGTCAGCCGGGGGTTCCTGGCCGCGCGGGCGCCCGCGGCGAAGTTGCCCGCCACGCCCGCGAGCCCGTACAGCAGGAGTGCGGCGCTCACCAGGGCGGGGCCGGCCTGGGCGATCTCCTCTAGGAACGGGCGGACGTAGGTGTAGGCCACGAAATGGCCGGAGACGGTCAGGGCCGTCAGGACCAGGGCCAGCTTGAGCGGCCCTGAGAGCCACGAGGAGCGCTTTTCCTGCACGGGTGACGACTCGGGTCCCGAGCGCGAATGTGAAGGCCTCTCAGGACCGGAGGACGGCGCAGGTTCGGGCTTCAGCGGCGGCAGTGACGCGGCCAGTAGCGCGAGCAGCGCCAGGGCCAGCACCCCCGCCGCGGCGAACGCGCTGCGCCACCCCGCGAACGACGAGACGAACGTCGCCGCGGGCACCCCCAGCACCGACGCCACCGACACCCCGCCCAAGATGATCGATGTGGCCCGGCCGACGGCGGGTTCCGGCACCAGCCGCGTCCCCAGCGCGGCCGCGAACGCCCAGAAGCCGCCGATGCTCACCCCGGTCAGCACCCTGGCGGCCAGCATCACGGGATGGGAGGGCGCCGCGGCCGCCGCCAGGTTGGCCACCGCCAGCAGCCCCATCAGCCCGAGCAGGACGAGCCGCCGGTCGGCCCGGCGCGCGGCGACGGCCAGCACGGGCGCGGCGACCGCGGCCACCAGCCCGGGCGCCGACATGGCCAGGCCGGCCGTGCCGGGGGAGACGCCCAGGTCGGCGGCCATCGAGGTCAGCAGGCCGACGGGCAGCATCTCGCTGGTCACCACGGTGAACGTGCCGACCGCGACCGAGGTCACGGCGAGCCAGCGCGCCCGTACGGAAACATCTGTCACAGTCATGCGGCCCAGCCTCTTGCCGGCCCCGCGCGGGAACAATGACGAACCCCGAAGGCTTGCGTTAGGTGGGCTAAACGATCGAGCCGGAGGGCGGAGTCATGGAGTTCAGGGAGCTGGAGTGCTTCATCGTGCTCAGCGAGGAGCTGCACTTCGCGCGTACGGCGGAGCGGCTCTACCTGTCGCCGGGCCGAGTGAGCCAGCTCCTGCGCTCCCTGGAGACCAGGATCGGCGGCCGGCTCTTCGACCGGACGAGCAGGCGGGTGCGGCTGACCCCGCTGGGCGAGCGTTTCCTGGCCGACCTGCGGCCCGCCTACGACGGCATGGCGCAGGCCGTGACCAGCGCGAAGGCGGCGGCGCGCGAGGTGACGGGGGTGATCAGAGTCGGGTTCCTGGCCACGCCGACGGACGTGGTGACGGGCAGCGTGCGGGCCTTCGAGCGGCGCAATCCCGGGTGCGTGGTGGAACTCGTGGAGATCCCGCTGTCGGACCCCTTCAGCAAACTGCGGGCGGGGCTGGTGGACGTGGCGTTCACGCTGCTGCCGGTGGACGAGCCCGACCTGGTGACGGGCGAGGGGCTGAACCACGTCTCCCACCTGCTGGGCGTCTCCGTGCGGCATCCGCTGGCGGGCCGGTCGGGCATGGGGGTGGAGGAGCTGGCCGAGGTGCCGCTGATCGGTCTCGACGGGCCGGCCCCGCGGTCGTGGCACGAGCGGCTGGCACCCTCCGTGACCCCTTCCGGGCGTCCGATTCCCCGCGCCGGTAAGGTGGCCACCACGCAGGAGGGCTTGACTCAGGTGGCGCTCAACAGGGGTGGCATGTTGTTCTGCACGCCCACGGCGCTGCAGCTCGCCCGCCCCGATCTCAGCTTCGTGCCCGTCACCGGGCTGCCTCCGTCGATCCTGGGCCTGGCCTGGGTGCGGGCCAGGGAGACGGCCGCGATCAGGGCGTTCGACGAGGCGGCGGTGCGCGAGTCCGCCATGGCGCTGGTGGCGTAGGAGGGGATGAGGTGGCGCGGGAAGGCGGCGAGCACGTCCGGTTGACGGCCTGGGTGCGTGGCAGGGTCCAGGGGGTGGGCTTCCGGTGGTGGACGCGGGCGCGGGCGCTGGAGCTCGGCCTGGTGGGCTGGGCGCGCAACACCGATGACGGCAGGGTGGAGGTCGTCGCGGAGGGGGAGCGCGAGGCCTGCGTCAAACTCCTGGAGCTGCTCAGAGGTTGCGACACGCCGGGCAGGGTGGTTGGAGTAGTGGAACGCTGGAGCGAACCCCGAGGTAGTTTGGGCGGATTCATGGAGAGGTAGCCCGTTTCGTCAAACCGCCCAAATAGGGTATAGTTGTATGTCGGGAGTGCCCATCAGTAGGGCTCAGCGGTTCGTTCGACTTGACCGCCCACACTGCCGGTGCGACTCTTGTTAGGTACCACGCGCACCCCTCCCGCGGAATAGAAGTGCGCGAACCAGTCTGGTCACTCAGCGTGGAGGACCCTTTACCATGGCGAAGGCTCTACTCGGCCACGTCGGCGGTCCTGACCCTCGGATGGTCTCGGAGATGCGCCGCCTGCAGCAGCGTATCCGGGATCTGGAGGCAGAACTCATCCGACTTCAGGCCACGAATGACGCTCTTGCAGCGCAAACCCGCGACGAGGCGCTAAGCCGCGTGCAGGAGCGCGAGCCGGCACTCACCTGAGAGTGATCGGAGCGCAAGACCCAGGGACGTCTCACCGAGGCGTCCCTTGTTATTTTCCCTGAATCTCCTGGCCCGAGTGCGGATGCCCGCGTGGGGCAGTCAAGACCAGTAGGCTTTTCCGAGCCTGTTCAAGGTGGTCTGTTCGAGGTCCGTTCAGGAGAAGGGGGTCGCGCTTGTATCTGAAGACCCTCACCCTGCGCGGCTTCAAGTCCTTCGCCTCGGCCACCGCGCTGCGCTTCGAGCCCGGCATCACCTGCGTCGTCGGCCCCAACGGCTCCGGCAAGTCCAACGTCGTCGACGCCCTGGCCTGGGTCATGGGCGAGCACAGCGCCAAGTCGCTGCGCGGCGGCAAGATGGAGGACGTCATCTTCGCCGGCACCTCCTCCCGGCCGCCGCTGGGCCGCGCCGAGGTGACCCTGACGATCGACAACTCCGACGGCGCGCTGCCGATCGACTACACCGAGGTGACGATCAGCCGACTGATGTTCAGGTCGGGGCAGAGCGAGTACGCGATCAACGGCGACACCTGCCGCCTGCTCGACATCCAGGAGCTGCTGTCCGACTCGGGCATCGGCCGCGAGATGCACGTGATCGTCGGGCAGGGCCAGCTCGACGCCGTGCTGCACGCCGGTCCCGAAGACCGGAGGGCCTTCATCGAGGAGGCCGCCGGTGTGCTGAAGCACCGCAAGCGCAAGGAGAAGGCGCTGCGCAAGCTCGACGCGATGCAGGCCAACCTGACCCGCGTCCAGGACCTCGCCACCGAGCTGCGCCGCCAGCTCAAGCCGCTGGGCCGCCAGGCCGAGATCGCCCGCAAGGCCGCCGTCATCCAGGCCGACCTGCGCGACGCGCGGCTGCGCCTGCTGGCCGACGACGTGTGCATCCTGCGCGCCACGCTGGAGCGCGAGGCCGCCGACGAGGCCGCGATCACGGCCAGGCGGCAGCAGGTGGAGACCGAGCTGACGCAGGCGCAGCAGCGCGAGGGCGCGCTGGAGGCCGCGGAGGCCGAGGCCCAGCCGCGCCTGGCCGCCGCCCAGGAGACCTACTTCAGGCTGTCCTCCCTGCGCGAGCGCATCACCGGCCTGGAGCAGCTCGCCGCCGAGCGCCACCGCCACGCCGTCGACGCCGCCGCCATCGAGCGCCGCGGTCGCGACCCGGAAGACCTCGAACGCGAGGCCGCCGAGGTGCGGGAGCAGGAGCTCATCCTCAGAGCCGAGCTGGAGCAGGCCCAGGAGCTGCTGGAGGACGCCGTCCAGCGGCGCGCCGAGGCCGACGCCGAGCTGAGCGCGGAGGAGCAGCGGCTCGCGATGGCCGCCAGGGCCGCCGCCGACCGCCGCGAGGGCCTGGCCAAGCTGCGCGGCCAGGTCGATTCCGTACGCAGCCGCGCCCGCGCCGCCGGGGAGGAGATCGGCCGGCTCCAGCAGGCCGTGGCCGACGCCGGCGCCCGCGAGAGCCAGGCCAGGCAAGACCTGGAGGCCCAGCGCCTGGAGGAGCCCGCCGTGGACCCGGGGCTGGCCGAGGAGCTGGCCACCGCGCAGGCCGCGGTCGAGGAGGCCAGGCAGGTCGCCGACGAGGCGCGAGCGGCGGCCGAGGAGGCCAAGTCCGGCCTCGACGCGCCGCGCGCCGCGCTCCAGGCCGCCAAGTCGGGAGTGAGCACCGCCCGCGCCGCCGACCAGGAGGCGCAGCGCTCGGTCGCCGCCCTCGCCGCCCGCCGCGACGCCCTGGAGCTGGGTCTGGCCAAGGGCGACGGCGGCGCCGCCGTGCTGGCCGCCGACCTGGCGGGCATGCTGGGGCCGCTGGCGGCCTCGATGCAGGTGACGCCGGGCGCCGAGCCCGCGGTCGCGGCCGTTCTGGGTCCGGTCGCCGAGGCCATCGCCGTCAAGACGCTCGATACCGCCGTCGAGGCGCTGGAGCTGCTGCGTTCGGAGGGGGCCGGCCAGGCGACGCTGCTGGTGGCGGGCAACGGGTACGGCGGCGACGGGGCGGCCGGGCGGGCGGCGGCCCCCGGCGGCGGGCGGTGGGTGGCCGACCTGGTGACGGTGGCCGACCATCTGCGTCCCGCGTTGGAGCACGTGCTGGCCGACGTCGTGCTCGTACCCGATCTGGAGACCGCCAGGGCCGTCGCCGAGCGTCACCCGCACCTCAGGGCGGTCACCGAGGCGGGCGACCTGGTCGGCGCCCACCTCGCCGTCGGCGGCGCGGAGGGCGGCACGTCGGTGCTCCAGGTGCGGGCCGCGCTCGACGAGGCCGTCAGCGACCTGGAGGAGGCCGAGGCCAGGGCGGAGGCGAGCGCCACGGCCCTGGACACGGCGATCGAGGCCGAGCACGCCGCCCAGTCGGCGCTGGAGGCCGCCCAGGCGCACGTCAGCGAGGCGCAGACCGCCGTCACCGCCGCGCAGGCGGGCGTGAGCGCGGCGCAGGGCGCACTCGACCAGATCAGGGGCCGCCAGCGCGAGGCCGACCAGCGCAACGCGGCGGCGGCCAAGCGGCTGGCCCAGATCGAGGCCGCCGCCAACGCCGCCCGCGACGAGGCCGAGCGCCTGGCCAGGAGCGTGGCCAGGGCGGAGGAGGCCCGCACGGAGCGCCAGGAGGAGCTGGCGGAGCTGGAGATCCGGCTGGCCGAGGCGGAGTACGCCCAGGAGCTGGAGTCCGAGCCCACCACCGACGTGCGCGACGACCTGGCGAGCGCCGTGGAGGCCGCCAGGCAGCGCGAGATGGACACCCGGCTGCAGGTCCGCACCGCGGAGGAGCGGGTCAAGGGCATCGAGGGCCGCGCCGACGGCCTGCTGCGGGCGGCCAGGCGGGAGCGCGAGGAACGCGCCCAGGCTGCCGCTCAGCGCGCCAGGCGCAGGCGGCAGGCCGCGCTGGCCGAGGCCGTCAGCAAGGGCGCAAAGCAGGTGCTCCAGGCGCTCGTGGCCTCCGTGCAGCTCGCCTCCGGGGAGCGCGACGAGGCCGACCTGACCAGGGTGGCCGTGGACGCCGAGCTGAAGCAGGTGCGCCTGCGCGTCCGCGAGCTGGGCCAGGAGCTCGACAAGCTGGTCAACCGGGTGCACGGCAACGAGGTGGCGCGCACCGAGCAGCGGCTGCGGCTGGAGCAGATGGAGCAGCGGGCGCTGGAGGAGTTCGGCGTCGAGGCCGAGTCGCTGATCGCGGAGTACGGCCCCGAGGTGCCGGTGCCGGGCGAGCCGCCCGTGCCGTACGCGCGCGAGGAGCAGGAGAAGCGCGCCAGGGCGGCCGAGCGGCAGATGAACCAGCTCGGCAAGGTCAACCCGCTGGCGCTGGAGGAGTTCGCGGCCCTGGAGGAGCGGCACTCCTTCCTCAACTCCCAGCTCGAAGACCTCAAGAAGACCCGGCGCGACCTGATGACCGTGGTCAAGGAGGTCGACGAACGGGTCGAGCAGATGTTCGCCTCGGCGTACGAGGACGTGGCCCGCGAGTTCGAGCAGATCTTCGGCCGGGTCTTCCCCGGGGGCGACGGCCGGCTGGTGCTGACCGAGCCGGGCGACATGCTGACCACCGGCATCGAGGTCGAGGCCAGGCCGCCGGGCAAGAAGGTCAAGCGGCTGTCGCTGCTGTCGGGCGGCGAGCGGTCGCTGACGGCGGTGGCGTTCCTGATCTCGATCTTCAAGGCGCGGCCGTCGCCGTTCTACGTGATGGACGAGGTCGAGGCGGCCCTCGACGACACGAACACGCAGCGGCTGCTCATGCTGTTCGAGGAGCTGAGACAGAGCTCACAGCTCATCGTGATCACCCACAACAAGCGCACGATGGAGATCGCGGACGCGCTGTACGGCGTGTCGATGCGCGGCGACGGCGTGACGCAGGTCGTCAGTCAGCGGCTGAGGGAGCGCGAGACCGCCTGACCGGCGGGCGCGAGATCGTGCGGGAGTTCGTCTGATCGGTGTGGCCTTGGGCGTGACCATGGTGGTCGATCTGGAAAACTGACATCTTGTGGATGGTTACCTCGGCGTCATCGTGATCGTGGCCGTCGTCGCCCTGCTGGCGGCCGGCGGTCTCTTCCTGCTGTTCAGGCCGGGTCGCAAGGCGGCCCCGCCGGTCAAGCCGCCAGAGGCCCCCGTGCTTCCCGAGGAGGAGAAGCGGCCCGCCGGAGCGGGCGAGGAGGCCGAGGGCGCGACCACCACGCTGCCGCCTCCGCCGGTCAAGCCCGCCGAGCCGATGGTCGTCGAGCCCGAGGTCGAGGTTCCGCCGCCGTCCGCGGGCCGGATGGTGCGGCTGCGCTCGCGGCTGGCCCGCTCGCAGAACGCGCTCGGGCGCGGGCTGCTGGAGCTGCTGTCCCGCGACCGTCTCGACGACGAGGTGTGGGACGAGATCGAGGAGAGCCTGATCACCGCCGACGTGGGCGTCGCGCCGACCCGCGTCATGGTGGAGGAGCTGCGCACCAAGGTGAAGGTGCTGGGCAGCCGCACCCAGCAGGAAGTGCGCGGCCTGCTCAAGGAGCAGCTCCTGGCCCAGGTCAACCCCGACCTCGACCGTACGCTGCACGTGCAGAAGCACGGTGAGCGGCCCGCGGTGGTCCTCGTCGTGGGCGTGAACGGCACCGGCAAGACCACCACCACGGGCAAGCTGGCCCGCTCCCTGATCGGCGACGGCAAGAAGGTGGTGCTCGGCGCGGCCGACACCTTCCGCGCCGCCGCGGCCGACCAGCTCCAGACGTGGGGCGAGCGGGTGGGCGCCGACACGGTGCGCGGGCCCGAGGGCGGCGACCCGGCGTCCGTGGCGTTCGACGCGGTGGCCAAGGGCATCGAGGAGAAGGTCGACACCGTCATCGTCGACACCGCCGGCCGGCTGCACACCAAGACCGGGCTCATGGACGAGCTGGGCAAGGTCAAGCGGGTCATCGAGAAGAAGGCCACGGTCGACGAGGTGCTGCTGGTCCTCGACGCCACCACCGGGCAGAACGGCATGCGGCAGGCGCAGGTGTTCGCCGAGGTGGTCAACATCACCGGCATCGCGCTGACCAAGCTGGACGGCACCGCGAAGGGCGGCATCGTCATCTCGGTGCAGCGGGAGCTGGGGGTGCCGGTGAAGCTGGTGGGGCTGGGAGAGGGGCCGGACGATCTGGCGCCGTTCGATCCTGAGGTGTTCGTGGACGCGATCCTCGGCGAGTAGAAGCTTTTGGGCGCGCACAAAATTCGGGTGAAAGAGGCCTTACCAGATGAAACCTTGATCGATGACTTTTCCATGTGTTGACATGTATCGGTCATTGATCGTTCGGTCCCCGTTGGAACGTGGAAGGCCCGCACATGAAGAAGATCGTCGTGCACAAGCCCGGCACCGTGAAGCCGACCGCCGGAGCAGCACCGAGGCACAACGCCTAGCTCGCCGAGTTCCGTACGGGCACGTGCCTGGCGAGGGCCGCGGTGGCGGCACGTGCGGAAACGGGACTGGCCCGCAGGCCGGCGTTCCACGATGGTGCGTCGGCCCCGCCGGATCACAACGCCTGGGCCGGGTGCGGGGGCAAGGCAGAGGCTCGCACCGCGCGGGTTGACGGCGCAGGGGAACGGGAGGCTCGCTCCGCGCGGGGTGACGGCGCGGGGGAACGGCAGGCTCGCTCCGCGCGGGGTGACGGCGCCGGGGCGGGCGAGCCAGAATGGTGTGCGCGCTGTGGGGAGAGGGGCCGCGTGGACACGATCTTCATCGACGCGGATCGCCGGATCGGCGGGCCGTACACGCTGGCCGCGGCGCTGCTCGGGCACCTGGTTCCCGATGAGCTGGGACGCCGGCCCGAGCTGGTCGCCGCGCACGACATCGAGATCAGGACGGCGGCGCCGGGGCTGCGTGACATGGTGCCCGCCCGGCGGCGATCGCTGGCCGACGACCTGCCCAGGGAACAGCGGGTGCTGGTGCCCGGCGCCCGCCGCAGCCTGCGGATCGCGAACGGGCTGGCGGAGTTCGTCCGCGACAGCCTGAGCGGCTCGGGGCCGCTCACCGTGCGCGTGGCGAACCTCGGCGAGGCCGACCACACCGACGCGGAGCTGGTGGCCGTGCTGCGGCGCCGGGTCGATCCCGGCCTGCTGACCATCGAGGAGGGGCCGTCCCGCCAGAGCGCGGGGCCGCTGCCCGGCGACTTCGACCGCTACCGCGACGAGGGCTTCCACCACGCCATGGCCGAGTCGGGCCTGGAGGTGCTGCGCGGGCTGGCGTTCGAGGACGATCCCGAGCGCTGGCAGCGGCTGCTGCAGCGGGTGGCCGCGTCGCTGGAGGCCATCGGGCGCGAGGACGAGGCCCGCGAGCTGTACGACCGCGCCAGGCGGCTGAGCACCGACCCCAAGCACCGCGCCACCGCGGCCTACGCCACCGCCATGATCCTCGTCCGCCACCACGACGCCGCCCTGCGCGACCCGGAGCAGGCGCTGGCCTGGATCAACGAGGCGGTCACGATCACCTCGCTGCTGCCCGACCCGCGCGAGCGCGCCTTCCACCTGGGGTTCGACCTCAACGGCAAGGCCCTGGTCGAGCTGCGCAGGGGCCGCCGCGACGCCGCCATGGAGCTGGTGGGGCAGGCCATCGAGCTGGCCGAGACGCATCTGGCGCGGGAGCACCCCATCCATCGGCTCGTCCTCCACGCCAACCGGGCCCAGCTCCTGGCCGTGGCCGGGCTGCGGGAGGCGGCGCTGGCCGACTACACGCGGGCCATCGAGGCCGACCCCGGCTACCCCGACTACTACCTCGACCGGGGCAACCTGCTGCACGAGCTGGGCCGCGACGAGGAGGCGCTGGCCGACTACGAGGCGGTCATGCGGCTCAGCCCGCCCTTCCCCGAGGCGTACTACAACCGGTCGGAGGTGCGTTACGCCGCCGGCGACCTGGAGGGGGCGCACGCCGACCTGGACCACACGCTGGAGCTGGACCCGGAGTTCGCCCCCGCGTACGTGAACCGCTGCGGGCTGCACGTGGCGGCGGGCGACTACCTGAGCGCCAGGCGGGACGTGGAGCGCGGCCTGGCGCTGGTGCCGGGCGACTCCTACCTGCTGTGCGTGCTGGGGCAGGTGGAGCTGGCCGAGGAGCGTTACCCGGAGGCTCGCATGGCCTTCGACCAGGCGCTGGAGCTGGACCCCGAGCTGGTGGCGGCCTGGGCGGGGCGGGCGGAGCTGGCGTTCGAGCGGGGCGACCACGAGGCGGCGCTGGCCGACCTGACGCAGGCGCTGAAGCTGGCGGAGACGGCCGAGCTGCTGTACAACCGGTCGCTGGTGTACCGGGCGGTGGGGCTGGAGGCGCAGGAGCGCGAGGATCTGCTGAGGGCCGCCGAGCTGGCTCCCGAGGACGAGGACGTCCAGCGGGCCCTGCACCGGCCGCCCCAGGGCAAGCCGCTGTTCAGTCCGCGCGACGGCGGCCCCCTGACCTAGCCCGGCACAAGAACTTCCTGGCCTGGCGCGGGACGAAAGCCTCCTGGGCTAGTTGTCCTTGCGGTGGGCGAGGGGGCCGATCGGGACGACCAGCGGCGTCCCGGCCACCGGGTCGGCGATGACCTTGGCGTCCAGCTCGAACACCTCCCGCAGCAGGTCCTCCGTCAGCACCTCGTGCGGGGTGCCGGACGCGATCACCCGGCCGGCGCGCATGGCGACCAGGCGGTCGGCGTAGCGGGCGGCCAGGTTGAGGTCGTGCAGGACCATGACCACCGTGCGCCCGGCCTCCTCGTGCAGGTGCCGGACCAGCTCCAGCACCTCCACCTGATGCGCCAGGTCCAGGAACGTGGTCGGCTCGTCGAGGAGCAGCAGGTCCGTGCCCTGGGCCAGCGCCATGGAGATCCACGCCCGCTGCCGCTGCCCGCCCGACAGCTCCTCCAGCGGCCGTTCCGCCAGGTCGGCCAGGCCCGTCATGTCGAGGGCCGCCGCGACCGCGCCCTCGTCGTCGGAGGACCACTGCCGGTACCACGTCTGGTGCGGATGCCGCCCGCGCGCCACCAGGTCGGCCACGGTCAGGCCCTCGGGGGCGGAGGGCGCCTGCGGGAGCACGCCGAGGACCTTGGCGACCTCGCGGGTGGGGATCCGGTCGATGCGCTTGCCGTCCAGCAGCACCTCACCGCCCTGCGGCTTGAGCAGCCTGCCGAGCGCGCGCAGCAGCGTGGATTTGCCGCAGCCGTTCGGGCCGATGATGGTGGTCACCGTGCCGGCCTCGATGCCGAGGTCGAGGCCGTCCACGATGACGCGGTCGCCGTACCCGAGCTTGACGCCGGCGGCCTGCAGTCTCACTTTCGCGACCTCCAGATCAGGTGGATCAGGTACGGGGCGCCCAGCACGGCGGTGACGATGCCGACGGGCAGCTCGATGGGGGAGAACACGGTCCTGGCGATCAGGTCGGCGGCCGTGGTGAGGACGGCGCCGACGACCGCCGAGCAGAGCAGCGGCGGCCGGTCCGAGCGGACCAGGCGCAGCGCGATCTGCGGCGAGGCCAGGGCGACGAACGCGATCGGCCCGGCCGAGGCGGTGGCCACGGCGGCCAGCAGCACGGCGGCTAGGATGAGCAGGGCGCGCGCCAGGTTCACGCGGACGCCGAGCCCGGTGACTGTGTCGTCGCCGAAGCGCAGGGCGTCGAGGGAGCGGGTGCCGAGCAGGGTCAGCGGCACCAGCACGGCCAGGGCCAGCGCCGTGGGCGTCACGTGCTCCCAGCCGCGCCCGTTGAGCGAGCCGCTGATCCAGACCATGGCGCGGGCGGTGTCGTTGACGTCGCCGACGGTCAGCAGCCAGAACTTGACGTTGGTGAACACGGCGGCCACGCCGATGCCGACCAGCACCAGGCGGTAGCCGTCCAGGCCGCGCCGCCACGCCAGGCCGTACACGATGGCGGCGCCGAGCAGGCCGCCGAGCAGGGCGAGCAGCGGGACGCCGAGGGTGGCCAGCAGGCCGGTGACGGTGCCGTACGCGGTGCCGCCCGCCACGAGGCCGGCGACCACGGTGACGGAGGCGCCGGTGGTGACGCCGAGGATCTCGGGGCTGGCCAGCGGGTTGCGGGCGATCGACTGGATGATCGCGCCCGACAGCGCGAGCGCGGCCCCGACCAGGGCGCCGGTGAGCGCGCGGGGCAGGCGCAGCTCCATGATGACGAAGTGGGCGGCGCTGTTGACGTCGAAGGTGCCGGAGATCACCTCGGGGAGCGTCAGCCCGATGTCGCCGATGCGCATGTTCAGCGTCATGAGCAGGGCGAGCAGGACGAGTCCCGTCAGGGTGAGCGTGACACCGCGTGGCCGTACCCGCCAGGACACGGCGTGGATCCGTAGGGTCGTCACAGGCGTACGGGCTTTCTGCGGCGGACCAGGGCGACGAAGAAGGGGGCGCCGAGCAGCGCGAGCACCACGCCTACCTCCAGCTCGCCCGGCGGGGCGACGACGCGGCCGACGACGTCGGCGATCAGCAGCAGCGCCGCGCCGATCAGCCCGGAGAACGGCAGCAGCCACCGGTGGTCGGTGCCCGACAGGGGGCGGGCCAGGTGCGGCACGATGAGCCCGACGAACGCGAGCGAGCCGCAGGCGGCGACGGCCGCGCCGGACAGCAGCGTGACGGCGGCCACGCCGACGGCCCTGGTCCTGGAGACGTTCTGGCCGAGGCCGCGGGCCACGTCCTCGCCGAGGGAGAGCGCGTTCAGGCCGGGTGCGTTCACCAGCGCGAGCACCAGCCCGGCCAGGACGAACGGGAGCACCTGCCAGGCCACGTCGCCGCCCCTGGAGGCGATCGAGCCGGCCTGCCAGAAGCGGAAGACGTCCATCGCCTGCTCGTCCAGCAGCACGACGGTCGAGGTCAGGGCGTGGAGCAGGGCGCTGACGGCGGTGCCCGCGAGCGCCAGGGTGACCGGGGTGGGGCTGCCCTTCCCGCCGGTCATGCCCAGCGCGAACACGGCCACGCTGGCGATCAGCGCGCCCGCCAGGCCGTACCAGATGTAGGTCAGCAGGCTGGAGGCGCCGAGCAGGACGATCGAGGACACCATCGCGAACGCCGCTCCCTGCGTGACGCCGAGCAGGCCCGGGTCGGCGAGCGGGTTGCGCGTGTGGCCCTGCATGAGCGCGCCGGCCACGCCTAACGCGACCCCGGCCAGGACCCCGAGCGCGGTCCTGGGCAGGCGCAGGGAGCGGATGACGATGTCGTTCTCGGTGCCGGTCGGGGCGGTGAGCGCGTGCCAGGCGTCGGCGAGCGGCACGGACTTGGAGCCGATCGTGATGCTCAGCACCACCGCGACCGCCACGGAGGCGAGCAGGGCGAGCAGGACGGTGACGCGGCGCCGGCGGAGGCCGTGGAGGCGGGGGGCGACGGCGACTGCGCTCACCCAGGTCCTCCTCAGCTCTCACATGTTCCGCTGAAGTATGACAGCTTAGGCTCGCCTTACCTAATTCGGAGGCAGGAAAGTGCGCAGGTCCGCCAGGTGGGGATCGACGTCCAGGCCCTGGTCCGCCAGCCAGCGCGGGCTGCCGTAGGTGCCCTTGTACCGGTCGCCGCTGTCGCACACCAGGGTCACGATGCTGCCGTGCTCGCCCGCCTCGCGCATCTCCTGGATGAGGTCCACGCAGGCCGCCATGTTCGTGCCCGTGGAGCCGCCGACGTCCAGGCCGGTCACCTCGCTGGTCCAGTGCATGGCGGCGATCGAGCGGGCGTCCGGGACGGCGATCATGCGGTCGATGACCGTGGGCTGGAAGGAGGGCTCCACGCGGGGGCGGCCGATGCCCTCGATGCGCGAGCCCGGCGCGGTGACGGAGTAGTCGCCGGAGTCCCAGCCCGGGTAGAAGGCCGAGCCCTCCGGGTCCACGACGGCCAGGCGGGTGGCGTGGCGGCGGTAGCGGATGTAGCGGCCGATGGTGGAGGAAGTGCCGCCGGTGCCCGCGCCCACCACGATCCAGGCCGGTTCGGGATGGGGCTCCAGGGAGAGCTGGGAGAAGATGGACTCGGCGATGTTGTTGTTGCCGCGCCAGTCGGTGGCCCGCTCGGCGTAGGTGAACTGGTCCATGAAGTGGCCGCCGGTCTCGTCGGCCAGGCGGTGCGACTCGTCGTAGATGGCGCCGGGGTCGTCGACCAGGTGACACTTGCCGCCGTAGAACTCGATCAGGTGGATCTTCTCCGGCGACGTGGCCGCCGGCATGACCGCGATGAACGGCAGGCCGAGCAGGCGGGCGAAGTACGCCTCGCTGACGGCCGTGGAGCCGCTGGAGGCCTCCACGATCGTCGTGGACGGCCCGATCCAGCCGTTGGCCAGGCCGTACAGGAACAAGGACCGGGCGAGGCGGTGTTTGAGTGAACCTGTGGGGTGCACCGACTCGTCTTTCAAGTAGAGGTTTACTCCCCAATGCGAGGGCAGCGGAAAGACGTGCAGATGTGTGTCGCAACTTCGGTTGGCGTCGGCCTCGACCTTGCGTATGGCCTCCGCCACCCAGCGGCGTGTACCCGAATGGTGCCGGTCCACGAATCTCATCCTCATACGCTATCCCATGTGACTCTCGCCACTATTCCTGCAAAATTGGGTGGGTAGTGTTATGATAATGAGACTTGTCCGGCCGTGGACGTGACCACGCACGCCGCGAGCAGATGGACGATCAACCCCTTCTGACCAAGGCGAGTTCCCTAACGCGTCCCTTAACTGGGACTTGCGAAGATGGAGACGCTGTCAGGCGGCTTGTGCCGAAACGGGGGATAGCGCAAGGGGGAAATGAATTGATCACTATGACCGATGAGCAGCGTCAGGACTGGTTCGAGCGCGATGTCGTGCCCGTGACGTCGCAGCTTTTCGCTTCCGCCATGCGCCTGACCCGTAACACAGCCGACGCCGAGGACCTGGTGCAGGAGACGGTGGCCAAGGCCTACACGTCCTACCACCAGTTCCGCGAGGGCACCAATCTCAAGGCGTGGCTCCACCGGATCCTCACCAACAACTTCATCAACGACTACCGCAAGAAGCAGCGCTCGCCGAAGCTGTCCGCCGCCGAGGACATCGAGGACTGGCAGTTGCACGCCGCCGAGTCGCACAGCTCGACCGGCCTGCGGTCGGCCGAGACCGAGGCGCTCGACCGGTTGCCCGACAGCGTCGTGATGAACGCGCTCCGCTCCCTGCCCGAGGACTTCCGCGAGGCCGTCTACCTGGCCGACGTCGAGGGGTTCGCGTACAAGGAGATCGCCGAGCGCATGGGCACGCCGATCGGCACCGTGATGTCGCGGCTGCACCGTGGCCGCCGCCAGCTCCGGGGGATGCTGGAGGAGTACGCCCGCGAGGAGGGCGCCGTGCGCCTGCCCGCCCAGCGCGCCGCCTAGCCTGCCCGGCCTGCCGCTCAGGAGCTCATGCTCAGGTGCAGGCGGACGCGTAGCAGACCGTCCTCCGCACGCAACTCCACCAGGTCACAGAGCTGCCTGCTGATCCAGAGCCCGTATCCCCGTGGGGATTCGGGCTCTGGTGGTATGTAGCCGGGTAACGGGTCGTCGAGCGCCCCTCCTGGGTCGGCGATCTCGCAGACCAGCTCGCCGTCGCCGACCCACATCGTGATCGTGCCGTACCCGGCCCCGTGCTCGACGCTGTTCGCGGCGATCTCCGACGCGCTGATCACCAGCGAGGTGATGAGGTTGCGGTCCATGCCGGCCGTCCTGGCGTAGTCGCCGACGTGTCGGCGCAGCCGCTTCAGCTCCCTGGCGGTGAAGCGGAAGGTGCCGGCGTCGCCCGGCGGGTCGGTCAGCGGGGCCGTGTCGTCGTGCAGGACCAGCTCGTGCGGCTCGACGAATCTGCTGCTGCTCGTCTCGCCGTCGGAGCCGAGCAGCACCGGGTGGTTGACCGGGCCGTAGTGGAGCACGCTGTCGGGGACGCGGCGCAGGTCGTACAGGCAGAGCATGATGACCGCCGTCGCGCGCAGCGCGGCGTTGATCACGGACTCGCAGCGGATGAGCTCCCTGACCTGGCGCCGGCTCCTGCCCGCCCAGCTCGGCTCGCCGATCACGAAGGTGCGCCTGCCCCGGGTGTACTCGTGGTAGGCGGCCAGCATCCGGTACGGGTGCTCGTACCAGGCGGCGGGCGGCCGGCTGTCGATGCGCTCGGCGTCACGCCCGAGCGCCTCGCGCAACTGGGCCAGCTTGGCCGGGCCGGTGATCACCAGCACCCGCCTGCCCTCGTCCAGGGCGGCGCGCACGCGCGGCGCGGTCAGCCCCAGAAAGGACTCATCCGAGTCGTACGGCACAGCCACGTGCTTCAACGACTCGCCATCGGAAGGTGGTGCCCGCTCAGGGCGCACGGGCGAAACGTAGCAAGCGCTAGAGGTGCTGCGCAACGGCTATGAGCGCCACTGCGGCGAGTGCGCATACCACGCCGGCCACCTGTACGGCCCGCAGCCGCTCCCCGAGCACGCGGTTGGCCAGCAGCAGGGTGCTGGCGGGGTAGAGCGAGACCAGCACGGCGACCAGGCTGAGCAGGCCGTCACGCTGGGCCAGGAGGTAGAGCACGTTGGCAGCCATGTCGAGCACGCCGGCGGCGAAGATGACGGGCAGCGCGCCGGGGCCGGCCTTGAGCGCGCGCCGGGTGAGCAGCGCCAGCAGCGCCACGGCGGTCACCGACGACAGTCGCGCGCCGACCAGCGGCCACAGGCCCGCGTCGTGCGGCGCCATGGCGAGCAGGATGAAGAAGCCGCCGAACCCGGCGCCCGCCGCCAGCGCGGTCAGCACCGAGGACAGCGAGCCGTGGCCGCCGCCGGCGGAGTCCTGGCTGACCAGCAGCACCGAGCCGAGCGCCAGCACCACGCCCACCAGCGCCCAGACCTGCGGCCGGTCGCCCGTCGCCAGCCCGAACACGACGGGCAGCGCGGCCGAGGTGACGGCGGTCGTCGGCGCCACCACCGACATGACGCCGGTGGCCAGCGACCGGTAGAACAGCACCATTCCCGCCGCTCCTGACAGCCCGGCGGCCAGGCCCCAGGACAGCGCCGTGCCGCTGTACGCGCCGGGCAGCAGCGGCAGCAGCGCGAGGATGAAGGCCAGGCCGGCGAGCTGGGAGAGCACGACGACGGAGAAGACCTGGGTGCGTCGGGTGGCCAGGCCGCCGAAGAAGTCCGCCGTGCCGTACACGATCGCGCAGGCGGTCGCCAGGATCACCGTCACCGTGAGCCTCCCTTGGTTCAATGGAGTGCACTGTCAGTACAACACAAAGAGTACATTTCACTGCAAATCCTTTTCACTAGACTGCACTGCCATGGAAGACCCGGAGCTGATCACCCAGGCCATCGCGAACAACGTCCGCGCCCAGCGCGCGCACCGCGGGCTGACGCTCGACGCGCTGGCCGCCAGGTCGGGCGTGAGCAGAGGCATGCTGGTGCAGGTCGAGCAGGGGCGCACCAACCCCAGCGTCTCCACGCTGACCCGGATCGCCTCCGCGCTGGGCGTCACCGTGGCCCGGCTGGTCGAGGTGGCCGACGTGCCGATGGTGCGGGTGGTGGACAAGGCGGACGTCGTCGCGTTCCGTCAGGGCGGCTCGGAGGCGCGGCTGCTGGTGGGCGCCGACATGCCGATGATCCTCGAACTGTGGGACTGGCGGCTGCCGCCCGGCGAGCACCACGACGGCGACGCCCACCCGGCGGGCACCCGGGAGATGCTCACGGTGCTGGAGGGGGAGCTGTCGCTGACGGTGTACGGGAAGACTCACGTGATAGGGAAAGATGATGCCGTGCTCTTCACCGCCGACCGCCCCCACCGTTACGAGAACCGGGGCGAGACGGAGCTGAGGTTCGTGATGGTGGTCGCCGAGCCCCGCGAGCCCCATGACTCCCGCTATCCTCTGGACTCGCAGGACTCGCGTGACGAATAAGCGCGAAAGCCCCCCGGCTCACCCCCCGGAGTTTCATGATTACTCCATGTCTTGGACGGCTGATGCCCGTTGCTGGGTACATCCCTTGTATGCGGTGAACGCCTTCGGCGATCACCGCATGGCTTCCGAACGTCGGCAGGGGGTGGCGTGTGAGTGAGGCCCGAGCGGCAACCGAGAAGCTCCACGCGGAGCTGCACGGTCTCGGCGTCACCAGCGCCTATGAGCTGGGCGATGACGAGACCGTCTCGGTGTGGATCGGCCTGGTCGTCCGCTACAGGGATGGTTTTTACCGGTGGCAGGAAGGGCCGGTGAAACGTCGGCATCTGGGTACGGATCCGGTCGGATGTGCCATGCGCGTGGCGCGCCGCTACCAGGAATTGCAGGCGGATGTCCCACTCTGGTGGGATGACCTGGCCAGGGAGCTGCGGGGGGCACCGGTCCAGGATTATCCGTAGGCCCCCGCATGCGGCGTTTCGGGGGGAAGCATGCGCGTATGGGCCCTGCCGCTGGCCCTTGTCGCCCTGGTGAGCTGCGTGACGCAGTCGGTGCCGCGTCGTCAGCCGCAGACCAGGGTGCAGACCATGCCGTCGAGACCGGTCGTCGTCGATCCCGCGGTGCTCGCCAAGCGGCTGCGCTCGATGCAGCCGGGCTGGCCGGCCAGCCGTAAGTTCGACTGCGCCCGGCTCAAGTGCGTGGCCCTGACCTTCGACGACGGGCCGGGCGAGCACACCGTCCGGCTGCTCGACCTGCTGCGGCAGCGCGGCGTGCGGGCCACGTTCTTCGTCATCGGGCAGATGGTGGCCGCCGACAAGGGCGGCCTGACCACCCGCCGCATCGTGGACGACGGCCACGAGATCGGCAACCACTCGTGGAGCCACCCGCCGCTGGCCGAGCTGCCGAACGAGGCGGTGAAGAAGGAGCTCAAGCACACCGAGAACATCGTGCAGCGGCTCACCGGGGTGCGGATGCGGGTGATGCGGCCGCCGTACGGGTCCACTGACGACGATGTCGCGGCGGAGACCCGCCGCGAGGGGCTCGCCCAGATCCTGTGGAACGTCGACACCCTCGACTGGCAGGACCGGGTCGCCACCACCGTGGCCAAGCGGGCGGGCGCCGCGCAACCCGGCTCGATCGTGCTGCTGCACGACATCCACCGCAGCACGGTGGACGCCGTCCCGGCGATGCTCGACACGCTCGTCAGGAAGGGGTACACGTTCGTCACCGTGTCGGAGCTGTACGGCAGGACGCCCGCGCCGGGCCGGACCTACACCGCGCGCTGACCTGTCGGTGGCGCGTGGCACTCTGGACGGCATGGGTTTCAGCGGCTTTCCCGACGAGGCGTTCCTCTTCTACGAAGGGCTCGAGGCGGACAACTCCAAGACCTACTTCGCCCAGCACAAGCACCTCTACGAGGAGGCGGTGCGGGCGCCCATGCTGGCGCTCACCGACGAGCTGGCCGCCGAGTTCGGGCCCGCCCACCTCTTCCGGCCCTACCGCGACGTGCGCTTCGCCAAGGACAAGACGCCCTACAAGACGCACCAGGGCGCGTTCGTCGAGGTCATGCCCGCGATCGGGCTTTACGTGGAGATCAGCGCCGAGGGGCTGTCCACCGCGGGCGGCGTCTACTCCACCGCCGCCGACCAGGTGGCCCGCTACCGCGCGGCCGTGGACGAGGACCTGTCGGGCAAGCCGCTGGAGTCCATCACGGGCGCGCTGACCGGCGAGGGGTACGAGCTGCGCGGCGACCGGCTGAAGACGCGGCCCCGGGGGTTCCAGGAGGACCATCCGCGCATCGAGCTGCTGCGGCACAGGTCGCTCTACGCGGGGATGCGGTTCGAACCGCAGGAGTGGGTGCACACGGCGCAGGTGCGCGAGCGGGTGGAGCGCACCTGGCGGGCGTACGGGCCACTGGTGGAGTGGCTGTGCGCGCACGTACGGGGGAGTGAGCTGCCCCGGCGGTAGCCGTCAGCGCGGGGTCTGGATCGTCACGATCTGATCGCCCTTCAGTATGCGGTCCACGGTCTGCCCGGCGGCCGAGGACGCCGCCGTGGTGCCCGCGGCCAGCACCAGCGCGAGCGTGGGCGCCGCCAGGCTGCGGATGCTGCGCAGGTTGCGCACCCGGGCCCACGGCTCCCCGGCCAGGTGCATGGTGCGCCACTCCCAGAACAGCCCGAGCCCGACGCACACCATCATGACCTGCCCCACCACGATGGCCACGACCTGCACCTTGTCGAAGGCCCCGATGTCCGGCTCGGCGAGCGTGGACAGGTAGCCGGACAGCTCGGTGAGCAGGGCGGCGGCCGTCAGGTGCAGGGCCTTGGTCATCGGCTGGGTGCCGCGCACGCGCGGGTAGAAGTAGCCGAACAGGAAGCCGAAGGCGGGCAGCGTGATGAGGTAGCGCCCGTCGAAGACGAAGCTGGTCAGGTCCACCCCCTCGGGCCAGCCGTAGACGAGGGCGAAGGGCAGGCTCAGCAGCAGGCTGACGGTGAAGGCGTGCACGCCGTTGTACCAGGGCGTGCAGCCGGAGGAGGTGGCGAAGGCGGTCTCGGGGTGGCGGCCGTGCCGGTTCATGGCCGCTTCGAGGGTGTTGCGCTGCTGGTCGAAGTCGGCCATGGTCAGCTCGCCCGCGCCGATCCTGGCCCGTCCGATCCGGTAGAGCTCCTGCTCGGAGACCAGCAGCAGCCGCTTGTGCAGGGCGGCCCTGACCAGGGCGCGGTGCTCCTCCAGGTCCATCGGCTCGGGGATGGCCACGCGCGGGCCTGTGAGCAGCCACTGGGCGCTTCCCCAGGCCACCAGGGAGGTGATGGCCAGCAGGGGCAGCGGCACGTCGATGTCGGCCAGCGTGGTGCTGCCGCTGGGCGTGATGTAGAGCACCATCAGCACGCAGATCATGGTGGACTCGGCCACCGGGTTGTCCACGGCGGAGAGCTGCCCGCCGAGCCGGCGCAGCCGCAGCACCAGCATCACGAAGCCGAGCAGCAGCAGCCCCAGCACGCCGCGCACGATGGGGGTCAGCTCCAGGCTGCCGATCCGCGGCTCCTCCTGGGGGACGGCCAGGCTCCACGACCCGGCGTCCAGCCACTCGGTGGGCCAGCCCTGCACGAGCAGGCTGATGAGCACGGCGCCCACGACGGCGGAGCGTTTCCACTGCTTGGTCGCCACGGCCATCGCGGCGATCGGGATCAGCGCCCAGCTCAGCGCGAGCACCAGCCGGGTGCTGTCGGGCGGGTACACCCCGCCGGCCAGCGCGCGCAGCCACAGCGCCAGCGCCAGCAGCCCGAGCGCGGCCTCGGCCGACAGGACGGCCAGCCGTACGACGACCGGTCGCACGCCCAGATCCACGCTGAACGCGACGGCCGCGCCCGCCGCCGCGACGGCGGCCACCGCCCCGCCCAGCAGCAGGGCCTGCCCGGACAGCTGGCCGTGCAACCACGACCAGCTCAGCATGCCGAGCCCGACCAGCACGCCCGCGCCGGTGACGATGAGCAGGTCACGGGTGTCCCACGGCGGGCTGATGGGCAGCACCCGGCCGGCGTGCCGCAGCGCGAGGAGGGGCACGGCGATGAACAGGATCACGTACGCGACCGCCGACCAGTCCTCCGCGAACAGGGGGATCAGCAGGGCGGGCGCGGCCAGGGCGAGCCCGACGAACAGCTCCCTGTTGGCCAGCCGGGCCCACCAGCCCGCGCCGAGCGCGCGTACCAGGAAGACGAGCAGCGCGATCGCGGTGAGCACGCCGAGCGCGGTGGCCCAGGAGAAGTCCTCCTCGACGACCACGTCGGGGAAGCCGAAGGAGTCGGGGGCCAGCGTCATGCTGACCGGGTACGCCCCGACGGTGAACCCCAGCCGCTCCTGCTCCTCCTGCTCGGGCGAGATGCCCTCCAGCCGCAGCACGCTCCACTCGCCGGGCAGCACGGTGAAGGTCCTGCCGGTGACGATGAGGGGGAAGGCCTCGGGTTCCTCGAAGTTCAGCTTGAGCAGTTGGTCGGGCCTGAGCTGGCGGAGCACCGTCACCGTGAACTGGGCGGTGGTCCTGTCGCCGGTGGAGGTCAGGACGGGCGCCAGGCGCGTGGTGGGCGCCAGCCC
This sequence comes from Nonomuraea sp. PA05, assembly GCF_008086045.1. GTDB lineage: Bacteria > Actinomycetota > Actinomycetes > Streptosporangiales > Streptosporangiaceae > Nonomuraea > Nonomuraea monospora. Next base: position 17,942 of record NZ_VSEY01000015.1, on the reverse strand, counting down.
GGGGCCGTCCACCTTGATGGCGCCGAACGCGGCGTCGGTGACCTGCTGGAGCGTGCCGGGGAAGCCGCTGCCCTGGCGCAGCGCCTCGATGAGGGTGTCCCTGCGGGCCAGGTGCAGCCGGTGCTCGATGGTGACCTTGACGTGGCGTTGCCGGGGATCGAGCCGGCCGTCAGGGACGGGTTCCAGGTCGGCCTGGCCCGCCCTGGAGATCATCACCTTGGTCTCGGCCCTGCGGGCCCACTGAACGTCGGCATCGGCGCGGGTGGCCGCGGCCACCCACGGGTTGGGTCCTGCGGTGCCTTTCGGCGGCGCAGGCTCCGCTACCGGTCTGGCTGCAACGGTGCACCAAACGATCGCCCCCAACGACACCAGCGCCAGCCCGAACGCGATTGCCATCCGGAGCTTTCCCACAATTTGGATGATTCTCCGGCATGCGTGATTTGTTATATCTCGCGGGGTTACGGTGTGATTACAGCTGCTCCCATGACAACTTTTCTTTACGGCCTGACCCGGGAGAGTTCATCCATCGCACGTGGCGGAGCCGGGACACTTACTTCCCGCACTTACCGCGAAGCCGCGTTTTGTTCGCGAAAAGCGAGCAAAACGCGGCTTCGATGAAGGTTTTCGTCAGGCGCGCTTGGCGCGGGCGGCGGCGCGGCCACGGGTGGCGGCGTCGAGCACGACCTTGCGGATGCGCACGTTCTCCGGAGTGATCTCCACGCACTCGTCCTCGCGGATGAACTCCAGCGCCTGCTCCAGCGACAGGACGCGCGGCGGAATCACCTTCTCCGTCTCCTCGCTGGTGGAGGAGCGCATGTTGGTGAGCTTCTTCTCCTTGGTGATGTTCACGTCCATGTCATCGGAGCGGGAGTTCTCGCCGATGATCATGCCCTCGTAGACCTCGGTGGTCGGCGAGACGAACAGCGTGCCGCGCTCCTGGAGGTTGAGCATGGCGAACGCGGTCACCGGGCCGGACCGGTCGGCCACCAGCGAGCCGTTGTTGCGGGTGCGCAGCTCACCGAACCACGGCTCGTAGGCGTCGAACACGTGGTGCACCAGGCCGGTGCCGCGCGTCTCGGTGAGGAACTCGGTGCGGAAGCCGATCAGGCCGCGCGCCGGCACCACGAACTCCATCCGGATCCAGCCGGTGCCGTGGTTGGTCATGTGCTCCATGCGGCCCTTGCGCACGGCCAGGAGCTGGGTGACCGCGCCGAGGTACTCCTCCGGGCAGTCGACCGTCAGCCGCTCGACCGGCTCGTGCACCTTGCCGTCGATGACCTTGGTGACCACCTGCGGCTTGCCCACCGTCAGCTCGTAGCCCTCGCGGCGCATCTGCTCCACCAGGATGGCCAGCGCCAGCTCACCGCGGCCCTGCACCTCCCAGGCGTCGGGCCTGTCGGTGGGCAGCACCCGCAGCGAGACGTTGCCGACCAGCTCCTTCTCCAGGCGGTCCTTCACCATGCGGGCGGTCACCTTCGAGCCCTTGACCTTGCCCACCAGGGGCGAGGTGTTGGTGCCGATGGTCATCGAGATCGCCGGCTCGTCGACCGTGATGAGCGGCAGCGGGCGCGGGTCGTCAGGGTCGGCCAGCGTCTCGCCGATCATGATGTCGGGGATGCCGGCGATGGCGATGATGTCGCCGGGCCCGGCCTCCTCGGCGGGCTTGCGCTCCAGCGCCTCCGTCATCAGCAGCTCGGTGATCTTGACGCGCTGGATCGAGCCGTCGGTGCGGCACCAGGCCACCTGCTGGCCCTTGCGCAGCACGCCCTGGTGCACCCGGCACAGCGCGATCCTGCCCAGGTAGGAGGAGGCGTCGAGGTTGGTGACGTGCGCCTGCAGCGGGGCGCTGGGGTCGTAGGTGGGCGCCGGGATCGTCGACTTGATGATGTCGAACAGCGGCTCCAGGTCCTCCGAGTCGGGCATGCCGCCGTCGGCGGGACGCTCCAGGGAGGCCCGGCCGGCCTTCGCCGAGGCGTAGACGATCGGGAAGTCGATCTGCTCCTCGGTGGCGTCGAGGTCCATGAAGAGCTCGTAGACCTCGTCCACGACCTCCTTGATGCGGGCGTCGGGCCGGTCGACCTTGTTGATGCACAGGATGACCGGCATCTTGGCCGCGAACGCCTTGCGCAGCACGAACCGCGTCTGCGGCAGCGGGCCCTCCGAGGCGTCCACCAGCAGCACGACGCCGTCGACCATCGACAGGCCGCGCTCGACCTCGCCGCCGAAGTCGGCGTGGCCGGGGGTGTCGATGATGTTGAGTGTCATGCCGCCGTGCTGGACGGCGGTGTTCTTCGCGAGAATGGTGATGCCCTTCTCGCGCTCCAGGTCATTGGAGTCCATGACGCGGTCGTCGACGTCCTGGTTGGCGCGGAATGCCCCGGACTGCCAGAGCATGGCGTCGACCAGCGTGGTCTTGCCATGGTCGACGTGCGCGATGATCGCGATGTTCCGCAGGTCGTCGCGGCTGTTCAAAGGCATGATGACGTCTCGCTCTGTGTCGTGGGGGCGGCCGCGCGAAGTCGCGACCTCCTAAGTCTAGTTGATCCCCTCTGATGGCAGGAGCGGGACGAGGTGGCGGCGAGCGTACGCGCGGGCGTCGTCATCGTTGAGCAACGGGATCGCGCTGGCGGGCACCAGCACGAACGACAGCGCGATCCGGACGAACGTCTCCGCCACCTCCGCGTCGCCCACGTGCGCCGTGAGATAGTCGCGCGCCATCGCCAGGTACGGGCCCGCCTCCAGCGTCAGCAGCGGCAGGATCGTCTCCGGCTCGGTGGCCAGCAGCCTGCTCAGCAGCCGGTGGCCGCGCACCAGCCGCAAGGTGATCGCGAATCCCTCCGCCACCTGGTCGGCATGCGACGGCAGGGGCGCGAGCGCCTGCTCGAACGCGTGCAGGAAACGCCTCAGCTCGCGGGTGATCACCGCCTGGATGAGGTCGTTCTTGCGGGCGAAGCGCCGGTAGACGGTGATGCGGGCCAGGCCCGCGCGCCGCGCGACGTCGTCCATTGTCAGCTTTCGCAGCCCCTGCTCCAGCATCCCCGCGTAGGCCGCGTCCAAAATGCGGTCTTCCCCCATGGGACAAGCCTCTACATACATAGGGGGTTGCACAATTGTGCGCATGGCAATCTTGGTCCCGGTACCTAGATTGTGCTCATGACCTGGACAGAGCTCGTGATGGCGGCGGCACCGATGCAGGGCGAGCAGCCGGCGGTGAGCGACGTCAGGACCGGCGAGGTGCTGTCCTACACCGCCTTCGTCCGGCGGGTCACCCGTGCCGCCGCCGGGCTGCGGGCGCAGGGCCTGCGCTACGGCGACCACGTGCTCATCAACGTGCCGCTCGGCGCGAACATGCCCGTGGCCGTGCACGCCGTCGCCTGGGCCGGCGGCGTGGCGGTGCTCTCGGCCACCGGCAGCGCCCGCCTGATGATCGCCCAGGACCACTACGACCCCGCCGCCGTGAAAGTGGACCAGGTCTTCGCGTTCCGGCCGACGCCGGGCGCCAGATCGTTCACGGAGCTGCTGACCGCGGGCATGGTCGAGTTCGGGCCGCTGGCCGGGCCCGCGCTCACGCTCGACGGCACGCGCCTGTTCGACAACACCGAGCTGGCGACCGACCTGCGCAGGCTGGCCACCCGGCTGGTGGTCGGCAAGGACGACGTCGTCATCAGCGCGGTGAGCGAGCCGTTCCGCGGGCTGCGGGTGATCGATTTAGCGATGACGGCCGGTGCCCATGTCGTGGTCGCCCACGAACCGAGCCTCGTCGGCTGCCGCGTGCTGGCCCAGGAGCGGCGCGCCACCATGGTCGTGGCGCCGTACGACCTGGCCAGGAGGCTGCTCGGCGACCCCATCCTGCGTGTCGTGGACGAAAGGGCGGTCGTGAGCTCGCTTGGCCTGTGAAAAGTGCGACACTGTGGGAGAGTGTGATCCTTCCGCGACGCAGGGTGAGCACATGCCAGATACCCCCCGGCACAACCTTCCGGCAGAGCCCAACCGGTTCGTCGGCCGCGAGCGCGACCTCGACGACCTGCACGCCCTGTTCGGCGAGACGCGGGTGGTCACGCTGTGCGGGGTCGGCGGCATCGGCAAGACCCGGCTGGCCCTCCAGGTGGCGGCCGGGATGGTGCGGTCGTACCCGGACGGGCTGTGGCTGGTGGAGCTGGCCAGGCTGAGCCGTGCCGAGCTGGTCGAGCAGGAGGTGGCGCGCGTGCTCGGCCTGTGCGAGGAGAGCGCCAGGCCGCTGCTCGACACGATGACGGCGCGGCTGCGCGACCAGCGCTGCCTGCTGCTGCTCGACAACTGCGAGCACCTGGTCGACAAGTGCGCGGAGCTGGCCGCCGCACTGGTCGCGGGCTGCCCGTGGCTGCGCATCCTGGCCACCAGCCGCGAGCCGCTGCGCATCGCCAGCGAGCTGATCTGGCGGGTGCCGCCGCTCGACCTGCCCGACCCGGCCACGCCCGCCGCCGAGTCCGTGCAGCTGTTCATGGACCGGGCGGCGGCGGCGGGCACCAGACTGGGGCCGGAGAGCCTGCCCGACGTGGTGCGGCTGTGCCGGGCGCTCGACGGGCTGCCGCTGGCGCTGGAGCTGGCCGCGGCCCGTACGAGCCTGCTGAGCCCCGGCCAGATCGCCGACCGCATCGACGACCGGTTCTCGCTGCTGACCACCGGCGGCCGTACCGCTCCGCCCCGCCAGCGCACGCTGCTGGCGGCCGTCGAGTGGAGCTACGACCTGCTCTCGGCCAAGGAGCAGGTGCTGTTGCGGCGGTTGTCGGTGTTCGCCGGTGATTTCGACCTCGACCTGGCCGAGCAGGTGTGCACCGAGCGGCCCATCCCCGAGGGCGAGATCGTCGACCTGCTCGGCGGGCTGGTGGACAAGTCGCTCGTGCTGTGCGACGAGAGCCGCAGGCGCTACTGGCTGCTGGAGACCATCAAGCGATACGCCGTGGAGCGGCTCGAACAGGCCGGCGAGCGGGAGGTGCTGCGCCAGCGGCACCTCGACGTGCTGTGCGAGCTGCAGGAGCGGCACTTCACGGCCGAGATGGTGGCGCCCGGCGTGCCGTGGCAGGCGCGGCTGGACGCGCTGACCGCCAGCCGGGGCCTGCTCGACGACCAGCGGGTCGCCCTGGAGTGGGCGGTGGAGTCCGGCAACGTGCCGGCGGGCCTGCGGCTGTGCAGGACCAGCACGGGGCTGCTGCCGCTGGGCGGCAACGTGACGGAGATCGTCGGCTGGATCGAGCGGCTGCTCTCGCTCGGCTCGGACGGGGTGCCCGCCGACCAGGTGGCGCACGCCAAGGCGTACCTCGCGTACGGGCTGGAGGCGCGCGACGAGCTGAGCCGTTCGCTGGAGGTGGCAGAGGCGAGCCTGACCGCGATGTCGCCGGGCGACATGTTCCCGCGCTGCGTCATGCACAGCCTCGTCGTCATGGTGCTGCTGCGGATGGGCCGCACCGACGACGCGCTGCACCACGCGGAGGAGGGCCTGGCCCTGGCCACCCGCGCGGGCGACACCTGGAACCAGGCGACGGGGATGCTCGGGCTGTCGGCGGTGGCGCTGGTGCGCGGCCGGCTGCGGGAGGCGCAGCGGCACGGCGAGGAGGCGCTGGCGCGGGCGCGCGAGCACGGCCACCGCTGGCTGATGGCCAGGACGGCGGTGCAGCTCGGCTCGGTGGCCGAGGCGCGCGGCGACCTGGTGGCCGCCAGGTCCCAGTACGAGATGGCGGTGCCCTGGCTGAGCGAGCTGGGCGCCGACCCCGAGCTGACCCGGTGCCTGGCGCGGATCGGCAGGGTGGCGGCGATGCTGCACGAGTTCGGCGCCGCGCGCGAGCAACTGACCGCCAGCCTGGAGCTGGCGCGGGCCACCGGGCAGCGGCAGGGCGTGGCCCGCTGCCTGGTCGGGCTGTCGGTGCTGGCCGAGTGCGAGGGCGACCTGGACGGCGCGGTGCTGACCGCCGCGGCGGCGGCCGGGCTGCGCGAGTCGATCGGGCAGCATTCGGCCACGACCAGGATCGAGGAGCTGCTCGTGCGGGCCCGCACCAAGCTGGGCGAGGGGCGCACGACCTCGTTGTGGTCGCGCGGCCGGGCGATGAGCCCGGACGACGCCACCCGGCACGTGCTGGCGGGCGAGCGGCTCACGCCGAAGGCGCCGGTGGCGGCCGAGCCGGTCAAGCACTCGCTGCTGACCGCGCGCGAGCGGGAGATCGCCGGGCTGCTCACCCGCGGGCTGTCCAACCGGGCGATCGCCGAGGAGTTGGTGATCAGCCCGGCGACGGTGGCCCGGCACATCGCCAACATCATGGAGAAGCTCGGTTACACCTCACGGGCGCAGATCGCGGTGTGGGCCACCGAGCACCAGCAGAACATCCCGTGAGCACCGCCGAGTTCTGCATAGGGATCTGCATATTCCGCCCCATGTGTGCATGAGACGCCCTCCCTACGGTGGGCGACATGGATGAGCGCATCGTGATGGTGGACTCGGGCACGGGCCTGAAGCTCACCGAGGAGCAACTGGACGAGAGGTCCGCGGTCGCGACCGTCCAGTTGCGACGCAGAGGAGTGCGCGCTGGAGACACCGTGCTCATCTGTTTGCCCGTGGGGCCCGACCTGCTGGTGTCGACCAACGCGGTGATCGCGGCGGGCGGCGTCGTCTGGCCGCTGCCGCCCGATCTCGACACCGCCACGCTGCGGGACCGCATCCAGGAGAGCGGCGCGCGAGTGATGATCTCCAACGTCCGCCAGGCCCTCGACGCGGCCGAGGAGTCACGCGTGCGGATCGTCATGAGCGTCGCAGACCTGAGCGACTCACATTCGTATCCGACGGGTTGCTGACTCTGCACGCAAAGTGATCGCACGCAGGCCCGGTGAGAGGGAGACTTGGCTCGTAGGAGAGCCTCCCGCGACCGATCTGGGCCCCGACCATGACTGTGCAAGCCCCGCACAACCTTCCCGTAGAGCCCAACCGCTTCATCGGCCGCGAACGTGACGTCTCGGAGCTGAGCGCGCTGGTCCGCGCGGAACGTGTGATCACGCTGAGCGGTGTGGGCGGCATCGGCAAGACCCGGCTGGCGCTGCGCGTGGCGGCGCAGGCGCGGCCCTGGTTCGCCGACGGCGTGTGGCTGGTCGAGCTGGCCCGCATCGGCGATCCCGCCCTGGTGGAGATCGAGCTGGCGGGCGTGCTGGGCGTGCGCGACGAGATCCCCGGGCGGCTGCTCGACGGCCTGCGCCTGCGCCTGCGCGACGCCGGCACGCTGATCGTGCTGGACAACTGCGAGCACCTGGTGCAGCGCTGCGCAGAGCTGGTGGCCGCGCTCGTCGCCGAGTGTCCCGGCGTGCGCTTCCTGCTCACCAGCCGGGAGCCGCTGCGCATCCAGGGGGAGCTGGTCTGGCGGGTGCCGCCGCTGGAGCTGCCCGACGAGCGGCATCCCGACGCCGAGTCCGTGCTGCTGTTCGTGGAGCGGTCGCTGGCGGTCGGGGCGCGCGGGGTGACGGAGCGCATGCCCGACGTCGTACGCCTGTGCCGGGCGCTCGACGGCCTGCCGCTGGCCCTGGAGCTGGCGGCGGCCCGTACCAGCCTGCTGAGCCCCGGCCGCATCGCCGACCGGATCGGCGACCGGTTCACGCTGCTCACCAAGGGCCCCCGCACGGCTCCCGCCCGGCAGCGCACCCTGCTGGCCACGGTGGAGTGGAGCCACGACCTGCTCAGGCCCAAGGAGCGGGTGCTGCTGCGGCGGCTGTCGGTGTTCGCAGGGCTGTTCGACCTAGGGCTGGCCGAGCGGGTGTGCGCCGACGGCGGGATCGTGCGCAGGGCCGAGCTGCTCGACCTGCTCGGCGGCCTGGTGGACAAGTCGCTGGTCCTGCACCAGGGCGGCTCAGGCCGTTACCGCCTGCTGGAGACCATCCGCCAGTACGCCGCCGACCGTCTGGAGGAGGTGGGGGAGGACGTCAAGCTGCGTGACAGGCACCTGCTGGTGATGTGCGAGGAGCTGGAACGCTGCTACGAGGGCGGCTCGCTGGAGCCCCGGATGCCGTGGCCGCAGCGGTTCGCGTACTTCAGCAGGGGGCGCACGCTGCTGGAGGACTGCAGGATCGCGATCGACTGGGCGGTGGAGTCGCGGCAGCCGGTGGTCGGGCTGCGGCTGGCGCGGGCGGCGCTGGCGATCCTGGCCGTCCGCGGCGACCTGGGCGAGAGCGTCGGCTGGCACGAGCGGCTGCTCGCGCTGGACCTGGCCGAGGTGCCCGACCACGTCGTCGCGGTGGCGGCGGGCGCGCTGGCGTACGGGCTGGAGCTGGCCGACGAGCTGGTGCGGGCCGAGGAGCTGATCGTGCAGGGGGTGGAGGAGCAGAAGCGGCATCCGTACACGCACTGGCTGGGCATCACCTACAGCGTGGCGCTGACCGTGTTCTTCCGCACCGGGCAGACCGAGCGGGCGCTGCGGTACCTGGAGGAGCTGGAGGCGGCGGCGACCGCGCACGACGACCCGTTCAACCTGGCCACGGTGCGGATCGCCCAGCTCAACCTGGCGCTGTTCCAGGGGCGGCTGCGGCAGGCGCAGCGCTACGGCGAGGATGCGCTCGCGCTGGGCAGGGAGGCGAACCACCACTGGACGCAGGCCAGGGCGCTGACCCATCTCGGCGCGGTGGCCGAGGCGGCGGGCGACCTGGAGGCGGCCGTGTCGCATCACACCGGGGCGCTGCCGCTGCTGGAGGGCATGGACAACCAGGTCGAGCTGGCGCGCTGCCACGCCCAGCTCGGCCGGGTGGCCGCGCGGCTGGGTGACCACGTCGCGGCCAGGAAGCACGTGACCGCGGGCCTGGAGCTGAGCAGGAAGGCCGGGCAGCGCAGGGGCATCGTGCGGGCGCTGTCCGCGCTGTCGGCGCTGGCCCAGGCCCAGGGCGACCTGGAGGGCGCCGTGCTGGCCGGCGCGGCAGCCAGCGCGCTGCGCGAGTCGATCGGGCAGTTCGGCACGCCGAAGCGGGTGCGGGAGCTGCTGGCGCTGGCCCGCGCAGAGCTGGGTGAGGGCCGGGTGACGCTGCTGTGGGCCAGGGGCATGGAGTGGCCGCCCGACGAGGTGGCCAGGCGGGTGCTCGACAGCGAGGCGGGACAGGGGCCCGGCAGTGAGGCGGGGCGGATGCCCGGCAGTGAGGCGGGGCAGGGGCCGCTGCCCGCGGGCCTGGGGACGGGCCCGCGCTACGCCGGGCTGACGCCGAGGGAGCGCGAGATCGCCGTGCTGCTCACCAAGGGCCTGAGCAACCGGGCGATCGCCGCGGAGCTGGTGATCAGCTCGGCCACCGTGGCCCGGCACATCGCCAACATCATGGACAAGCTGGGCTTCGACGCCCGCTCGCAGATCGCGGTGTGGGCGGCCGAGCGCGGGATCGACGTGCAGCGGACATAACCTCATATCCATGCCTCTCGCGCCGAACTTCCCCGTCATGCTCAGAACCGAGGACGGGGTCCGCATCGATGCCGCGCACACGCCCTCCGCCCGCACGGACGTGGGGATCGTGATGGCGCACGGCTTCACCGGGTCCTGGCGGGACCGCACCGCCCGCCGCATCGTGCACGTGCTGAGCGGGTACGGCGGCGTGATCGCCTTCGACTTCCGCGGCCACGGCAGGTCCGGCGGCGAGACCACGGTGGGCGACCTGGAGATCCTCGACGTGGAGGCGGCGGTCAGGCACGCCCGCGTGATCGGCTACACCAAGGTCGTCGTCGTGGGGTTCTCGATGGGCGCGGCGGTGGCCGTGCGGCACGCGGGGCTGCGCGGCGGGGTGGACGCGGTGGTGGCCGTGAGCGGCCCCGCCCGCTGGTACTACCGGGGCACCAAGCCCATGCGGCAGGTGCACTGGGCCATCGAGCAGCCGTTCGGGCGGTGGGCGGCGCGGGTGGCCAAGCGCACGCGGATCGCGCGGGGGCAGTGGGACCCGATCCCGATGCCGCCGCACGAGGCCGCCGGGCTCATCTCGCCGGCGCCGCTGCTGATCGTGCACGGGGACGCGGACACGTTCTTCCCCCTTGATCACGCCCGGCAACTCTACGCCGGCGCCAGGGAGCCGAAGGAGCTCTGGGTCGAGCCGGGTTTCGGGCATGCGGAGTCGGCGGCGACCCCGGAATTGGTCCGCCGGATCGGCAAATGGATCTCTTCGAACTTTTCCTGAGTGAAACACGTCTACCTAGGGCGGATGGAAGGAAACCGCCGGGAGAAAGTCCCTGGGGAAGGAAACCGCCTAGGTGGTGGACGTGGGACATACTGCTGTAGTCGGGCGGTAGCCCAGCGTCGCGGGGGCGCGCTGGGTAACCATCCGCGAAGAGGGCCCCGCCGTGGGTGGCGGGGCCCTCTGCCTTTCGCGGGGGTTCAGCCGAGGCGGCTGATCGTCTTGTACTCCAGATAGCTGTTGAGGCCCTCGGGGCCCAGCTCGCGGCCGATGCCGCTGGCCTTGTAGCCGCCGAAGGGCGCGTTGGTCTCCAGCATGAAGCAGTTGACGCCGTACGTGCCCGTGCGCACCTGGCGGGCCACCTCCATGCCGTGGTCGGCGTCGGCCGTCCAGACCGTGCCCGCCAGGCCGTAGTCGCTGTCGTTGGCGATGCGGACGGCGTCGGCCTCGTCCTCGTACGGGATCACGGCCAGGACCGGGCCGAAGATCTCCTCGCGGGCGATGCGCATGTCGTTGCTGACGCCGGAGAAGACGGTGGGCGCGACGTACCAGCCCCTGTCGTAGGGCCGGTCGAGGCCGCCCACCACGATCTTGGCGCCTTCGTCCATGCCGAGCTTGATGTAGCTCTCCACCCGCTCCTGCTGGCGCTTGGCCACCAGCGGCCCGATGCCGGTCGTGGCGTCGGCGGGGTCGCCGACGGCCTGCGAGCCGACCATGCCGGCGATGGCGTCCACGACCTCGTCGTAGCGGTTGCGCGAGGCCAGGATGCGGGTCTGCGCCACGCACGCCTGGCCGTTGTTCATCAGGGAGGCCATGGACAGGAAGCCCATGCTGGCGGCCAGGTCGGCGTCGTCCAGGATGATCGCGGCCGACTTGCCGCCCAGCTCCAGGCTGACCCGCTTGAGCTGCTCGCCGCAGACGGCGGCGATGCGGCGGCCGGCCGCCGTCGAGCCGGTGAAGGCGACCTTGTCGACGCCCTTGTGCGAGACCAGGTGCTCGCCCACCTCGCGGCCCGCGACGACGATGTTGAGCACGCCGGCGGGCACGCCGGCCTCGGCCGCCCACTCGGCCAGCAGGTACGCGTCCAGCGGCGTCTCCGGAGCCGGCTTGAGCACGATCGTGCAGCCCGCCAGCAGCGCGGGCGCGACCTTGGTCATGGTGACGAACTGGGGGACGTTCCACGGCACCACGGCCGCCACGACGCCCACCGGCTCCCTGCGTACGGTGATCGGGCCGAACAGCCCCGGCCGCTGCTCCTCCTGCACGAACGTCTTGCCCAGCTCGGCGTAGTACTGCAGCATGCCGAGCGGCTGCGGCGCCTGCGCGAGGTTGGAGAAGGTGATCGGCGAGCCCATCTCCTCGGTGATGAGCTGGGCCATCTCGCCCTGCCGCTCGTTGTAGATGGCAGCCAGCCGGCCGATCACCTCGGCCCGCTCGGCGAACGTCATCCGCGGCCACGGCCCGTGGTCGAAGGCCTCCCTGGCGGCGGCGACCGCGCGCTCCATGTCCTCGGCCGTGCCGTCCGGCACGCGGCCGACGATCTCCTCCGTATGGGGGGAGATGACGTCGATCGTCCCGGTGCCCGCGGGGGCCACCCATTCGCCCCCGATGAACAGCTTGTCGTGCTGGCGCATGTCGTGAGCCTCCTGCTTGACCGAATGCTTGCTTGACTTCGGCATGTCCCAAGGCGACCGAATCATGTTCTGTCCGTGCACGCAAGAGGGCCGCGCCGCGCCGCCCACCGGATCGGACAAAGCTGTATAAATTTCACCAAAGGTGCAGCAGTTCGGTCGTTCACATGACAGAAATCAAGATCATCTTCTATAGTTTCGGTCCGTCTATGAGGGGAGGGGACGGGTGTGAGAATCTGGCGGCTCGCCGTTCTCGTCGCCGTACTCTCCGGGCTGCTCGGGCTGCCGGCCCCCTCGCCGGCCATGGCCGACCCCAGCCCCGCCGAGCTGCGCAAGCTCACCAAGCAGGCCGCCCGGCTGAACGAGCTCTACCGTGGCCAGATCCAGAGCCTGGAGGAGATCAGGGTCCAGGCCAAGAAGGCCACCGACACCTCCGGTGACCTGGAGGCGCAGCTCGCGGCGGCCCAGGCCGAGGTGAGCAGGATCGCCCAGACCTCCTACATGGTGGGGCCGCTCGACGGCACCCGGCTGCTGACGCCCAGCGGCGACCCGTACGCGATGCTGGGCGGCGCCGCCAACCTGGCGTACATGGCCAACGAGCGGACCCAGCGCGTCGAGAGCATCAAGAAGCTGATCGACAAGTCCGACGACGCCAAGGTCAACGCGAGCGAGAAGATCGAGAAGCTCCGCAAGGAGATCAAGGCGCTGCAGAACAAGAAGGACGACATCCAGAAGCTGCTGCAGAAGTACGGCTTCCAGCAGCCCGGCGGCGCCGAGGGCCTGACCCCGCGCATGATCAATGTGCGCGCGGAGATCATGGCCAACTTCCCCATGAAGTACGGTGTCGGCTGCCTGCGCCCCGGCGACCCCGGCGAGCACGGCAAGGGCCGGGCCTGCGACTTCATGATGTCGAGCGGCGGCAGGATGGCCGGCGGCTCCGACGCGGCCAACGGCGACGCGCTGGCCGCCTGGCTGATCGCGAACGGCCCCCGGCTGGGCGTCATGTACATCATCTGGAAGCAGCGGTACTACGACATCCGGTCAGGCGGCGGCTGGGACCCGATGTCGGACCGCGGCGGGGTGACCGCCAACCACTACGACCACGTTCACGTGTCGGTGTTCTGACCCTTCAGGAACTCCGCGAACCAGTGGTAGGAGCGCTTCGGCGTGCGGCGCTGCGTCTCGAAGTCGACGTGCACCAGGCCGAAGCGCTGGTCGTAGCCCTCGGCCCACTCGAAGTTGTCCAGCAGCGACCAGACGAAGTAGCCGCGCACGTCCACGCCTTCTGCCATGGCCCGGCGCATGGCCGCGATGTGCCGGTCGAGGAAGTCGACGCGGGCCGCGTCGTCGATCGTGCCGTCGGCGGCCGGGACGTCCTCCTGCGAGCAGCCGTTCTCGGTGATCAGGATCGGCGGGAGGGCGGCGCCGTACCTGGCCTTGAGGCCCGTGAGCAGCTCGCGCAGGCCGTCGGGGACCACCGGCCAGCCGAAGGCGGTGGTGGGGAAGCCGGTGACGCCCGCGTCGTCGAACGGGAGCCCGTCGCCGGTCGGGGCGGCGATGCGGGTGGGGTTGTAGTAGTTGACGCCGAGGGCGTCCAGCGGGGCGGCGATGGTCTTCAGGTCGCCGTCGCGGACGAAGTCGAGCGCGGGCGTGTAAGCCGACAGGTCCGGATACTCCCCGCGCAGCACGGGGTCGTTGAACAGGCGGTTGTGCAGCACGTCGTAGGCGTCGGCGGCGCGCACGTCCGGCTCCTCCCGCGAGGCGGGCCAGACGGGGGTGCAGTTGTTCGTGAGCGCCACCTGGCGGGCGCCCGCCGACCTCAGGGCCTGGACGGCGAGGCCGTGGGCGAGGAGCTGGTGGTGGGCGGCGGGCAGGGCGCCGGTCATGAGCGTCCGGCCGGGTGCGTGCAGGCCCATGGCGTAGCCGTAGGCCATGTGCACGAACGGTTCGTTCAGCGTGATCCACAGCGGGACGCGGTCGGCCAGCCGCCCGGCGACCACGGCGGCGTAGTCGGCGAAGAGCGCGCAGACGTCGCGGTCGAGCCAGCCGCCGCGCTCCTCCAGCGCCTGGGGCAGGTCCCAGTGGAACAGCGTCGGCACCGGCTGGATCCCGGCCGCGAGCAGCGCGTCCACCAGCCGGTCGTAGAAGTCGAGGCCGGGCGCGTTCACCTGGCCCGAGCCCTGGGGCAGCACGCGGGGCCAGGCGATCGAGAAGCGGTAGGCGTTCACGCCGAGCCCCGCCATCAGGGCGACGTCCTCCGGCCAGCGGTGGTAGTGGTCGCACGCCACGTCCCCGGTCTGCCCGCCCTTGGTACGGCCGGGCTCGTGGGAGAAGGTGTCCCAGACGGACGCGCCCCTGCCGTCCTCGCCGGTGGCGCCCTCGATCTGGTAGGCCGCCGTCGCCGTGCCCCACAAGAACATTCCCGCCTCCTACGCGAGGGTGGCTCATGTTATCTGAGGTCAAAGACTCTGACTCATGACGGCGGGAATGCGCAAGGATGGAGGCATGACCAGTACCCTGCGCCGCCGACCCGCTCAGCGCCGGAGCGTCGAGCGCGTGGAGCGCATGCTCGACGAGTGCGCGCTCCTGCTCGACGAGGTCGGCTACGAGGCGCTGACCACGAAGGAGGTCGCGCGCCGGGCCGAGGTGCCCATCGGCACCTTCTACCAGTTCTTCCACGACAAGCAGGGGCTGGTGCGGGCGCTGGCGCGGCGCAACCTGGAGGCGTTCCTGCAGCGGATCATCGAGCTGATCCCCGCCGCCTCTCTCTCCCACTGGACCGACCTCGTCGATCTGGCCATCGACGAGTTCGTGGACATGAAGCGCACCACCCCCGGCTTCGCCGTCGTGGACTTCGGCGAGGTGCTCGGCGCCCCGGGCGACGACGGCAAGCGGGCGCTCGACGAGACGCAGGAGAACAACGTCGTCGTGGCCGAGCGCCTGCGCGCCCTGTCGATGGAACTGCTCGACGCCCCCGTCGGCCCCGGGCTCGACCGGGCGCTGCTGGTGGCGGTGGAGGCCACCGACGCCGTGCTCAAGCTGGCCTTCCGGGCCGACCCCGACGGCGACCCCCAGCTGATCGCCGAGTGCAAGCAACTGGTCCGCCGCTACCTGGCCGACCACCTGCCCTAGCGGTCAGGCGGCGGCGTCCATGCGCTCGCGCAGCTCGGCGTCCAGCTTGAGGTCCGCCGCCCCGATCGCCTCTTCGAGCTGCTCCAGCGTGGAGACGCCGACGATCGGCACGATCCCGCCCGCCATCAGCCAGGCCAGCACGACCTGGTTCGGCGTCGCGCCCAGCTCGCCGGCGACCTCGTGCAGGACGGCCAGGCGGCGCGTGGTGCCCGGGTGGTGGTAGATCTCGGGGAGCGGCCGGTCCGCCCGCGTGTAGGCGCCGAACATCAGCGTGTTGTACGCCCACAGCGTCAGGTCCGGCTCGGCGGCCAGGTAGCCGAGCAGGTCGTCCGACACCAGCCGGTGTCCCGACTCGGGCAGCTTCGTGTCCGGGCGCGGCCGCAGGTAGGTGTGGCGCTGCTGGACGTGGGTGTAGGGGATCCAGCCGCGCGCCGCCGAGACGTTCCTGGCCCGCTCCAGCCGCCAGGCGGGCATGTTGCTGGCGCCGATGGCCCGCACCTTGCCGGCCTGCGCCAGCTCCTCGAACGCCCCCAGAGTCTCCTCGAACGGGACGGAACGATCCTCGATGTGCGACCAATACACATCGATGTAGTCCGTCCGCAACCTCGTGAGGCTGCCCTCCGCACCCTTGGCGACGGCCGCGGCCGACAGGCCCTCCGCCGAGTCGAGGGTGAGGTCGCCGGGGACCGTGGGGCGGGCGCCGACCTTCGTGCTGATCACGACCTCGTCCCGGTTGCCCCGGGCGGCCAGCCATGCGCCGACGGTCAGCTCGCTCTCGTCGCCCGTGCGGCCCTCCACCCAGAAGGGGTAGTTGTTGGCCGTGTCGATCCTGGTTCCGCCGGCCTCCACGAACCGGTCCAGGATGGCGAAGGTCGTGCCCACGTCCACGGCGGTGCCGAACGGGATCGTGCCCAGTGCGATGTTCATGGCGCAGACTCTGGGACCTGGAGCGCACTCCATGTCAAACCGGTTGACCTGGAGTGGGCTCCAGGTGAGATTCTTGGCTCTTGTGAGCGTGTACACACCTGCTGAGGTCGTCGAGGAGACCGGCTTCAGCATCGACACCCTGCGCTACTACGAGAAGATCGGCCTGCTGGAGCGCGTCGACCGCAACGCGGCCGGGCAGCGCAGGTTCAGCCAGGAGGACATCGGCTGGCTCGGCATGGTGCGCTGCCTGCGCGACACGGGCATGCCCATCGCCACGATGTTGCGCTTCGCCGAGCTGGTGCGTGCCGGCGACCACACGGTCCCCGACCGCATCAGGCTGCTGGAGGAGCACGACCGGCAGGTCCAGGCCCAGATCGCCAACCTCGCCGAACGCCAGAGCTACATCCATCACAAGATTTCCTACTACCGCAGCCTCCTCTAGCCCGGCCTTTGCGGCCCGGTTGCTACATCTCGATCCATGGCTGGATCGAGGGGGAGGTGGCTCGACGTCCCGCTGAGCCGGGTCGCGAAGCTGTGCGCCGCGATGCTGTTCACCCTGCTCGCGCACGTCACGCTCATCCAGGCGTTCGGCTCGCACGCGCTCAACGCCGACCGCAGGAACGAGCGGACGCTGATCGACAGGTACGGCCGGCCGCGCGGCGACATCCGCACCTACGACGGCACCCCCATCGCCGTGAGCAGGCTCAACGCCGGCGGCCCTTATCGGTACCGGCGCGTCTACCCGAGGGGCGAGGAGTACGCCGCCCTCACCGGTCACGTCTCGCTGCACCGCTCGACCGGCATCGAGCAGGCGCAGGAGGCCGTGCTGTCGGGCGAGGACCCCAAGGTCAAGGTCAGGTCGCTGGTCGGGGACGGCGCCGTCGAGGGTGCCGACGTGCGGCTGACGATCCGCGACCGGGTGCAGCGGGCGGCACACCAGGGGCTGCGGACGGCGGGTATCCCGGGAGCGGTCGTGGCCCTCGACCCGGCGACCGGGGCCGTGCTGGGGCTGGCCACGTACCCGACGTACGACCCGAACGCGCTGACCACCTTCGACCGGGAGCTGCTGGCGCGGACGGCGCGGCAGCTCAGGCAGGCGCCCGCCCAGCCGCTGCTCAACCGGGCGCTCAACCAGCTCTATCCGCCCGGCTCAACGTTCAAGCTGGTCACCGCGGCGGCGGCGCTGGCCTCCGGCGAGTACACGCCGTCCGGGGCCGTGCACGCGCCCGCCCGGCTGCGGCTGCCGGGGGCGCCCGCGTACCTGGAGGCCGGGCGGTGCGGGAACGGGCGGCCGACGCTCGCCTACGCCTTCCAGGCGTCCTGCGACACGGCCTTCGCGGCCATCGGGCTGCAACTCGGGCAGGACCTGCTGCGGGACCAGGCGGAGGCGTTCGGGTTCAACGCCGGGCAGTTGCGGATCCCGCTGCTCGCCACGCCGAGCCGGTACCCGTCCGTCGTGGACCGGACGCAGATGGCGCTGGCGGCCGTCGGGCACCACGACAACCGGGTGACGCCCCTGATGGTGGCGATGTTGTCGGCGGCCGTGGCGAACAACGGGGTGTTGATGCGGCCTTACCTGGTGGCGGAGGTGCGGCTGCCGGACGGGGCGGTGATGAGCCGGGCCGCGCCCGTGCCGTACAGGACCGCCGTGCCGCCGATGCTGGCGCGGTACCTGGCGGCCATGATGACGGCCGTCTCGCCCGCCTCGGGGACGGGGGCCGTGCTGCCCGGGGTGCGGATGGCGGCCAAGACCGCCGCGTCGGAGGCGGTGCCGGGGGAGAACGCCGTGATCACGGCGTTCGCGCCCGCGGAGGCGCCCGAGGTGGCCGTGGGAGTGGTGCTGGAGCGGCCTGGGCGGCGGGTGAACGCGGTGGCCACCATCGCGCGGGCCGTCATCGAGGCGGCCCTGCACTGACGCTCTTCAGCGATAGGCGGTGGCCTGGAGGGTGTAGAGGTCGGCGTAGAGGCCGTCGAGGGCCATGAGGGTGGCGTGGTCGCCCTGTTCGGTGACCTTGCCGTGGTCCAGGACGTAGATGCGGTCGGCGTAGCGGACGCTGGCCAGGCGGTGGGTGATGAGCAGGACGGTGCGGCCGTCGGCGTGGT
>NZ_VSEY01000014.1 GCF_008086045.1 Nonomuraea sp. PA05 | reverse complement strand
TCATGCACTGGCTTTTGACACACTGTTGAGTTCTCAAGAAACGGACGCGTACATCCGGCACGAGCTCAGATCCCTGAACCCTAGCGCGGAGGCGCTATCTCGCTCTTCTCAATCTTATCCGATCGCCCTACCTCGTGTCAAATCGAGCGACTTGACTAGAAGTGGTTTGATCTTCCAGGATTGTGCGCCCCGTCTCCGAGGCAACCCTCGTAACTTACCGTGGCATCCGGCTCGTGTCGAATCAACCGATTTTCCGGTGATCTGAGCACGCCCGGAAGCCGCCCATGCTGGAGCACGCCGAAGCGGCTCTGCCTGGGTTGGCTCGTTTGTTTCAAGGGGCTTGCCCTGGGGCCCGTCCGCCTGACCGGCGTCCGGCTCACTCCCGGGGCGAAGTGAAAGATTAGGTCGCGATCCGCGCGACGTCAAATCGCCCCGCGCGGGTGCGTTCAGAGCGGGCACCGGATCAAGGTGGCGAGCGGTGTGGGCCAGGAGGGCGAGCATCACCGACCGGTGGCGGCCATCAAGGGTCAGCATCACCGACCGCGGCCCGGCGATCAGGGGCGAGCGGTGCGGGCCATGCCGGTAGGCGTCATCGAGGGCGGGTAACGAAGCCGTTGCCGGTAGGCGCGCGTTATGAAGGCGAGCGGTATTGCCGTTGCCGGTAGGCGCCGTCAACGGCGGGCAGTGCCGGCCCACTGCGGGTCGGCGGTGCTACCGGCCTCGGACGGCAAGCGGACGTCCGAAATGCAGCGCTCGGAGGTCCGAGGTGTACGGCAGAAAACGCGTATTCTGCCCCGGTGACCACTGCCGCCACACTCGCTCCCCCATCCCCTCGCCCTGCCACGCAGCGTCTGCGCAGCTCACCTCCCTGGTGGATGGCGCTGGTGGGCACGGTAACTGGGCTGTCAGGAACGGGTTCCGCCACGCTGAACGGCGACGAGCTCGCGACGATCAGCGCCGCCTCCCGTTCGCTGTCCGGAATGTTCGAGCTGGCACGCCACATCGACGGCCATTTTCTCCCCTACTACCTGTTCATGCACTTCTGGTCGATGGCGGGAACGTCGGAGCTGTGGCTGCGGTTGCCGTCGGCGCTGGCCATCGGGGTGGCGGCCTGGTTCCTGGTCGATCTGGGCCGGCGGCTGCACAGCGTGCGGGCGGGCGTGATCGGCGCGGGGATCTTCGCGATCCTGCCGTCCGTGTCCTATTACGGGGCGTTCGCCCGGTCGTATGCGTTCGCGGCAGCCGCGGTGGTGCTCTCGTTCTGGGCGCTGCATCGCGCCATCGAACGGCCTGGCGCGGCACGACGGTGGGTGCTGTATGGGGTGACGGTGGCGCTCGTCTGCTCCACGCATCTGTTCGCGGTGCTCGTCCTGCCCGCGCAGCTCCTGCTGCTCCGACGGGTGGTGGCGGTGCGGATGCTGGGCGCGCTGGCCGTGGGGTGCGTGCCCGCCGCCGTGCTGGGGTTGATCGGGTACGGGGAGCGGCACGCGATCAGCTGGATCCCGGAGCGGGGGCCGGAGGTGTGGCTCAAGTTCCCGAAGATGGCGGCGGGTGCCACCACGCTCGGGGTCGTGTTGTTCGTGATGGCGCTGGCCGGGGCGGTGGTGCTGTGGCGGGCGGCGGCCGGGCGTGGCGACAGGGTGTGGGCTCCGGTGCTGGCGGGCTGGCTGGTACTGCCGCCGGTGCTGCTGCTCGCGGTGTCGGTGCTCGTGACTCCGGCGTATGTGGATCGGTATCTGTTCGTGACGGCGCCCGCGCTGGCGCTGCTGGCCGGGCTGGCTGTGGCGGGGTTGCCGCGCTTCCAGGTCGTGGCGGCGGTGATGGTGGTGGTCGTCGGGTTCGGGCTGGCCTTCGCCGAGCATGCGGAGGTACGGGAGGAGGACGGGCGGTTCGAGAACATCCCGTGGGCGCTTCGGGTGATCAAGGCGGAACCGGACGACGCGATCGTCTACGGGCAGAGCCAGTTGCGGGCGGGCTTCGAGTACTACGCCGACTCCCTGATGCCGGTGGACGTGCTGCTGGCGAGGAGCGCGCCCGACCCCGACGGGTTCGGGTATTCGGAAGGGTCCGATGTCTCGGGGGCGCTGGCGGACCGGGAGCGGGTTTGGGTCGTGTGGCGGGGCACGAAACAGTCGGGGCTTGAGAGGGACTCCATCGACCGGGTGAGGGAAGTGGAGGATGCCGGGTTCGAGCTGAGCGCGGCCAAGCATTCGGGAGATCTGCCGGGGCTGACGGTGGCGTTGTTCACGCGTCGGTGAACTGCTGGGCGGTCGGTACGACGCGGCCGTCGGCGAACACCCGGAAACCCTGGCTCCGCCTGCGCATGGCCCAGAGCGCCCAGGGTCTCCGCCAGCCTGATCGAGTCGGCCTCAGAAGGTGCTCGTACGTAACACTCTCAGAAGGTGCTCGTACGTAACACTCTCAGAAGGTGCTCGTACGTAACACTCCAGCAGCCGGGCACCGGCCCCTCTTCGCCTTCGACCTGCGTAAGGCCCTGATGGCATGGTTCCCGTCCAAGGTCAGCAGCTTCTCCGTGATCTCGGTGCCGCCGATCTCCACCAGCGTCTGCGCGCAGCGTCGGCGCGATCCGTGGTGGGAGGAGGTCATCACGCTGCTGGCCGGGCGGATGGCCGACGCGTCGCCCTTGCTGCCGGGCGTCCTGGGGCGGGGGACGGAGCCGCGCGAGGGCGAGCCGGTGGCGGCCTCTTCCACGGGGATCTGCTTCTGGCGGCGGCCTGCCTCGTGGGGACGCCGCGCATCCGAGTGCCGTGGCTGCGCCGCGGAATCGTAGCCGCCTCGCCCGCCGCCAGCCGCGCCTCCAGGTACGGCACCGCGTCCCGGAAGGCGTACCGGTCGAGCAGGTCCTTCGCGGCCAAGTCGGGCAGCCGTTCCTTTCCGCTGTCCACGAAGCTGCGCAGTTCGACGTAGACCGGCAGCCGGGGCGACTCCTCCGGGTCGAACGTCTGCCCGGCGCGCGCGGTGAGCAGTTCCTCCCTGCCGGACGCCCTGGCCAGGCGGCGGGCCTCGTCGGGGCGACGGTAGCGGAGCGGCTCCTCCTCACGCATCCGAACCTGGACGTACATGGATTCCAGGTTGAGCGGCGGCGCAAGGCGTCCACGACGGCCTCGCGGTAGTCGAGGGCGCGGGCTGCGGGAACCCGGGGAGCAGGCCGGCCAGCACGGCCGCCGCCACCACGAAGGCGGGGCGGTCGTCGTCCAGATGTCCGCGGCCAACGGCATGTCGGGAGTATCACGCGAAAGCGGGCCTTTCGCAGTGCGAAAGGCCCGCTCGGGCAAGCAGGACGGGCAAGCAGGAGGGGGTCAGCCGACCGTGACGCCGCCGATCGACTTCTTGCCACGCCGCAGCACCATGAACCGCCCGTGCAGCAGGTCCTCGGCCACCGGCACGTACGCCTCGTCGGTGATCTTCTGGTTGTTGAGGTAGGCCCCGCCCTCCTTGACCGCCCGCCGCGCCGCCGACCTCGACTCGACCAGCCCGCTGTCGGCGAGCAGGTCGACGAAGGAGGCGCCGAGCGCGGGCACGGCGGCCTTGGGCACCTCGGCCAGTGCGGCCTCCAGGGTGGAGGCGGGCAGCTCTTCCAGAGCACCCTGACCGAACAGGGCCTTGGAGGCGGCCAGCACCGCGTCCAGCTCCTGACGGCCGTGCAGCAGTTCGGTGAGGTCCTCGGCCAGCGTGCGCTGGGCCTCGCGGGCGAAGGGCCGCTCGGCGACGGCCTTCTCCAGGGCCTCGATCTCCTCCCGGCCACGGAACGTGAACACCTTGAGGTAGTGGATCACGTCGCGGTCGTCGGAGTTGAGGAAGTACTGGTAGAAGGCGTACGGCGAGGTCATGGCGGGGTCGAGCCAGAGCGCGCCGCCCGCCGTCTTGCCGAACTTGGTGCCGTCGGCCTTGGTGATCAGCGGCTGGGTGATCACGTGCACGTGAGCGCCCTCGACGCGGCGGATCAGGTCGGCGCCCGCGGTGATGTTGCCCCACTGGTCGCTGCCGCCGATCTGCAGCGTGCAGTTGTAGCGGCGGAACAGCTCCAGGTAGTCGTTGGACTGCAGGAGCTGGTAGCTGAACTCGGTGTAGCTGAGGCCCTCACCCGCCAGGCGGGCGGAGACCGACTCCCTGGCCAGCATGCGGTTGACCGGGAAGTGCTTGCCGATGTCGCGCAGGAACTCGATGGCGCTCAGCTCGCCCGTCCAGTCGAGGTTGCTGACGAGGCGCGCCGGGTTGGGGCGCGACTCGTCGAAGTCGAGGAACCGGCCGACCTGCCCGCGCAGGCGTTCCACCCAGCCGGCGACGACGTCCGTGGAGTTGAGCGAACGCTCGGTGTTACGGCCGCTCGGGTCGCCGATCAGGCCGGTGGCGCCGCCGACGAGGCCGATCGCGTTGTGGCCCGCGAGCTGGAAGCGGCGCAGCGTCAGCAACGGCACGAAGTGTCCGACGTGCAGGGACGCCGCCGTCGGGTCGAAGCCGCAATAGACCGTGATCGGTGCCTTGGCCATGGACGCGCGCACGGCGTCGAGGTCGGTGGACTGGGCGATCAGGCCTCGCCACGCGAGGTCGTCAAGGATGTCGGTCACGGTGATCTGGCTTTCCTGTTCGGATGCGGATGCCTTTAAGCCTGCCCGATCAGTCAGGATGCGCGCCACTTGGATACGCTGGGTGTCCATGTGGAGGGTCCGTCGCGAGCTGGCCGTTTTCAAGATCTTAGGGGCTCTGGTGTGTGCCGGGCTCGGCGTTTACTGGTGGTTCGAGGGTGATTCCCGGGGTGTGATCCTAGCTGTCCCCGCGGCCGTGCTGGTGGGCGCGATGGGGCTGCGTGACGTCCTCGTCCCGGTACGGCTGGCGGCCGATCCGAGCGGCATCACCGTGGTGCACGGGTTCGCGGGCAAGCGGCACGTGCCGTGGGAGGCGATCTGGGACATCAAGGTCGATGTACGCAGGCGCTGGGGGCTGCGCAGCGAGATGCTGGAGATCGACACCGGCGACAACCTGCACATCTTCAGCCCTCACGACCTGGGCACCTCACCGACGGAGGTGGCCGCGGCGCTGCGGCGGCGGGGGACGTGAGCGCGGTACGGGGACACGGTGGCGTCGCCGTCGATCCAGAACCGCCAAGGGGTCTGCTTGGCCGTCGAGACGCCGGTGCGGGGGCCTGACCTGATCAGCGCCGGGTCGGCCGGGCGGCCTTCGAGCACGGTGAGTGAGCCGTGGGGGCGGCCGGAGGGTGAGCCTTCGAGGATGGCGTCGAGGCCGTTGTGGTCGCGGAGCAGGCCGAGGGCGACCGCCAGCCGCGCGGGCCCGCGCGCCAGGTCGCGCTCGGCGATCGGCTTCCCGGCCGGGCGGCGAGCGCCGGCCTCAGGCTGCGGGCCACGGCCGATGGCCGGTACGTCGCCCGGGCCGGGGATGCGCGCCTGATCAAGCGAGCCACCCGGGCCGGGGATGCGCGCCTGATCGAGCGAGTCGCCCGATCCGCGGGTGCGCACCTGATCGAGCGAGTCGCCCGATCCGCGGGTGCGCGCCTGATCGGGCAGGTCACGGCCGGTGGCCGGTTTGGCGGACGTGCGGCGGGCGAGGGCCTCGGGGACGCCCGCCACCACCTCGCCCGCCCGCAGCAGCACGGCGGAGCCGGAGCCGTCGGGCAGGCAGACGAGGTTGGCGCAGAAGTGCATGCCGTAGGTGAAGTACACGTACAGGTGCCCGGGAGGCCCGAACATGACCGCGTTGCGGGGTGTCCTGCCCCGGTACGTGTGCGCCGCCGGATCCTCGCCGGGCCCGCCGTACGCCTCGACCTCGGTCAGGCGTACGGCGACGGGCCCGTGCACGAGGACGCGCCCGAGCAGGTCGGGCGCCACCTCGTGGGACGGCCGGTCGAAGAAGCTCCGCGGCAGCGGCGCCGGGCTGAGCTCCCCGCCCCGCTCGAAGCTCAGCTCTCCGCCCCCATCAAGGCTCACGGGCTCGAAGCTCAGCTCCCCGCGGCCCATGCCGCCTGCGCGTCGACCGCCTCGCGCAGCGCGATGAGCTGGTCGCGGACGCGGTCGGGCGCGGTGCCGCCGTGGGCCTTGCGGGCGGCCAGGGCGCCGGGCACGCTGAGCACGTCGCGCACGTCGGGCGTCAGGTGCGGCGAGACCTTGGCCAGCTCGTCGTCACTGAGCTCGCCGAGGTCCTTGTCGTTGACCTGGCACCACACGACGAGGTGGCCGACGGCCTCGTGCGCGTCGCGGAACGGCACCCCGCGCCGGACGAGCAGCTCGGCCAGGTCGGTGGCCAGGGCGTAGCCGTCGGGGGCGGAGGCCTCCATGCGCGCGGTGTTGACCCGCATGGTGGCGACCAGGCCGGCCATCGCGGGCAGGACGAGCAGCAGCGTGTCGACCGCGTCGAACACCGGCTCCTTGTCCTCCTGGAGGTCGCGGTTGTAGGTGAGCGGCAGGCCCTTGAGGGTGGTCAGCAGCGACATGAGGTTGCCGATGAGCCGGCCGGACTTGCCGCGGGCCAGCTCGGCCACGTCGGGGTTCTTCTTCTGCGGCATGATCGACGAGCCGGTGGAGTAGGCGTCGTCCATCTCGATCCAGCGGAACTCCTGCGAGGCCCACAGGACGATCTCCTCGCCCAGCCGCGACAGGTGCACGCCGATCATGGCCGCGTCGAACAGGAACTCGGCCGCGAAGTCGCGGTCGGCGACGGCGTCCATGGAGTTGGGCGCGGCGGCGGCGAAGCCCAGCTCCTGGGCGACGGCCTGCGGGTCGAGCGGCAGGGAGGAGCCCGCGAGGGCGCCGGCGCCGAGCGGGGAGATCGCGGCGCGCTTGTCCCAGTCGGTGATGCGGTCGATGTCGCGCGCGAAGGCGTGCACGTGGGCCAGGAGCTGGTGGCCGAACGAGACCGGCTGCGCGTGCTGCAGGTGCGTCATGCCCGGCGCGGCGGTCTCGGCGTGCTGCTCGGCCTGGGCCATCAGCGCGGTCTCCAGCTCGACCAGCCGGGAGACGACCGAGCGGGCGTGGTCGCGGAGATACAGGCGCAGGTCGGTGGCGATCTGGTCGTTGCGCGAGCGGCCGGCGCGGAGCTTGCCGCCGAGCGAGCCGAGCCGCTCCAGCAGGCCGCGCTCCAGCGCGGTGTGCACGTCCTCGTCGGCGACCGTCGGCCGGAACTCGCCGGCCTTGCACGCCTGCTCCAGGTCGTCGAGCGCGCCGATCATGCGTTCGAGCTCCTCGGCGGTCAGCAGCCCCGCCCTGTGCAGCACGCGGGCGTGCGCCCTGGACGCCGCCAGGTCGTACGGCACCAGCCGCCAGTCGAAGTGCACACTCACCGACAGCCGGGCCAGCGCGTCGGACGGGCCGCTCTCGAAGCGTCCGCCCCACAGCCGCATCGGCTTGCCATCACTCACCGTCATCTCCTTCGCGTCCCCCGAGACCATAGTGCAACTCAGCCCTTCCTCGCGTCCCGGGCCGCCGCGATCTTGGCGGGCAGGGAGAACAGCTGGACGAAGCCCTTCGCCAGGGACTGGTCGAAGGTGTCGCCCGTGTCGTACGTGGCGAGCGAGAAGTCGTACAAAGAGTCCACGGAGCGGCGGCCGGTCACGGTCGCGTTGCCGCCGTGGAGTGTCATCCTGATGTCGCCGTTGACGTGCTTCTGCGCGTCGGCGATGAGCGCGTCGAGCGCGCTCTTGAGTGGCGAGAACCACAGGCCGTCGTAGACGAGCTCGCTCCAGCGCTGGTCGACGCCGCGCTTGAAGCGGGCCAGGTCGCGCTCGACGGTGACGTTCTCCAGCTCCATGTGGGCGGCGATGAGGGCGACGGCGCCGGGCGCCTCGTACACCTCGCGCGACTTGATGCCCACCAGGCGGTCCTCGACCATGTCGATGCGGCCCACGCCCTGGGCGCCCGCGCGCCGGTTGAGCTCGTCGATGATCTCGTACGGCGTGAGCGTCCGCCCGTCGAGGCCGGTGGGCACGCCCTGCTCGAAGGTGATCACGACCTCGTCGGGCTCGCGCGCCAGCGTCGGGTCGGCGGTGTAGGAGTACACCTCTTCGGTGGGGCCGTTCCAGATGTCCTCCAGGAAGCCGGTCTCGACGGCGCGGCCCCACAGGTTCTGGTCGATGGAGAACGGGTTCTTCTTCGAGGTCTCGATGGGCAGGCCCTTGGCCTCGGCGTACTCGATGGCCTTGTCGCGCGTCCAGGCGAAGTCCCTGGCGGGGGCGATGATCTGCAGGTCGGGGGCGAGGGCGGCCAGGCCGGCCTCGAAGCGGACCTGGTCGTTGCCCTTGCCGGTGCAGCCGTGGGAGACGATCGTGCCGCCGAACTGCTTGGCGGCCGTGACGAGGTGCTTGACGATCAGCGGGCGCGACAGCGAGGAGACCAGCGGGTAGCGGTCCATGTAGAGGGCGTTGGCCTGGAGGGCCGGCACGCAGAAGTCGGCGGCGAACTCCTCCTTGGCGTCCACCACGACAGATTCGACGGCGCCGCAGTCGACGGCGCGCTTCTGGATGACGTCCATCTCCTCGCCGCCCTGGCCGAGGTCCACGGCGACGGCGACGACCTCGGCGTTCATCTTCTCGGCGAGGTACGGGATGGCGACCGAGGTGTCGAGGCCGCCTGAGTAGGCGAGCACTACTCTGTCGGGCATTTCACAATCTCCAAAGTCTGCTAGCTTCGCCGGTCGGCGACCTTCAGCAGCGCCTCGGCGAGGGCCTGGCCGCCCGCCGGGTCGCGGCTGATCACGAGGATGGTGTCGTCGCCCGCGACCGTGCCGAGGATGGACTCCCAGTCGGCGTGGTCGATGGCTGAGGCGAGGAACTGTGCCGCGCCCGGCGGTGTCCGTACGATGACCAGGTTGGCCGAGGCCTCCGCGCCGACGAGCAGCTCCTCCGCGATGCGGTGCAGGCGGGCGGCCGGGCTCTCGCCGGTGCCCAGCCGGGTCAGCGGGATCCGGCCGCCGCCCTCGCCGGGCAGCGCGTAGACCAGGGAGCCGTCGTCGGCGCGCAGCTTGAGCGCGCCGAGCTCGTCGAGGTCACGCGAGAGCGTGGCCTGTGTGACCTCGACGCCGCTCTCGGCGAGCAGCTTGGCCAGCTCGGGCTGGGAGCGCACGGCCTTCCGCTCCAGCAGGTCGGTGATCTTCGCCTGCCGCGCGGCCTTGGTCATCGGGATCATCATGTGCGAGACACTAGCCAGTGCAGCAAGGCCTTCTGGGCGTGCAGCCGGTTCTCCGCCTGGTCCCACACGACGCTCTGCGGGCCGTCGAGCACCTCGGGGGTGATCTCGTAGTCGCGGTAGGCGGGCAGGCAGTGCAGGACGACGGCGTCGGGCGCGGCGTGCCCGAGGAGTTCGGAGTTGACCTGGTACGGCATGAGCGCGGCCACCCTCTCCTCCTTGCCGTCCTGGCCCATCGAAACCCACGTGTCGGTGGCGATCACGTGCGCGCCCTGCGCGGCGGCGGCCGGGTCGGTCAGCGCCACCACCGAGCCGCCGGTCCTGGCGGCGATGGCGGCGGCCTGGTCGAGGATGACGGCGTCGGGCTGGTAGCCGGCGGGCGCGGCGACGCGTACGTGCATGCCGGCCGTGGCGCCGCCGAGCAGGTAGGAGTGGGCCATGTTGTTGGCGCCGTCGCCGACGTAGGTGAGGGTGAGCCCGGCGGTGCGGCCCAGCTTCTCCTGGATGGTCTGCAGGTCGGCGAGGATCTGGCAGGGGTGGAACTCGTCGGTGAGCGCGTTGACGACCGGCACCCGCGAGTGGGCGGCCATCTCGTCGATGAGCTCCTGGCCGGCGGTGCGCCAGACGATGGCGGACACCTGCCGGTCGAGCACCCGGGCGAGGTCGGCTGTGGGCTCGCCGCGGCCCATGAGGACCGAGACGTTGTCCACGATCAGCGGCAGGCCGCCGAGCTCGCCGATGCCGGTGTGGAAGGAGACGCGGGTCCTGGCCGACGGCTTGTCGAACAGGACGGCGACGCTCTGCGGGCCTTCGAAGGGCCGGTAGCCGAACCTGTCCTTCTTCATGGCGGCGGCGAGGTCGAGCACCTCGGCCTGCTCGGCCGGGCTCAAGTCGTCGTCACGCAGGAAATGCCTCGTCATCGGGCTGCCTCAAGAATCTCTGGGAACGCGGACACGAACGCGTCCACCTCCGCGGCTGTCACGATCAGCGGGGGCGCGATGCGCACGGCGTCCGGCTGCAGGGCGTTGACCAGGAAGCCGGCGTTCGCGGCGGCCTTCTGGACCTCGGCCGAGCGGGGCTCGGCCAGCACGGCGGCCAGCCACAGGCCGCGCCCGCGCACACTCTTGAGCAGCGGGTGGGAAACGGCCTCCAGCCCGCCGCGCAGCCGGTCGGCGACCGTCCTGACGTGGCCGATGTCGACGTGGTCGAGCACGGCGAGCGCCGCGGCGCAGGAGACGGGGTTGCCGCCGAACGTGGAGCCGTGGTCGCCCTTCTCGAACAGCTTGCCCACGTCGCCGAAGCCGACGCAGGCGCCGATCGGCAGGCCGCCGCCCAGGCCCTTGGCCAGGGTGAGGATGTCGGGGGTGACGCCGTCGGCCTGGTGCGCGAACCAGTGGCCCGAGCGGCCGATGGCCGACTGGATCTCGTCGGCCACCAGCAGCGCGCCGGTGGAGTCGCAGATCTCGCGGGCGGCCTCGAAGTAGCCGTCGGGCGGCGGCACCACGCCGGCCTCGCCCTGGGTGGGCTCCAGGAAGAGCGCGATGCAGTCGCCGGTCACGGCGTCCTTGAGCGCGTCGGCGTCGCCGTACGGGACGAACCGGACGGGCACGGGGAACGGGCCGAACTGGTCGCGGATGGCCTTCTTGCCCGTCAGGGACAGGGCGCCGATGGTGCGGCCGTGGAAGCCGTTCTCGGCGGCCACGAAGTAGGAGCGGCCCTCGCGCCTGCCGTACTTGAGCGCCAGCTTGTAGGCGGCCTCGTTGGCCTCGGTGCCCGAGTTGGCCAGGAAGACCCGGGCGGGGGCGTCCAGCAGGGCGCGCAGCCGCTCGGCGAGCAGCACCTCCGGCTCGTGCAGGAACAGGTTGCTGGTGTGCGCGATGGTGGCGACCTGCTTGGAAACGGCCTCGACCAGGGCCGGGTGGGCGTGGCCGAGCGAGCTGGTCGCGATGCCGGCGATGAAGTCGAGGTACTCCTTGCCGTCCACGTCCCACACGCGGGAGCCCTCGCCTCGCGCCAGGGCGACCGGGGGGACGCCGTAGTTGGGCATGAAGGCGTTCTCGAACCTCTCGAACAGGCTCATGAGGGCATCACCATCGTTCCGATTCCTTCATTGGTGAAGATCTCCAGCAGCAGGGAGTGCGGCACCCGGCCGTCGAGGACGTGCGCCCGCGGCACCCCGCCCTGCACGGCCGTGAGGCACGCCTCCATCTTCGGCACCATGCCGCTGGACAGGGTGGGCATCATCGTTTCCAGCTCGGCCGCGGTGAGCAGGTCGATGACGTCGGTGTCGTCGGGCCAGTTGGCGTACAGGCCCTCGACGTCGGTCAGGACGATCAGCTTGTGCGCCTGGAGCGCCACGGCCAGCGCGGCGGCGGCGGTGTCGGCGTTGACGTTGTAGATCTCGTTGTCGTCGCCCCTGGCCACGCTGGAGATGACCGGGATGCGGCCGTTGTCCAGCAGGGCGTTCACGGCGCCGGGGTCGACCTTGGTGATCTCGCCGACCTGGCCGATGTCGACCGGCTTGCCGTCCACGACGGCCTGCTTGCGCACGGCGGTGAACAGGTGGGCGTCCTCGCCCGACATGCCGACGGCGAACGGGCCGTGCCGGTTGACCAGGCCGACGATGTCGCGGTTGACCTGGCCGGTGAGCACCATCCTGACGACCTGCATGGCCTCGGGCGTGGTGACCCGCAGGCCGGCGGTGAACGTGGACTCGATGCCCGCCTTGTCCAGCGCGCTGCTGATCTGCGGGCCGCCGCCGTGCACGACGACGGGGCGCAGCCCGGCCTGGTGCAGGAAGACGACGTCCTCGGCGAAGCCCTGCTTGAGGACTTCCTCCGTCATGGCGTTGCCGCCGTACTTGATGACGACGGTCGCGCCGTGGAAGCGGGTCAGCCAGGGCAGCGCCTCGATCAGCGCTTCAGCCTTGGTCTGCGCGGTGGTCAGCCTCATGAGGAGTACGCCGAGTTCTCGTGCACGTAGTCGGCCGTGAGGTCGGTGGTGTGCACGGTGGCGGTGTGCGGGCCGGCCGACAGGTCGATGGTGATCGTCACGTCACGGGGGCGCATGTCCACCTTGGAGCGGTCGTCGCCGACGGCGCCGCCGCGGCAGATCCAGATGCCGTTGATGGCCACGTTGAGCCGGTCCGGCTCGAACACCGCGTCGGTGGTGCCGACGGCGGCCAGGACGCGGCCCCAGTTGGGGTCCTCGCCGTGGATGGCGCACTTGAGCAGGTTGGAGCGGGACACGGAGCGGCCGACCTTGACGGCGTCGGCCTCGGAGGCGGCGCCGACGACCTCGATGGCGATGGCCTTGGAGGCGCCCTCGGCGTCCACGAGGAGCTGCCTGGCCAGGTCGGCGCAGACGTCGGTGACGCGCTGCTCGAACTCGGCCAGGTCGGGCTTGACCCCGGCGGCGCCGCTGGCCAGCAGCAGCACGGTGTCGTTGGTGGACATGCAGCCGTCGGTGTCGAGCCGGTCGAACGTCACGGACGTGGCCCTGCGCAGCACGGCGTCGAGCTGCTCGCTGGTCAGGTCGGCGTCGGTGGTGATCACGCAGAGCATGGTGGCCAGGGCGGGGGCGAGCATGCCCGCGCCCTTGGCCATGCCGCCGACCATGTAGCCGGTGCCGCGCTTGAAGGAGATCTTGGAGACGGTGTCGGTGGTGCGGATGGCGTCGGCGGCGGCCAGGCCGCCGTCGCGGGAGAGCTGGCCCGCGGCGGTGCCGACGCCGGTCAGCAGCTCGTCCATCGGCAGCCGCTCGCCGATCAGGCCGGTGGAGCAGACCGCGATCTCGCCCGCGGAGTCCTCCAGCGCCTCGGCGACCTTCTCGGCGGTCGCGTGGGTGTCCTGGAAGCCTTCAGGGCCGGTGCAGGCGTTGGCTCCGCCGGAGTTGAGCACCACCGCTCGCAGCCGCCCGCCGGCCAGGACCTGCTGTGACCACAGCACAGGGGCGGCCTTCACGCGGTTGGCGGTGAAGACGCCCGCGGCGGCGCGGCTCGGCCCGTCGTTGACGACGAGGGCCAGGTCGCGGGCGC
Organism: Nonomuraea sp. PA05; assembly: GCF_008086045.1. GTDB lineage: Bacteria > Actinomycetota > Actinomycetes > Streptosporangiales > Streptosporangiaceae > Nonomuraea > Nonomuraea monospora. Next base: position 250,634 of record NZ_VSEY01000014.1, on the reverse strand, counting down.
CGCCGGATTTGATCCCGGCGGCGACGCCCGCGGCCCGGAAGCCGAGGGGGGCGGTAACACTCATGGAGCAACTCCTGTCGTGGGGAGGCCGAGCTCTTCCGGCAGGCCGAGGGCGAGGTTCACGCTCTGCAGGGCGCCCCCGGCGGTGCCCTTGGTGAGGTTGTCGATGGCGATGACGGCGACCACGCGGTTCGCGCGCGGGTCGAGCGTCACCTGCAGCGCCGCGGTGTTGGCGCCATAGGTCATGGCGGTGGCGGGCCACACGCCCTCGGGCAGGAGGTGGACGAACGGCTCGTCCTTCAGCGCGACCTCGTACGCCGAGCGCAGCGACTCCCCGGTGACGCCGGGCGCGGCGGGGGCGGAGCAGGTGGCGAGGATGCCGCGGCTCATGGGGGCCAGGGTCGGGGTGAACGACACCCGGACGGGCGTGCCCGCGACGGCTGACAGGCCCTGCTCCATCTCGGGGGTGTGCCGGTGGACGCCGCCGACGCCGTACGCGCTGACCGAGCCCATGACCTCGCTGCCGAGCAGGTTGGGCTTGAGCGACTTGCCGGCGCCGCTGGTGCCGCTGGCGGCCACCACGACCACGTCCGGCGCGGCCAGGCCGGCGGCGAAGGCGGGCGTCATGGCGAGCAGCACGGAGGTCGGGTAGCAGCCGGGGACGGCGATGCGCTTGGCGCCCTTGAGCACCTCGCGCTGGCCGGGCAGCTCGGGCAGGCCGTAGGGCCAGGTGCCGGCGTGCTCGCCGCCGTAGAACTCCTGCCAGGCGGCGGGGTCGGAGAGCCGGTGGTCGGCTCCGCAGTCGACCACCACCGTGTCCGGGCCGAGCTGGGCGGCGACGGCACCGGAGTGGCCGTGCGGCAGTGCCAGGAAGACCACGTCATGGCCGGCGAGCGCGTCGGCCGTGGTGTCCTCGATGATGCGGCCGGCGAGCTGCGGCAGGTGGGGCTGGTGGGCGCCGAGCCGGCTGCCGGCGCTGGAGGCGGCGGTGAGCGCGCCGATCTCGAATTCGGGGTGCCCGAGAAGGAGGCGGAGCAGCTCCCCTCCCGCGTAGCCGCTGGCTCCCGCGACCGCTGCCCTCAATGCGACCCCCTGCATGATTATGCATCAACACTCATGACCTTGCTTGTGAAGATGATGCACTCTAGAGGATGAACATGCAAGCCAGAGCAGGGTTGACGCCCGCATCGTGAGACTTGTCACCTACAGGTGAGGTGCAAGGCGGGGGCGTCATGATGGCGGCCATGACCGAATTCTTGTCCGAATTAACACCACGTACACCTGAAAACGGGCCCGGGCCGTGGGGCCGGGCCGTCCTCGTGCTGCTGTGGCTGTCGGTCTGCCTGGCGCCGATGATCCTCGCGGCAGGCGAGCTGGAGCTGGCGACGGGGCGGGCCGGAACGCCGGGGACGCTGCGCGTGCTCTCGTGCGAGGACCTGGGCGAGGGACGCTACGACTGCCGGGGCCGGTTCACGCCCGACAGCGGGGAGCCGGCCGTCGAGGTGGCCGCCTCGCCCGACTCCTCGGCGGGGGACGTGACGCGGGCGCAGCTCACGCCGGAGGGCGACCGGGCGGCGCCGGCCGGGACGAGGGGCGTGCTGGCGGCCCTGGCGCTGCCAGGGGTGGGGCTGGGCGGGCTGGGCTTCCTGCCGTACGTGCTCCTGTACTGGCGGGGCGTGCGCAGCCGGGCCGCCGTGACCGGAGGGGTCCTGGTCACGGCGGCCGGATTCGTGCTGACGGTCACCGGGATGGTGGCCGCCTACTCCTGACTAACGGAGGAAGGCGGCGGCCACGCCCGCGTCCACCGGGACGTGCAGGCCCGTGGTGTGGGTCAGGTCGCTGCCCGCGAGGGCGAAGACCGCGTTGGCCACGTGCTCGGGCAGGACCTCGCGCTTGAGCAGGGTCCGCTGGGCGTAGAACTCGCCCAGCTTCTCCTCCTCCACCCCGTACACGGCCGCGCGGTTGGCGCCCCAGCCGGAGGCGAAGATGCCGGAGCCGCGTACGACGCCGTCCGGGTTGACGCCGTTGACCCTGATGCCGTGCGCGCCCAGCTCGGCCGCCAGCAGGCGCACCTGGTGGGCCTGGTCGGCCTTGGCGGCGCCGTAGGCGACGTTGTTCGGGCCGGCGAAGACCGCGTTCTTGGAGGAGATGTAGACGATGTCGCCGCCCATGGCCTGGTCGATCATGACCCTGGCCGTCTCGCGGGAGACCAGGAACGAGCCGCGCGCCATCACGTCGTGCTGCAGGTCCCAGTCGGCCAGCGTGGTCTCCAGGAGCGCGCGCGACAGCGACAGGCCGGCGTTGTTGACGACCAGGTCCACGCCGCCGAACGCGAGCACGCCCGCGCGTACGGCGGCCGTGATCTGCTCCTCCGACGTGACGTCCACCCCGACCGCCACGGCCACGTCCGAGACGCGGTAGGCGTTCGCGCCGATCTCGGCAGCCACCTTCTCCGCCGCGCCCAGGTCGCGGTCGGCCACGATCACGCACGCGCCCTCGGCGGCCAGCCGCCGGGCGGTGGCCGCGCCGATCCCCGAGCCGCCGCCCGTCACCAGCGCGATCCTGGTGGCCAGAGGCTTGGGCTTGGGCATCCGGCGGAGCTTGGCCTCCTCCAGCTCCCAGTACTCGATGCGGAACTTCTCCGACTCGGGGATGGGGGCGTAGGAGGAGACGGACTCGGCGCCGCGCATGACGTTGATGGCGTTGACGTAGAACTCGCCGGCCACGCGCGCGGTCTGCTTGTCCTTGCCGAAGGAGAACATGCCGACACCCGGCACCAGCACGATCGCCGGGTCCGCGCCGCGGATGGCCGGGGAGTCGGGGGTGGCGTGCCGCTCGTAGTAGGCGGTGTAGTCGGCGCGGTAGGCGGCGTGCAGCTCGCGCAGCCGCTCGGCGACCTGCTCCAGCGGGGCGTCCGGCGGCAGGTCCAGCACCAGCGGGGCGACCTTGGTGCGCAGGAAGTGGTCGGGGCAGGACGTGCCCAGCGCGGCGAGCCTCGGGTGCTCGGCGCGGGAGACGAAGTCGAGCACCTCGGGGGTGTCGGTGTAGTGGCCGACCACGCGGACGTCGGTGGAGGCCAGGCCGCGGATCAGCGGGAACAGCGCCGCCGCCCGCTCGTGCCGCTCCGCCTCGGCCAGCGTGTCGTGCACGACGGCGCCGAACGGGTCGGGGCGGCCGTGCTCGGCCAGGTACGCCTCCGCCGTGCGGATGATCTCCAGCGAGCGGGCCTCGCACTCCTCGGACGTGTCGCCCCATGCCGTGATGCCGTGGCCGCCCAGGACGCAGCCGATGGCCTGCGGGTTCGCCTCCTTGATGGCGGCGATGTCCAGGCCGAGCTGGAAGCCGGGCCTGCGCCACGGCACCCACACGACCTTGTCGCCGAAGACGCGCCCGGTCAGCTCCTCGCCGTCGGCGGCGGTGGCGATCGCGATGCCCGCGTCGGGGTGCAGGTGGTCGACGTGCCCGGCCTCGACGAGGCCGTGCATGGCGGTGTCGATGGACGGCGCGGCGCCGCCCTTGCCGTGCAGGCAGTAGTCGAAGGCCGCGACCATCTCGTCCTCGCGCTCGACGCCCGGGTAGACGCCCTTGAGCGCCCGCAGCCGGTCGAGGCGGAGCACGGCGAGGCCGGCCTGCTTCAGCGTGCCGAGGTCGCCGCCGGAGCCCTTGACCCACAGCAGCTCGACGTCCTCCCCCGTGACGGGGTCGGCCTCGCTGCCCTTGGCCGAGGTGTTGCCGCCCGCATAGTTGGTGTTGCGCGGGTCGGCGCCCAGGCGGTGGGAGCGTTCGAGGAGTTCGTTGATGACGTTGGACATGATGGTTCAGGCCCCCCAGCCGGCCTGCTGGCCGCCGACACGCTCGGCGGCGATCTTCTCGAAGTATCCGGACTTGGCGTAGGCCGCCATCGGGTCGGGCGCCAGGCCCTGCTCCTCGCGCAGCTCGGCGAGCAGCGGCCGCACGTCGGTGTTGTAGGCGTCCATCAGCACGGCGTTGGCGCCCAGCACGTCGCCCTCGTTCTGCGCGGCGCTCAGCGCGTCGCGGTCCACGAGCAGCGCCTTGGCGGTGGCCTCCTGCACGTTCATCACCGAACGGATCTGGCCCGGGATCTTGGGCTCGATGTTGTGGCACTGGTCGAGCATGAACGCGACCTCGTCGGTGAACCCGCCGCCCCTGATGACCTCGTACATGATGCGGAAGAGCTGGAACGGGTCGGCCGCGCCGACCATCAGGTCGTCGTCGGCGTAGAAGCGGGAGTTGAAGTCGAAGCCGCCGAGCTTGCCCTCGCGCAGCAGGAACGCCACGATGAACTCGATGTTGGTGCCCGGCGCGTGATGGCCGGTGTCCACGACGACCTGCGCCTTGGGGCCGAGCTTGACGCAGTGCGCGTACGCGGTGCCCCAGTCGGGCACGTCGGTGGCGTAGAAGGCCGGCTCGAACAGCTTGTACTCCAGCAGGAAGCGCTGGCCCTCGCCGAGCCGGTCGTAGACCTCCGCGAGGGACTCGGCCAGCCGGTCCTGGCGCGCCCTGATGTCGTCCTGGCCCGGGTAGTTGATGCCGTCGGAGAACCACAGCTTGAGGGTGTCGGAGCCGGTGGCGTCCATGATGTCCACGCACTCGAGCAGGTGGTCGGTGGCCTTGCGGCGGACCCGCGCGTCGGGGTGGGTGACGCTGCCCAGCTTGTAGTCGTCGTCCTGGAACACGTTGGAGTTGATCGCGCCGATCCGCACACCCGCCTCGCCGGCGTGGCGGGCCAGGTCGGCGTAGTCGTCCACCTTGTCCCACGGGATGTGCAGGGCGACCGTCGGGGCGATGCCGGTGTAGGCGTGCACCTGGGCGGCGTCGGCCAGCTTCTCGTACGGGTCGCGCGGCACGCCCTGCTGGGCGAACACCTTGAACCGCGTGCCGCTGTTGCCGTAGGCCCAGGACGGCGTCTCGATGCGCTGCGACCGCAGCGCGGCCTTGATGTCAGTCATTACTCCCCGATCAATCCAGGTGGAACACTTCGGTCAGCGGGACCATGCCCTCGTCGGGGCGGCCGTCGAGGCCCTCGAAGAACGGCGCCATCTCGGCCTGCCAGCGGGCGTTGACCTCGGTCTCGGCCATCGCCTTCTGCGCGGCCTCGAAGTCCTCGGTCTCCAGGTATCCCACGAGGAGGCCGTCGTCCTTGAGGAAGAGCGAGTAGTTGTGCCAGCCGGTGCGCGACAGCGCCTCTCGCATCTCCGGCCAGACGTCGCGGTGGCGTTCGCGGTACTCCGCCAGTCGCTCTGGGCGGACTTTCAGCAGGAAGCAGACGCGTTGCACTGACACTCCTTTCAAAAACGTTTTAATCCGTCGTGCAGGAAACTATGATTCCTGGTGCTCGCTGTCAATGGACCAGCGGCCCCCGATCCGGTGACGGAACCGGATCCGGGAGATGACACGTTTTAATCGTGCTCGACGCTGGTGCGGTGGCGCGTGGCGGCGGCCGGTGCGCCGCCACGCGCCGGTGCGTTCGGCCGGGGATCAGCCGGGGATCACGACGGCGTCACCGGCCGCGACGGTCACGGTGCCGCCCTCAGGGGTGGTGACGGCCGCGTCCTCGGTCGTGTGGTTGATGGCGAACAGGAACGAGCGCCCGTCGGGATGCGAGCGCCGCACCACCTCCACTCCCGCCACACTCGCGGCCACGGCGCAGACCCCCGCCTCGCGGCAGGCGGTGGCCAGGACCTCGGCGAGGGCGGCGTCGTCGAGCAGCGTGGTCAGGTAGTGCGCGGCGCCGTCCCCGAACTCGTTGCGCGTCCAGGCGGGCTCCCCCGTCGCGTACGTGTCGAGCACCTTCGCGGTGGTGACCCGCGCGGCCTCGCTCCACACGCTGCCCGTGGCGCCGGAGGCGAGCCTGATCGGCTCGTCGAGGGGGAAGAACTCCTCGGCGCTCACCCCGAGCAGGTCACGCCAGGCACCCGGGTAGCCGCCCAGCCGGACGCGGTCGTGCTCGTCCACGATGCCGCTGTACGGCCCCACGACCACGGTCCCGCCCCGCCGGGCGAACTCCTCAAGGTTGGCCGCTCCGGCGTCGCTGACCAGGTAGAGCTGGGGCACCACGACGAGGCGGTACCCGGTGAGGTCGCCTTCCGGGTGGGCCAGGTCGCAGGTGACGCCGGCCCGCCACAGCGCGGCGTGCCAGCGCTTGGCCTCCTCGACCGGGTCGAGCTCGGCGGTGGGCTGGGCGGGGTGGTCCTGCGCCCACACGCTGGAGTGGTCGAGGAGCAGGGCGACGTCGGCCTTGACGGTGCTGCCTGCGACGTCGGCGAGGGCGGCGAGCTCGGCTCCGAGCGCCGCCACCTCGCGCCAGATCTTGGTGTCGGTGCCGGCGTGCGGCAGCATCGCCGAGTGCCACTTCTCGGCGCCCGACCTGGACTGCCGCCACTGGAAGAACATGATCCCGTCGGCGCCTCTGGCCAGGTGCGTCAGGGAGTTGCGGCGCAGCTCGCCGGGGGTCTTGGCGAGGTTGCGCGGCTGCCAGTTGACCGCGCTGGTGGAGTGCTCCATGAGCAGCCACGGCCGGCCGCCGCCCAGCGAGCGGGCGTAGTCGGCGGCGAAGGCCAGGTCGATGTGGCGTTCGCGGCGGGCGCCGATCAGGTAGTGGTCGGTGGAGACGACGTCCGTCTCGGCGGCGAAGGCCCAGCAGTCCATGTCCCAGTGCGCGCCCGCCATGAGGTTGGTGGTGGCGGGCACGTCCGGGGTGAGCCGCTTGAGCAGATCGCGTTCCGCGACGTACAGCTCGATCAGCGCGTCGGAGCTGAACCGGCGGAAGTCCAGCTGCTGGGCCGGGTTGGGCAGGCTGGGGGTGGCGCGCGGCGGCAGGATCTGCGCCCAGTCGCTGTAGCGCTGCGACCAGAACGCGGTGCCCCACGCGTCGTTGAGCGCGTCGAGGGTGCCGTAGCGGCTGCGCAGCCAGTCGCGGAAGGCGGCGGCCGAGGTGTCGCAGTAGCAGCGGGCGTTGTGGCAGCCGTACTCGTTGTGCACGTGCCACAGGACCAGCGCCGGGTGGTCGCGGTAGCGCAGGGCGACCTGCTCGGCGACGCGCAGGGCCTTCTCACGGTAGATGGGCGAGCTGGGGCAGAAGCCCTGTCTGCTGCCGTGGTACAGGCGGCGGCCGTCGGCGTCCACGGGCAGCGCCTGCGGGTAGGGGTCCGAGAACCACGGCGGCGGGGAGGCGGTGGGGGTGGCGAGGTTGGCGCCGATCCCGTTCTCGGCCAGCAGGTCCATCACCCGGTCGAACCAGCCGAAGTCGAACACGCCCTCGACGGGCTCCAGCGACGACCAGGAGAAGATCCCGACGCTGACCCGGTTGACGCCGGCCTCGCGCATGAGCGCGACGTCCTGCTCCCACGTCTCCTCGGGCCACTGCTCGGGATTCCAGTCCCCGCCGTACGCAATGCCATCCGGCATGAATGTCTGCCTTTCGAGATGTCGATGAGCGCTCACATTTACCGGGGATTAAAACGTTCCGGCCGCCTGGCGCACAAGCCCTCCGTCACTCAGGCGAGGCATTTCCGCAGGTCAACGCTGGTCATCCGGCGGCAGGCCCGATCCCGCTCGGGCCGCTGGTGGGCGCTCAGGAGTTCCCAGCGGTGAAGAACGATTCAATGCCGCCGTCGAGCCGGTGGTAGAACGGGCTGTCCTGGGTGATCTCCGTGCGGAGCACCGGGCGGCCGGTGAAGGCGGAGGCGTACAGGCCGGTGACGAACTCCATGGCCCGCCTGGCGTCCGCGCCGGAGGCCGGCGGGCGCTCGCCGCGCTCGTAGGCGTCGAGCAGCAGGCCGAGCTGGGTGGCGTGGCTGCTGGGCAGGTCGCCGGGCGGGCTCCACAGCGGCGAGGTGGAGGTCCAGTCGGCGTTGCCGTAGCCGTACAGGTGGCGCAGCTCCACCGTGGCGCCGGCGAAGTCGAAGCGCAGGTAGCTCTCCTGGCGCGGCGACAGCACGCTGGTGACGACCGAGCCCATGGCGCCGTTCTCGAAGCGCACCATGGCCAGCGACACGTCCTCGGTCTCGATCGGCCGGTCCAGGCGCCCGGCCATGGCCCTGATCTCGGCCCAGTCGCCGAACACCGACAACATCAGGTCCATCTGGTGCACGCCGTGCAGCACGGTCGTGCCGCCGCCCTCGGTGGACCACTTGCCCCGGTACGGCACGGCGTAGTAGTCCTCGCCCCGGTGCCAGGTGGTCTGGCACAGCGCCAGCAGCGGCCGGCCCAGCGCCCCGCCCAGCGCGCGCAGGTGCTGGGCGCCTGAGCCGAAGCGCTGCTGGTAGACGACCGACAGGTACGGCCCTGCCGCGCCCTCGGCGGCGGACATGCGGTCGAGCTCGGCCAGCGAGAGCGCGGCGGGCTTCTCGCACCACACCCACGCCCCGGCCGACAGGGCCGCGATGGCCTGGTCGGCGTGCAGGTACGGCGGGGTGCAGATGATCACCAGGTCGGGGTGCTCGGCGTCGAGCAGCTCAGCCAGGTCCGTGAACACCGCCACGCCGTCGGCCAGCGCCTTGGCCCTGGCCTCGTCCACGTCCGCGACCGCCACCAGCTCGACCCGGTCGCTGTGGGCCCGCAGCGCGGGCACGTGGCTGTGCGCGGCGATGGCGCCGGCCCCTACGATGGCAGCGCGGATCACGAGCGCCCCCTCTTATAGAAACGTTTTACTTCCGGCGCGCGACGTTAGGCGGCGGTCAGGGCGGTGTCAACGCGGATTCGCGTTCCGACCGGTGCCGCGACTGGCGCACTCTCCGTTAGTACGTTTTAATTTGTGCTCATGGCCATGGTCAGCATCAAGGACGTCGCCGCACACGCCGGCGTCTCCCCCGGCACGGTCTCCAACGTACTGAACCGGCCCGGCAAAGTCGCCCCCGCGACGCGCGAACGGGTGGAGGCCGCCATCAGCGAGCTGGGGTTCGTCCGCCACGGCTCGGCCTCGACCCTGCGCGCCGGGCACAGCAGGACGATCGGCCTGAGCGTGATCGACATAGGCAACCCGTTCTTCACCGAGGTCGCCGCCGGGGTCGAGGACGTGGCCAGCGAGCTGGGGTACGCCGTGATCCTCGGCAACTCCGCGGGCTCGCAGGACAAGGAGGAGCGCAACCTGCGGGTGCTGGCCGAGCACCGGGTGCGCGGCGTGCTGATCACCCCGTCGGGCGAGGACCCGGGCAGGCTCGACCGGCTGCGCGAGAACGGCATCAGCGTGGTGCTGGTCGACCATCCGGCGCACCGGCCCGACCAGTGCGCGGTGGCCGTGGACGACGTCGCGGGCGGCCGGGCCGCCGTGACGCACCTGCTGTCCAAGGGCGCGCGCAGCGTCGCGTACGTGACGGGCCCGATGACCATCCGCCAGTGCGTGGAGCGGTGCGAGGGCGCCAGGGCCGCGATGCGCGGGGCCGGGCTGGACCCCGCCGACCTGCGGGTGGCCGAGGCCGCGACGATGACGGCCCGCGCGGGTGAGAAGGCCGCCGCCGACCTGATCGCGGGCGGGCTGCCCGAGGCCGTCTTCTGCGCCAACGACCTGCTGGCGCTGGGCGTGCTGCGTGCCCTGCTGCGCTCGGGGGTGCGGGTGCCGGAGGAGGTGGCGCTGATGGGTTACGACGACATCGACTTCGCCGCCGCGTCCACGGTGTCGCTCAGCTCGATGCGGCAGCCCACGTACCAGCTCGGGCGGATCGCCACCGAGCTGCTGCTGGACGAGTGTGACAATCCAGACACGCACGCGCACCAGCACATCATGTTCCAGCCGGAGCTCGTCGCGAGGGAGTCCACCGCATGAGCCGCCGTTCCGCCGCCGCCAGGGAGTCCGCCGCATGAGCCGCCGTTTCGCCGCCGTAGACCTGGGCGCCTCCAGCGGCCGGGTGATGCTGGCCGACCTGTCCGACGGGCTGCGCCTGACCGAGGCGCACCGCTTCCCGAACGGCCCGGTGCGCGTCGCCGACCACCTGTACTGGGACATCCTCGGCCTCTACCGCGAGATCCTCACCGGCCTGCGCGCCGCGGGCCCGGTCTCCTCCATCGGCATCGACTCGTGGGCGGTCGACTACGCGCTGCTCGACGAGACGGGCGCGATGCTGGGCAACCCGGTGCACTACCGCGACGACCGCACGACCGGCCTGGCCGAGCAGGTGGCCGCCTCGGTCGGGCCCGAGACCCTGTACGACGTGTCGGGCCTCCAGGTGCTGCCGTTCAACACGATCTACCAGCTCCTCGCGGAGCCGCGGCTCGGCGACGCGGCCACGATGCTCCTGATCCCCGACCTGATCGGCTACTGGCTGACCGGCGAGCAGGGCGCCGAGGTGACCAACGCCTCCACCACGGGCCTGCTCGACGTGCGCACCCGCGAGTGGGCATTACCGCTGATCAAGCAGCTCGGCCTGCCGGCGGGCATCTTCCCGCCGCTGCGCCGGCCCGGCGACATGGCCGGCGGCCTGCGCAGGGACGTGGCCGGAGAGATCGGCTGGTCGGCGCCCGTGCGGGCGGTCGGCTCGCACGACACCGCCTCGGCGGTGGCCGCGGTGCCCGCCTCCGGTCCCGCCTTCGCCTACGTCTCGTGCGGCACCTGGTCGCTGGCCGGGGTGGAGCTGCCCGGCCCGGTGCTCACCCCCGAGAGCCGCGCCGCGAACTTCACCAACGAGGCCGGCATCGACGGCACCGTCCGCTACCTGCGCAACGTCATGGGCCTGTGGCTGCTGCAGGAGTGCCTGCGCGCCTGGCCCGGCTCCGACCTGGGCGAGCTGCTGAAGGCCGCGGCGGCCGAGCGGCCGTTCGCCGCCGTGGTGAACCCGGACGAGCCCGTCTTCCTGCCGCCGGGCGACATGCCGGCCAGGATCGCCGCCGAGTGCCGCCGCACCGGGCAGCGCCCGCCCGCCTCCCCCGCCGCGTACGTGCGGTGCGTGCTGGAGAGCCTGGCGCTCGGCCACCGGCTGGCCGTGCGGCAGGCGATGGAGCTGTCGGGCCGCGACGTCGAGGTGGTGCACCTGGTGGGCGGCGGGTCGCGCAACGAACTGCTGTGCCAGTTCACCGCCGACGCGTGCGGGCTGCCGGTGGTGGCGGGCCCCGGCGAGGCGACCACGTTCGGCAACGTGCTGGTGCAGGCGCGGGCGGCCGGGCTGGTGTCGGACCTCGGCGAGATGCGCGCGCTGGTCGCCGCCTCGCAGCCGCTGCGCCGCTACGAGCCGTCGGGTGACTCCACGGCCTGGGACGAGGCGGCCTCCAGGGTGTTCTGACCTGCCGGTTTTCCCCCGGCCTGTCCAGGGCAGGACTGGGCCGGGGGGCATCGGGGGGTGTCATGGAGTTCGGGTGGCCGCTGCTGCGGCAGCTCACGGGCGGGGACCGGACGGCGCGGGGATCGGCGGCGAAGTCGGCGGCGACGGCCGGGCTGCGGGCGCGCACGTCCACGGCGGACCGGGTGGTCAAGTCGGTGTGCCCGTACTGCGCGGTGGGCTGCGGGCAGAACGTGTTCGTCCGGGATGAGCGGGTCGTCCAGATCGAAGGCGACCCCGACTCGCCCATCAGCCGCGGCAGGCTGTGCCCGAAGGGCGCGGCCAGCCTGCAGCTCACCACCGACTCAGGCCGCCGGCAGCAGGCGCTCCACCGGCCGCCCGGCGCGGCCGACTGGCAGCCGATCGACCTGGCCACGGCCATGGACATGATCGCCGACCGGATCATCGCGACCCGGCGCGAGACGTGGGAGCAGGAGCAGGACGGCAGGCGCACCGCCAGGACGATGGGGATCGCCAGCCTGGGCGGCGCCACGCTGGACAACGAGGAGAACTACCTCATCAAGAAGCTGCTGACGGCGCTGGGCGTGGTGCAGATCGAGAACCAGGCACGCGTCTGCCACAGCTCGACCGTGGTGGGCCTGGGCACGTCGTTCGGGCGGGGCGGCGCGACCACGTTCATGCAGGACCTGCAGCACTCCGACTGCGTGATCATCGAGGGCTCCAACTTCGCCGAGGCGCATCCGGTGGGCTTCCAGTGGGTGATGGAGGCCAAGGCGCGCGGCGCGGTGATCATCCACGTGGACCCGCGCTTCACCCGTACGAGCGCGCTGGCCGACCTGCACGTGCCCATCCGGGCCGGCTCCGACGTGGCCTTCCTCGGCGCGATCATCAACCACGTGCTGGAGAACGAGAAGTACTTCCACGAGTACGTGGTCAACTACACCAACGCGGCGACGATCCTGCGTGAGGACTACCGCGGCGCGGAGGACCTGGACGGCCTGTTCTCCGGCTTCGACCCCGAGGAGCGCAGCTACTCCCCGGACTCCTGGCAGTACGAGGGCATGACGGCGGTGGCCGCGTCGGGCGACAGGGACGAGGAGTTCCAGGAGCGGCGCTCCGGCCGGACGCCTCCCGGGCGCGGCGAGGTGCACGGCGGCACCGGCGTCCCGCTCGACGGCCGGGCGGAGCGCGACGAGACGCTGCGCCACCCCCGCTGCGTCCTCCAGGTGCTGCGCCGCCACTACGCCCGCTACACGCCGGAGATGGTGGAGCGGGTGTGCGGGGTGCCCCGGCGCCTGTTCGAGGAGGTGTGCCGCCACCTGACGGAGAACTCGGGGCCGGACCGCACCTCGGAGTTCGTCTACGCGGTGGGCTGGACCCAGCACAGCGACGGCTCCCAGTTCATCCGGGCGGCGAGCATCCTGCAACTGCTGCTCGGCAACATCGGCAGGCCCGGCGGCGGCATCCAGGCGCTGCGCGGGCACGCCAGCATCCAGGGCTCCAGCGACGTGCCGACGCTGTTCAACCTGCTGCCGGGCTACATCCCGATGCCGCACGCGCACGAGAACGAGCGGCTGCGCGACTTCCTGATGGCCGACGCGCCGCACCAGGGTTTCTGGGCGAACATGCCCGCGTACCTGGTCAGCCTGCTCAAGGCCTGGTGGGGCGAGTCCGCGCAGCCGGACAACGACTACCGGTTCGGCTGGCTGCCCAGGCTGACGGGCTCGCACAGCACGTACGACACGGTGCTGGCGCAGCTCGACGGCTCCTGCAAGGGCTACTTCCTGCTCGGCGAGAACCCGGCGGTCGGCTCGGCCAACGCCAAGATGCAGCGCCTGGGCATGGCCAGCCTGGAGTGGCTGGTGGTGCGCGACCTCAACCTGATCGAGAGCGCCACCTGGTGGAAGGACGGCCCGGAGATCGAGACGGGCGAGCTGAGGACCGCCGACATCGGCACCGAGGTGTTCTTCCTGCCGGCCGCCTGCCACACCGAGAAGAACGGCAGCTTCACCAACACCAACCGGCTGCTTCAGTGGCACCACCAGGCCGTCGAGCCGCGCGGCGACGCCCGCAGCGACCTGTGGTTCATGTACCACCTGGGCCGCATCATCCGCGCGAAGCTGGCCGGCTCGCAGGACCCGATCGACGCGCCCGTGCTCGACCTGACCTGGGACTATCCGGTGAGCGGCGAGACGGAAGAGCCGTCGGCGGAGGCGGTGCTGGCCGAGATCAACGGCTGGGACGCCGGCGGCCGCCCGCTCTCCGGCTACCAGGAGCTCAAGCACGACGGCTCCACCACCTGCGGCTGCTGGATCTACTGCGGCGTGTACGCCGACGGCGTCAACCAGGCCGCCCGCCGCAAGCCGGGCTCCGAGCAGGACTGGATCGCCGCCGAGTGGGCGTGGGCCTGGCCCGCGAACCGGCGCGTGCTGTACAACCGGGCCTCGGCCAGGCCCGACGGCAGCCCGTGGAGCGAGCGCAAGCGGCTGGTCTGGTGGGACGCCGAGGCGGGCCGCTGGACCGGCCACGACGTGCCGGACTTCGAGACGGACAAGAGCCCCGGCTACCGGCCGTCGCCCGACGCGACGGGCGTGGCGGCGCTGTCGGGCATCGACCCCTTCATCATGCAGGCCGACGGCAAGGGCTGGCTGTTCGCGCCCGCCGGGGTGGTGGACGGGCCGCTGCCGACCCACTACGAGCCGCAGGACTCGCCGGTGGCCAACCCGCTGTACGGGCAGCAGCGCAACCCCATCCGCAAGCTCTACCCGCACGAGCACAACCGGTACCAGCCGAGCGGCGACGAGCCGGGGGCGTCGGTCTACCCGTACGTGGTGACGACGTACCGGCTGACGGAGCACTTCACGGCGGGCGGCATGAGCCGGTTCACGCCGTACCTGGCGGAGCTGCAGCCGGAGATGTTCTGCGAGGTCTCACCCGCGCTGGCGGCCGAGCGGGGGCTGGTGCACGGCGACTGGGCCACGATCGTCACGGCCCGCAACGCCATCGAGGCCAGGGTGCTGGTCACCGACCGCATCCCGGCGCTGCACCTGGACGGGCGGACGCTGCACCAGATCGGGCTGCCGTTCCACTACGGCCCGAACGGGCTGGCCAAGGGTGACGCGGCCAACGAGCTGTCGGCCATCTCACTGGACCCCAACTCGCACATCCAGGAGGTCAAGGCGTTGTCGGCGGACATCCGCCCGGGCCGCAGGCCGCGCGGCGCCGCGCTGCCCGAGCTGGTGCGGGCCTATCAGCGGCGCGCCGGGGTGGGCGCGGGCACCGGAATGGAGGCGTGATGGCCTTCGACCTCGACGAGCGGCTCGACGAGAGCCGCCGGGTGGGCTTCTTCACCGACACCAGCATCTGCATCGGCTGCAAGGCGTGCGAGGTGGCGTGCAAGGAGTGGAACCACGTCCCCGACGACGGCCTGAACTTTACCGGCTGGTCCTACGACAACACGATGAACCTGAGCGCCGACACCTGGCGGCACGTCGCGTTCGTCGAGCAGCGCCGGCCGCTGGGGCACCAGGAGGCCGGGGTCGGCGACATGGACTTCCGCTGGCTGATGGCCTCCGACGTGTGCAAGCACTGCACGCACGCGGCCTGCCTGGACGTGTGCCCGACGGGGTCGCTGTTCCGCACCGAGTTCGGCACGGTCGTGGTGCAGGAGGACATCTGCAACGGCTGCGGCTACTGCGTGCCCGCGTGCCCGTTCGGGGTGATCGGCAAGCGGGAGACGAGCGGCACGGCGGCCAAGTGCACGATGTGCTACGACCGGCTCGGCGCCGGGGAGGAGCCGGCCTGCGCCAAGACCTGCCCGACCGACTCGATCCAGTTCGGCGACCTGGAGGAGCTGCGGGAGCGGGCCGAGCGGCGGCTGGAGCAGGTGCGCGCCGCCGGGGTCGGCTCGGCCCGCCTGTACGGGCACGACCCGGACGACGGGGTGGGCGGGACGGGCGCGTTCTTCCTGCTGCTGGACGAGCCGGAGGTGTACGGCCTGCCGCCGGACCCGGTGGTGACGACCAGGGACCTGCCGTCGATGTGGCGGCACGTGGGGGTGGCGGCCGTGGCGTTGCTCGCCGGGGTGGCGGCCACGGCGTGGCGGAGGCGGCGATGACGAGTCAGACCGATGTGCGGATGGACGGCTCTCCTGAGCTGCGCGGCGAGCGGGAGGCCACGCCGGGCTCGGCGGGCCGCAGGCGCGAGCGGCTCATGGTGCCCAAGGCGAGCTTCGACTCCTACTACGGCCGGCCGGTGCTGAACGAGCCGACCTGGAAGGCGCCCGACATCGCCGGCTACCTGTTCCTGGGCGGCCTGGCGGGCGCGTCGTCCACGCTGGCCGCCGCCGCGGAGCTGACCGGCCGCCCGCGCCTGGCCAGGGCGGCCAAGGTGGGGGCGCTGGGCGCGCTGGGCGGCTCGCTGTACGCGCTGATCCACGACCTGGGCAGGCCCGAGCGGTTCCTCAACATGTTGCGGGTGTTCAAGGTGACCTCGCCGATGAGCGTCGGCACGTGGGTGCTGAGCGTGTACGGCCCGCACGCCGGCGCCGCCGCGGCCACGGACGTGACCGGGTTGTTCCCCGGCCTCGGCCGCGCCGCGACCGTGGGGGCCGGGATCGTGGGGCCGGCGGTGGCGACGTACACGGCGGCGCTGATCTGCGACACGGCCGTGCCGGTGTGGCACGAGGCGTACCGGGAGATGCCGTTCCTGTTCGCCGGTTCGGCGGCGGCGTCGGCGGGCGGGCTGGGCCTGCTGGCCGCGCCGCTCTCGGAGGCGGGCCCGGCGCGGCGGGCGGCGCTGCTGGGCGCGGCGGTGGAGGTCGCGGCGGCGACCAGGATGGAGCGGCGGCTGGGGCCGCTGGCCGAGCCGCTCAAGCGCAGCAGGCTGCTGCGCCTGGGCGAGGCGCTGTCGCTGGCCGGCGCGCTGGCCGGGGCGACCGTGGGCCGGCGCAGCAGGGTGGCGGCCGTCGCGGCGGGCGCGGCCCTGCTGGCCGGGTCGGCGTGCACCAGGTTCGGCATCTTCCAGGCCGGCATGGAGTCGGCCAATGATCCCAAGCACACCGTCCAGCCGCAGCGCAGGCGGCTGGCGCAGGAGAGAGCGGAGCGTGACCTCGGATGAAGGCCAAGATCGTGGAGTATCTGCCGTTCGTCGGCATCGTGTTGTTCATCTGCACGGCGTCGTGGGTGGCGGGGCGTACGCCTCCTGACCGGACTCTGGCGCACCGCTGACCTCCCGCACCGTACGATCAGCAGATGACCGAAAAGACCGAAACCACGCCTGCTTGGCTCGCACCGGAAGAACTGGAGTCGGTGCGGGGCCGGATGCCGATCCTCTACATCGACGCGGTGCCGGTGCGCGTCGATGACACCGGCGTGGTCACCCACGTCGGCCTGCTGCTCCGGATGTTGTCGGACGGCACGGTCAGCCGGGCGCTGGTCTCGGGGCGGGTGCTCCACCACGAGCGGATCCGCGACGCGTTGCTGCGGCACCTGGAGAAGGATCTCGGAGCTGTGGCGCTGCCCCACATCCCCGTCTCGCCGCAGCCGTTCACCGTCGCCGAGTACTTTCCCACGCCCGGCGTCACGCCCTACCACGACCCGCGCCAGCACGCCGTGTCGCTGGCCTACATCGTGCCTGTCGCCGGTGACTGCCGGCCCCGGCAGGACGCGCTCGACCTGGTGTGGTTCACGCCGGAGGAGGCGGCCTCGCCGATGGTGCAGGAGGAGATGGCCGGCGGGCAGGGTGTGCTGCTCAAGCAGGCCCTGGCCCACGTGGGCCGCCTGTCCTGACCGGTCAGGGGCGTTCCGCGCCGTCGCGGACCCAGCGGTAGAGGGGGTCGCCGGGACAGGAGGTGTCGTAGCCGTCCCGGTGGCCCTTCACCTCGCGGCCCGCGTCGCCGTGCTCGCGCAGGTACTCGATGGCGTCGACCAGGGCGTTGAGCAGGTCGTCGTTCGGCTCCGTCAGCCCCGAGCTGCCGACCAGCGCGAGCACCGCGTAGTGGCCGGAGTTGAGGCCGGCGCCGTTGGCGGCCGGCAGGGCGTGGGGGCCGCGGCCCATGAACGTGCGCCGGTGAGGGCAGCACACCATGTTGTAGCCCAGGTCGATGTACCTCTCGCCGCGGCCCCCTGACATGTGCATGCGCTGGATGTCCTTGACCAGGTCGACGCAGCGGTCGTGGTTGCCGGACTCGGCGAGGTCGGCGGGCACCTTGCCGCCCGTGTAGTGGATCTTGATGCCCTTGGTGGACGAGAGGCGGACGTAGTCGCTGGTCGGCTTCTTCGCGTCCCACTCCGCACGGGTGACCAGATTCATGTGTTCCTCTCCTCGAAGGATGGTCCTGGTCACCAGAATGTCAACTATCGGTAGCTGTGTCATCACTCTTCGTCACTAGAGTGAGGTGCCGCCGGGGTGAGAGTTCCCTGCGGGGCGCTCCTACCCGGCGGAGGTCAGCGTGACGGGCGACTCCCCGCCCTGGTGGGCGCGGCGGAAGGTGTGCGAGCGGCCGTCCGCCCGGAAGTCGGCCCGCGCCGTGATCTTGCCGGTGGCCGGCACGGGGAACCCGACGGAGACGGCCATGCCCGGGTCCACGCGGGCGACGGTGCGCGCCCGCGCCCGGCGTTTCCCGCCGAGGCCCAGCTCGACCTGGGTCCACGGCACGGTCGAGCCGTTGTGCAGGGTGACCACGACCTGGCCCGAGGTCAGTTCGGTCCGCAGCCCGTACGGCAGCCGCGGGTCGTCGCCGATCGAGCCGTCGAGCAGCTCCACCAGTTCCTGGGCGATCCGCGGCCTGGCGGCGGCGACGTCGCGGCTCTCCCCCGGGTCCTTGGTGAGGTCGTACAGCTCGATCCGGCCATCGGGCCCGGCGCCGGCGATGTTCGGCGCGAACCTGACGAGCTTCCACCGGCCCTTGCGGATGGCCTGGGCCTTGCGCGGCCGGTTCCAGACGAGGTGGCTGTGCGCGGGGGCGTCGTCGCCGGTGAGCAGGCCGCGGAAGGACAGGCCGTCGAGGTTGGCGGGGACGGGCGTGTCCGCCAGGTCGGCCAGCGTCGGCAGGATGTCCCAGGACGCCACCGGCTGCCGCTCGACCCTCGGCACCAGCCCCGGCGACCAGGCGATCAGCGGCACGCGGATGCCGCCCTCGTACACGTCGCGCTTGTCGGCCCGGTAGGGGCCGTTGGAGTCGAACAGCCAGGGCGTGACGCCGTGCTCCCTGTGCGGCCCGTTGTCGCTGGTGAACAGCACGAGGGTGTCCTTGGCCGTGCCCGCGTCACGCAGGGCTCTGACCAGCGCGGCGACGTCGGTGTCGAGCCTGGCGACCTGGGCGGCGTGGCGGCGGTTGGCGGCGCTCCACGGCTTGTTCTCGTACTCGCCCGCGTCGCCGGGGATGACGCTGGGCGAGTGCGGCAGGTTGGTGGCGTAGTAGAGCAGGAACGGCTTGTCGCTTTCGGCGTTGATGAACTCGACGGCCCGCTTCCTGAACAGGTGCGGCGCGTACGTGCTGCCGTCGAGCTGCACTTTCTGCCCGTTGTGCCACAGGTACTTGGGGAAGTACTGGTGCGCGTGCTTGTGACCGATGTAGCCGAAGAACTCGTCGAAGCCGCGCAGGTTCGGGTGCGAGGCCTGGCCGGGCTCCTCGGGGCCGAAGCCCCACTTGCCGATGCAGGCGGTGCGGTAGCCGGACAGCTGCAGCACCTCGGCGAAGGTGAGGTCCGCGTCGGTGAGCGAGTGCTGCGGCCCGCCCTCCGGGTTCTCCCGGACGGTGCTGTGCCCGGCGTGCAGGCCGGTGAGCAGGGAGCAACGCGAGGGCGCGCAGAGCGGCGCCCCCGAGTAGGCGGCCTTGAACTGCACGCCTTCGGCCGCCAGCCGGTCCAGGTTCGGCGTGTGGATGATGCGCTGCCCGTTGCTGCCTATCTCTCCCCAGCCGAGGTCGTCGGCCAGGATGAGCAGGATGTTCGGCCGCCTGGGCAGGCTGCCACGACGAGAGGCGGCCTCGGCGCCCGCGGATGCCACCGCGGGCAGGGCGAGGCCGGCGAAGGTACCGGCGAGTAAAGCTCGGCGCGAAGGCCCGTTGATCACGAACGGCAACATATCGGAGCCTTGGGCGAATGGCGGGCAAATCGCAAGCGAACTCTGTCACAGAGTCGCAACCAATGCGGTGCGACACCGTCAGGCGAGATAATCCCACGTCCGGCAGATCTCGTGCAGCTCGACGGGGATCTCCTCGGGCGTCGGCAGGGGCCGGCCGGCCACGACGGTGCCAGTGCGGATCTTGTCGCGCCAGTCCCCGATGCCCTTGACGAAGCCGCCGTGGTCCTTCTTGCCGTACTCCAGCATGATCTGCTCGAACTCCACGCCCAGGTACAGGCAGATGCGGCGGAGCTGGCCCTCGGGGTCGGCGGTCAGCTCCTCGTACCTGACGGTCAGCCCCTCCAGGTGGGTGCGGGCCTCCTCCAGGTACTTCATGTAGTTGAGCGTGCGCGGCACGGCCTCGCTCATGGGCCGCTTGACCGGGTCGGCCTCGTGCCACGACTGCACGATCGACATCGGATGGCGCAGCAGGAAGACGAAGCGCGCGTCCGGCCAGCAGGTGGCCACGCGCCGCCAGACGAAGACGTTGCTGGGCGTCTTCTCGCACATGATCGACTTGCCGCTGCGGGTCAGCTCGCGGTGCAGCAGCCGGTCCCAGACGAGGTGCTCGATGTCGCTGTGGGCGTGGCCGAGCAGCTCCATGGCCTGGCGTACGGGGTCGGTGCCGAGGCCGACGGTCACCCGCCTGAAGTGCGTCTCGATCGGCGAGTGGATCTGGGAGTGGCTGTTGAGCATGACGCGCAGCAGCGTGGATCCGGACCGTACGGACGACAGCAGGAAGACGGGCTCGCGCAGCAGCCGGTCGTGCGCGGGGTCCACGGGCGGGCGGACCTTGTCGCCCGGCAGCCGCTGCAGCTCCAGCGGGACCTTGGGCGGCGGTGGCGGTTTGGGCGGCTCCTTCTGCAGTCTGCGCGTCAACGTGTATCCCGTCAGGCCCTCAAGTGTGGCGTTGGCCCGGTACCTCCAGCTCATGGGGCTACAAGGTAGGGGCGGCCAGTGAACCGCAGGTGAATGAGACCTGTGAAGTGTCGCGAGGATGACAGATCATCCGTGCACAAAGACGCAGAGCAGAACAAAGTTCCAGACCACTATGGGGCTCGTCAAGGTTCCAAGCACTCCATGAGGAGGAGTCATGCACACGCTCAAGCGTCGAGCTCTGCACCTTTCGTTACTCGGCGGCCTGGCCGTCGGCGCGCTCGCCGCGCTGCCCACCGCCGGTCACGCCGTGTCCGCGGGCACCTCGTCCGCCTCCGTGCGGGTGGTCAGCGGCGGCCTGCTCCAGCTCGACTACGTCGGCTCGGCCGACTCCAACAAGGTGCTGGTCACCCTGGAGCCGGGCACCAACGCGGTGCGGATCAGCGACTCGGTCAACATCACGCCCGGCGCCGGCTGCGTCTCGGCCCCCGGCGACCTGACGACCGCGCGCTGCTCCGTCGGCATCACGAGGATCCACGCCCGGCTGGGCGAGGGCGCCGACCGGTTCACCTCGCTCGTCCCGCTGCAGGGTTACGTCGAGGGTGACGGCGGCGACGACGTCTTCCGTCCCAGCCAGTCCAAGGGCACCGTGGGCGCGCCGACCAGCCGGATCATGTACTTCGGCGGCCTCGGCGTGGACACCGCCGACTACCAGGCCGTGCCGGCCACCGGCCCGACAGGGACCGACGGCGTCAACGTCAGCCTGGACTTCCGCTACAACGACGGGCGCGCCGCCGACGGCGCCCGCCCCGCCGACGAGGACAACGTCCAGACCGAGAACGTGGTCGGCGGCTCCTTCGGCGACACGCTCACCGGCGACGACCTGGCCAACCGGCTCACCGGCGGCAACGGCCGGGACCTGCTGTCCTCGGGCCGCGGCAACGACGTGATCGACCTGCGCGACGACACCGGCGACCAGTCGTCGTCCTGCGGCGAGGGCACCGACGTTGCCCTGATCGACGCCGGCGCGCGCGACCGGGTGAGCGTGGACTGCGAGACGGTCCAAAGCCCGAGCTAGGAGCGTTTGACGCGCCGGTCGTGCACCACCGCGTAGGTGTTGCGCAGCGCCTCCATCGACGCGTCGTAGGAGGCCTGCGCGACCCCGGTGAACAGGCAGTCCACCACCATGAGCTGGGCGATGCGGCTGCCCAGCGCGCCGGAGCGGAACCGGGTCTCCCGCGCGGCCGTCGTGAGCGTCACGTCGGCCGCGCGGGCCAGCGGCGACTCGCGGAAGTTGGTGATCGCCACGGTCGCGGCCCCGGCCTTGCGGGCGATGGCCAGGAACTCGACGGTGTCCACGGTGGCGCCGCTGTGCGAGACGGCCACCGCCACGCAGCCGGCGTCGAGCGTGGCCGCCGACGTCCAGGCCGAGTGGGAGTCGTGCCAGTTGATCGCGGTGCGGCCGATGCGTGTCAGCTTCTGCTGCAGGTCCAGCCCGACCAGCGCGCTGGCGCCCACGCCGAAGGTGTCGATCCTGCGCGCGGCCAGCAGCCGCGCCACCGCCTCGCCCAGCGCCTCCATGTCGAGCATGCGGGCCGTGTCGGCGATGGACAGCGTCTCGTTCATCGCGACCTTGGAGACGATGCCCTCCAGGCTGTCGTTCCTGTCGATGTCGCCCGACACCTCCGGCAGGCTGGCGGCGGCCAACTCCTCCCTGGCCACGGCCCTGGTCAGGTCGATGCGGAAGTGCTTGTAGTGGGCGTAGCCCATGCGCTGGTAGAAGCGCACCACGGAGGTCGTCGAGGTCTCACAGCGGGCTGCCAGCTCGGCGATCGACAGGTTGGCGGCGGCGGACGGGTCGCCGACGAACATCTCGGCGATGCGCCGCTCCGACGGCCGCAGGGCGGGTGTGGCCGCCCTGATGCGGATCAGCAGCGTCTCGGCTTCCTCGGCCATTCGTCACCCCGTCGCTGGAAAGAAAATACCCTGGTGGTAGGGTCTGCGTAATTTTATGACCTACTGCCCGAAGGAGACCACATGCCCCGTGGCGCCTTCTCCGCGGCCGGCCTCGCCGCCGCGTTGTCCCTCGCCCTCACCGCCTGTTCGTCCTCCTCCGGGCCAGCAACCAGCAGCACCCCTGCCGGCCAGGGCGGCGGCTCGCTGGTGGTCGGCGTGACCTCCGACCCCGACACGCTCTTCCCCTGGAAGGCCACCCAGTTCACGGCCGTCAACGTGCTGCAGAACCTGTACGGCACGCTCACCGAGTTCGACAAGGACCTGAACGTGGTGCCCGGCCTGGCCGAGTCCTGGGAGCCTTCCGAGGACGGCAAGAAGCTGACGCTCAAGCTCCGGCAGGGCGTCACGTTCGCCGACGGCAGCGCGTTCGACTCCAAGGACGTCAAGTCGTCCCTCGACAAGATCATGGACGAGAAGACGGCGGCCGTGGCCCGGGCGTCGCTGGCGTCGGTGAAGTCCGTCGAGGCGCCCGACGCGAGCACCGTGGTGCTGGAGCTGACCGGCCCCGACGCCGCGCTGCCCGCCAACCTCGCCACCGTCAACATGGCGATCATCTCCTCCGACGACACCGAGGAGAAGCTGAACGCCACGCCCAACGGCACCGGGCCGTTCACCCTGGGCAAGCGGGTGGCCAGCCAGTCGATCACGCTCAACAGGAACGACAAGTACTGGGGCGCGGAGAAGCCGAAGGTCGCCGCCGTCGAGTTCCGGGTGATCCCCGACGAGTCGTCCATCGTGTCGGCCATGCAGTCGGGCAACGTGCAGCTCGCGGTCTTCAACGACCCGCTCGTCGCGCAGACCGCCGAGGGCGGCGGCACGATCACCGTGGCCAAGACGCCGCAGCTCAACTACCACGCGCTCCAGCTCAACGCCCAGCACGGCGACCTCAAGGACGTCAACGTGCGGCTGGCGATCCAGTGCGCGATCGACCGCAAGCAGGTGCTCGACACCGCCGCGCTCGGCGAGGGCGAGGTGACCGGGCCGATCACCGCCCCGGCGTTCAAGTCCGACCCGAACAAGCGCCCCTGCCCGAACCGCGACCTGGCCAAGGCCGCCGAGTACCTCGGCAAGGCCGGCAAGTCCGGCGGCGTGACGGTCAAGGCGATCGTCTCGCAGGGCGAGTACGCGACCTCCGTCAACGAGGCCCAGAACCTCAAGGCCCAGCTCGCCGAGGCGAAGATCAACCTGGAGCTGGAGGTGCTGGAGTCCGGCGCGTTCGTGGACCGCTGGGTGGCGGCCGACTTCGACGCGGCCGTCGCGCTCAACGGCGGGCGGCCCGACCCCGACGGCTCCTACGGCCGCTACTTCACCAGCAAGGGCAACCTGAACAAGGTCGCCGGCTACAGCTCCCCCGAGCTGGACGAGCTGTTCGCGCAGGGCAAGGCCACGACCGACCAGGCCGAGCGCAAGGCGATCTACGACAAGGTCGGCGCGCACCTGGAGGACAACGCGGCCTGGATCTGGCTGTTCTCCGGCTACACCTACACCGCGACGACGGCGAACGTCAGCGGCTTCACGCCGATGGCCAGCGGCTCGCTGCAGTACCTGCGGACCACCGCCGTCGGATGAGGTTCGCGCGCAACCGGGTCGTCCGCCGCGTGGCGGAGACGGCGGGCATCCTGTTCGGGGTGGCCGTGGTCGTCTTCGTCATGCTGCGGGCGCTGCCCGGCGACCAGATCACGGCCGGGCTGGGCACGGAGGCCGCCGCGCTCACCCCCGCCCAGCGGCAGGCCCTGGAGCAGTACTACGGCCTCGACCAGCCGCTGGTCACGCAGTTCTTCTCGTGGCTGGGCAACATGTTCACCGGCAACTTCGGCTACTCGGCCCGCTCGCAGCAGAGCGTGCTCGACCTGACCCTGCACGCGCTGCCGGTGACGTTCGAGCTGGCCGTGCTGTCGATCCTGCTGGCGCTGCTGATCGGGGTGCCGCTGGGCATGCTGGCCGCCTCCCGGACGAACTCCGTCAGGGACGCCGCCGGCCAGGTGGTGAGCCTGGCGGGGCTGTCGATCCCGGCGTTCCTGCTGGCCACGACGCTGTTGTCGATCTTCGCGGCGTCGTTCGGGTTCAACCCCAACGGGCAGGGCTTCGCCACGCTCGCCGAGGACCCGCTGCTCAACCTGCGGCAGATGCTGCTGCCCGCGCTGGTGCTGGGCTTCGGCATCGCCGCGCCCATCCTGCGCACCACCCGCACGGCCGTGCTGGAGGTGCGCTCGAACGACTTCGTGCGCACCGCCCGCGCCAAGGGCGTGCCGGAGCGGCGGCTGCAGGCCAGGCACGTGCTGGGCAACGCGCTCGTGCCGATCGTCACCATGACAGGCCTTCAGTTCGGCTACCTGCTGGGCGGGGCCGTCGTGGTGGAGCAGATCTTCTCCGTGCCGGGCATCGGGCGGCAGGTGCTGCTGGGCATCCAGCAGAAGGAGTACGCGGTGGTGCAGAGCACCGTACTGGTGATCGCGCTGGCGTTCGTGCTGGTCAACCTGCTGACCGACCTGCTCTACCGGGTGATCGACCCGCGGGTGAGGGCATCGTGAGGCGCAGCCCCGCGGCGGTGACGGGCATCGTGATCCTGGCCTTGCTGGCGGTCGTGGCGGTGCTGTCGTACCTGGGGATGCTGCCGTACGACCCGATCGCGCAACATCCGCCGTCGCGCTTCCAGCCGCCGTCCGGCGCGCACCTGTTCGGCACCGACCAGTTCGGACGGGACGTCTTCTCCCGCGTGGCGGCGGGGGTCGGCAACTCGGCGCTGATCGCGGTGGTCGCGGTGGCGTTCGCGACCGTGGTGGGCACGCTGGGCGGGCTGGTGTCCGGCTTCTATCGCGGCCTGGCCGACGGCGCGATCGGCGGCGTGACGAACGTGCTGTTCGCCTTCCCGCCGCTGCTGCTGGCCCTGTCGCTGGCCTCGGTGCTGGACCGCAACTGGTTCACCATCGCCGTGGCCATCGCCATCGTGTACGTGCCGATCTTCATCCGCGTCACGCGCGGCCCCGTGCTCTCGCTCAGGGAGATCGAGTACGTGAAGGCGGCCGTCTCCACCGGCCAGAGCCGCTGGCAGATCATGCTCCGCCACGTGCTGCCCAACATCACCTCGATCATCGTCGTCCAGGTGGCGCTGTCGCTGTCGTGGGCGGTGCTGACCGAGGCGTCGCTGAGCTTCCTCGGCCTCGGCACCCCGCCGCCGGCGCCGTCGCTCGGCTCGATGATCTTCGAGGCGCGCAGCCTGGTGTTCATCGCGCCGTGGACGCTGATCGCGCCCGGCGTGGTCGTCGTGCTGCTCGTGGTGGGGCTCAACCTGCTCGGCGACGGCCTGCGTGACACTCTCGACCCCCGGAACCGAGGTAACCGGTGAACCTCTCAGAACTGACCACGGAGTCGGCCGATCCGCGCTTCGCCGAGATCGACACGATGAGCGTGGGCGACCTGGCAGCCGCCATGAACGCGGCCGACACCACGGTGCCCGCCGCCGTCGCCGCGGCGCTGCCCAGCATCACGGCGGCGATCGAGGCCACGGCCGCGCGCATGGAGGCCGGCGGCCGGCTCGTCTACGTGGGCGCGGGCACGCCAGGACGGCTCGGCGTGCTGGACGCCTCCGAGTGCCCGCCGACCTTCTCCACGCCGCCCGAGCAGGTCTTCGCGATCATCGCGGGCGGCGAGAGCGCGATCGTCTCCCCCTGCGAGGGGGCCGAGGACGACGAGGAGGCCGGGGCCGCCGCGGTGGACGCCGCCCTGATCGGGCCGCTCGACGCCGTGGTGGGCATCGCCTCCAGCGGGCGCACCCCGTACGTGCTGGCCGCCGTGCGGCGGGCGCGCGAGCTGGGCGCGCTGACCGTCGGGCTGTCGTGCAACACGGGCGCGCCGCTCAGCGAGGCGGCCGAGCACGCGATCGAGGTGCTCGTCGGGCCCGAGGTGATCAGCGGCTCGACCAGGCTCAAGGCCGGCACGGCGCAGAAGCTCGTGCTCAACATGTTCTCGACCATCGTGATGGTGCGGCTGGGCAAGACGTACGGCAACCTGATGGTCGACGTGAAGGCCAGCAACGGCAAGCTGCGCGAGCGAGCCGTGCGCATGGTGCGGACGATCACGGGGGCCGGGCCCGACGAGGCGCTGGCCGCGCTGGACGCGAACGGGTTCAACGTCAAGCAGGCGGTCGTGGCCACGCGCTTCGACGTGACGCCACGGGAGGCGGCGGCCCGGCTGGCCGCGGCCGGCGGGCGGCTGCGCGCCGCTCTGGGGGAGCTGTCATGAGAGTACTCGGGATGATCTCCGGCACCTCGCACGACGGGATCGACGTGGCCGTGGTGGACTTCGAGCTGGTCGGGAGCGTGCTCGAAGGCCGGCTGGCGCACTCCGCGAGCACGCCGTACCCGGCGGAGCTGCGGGCGCGGCTGATCGCGGCGCTGCCGCCCGCGCCGGCGACACTGGCGGAGGTGTGCGTGCTCGACACGCTCATCGGGCAGAGCTTCGCCGGCGCCGCCGCCGCGGCGATCGACGCGAGCGGGCCTGTCGACCTGGTCGTCTCGCACGGGCAGACCGTCTACCACTGGGTGGAGGGCGCGCACGCGCTCGGCACCCTGCAGATCGGGCAGCCCGCCTGGATCGCCGAGCGGACCGGCGCGCCCGTCCTGTCGGACGTGCGCATCAGGGACATCACGGCCGGCGGGCACGGAGCGCCGCTGGTGTCGGTGCTGGACGGGCTGCTGCTCGGCGGGTACGAGGGCGGCGCGGGGGCGCTCAACCTGGGCGGCATCTCGAACATGACCGTGGTGCGCGGCGACACGCTGTACGCCTACGACATCGGCCCCGCCAACGCGCTGATCGACGCCGTGGTGACCAGCCGGGGGCTGCATCCGCGCGGCTTCGACGAGGACGGGCGGATCGCGGCGTCCGGACGGGTGTCCGAGCCGCTGCTGGAGGTGCTGCTGGACGAGCCGTACTACCGGCTGGCCGCGCCGAAGAGCACCGGCAAGGAGCTGTTCCACCTGGCGTACGTGGACGCGGCCCTGGCCAGGGCGGGCCTCCGCGTCGCGAACCCTGGCCCGGTGGCGGGCGGCACAGCGGCTGCCGCGGTGAGCATCGGTGACGCCGATCTCGTGGCGACGCTGACCGAGCTGACCGTGCGCACGGTCGCGCACGACGTGCGGGCCGCCGGGGTCGGCACGCTGGTCGTCTCCGGCGGCGGATGCCGCAACCCCGTCGTCATGGACGGGCTGCGGGCCGCGCTGCCCGGCGTGACCGTGTCGCCGTCCGACGACTTCGGCGCGCCCTCCGACGACAAGGAGGCCATCGCGTTCGCGCTGATCGGCTGGCTCACCGCGCACGGCCTGCCCGGCACGGCGCCCGGCGGGACGGGCGCGGCGGGCGCCCGCATCCTGGGCACGCTGACCCCGGGCGCGGGGCCGCTGGTCCTGCCGGAGCCGGTCGCCGCCCCGCCCCGCGCCCTGAGGCTGGCATGAACGCGCCACCACCCGGCCTGATCACGGCGGCCCGCACTCCCTGGTTCGACCTCGACGAGTGCGGCGGCCACCGGACGGTGCTCCCAGAGGCGCCGATGACCATGGACACCTACCACGACCTCGCCTCGGTGACCAAGGTCGTGGCCACCACCACGATGCTGATCCGCCTGGTGTCCGACCGGCTGGTGGACCTGGACGCGCCGCTCAGCGCGTACCTGCCGAAGTCGTACGAGGCGATCACCGTGCGGGACCTGCTGCTGCACCGCGGCGGCCTGTGGGAGTGGTGGCCGCTGTACATCCAGCCGCGGTTCCCGCCGCCCCGCTACCGGCCAGGCCGCGCCCGCCACTACTCCGACCTGGGCTTCATCCTGCTGGGCAGGATCGTCACGCAGGTGACGGGGCTGCGCCTGGACCGGGCGCTGGCCGAGCTGGTCACCCGGCCGCTGGGCCTGACGTCCACCACCTACGCCCGCCCGGCGGGGTCCGAGGCGGCCATGAGCGCGTTCGACGACCGGGCCGAGATGACGATGCTCGACACCGGCCGCCCCTATCCGGTGCCCTACCGCAGCGGCGACTTCGGCCGCTGGCGGTCCGGGCCGGTGCTCGGGGAGGTCGCCGACGGCAACGCCCACCACGCCTTCGACGGCGTCGCCGGGCACGCGGGCCTGTTCTCCACGGTGCCCGACCTGCTGAGGTACGGCCTGGCGATGTCCAGGTACGAGGAGTACGACCATCTGTGGCGGCCGGAGGTGGTCAAGGAGTTCCTCACCCCCGGCCCCGACCAGGAGCAGGCGCTCGGCTTCCGCAGGTACGCGCTGGAGCTGCCCGGCGAGACCGTCACCGTCCTCGGCCACCCCGGCTACGTGGGCTGCGCCGTCGGGTTCGTGCCCGGCCGGGACGTCGCCCTGGCGCTGGCGAGCAACCGCCTGCTCGTCGAGGGCGAGCCCACGCCCACCGGCGACCTCTGGAACGCCCTGCTGCAGGACATCGCACACCGATCGGAAACCGCATGAGCCCGCTGTTGGAGATCCGCGACCTCTCCGTCGCCTTCCGCACCCGCAAGCGGGACGTCACCGTCGTCAGGAACGTCTCCATGGACATCCTGCCGGGCCAGACCGTCGCCGTCGTGGGCGAGTCCGGCTCCGGCAAGTCCACCACGGCCGCCGCGGTCAACCGGCTGCTGCCCGACAACGGCCGCATCACCGGCGGCCAGGTGCTGTTCGAGGGCCGCGACCTGGCCAGGGCGAGCCGCCGCGAGCTGACCGCGATCCGCGGCGCCGGCATCGGCCTGGTGCCGCAGGACCCGATGTCGAACCTCAACCCGCTGATGCGCATCGGCGACCAGATCGCCGAGGCGCTGGAGGTGCACGGCGTGGCCACCGGCCGGGCCGCGCGGGCCCGCGTGACCGAGCTGCTCGACATGGTCGGCATCCCCGACCCAGGGCGGCGGGCCGGGCAGTACCCGCACGAGTTCTCCGGCGGCATGCGGCAGCGGGCGCTGATCGCCATGGGGCTGGCCTGCCGGCCCAGGCTGCTCATCGCCGACGAGCCGACCTCCGCCCTCGACGTGACCGTGCAGCGGCGCATCCTGGACCAGCTCGCGGAGCTCACCGCCGAGATGGGCACGGCCGTCTTCCTCATCACGCACGACCTGGCGCTGGCGGCCGAACGGGCCGACGTGGTGGCCGTCATGTACCAGGGCGAGATCGTCGAGACCGGCCCGGCGGCCGGGATCCTGTCCGACCCGGCGCACGAGTACACCAAGCGCCTGCTCCAGGCCGTGCCGAGCCTGTCGTCCGTACGCGTCAGCGAGCCGCCCCGCGACGCGCCGGACCTGGTCGTCGTGGACGGGCTGCGCAAGGTGTTCCCCATCAGGGGCGGCGGGGAGGAGTTCACCGCGGTGGACGGGGTGTCGTTCGCCATCCCGCGCGGCCGTACCGTCTCGATCGTGGGCGAGTCAGGCTCAGGCAAGTCCACCACCGCGAACCTGCTGCTCGGCCTGGACGCCCCGACCGCGGGCGGCATCCGCTTCGACGGCACCGACCTGACCGCGCTGGGCAGGAAGGAGCTGTTCGCCTTCCGCCGCAGGGTGCAGCCCGTCTTCCAGAACCCGTACGCCTCGCTCGACCCCCGCTACACGGTGGAGAAGTCGATCGCCGAGCCGCTGCGCGTGCACGGCGTCGGCACCGCGGCCGAGCGCAGGAAGACGGCGGCCGAGCTGCTGGAGAAGGTGTCGCTGCCCGCGTCGCTGGCCGGGCGGCTGCCGCACGAGCTGTCCGGCGGCCAGCGCCAGCGGGTGGCCATCGCCCGCGCCCTGGCCCTGTCGCCGGAGCTGGTCGTGCTCGACGAGGCCGTCTCCGCGCTGGACGTGCTGGTGCAGGCACAGATCCTGGAGCTGCTCGCCGAGCTGCAGCGGGAGCTGGGGCTCAGCTACCTGTTCATCAGCCACGACCTGGCCGTCGTACGGATGATCTCGCACGCCGTGCACGTCATGCGCGGCGGCCGGATCGTGGAGAGCGGCACCGCGGAGGAGATCTTCGACCACCCGTCCGACGACTACACCCGCGAGTTGCTCGCCGCCATCCCCGGCCGGTCACAGTAGAGACGTGAAGATCCTCCTGGTTCAACCCCCGCACTGGTCCCCCGACGGTCACGCCAACTTCGACGCCGTCGAAGAGCTGCTCCGCCCCCGCTCGGGGGACGTGGTGCTGCTGCCCGAGCTGGCGGGCTCCAGCCTGCCCCGCGCCGACTACCTGGCCAGGGTCCGCGCGCTGGCCGAGGGCTCCGGCATGACGGTCGTCGGCGGCTCCCACTACGACGGCCCCGTCAACCGGGGCGCGGTCTACGACGGGCGCGGTGACCTGCTGCTGGAGTACGACAAGGTGCATCCGTACGGGCTGGAGCTGCGCTCCGGCGTGCGGCCCGGCCGGCCGAGCGGCGGCTTCGAGCTGGACGGCCGCCGCCTGCACGTGCTGCTCTGCGCCGACCTGTGGTACTCCGCCAGCCTGGCCGGGCACGACCGGCTCGACGCCGTCCTCGTGCCCGCCTTCTCCGTGACCCGCTGGGACGGCCCCGCGCCCGCGCGCGAGCTGTGGCAGCACATGAGCGTGGCGCGGGCCTACGAGTTCATGACGTACGTGGCGGTCAGCGACTGGCACCACGAGACCACCTACCTGGGCCACCCGTGCGCCGGGGTCACCGGCTTCGCCAACCCGTGCCCGCAGACGCACACGGGCTTCTTCACCGGCCCGCCTGACGCGCCCGTCTCGCCGCACGAGCTGGACTTCGACCGCCTGGACGCCTTCCGCCACGACCGGGGCGAGCGCGGCTTCCGGCAGTAGTGCCAGCCCTACCCCGCATTGGGCCGCACGCGGGATCGAGCGGGCCGGGGGCGCGCCCGTAGCGTCGTCCCCATGACAGCCCTCCGGCACAGCCCCGCCCCCGACGCCCCCTACGACCTCCGGCGCGGCCACAGCCTCTGGCACCGCCTCGCCACCGACACCCGCTACACCCTGCTCGGCCTGCCGGCGGCCCTCCTGCACTTCGCCGTCGTCGTGGCCGGCGTCTCGGCCGGGCTGGGCGCCGCGGTGGTGTTCATCGGCCTGCCGATCCTGGCCGCCACCGCCGCCGCGGCCAGGAACCTGGCCGACTTCGAACGCGTCGCGCTCCCCGGCGTGCTCGGCCGCCCCGTGGCCCGCCCGCCCTACCCGCCCGCCCCCGCGTGGGCGGGCTGGTTCCGCCGCACGATGAACCCGCTGGCCAACGGCCAGGCCGCGCTCGACCTCCTGTACGGCGTCATCGCCTTCCCGATCTCGCTGGCCGCCTCCGTCGTCGCCGCCGTCTGGTGGACCGGCGCCCTGGCCGGCCTCACCTTCCCCCTGTACGGCTGGATCATCGCCGCCCTGCCCGGCGTGGACCAGACCCTGCCCGAGCTGCTCGGCCTCGGCGGCGACGACACGACGTTCGTCGTCTTCAACACCGCGATCGGCGTGGTGTTCGCGCTGACCCTCGTCCCGGTGGTGCGCGGCGCGGCCCTGGTCAAGGCGAGCCTCGCCCAGGCCATGCTCACCCGCGCCCCTGCCCCTTTCGCCGATCGCATGACAGCAGGCTGAAGGGCCTATAACGTCACAGATGTTGATCATCAGGTCCATCTGGGGCGGTGCTCGTGCGGTCGTGGTCGCAGCTCCCTCCCGGCCGGGTGGTCCGGCTGGACGCGGACGCCGAGGCCGTCGCCCTGAGCGTCGACCCGCTCCCGCCGGACGCCCCGGCCGTCCTCACCTACCTTCCCGGCGAGGTCCGATCGCTCACCGGCCTGGTCGCCTCGGTCCTGCGCTCGCTGGACGAGGCGGCCATCGCGCTGTTCCCGGCCTGGCTGCCGGAGGCCTCCGGGATCGAGGGGACCGGCGGCGCGAACGTGGCGGCCGTCCGGTCGCTGGCGCTGCGCAGGGCGGCGGCCAGCGAGCACTACGGCCCGTTCCTCGCCGAACTGGCGGCACGGGCGCTGGCGTCACCGGCGCCGTCTAGTGTGTTCGGGCCGGAGGTGCGGGTGGCGGGCCTGGCCCGGGTGCTGGCCGGCAGCTTCGGCAGGTCAGGGCTGGCCGTCCTGGTCCGCGTCCCCGCGGGCCTGGCGCCGGCCGCGCAGGAGGTGCTCGTCGCGGGCTGCGAGTGGCTGGCCCACCGGGCGCCGGCCGGGGTGTGGCTCACGGGCGCCCCGCTGGACGCCGTCGACCGCGTGGAGACGGTGAAACCACACCTTCCACGGATGGATTCCGCCATCCCGGCCGATACGTCCCCCCGCCTGCTGTACCCGGCGATCGCGGGCAGGCCGCACCCCGGCAGCCCCGCCGAGCAGGCACTCGAGGCGGCGCTCACCGGACGCGCGTGGGCGTCGGGCCGCGCCTGGAACCAGACGTACCAGCCGCACCCGCTGGCCACCCCCATCCGCCTGGACCTGCTCTGGGAGGCGGAGCGGTGCGTGGTGGAGATCGACGGCCCCGACCACCGCGGCGCCGCCAAGTTCGCCGCCGACCGGCAGCGGGACGTGCGCCTCCAGCTCGATGGTTACGCCGTCCTGCGCTTCCTCGATGTTCAGGTACTGACCGACACGGAAACCGTGGTCCGCCAGATCGCACAGTTCCTGCGGAGCCGCCGCAGGACGGAAGGATAAGAGATGCCGCACAACGGGCTTTCACTCCCCGACTTCTCGGCCCTGGTAGTGCTGGCCGTCGAGGCCCGTGAGGTCTCCAACACCGAGCTCAAGCAACGACACAAACTGACGATCGACGGCCAGAGGCGGCACCGGCTCAACGCCTTGAAGCTGGTCGAGAGCAGGAAGTCCGGCCGGGTGTTCCTGCACGTGCTCACGGACGCCGGCTGGGCGCGGCTGGCGGAGGACCTGCGCACGGGCGACATCCCGCCGCAGACGGGCTCGTCAGGGGCGATGGCGCGGGCGCTGCTGGACTGGCTGCCCCGCTACATGCGGCGCACGGACCAGAGCCTCGCCGACGTCTTCCAGCCGGACGACGAAAGCGACGAGACGGGCGACCTGGAGGCGGGCGACCTGGCGACGGGCGACCTGGCGACGGGCGGCCTGGCGACGGGCGGCCTGGAGGCGCGAGTGCGCGGCGCGTACGCCGAACTGGCACAGAGCCCCGGCGCCTGGGTGGGGCTGGCCGGCCTGCGCGCGCTGCTGGCGGACCTGCCGAGGGCGCAGGTGGACGAGACGCTGACCCGCATGGAACGCCTCCCGGACGTCAACCTCGTCCCCGAGTCGAACCAGAAGACCCTCACGCCCGCCGATCGCGAGGCCGCCGTCCTCATCGGCGGCCAGCGCAAGCACCTGCTGTGGATCGGCCCCGCATGACGGGCGGCGTGCCCGACCTCGCCGCGCTGACCTTCAATTACACGGAGAGCGCCGACGACGTGTGGCGCCGTTCGGCGTACCACGTGGCGGGGTTGCACGGCGCTTCCACCAGGATCCTGCGCGACGGCCTGGCCGAGGCCGCGCACCGTCCGGAGGCCAGCCCGATCGGCGTGGTGATCCAGGGTCAGCGGGGAACGGGCAAGACGCACCTGCTCGGCTGGGTCCGGGAGCAGGTGCAGAGCCAGGGCGGCTACTTCGTCCTCGTGGGGCTGCTGGACGCCAGGGGCTTCTGGGAGAGCACCATGGTGTCGATCCTGGACAGCCTGTCGCGCCGGGGCCCGGACGGCCAGGCGCAGCTCACGCTGTTCCTCGACCGGCTGGCCACGGAGACCGGCCTGACCCGCATGGCCAGGCGGGCGATCACCGGCAAGCGGCCCGTCACCCGGGAGGAGCTGGACGCGTTCGTGGTGGCGCTGCGCCGCAGGGAGCCCCAGGCCGGCCGGGAGTGCCAGGACACCGTGCGCGCCCTGGTGCTGCTGGCCGGCGACGACCTCGGCCTTCAGGATCTCGGGGAGGCGTTCCTGTCGTCGGCTCCGGAGGGGGAGGCCGGCGAGCGCGCCAGGTGGGGCATCAGGCAGCTCGGCAGGTCGCCGCAGGAGATCGTCAGGGACGTCTCCCGCCTGCTGGCGCTGACCGGGCCGACGATCATCGCGGTGGACCAGATCGACCCCCTGGTGGCGCAGTCCTCGACCGCGACCGCGGGGGCCGTCCACGAGCACGGCGAGGCGCTGATGATCGAGCGCATCGCGGGCGGTCTCATGGCGCTGCGGGAGGTCACCCGCAGGACGCTGACCGTGGTGACCTGCATCCCCGCCACCTGGGCGCTGATCGAGAACGTGGCGGTGGACACGGTGCGCGACCGCTTCAGGCAGGCGGTCCAGCTCATGACCATCCCGGACGCGGAGACCGCCCGCGCCATCGTCACCAGACGCTTCGAGGTCCAGTACGGCGAGGCGGGCGTCAAGCCGCCCTACCCGACGTGGCCGGTGCGGCCCGAGGCCTTCGAGCAGGCGCCCGGCTTCACCCCGCGCGAGCTGCTGCGGCGCATCGACCAGCACGTCCGCGCCTGCCTGCTGGACGAGGAGGTCAGGGAGCTGACCGGCTTCGCCGCCGAGCAGGAGCCCGCCGAGCCCGTCGCGACGGTGGCGCCGCACCTGCCGCCCGAGGACCTGAGCGTGATCGACGCGCGGTTCGCGGAGCTGCGGGACGGCGGCCCGGCGCCGCGCTTCGACCAGACGACCGAGGACGCGACGATGCCCGCGCTGCTGGCCGCCGGGCTGTCGGCGTGGATCGCCGAGCGGGGCGGCGGCGGCCTGGCGTTCAGCGTGGACCCGCCGCCGAGCCCGAAGCCGCCGCTGCACGCGCGGCTGCGCCGCACCCTCGACGAGTCCAGGGAGGACGAGATCCACTGGGCCTTCCGCGCGGTCTCCGCCGGGCACGGCAACGCGGCGCTGAACCGGATCCGGCGGGCGTCCGTGGCGGCGGGGCTGGACGCGGCGGTGCCGAAGCGGCGGCTGTTCCTGCTGCGGAACACGCCGTGGTCGCAGGGCGCGGCGACGCGGGCGGCCCTGCGGGAGTTCGAGCAGGCGGGCGGGCGGACCCTGCCGGTGAGCGAGAAGGATCTCCGGGTGCTGGCCGCGCTGCGGGTGCTGCTCGCGGAGAACCCGCCGCACCTGGCGGCCTGGCTGGCCGGACGCCGGCCGACGTCCGGGGTGTGGTTCCTGCGGGAGGCGCTGGCCGAGGCGTGGAGCGTTCCGGAGCCCCGTACGGCACCCCCACCCGCGCTCCCGCCCGCCAACCCGCACTCGGCACCCCCACCCGCACGCTCGCCCGTCAGCCCGCACTCGGCACCCCCACCCGCACGCTCGCCGCACCCCGGTTCCGAGGCCCCCGCGACGCGCACCCCGTCCCTCGTGATCGGCAGGAGGACGGCCGACGGCGCCCCCGTGACCCTGGCCCTGGAAGCACTCAGAAAGCACGTCACGATCTTCGCCGGCTCAGGTTCCGGCAAGACGGTGCTCATCAGGCGCCTGATCGAGGAGTGCGCCCTCCTCGGCGTCTCCGCCATCGTCCTCGACCCGAACAACGACCTGGCCAGACTGGGAGAACGCTGGCCGCACCCGCCCACGACCTGGATGGAGAACGACGCCCGCCGCGCCGAGACGTACCTGACCGGCACCGACGTGGTGATCTGGACGCCCGGCAGAGCGGGTGGCCGCCCGCTGGCGTTCCAGCCGCTGCCGGACTTCGCGGGCCTGGCCGACGACCCCGACGAGTTCACCGAGGCGGTCGAGGCCGCGGTGGCGTTCATCGCGCCGCGTATCCGCCTGGACGCCAACACCGGCAAGGCACAGCTCGGCCAGGCCGTGCTGCGCAAGGCGCTGGCGCACTACGGCCGCCGGGGCGCGACGAGCCTCAAGGGGTTCGCGGCGCTGCTGGCCGACCTGCCTGACGGGGTGAGCGAGCTGGCCAACGCGCCGCGCATCGCCGCCGAGCTGGCCCAGTCGCTGACGGCCGCGATGGACAACGATCCGCTGTTCGGCGGCGCGGGCACGCCGGTGGATCCGGGCCTGCTGGTGACGCCGCCTGAGGGGAAGCGGGCGCGGGTGTCGGTGATCAGCCTGGTCGGGCTGCCTTCCGTGGAGCAGCGGCAGAGCTTCGTGAGCCAGTTGCAGATGGAGCTGTTCGTCTGGTTCAAGCGGCATCCTGCGCAGAACCGGCCGCTGGGCGCGCTGCTGGTGATGGACGAGGCGCAGACGTTCGCACCGGCGACCGGCCCGTCGGCCTCGACCCGCAGCACGGTGCTGCTCGCGTCGCAGGCCCGCAAGTACGGCCTCGGCCTGGTCTTCGCCACCCAGGCGCCCAAGGGCCTGCACAACCACATCCCTGGTAACTCGGCCACGCAGTTCTTCGGCCTGCTCAACGCGCCGATCCAGATCACCGCCGCCAGGGAGATGGCCCGGTCGAAGGGCGGTGACGTGCCTGACGTGTCGCGGTTGAGCTCGGGTGAGTTCTACGTGGCGCGGGAGGGCGCCGCGTTCGCCAAGACGCGGGTGCCCATGTGCCTGACCTGGCATCCCAGCTCTCCGCTGACGACGGAGGAGGTCATCGACAGGAGCAGGAGCCGGCCGCTCACCGGGCCACGCTGGGCGTGAGCTCGTCGGCCACCTGCCGGGTGACGCGCCGGCCGAGCAGGGCGACGA
Source organism: Nonomuraea sp. PA05 (assembly GCF_008086045.1). Classification (GTDB taxonomy): domain Bacteria; phylum Actinomycetota; class Actinomycetes; order Streptosporangiales; family Streptosporangiaceae; genus Nonomuraea; species Nonomuraea monospora. The sequence continues at coordinate 213,808 of NZ_VSEY01000014.1, read as the reverse complement.
GCTTGCGCGGCCGGCGCGGCATGAGGTGGGCCATGGCGAAGTTGCCGCGGCCGGGGACGACGTAGCCCCGGTCGCGGTCGTAGGCCCGCAGGGCGTCGGCGACGACGGACGCGGGGGTGGCGGGGGTGGCGCCGATGGCGGCCTTCCTGGTGCCGATACGGTCGAAGAAGGCCGTCTCGACCGGGCCGGGCGTGACGGCGAGCACCTTCACGCCGCTGCCGCGCAGCTCGCTCCACAGGGCGAGGCTGAAGTTGAGCACGAACGTCTTGGACGCGGCGTAGGTCGCGAAGTACGGCGCGACGTTGAACCCGGCCGTGGAGCCCACGTTGATCACGCCGCCGGTGCCGCGCCTGAGCATCTCGGGCAGGAACGCGTGCGTGAGCCCCACCAGCGACACGACGTTGACCATGAGCTCGTCGTGCTCGCGTTCGGCGGCGATCCGGTCGAAGTGTCCGGCCGTGCCGAAGCCGGCGTTGTTGACCAGCAGGTCGACGGTGAGCCCGAGGCCGGCGCTCTGTTCGGCGACCCGGGTGGCCGCGTCGGGCGCGGACAGGTCCTGGACGATGACCTCCGCGCGGACGCCGTGGTCGCGGCGCAGGTCGGCGGCGAGCGTCCGGAGGGCCGGCGCGGACCTGGCGACCAGCGCGAGGTCGTGCCCGCGGGCGGCGAGCGCGCGGGCGAACTCGGCGCCGAGGCCGGAGGACGCGCCGGTGACGAGAGCGGTTCCCTTGGTGTTCATGAGCAAGAAAGTAGCAGATTCTCACCAAACTGCAACACTTTGTCGCAGTTCGAGGCGGTAACGTTCCTTCCCATGGGAAGACTGCGGGCCGACGCCGAGCGCAGCATGCGCGCGATCATGGCGGCGGCGGAAGACGTGCTGAGCGCCAGCCCGGTGGCCACGATGGAGCAGATCGCGGAGGCGGCCGGCGTCGCCAGGGCCACCGTCCACCGCAGGTTCGCCAGCAGGGAGGCGCTGATCGAGGCCATGGAGGTGACCGCCTGGCAGGAGATCCTGGACGCGGTGCACGCCGCCCGCCCGCACACCGCTCCCCCGCTGGTCGCGCTGCACCAGGCCACCGCCGGCATCCTGCAGATCAAGCCCGCCTGGCACTTCACGCTGGCCAGGCAGATCCCGCTCAGCACGCGGGCCCAGGCCGTGCAGGCGGAGGTGATGGGGGTGTGCGAGGAGGTCTTCGCGAAGCTGCTGGGGCCCGGCGCCGACATCGTCTGGGCCAGGCAGGTCTATCTCGCGCTGCTGGGGGAGGCCGCGCACGGCGGCGCGCTGCTGGGGGAGGCCGCGCACGGCGGCACTCCCCCAGGTCAGGACGCTGACGCGGTGGCGAAGAAGGTGATCGACACCCTCATGCACGGCGTTCAGCGGACGGCGTAGGCGCGGATCACCTCCTGCGTCACCGTGTTGCCGTTCACGTCGGAGGCGTTGAGCCGCAGCGAGACGAAGCCGGAGCGGGCCCGGTCGAGCGTCGCCCGGTAGGTTCCCTCGCCCCTGTCACGCAGGCGGGCCGGCTTCCAGGTGGCGCCGTCGTCGTACGACACCTCCAGCGAGACGTCCTCGATCGCGCTGCGATCGGCCCCCTCCTGGTGGCGCACGCGCACATCGAGCGTGCGGGACCTGGCCTGGTTCGTCAGATCCACGGGCGCGTCGAACGAGGCCACCAGCAGCGGGATCACTGCGGTCCCCCGCTGCGAGGCGAACGTCCACACGCCCCGGGTGCGGGTGGACAGCTTCGCCCACGGCGACTCGTTCGCCACGTCGTACTCGATCCGGTACGACGCCTTCTCCGGCGCCAGCGTGCCCGACCCGGCGGGCAGGTAGTTCGTCTGCCAGAGCAGCGCGTCGCCCTGGTAGAGCCGGAAGTCGGTCTTCAGGCCGTGCTCGAACAGGCTCGTGTAGGCCTCGCCGTAGTTGCCGCCGGCGTCCACGAAGCCCTGCATCGACACCCGCAGCTTGTCGCCCTCCCTGCGCAGCGGGTTGCGCGGGTTGACGCCGGGCAGCAGCGGCTGCTTGAACACGGTGCGGCTGACCCGCTCCCCCGCCTCGTACGAGCGCATCTCCGGCGCCGCGACGCCCACCCTGACGGTGTCCTCGTGCGGCCACAGGTTGTTGTAGGGGCGCTCCGGCGTCACCGCCGACGTGCTCCAGCGCAGGTCGGGGTCCGGGGTGACGTAGTCGACGCGGGTGCGCGGGGTGCGCGCCATGGGGTGGTTCGTGGAGATCGACACGTTGTCCCACGGCTCGAAGACGTAGCGGGCCTCGTTGACCGTCACGTCGTCGGCGAGCTGGCTGTGGTAGCCGGTCTCGACCCTGGCCTGCGACCTGGCGCGCACCACGTACGTCAGCGAGTCGCGCACCCTGCCCTGCTCTCGCAGCAGCAGGTCGTACACGTACGGGCTGGCCACGATGCCCTTGGCGACGATCGGCACCGGCAGGCGGCGCAGCCGTTCGACCAGCTTGAGCCCCTCCTCGTGGGTCAGCCGCACGGTCGGCACGGCCAGCTTGACCCCGTTGCCTCCGGTGGTGACGTCGGAGCCGGGCCGGTCGCTGTAGACGGCCACCATGGCGGCGCCGGCCGCGGCGGCGGCGTTCGACTGGGCGGAGACCGCGACGCCCTCGGTGCGGCGGATCACGGCGAGCTTGCCGCGCAGGTCGCGGCCCTTCAGCTCCCCGGCGCTGCCCCGGCCGGCGTCCACGGCCAGGAGCAGGCGGGTGCCGTCCAGGCGCGGGTACTCGGTGGCGAAGTCGCTGAACTGGACGGGGTCCACGTACTCGGGGTTCAGCTTGAGCCCGAGCGTGGAGAAGGCGATCTCCGGGGCCTTGAGCCGCCACCGGGTGGAGACCACGAACGTGCCCTTGGTGACCTTCCTGGTCGGCTGGACGAACAGGCGCTCCTCGACCTGCCCGCCGGGCGTGATCGTGGTGCCGCCGCGCAGCGCCGTCCCCTGCTCGCCCGCCCGGTACCACATGAGGGCGGCGGCGGCTCCGGTGTTGCGCTTGGTCTCGTGGTCGGGGGTCTCGATCTTGACCTCGACGGCCTCGCGGGCGTCCAGCACGACCTCGGTGTTCCCGGTGATCCGCAGCTCCGGGTCGCCGACGAGGCTCTCGTGCAGCGGCTTGCCGCCGGTGGTGCTGTCCTGCGTGGCCGGCATGGTGAAGATGTGGCCGAGCACCGAGTACGTGCCCGGCTTGACCAGCAGGCAGGTGCCCGATCCGTACTTGGCGTCGGTGCAGGGCTGGGCGGGGTCGCCGGGCAGCACGCGGCCGACCAGGGTGCCCTCGTCCAGGTTCAGCACCGTGAAGCCGCCGCGGCCGGTGCGGCCGTCCCTGGCGACGCCGCGTACGCGCAGCTCGACCCGCTTCTCCTGGACGCTCGCGGTCAGCAGCGTGCGGACGCCCGCCGCGGTCAGCTCCTGGCGCAGTATCCCCTCCTCGCCCGCCTTCAGCGTGACCTTCGCCTCAGCGGTGCCGCCCGCCGGGACGGTGAGCGTGGCCGGCTCGACGGTGAACGCGTCGCCGGCGGTCAGCGGCAGCTCGGCGGGGGTCTGGCCGAGGTTGCGGTAGCCGATGGTGAGCGTCTTCTGCTCGCCGGTGGTGAGCCTGCCGAAGTTCAGCGAGCCCGCCGACGCCACCACCGTGCCCTTGATCGCGGCGGCCACGTCGATGCGGCCCGCGCCCTGCGCGTCCACCGGGATGTCGCCGCCCGGCTCGGCGGTGGCCATGAGCAGGGACTTCAGCTCGTTCGCGGTGATGCCCGGTCGGGCCTGGCGCAGCAGCGCCGCCGCGCCCGCGACGTGCGGGGTGGCCATCGAGGTGCCGGACATCGCGACCCGGCCGCCGCCCGGCTTGGCGGCGGTGATGTCCACGCCGGGCGCGGTGACGTCGGGCTTGACGGCCTGGTCGGACACGACCGGGCCCCTGCTGGAGAACGGGGCGAGCTGGTCCTGCTTGTCCACCGCGCCGACGGTCAGCGCCTCGGGGGCGTCGCCGGGGGTGCCCACGCACGAGTCGCAGCCGTCGTTGCCCGCGGCCACCACGAACAGCGTCCCGTACTGCTCGGTGAGCCGGGTGACCGCCTCGGTCAGCGGGCCGCCCGCCTCCTGGCTGCCCAGGCTCATGTTGACGACCTCGGCGTGCTTCTCGCCGGCCGCCCACTCCATGCCGTCGATGATCCAGGAGAGCTGGCCGTAGCCGTCGGCGGCCAGCACCCGGCCGTTGAGCAGCTTCACGCCGGGCGCCACGCCGGACGCCGTGCCCGCCACGTGGGTGCCGTGGCCGTGCGGGTCGCCCGTGGTGTTCTCGCCGGTGAAGTCGCGCTGGTCGGCGACCTTGCCGGCCAGGTCGGCGTGGGCGGCGTCCACGCCGGTGTCGAGCACCGCCACGGTGGTGCCTGCGCCGTCGTAGCCTGCCGCCCACGCCTCGGGCGCGCCGATCTGCGGCAGGCTCTCCTCCAGCACCGGCCGCACCTCGCGGTCCAGCCAGACCTTCGCCACCCCGGCCAGCGGCGCCGCGGCCCGCTGCGCCGCCGGGGCGGCCAGCTTGGCCAGCTCCGCGCCGAACGCCGCCGCGTCCTTCGCCGCCACCCGCACGCCCGCGCCGCCGATGCTCTCCAGCGTGCGCACCTGCTCGACGCCCGGCAGCGCGGCCTTGGTGGCGTTCGGCGACGCGTACGTGAGGATCAGCGGGATGGCCGCCCCGTAGCCCTGCTCGGCCAGGGCCGTCACGTTGAACAGCTCGGAGTCGAGCCGCTCGGGCACCAGGGCGGCGACGTCGTCGGGGATGACCGTCGTGCCGCGCCCGGTCTCCAGCACCTGGAACGTCGGCACGGAACCGTCGGCCCTGGGCGCGGGGGTGACCGTCACCGTGCTGTGCCCGCCGTCCACGGCCCGCACCAGCACCCGGTCACCGGTGATCAGGGTGATCTCGCCGCCCTCCGCCTCCGCCGTGAACGCCACCGCCGCAGCGGCAGCGGCGTACGCGCCGGGAACCGAGAGCGGCGAGGCCGCCATGGCCGCCACGACGGCCATCACCATCCCCCGCCTTAAGCCACGCATGGACGACCTCCAGAGCATCGGTAAGCACGAATACCGAATTCCTAGTCACCCTGAGCTGGCGGTGTCCATCTCTTTCGGGTGGCTACATCCAGACTTGTCGTAAAGCCGCCACGCCTGAGTTGGCTAACGAACACGCCCCGTTTACAGTGATCCCACCATGGACACAGGAATGCTCGACGTTCCCGGCGCCAGGCTCTACTACGAGGTCCGTGGCTCCGGCCCGGTGCTCCTGGTGATGCTCGGCGGCAGCACCGACCCGGCCATGGCCGCCCCGCTGGCCGACATCCTGTCCGCCCGCTACACCGTCATCACCTACGACCGGCGCGGCTACTCCCGCAGCCCCCTGTCACAGCCGTTCGGCGAACGGCCCGTCGAACAGCACGCCGACGACGCCCTCCGCCTCCTGGACGCCGCCGGGCCCGCCCCCGCTCACCTCTTCGCCACCCACGCGGGCGCGCTGATCGCCTTCGACCTGCTGGCCCGCCGTCCTGAGCGGGTGCGGCGGCTCGTGGCACACGAACCGCCCGTCTACGAGCTGCTGCCGGACGCCGAACGCTGGCGCCGCCTGACAGCCGAGACACTCGACCTGTTCGAACGCGAGGGCACCGGGCCCGCCATGCGCCTGATGGGCGAGGAGACCGGCATGGCGGCTCCCGGCCCGCCCGGTCCCGGCCTGCCGGAGTGGTTGCGCGACATGCTGACCAGGATCGCGGCCAACGCCGAGCCGAACCTGCGCCACGAGCTGCGGGCCTTCAGCCGTTACCTTCCGGACGCGGCGGCGCTGCGGGAGGCTCCCCTGGTGGTGGCGTACGGGGCCGAGGACAAGGGCACGCTCTTCCACCGCACCACGCTGGCCGTGGCCGGGCACCTGGGCAGGCAGGCCGTGGAGCTGCCCGGCGACCACGTCGGCTACCTGCGCGGCCCGGCCGCCTTCGCCGAGGCCCTGCACGCCTGCCTGGCAGCCTGACGCGCGTGGCGCTCAGTCCAGGGTGATGCCCTCGCGGCGCAGGTCCTCGACGATGCCGTCCACCAGCCGGGTGGCCACCGTGTGGTGCAGCCGGCCGTCGTCGCGCAGCTCCCGTACGGCGGGCACCGGGTCGGGGTCGGCGAACAGCCGCTCGTCGGAGTAGTCCACCGGCCGGCCCGTCGGGTCGACGGTCCACCAGGAGGCCTCCAGCGCGATGCCGTTCGGGTCGCTGAAGTAGATGGAGCGCAGGAAGCCGTGGTCGATGACGTCCGTCACCTCGCAGCCGTGCGCCTTGAGCCGGTCGCGCAGCCGCAGCAGCGCGTCCTCGTCCGGCAGGTGCAGGGCCAGGTGGTCGAACTGCGCCGCCTTCGCGTACGGCACGCCGGCCGGTTTGGCGAAGCTGTCGAGCTCCTGGTCGGTGTATTCGAAGAAGGCGACGGTGTTGCCCGTGCCCACTTCGAAGAAGTAGTGCTTGAACGCGGGGACGGCGAGGGTGGTGACGAGGCGGGCGTCGAGCACGCCGTGCCAGAAGCGCACGGTGGCGTCCATGTCCGAGGTCACCAGGGCGAGGTGGTGCACGCCGCGCCAGTGCACCGTTTCCGGGGTCGCAGCCATGCGTCAAACGTACGCCTTTCAACTATCCCCGTTAAGAGACACATCCCTGCCGTACGACCGTTCCGATCCATTGCCCTGGCGCCGACAGCGTGCCTAACGTGCTGTTGGCCACTACCTGACTGATGAGGAGCCCTCCCTGATGCATGACGACCGCGACCTGGTCGAAGCCCGGCTCAAGCGCGTTCTGGACGAGCGGATCCGCCCGGCGATCCACCCCGAGTCCGTCCCCCTGGAGGTGGCCGTCTGGCACGCGCCCGACGAGCCGGTGCCGGTGGCGGAGGGGCTGGCGGCCGAGCCGGAGCCGATCGCGGTGGGCCGGGCGTGGGGCAGGCCGTGGGGGACGAGCTGGTTCACCGTCACCGGCACCGTCCCGCTGGAGTGGAGCGGCCGGATCGTGGAGGCGATCCTGGATCTGGGCTTCGACGCGGACAAGCCGGGTTTCCAGTGCGAGGGGCTGGTCTACCGGCCCGACGGCACGCCGGTGAAGGGGCTCAACCCGCGCAACCAGTGGGTGCGGATCGGCGAGCCGGTCGAGGGCGGCGAGGAGGTTCGGCTGCACGTCGAGGCCGCGTCGAACCCGATCATCCTGGGTCACAACGACTTCCGGCCGACGGCGATGGGCGACAAGGCGACGGCCGGCGGCGATCCGCTGTACCTGCTGACCCGCATGGACCTGGCCGTCTTCGACAGGACGGTGTGGGAGCTGGTGATGGACCTGGAGGTGCTCGGCGAGCTGATGCCGGAGCTGCCGGTCGACGGCTCCCGCCGCTGGGAGCTGCTGCGCGCCGTGGAGCGGGCGCTGGACGCGGTGGATCTGCAGGACGTCGGCGGTACGGCGGCGGCGGCCAGGGCGGAGCTGGCCGGGGTGCTGGCCTCGCCGGCCGTGCCGTCGGCGCACCGGATCAGCGCGGTCGGGCACGCGCACATCGACTCGGCGTGGTTGTGGCCGCTGCGTGAGACGGTGCGCAAGGTGGCCCGTACGACGTCCAACATGACGGCGCTGCTGGAGGACGAGCCGGACTTCGTGTTCGCGATGTCGCAGGCCCAGCAGTGGGCGTGGGTCAAGGAGCACCGGCCCGAGGTGTGGGCGAAGGTGACCAAGGCGGTGGCGGCGGGCAGGTTCGTCCCGGCGGGCGGCATGTGGGTGGAGTCCGACACGAACATGCCGGGCTCGGAGGCCATGGCCCGGCAGTTCGTGCACGGCAAGCGGTTCTTCATCGACGAGTTCGGCGTGGACAACGAGGAGGTGTGGCTGCCGGACACGTTCGGGTTCGCGGCCGGGCTGCCGCAGATCATCAAGGCGGCCGGGTCGAAGCGGCTGCTCACGCAGAAGATCTCGTGGAGCCAGACGAACACGTTCCCGCACCACACGTTCCTGTGGGAGGGCATCGACGGGACGCGCATCTTCACGCACTTCCCGCCGGTGGACACCTACAACTGCTCGATGCGGGGCGGGGAACTGGCGCACGCGGCCCGCAACTTCAAGGACAAGGGCGTGGCCCGCCACTCCCTGGCCCCGACGGGCTGGGGTGACGGCGGCGGCGGCACGACGCGGGAGATGGTGGCCAAGGCGGCCAGGGTCCGCGACCTGGAGGGCTCTCCCAAGGTCACCTGGGAGACGCCGGCGGAGTTCTTCGCCAAGGCCGAGGCCGAGTATCCGCAGCCGCCGGTGTGGGTCGGCGAGCTCTACCTGGAGCTGCACCGCGCCACGCTGACCAGCCAGGCCAAGACGAAACAGGGCAACCGGCGCAGCGAGTCGCTGCTGCGCGAGGCGGAGCTGTGGGCCGCGACGGCGGCGGTGCGGACGGGCCGCCCTTACCCGTACGAGCGGCTCGACCGGCTCTGGAAGACGGTGCTGCTGCACCAGTTCCACGACATCCTGCCGGGGTCGTCGATCGCCTGGGTGCACCGGGAGGCGCGCAGGACGTACGAGATCGTGGCGGGCGAGCTGAACGAGATCATCGACGGCGCCCAGCGGGCGCTGGCGGGGGACGGACCGGGCGAGCTGACGTTCAACGGCGCCCCGCACGCCCGCGACGGCGTCCCCGCGGGCGGCGCCACGCCCGCTTCCGGGCCGCCCGCCGCGGTGGCGCGCGCCCGCGAGGGCGGCGGCTTCGTCCTGGAGGACGAGCTGATCAGGGTGGAGATCGACGGGCGCGGGCTGGTCGTGTCGGCCTTCGACCTGCGGGCGGGCAGGGAGACGGTCGCGCCGGGACGCGCGGCGAACCTGCTCCAGCTGCACCAGGACTTCCCCAACAAGTGGGACGCCTGGGACGTGGACGAGTTCTACCGCCACACGGTCACCGACCTCACCGAGGCCGGCGATCTCCGGCTGGACGGCGGCACGGTCGTGGTCGAGCGCTCGTTCGGCGCCTCGAAGGTGACGCAGCGGCTCACGGTCACCGGCGGGCGGCTGGAGATCGGCACCGAGGTCGACTGGCACGAGACGGAGAAGTTCCTCAAGCTGGCCTTCCCGCTGGACGTGCGCGCCGACCGGTACGCCGCCGAGAGCCAGTACGGCCACTCCTTCCGCGCCACCCACACGAACACGAGCTGGGAGGCGGCCAAGTTCGAGGCGTGCAACCACCGTTTCGTGCACGTGGAGGAGCCGGGCTGGGGCGTGGCGGTGGTCAACGACTCCACCTACGGCCACGACGTGACCCGCGACGTGGACGAGCACGGCACGACCACGACGCTGCGCGTCTCGCTGCTGCGCGCCCCGCGCTTCCCCGACCCGGAGACCGACCAGGGGACGCACCGCTTCCGGCACGCGCTGGTGCCGGGCGCGGCGATCGGCGACGCGGTGCGCGAGGGCTGGTTCATCAACCAGCCCGAGCGCCGCGTGCCCGGCGCGGCGCCGGTCGAGCCGCTGGTCACGGTGGACGACGACGCCGTGGTGGTGACGGCCGTGAAGCTGGCCGACGACGAGAGCGGCGACGTGATCGTCCGCTTCCACGAGTCGCGCGGCGGCCGGGTCAGGGCGACCCTGCGTGCCGCGTTCCCCGTGGCGCAGGTCGTCACGACGGACCTGCTGGAGCGGCCCACGGGCGAGCCGCGAAGCCAGGGAGAGGAGATTCCCTTGACGCTGCGGCCCTTCGAACTGGTGACGCTCAGGTTGAAGCGCGCCTGATGATCCGCCTCAGCCGCTGACGAGGGTGCCCAGGCGGGGCGCGTACGTGGCGTGGAAGACCAGCGAGGCCGCGCCGATCGCGGCGGCGTCCGCCGCGATCGGCGAGGTCTCCACCCTGACCCCGTGCAGCCGCCTGGCCAGCGGCCGCTCCGCCACGGCCCGCGCGATCACCTCACGGTAGATCTCGCCGACCTCCCGCAGCGCGGGCCCGCCGAGCACGAGCAGGTCGATGTCCAGCATGTTCACCACGCTCACGGCGGCGTCGGCGAGCCGCTGCGCCACCCGTTCGATCACCCGGCGGGCCTCCGGCTCCCCGCCGGCCGCCGCCGCGCAGATGGCGGCGTGGCCGGCGCCGCTGCCGAGTGCGGCCTCGATGGCGCTCGGGCAGCACACGGCCTCCACGCACCCCCGGTTGCCGCAGTAGCACTCGGGCCCCTCCGGCTCCACCGTGATGTGCCCGAACTCGGCGGCGTTGAGCGAGCTGCCCCGGTAGACCTGGTTGTCCAGGATCAGCCCGCCGCCGATGCCGGTGCCCAGGTAGAGGTAGGCGAAGCCGCGGGCGGAGCGGGCGATGCCCGCCCAGCGCTCGCCGATGGCCGCCGCCGTGGCGTCGTTGTCGACGGTCACGGGGAAGCGGGTGTACTCCTGCAGCAGCCCTTTGATCGGCACCCGGTCCCAGCCCGGCAGCCTCGGCGGCGACACCATCACGCCGTCGGCGTCCAGCGGCCCCGGGCAGGCCAGCCCGACGCCGAGCACCTTGCCGTCGGGAACCCCCGCCTCCCGCAGGATCCTGCGGGCCGTCCTGGCCATCCCGCGGATCACCGCGTCGGGCCTGGCGCGCGGGCGTAAGGGCAGGTGCAGGCGGGTGACGGGGCGGCCCGCCAGGTCGGCCAGCACGAACGAGAGCTCCTGCGGGTCGAAGTGCACGCCGACCGCGTAGCCGGCGCGGGCCTCGACGCGCAGGATCGTGCGGGGCTTTCCGCCGCTCGAGCTCCGCGACGGCGCGGAGCCGTCCTCGACGACCAGTCCTTCCTCCAGCAGCCTGCGCACGATCACCGACACGGTCTGGGCGGTGAGTCCGGTCACGGCGGCGATCTGCACCCGGCTGATGCCGTCGGACGCCTGGATGGCCTCCAGTACGACGGCGCGGTTGTAGCTGCCTACCTTGGGCAGGTTCGTGCCCTGCTGCATGTGAGCAATGTCACCACAGAGTGTTGACTTAGTAAATCAAAAAGATTTACGTTCTCCAGCAACCCAAGGAAACAAGGGGAGGCCGTGATGAGACGGAGCCTGGCTGGTTCCCTCGTGTTGTTGACAGCGCTGACAGCCGCGGGTTGCGGTGGCGGTGCCGCGCAGGAGGCGTCCGGAGCCAAAGAGCTCGAAGTCCTCTACAAGGTGGAGCCGACGTGGCCGCATCTGGAGAACATGCTCCGCGACGCGAAGAAGCAGTACGAGAGCGCCCACCCCGGGGTCACGATCAAGCTGACCGCGGTGCAGGGCAACAACGAGGCCTACTACACGAAACTGGCGCTGCTGAACCGCTCGCCCGACTCGGCGCCCGACGTCTACCTGCACGACACGTTCCAGGTCAACGCGGACGTCGCGGCGGGCAAGCTGGCCCCGCTCGACGACTACCTGACCAAGTGGCCCGACTGGACCGCCCAGTTCCCCGACTCGGTCAAGGAGGCGGCCAAGGGCGTCGACGGCAAGATCTACGGCGTGCCCATCAGCACGGACACGCGCGGCCTCTGGTACCACAAGGACGTCTTCGCCAAGGCCGGCCTGCCCGTCCCCTGGGAGCCGAAGAGCTGGAACGACATCCTGACCGCCGCCCGCACGATCAAGCAGAAGGTGCCGGACGCCGTCCCGTTCAGCATGTACTCCACGAAGATCCACGGTGAGGCGTCCACCATGCAGGGCTTCGAGATGCTCCTGTACGGCACCCCCGGCGGCACCCTCTACGACGACACGCAGCAGAAGTGGGTGGCCGGCGGCAAGAACTTCACCGACGCCCTGACCTTCATCAACACCGTCTACCGCGAGGAGCTCGGCCCCAAGCAGGCCGACGCGCACAACGCCAAGCTCGCCGACAAGGTCAACCTGGAGTGGTTCCCCGCCGGCAAGGTCGGCATCTCGCTCGACGGCGCGTGGACGGCGGCGGCCTGGAAGCCGACCAGCACCAAGCCGTGGCCCGAGTGGCAGCAGAAGGCCGGCTGGACGGCCATGCCGACGCAGAACGGCGAGGAGCCGGGCGCGGTCAGCATGTCGGGCGGCTGGGTGATGGCGATGAGCTCCTACGCCAAGCTCAAGCAGGAGGCGTTCGACTTCATCACGGTGGCCACCAACAAGGACAACTCGCTGACGTACTCCGTGAGCACCGGCGACCTGGCGCCGCGCAAGGACGTCGCGGCCGACCCGAAGTACACCGCCGACAACCCGAGCGTGAAGTTCTTCACCGACCTGGCCGAGGTGACGCACTACCGGCCGGCCTACGAGGCGTACCCGAAGGTGTCGGCGCAGGTCCAGGAGGCCATGGAGGCGGTCACCACCGGCTCGCGCAGCCCTGAGGAGGCCACCGCCGCCTACGTCAAGGCGCTGCCGGGAGCCGTCGGAGGCGCCGACAAGGTCCTGGCCCGATGACGATCGCCACAGCACCGTCGCCGGCCGTGACGGGCACGCCGCCGGGCGGCCCGGCACGGCGGCGGCGGGTACTGCGCTGGCTGCTCCCGATGGCCCCCGCGCTGGTGCTGCTGGCGCTGTTCCTGGCGGGGCCCATCCTGTGGAGCGTCTACATCGCCTTCACCAACGAGACCCTGACCGGCTCCGCCTCGGTGAACTCGCAGTTCGTGGGCTTCGACAACTTCACGCGGATGTTCGACGACCCGAACTTCGTCAACTCCTTCCTGCTCACGTTCGTCTTCGTCATCGGCTCGGCCGTGATCGGCCAGAACACGCTGGGCCTGATCATCGCCCTCCTCCAGCGCGGCCGCGGCCGGGTGACGCGCAGCGTCGTCAACGGCGTGGTCATCGGCGCCTGGGTGATGCCCGAGATCGTCGCCGCCGCCTGCTGGTTCTCGTTCCTGTCGGAGGACGGCACGCTCAACACCGTGCTCGGCATCTCGCAGGAGTGGCTCTACACCGCGCCGATGCTCGCCGTCATCCTGGCCAACGTCTGGCGCGGCACCGCCTTCTCCATGCTGGTGTACTCGGCCGCCCTGTCGGAGGTGCCGCCCGACCTGGTGGAGGCCGCGGCGGTGGACGGGGCGAGCCCCCTGCGGCGGCTGCTGCACATCACCCTGCCGCTGATCCGCCGCTCGATCATGTCGAACCTCATGCTGATCACCCTCCAGACGCTGGCCAGCTTCGGCCTCATCTACGCCCTGACCGGCGGCGGACCGGGCACCGCCAGCCAGACCACTCCGCTCTACATGTACGAGCAGGCCTTCCGCTACTTCGAGATCGGCTACGGCTCGGCCATCGCGCTGGTCATGCTCGTCATCGGGGCGCTGTTCTCGCTCGTATACCTGCGTCTGATCAAGGTGGAGGACGCATGACCCGGATCGCCGCCAGGGGCGCGGCCCTGCTGTCGCTGCTCGTCATCACGCTGGCCTTCCTCGGGCCCTTCCTGTGGGTGCTCCTCTCCTCGGTGCAGCCCGAGGCGTCGCTCTCCGCCACCCCGACCTTCGCCTTCTCCCTGGCCAACTTCCAGGCCGTGCTCACCTGGGAGACGATCATCCTCCCGCTGATCAACTCCGTCGTCATCTCGGGCTCCACGGCCCTCCTCACGGTGCTGGTGGCGGGGCTGGCCGCGTACCCGCTGTCGCGCTACCAGCTCCGCTACCGCCGCCACTTCATGCTGACGCTGCTGTTCACCACGGGTCTGCCGGTGACGGCGATCCTCGTGCCCGTCTACGCGATGTTCTTCCGGTTCAACCTGTACGGCTCCGTGCTGGCGATGGTGCTGTTCCTGACGGCCAGCTCGCTGCCGTTCTCCATCTGGATGATGAAGAACTTCATGGACGGGGTGCCGGTCAGCCTGGAGGAGGCCGCCTGGGTGGACGGCGCCGGCTGGGTGCGGTCACTGCGCGCGGTGGTGGGGCCCTTGATGGCGCCGGGGATCGCGGTGGTGGCGATCTTCGTGTTCGTGGGGCAGTGGGGGAACTTCTTCGCGCCGTTCGTCCTGCTCGACACGCCGGAGAAGCAGCCGGCGGCCGTCACCGTCTACACGTTCTTCTCCACGTACGGGCAGGTGGCTTATGGGCAGCTGGCGGCGTTCTCGGTGTTGTACACGGCGCCAGCGGTGGTGCTCTACGTGGCGGTCAACAAGTACCTGGCGGGGTCGTTCAACTTCGGCGGCTCGGTGAAGGGCTAGGGACGAGGCCGAGAGCGTGGCGATGTTGCCACGCCCTGGCTATGCACGTACGCCCGCCCTCGACCAAGGTGACGTCCGCGAGGCAACGCCCGACTGTCTCCTCGTCCAGAGGCCAGCCCTGGAAGCTGCCGGTCGCGCGGCGGCGCGGGGACGGCAACTCCAGCATGCCTTCGGCGTTCTTCGCCACCATGCCGCTGAAGATCCGGTCGAAGGTCCGCGCGCTGAAGACGCAGACGATCCGGAGCATTGCCCCATCCGCCCACGTCGCGACGATCGCCCCGCGGGATCCCGCGGCGCAGCGGCCTGCCGGCCACCCCACCAGCAAGCCACTGCGCCACGGCTCGAAGCTAGATCCGGAAGAACAGATTCAGGTACCGGTCGGCGACCCGCAGATCACCGCGCACCGTGCCGGAGTTGCTCCGCCCGAACGTCGTGAGCACCATGCTCCCGGCGTCGAACTCGATGACCGCCGGCAGCCCGTCCAGCTTCCCGGGCTCGTACGTCATCCCCCGCGCCCCCACCGAAACCCGGAAGTCACCCCCGTTGACCCCGCCGACCCGGATCCCGATCTCGAACGGCGTCAGATCCGCCCCCTGCCGGATCGTGGACTGCCACAGCACGAACATGAACGGCACGAGCAGGTCCGCCGCCTCCCCCGGCAGCCCGTGCGCCCGCCCGCTCCCCTGCCGGACGTCCCACGAGTGCACCGCGTAGTCCATGAGCTGCCCCGCCGCGTAGAAGTACGCCGGCAGCGGCCCCATGTAGAAGTGCGGGACGGTCAGCCCGGCCCACTCGTCCTCGCCGAGCCCGCGCAGGATGGTCTGCATCCGCTCGAAGTCCGCTCTGAGCCGGTCGAGGAGCTCCTTCTGCGGCACTCCGCGCAGCGCGAGCGCCTGGGCGTTGACCCGGTCCCCCATGCCGGGCAGCCCGTACGCCGTCCCGAGGTCCCCTCCGCCGCGAGCGGCGTCGAAGGCGGCGAAGTAGCCCTCCGTCGTGTCGACGATGTGCGCGACCACGTCGCGCGTGGTCCAGCCCGTGCAGGCGGTCGGCGCCTCCCAGGCCTCCTCCGGTTCGGCGAGCGCGAACAGCCGCTCGGCCTCCTCCCGGACGACTCGCAGGATCGTGTCCTTTCCCGCGTACGAGGTGGCATCCCATTCGTTCATGCCGTTCACCTCCTAGGCGAACGACAGACCTCGACGGTTTAAATGTCAATATTCCGGGCGGAGAGAATCCCCTGGGGCGGGTGCCGATGCCGGGCGGGCAGGCGGGCAGGCCCCAGGGGATCCCCGTTTCAGGCGCCTCGATCAGGCACAGGTGTAGCCGGAAGGCGTCTGCGTGTTCCCGGTCGGGCGGTTGACCTGGTAGCCGAACGAGGTGCCGGCGTTCGGCGCCAGGTTGCCGTTGTAGGAGGCGTTCCTGGCGGTGACGGTCTGGCCGCTGACGGTCAGGGTGGCGTTCCACGACCCGGCGAGCGTGTGGCCTGCGGGCAGGGTGAAGGTGACGGTCCAGCCGGTGATCGCCGACGAGCCGCTGTTGGTGACGGTGACGGGCTGGACGACGTAGCCGTTGTTCCACTGGCTCTGCACGGTGCCCACGGCGGTGCAGCCGCCGCCGACCGGGCCGGACTGCGTGGTGAACGTGGCGAGCGCCGAGTTGGCGGACAGGTTGCCCGCTCCGTCACGGGCGCGCACGTACACCTGGTACTGGGTGTTCGGGGTGAGCCCGGTGAGGTTGATCGAGTTGGTCGTGCTCTGGCCGAGCTGCGTGTCCGTCGTGCCCTGCTCGCGGTAGACGTTGTAACCGGCCAGGCCGCTGCCGCCGCTGTCGGTGGAGGCGGTCCAGGTCAGCGTGGCCGAGTTGGACGTCACGCTGCTCGCCGCCGGCGTGCCCGGCGTGGTCGGCGGGGTGGGGTCGGTGGTGGTGCCGCCCGCCAGCGCGTCGTGCACCGCGGTGTAGGACGGCTTCTGCTGGTAGTTCTCGTCGTAGATCAGTGCGGCGCCCTGGCCGGAGAACGTGTCCGGCACCCAGGAGTACTTGTCCGTGAAGCCCCAGATCGTCACGCCCGCGCAGGCGGTGACGGCGTTGCAGGCGTTGACCACGTTGCGGTAGTAGGTGGCCTGGGTGGTGTCCTTGGTGGTGTCCCTGGGCATCTGCATGCGCACGTCCAGCTCGGTGACCCGCACCTGGACGCCGAGGTCGGCGAAGCGCTGCATGTTCTGCTGGATGTCGCCGGGGAAGCCGTACTGGATGGCCAGGTGCCCCTGGAAGCCCACGCAGTCGACCGGGACGCCCTGCTGGCGCAGCGAGGAGACCAGGTTGTACATCGCGGTGCTCTTGGCGTTGATGCCCTCGACGTTGTAGTCGTTGATGCACAGCCGGGCGTTGGGGTCGGCGGCGCGGGCGGCGCGGAAGGCGTCGGCGACGTAGCTCTGGCCGAGCGTGTTGTACCAGAAGGAGGTGCGCCAGCCGCCGTTGTCGTCGAAGATCTCGTTGACCACGTCCCAGGAGACCACGGTCGCGTTGTCGGCGTAGCGGCCGACGACCTGGCTGATGTGGTTCTGGATCGCCGAGCGCATGGCGGTGGCGCCGAGGCTCTGCACCCAGCCGGGCGTCTGCTGGTGCCAGATCAGGGTGTGGCCGTGGACCTGCTGGTTGTTCTGGGTGGCGAAGTTGACGATGGCGTCGGCGCCGGAGAAGTTGAACTGGTTCTGGCTGGGCTCGGTGGCGTCCCACTTCATCGCGTTCTCGGCGGTCACCTGGTTGAACTCGGTGGCCGCGATCGTGCGGTAGGAGGTCTCGCCGGACAGCGGGCCGGTGGCCAGCGCCGCGCCGATGAACTTGCTCCTGGCGGCGGCGTGGGTGCGCAGCGGCGCGGAGGCCTGTGCCGGGGTGGCGGGCAGGAGGAAGACGGCGAACATCCCCACTAACGTGAGGAGTCGAAGAAGCTTGGACGAATGCACGGACATCTACCTCCGCACGAAAGTTTCGGCCGGTTGGAGATCGCATCGCAGACGGTATTGACATGCGCGCGAACGGTCAATGGCAAGCTCACGGCGACGCTATATCAGCAGTTGGAAGCCAGAAACTATCGGTCTAGTAATGAAAGTTTCATCGGCAGAGGACCGTCTAGCGCGACGTACCGGCCGGTCGGTACTGTGAAATCTCCGGAATAATCGTCCATTGCGGGAGTTCTGCGTATGTCTCTTTCGCACGCCCAGGTCCAGGCCCAGCTCACCGCCCCCGGCCAGCTCTTCGAGATCGAGGAGATCGGCGACACCGGCGTACGCACATGGAAGCATGCTCCCGCCCACTTTCGCGCCCTGCTGGAGATGAGCAGGTTCCACGGCGAGAAGGTGTTCCTGGTCTACGAGGACGAGCACATCACGTTCGAGGAGCACTTCCGCCGCGCCGCCACCCTCGCGAACCGCCTGGTCGAGGAGTACGGCGTGACGAAGGGCGACCGGGTGGCCGTGGCGATGCGCAACTACCCCGAGTGGGTGGTCGCGTTCTCGGCCGCGCTGGCGGCGGGGGCGATCGCCGTACCGCTCAACGCCTGGTGGACGGAGGCCGAGCTGGCCTACGGCGTGCGCGACTCCGGAGCCAAGGTGCTGATCGCCGACGGCGAGCGCGCGGTCCGGCTGGCGGCGACGGGCGTGCCGATGATCGTCACCAGGGGCGAGGCGCCGGCGGGGGCGCGCACGTTCGACGAGGTCATGGGCGAGGTCGTGGCGGACGTGAAGCTGCCCGACGTGGAGCTGGCCCCCGACGACCCGGCCACGATCTTCTACACTTCCGGCACGACCGGCAACCCGAAGGGCGCGCTCGGCAGCCACCGCAACATCGGCCAGTCGCCCATGACGGTCGCGTTCGGCCTCATGAAGGCCGTCGCCATGGCCGGCAAGGACGTCGGCGCCGCGGCGGGCACCCGCAGGATCACCCTCCTCACCGTCCCCCTCTTCCACGTCACCGGCTGCTTCTCGGCCATGACCACCACGATGTTCAGCGGCGGCGGCCTCGTACTGATGTACAAGTGGGACCCCGAGCAGGCGCTGCGCCTCATCGAACGGGAGCGCGTCACCGCGATGATCGGCGTGCCCACCAACGCCTGGCAGCTCATGTCCCACCCCGACTTCGGCAAGTACGACCTGTCGTCCCTGGCCACCCTCGGCTACGGCGGCGCCCCCGCCCCGCCCAAGCTGCTGGAACGCATCACCACCAACCTCCCCAACCGCGCCCCCTCCAACGGCTACGGCATGACCGAGACCTCCGCCCTGGCCATCGGCAACGGCGGAGCCGACTACCAGGCCAAACCCGACAGCATCGGCCTGCCGTCCGCGGTGGTGGACGTGCGCGTGGTGGACCCGATGGGCAACGAGCTGCCGCCGGGCGAGGTCGGCGAGCTGTGCGTACGCGGCCCGAACGTCATCCTCGGCTACTGGAACAAACCGGAGGCCACCGCGCAGACGTTCGTCGGCGGCTGGCTGCACACCGGCGACCTGGCCAAGATCGACGACGAGGGCTTCGTCTACATCGTGGACCGCGCCAAGGACATGGTGATCAGGGGCGGCGAGAACGTCTACTGCGCCGAGGTGGAGGCGGCCCTGTTCGAGCACCCGGCCGTGGACGACGCCGCCGTGATCGGCGTGCCGCACGACGAGCTGGGCGAGGAGGTCGGCGCGGTGGTCCGGCTGGCCCCCGGCAGGACGGTCGAGGTGCCGGAGCTGCAGGCGTTCCTGGCGGAGCGGATCGCCAAGTTCAAGATCCCGGTGCACGTGTGGTTCCGGGACGGCGAGTTGCCCCGCAACCCCGGCGGCAAGATCCTCAAGACGCACCTGCGCCGGGAGGTCCTGGGCGTCTGACCCCCTCCGCCACACGACGGCCGCCGCCCGCCTCCGGACGGCGGCCGTCGCCGTGACGGCCTCAGGCTTGCCGTTGTGACCACCGTCACATATGGTCACTTTCCCCTGCTCGACGTGGGGATCGCCGCCCCGCTTTACCTGGCGCGTAATCGCGGCCCCTACTCCTGGCCTGGCATCTTTCAGATGTCCGCACAAACGAGGCCATCCACGAGGAGCCCGACATGACCGCCTTGACCGTCACCACCGACCGCATGAAGTTCCTGCGCCTGGCGCTGGCCGCCGACGCCGTCGTCACGGGCGGCAACGGGCTGGTCTACCTCGCCTTCGCCGGCCCGGTCGGCGACCTGCTCGGCCCGGACACCGGCCTGCTGCGCGGCATCGGCGTCTTCCTGCTCGTGTACGGCGCCGCCGTCGGCCTCCTGGCCACCCGCCGCGACATCAGCCCGGCCGCCACCAAGGCCGTCATCGCCCTGAACATCATCTGGACCCTGGCCAGCGTCGCCGCCGTCGTCACCGGCGCGGCCGGCTTCACCACGATCGGCGCCGTCTGGGCCATCGCCCAGGCGCTGGTGGTCGCCGGGTTCGCCGAGCTCCAGATCACCGGCCTGCGCAAGAGCCGCGCCAACTGAGACGACCTCGCGCAAGAGCCGCACCAACTGAGACGACCTCGCGCAAGAGCCGCGCCAGCCGAGACGACCTCGCGCAAGAGCCGCACCGACCGAACGACCTGAGGAGAGACATCCCATGAACATCGTCGAGCGCTACGTCGCCTGCTGGAACGAGACCGACCCGGAGACCCGCGCCAAGGCCGTCGCCGAGCTGTGGACCGAGGACGCCACCTACACCGACCCGCTCGCCGACGTCGCCGGCCACGCCGGGATCGCCGCGGTGATCGAGGGCGCGCAGGGCATGTTCCCCGGCCTGGTCTTCACCCCCGGCGAGCTGTACGACGCCCACCACCACCTCGCCCGCTTCACCTGGCACCTGGGGCCGGCGGGCGGGGAGCCGGTCGCGGTCGGGTTCGACGTGATCGAGCTGGCCGAGGACGGCAGGATCAGCAAGGTCCTCGGTTTCCTGGACAAGGTTCCCGCCGCCTGAATCCCACGCGAAACGGCCCTCCGGACCTCCGGAGGGCCGTTTCGCGTGCCGCCGAAAACGATTTGCTCAACGGTCCACCGCTCACGGACAATTGCACTTCGTGCTACCTGCCGTGAAACGCCTTCTCCGTCACCTTTCGCTGGACTTGAGCCCGCTGCGCGATTCGCGCGACTACCGGCTGCTCTTCGGCTCCGGCGTCATCACCATGTTCGGCACGATGATCACCATGGTCGCGGTGCCGTACCAGATGAAGGAGCTGACGGACTCCTACCTGGCGGTCGGCCTGGTCAGCCTGGCGGAGTTCGTGCCGATGGTGGTGTGCGGCCTGTGGGGCGGCGCCATCGCCGACGCGCTCGACCGCCGCAACATCATCTTCCTGAGCGAGCTCGGCCTGCTGGTCACCTCCGCGGCCCTGTTCGTCAACGCGCTGCTGCCCACCCCGCAGATCTGGGTCCTGTACGTGGTCGGCGCCTTGTCCACCGGCCTGGCCTCCCTGCAACGCCCGAGCCTCGAAGCCGTGATCCAGCAGGTCGTCAAGCACGACCAGCAGGCCGCGGCCGCCGTGCTGTCGAGCCTGCGCTGGAACTTCGGCGCCATCGTCGCCCCGGCCCTCGGCGGCCTGCTCGTCACCTGGAGCACCGCCGCCGCGTACGGCCTGGACACGCTCACGTTCGTGGTGTCGCTCGTCCTGCTGTGGCGCGTCCGGTCCATCCCGCCGGCCGAGGACGCCGCGCCGGCGTCGCTGCGGTCGCTGGTCGAGGGTGTGCGGTACGCGGTCAGCCGCAAGGACCTGATGGGCACGTACCTGGTGGACATCGCGGCCATGGTGTTCGCCATGGCCACGTCGCTGTACCCGTTCCTGGCCGACGAGCTGCGCGCGCCGCAAGCGCTCGGGCTGCTCTACTCGGCCGCCGCCGCCGGCGCCCTGATCGCCTCACTCACCGGCCGCTGGACGGCGCGCGTGCAGCGCCAGGGCCTCGGCGTGATCGTCGCCGCCGTGCTCTGGGGCGTGGCGGTCGCCCTCACCGGCCTCGCCCCGAACGTCTGGCTGGTCTTCATCTGCATCGCCCTCGCCGGCGCCGCCGACATGATCAGCGGCATCTTCCGCATGACGATGTGGAACCAGACGATCCCGCCGGAGTACCGCGGCCGCCTGGCCGGCATCGAGCTGCTCTCCTACGCCAGCGGCCCGATGCTGGGCAACGCCAGGGCCAGCCTGATGGCCAACTTCGGCGGCACCCGCTTCTCGCTCACCAGCGGCGGTATCCTGTGCGTGGCCGCCGTCCTGGGGCTGGCCGCCGCACTGCCGAAGTTCCTGCGGTACGACGCCAGGACGGACGAGCACGCGCTGCGGGAGAAGGCCCGCCGCGAGGCCGCCGCAGCAGCCGAGGCCACCCAGGCAGCGGCAGAAGCCACCACCTGACAGCATTCGCAGGCCCAGCCCCGCCCGCTCAGCCCCGGCCGCCACCTCGACCAGCTCCCGATCGGCGTTCCCGCTCAACCCCAGCGCCCGCTCCCCCAGCGAGACGAGCAGATCGAGCGTCTCCACCGGCATCGGCCCCGCGGCCATGTCACCGGTCAGCACGATCAGCTCGGCCCCGGCCACGTCGGGCTCGGGCAGCACGGCTTCGAGCCCGGGCAGCACCGCATGAATGCCGGACAGCACGGCGACTCGCATGCCCAGACTCTCCCGCGCCCACTCGGCCACGACCAGCCACAGCGACATGGAGCGACCCCCGAAACTTCCACGTCCGTGTCCTGACGTTCACATGGCGTGAGCACAATGGATTGTTAGCGTTGAACCATGACTGCCCAAGCGGTGATCGTTAAGATGACGCCTTCCTCGCTCCCCGACTGGGTGTTCCCGCCACCGCAGGGCTTCGTAGCAGAAGATCTCGATCACATTCCGGATCTGCCTGCGCACACAGAGTTGATTGATGGAAGCTTGGTCTTCGCGAGCCCACAGCGACACTTCCGTCAGGCGGTCATTCATCGGTTGCACAACCTGCTGGAGACCCTGGCACCCACGAGTCATGAGGTGCTCTCGCAGATGACCGTCAAGCTGGGTCCGCGGCAACGTCCAGAGCCTGACCTCATGGTCGTGGGACCTCAAGCAAGAATCGCTCCCGATGTCACCTGCTTCGACGCCGCGGATGTGGTGCTCGCCATCGAAGTCGTCTCAGCGGAGTCCGACTTGCGGGACAGGCATCGCAAGCCCGTCCTCTACGCCGAGGCCGGAATCCCGCACTTCTGGCGCATCAAGGAGATCAACGAGAAGCCGGCGGTCTTCGTCTTCGAACTCGACCCCGCCACCAAGGCCTACGCTCCCGCCGGCGTCTTCCACGAGTGGCTGAAGCTCACGGTTCCGTTCGACATCGACATCGACCTCACCAAGCTCTACACGCCCCGCACCGGTTGAGGACCGACACAGCACCCCGCCGCACCGGCTCCAGCCCGGCACTGCACTCTCCCGCGCCGTAGCGCACCGGAGGCCCGTGCCGCTACCCGGCGAACCCGCCGGCCGCCTCCCGCCACCCGTCGTACCGCTCGGCCAGCTCATCCACCTTGTCCAGAGCCTCCCCGTCCAGGCCTTCGAGCACGACCAGCCACTGCGCGTCCTCGGCGTCGTCCTCGCCGGCGAGCGTCTCCCGCACCACCCTGGGCACGCCCAGCGCGGGGAACCACTCGCCCAGCGTCTCGGCGACCTCTTCGGCGTCGTCCCTCTCGCTGAAGACGAGCAACTGGGTCATCGATCACCCTCCATTCCGTGACGTTCACCAGGCGTGAGAACAATAGATTGGTAGCGTTGCGCCATGACTGCCGAAGCGGTGATCGTTGAGATGACACCACCCTCGCTCCCCGACCGGGTCTTCCCGCCGCCGCAAGGCTTCGCCGCCGAGGACCTCGACCACATTCCGGATTTGCCTGCGCACACAGAGTTGATTGACGGAAGCTTGGTCTTCGCGAGTCCCCAAGCCTCCTTCCACATGCTCGTCATCTCGCTCCTGGAGAACGAGCTCCGGCGTGCCGCCCCGGGAGACCTGCGTGTGCGCCGTGAGATGAGCGTCATCCTCGACAAGGACCAGCGCCCGGAGCCTGACCTCTGTGTGATCTCAGCCACCGCCGTCGAAAGCGGCAGGCAGACTTTTTACCACGCGCGCGATGTCCTGCTCGTCATCGAGGTGGTCTCCCCCGAGTCCCGCACCCGCGACCGTCGCCGCAAGCCGGAGCTCTACGCCGAAGCCGGCATCCGCCACTTCTGGCTTGTCGAGAACGACTCCGGCAAGCCGGACGTCCACGTCTTCGAGCTCGACCCCGTGACGAGGAGCTACGTCCCCACGGGCGTTCACCACGACAGGCTGAAGCTGACCGTCCCGTTCGACGTCGACATCGACCTCACCGAGATCGACCGCATGTGACGCGAAAGGGCCGGCACAGCACCCGCCGCACCGGCCCCCACCAGGCGCTCACCCGCGAAGCTGAGCCCCCACCCGATCAGCCGCCATCGCCACAGCCGCATCCCGCGCCGCCGTGGTCTCCTCCACGGTCAACGTGCGATCGCCGGCCCTGAACCGCATCGAGTAAGCGAGCGACTTGTTCCCCTCGCCCACCTGCGCCCCGGCGTAAACGTCGAACAGCCGGATCGACTCCAGCAGCTCCCCGGCCCCGTCGCGCAGCGCGGCCTCCACGTCGGCCACCGGCGTGAAGTCGGGCACGATGAGCGCGACGTCCTGCGTGGCAACCGGATAGGCCGACACCGCGGGCGTCTGCACCGGCCCCGGCATGACGGCCTCCAGCCGGGTCAGCTCGACCTCCATGGCAGCCGTGCGCGGCGGCAGCCCGTACGCCTCGATCACCCGCGGGTGCAGCTCACCGGCGTGCCCCACCAGCGTGTCGCCCACGTAGAGGGCGGCGCACCGGCCGGGGTGCCATGGCTCGTGCTGGTCGGCGCTGATGGACAGCTCGACCCGCGCCTCGCCCGCCACCAGGCGTGCGGCCTGTACGGCGTCGGCCCAGGAGGCGGCGCGCCCGCCGCCCCACCAGCCGGACCGCTCGAACTCGCCGGCCAGCACCGCCGCGACCCGCAGCGGCTGGTCGGGCAGGGCCGCCTCGATGGAGGCGATCTCCTCGGCGGTCGGCCGGCGTTCGACGCCGAGCACGGGCGCCACGTCGGGCGCGCCCGTGCGGGGACGGTAGACCGCGCCGGTCTCGAACAGCGCCACGTCGGTGAAGCCGCGCCCGACGTTGCGGACGAGGGTCTTCAGCAGGCCGGGCAGCAGCGTGGTGCGCATCAGCGGCTCGTCCTCGGACAGCGGGTTGGCCAGCCGGGCGGCCACGCGCCGCGCGTCGTCGGCGGGCAGCAGCAGCCGGTCGAAGTCGTCGCCGCTGATGAACGGGTAGCTGAGCACCTCGACGTAGCCACCCTCGGCCAGCGCCCTGCCGACCCGCCTGCGCAACCGCTGGCCCTCGGTGAGCCCGGCGCCGGCGGGCGCGGAGGGCAGCACCGACGGGAGGCTCTCGTAGCCCTCCAGCCGGATGACCTCCTCGGCGAGGTCGTTGGGGTCGGTGAGGTCGGGCCGCCAGGACGGCGGCGTCACGGTGATCATGTCGTCGCCGGTGACGGCCAGCCTGGCGGCCAGGGCCCCGCCGGTCACGACGCCGGTGGGGGCCACGCCGCCCTTGCGCACGGCCGGGTCGTCGCCGTCGGCCACGACGCAGCCGATCTGCTCCAGCCGCGCGATGACGGTGTCGCGGGAGTACTCGACGCCGGCGACCCGGCCTGGGTGCCCGGACGGGATCGCGATGCGCGCGGGCTCCACCTCGACCTCGGCGTGCGTGACGCCG
The DNA here is from genome assembly GCF_008086045.1 of Nonomuraea sp. PA05. GTDB lineage: Bacteria > Actinomycetota > Actinomycetes > Streptosporangiales > Streptosporangiaceae > Nonomuraea > Nonomuraea monospora. The sequence goes on along the minus strand of NZ_VSEY01000014.1, from coordinate 188,855 downwards.
GGCTGCACGGTGGCGCCGCCGAGCTCGGCCAGCAGGCGCACGGCCCGCCAGGAGGCGACGAGCGGCAGCTCGCGGTCGACGCCGCGTTCGAACCGCTTGGACGCCTCGGAGACGAGCCCGTGGCGGCGCGACTCGCGGGAGATGCCGGTCGCGGAGAAGTGCGCGGCCTCGATGACGATGTCGGTGGAGACGCCGGAGATCTCCGTCTCCAGCCCGCCCATCGTGCCGGCCATGGAGATGGGCCCGGACTGGTCGGTGATGAGGATGTCGTCGGGGTCGAGCTCGCGCACCACGTGGTCGAGCGTCTCCAGCCGCTCGCCGGCCGCGGCCCTGCGCACGACGATCTCGCCGCGCAGCTTCGAGCGGTCGAACGCGTGCAGCGGCTGCCCCAGCTCCAGCATCAGGTAGTTGGTGATGTCGACGGCCAGCGACACGGGGCGCATGCCGGCCCGCGTGAGGCGTACGCGCATCCACAGCGGGCTCTGCGCGGCCGGGTCGAAGCCGCTGACCTCGCGCAGCACGAACCGGTCGCACGCCGTCGGGTCGGCGATCGAGGCGGGCCAGGCCGGCGCGGTCTCGGCGGGCAGCTCGATGTCGGCGGGGTCGCGGAAGGCCACCCCGAACGCGGTCGCGGCCTCGCGGGCGACGCCGCGGATCGACAGGGCGTAGCCGATGTCGGGCGTGATCTCCAGCTCGATCACGTCGTCGCGCAGGCCGAGCAGCTCGACCACGTCGGTGCCGATGGGCGTGCCCGCGGGCAGCACCATGATGCCGTTGTGGTCCTCGCCGAGGCCCAGCTCGCGCTCGGAGCAGATCATGCCTTCCGACATGCGCCCGTACGTCTTGCGCGCCCCGACCTCGAACCCGCCGGGCAGCACGCCGCCAGGCAGCACGACGGGCACGCGGTCACCGGCGGCGAAGTTGGTGGCGCCGCAGACGATCTCGCGCGGCGTCGCCTCGCCCACCTCGACCTTGCAGTGCCTGATGGGCTTCTTGAAGCCGGTCAGCTCCTCGATCTCGAGCACCTCGCCGACCACGACGTTCTTGACGTCGTAGCCGTGCGAGGAGATCGACTCGAGCTTGAGCCCGGCCGCGGTCAGCTTCTCGGCCACCTCGTGCGCGGTGACCGCCGGGAGATCGACGTACTCCCGCAGCCAGGAGAGCGGGACCCTCATCAGATCTCCATTCCGAACGGGAGGGTGAACCGGTTGTCGCCCTCGACCATGTCACGCATGTCCTCGGCGTTGTGGCGGAACATCAGCGTCCGCTCGATGCCCATGCCGAAGGCGAACCCGGAGTAGCGCGACGGGTCCACGCCGCACGCGACGAGCACGCGCGGGTTGACCATGCCGCAGCCGCCCCACTCGATCCAGCCCTCCGACTTGCAGGTGCGGCAGGGCGGGTTGCCGGGGATCGCCGAGGCGCCGCGGCAGACGAAGCACTTGAGGTCCATCTCGGCGGACGGCTCGGTGAACGGGAAGTAGTTCGGCCGGAAGCGGGTGGTGATGCCCTTGCCGAACATCACCTCGGCGAACCGGTCGAGGGTGCCCTTGAGGTGGGCCATGGTCAGGCCCTCGTCGACGGCCAGGCCCTCGGTCTGGTGGAAGACCGGGGTGTGGGTGGCGTCCAGCTCGTCGGTGCGGAACGTCTTGCCCGGCGAGATCACGTACACCGGCAGCTCGCGCTGGAGCAGCGCGCGGATCTGCACCGGCGAGGTCTGCGTGCGCAGCACCATGCCGGAGCCGGTGGACCCGACGAAGAACGTGTCGTGGTCGGAGCGGGCCGGGTGGTCCTTGGCGATGTTGAGCGCGTCGAAGTTGAACCATTCGCCTTCGAGCTCGGGCCCCTCGGCCACCTCGTACCCCATGGCGACGAACGCGTCGGCGATGCGCTCCTGGAGGGTGGTCAGCGGGTGGCGGGCGCCGCGCGGCCGGCGGTCCCACGGCAGGGTGACGTCGACGGTCTCCTCGACGAGCACGCGCGCGTCGCGCTCGGCCTCGAGCTCGGCCTGGCGAGCGGCCAGCGCCTCGTTGATCGCCTTGCGGGCGCCGCCGACCCGCTTGCCCGCCTCGGCGCGGGCGGCCGGGGGCAGGGCCCCGATCTCACGGTTGGCCAGGGCGATGGGCGAGCGGTCGCCCGCGTGCGCCAGCCTGGCCTGCTTGAGTGCGTCGAGGTCGCCGGCCGCCTTGATCGCCGCGATGGCGTCGGCCTCCATCCGGGACAGCTCGTCGGCGTGCAACGGTGTCACCTCGACGGGATCGTAGTCAGACAAGAGTGGGCTCCGTATCCAGGGCTTGAGCGGAAAAGAGTCTAGTGGGGCCCGCCCACCGGGCCCGCATTCGGCAACTAGACGCTGGCGAAGTCGGGCGTGCCGGTGGGCACGGTAAATCGGAACTCCGCCCCGCCCTCGGGCGCGCGCTGCACCGTGATCGTGCCGCCGTGTGCCTCGACCAGGCCTTTCACGATGAACAGGCCGAGCCCGGTGCCACCGCGGCGACGGCTGTTGCCGCCCCGCCAGAACTGCCTGAAGACGCGCGGGGCCAGCTCGGGCTCGATGCCCTCGCCCTCATCGCGCACCGACACGGCAACTCCCCATCCGACGGACTCGATTTCCATTGTCACGGTGCCGCGCCCATGGCGCAGCGCGTTTTCCACCAGATTACCCAGGATCTGGTCGACCTTGTCCTGGTCGAGCCACATCTCGGGCAGGTCGTCGCCCACGATGAGCCGGAACCGGTCTTCCGCCTCGCCTGCCGCGACCCGGCCCGCGATGAGCCTGCGCGCCCTGGAGGGCAGGTCGACGACCTGGCGGCGCACCTCCAGCCGCCCGGACTCGATGCGCGAGACGTCGAGCAGCTCGGTGATGAGCCGGGTGACGCGGTCGGCGTCGTTGTTGACCGTCTCCAGCATGACCCGCTTCTGCTCGTCGGTGAAGCGGGACCACTTGGCCAGCAGCGTCGCGGTGAAGCCCTTGACGCTGGTCAGCGGCGAGCGCAGCTCGTGGGCCACGGTCGAGACCAGGTCGGCGCGGCTGCGCTCCAGCCGGGCGCGGGCGCCGCCGTCGCGCAGGGTGATCGTGACGCGCTCGACCTCGCCGGCGCGCTCGGGCTCGCGCACGAGCCTGGCCGCCACGTACAGCTCCTGCCCGCCGGGCAGGTGCAGCGGACGCTCGGGGACCCGGCTCCTGGTACGCAGCCCGCCCTCGGGGTCGAGCGCCTTCCACCAGTCGCGCCCGTCGTGGTCGCGGAAGGGGAACACGTCGGTCATGTGCCGGCCGACCGCGCGCTCCATGGCGACGCCGGTGAGCCGCGCCGCGGCCCGGTTGACGGCCAGGACGCACCCATATCGGTCGGTCACGATGAGGCCGTCGGGAAGATCGTCGATGGCTATCGTGCACGCGGCGGCCACAACTCGCCCGTCGGTGTCTGCGCCGTGCACGACCTCGCCTCCTCCGCCTACAACGCCGACAATAGCGGGTTTCCGGCCGCCTAGGGCACTCGCTGAGCCCTGGCCGAGGAGTAAAGGCATACCGCCGCGGCGGTGGCCAGGTTCAGACTTTCAGCCTGTCCGTAGATGGGCACTCTGACCACATCGTCCGCCTCGGCGAGTATCTCCTCAGGCAGTCCCCAGGCCTCGTTGCCGAAGATCCACGCGGTGGGTCCTGACAGATCGACATCGTCGAGCGTGTGCTTGCCCGCGCCGTCGGCCGCCAGCACGCGCAGGCCCCGCTCCCTGAGTTGACGCACGGCGGCGCCCACCGGTGCACCGATCGTGACGGGAAGGTGGAACAGGCTGCCGACGCTGGCGCGCACGCACTTGCCGTTGTACGGGTCCACGGAGGCGTCCGTGAAGATCACCGAGTCGGCCCCGGCGGCGTCGGCGGCCCGCATCACGGTGCCCGCGTTGCCCGGGTCGCGCACGTGCGCGAGCATCGCGACCAGCTTCAGCTCGCCGCTCAGCGCCTGCTCCAGCGGCACGTGCACGAGCCGGCAGACGGCCACGATGCCCTGCGGGGTCACGGTCTGGGAGAGCTCGGACATGACCTCGCCGCTGGCCCGGTGCACGGGGACGTCCTTGTGCGCGGCCTCACTGACCAGCTCGGGGTGGCGCAGCTCGGCCTCGGCCGTGACGAACAGCTCCAGCGCCACGTCGTCCAGCCTGAGCGCCTCGCGCACCGCCTGCGGGCCCTCGGCGAGGAACTTCCTGTCCTGCTCGCGGAAGGCGCGCTTGGTGAGCCGCCGGGCGGCCTTCACCCGCGGCGACCTGACGTTGGTCAGCTCAGACCCGGCCACAAACTTCCCCCAACTCGTGCAGACAGCAACAAAGGGCCCACCGTCGTTCGGTGGGCCCCTCGGTCAGTTCGACCGCTTCAGCTCGCGGCCGGAGCGTTCACGTTCGCCGGAAGCGCCTTCTTGGCGGCCTCGACGAGCGTGGCGAAGGTCTGGCTGTCGTTCACCGCGAGGTCGGCGAGGATCTTCCTGTCGACCTCGATGTTGGCCAGCCGCAGACCCTGGATCAGGCGGTTGTAGGTCATGCCGTTCTGACGAGCGGCGGCGTTGATGCGCTGGATCCACAGACGACGGAAGGCGCCCTTACGGTCCTTGCGGTCCCGGTAGGCGTACGTCATCGAGTGGAGCATCTGCTCCTTGGCCTTGCGGTAGAGACGCGACCGCTGGCCACGGTAACCGCTCGCCCTCTCGAGGACGACCCTGCGCTTCTTCTTGGCGTTGAGCGCCCGCTTCACGCGTGCCATGTTTCTTCTCCCCGGGGAAAGTTCGCGCTACTTGGCGAGCAGCTTCTTGATCTTCTTGGAATCGGCGTCGGAAAGGACGACCTCGTTCTTGAGACGGCGCGTCAGCGTGGACGACTTCCACTCGTTGTAGTGCGCGCGGTTGGCACGGCGACGCTTGATCTTGCCGGTGCCGGTGACCCGGAACCGCTTCTTCGCACCGCTGTGCGTCTTCATCTTCGGCATGTCGCCGTCTCTCCTCGTTTCGGTCGTGCCGGTGGCCGGGCCGGTGCTGGCCGGCCCGGTCGCGGCGTCTTACGTCTGCCGGTGGCTGCTGCTGGGGTGCTGTAAGGCTAACCCCAACCGCGGGTCACTCTTCCGGTTCGGAGAGCTCCTCGCCGCCACGCTGGGCCTTGGCTGCGGCCTTTTCGGCCTTGGCCTCGGCCTTCTTCTTGTGCGGACCGATCACCATGATCATGTTACGGCCGTCCTGCTTGGCGTGGGACTCCACGAAGCCGAGCTCCTGGACGTCGTCCGCCAGCCGCTGCAGCAGCCGGAAGCCGAGCTCCGGCCGGGACTGCTCACGTCCGCGGAACATGATCGTGACTTTGACCTTGTCCCCCGCCTTGAGGAACCGCACCACGTGACCCTTCTTGGTCTCGTAGTCGTGCGGGTCGATCTTCGGCCGGAGCTTGATCTCCTTGATGATCGTGTGCGCCTGATTCTTGCGCGCCTCGCGCGCCTTCATCGCGGACTCGTACTTGAACTTGCCGTAGTCCATGAGCTTGCACACGGGCGGTCGAGCCGTGGCCGCGACCTCGACGAGGTCGAGGTCGGCCTCCTGGGCGAGCTTGAGGGCGTCGTGAATCGAGACGATGCCTACCTGCTCGCCGTTCGGGCCCACGAGGCGAACCTCGGGAACTCGGATACGCTCGTTGATGCGGGGCTCAGTGCTGATGGGGCCTCCTAGGTTTGCGATCCCTACGTGCTCGTCGTATCGGAGCTTGACGCATTCCCCCGAATGCGAAAAGCCCCGCACGTCGCGCATGCGGGGCCACTGAGCTCTGTGGCTTTCGTGGCCTCGAGCTCCCCGGAGTAGTCCGGCGTGATCCTGGACCCGGCCACCTCGCGGTGACTCAGGTGGGAGGAGACCTCCGCTTGCGCGTCCAGCAAGGCATGCCGGACCGATCAGAGAGCTACATTACCACAACGCCCGAGCCCGCTCGAATCATCCCGTTCGCGCGGCCGCCCGGCGGAGGATCTCGGCCTCGCCCGCGGCGCGCATGGCCGCCACCGGCACCCGTGTCTCCCCTGTCATCAGCTGCACCTGCCGCACCGCCTGGTGCAGCAGCATCGCGAACCCGCCGACCACGATGCCGCCCGCCGCCGTGACGGCCGCCGCCGCCTCGGTCGGCCAGGGCGAGTAGATGACGTCGAAGAGCGCCGGCACCCGCGCCAGCCGGCCCGCGAGGACGTCGGCGGCCCCGCCCGGCAGCGTGGACACCACGAGGTCCACCCCCGTGAACGCGTCGAGCTTGTCGAACGTCTCCACCGCCAGCGCCACGCCCAGCCGTTCGGCCACCGCGACCGTCTCGCCCGCCCGCGCGGGATCGCGGACCAGCAGCGTGACCGAGAACAGCCCGAGCTCGCGCAGCGCCGCCAGCGCGGAGGCCGCCGTGGCCCCGCCGCCCAGGACGGTGGCCGAGCGCGGCGCCGGCACGCCCGCCTCGGCCAGCGCCTGCCCGATGCCGTAGACGTCGGTGTTGTCGCCGTGCCGCCGCCCGTCGCGGAACACCACGGTGTTGGCCCCGCCCACCTCGACGGCCAGGTCGGAGACCGTGTCGAGCAGGGGGAGCACGGCCCGCTTGAGCGGCATCGTCAGCGACAGGCCCGCCCAGGCGCCCGTGCCGGCGTCCGTGCCGGCGCCCGCCTGGCCGCGCACCGGCCCCAGCTCCGCCAGCAGCCCCGGCAGCCGCGCCTCGTCGCACTCGAACGCCTCGTAGCTCCACCCGCCGAGCCCCATCGCCTGGTAGGCGGCCCTGTGCAGGTAGGGCGAGAGCGAATGGCCGATGGGCGACCCCATCACCGCAGCCCGCATCCCCCACTCCTTCCGAACGAGACGACCTTACAGCGAGCGGCCGCCCGGAGATCCGGACGGCCGCCTCAGGTCGGTCGCGTGTCAGCCGCCGTTCGCGCGGTACTCCGCCAGCAGCTGGTTGAACTCCGCCTCCGTGTTGGCGAACTTCGTGACGTTGCTCTTCGGGTCGGTGGCGACGAAGTAGAGCCAGTTGCCCTTGGCCGGGTTCAGCGCGGCCTCGATGGCGTGGTCACCGGGGTTGGTGATGGCGCCGGGCGGCAGACCGTCCACGTAGTACGTGTTGTACGGGTGCTTGGTCTCCGTCTCGGCGTGCGTGGCCGCGGTGCCGAACTTGTTGAGCGCGTACATCGTCGTGCTGTCCATCTGCAGCTTCATCGGCAGCTTGAGCCGGTTGTAGATGACCCTGGCGATCTTCGCCATGTCCTCCTGCCGGCCCGCCTCGGCCTGGACGATGCTCGCGATCACGATGATCTGGTGGGGCGTGTAGCCGAGCGACTTGGCGCCCGCTTCGAGATCAGCCTGCTCGGCCGCCTGCTTGAAGCGGTCGACCATCGCCGCCAGCATCTGCCTGGGCTCGGTCTTGGGCTGGAACTCGTAGGTCGCGGGGAAGACGTACCCCTCCAGCTTGCCCTTGGCGTACGACGGCAGGTCGAGCGCGTCGGCGTCCTTCGCTGCGGCGGCGAACTCCTTGGCCGGCTTGCCGGTCTGCTTGGCCAGCTCGTTGTAGATCTGGCTGAGGCGCAGGCCCTCCGCGAGACGTACCTTGGCGAGCAGCTTGTTGCCCGGGACGAGCGCCGCGGCCGCCGCGGCGGCCGACATCTGCTTGCGCAGCTTGTACTCACCGGGCTGCAGCGAGGCGCTCATGTTGGCGTTGGAGACGGCGTTGGTGAACGCTCTGGCGCTGGCGACGACCCCCTGCCGCTCCAGCTCCTGCGCCACCTCCGACGCGCTCTGGCCCATCTTGATCTCGATGACGACCTCGCCGGTGCCCTGGCCGGTGTAGTCGTCGGGTACGAGAGCGTCGTTGAGCCACATGTAGCCGTAGTAGCCGCCGCCGCCGATGATGCCCGCCAGGACGACGAACGCCAGCAGCGGGGCGATGAAGCCGCCCCGGTTGCGCCTGCGGCGCCGCCTGCGACCGCCGCCGCGCTTGCCGGAATTGCGGGAGCGGCGCCGGGGAGAGCCTTCGTCGTCCTCGGGACCGAGCAGGGTGTTCAGATCGAGATCGTTCATAGGTGCGCTGGCCAATCTCCCGGTACCGCCGGTCGGACGTCAAGCGGAACTGCCCAATCGGCTGGTGTCACCGAGCGAAACTGGGGGAGCCGCCGTGCGCTCTGCACCGCACGGCGGGAATCACTCTGGGTAGCCATGCTAGGGGACGGAAAGAGGACACACGCCCCACTTTGGGACCTTTGGTCGCGAACGGAGGGGGTTCCGTCGAACATCAGCTCGTCCCGAGGTTCTTGTTCAACTCTTCCCGGTATCTCACGAACTCGCTCTCTTTGCTGGTGAATTTGGTGATTCTATGCGCTGGATCCGTCGTTACAAACCACCGCCAATCACCTTCGGCAGGGTTCAGGGCCGCCATCAGCGCCTTCTCTCCAGGATTGGCGATGGGCCCTGGCGGCAGTCCTTTATGGCGATAGGTGTTGTAGGGAGAGTTCACCTTGGTGTCACGCTCCGTGACCTTCAGTGTCCTTCTGTTCTGCGCGTACAGCACCGTACTGTCGATCTCCAGCGGCATGTTCCTCGCCAGCCGGTTGTAGATCACCCGCGAGATCTTCGGATAGTCGGCGTCCGTGCCGCCCTCCGCCTGGATCAGGCTCGCCAGCGTGACGACCTGCAGCGGCGTCAGCTTCACCTGCGGCGCCAGATCCTCCAGGCCCACGTGCCGCGCCGCCGCCGCGAACCGCTCCGCCATGGCCGCCAGCACGTCCACGGCCGTGTCGCCCGGCTCGATCTCGTACGTGGCGGGGAACAGGAAGCCCTCCAGGCCGCCCGCGTACTCCGGCAGGCCCACCAGAGCCTTGTCCACGCTCTTCAGCGCCTGCAGCGACAGCCCGGCCTGCTTCGACAGGCGGGCCAGCACCTCCGCCACCCGCATGCCCTCCGGCAACGTCACCCGCCGCACGATCCTCGCGGCCGGGCTCAGCATCAGGTCGAGCGCCGCACCCGCCGCCATGCCCTTGCGCAGGCGGTAGTGGCCGGGCCGCAGCCGGTCGCTGACCGCGCGGTCCTCCGTCACGTTCACGAACGAGCCCGAGCTGGCCACCACGCCGGCGTCGGCCAGCACCGCGCCGATCGCCTCCGCGCTCGAACCGGGCGCGATCCGCACCGTCACCGCGCCGCTGCCGGGGCCGTCGAAGTCGTCGGGGCTCAGGTACGGCTTGAGCACCGCGATGGCGCCCCCGCCCAGAGCCAGCACGCCGGCCAGCAGGCCCGCCGAGAGCAGGCCCACCTTCCGGACGGCCCGCTTGCCCGGGGCGGCCGGCAGCGGGATGACCTCCGCGTCGGGAACGGTCTCCTTCGCGGCCGGCTGCGGGCCGGGCTGGTCGCCCTGGCCCTCGCCCTGGCCCTGGCCCTCGCTCTGCCGGAACGGGATCACGTCACCGACGTCGTCCTCGTCCTCTGGCGTCCCGGTCATGCGACCACCCCACCCTCGGCGTGCGCGGCGCGATCGGCGGCGTCCGGTGCGTGGCCCAGGGCGCGTGCCGCGACTCGCGCGACACGGCCCTCGGCCTGGGTGACATGGCCCGCAGCGGGACGACCCCCCGTCGGACGCCCGCTCATGAGGCAGGTCCGTCGGCCGCGGATGGCGGTTCGACGGGCCTGCCCGGTGGTCTTTCCGTTGCACGCTCGGAATCGAGCGCGTCCTGCAGCAGCACGACGGCAGCCGCCTGATCGACGACCCCCCGCTGCTTCTTGGCCCGCACGCCGCTGGCCCGCAGCCCCTGCTGCGCCGCGACCGTGGTGAGCCGCTCGTCGAACAGCCGTACGGGCGTGGGAGCCAGCTTGGCGGCCAGCTTGGCGGCGAACTCGCGCGCCAGCCCCGCCGCCTGCCCCTCACGCCCCGACAGCGAGGTGGGCAGCCCCACGACGACCTCGATCGCCTCGTGCTCGGCGACGATCGCCGCGATGCGGTCGAGGTCGCCCTTGCCTCGCCTGACGGTCTCGACCGGCGTGGCCAGCAGCCCACTCGGGTCGCTGCGGGCCACGCCGACGCGTACGGAGCCGACGTCGACGCCGATCCGTGAACCGAACCTCATGTCAGCCGAGCTGCCCAGAAATCGCCTCTTCGACCAGTCGCAGCGCGTCGCCGATCGCCTCCGGCCGCGTGCCACCGCCTTGCGCGACATCGTCCTTGCCGCCACCGCCACCCCCAAGAGCCTTGGCGGCGACGCCGACCAGTCGTCCGGCCTTGAGCCCCCGCTCGCGCCCCGCCTCGTTGACCGCGGCAACCACCACCGGCCGGTCGGAGGGGGCACCGGCGATCACGACGACCGCCGGCCTGTCGGCCGGGAACCTGCCACGCACATCAAGCGCGAGCTTACGCAGGTCATCGGCGCCCGTGCCATCAGGCGCGCGGTGTGTCACCACGGAGACACCTTGCAGGTCGCGAGCCTGGGACACCAGCTCGCCCGCCGCTTCGAGCACCTGGGCCGAGCGGAGCCGCTCCAGCTCCTTCTCGGCGGTGCGCAGCCGGGTGACGATGCCGTCGATGCGCTCGGGCAGCTCCTCGCGGCGCGCCTTGAGCTGCTCGGTGAGCTGCGCGACCAGGACGCTCTCGCGCGCCAGGAAGCGGAAGGCGTCGATGCCGACGAGCGCCTCGACGCGGCGCACGCCCGCGCCGACCGACTGCTCGCCCAGCACCTTGACCAGGCCGAGCTGGCCGGAGCTGTGAACGTGGGTGCCGCCGCACAGCTCGCGCGAGTAGTCGCCGATCTCGACGACGCGGACCTCGTCGCCGTACTTCTCGCCGAACATCGCCAGCGCGCCCATCGCCCTGGCCTCCGCCTGCGAGGTGTAGAACGCGTTGACCTTGAGGTCGTTGATGAGGACGGCGTTGACCTCGTCCTCGACGTCACGCAGCACGCTGGGCGGCACGGCGCCGGCGGAGGTGAAGTCGAAGCGGAAGCGGCCGGGCGAGTTCTCCGAGCCGGCCTGCGCCGCCGTCTCGCCGAGCGCGTTCTTGAAGCCGCGGTGGACGAGGTGGGTGGCGCTGTGGCTGCGCGAGATGGCGCGGCGGCGCTCGATGTCGATCTCCGCCTGCGCCTCGTCGCCGACCTTCAGCTCGCCGGTGCGGATCTTGCCGCGGTGCACGACGAGGCCGGCGATCGGCGTCTGCACGTCGCTCACCTCGACCTCGGCGCCGCTGGTGCGGATCACGCCCTGGTCGGCGAGCTGGCCGCCGCCCTCCGCGTAGAACGGCGTGCGCTGCAGCACGACCTCGACCGTGGTGCCCGCGCCCGCCGCCGGGACGGGCACGCCGTCGACGAGGATGCCGACCACGCTGGTGTCGGCCTCGGTCTCGTCGTAGCCGAGGAACTCGACCTTGCCCGCCGACTCCAGCAGCTGCCCGAAGACGGAGATGTCGGCGTTGCCGGTCTTCTTCGCCGCCGCGTCGGCCTTGGCCATCTGCCGCTGCTCCGCCATGAGGCGGCGGAAGCCCTCCTCATCGACCTTGAGCCCCTGCTCGGAGGCCATCTCCAGCGTCAGGTCGATCGGGAAGCCGTAGGTGTCGTGCAGCTTGAACGCCTGGTCGCCGGAGATCGTGGTGCCGGCCTTGCGCTTGGTCTCCTCGACGGCCACGTCGAAGATCGCCGTGCCGGTGCGCAGCGTGCCGAGGAAGCTCGCCTCCTCGGCGTCGATGACCGAGTGGATCTGCGGCGCGTCGGTCTTGAGCTGCTCGTACTGCTCGCCCATGACGTTGATCGCGACGTCGGTGAGCTCGTGCATGTAGCGCTCGTCGCCCGAGCCGAGCAGGCGCAGGTTGCGGATCGAGCGGCGCAGGATGCGGCGCAGCACGTAGCCGCGGCCCTCGTTGCCGGGCAGCACGCCGTCGGCGACCAGCATGGTGCCGGTGCGGACGTGGTCGGCGATCACGCGCAGGCTGACGTCGGAGCGGTGGTCGCGCCCGTAGCGGGTCTTGGTGAGCTCCGCCGCCCTGTCGAGGATCTTGTACGTGGTGTCGATCTCGTAGATGTTGTCGACGCCCTGGAGGATGGCCGCCATGCGCTCCAGGCCCATGCCGGTGTCGATGTTCTTGGCCGGCAGCTCGCCCGCGATGTCGAAGTCGACCTTGGAGCGGACCTGGCTGAGCTGGTACTGCATGAACACGAGGTTCCACACCTCGAGGTAGCGGTCCTCGTCGGCGACGGGGCCGCCCTCCTTGCCGTACTCGGGGCCGCGGTCGTAGTAGATCTCCGAGCAGGGGCCGCCGGGGCCGGGCACGCCCATGTGCCAGTAGTTGTCCTCCAGGCCGCGACGCTGGATGCGGTGCTCGGGCAGGCCGACCTTGTCGCGCCAGATGCCGAACGCCTCGTCGTCGTCCTGGTAGACCGTCGCCCACAGCTTGTCCTCGGGGAAGCCGAAGCCGCCGTCGGACTCGGACTTGGTGAGCAGGTCCCAGGCGAACGGGATCACTTCGGACTTGAAGTAGTCGCCGATCGAGAAGTTGCCCAGCATCTGGAAGAACGTCGCGTGCCTGGTCGTCTTGCCGACCTCGTCGATGTCGGGGGTGCGCACGCACTTCTGCGCGGTGGCCAGCCGTGGCGCCGGAGGCTTACGCTGCCCCAGGAAGTACGGCTTGAATGGCACCATACCCGCGTTGACCAGGAGAAGCGTCGGGTCCTCAGCGATCAGGCTGGCCGAGGGCACTACCTTGTGCCCACGCTCCTCGAAGAAGCGTAGGAAGCGGCGGGCGATCTCTGCCGACTCCATTGTGGCCATCCTTTGCTGTAGTCAGTTGTCTGTAGCGTTGCCGGTCGCCGCACGTGGCGGCGCGCCTGCGGCGGGCGCCGCCGTCGGCGGCACGACCGGACTCAGGCGGTCAGCGGTTGCTGTCCTCAGCCTTGTCGAGCCCGAAGCGTGCCCGCAACTCCGTTTCGCGCTCCGCGGCCTCGCCGAGCGCGTCGGTAGTAAAGTCTCTCACCCTCCGGAGCATCCCCGCCGCGCCGTGGGCGGTCCTGCGCGCGACGTGGTCGGGATGCAGCGCCTGCAGCCTGCGCATCACCCAGAAGGCCAGGAACGCGCCGAGCGACAGGTAGAACAGCCTTCTTATCATCGCACTCGCCCCTGCTCGGGCCGTCTCACGCGAGGCCGGGGCCGGCTGACGCGGCGGGCCTCGATGGCGCGGCGCACGCCGTAACCGAGCGAGGACACCTTGATCAGGGGGCCGGTGAAGATGGTCTGCGTGACGGCGCTTAGCTTGGCCGCGTGCGCGCTGACCTGCTTGACGTCCTTGGCGATCGCCTCGACGGCGACCAGTTGCCTGTTGGTCTCGTTGACCGTGACGCTCATGTCGTCGAGCAGCGGCGCGAGGCGGTTGTTCAGGTCGGAGACCGCCTTGGTGGTCTCGGTGAGCAGCCTCGCGAGCTTGACGAGCACCATGGCCATGACGCAGACCAGGACCACCCAGCCCGTGGCCGCGATCAGCCCGGCGACCTCTCCAGCGGTAAGCATCCGCGCATCTCCCTCGTACGCTGGGCCGGAACGGCAAGACCCTATCGCGTTCGAGTGACAACGTTAGTGGCGAATGCCCCCTCGTTCAGGCCGCCACGTCGGCCCCTGGCACTTCCGTGACCGCCCGCATGAGCCCTCGTGCCGCCCTGATCTCCGGCGCCACCAGCCGTTCCGGCAGCGCCATGGCCGCCGCGCGCAGCGCCTTCAGCGCCGCGTCCGCGGCGAACTCGGCCGCCCTGTTGCCGCGGCAGCCGTACATCTGCCTGGCCCACGCGGGCAGCGTCGCGAACGCCAGCGCGCCGACGGCGGGCAGCGAGCCGAGCGCGAGCGGCGGCGCGATGAACGCCAGCCTGAGCGAGAGCTGCGGGCTGACGCTGCGGCGCAGCGCGTCGCGCGCCTCCTGCGTGGCCGACAGGTAGGGGCGCATGCCGTCGAGGTAGTCGTCCAGCTCACCCGCGTCGCACGGGACGTCCCCGAGGCCGACGAGGCGGGCGCTGCGGCACTGCTCGGCCACGTACGCGTCGCGCTCGGCCGCGCTGAGCCGCACGCCCGCGCGCCCGGCCACCTCCAGGTACGAGGAGACCTCCACGCAGTGCACCCAGCGCAGGTTCTCCTCCTCGTTCACCCGGAACAGGGTGCCGGTGTCGGTGTCGAGGCCGATCAGCCTGGCGTGCACGCGCCGTGCCCGCTCGGCCGCGTGCTCGGCCTGCTCGCGGGTGCCGAACGTGCGCACCGCGAGGTAGTCGAGCTGCCGCCGCAGCCGGGCCCTGGAGACCTCGGGGTCGTCGAGGAGGCAGTTCTGGGCGATGCCGCGGATCGTGCGCGGGTGCAGGGACTGGAGCTGGAAGGCGCGTACGGCGGCCGGCCAGCCGGGCGTCTCGGTATGCACTCGCCAGCTGATCGACCGGGGGCCGAAAAGGCCGCCGCCGGGGGTAACCGTTGCCTTCACATGATGGTGATTCCCAGCGATCGCTTGCTTAGTACGACATTGCACGATTCGTCAGCGAAGCGATACTCAGGGGAGGCGGGCGTAGGCGCGTACCGGGACGCGGCCGACGCCCAGCAGGCGCGGCGGCGCGGCCGTGAACAGCGCGCCGGTCGGCGGCAGCCGCTCCAGCCCCGTCAGCCTCTCCACGACGGGAACACCGCCGGCCAGCAGCGCCTCCCGCGCGGGACGCCCCTCGCGCGCGCAGTCGTCGAGACCGTCGGCGTCGGTGCCGACCAGCACCGCCCCGTGCTCCACGAGCCAGGTGGCCGCCTCGGGGGCCAGGCAGTGGCCCTCGCGCACGCCGGTGTGCAGGAGCACGGCGTGGCCGCGTACGTCGAAGGGGGCCAGCGAGCCGACCCCGACGGGGCTGCGGCGCGCGCCCGTCACCCGCACCACCACGGCGGGCAGGTCCACCACGCGCGCCAGCTCGACGACCGCCAGGTCGGGAGCCTCCAGGTAGGTGCCGCCCTCCTGCGGGAGGTGGTCGAGCTCCACGAGCCCGCCCCGGCCCTCGCCCGGTTCCGGCCGCCGGTGGTCCGACGGGCCGCCTCTGGTGCCCTTGTGCGGCTCGGGGAAGACCTGGACGTTCGTGAGTTCCACGGTGTCGGTCATGAGCAGGCCGAGCGATGCCACGAACAGGACGGCGATGTCGTTCTCGGAGGCGCCGGGGCCGGGCAGGTCCACGCGGAAGCCGTGGACGGTGAGGTCGCCGCCGTTGCTGAAGGCGATGCGGGCGTCGAAGGAGGCGCGGTACTCGATCATGTCCCGCTCAACTTACCGCCGCGACCGTCAGGACTTGCGCAGGAAGTCGCGGATCTTCGCCCACCGCTCGGCCACCGGCGCCTCGGCCCCGTGCCGCGTCGGCTCGTAGTAGCGCCGCTCCCGCACCTGCTCGGGCGCGTAGTCCTGGCGCACCAGCCCGTGCTCGAAGTCGTGCGGGTACTTGTACCCGTCGCCGTGCCCGAGCTTGGCCGCCCCCGGGTAGTGGGCGTCGCGCAGATGCCCCGGCACCTGCCCGATCAGCCCCTTGCGCACGTCGCCGATCGCCGCGCCGATGGCCTTGACCACGGCGTTGGACTTGGGCGCCATCGCGCAGTGGATGACGGCGTGCGCGAGGTTGATCTGCCCCTCGGGCAGCCCGATGAGCTGCACCGCCTGCGCCGCCGCCACCGCCGTCTGCAGACACGTCGGGTCGGCCATGCCGACGTCCTCGGAGGCGAAGATGACGATGCGGCGGGCGATGAAGCGCGGGTCCTCGCCGGCCTCGATCATGCGGGCCAGGTAGTGCAGGGCGGCGTCGGCGTCGGAGCCGCGCATCGACTTGATGAACGCGCTGATCACGTCGTAGTGCTGGTCGCCCTGCCGGTCGTAGCGGACGGCGGCCTTGTCGACGGCCTTCTCCACCACCTCGACCGTGATGTCGTCGGCCAGCAGCGCCGCCGCCTCCAGGTATGTCAGTGAGCGGCGCGCGTCGCCGCCGGCGAGGCGGACGAGATGCTCCAGCGCCTCAGGGGCGAGGGTGGCGCGCCCGGCCAGGCCGCGCGGGTCGGCCACGGCACGCCGGAGGACGGCGCGCACGTCGTCGTCGGTCAGCGACTCCAGCGTGAGCAGCAGCGAGCGCGACAGCAGCGGCGAGATGACCGAGAAGAAGGGGTTCTCCGTGGTGGCGCCGATGAAGGTGACCCAGCGGTTCTCCACGGCGGGCAGCAGGGCGTCCTGCTGGGCCTTGTTGAAGCGGTGCACCTCGTCGACGAACAGCACCGTCTGCCGGCCCGACATGCCGAGCTCGCGGCGGGCGTTGTCGATGGCGGCGCGGACGTCCTTGACGCCCGCGGACACGGCCGAGACCTCGACGAAGCGGCGCTTGGTGACGTTGGAGACGACGTAGGCGAGCGTGGTCTTGCCGGTGCCCGGGGGCCCCCACAGGAACAGCGACATGGGAGCCTCGCTCTCGACCAGGCGCCGCAGCGGGGTGCCCGAGCCGAGCAGGTGCCGCTGGCCGATCACCTCGTCGAGCGTGCGCGGGCGCATGCGCACCGCGAGAGGCTGCGGGGTGGCCTCCTCAGCCGCCGAGTCGAACAGGCTATCCACAACGCGAGATTACACGCTGCGCCGCCGTCACCGGTCCGCCTGACGACCGTACGACCCGCCGCCTCCAGGCCGGCCGGTCCGCGTCACGACCACACGGCCCTGGCCCCCGAGTCGCCGGCCTGGAAGACGTAGTAGCCGGAGACGGCCGCCAGCACCACCGTCAGCGCCGACAGGATGACGGTGACGGCCCGGCCGAAGCGGTCGCGGCCGACGGAGTCGCGGGCGGGGCGGGTGGCGTAGACGAGCAGCAGGGCCGCGACGCCGAGCCCCAGCACCGACATCAGCAGCGGGGTGGCGAAGCTCTGGTGCGCCGAGATGCGCGCGGCCATCTCGCCCTCCGCCGACCCGAAGCGGGCCGCCTTGAGGCTCTCACCGCTCTGCCTGGCCGCGAAGACCGCCGCCGGGGCGGCCAGGGAGAGCAGCACCACCGCCCATGCGACGTTCGCGCGCCAGCGCGGCAACAGCGCGTACGCGATCGCGACCGCGACGAGCAGCGGGGTCAGCACCACGGCGAAGTGAATGATCAAGGGGTGGGCCGGCAGGCCCATGATCTCGTCGAACATGGAACGCCTCCTTAGTGCTTGTTTCAACTACGTTTGCCGACACCATAAGGTTCGCGACCACAACCGTCGCACCCGCGGCTTTCGCCACTTACGTCCGTCACATATCGGAGGCCGGTAGCATGCGCGGAGTTGTTTGGTCATCCCTTGGCAAAGACGAGAGGACATAGCGGTGAGCGGCGACGACCGCCAGAACGAAGAGGACCGCCAGAGCGAGCTGGCGCGGGAGCACAAGGAACGGCAGGCGAAGCGCGCCGCTGAGCAGAGCGTCAAGTCGAGGCGGAACACGTTCATCGGCGCGGCCGTGGCCGTCGTCGTGGTCGCGGGCGGCATCTTCGCCGCGACCACCCTGGTCAACAACGACTCCGGGGAGGCGGCGGCGCAGAGCAGCGCCTCGCCCAGCGCATCGGCGTCGCCGTCGGCATCGGCGTCCGTCCCCGTGCCGTCCACGAGCCCGTCGAAGGCCGCCCCCGTGAGCTGCACCTACAAGCGCGAGAAGTCGGTGCCGAACAAGTTCGTGGGCCTGCCCGGCAAGAAGCCGAACATGAAGCTGAAGAAGATGACGATCGAGCTGAACCGCGGCACGGTCGTCGTCGACCTCATGACGGACGCGGCGCCGTGCTCGATCAACTCGCTGAACTTCCTGGCGAAGAAGAAGTTCTACGACAACAACAAGTGCCACCGCCTGGTCACCCCCGACGTGTCCGGCGTGCACATGCTGCAGTGCGGCGACCCGCAGGCCAAGGCCGACGGCAAGAACCCGACCGACGGCCAGGGCACGGCCGGGTACGTCTACGCCGACGAGAACATCGACATCCCGCTCGGCAAGGGCGTGGTGTTCATGACGCAGCCGGGTGACGCGGCGGGCCAGAACAACAGCCAGTTCGCGATCTCGCTGTCGGACGAGAACGTGCAGATCGGCGCGGGCTACTCGGTCGTCGGCATGGTCAGCGAGGGCATGGACATGCTCGTCGGCCTGGCCTCCAGCGGCAAGGACCTGATCGTCAACGAGGCGGACATCACGGGCGACGGCGGCACCACCGCGCCGAAGAACCCGGTGATCATCAAGCGGATCACGTTCTCCTGACGCGACGCGCGCAGACGAAGGGCCGGGGCGATCGCCCCGGCCCTTCGTCATGACCGCTAGACCTCGGACTTGGGCTTGGCGTCCACGCCCGCTTCCTTGCGCTGCTCCCCCGTGATCGGCGTCGGCGCCCCGGTGAGCGGGTCGAAGCCGGACGCCGTCTTCGGGAACGCGATCACGTCGCGGATCGAGTCGCCGCCGGACAGCAGCATGCAGATCCGGTCCCAGCCGTAGGCGATGCCGCCGTGCGGGGGCGGGCCGTACTTGAACGCCTCCAGCAGGAAGCCGAACTTGCTCTCCGCCTCCTCCTTGGAGATGCCGAGCACGTCGAACACGCGCTGCTGCATCTCGGCCCGGTGGATACGGATGGAGCCGCCGCCGATCTCCATGCCGTTGCAGACCATGTCGTAGGCGTAGGCCAGCGCCTCGCCCGGGTGGTCCTGGAAGTTGTCGGCCCACTCGGGCTTGGGGCCGGTGAACGGGTGGTGCACGGCCGTCCAGCCGCCCTCGCCGCCAGACTCATCAGACACAGGTTCGAACATGGGGGCGTCGACGACCCACAGGAACGACCACTGCGACTCGTCGATGAGGCCGCAGCGGCGGCCGATCTCCAGGCGGGCCGCGCCGAGCAGGTCGCGGGAGGCGCTCCTGGCGCCGGCCGCGAAGAAGATCGCGTCGCCGGGCACGGCGCCGACCTTGGCCGCCAGGCCGGACAGCTCCTCCTCCGACAGGTTCTTGGCGACGGGGCCGCCGAGCGTGCCGTCCTCCTGCACGAGCACGTACGCCAGGCCCTTGGCGCCGCGCGAGCGGGCCCACTCCTGCCAGCCGTCGAGCTCCTTGCGGGTCTGCGAGGCCCCGCCCGGCATGACGACGGCGCCGACGTAGGCCGCCTGGAAGACGCGGAAGGAGGTGGCCGAGAAGTACTCGGTCATCTCGACCAGCTCCTGGCCGAAGCGCAGGTCCGGCTTGTCGGAGCCGTAGCGGGCCATGGCGTCGGCGTAGGTCATGCGCGGCAGCGGGAGCGGCAGCTCGTAGCCGGCGATCTCCCGCCACAGGCGGCTGATCAGCTTCTCGCCGACCTCGATGACGTCCTCCTGGTCGACGAAGGACATCTCGACGTCGATCTGGGTGAACTCCGGCTGCCTGTCGGCCCGCAGGTCCTCGTCGCGGTAGCACTTGGCGAGCTGGTAGTAGCGCTCAAGCCCGGCGACCTGGAGGAGCTGCTTGAACAGCTGCGGCGACTGCGGCAGGGCGTACCAGTTGCCGGGCTGCAGGCGGACCGGCACCAGGAAGTCGCGCGCGCCCTCGGGCGTGGAGCGGGTCAGGGTGGGCGTCTCGACGTAGACGAAGCCGAGCTCGTGCATCACCTCGTTGGCCAGGTAGGTGGCCTTGGAGCGGGTGCGCATCGCGTTGGCGACCTGCTGGCGGCGGATGTCGAGGTAGCGGTACTTCAGCCGCGCCTCCTCCGACACGCCCACGTTGCCCTCGATCGGGAACGGCAGCGGCGCCGACTCGCTCAGCACCTCGACCCTGTCGGCCACCACCTCGATGGCGCCGGTCGGCAGGTCGGGGTTCTCGTTGCCCTCGGGGCGGACCCTGACCTGGCCGACGACCTGCACACAGTATTCGGCGCGCAGGTCGTGGGCGTGGTCCTCCTCGCGGAAGACCACCTGCGCCGAGCCGGAGGCGTCACGCAGGTCGATGAAGACGACGCCGCCGTGGTCACGGCGGCGGGCCACCCATCCCGCGAGCGTCACCTGCTGCCCGGCGTGCTCCTCACGGAGCGACCCGGCCGTATGCGTGCGGATCACTGCACAATCCCTTCGTACGGATAGGGGGAGGAAGGCGAGCCGATCACTTCACCTTCTCCTTCAAGACGTCGGCGACCTTGGCCAGCGGCACCTGGATCTGCTCCGCGGTGGCCAGGTCCTTCACTTGCACGGCCTCGGCCGCCAGGTCACGCTCGCCCAGGATCAGCGCGAACGCGGCGCCCGAACGGTCGGCGCCCTTCATCGCGCCCTTGAGCCCCTTGCCGCCGAAGGCCATGTCGGCGCTGATGCCCGCCTCCCGCAGCTCGCCCACGAGCAGGAACATGCGGCGGCGGGCGTCGTCACCCAGCGGGACACCGTACACCTGCACGCGCCGCTGTGCGCTCTCCTCGCCGAGCAAACCCTCCGACTCCATCGCCAGCAGGGTGCGATCGACGCCGAGTGCCCAGCCGACGCTGGGCAGCGGCGGGCCGTCGAGCATCTCGCTGAGCCCGTCGTAGCGGCCGCCGCCGCCCACGGCCGACTGCGAGCCGAGCCCGCCGTGCACGAACTCGAACGTGGTGCGCGTGTAGTAGTCGAGCCCGCGCACCAGACGCGGATCGTCGGTGAAGGCCACGCCAGAGGCGCTCAGCAGGGCGCGCACCTCCTCGTGGTAGGCCCGGCAGTCCGCGCACAGGTGGTCGACGACCAGGGGCGCGCCTTCGAGCTGCTGCTGCACCTCGGGCCGCCGGTCGTCGAGCACCCGCAGCGGGTTGATCTCGATGCGCGCCCGGGTCTCCTCGTCGAGGTCGAGCCCGCGCAGGAACTCCTGCAGCGCGGCGCGGTAGGCGGGCCGGCAGTTCTTGTCGCCGAGCGAGTTGACCAGCAGCGTGACGTTCTTCAGCCCGAGCGAGGCGAAGCCGCGCGCGGCCAGCACGATGAGCTCGGCGTCGAGCGCCGGGTCCTCGGAGCCGAGCGCCTCGGCGCCGACCTGCCAGAAGTGGCGGTAGCGGCCCCGCTGGGCGCGCTCGTAGCGGAACTGGCTGCCGGAGTACCACAGCTTCACCGGGAGCTGGCCGGTGTGCAGGTTGTGCTGGAGCACCGCGCGCACGACCGAGGCCGTGCCCTCGGGGCGCAGCGTCAGGGAGCGGCCGCCTTTGTCGGAGAAGGTGTACATCTCCTTGGTGACGATGTCGGTCGACTCGCCTACGCCCCTGGCGAACAACTGTGTGTCTTCGAAGACAGGCGTCTCGATGTAGCCGTACCCCGCCCGCCGCAGCGGCTCGGCCAAGGC
This sequence comes from Nonomuraea sp. PA05, assembly GCF_008086045.1. Classification (GTDB taxonomy): domain Bacteria; phylum Actinomycetota; class Actinomycetes; order Streptosporangiales; family Streptosporangiaceae; genus Nonomuraea; species Nonomuraea monospora. Next base: position 167,582 of record NZ_VSEY01000014.1, on the reverse strand, counting down.
CTCGCGTACGGCGAGGACCCGCTCGGAGCGGGGAGGCAGCCAGTCGAAGGTGCCTTTCGGTGCTTGGAAGCTCATTAGATCCCTCGTGTGGGACCGGCGTGCGGCGCTGCTTCCTTCAGGTACGGGTTGGTCGCGCGCTCGCGGCCGATCGTGGTCTGTGGTCCGTGGCCCGGCAAGACGACCGTATCGTCAGGCAGCGGCAGACACTTGGTAGCCAGGCTGCGCAGGATCGTCGGGTAGTCGCCGCCGGGAAGGTCGGAGCGGCCGATGGAGCCGGCGAACAGCAGGTCGCCCGAGAACATGGTCTCGTCGCCGGGCGTGCGGAAGCTCACCGACCCCCTGGTATGGCCGGGCGTGTGGTCGACCACGAGCTCCAGGCCGGCGAGCGACAGGACGGCGCCGTCGGACAGCTCGCGCACGTCGTCGGGCTCGCTCAGCGTGATGCCGCCGAACAGCGAGGCACTGGTGTCGGACCAGCCCGCGGCGGGGTCGCTCAGCAGGTGGCGGTCGTCGGGGTGGATCCACGCGGGCACGTCGCGCGCGCCGCACACGGGGGCCACCGACCAGACGTGGTCGAGGTGACCGTGGGTGAGCAGGACGGCCACGGGCTTGAGCCGGTGCTCGCGCAGCAGCTCCTCGACGCCCTCCGTCGCGTCCTGACCTGGATCGACGATCACGCACTCCTCGCCGGCGGCGGGCGCGACGACGTAACAATTGGTCTGGAAGGCCCCTGCGGGGAAGCCGGCGATGAGCATCTGCCTCAGGTGATCTCGTCGAAAAGCCAATGGGAATGTAACCGAAGGGTACCGGTGCGGGTCGCCGGGCTGCGAATCATTACCCGTTGGCCGATACGATTCGCCCACCTCAGTTGATTGACTATGGGAGGCAAAGCGGTGGCCACGGGGAAGGACCGGCAGAAGCAGCTGGCACGCGAGCACTACGAGCGGCAGATGCAGCGCCGCATCGAGCGCGAGCAGAAGGCCAAGCGCACGGCGATCATCGGCTCCACCGTGGGCGTGGTGATCGTGGTCGGCGGCATCGTGGCGGCGGTCGCGTTGCTGGGCGGCAACGACACGGGCACGGAGGCCGCGGCGTCGCCGTCGGCCTCGGCCTCGCCCGCCGACACCGCGCAGGCATCGGCGAGCACGGGCCCGAAGCCGTACGACGCCAAGACGGGCACGTGCGACTACGTGAAGGACACCTCCGGCGGCACGGTCAAGGACGTCGGCATGCCGCCGGCGAAGGTCAAGACCGAGCCCGCCACGAAGACGATGACGTTCAAGACGAACCAGGGCGACATCGTGGTCGAGCTGAACAACGCCAAGGCTCCGTGCACGACGAACTCGCTGGAGTTCCTGGCGGAGAAGAACTATTACGACGGCAGCAAGTGCCACCGTCTCGGCGGCGACCAGTTCCCGATGCTGCAGTGCGGCGACCCGACCGCCAAGGCGGACGGCAAGAACGAGACCGACGGCCAGGGCGGCCCCGGCTACGTGATGGCCGAGGAGAACCTGGAGGGCGCCCAGTACAAGCGCGGCGTCATGGCCATGGCCAAGACCTCCGCCCCCGGCAGCACGGGCAGCCAGTTCTTCCTCGTTTACGGGGACATCGGACTCACCCCGGATTACACGCCGGTGGGTACGATCACCAAGGGGCTCGACATCCTGGACAAGGTGAACAAAGCAGGCAACATCCCTAGCGCCATGGGAGATGGGACCGGAGCACCGAAGCAAACCGTCGAAATCAAAGACGTGACAATCGCCGGCAAGAGCTGACGTAATACAAACTAGGGACGAAGTAGTCCCGAAGGGTCTGATGGATAGTGCGGGAGGACACGGTGAGCACCGACCCGTGGGGCCGGGTAGACGACGACGGCACCGTCTACGTGCGTACGGCTGAGGGAGAGCGGGCCGTCGGCTCCTGGCAGGCCGGTGAACCCGAAGAGGCACTGGCCTACTTCCATCGCAAGTACGACGAGCTGGCCGGTCAGGTGCAGCTGCTCGAACAGCGTGTCAGGGGCACCGATCTGGCTCCGGCGCAGGCCGAGGCGAGCATCACCAAGCTGCGCGAGGCCGTCTCCGAAGCGCACGCCATCGGCGACCTCGACGCGCTGACGCGGCGGCTGGACGGCCTGACCGAGCTCGTCGCGCAGCGCCGCGAGGAGGTCAAGGCGGCTCGCGAGCACGCCAGGGCCGAGGCAAGGGCGGTCAAGGAGCGGATCGTCGGCGAGGCCGAGCGCATCGCCGAGGAGACCACCCACTGGAAGTCGGGTGGCGAACGGCTGCGCCAGCTCGTCGAGGAGTGGAAGGCCGCCGACCGCATCGACCGGGTCACCGAGGCCGCGCTGTGGAAGCGGCTGTCGGCCGCGCGCACGGCGTTCGCCAAGCGGCGCAAGCAGTACTTCGCCGGGCTGGACGAGCAGCGCGAGGGCGTCCGCGCGACCAAGGAGCGCATCGTCGCCGAGGCCGAGGCGATCGCCGACTCGACCGACTGGGGCCAGACCGCGGCCGTCTACCGCGACCTGATGCAGCAGTGGAAGAACGCCGGCAGGGCCTCCCGCGAGGCCGAGGACGAGCTGTGGGGGCGCTTCAAAGCCGCCCAGGACCAGTTCTTCCAGGCCCGTTCCGCGGTCTTCGCCGAGCGTGACGCCTCGCTGGCCGCCAACGCGGAGGTCAAGGAGGAGCTGCTGGCCGAGGCCGAGAAGATCCTCCCGGTCACCGACGTGCGCACGGCCAGGGGCGCGCTGCGGCACATCCTGGAGCGCTGGGAGGCCGCCGGCCCCGTGCCGCGCGAGCAGCGCGACCGGCTGGAGGGCGGGCTGCGCAAGGTGGACGAGGCCGTGCGCAAGGCCGAGGACGCCGAGTGGAAGCGCTCCAACCCCGAGGCCAGGGCCCGCGCCCAGAGCGCGGTGGACCAGCTCCGCACCTCCATCGAGCAGCTCGAGAAGCGGCTGTCCAAGGCGCAGGCCGCCGGGCGCGCCAAGGACGTCAAGGAGGCCGAGGAGGCGCTGATCGCCCGCCGTTCGTGGCTGGCGGAGGCCGAGCGCACGCTCACCGAGTTCAGCTAGGCCTCTCCCCCGGGTCGCCGTCGCCGATCGGGCGGCGCGCGACGGGGCCCGGGATCTAGGCTGGCGGGCATGGACCCCGTCTCGGCCGCGCGCGCGTTCGTCGAAGAGCTGTTCCCCGGCGCCCTGTACGCCTTCGTCGGCGGCAGCGTGCTCACCGGGCACCGCACCAGCACCTCCGGCCTCGACGTGATCGTGGTGCTCGACGGCCTGGCCACCCCTTACAGGGAGTCGCTGCGCTGGCGCGAGTGGCCGGTGGAGCTGTTCGCGCACAGCGAGACCAGCCTGGCCGTCTACGTCGGCGACGGCTTCGAGCAGCGGCGCCCCGTCCTGGCGCGCATCTGCGCCGAGGGCGCGGTGGTGACCGACAGGACGGGCGGCCGGGCCAGCGACCTGCAGAACGAGCTGGCCGAGCGCCTCGCCGACGGCCCCACGGGGCTGACCACCGGCCAGGCCGAGCGGTTCAGGTACGTGCTGTCCGACCTGCTGGACGACCTGTCGGGCGCGACCGACCCCGGCGAGCAGGCGTTCATCGGCTGGGAGGTCGTCCAGGCGACCGCGCGGACGGCGCTGGGCCTGGGGCGGGCGTGGCAGGGCAACGGCAAGTGGCTGCTGCGCGAGCTGCGCGCCTACGATGTGAAGCTGGCGGATGAGCTGCTGGCCGTCCGCGACGACCCCGCCAGGCTGGCCGCGGTGGCCACGGACGTCCTTGAGCGGGCCGGAGGGCGCCTCTGGGAGGGTTACCGGGCCCAGGGGGACCCCTTCCACCAGCCGCTGCGCCACGTGCCCGCAGGGACGCTCTCGGGCGAAACAGCCCAAAGCACCGGAATGCGGCGGCTGGCCGCCGTCAGCGGCGTCACCACCGGCTCGTCGCGGCTGTGGATGGGGCAGACCCACGTCTCCCCCGCCACCCGCTCGTCCGACCACCACCACGGCGCCTCCGAGACCGCCATCTACGTGGTCAGCGGCGCGCCGTCGTTCGTGTTCCTGGAGGACGGGCGGGAGCGGCGCATCGACGCGGGCCCCGGCGACTACGTGTTCGTGCCGCCTTACGTGCCTCACCGCGAGGAGAACCCCGACCCGTCACAGGAGGCGGTCGTGGTCATCGCGCGCAGCACCCAGGAGGCCATCGTCGTCAACCTGCCCGACCTGCGCCAGCACTGAAAGTTTCAGCCGTCGGCGCCGCTCACCGGCGGACACTGAACGTTTCAGCCGCCCGCGCCGCTCACCCGGTGGACGCTGAACGTTTCAGCCGCCGGCGCCGCTCACCCGGTAGACGTCGAAGACGCCCTGGATGTTGCGCACGGCCTTGAGCACGTGCCCCAGGTGCTTCGGGTCGCCCATCTCGAACGTGAACTTGCTGATCGCCACCCGGTCGCGCGACGTCGTCACCGACGCGCTGAGGATGTTGACGTGCTGGTCCGACAGCGTACGGGTGACGTCCGACAGCAGCCGCGGCCGGTCGAGCGCCTCCACCTGGATCGCCACCAGGAAGACGCTGTCGTCGCTGGGCGACCAGCTCACCTCCACCAGGCGGTCCGGCTGCGACTTCAGCGACTGCACGTTCGTGCAGTCGGCCCGGTGCACCGACACGCCGTGGCCCCGGGTGACGAAGCCGACGATCTCGTCGCCCGGCACCGGGGTGCAGCACTTCGACAGGCGCACCCACACGTCGGCGTCGCCGGCCACCACCACGCCCGCTCCGCCACCGCCGCGCGGACGGCCGCGCAGCCGCGTCGGCAGCGAGGTCTCGGCGATGTCCTCCTCGGCGCTGTCGACGCCGCCGATCGAGGCCACCAGCTTCTGCACGACCGCCTGGGCCGCGATGTGGCCCTCGCCGACGGCCGCGTACAGGGCGGACACGTCGGGATAGCGCAGGTCGCGGGCCAGCGCCAGCAGCGCCTCGCCGGACATCAGGCGCTGCAGCGGCAGGCCCTGCTTGCGCATCGCCCGGCCGATGGCCTCCTTGCCCGCCTCGATCGCGGTCTCGCGGCGCTCCTTGGAGAACCACTGACGGATCTTGTTGCGGGCCCGGCCCGACTTGACGAACTTCAGCCAGTCGCGCGACGGCCCGGCGTCCGGCGACTTGGAGGTGAAGATCTCCACCGTGTCGCCGTTGCCGAGCCGCGACTCCAGGGGCACCAAGCGGCCGTTGACGCGGGCCCCGATACAGCGGTGGCCCACCTCCGTGTGCACCGCGTAGGCGAAGTCGACCGGCGTGGCGCTCTCGGGCAGGGCGATGACCTGGCCCTTCGGCGTGAACACGTAGACCTCGGAGACCGACAGGTCGAAGCGCAGCGACTCCAGGAACTCGCCCGGGTCGGAGGTCTCCTTCTGCCAGTCGAGGAGCTGGCGCAGCCAGGCCATGTCGCTGCCCGGCTTCACCTTGCCCGTGGGGCCGGGCGCGCCGACCTCCTCCTTGTACTTCCAGTGCGCGGCCACGCCGTACTCGGCCCTGTGGTGCATCGCGTGGGTGCGGATCTGCAGCTCCACCGGCTTGCCCTCGGGACCGATCACCGTCGTGTGCAGCGACTGGTACATGTTGAACTTGGGCATCGCGATGTAGTCCTTGAACCGGCCCGGCACCGGGTTCCACCTGGCGTGGATCGTGCCGAGGGCCGCATAGCAGTCGCGCACGCTGTCGACCAGCACGCGGATGCCCACGAGGTCGTAGATGTCGTCGAAGGCGACGTCCCTGGCGATCATCTTCTGGTAGACCGAGTAGTAGTGCTTCGGCCGGCCCTTCACCACCGCGCGGATCTTCGCCTCGCGCAGGTCGCCGTGGACCTTCTCGATGACCTCCTGGAGGAACAGGTCCCTGCGCGGTGCCCGCTCCGACACCATGCGGGCGATCTCGTCGTACCGCTTGGGGTAGAGCATGGCGAACGCGAGGTCCTCCAGCTCCCACTTGATCGTGTTCATGCCCAGGCGGTGCGCCAGCGGAGCGAAGATCTCCAGCGTCTCGCGCGACTTCTGGTGCCGCTTGTGCTCCGGCAGGTACCGCATGGTGCGCATGTTGTGCAGGCGGTCGGCCAGCTTGATGATCAGCACGCGGATGTCGCGCGACATCGCCACGACCATCTTGCGGACGGTCTCGGCCTGCGCGGCGTCGCCGAACTTGACCTTGTCGAGCTTGGTGACGCCGTCGACCAGGGAGCCGATCGTGTCGCCGAAGTCGCCGCGCAGCTCGTCGAGGCTGTAGGCGGTGTCCTCGACGGTGTCGTGCAGCAGCGCCGCGCACAGCGTCTCGTCGTCGGTGCCCAGCTCGGCCAGGATCGTCGCCACGGCCAGCGGATGCGTGATGTACGGGTCTCCCGACTTCCGCTTCTGGTCACGGTGGTGGTAGGCGGCCACGTCGTAGGCGCGCTCGATCAGCCGCAGGTCGGCCTTGGGATGGGTGGCTCTGACCGTACGGAACAGCGGCTCCAGCACCGGATTCATGGCCCCACCCCCAAACCGCCTGCGACGCACCGCGGGCACGCCGGGCGCCTCGGCGCTGCCGGTTGCACCGCCGGTTTCGGTTACCTCGGGCACGACCACATCACGGGGCACTCAGACTCCTCCCGCACTGACTCCCCACGTAAAGCTCCTCACGTTTCGAGTCCAGATCCCCCAGTGTATCCAGGTGGCGAACCTGGACCGCCGGGGGCCGGGCTCAGACGATCAGCAGGGAGTGCACGTCCACCCCCGTCAGCCGCTCACGCCCCTTGAGGAACGCCAGCTCCATCAGCACGGCGATGCCGACGACCTCGGCCCCGGCCCGCTGCACCAGCTCCACCGCTGCCTTCGCGGTGCCGCCCGTGGCCAGCACGTCGTCGACCACCAGCACCCGGTCACCGGGCGCGAACGCGTCGCGGTGCACCTCGATGGTCGCGGAGCCGTACTCCAGATCGTAGGACTCTTCGAGGGTCGCGGCGGGCAGTTTCCCCTTCTTGCGCACCGGGACGAACCCGGCCGCCGCCCGGTAGGCCACCGGCGCGGCGAGGATGAAGCCCCGCGCCTCGATGCCCACGATCTTGTCCACCTGCCGGAGCCCGGCCAGCTCGTCCACCACGGCCGCCATCGCGACCGGGTCGGCCAGGAGCGGGGTGATGTCCTTGAACATGACGCCCGGCTTGGGGTAGTCGGGCACGTCCCTGATCCGGTCCAGGATCAGCGCGCTCAGCTCGGTCATCGGTGTTTCCCTCGCATTTCATCCAGCCGGCCGTCTGCCGGGCTCCATGATGGTGCATCCCGGCGCCACCCCGTACCGCCCCCCGCGAGCCCGTGCGGCTCCGCACACGTACGCGAGCAAGCTTGGCGCGCCCCTGCCACACGTACGCGAGCAGCGCCTCGCCAGCCTGGCGCAGTCGGCGCGACCGCGAACAGCGCCTCGCCAGCCTGGCGCGGCCGGCGCGCCCGCGAACAGCGTCGCGCGCGCGAGCCTGGGGCGGCCCCTCACGCGCGAACAGCGTCCCGCGGACCTTGTGCGCCCCGCAAGCGCGCGCACGGCGTTCGGGCGCACACGAAGGCGCCCCCGCCCCGTTCGAGGGGCGAGGGCGCCGTACGGAGCCTCGGGGCGGCTACCCCTTGGCTACCGCCGCGCTTTTGGAGCCCTTCGACCCCTTGCCCCCACCTCCGGTGGAGGCCAGCCGCCTGGCGATGGCCTGGTACTTCGGCTCGCGCTCCTTCAGCGTCACCAGCAGCGGCGTGGCGACGCACAGCGACGAGTACGTACCGACGATCATGCCGACGAACAGCGACAGCGACAGGTCCTTCAGCGTGCCCGCGCCGAGCACCGTGGTGCCGATGAACAGGATCGCCGCCACCGGCAGGATGGCGACCAGCGAGGTGTTCAGCGACCGGATCAGCGTGTGGTTCAGCGCGTTGTTGGCGGCCATCGAGTACGTCTGCTTGGACGTGTGCCCCAGCTTGGCCGTGACCTCCTTGATCATGTCGAACACCACGACCGCGTCGTAGAGCGAGTAACCGAGGATGGTCAGGAAGCCCAGCAGCGTCGCGGGCGTGACCTCGAAGCCCGACCAGGCGTAGATGCCGGCCGTGATGACGAGGTCGTGCACGAGCGCGACGATCGCGGCCAGCGCCATCTTCGGCTCGAACGCCATCGACAGGTACAGGATGATCGCCAGCATGAACACGCCGAGGCCGATCCACGCCTTCTGCGAGACCTCACCGCCCCAGGACGGGCCGATGGCCTGGATGCTGACCTGGTCGACCGGGACGCTGAAGTCCTTGGCGATGGCGCTCTGCACCTGGACCCGGGTGTCCTCCGACAGGCTCTCGGTGGTCGCCCGCCAGCCGTCGGTGCCGGCCTGCTGGACGATCACCTGGTGCACGCCCTCGTCGAGGACGGCCTGACGCACCTCCTGGACGGAGGTCTGGGTGGCCTTGAACGAGAAGATCGTGCCGCCCTTGAACTCCACGCCCAGGTTGAGCCCGTTGAACAGCAGACCGGCCAGCGAGACGACCAGCAGCAGGCCGGACAGGCTGTACCACAACCGCCACTTGCCGACGAAGTCGACGTCGATCTCGCCGCGGTAGAGGCGACGCGCAAGTCCCATCTCAGGCCTCCTGCGGAGTGGTCGTGCGGCCGGTCGACGACGTCTCGCTCATGCGCTCGGCGTCGAGACCCGACAGCGGGTGCCCCTTGGCGAAGAACTTCATCCTCGCCAGCAGAGCGATGAACGGCTTGGTGAACAGGAACACCACCACGATGTCGATCAGCGTGGTCAGGCCCATCGCGAACGCGAACCCGGCCACACCGCCCACCGCCAGGAAGTACAGCACGATGGCGGCGATGAACATGACGGCGTCGGCGATCAGGATCGTGCGCCGGGCACGGACCCAGGCCACCTCGACGGCCGCGCGGAGCGTCCGCCGTCCTTCCTTCATCTCATCACGAATACGTTCGAAATACACAATGAAGGAGTCGGCGGTGATACCGATCGAGACCACCAGGCCGATGATGTGCGGCAGCGAAAGCCGGAAGCCGGCGTTGTGGCCGAGCACGACCACCGCCGTGTACGTCAGGATCGTCGCCACCACGAGGCTCAGCACCGCGACGATGCCCAGGCCCCGGTAGTAGAGCAGACAGTAGAGCACGACCAGGCCGAGCCCGATGATGCCCGCGATCAGACCGCCTTCGAGCTGGTCCTGGCCCAGCGTCGAGGACACCGTGTCGACGGAGCTGCGGTTGAACTTCAGCGGCAGCGCGCCGTACTTGAGCTGGTCGGCCAGGTTGGTGGCGCTGGCCTGGTCGAAGCCGCCGGTGATCTCTGCGCGGCCGCCGGGGATCGGGCTCTGGATGACCGGGGCGGTGATGACCACGCCGTCGAGCACGACCGCGACCATGTTGCGCGGCTCGGGCGAGTTGTAGGCGGTGGTGGTGAGCTTGCCCCACTCGCCGGCGCCCTTGCTCTTGAAGTCGAGCTGGACGACCCACTCGGTGGTGCCCTGGCGCACGCCCGCCGAGGCCGTGTCGATGTCGGTGCCGACGACCTTGGCGACGTCGAGGACGTACTTGTAGCTGCCGTCGGTCTCGCAGCCCGCGTACTGCTTGGCCGGGTCGTCCTGGACGCCCTGGCCGCGGTTGGCGGGGTCGGAGCAGTCGAGCTTGTTGAACTGGGCCAGCACCGCCGGGTCGATGCCCGTGGTGTCGATGCCGGCGTTCGGGTCCTGCTGCGCGGGAGGCGTGCTGGCCTGCGCGCTCGGCGTGGCCTTGCCCGTCGGGGTGGCCTTGGCCGTCGGGGAGGTCTTGGCCTCCTGGCCCTTCTTGCCGCCCTGCTCCTGCTTGCCGTCCTGGCCGGTCTGCTGCTTGCCGTCCTGGCCCGTCTGGGTCTTGCCGTCCTGGCCGGTCTGGGTCTTGCCGTCCTGGCCGGTCTTCTGCGTCTCGGCCGGCTTGGCCGACGGGTCCGCGGCACCCGAGGCCGCGGGCGTCGGGGCGGTCAGAGCCGACGACAGCGCCTTACCCGTCGGGGAGGCGCTGGGCGTCGTGATCGACTGCGAGCTGGAAGGCTGCGTGGACGGCTGGGCCGTCGGAGAGGTGGAGGTGCCGGCCGACGGGCTCGTGGAGCCCGAGGGCGAGCCGCTCGGCGTCGGCGCGTTGGTGGCCAGATTCTGCGGGACCTGCGTGGCCGCCACGGCCAGCACCTGGCGGAAGCGGAGCTCCGCGGTGGTCGCGACCAGCTTGATGGCCTCGTTCTGACCGACGCCCGGGATCGAGATGATGATGTTGTCGCCGGACTTGGCGACCTCGGCGTCGGAGATTCCGGTGCCGTTGACCCGGTCGCGGATGATGTTGACCGCGCGGTCGAGGATCTCCTCAGGCGGCGACGCGTTGTTCTGGGTCACGGGTGTCAGAGTCACCGTGGTGCCGCCCGCGAGGTCGAGTCCCAGCTTCGGCGTGTACGCCTGCTGCAGGAACATCGTCCCGCCCAGGGCGAGGATGAGCGCCAGAAGCACGAGGAGCGTACGCCCCGGTCGGCTGTGGCGGCTGGTCGGTCGGGCCACTGGTCGTCAGTTCTTTCAGATAGAGGTTGTGTCGCAGAGCTTAGTCAGGACTGCTTGGTACTGGAGCCCTGGTCGCCGTCACGCTCTACGGTGGCCTCGGACTCCTTCTTGCCCTCTTCGTCGAGTTCGACCTGGTCAGCGGCCGACTCGTCGTCACTCACCGGGGCGTCGCCAGGAGTGACGACTCGGCCGATCGCGGCCTTGACCCAGCGGGTTTCGATCCCTGGCGCGACCTCGAGGACGACGTCCTCGTTGTCGACCGCCACGACGGTGGCGAACAGGCCCGTCGTGGTCATGACCCGGCTGCCCGGCGTCAGGGAGTTCTGCATCTGGACCGCCTCTTGCTGGCGCTTGCGCTGGGGGCGGATCAGCAGGAAGTAGAACACCACCACCAGAAGAATCAGCGGCAGGATGCTTCCGAGTTGTCCCATGTCCATAAGGGGCGACCTTCCATTGTCGTACAAGAAGTTGACACCGGCCTCGCGCCGGAAATTCCGTGCGTTGCGTCGGGCCGCGCCGCTCAGCCCGTCAGCCTACACAGCCAGCCAAGCCACGGAGTGTAGGCGCTTGTTATGAAACGCGGCAACGAGGCAGCGTTCCGGCGCGCGGGGAAGTTCCCATTTTGAAACGGTTGCAACCGATCTGTGATCACTCGAAAAGTGACGCTCCGAACGCATCCGGTGGCGGTGTCATCCCCAAATGCACCCATGCCGCCGCCGTGGCGACCCGGCCGCGCGGCGTCCTGGCCAGCAGCCCTTGCCGGACGAGGAACGGCTCGGCCACCACCTCGACCGTCTCCGGCTCCTCCCCCACGGCCACCGCCAGCGTCGACAGCCCGACCGGGCCGCCGCCGAACTTCTTCAGCAGCACGCCGAGCACCGCCCGGTCGAGCCGGTCGAGCCCCTCGCCGTCTACCTCGTACAGGTTGAGCGCCGCCGCCGCCACGTCCTGGTTGATCACACCGTCGGCCCGCACGTCGGCGAAGTCGCGCACCCGCCTCAGCAGCCGGTTCGCGATGCGGGGCGTGCCGCGCGAACGCCTGGCGATCTCGTGCGCGCCGTCGTCGGGCAGGCTCACCCCGAGCAGCCTCGCCGACCGGCGCAGCACCTGCTCCAGCTCGGAGCTCTCGTAGAAGTCCATGTGCGCGGTGAAGCCGAAGCGGTCGCGCAGCGGCGCGGGCAGCAACCCAGCCCGCGTGGTGGCTCCGACCAGCGTGAACGGGGCGATGTCCAGCGGGATGGCGGTGGCGCCGGGGCCCTTGCCGACGACGATGTCGACCCGGAAGTCCTCCATCGCCAGGTACAGCATCTCCTCGGCGGGCCTGGCCATCCGGTGGATCTCGTCGATGAACAGCACCTCGCCCTCCGACAGCGTCGAAAGGATCGCCGCCAGGTCGCCTGCGCGCTCCAGGGCGGGCCCTGAGGTGATGCGCAGCGGGGCGTTCAGCTCGGCTGCGACGATCATGGCCAGGGTGGTCTTGCCGAGGCCAGGCGAGCCGCTCATGAGCACGTGGTCGGGAGTGCTCTGCCTGCGCAGGGCGCTCTCCAGCACCAGCGAGAGCTGCTCGCGCACCCGGCCCTGGCCGATGAACTCGCTCAGGCGCTTCGGACGCAGGGCCGCCTCGATCTGCAGCTCGTCGCCGTCGGCCGTGGACGACAGGATCTCCTCCCGCTCAAGCCCCACGCCCGCACCTCCTCTGGGTCTCGGGATCCGAAGATGTCACCCTGCCGCCCGCAGCCCTCACCCCGGCGCTGTACGGGTGCGGGTCGCGGGGGGAGGGCACGCGAGCCCTCGCCTGCCCGGCGGGCTTCTGGGCCGAGGACGCGCAAGCCATCGGACGCCCGGCGGGCTCACGGGCGCAGAGCCGCTTGGCGGGCCTTTCCGCGCAGAGCGCAGGGATCGTTCGCCCCTCTGCGGGCCTTCGAGCGTGGAGGGCGGCAGCCGTCAGGCGCCCGGCGGGCTTCGGGGCGGCGGGCGTGGAAGTCATCGGACGCTCAGCGAGCGGAGGGCGGCCTTCAGGAGGGCGGCCACCTGCGGCTGGCGGCCGGCGGCGAGCTCGGCGTCGGCGTCCGGCTCGACGGCGGCGACGGCCTCGTCGGCGTCCTTGCCGGAATAGCCGAGCCCCACCAGCCCCGAGTGCACCTGGTCGCGCCACGCCGCCGCCCGGCGCCGGCCGTTGAGGGCGGCGTCCACGGCCTCCTCAGGCGTGCCGAGCCGGTCCTTCAGCTCCAGGATGATGCGTTGCGCCCCCTTCTGCCCGATGCCCGGCACCTGCGTGAGCGCCTTGACGTCGGCGCTGGCCACGGCGACCCGGAGCGCGTTGGGGGTGTGCACGGCGAGCATCGCCAGGGCCAGCTTGGGGCCGACGCCGCTGGCGGTCTGCAGGAGCTCGAACACGGCTCGCTCGTCGTCGGTGGCGAAGCCGTACAGGGTGAGTGACTCCTCACGCACCACCAGCGAGGTGGCCAGGCGCGCCTGCTCGCCCATCCTGAGGGTCGCGAGCGTGCCGGGGGTGCAGTGGGTGAGGATGCCCACGCCGCCGACCTCGATCACGGCCCCGTCGGGCGCGATCGCCGCCACCTTGCCCGCCACCGAAGCGATCACACCCGTCCTCCTGTCGTCAGCCGCGCCACGACCCGGCGGCCAGCCGAAAGCCGCGTCACGATTCGGCGGCCAGCCACTGGCCGCATCGCGGTCCGGCGTCCCATCGAAGATCGTGCCGTGCCCCGGCCTACTGCCGAGGAGCGCACCACGTTCCGGCTTCCTGTCATAGCGCATCCGGTGCCGAAGAGCCCACTCGCGCCACGCACGGCGGGCCGCGCCGTCATCGGGCCGGGTTCCTTCGGCTGGTGGCGCGGGCCAGGGCTTCGGCAAGGCGATGCTGGGCGCCGCCGCGCCACACGTGGCAGATGGCCAGCGCCAGGGCGTCGGCGGCGTCGGCGGGCTTGGGCATCTCGGACAGGCGCAGCAGCCGGGTGACCATGGCGCCGATCTGCTTCTTGTCGGCCGTGCCGCTGCCGGTGATGGCGGCCTTGACCTCCGACGGCGTGTGCAGGGCCACCGGAAGGCCGCGCCGGGCCGCGCACAGCACCGCGATGCCCGCGGCCTGGGCCGTGCCCATGACGGTGCGTACGTTGTGCTGGCTGAAGACGCGCTCCACCGCAACCGCGTCGGGCCGGACCTCGTCGAGCCAGCTTTCGATGCCGGCTTCGATGCCGACGAGCCGGGCGCCGAGCTCCTCGTCGGCCCCCGTGCGCACCACCCCGACGGCCACCAGGCTCAGTGGCGCGCCTGGGCGCCCCTCGACAGCACCGAGGCCGCACCGGGTCAGCCCCGGATCGACGCCCATCACCCGCACCGGCCCACCATCCCGTCGCCGAACATCTGTTCGGCATGAGACTTTACCCCGGCTGGGAGGGGTGTGCAGCGGAAGCGGGGATCAGAAGTAGTCGAGCATGTAGGGCTTGGCGGCGAAGGCGGCGTCGAGTGCGCCGTCGTATCGTTCATGTCCGGACATGAGGCCGGCGAGGCGGAGGGTTCGGGTGGGAACGCCGGCGTACAGGGCGGAGAAGCCGTTCACTGAGAGCTTGACGCCGGGCTCCCCGCAAGGCGTGGCAGCGCCGGATCCTTCGGAAACGGACAGCCGCCACGTGCCGCCGCCCCTGATCGGGTCGTCGACGGTGACGACGGCCTCACAGGACGCGTTCGAAGGAAAGCCCCTGCGTTCCACGGCCGCGCCCACGTCCAGCACCCGGAACATCCAGCGCACCTGCTGCACCTGCTCCTTCGTCCGCTCGCGCAGCAGCCACAGCACCGGGTCGTCCGGCGCCACGGAGGCGACGACCTCGCGCGCGATCGTGGAGGCGCTGCCGACCATGGACCACAGGGCCCGCAGGGTGTCGGAGGAGGCGGCGACGAGGTTCTCGACCTCCACGTCGTCGCCGCTCCACCGGTAGACGACGTAGCCGTCGTCGGCCAGGTAGAGGAAGTCGTCCTCGTTGGCCAGCCACAGGTTCCAGGTGTCCTCGTCCCACGAGATCGGCCCGCTCGACCGGGCGGCCCCGTGCACGCGGTGCAGCACCGCCATCAGCTCGGCGCCGTCGCCCGGCCCCATCCTGCGCAGCTTGACCTGCCCGGACGGCCGGATCCCGCGCAGCGACTCGGCCGGCAGGCGCACGTTGTACTGGGCTCCGGCGTGCTCGAAGCCGACCCCGCGGTAGATCGCCGTGGTGGCCGGGTAGAGCGCGGAGACGGCGTCGCCGAGCTCGGCCGCGCGGCCGATGACCGCGCGCATGATGGCGCTGCCGACGCCGCGCCCGCGGTCCTCCGGGTTGACCGTGACGCCCGCGACGCCCGCCATGGGCTGCGGCCTGCCGTGCCACCACTGCGTGAACCGGCGCAGCCGCGCCGCGGCGGCCAGCCGGGTGCCGTCGAACGCCCCCAGGTAGCGGCCCTCCCCCAGCGCCGGGAGCACGGCCTTGCGCCACTTCTCCCTGTCGTCGGCCGACAGCGGGCCGAACGAGCGCTTACGCAGGTCAAGGACGTCGTCGAGGTCTTCGGCAGTCAGGTCGCGTATCTCCACAAGCGGCCACCCTACGCACCCGGTGTGCGAAGGTGCGAGCCGTTTGTCCGGATGGCGAGCCGGTCCAGGTACAGGAGCTGGGCGGCCACCAGCGCGGCCAGCGCGACGGCGACGACGACCAGCGGCGTGGCGGCGGCCACGTCGGGCGAGGTCACGGCGAAGCCGGTGAGCTGGTTCGCCTGGGCCAGCGGGGTGGTGAACAGGTCCTGCTTCTGCACGACCAGCATCGGCCAGAGCAGGTCGTGGGCGTTCAGGAGGGCGGCGGCGCCGGTCAGGACGCCCGCCATGGGCAGGGACGGCAGCAGCACGCCGCCGAAGAAGTCGCCGGGGCGCGCCCGCTCGGCCAGGCCCTTGCACAGGAGCGTGAGCACCAGCAGCGCGGGGACGCTCACCAGGAGGGGCTGGAGGAGCGCGGGGAAGGTGTCGATGAGGCCGAGGTTGTGGACGTTCTGCCAGTTGGCGACGGAGAGCGGGCCGGGGCCGACGAACAGCCAGGGGGCGAAGAGCAGCAGCAGCCACTCGCTGGCCCTGCCCAGCGGGCGCAGGCCGCCGATGCCGAGGGCCGCCAGGTAGGCCACGCCCACCGAGACGATCGCGCCCGCGATGGCGGGCGCCCAGGTGTTCACCTGGGCGGTGACGGTGCCGGCCGGGGTGGCGGGCGAGGCGAGGACGCCGTCCATCCAGGGCCAGGTGAGGACGATGCCGACCGCGGTGACGAGCACGAGCGCGGCGACGCCCACCGCGGTCAGCCCGGCGGCCGGGGCCCTGGTGCCCGAAGAAAGGCTGTCCGGGGCCGGGGTGTGCGGGCCCGGGGTGTGCGCGCCCGGGGTGTGCGCGCCCGGGGTGTGCGGGGCAGGGGTGTGCGCGCCCGGGGTGTGCGGGGCAGGGGTGTGCGGGGTCAGCGTGATACTGAGCCGGGTGGCCGCCGCGACGACCGTGGCGACGATCCCCAGCACGCCGAGAATCACCCCCGTGAGGGCCGCCACGGACGCCCCAGGCCCGAACTCGGCCAGCCGGAAGGCGTAGTCGAACTGCAGCCCCGCGAGCGTCTCTGTGGCCCGCTGAGGGCCGCCTCGCGTGAGCACCAGCCCGATCGAGAACGTCTGGAGCCCCACGGCGACCACGGCGAGGCCGACGAGCACGCCGACGACCAGTGTCGCGGGGCCGGGGGTGCCGCCGCGCAGCGCGGGCAGGAACGCGATCACGGCCAGCGCGCACACCAGCCCGAACGTGGCCGCCGCGACGATCAGCCGCAGCGTGCCCGGCGCGGTCGCGGGCTCGCGCAGCCCCTCCGCCAGGCTGACCAGCCCGGACGCCTGCCCGATCGAGCCGCGCAGCCACGCCCCCGCGACCGCCACCGGCGAGAAGGCGACGATCGCCAGCGAGAGCACGATCCGCCCGGCGCGGCGGGTCCAGGTGCCCGCCCTGTCGAGCGCCAGCGCCAGCAGCGGCCCCACCACGACGGCCACCAGCAGCGGGATCACGGTCAGCGAGAAGGTGAAGCCCAGCGCCCGCCAGAAGGCGGCCTCGCCCAGCAGCTCGCCGTAGTTGGCCAGCCCCACGTAGGTGCTCTCCCGCAGCACGCCGCCGCTCTGGAAGCTGAGCCAGATCGTCTGGGCGGTCGGCAGCACCAGGGTGATGAGGGTGCCGAGCAGCGCAGGCACGGCCAGAAGCCAGCCGAGAGCGGATGACACATACGTCTGAGGAGGGGTGGGGGAAGTCACGTCGCCAGACCCTACGCTGCCCTGCGCCCTCTCGCACGCGATGAAACGCGTTGGGCAGGGAAGATCGCCATACGGCCTGATATGCACCGAATGCGGCGGGCAGCGGGCATGACGCGGGCATGACGGAGGGCCCGGCGTGCGCCAGGCCCTTGCGAAAAGCGTCCGTGCGCTAGTCGAGCGCCGCCAGCACCTCGTCCGAGACGTCGAAGTTGGCGAAGACGTTCTGCACGTCGTCGCTGTCCTCCAGCGCGTCGATGAGGCGGAACACCTTCTTGGCGCCCTCCTCGTCGAGCGGCACGCTCATCGTCGGCAGGAAGCCCGACTCGGCGGAGTCGTAGTCGATCCCGGCGTCCTGC
This sequence comes from Nonomuraea sp. PA05, assembly GCF_008086045.1. Lineage (GTDB taxonomy): Bacteria > Actinomycetota > Actinomycetes > Streptosporangiales > Streptosporangiaceae > Nonomuraea > Nonomuraea monospora. The sequence goes on along the minus strand of NZ_VSEY01000014.1, from coordinate 150,347 downwards.
AGCGCCTTGCGCACCGGCACCAGGTCACCGGCCTCGGAGACGACCTCGAACGTGTCGCCGAGGTCGTTGACCTCTTCGGCGCCCGCGTCGAGCACGGCCATCAGCACGGTGTCCTCGTCGAGCCCGTCGGCCTTGGGCACGATCACGACGCCCTTGCGGTTGAACATGTACGAGACGGACCCGGGGTCGGCCAGCGAGCCGCCGTTGCGGGTCAGCGCGACGCGCACCTCGGAGGCGGCACGGTTGCGGTTGTCGGTGAGGCACTCGATGAGCACGGCGACGCCGCCGGGCGCGTACCCCTCGTACATGATCGTCTGCCAGTCGGCGCCGCCCGCCTCCAGGCCACCGCCCCGCTTGCGCGCCCGCTCGATGTTGTCGTTGGGCACGGAGTTCTTCTTCGCCTTGAAGATGGCGTCGAAGAGGGTGGGGTTGGCGTCCGGGTCAGGGCCACCGGTCCGTGCCGCCACTTCGATGTTCTTGATGAGCTTGGCGAACAGCTTGCCGCGCTTGGCGTCGAGCGCGGCCTTCTTGTGCTTCGTCGTCGCCCATTTGGAGTGGCCGGACATTACCTAGAGCTCCCTCACCATGTCTACGAAGTAACGGTGCACGCGTACGTCCCCGGTGAGCTCGGGATGGAACGACGTAGCGAGCAACGGCCCTTGACGGACCGCGACGATCCTATCCCCAGGCTCGCACCTGCCCAGCACTTCGACGTCCGCGCCGAGGGATTCGACCCAGGGAGCCCGGATGAAGATCGCGTGTACCTGCTCCCCGGCGAAGTCGAGGTCGGACTCGAAGGAGTCGACCTGACGGCCGAAGGCGTTGCGCCTGACCACCATGTCGATGCCGCCGATGGTCTGCTGCCCGGCGATGCCGTCCTCGATACGGTCGGCCAGCATGATCATGCCGGCGCAGGAGCCGTAGGCGGGCATGCCCTCCTTGACGCGCAGGCGCAGCGGCTCCAGCATGTCGAAGGTCTCGGCCAGCTTCCACATCGTGGTCGACTCGCCGCCGGGGATGACCAGGGCGTCGACCGCGTCCAGCTCGGCGGGACGGCGCACGGCGGTGGCCGTGGCGCCTGCCTCCTGGAGCATGCGCAGATGCTCGCGCACGTCCCCCTGGAGGGCGAGCACACCGATCGAGGGCACAGTCGATCCTTTCGTCCGTGTACGGGTTCCGAACATTCAACACCAGGATGGCCTGGAGTCTTCCTAGAGGGTCACCTCGATGTGTGCGGGCTTGTGGTCCGACAGAGTGACCTCGCGGGCCACGTGGCAGCGCCGCACGCTGCCCTTGGGGGCGAAGAGGTAGTCGAGCTTCTTGCCTTCCCTGGTCCAGCCGCCGGTACGCCGCGCCCCCCGCTGGTCGCATTCCTGGTAGGCGCGGTAGAAGGGGGCGACGGCCCGGCGTCCGGCGGCGCTGCCGTAGCCGCTGTCGGGCGGCGAGACGTTGAGGTCGCCGCCGACGACGCTGCGGTACCCGGGCTTGGCGGAGATCTCCAGCAGCCGCCGGAGCTGCCTGGTGCGGTACGGGGCGCCCGGCTGGCGGTCGTCGTAGGCGGTGCCCGCGGACAGGTGGGCGCCGCAGGCGCGGACCTTCCTGGCGGGCAGGTCCGCGCAGATGGCGGCTCGTTTGACGTACCAGGGCGGGGCGGGCAGCGGGTGGACCTCGACGGCCGCGTCGCCCGCCACCGCGACCGCGATGCTCTGCGCGCCGCGCGGGCGGCCGAGCAGGTCGGGATGGCAGGCGTACGGGGTGCCGTCCTGGTTGGTCAGGCCCCAGGAGCCGACCGTCCAGGACCGCCCGGTGCGTTGTTCGAGCCACAGCTCCAGCGCGCCCGTCGCGCCGGTGCAGAACTCCTGGAGGAAGATCACTTCTGACCGGCGCGCGAGCGCCTGCCCGCCGACGTGCCCGGCGAGCTCGACGGCGGTCGCCCGGTAGAGGCGGCAGTTCGCGTTGGTCCCGGTGCAGACGTTCCAGGTCATCACGGCCAGGTTCGCCTGCTGGACGGGAAGGAGAGCGGACAGGAGCAGGATGATGTGTCCCACCATGGTGGGACATCCAATCACGTGGCGGGCACGGTCTCGGCGTCGTGAACCTTGTGGTCGGCGTCCACGCGGGACAGGGCACGCAGGTGGTGCCGCCTGGTGTACAGGATGGCCATGCCGATGACGCAGCAGAGCGCGCCCACCACGTACGGCACCGCGATCCCGATCTCCTCGCCCAGCTTCGTGGCGATGAACGGGGCCAGCGCGCCGCCCATCCAGCGCACGAAGTTGTAGCCCGCCGACGCGACCGGCCTGGGCGCGTCGGAGACCTCCATGGCCGACTCGGTGAAGACGGTGTTGTTGAGGCCGATGGGGATGCCGGACAGGATGGTGAACACGATGACGCCCGCGTGGCCGGACAGCGCGATGCCGATCTGGCAGACGGCCAGCAGGGCCAGCGCCAGGTGCAGCACGTTCACCGAGCCGATCCTGCGCTGCAGCGGCGGCGCGGCGAAGACCGACGACAGCGCCACGCAGACGCCCCAGCCGAAGAAGACGGCGCCGATGCCGTAGGCGGTCATGCCCAGGATGAACGGCGTGAACGCCAGCACGGTGAAGAATGCGAAGTTGTAGAACAGCGCGGTGAAGGCGGTCGTGGACAGGCCGCCGTGCGCCAGCGCCCTGATGGGGGCGCTCAGCCGGGTCTTCTGGGCCGGTCTGGGGGTGGCGCGGAGCATCGTGACGATCAGCACGAAGCCGGCCGCCATGAGCGTGGCGGTGCCGAAGAACGGGGCCCGCCAGTTCCAGTCGCCGAGCAGGGCGCCGACGAGGGGGCCCAGCGAGATGCCGAGGCCGAGCGCGGCCTCGTACAGGATGATGGCCGATTCCGCGCCGCCGCTGGCGGCTCCGACGATGACGGCCAGCGCGGTGGCCACGAACAGCGCGTTGCCCAGGCCCCAGCCGGCGCGGAAGCCGACGAGCTCGGCGACGCTGGTGGAGGTGCCGGCCAGCGCCGCGAACACGACGACCAGCACCAGCCCGACGAGCAGCGTGCGTTTGCCGCCGATGCGGCTGGAGACCCAGCCGGTGATCAACATGGCCACGGCGGTGACCAGGAAGTAGCTGGTGAACAGCAGTGAGACCTGGCTGGGGGTGGCGTTCAGTCCTTGGGCGATGGAAGGCAGGATGGGGTCGACGAGCCCGATGCCCATGAAGGCCACGACCGCGGCGAACGCGGTGGCCCAGACGGACATGGGCTGGCGAAGGATTCCGCCGCCGGTTTGCACGCCGGTTTGCATGGTGCTCCTTCTCCTAAGGGCGTTCCTGGGCGCGTCCGAGCTTGGCCAGGACGGGCAGGGCTGCCGCGAGGGTGGCGCGCTCGTCCTCCGTGAGCGCGGCCAGTTCCGTGGTGAGGCGGGCGATCCTGGCCCTGCGGACGGCTCCGAGCCGGTCGCGGCCCTCCGCCGTGAGCTCGACCGTCCTGACGCGGGCGTCCGCGGGGTCGGAGCCGCGGGCCACCAGGCCGGCGTCCTCCAGGCGGTTGATCTGCACGGTCATGGTGGGGAGCTGTACGGCGTGCTCCTCGGCCAGCTCCGTCATCCGGCGGGGGCCGGCTTCGAGCGAGCCGAGCACGCCGTACTGCTGGCTGGTCACGGGCTGGCCGGCGACGGTGCGCCTGAGCAGGAGGACCAGGTGCCGGAGCACGGTGGAGACCTGCTCGGCCAGGCGGGTGGGATCGTCCCTCATGCTTAGCCCAACTAACTTAGCCTGGCTAATATTCCGGGCACAAAAGAAGCGTGGGCACGCCCAGGAGGTTCGGCGTGCCCACGCTGGTCCAGGTGGGGGGAGGGTTACGGGCGCTCGGTCTCCAGGCGGACCGTGTCCTCCACGGTCATCCCCGCCGCGCTGCGCATCGTCGGGTCGAGCGGCCGCAGGTACGTCTGCTGCACGCCGGGCACCCGGTCCTCGATGACGTACGTGGCCCGCGTGTACACCTCGGAGCCCGGCGTCTGCACCGTCGGCACGACCTTGAAGTCGGCGGACATCTGGTCCCGCTCGATCCTCGTCAGGACGTAGCCGCGCTGGTTGTTGTAGAACTTCAGGTGCGGGTTGATGGCCAGGAACGGGTGCTGGGCCGGGTCGGAGTCGGCGCCGTTCCCGCCGGTCGAGATCGACGTGGCCACCAGCTCGGAGCCCACGGTCGGCCCGGTGGGGTCGTCGTAGTCGAGCTTGAGGTCGCTGGCCCAGTGGGCGTGCACGTCGCCGGTCAGCACGACGGGGTTGCGCACCTGCGCGTCGATCCAGCCCTGCGTGATCCGCTGCCGGGAGGCGACGTAGCCGTCCCAGGAGTCCTGGGAGGTGACCTTGAGGGGGCCCGCGTTGTTGTCGCGCTGGGCGAAGAAGACCTGCTGGCCGAGGATGTCCCACTGCGCGCGGGAGTGGCGGAAGCCGTGCAGCAGCCACTCCTCCTGCTCGGCGCCGGTGATCGAGCGGGCCGGGTCCACGGAGGCGGGGCAGTCCTTGTAGCCGTCGCCGCAGCCCTGGTCGTCGCGGTACTGGCGGGTGTCGAGCATGTGGAAGGTGGCCATCCGGCCCCACCGGATGCGCCGGTAGAGCTGCATGTCGATGCCGCGCGGGATCGAGGTGCGGCGCAGCGGCATGTTCTCGTAGTAGGCGCGGAAGGCGGCCTCGCGCCTGGTCAGGAAGTTCGGCTGGGGGATCTCGGGCTTCTCCGGCACCTCGTCGGCCCAGTTGTTGTCGAGCTCGTGGTCGTCCCAGACGACCAGCCAGGGCGCGGCGGCGTGCGCGGCCTGGAGGTCGGGGTCGGCCTTGTACTGGGCGTGCCGCTGGCGGTAGCCGGCCAGCGTCTCGGTCTCGGGGCCCTCGTGGTGGCGGACGTTGCCGCCGGGGATCGTGTAGGTGTTCTTCGTGTACTCGTACTGGTAGTCGCCGAGGTGCAGGACGAGGTCCGGGTGCTCCTCGGCCAGGCGGCGGTAGGAGGTGAAGTAGCCGTGCTCGTACTGGGCGCAGGAGACGAAGGCCATGGCCAGGCCGCCGCCGTAGGAGAGTGGGTGCGGGGCGGTGCGGGCGCGGCCGAGCGGCGAGACGTACGGGCCGACGCGGAAGCGGTACCAGTACTCGCGGTCGGAGCTCAGCCCCTTCACCTCGACGTGCACGCTGTGGCCCCATTCGGGGGCGGCGACGGACACGCCGGTGCGGACGACGCGGCGGGCCCGCTCGTCGGCGTAGATCTGCCACTGCACGGGGAAGGGCCGCTGGGGCATGCCGCCGAAGCCGTCCTCGGCCATCGGCTGCTGGGCGAGCCTGGTCCAGATGACGAAGCCCTCGCTGTCGGGGTCGCCGCAGGCGACGCCGAGCGTGAACGGATCGGTGGTCAGGCCGCGCGAGCCCAGGGTCTGGGCCGTCTCGGCGGACGGGTCGGGGTCGGCGTGCGCGGCACCCGCGGGGATCGCCGCGGCCGCGCCTGCGGCTAACCCTGTGACGAGGAAATGCCTGCGGTTCAGCTTGGACACGTGTGGCTCCCGGGACGATCTGGGGACGAGGGTTGACCCGTAGCTTTACTGAGGATCATGACTACGTGGTGAACGCCACACAACACCAAAAAGGCGACATCCTTCGCGGATGCCGCCTTACTTGGCAATTTTCACCGTCGCGCGGTGGCGCCCCCGGCAGGCCGCCGTCGGCCTGCCGGAAGTGATCGTCTCACGCTGCCACCGCTGTGACCTGCAACGACGCGCTGACTACCAGCCGCGCTCCGCCAGCCGGTGCGGCTGCGGGATCTCGTCGACGTTGATGCCGACCATCGCCTCGCCCAGGCCGCGCGAGACCTTGGCGATGACGTCGGGGTCGTCGTAGAACGTCGTGGCCTTGACGATGGCCGCGGCGCGCTTGGCCGGGTCGCCCGACTTGAAGATGCCCGAGCCCACGAACACGCCCTCGGCGCCGAGCTGCATCATCATCGCGGCGTCGGCCGGGGTGGCGATGCCGCCCGCGGTGAACAGCACGACCGGCAGCTTGCCGGTCTTGGCGACCTCGACGACCAGCTCGTACGGGGCCTGCAGCTCCTTGGCGGCGACGTACAGCTCGTCCTCGGGCAGCGAGGTGAGCCGCTTGATCTCGGCGCGGATCGTGCGCATGTGGGTGACGGCGTTGGAGACGTCGCCGGTGCCGGCCTCGCCCTTGGAGCGGATCATGGCCGCGCCCTCGGTGATGCGGCGCATGGCCTCGCCGAGGTTGGTGGCCCCGCACACGAACGGCACGGTGAACTGCCACTTGTCGATGTGGTTGGCGTAGTCGGCCGGGGTGAGCACCTCGGACTCGTCGACGTAGTCGACGCCGAGCGCCTGCAGCACCCTGGCCTCGACGAAGTGACCGATGCGGGCCTTGGCCATGACGGGGATCGAGACGGCGGAGATGATGCCGTCGATCATGTCGGGGTCGCTCATCCTGGACACGCCGCCCTGGGCGCGGATGTCGGCGGGCACGCGCTCCAGGGCCATGACGGCCACCGCGCCGGCATCCTCAGCGATCTTGGCCTGCTCGGGGGTGACGACGTCCATGATGACGCCGCCCTTGAGCATCTCGGCCATGCCGCGCTTGACGCGCGCGGTTCCGGTGACGGGGGTGCTTTCTGGCGTGCTGGTCGACACGGTCATCCTCACGGGCTCTCACGGCGATTCGGTAAGTTTTTCAAGCCCATCGTAGGTCCTGGAGGACCCCTCCCCCGACATGCCAAGATGTCAGGATTCGCGCTCCGACTTCTACGGAATGACAGGCTTGCGGCTGGCGAGGGCGACCCAGACCTGGCCGGGGGCGAAGTTCATCGGCTCGCCGCTCTCAGTGGTGAACGTCGTGCCGCTCTCCTCCGATTCCCGTTCCCACCGCGCTTTGAAAGCTTTACCGTCACGCAGCACGATCGCGGAACCCTTGCCCGTGGTGTGCACGAGCGGCGTGTAGCTGTCGTTCTTGTCGTGGAACTCCGAGCGCTCGGTCTTGGTGTACTGGATGACGATCGTCGGCGCGCCGAGCTGGCCGCCCTCCGCCGCCATGTCCTTCTTGCCGTCCTGCCAGATCAGCCACTGCTCCTTGTCCTGCGACCAGGCGAAGGTGAAGCGGGCCGCGGGCCACCTGACGGTGTACGACTTCTTGTCCACGCCGCCCTCGGCCGGGGCGTCGCCGAAGGTGAAGCCGACGTCCTTGGCCTTGCTCGCCTTGGGCGCCTTGGCCAGGAGCTGCTTGGTGTTGGCGAACAGGTTGTAGGGGGCGAAGCGGCCGGGCTGGCGGAAGTAGGCGCCGGGGTTGCGGGTGTCGCCGACGTCCCACAGGGAGGCCTCGGCGATGAACGGCAGCATCTTGGTCTGCGCGCCGGAGTAGGAGAAGGCCGGCTTGCCGAACTGCGGGGCGATGTGCAGGTCGGAGATGCGCGCGCTGCGCACCGGGCCCACCTTGGCCGGCAGCTTGGAGGAGAAGATCGCCATGAGCCGGGTCAGGCCCGCCTCGACCTGCTCGATGTAGACGATGTCCGCGCTCTTGAGCCCGAGCTGCGGCTTGCCCGCCGCGGTGTTCTCGATCTTCACGGCCAGTACGGGCTTGAGCGTCTCGTACGGCTTGCCGGTGAACGGATGGGCGTTGACCTCTTCCGGCTCCTCGCTGGGCGCCGCCGTGGCGGACGGCGCGGGGGCCTGTCCGGCCGCCGGGTCGTCCGGGGAACAGGCCGCCACGGGCAGCAGCACGGCCGCTCCGGCCAGGTAGACCGTGATCATCCGGGGTAGCCGCACGTGTAACTCTCCTCGCTTCAGCCCGAAAACGGGATGAAGCTTACTGGCTTCCCCAAATCAGGTCATTCAGTTGCCATAGCTGCGGGCGGATTGTCATCAATCTCGAAGAATTGTGGGTATTCGGTGTGCCCGGCCAGGCGCAACGTCCTGGCGAGCCAGCGGTCCTGAGCCGCGCGCGTGACCCCCACCGCGTTGTTGTAGAAGCGGCGCGAGTAGACCACCTTGGCCACGGCGGCGTCGAGCTCCTCCAGCAGCTCGCGGCCTCCCGGCGACTCCGACAGCTTCTCCCTGAACCGGTCCTGGTCCACCACCGCCCGCAACGTGCGCGACAGGTCGCTCTCGGCGTGCTCGCGCTCCTCCGGCCCCGCCGACCTGGCCTCGTGGGCCGCCGCGGCCAGCACCAGGGACGTGGCGGGGTCGAGCAGGCGCGACCCGGCCAGCTCCAGCACGACCGCGCGGCGGCCCATCAGCGAGGCGTCCAGCGACTCCTGGGCCAGCTCCAGCCTGATGTGCAGGCGGTCGAGCCGGCCCGCCCGCCAGGAGATGTAGACGGCCGTGAGCACCACGACGATGCCCACGATCAGCACGATCATCGTGGATGTCACAGGTCTTCCTCCGCACGGCCGCCGCCGCTCGTCACAGGTCCTCTTCCACGCGCCCGGCGCCGCTCATGGTGACGGTCTCGTAGACGCGCACGACGTCGCGCGCGACCGTGGACCAGTCGTACTTCCTGACCGCGACCAGCGCCTCCGCCGCCAGCTTGGCACGCCGCTCCGGCGCGTCCAGCAGCGCGGCGGCCTCACGCGCCAGCGAGGCCGGGTCGCGGTTGGCGAACAGCGCGCCCGCCTGCCCGTCGCCCAGCACCTTGCGGAACGCCGGGATGTCGCTGGCCAGCACCGTCGCCCCGGACGCCATCGCCTCGGCCAGCACGATGCCGAAGCTCTCGCCGCGCGTGTTGGGCGCCACGAACACGTCCACCGAGTGGTACGCGCGGATCTTGTCGGCCTCGCTCACCATGCCCAGCACGGTCACCCGGTCGCGGAACCGCTTCGGCACCTGGTCGTAGACGTCCTTCTCGTCGCCGGGGCCCGCGATGAGCAGCTTCACGTCCGGCCGCTCGGCCGCCAGCGCGCCGAACGCCTCCAGCAGGATCGGCAGCCCCTTGCGCTCCTCGTCCATGCGTCCGAGGAAACCCAGCGTGCGCCCGTGGGGGCCCCAGCCGTCGAGCGGCTCGGCCTCGGTGTAGCGGGCGACGGTGACGCCGTTCGGGATGAGCACGGTGTCGCCGCCGAACTGCTCGACCAGGCTCTTGCGGGCCGCGTCGGAGACCGTGATGCGGCCGCTGAGCTTCTCCAGCGCGCTGCGCAACAGCGGCTCGGCCACCGCGATCGCGCGCGAGCGGGTGAACGAGGCGTGGAACGTGGCCACGATCGGCCCCTTGGCCGCCCAGCAGGCCAGCACGCCCAGGCTGGGGATCAGCGGCTCGTGGATGTGCAGCACGTCGAAGCCGCCCGTACGCACCCAGCGCCGCACCCGCGCGGCCGACAGGAAGCCGAACGACATCCGGGCCACCGACCCGTTGTACGGCACGGGGATCGCCCGCCCGGCCCCCGTCACGTACGGGGGCAGCTCCTCGTCGTCGGCCGCGGGCGCGATCACCGAGACTTCGTGCCCCTGCGCGATCAGGGCCTGGGCCAGGTCGTCGATGTGCTGTTTGACGCCGCCCGGCACGTCCCACGCGTACGGGCAGACGATGCCGACCCTCATCGGGGTTCCAGGTCGTCGAGCCAGAGCCGCTGCAGCATGTGCCAGTCCTCGGGATGCTCGGAGATGCCCTTCTCGAACACGTCGGCCAGGCCCTGCGCGACGGCGGCGACCTTCTCCTGCCTGGTGCCCTCGGCGGGGACGGGCAGCTCGGGGTGGATGTGGATGCCCCAGTCGTCGCCCACGAAGTAGACGATGGCGGGCAGCAGCGCCGCACCCGTCTGCACGGCCAGCAGCGGCGGCCCGGCCGGGTACTTGGTGGCCGCGCCGAAGAAGCTCACCTCGACGCCGCCCTTGGTCAGGTCGCGCTCGGCCGGCAGGCAGACCACGCCGCCCTTGCGCACCCGCGTCGCCAGGGTGCCGAAGTTGTGCCCGTCGCCGCCGGTGAGCGGCAGCACCTCCATGCCGAGCCCCTCGCGGAAGGCCACGTAGCGGTGGAACAGCGACTCGGGCTTGAGCCGCTCGGCCACGGTGGTGAACGGGTGGCCCACCCCCACCAGCCACGCGCCCGCCTGGTCCCAGTTGCCCATGTGCGGCAGCGCCAGCACCACGCCCCGCCCGGCCGCCACGGTGTCGTGGACGTGCTCGGCCCCGATCACGTGGGTGCGGCGGACCAGCTCGCCGCGGTCCATCGACGGCAGGCGGAAGATCTCGTGGAAGTAGCGGAAGTAGGAGCGCATCCCGGCCCTGCTCAGCTCGCGCAGCTCCCGGCTGCCGGGCGCCAGGCCGGTCACCCTGCCCAGATTGGACTCCAGGCGGCGTACGGACTTGCCGCGCCTGCTCCAGACCCGGTCGGCCAGGAAGCGGAAGACCGCGGCCGTCGGGCGCTGCGGCAGCAGCGGCACGAGCTTCCACCCGGCCGCGAACCCGGCGGCCACCACGCGGTCGCCGAAGGACACCTTCTCGCTCATGGCTCCCTCGTCTGCTGGTAAACGGCCACCACCCGCTGGCCCACGGTGATCAGGCTGGCCGCCGCGAGCAGCCACATGCCCACGGGCAGGATGTACGGAACGCCCAGCCCGGCGAAGCAGGCGGCGACCAGCGCCACCACCAGCCGCTCCGGCCGCTCGGCGAGCCCGACGTCGGCCGTGAGCCCGAGCCCCTCCGCCCTGGCCTTGGCGTAGGAGACCACGGCGCCGGCGACCAGGCAGAGCAGCGTGACCGCGGCCATCAGGGTGTCGTCGACGGAGATGAAGTACAGGATCAGGCCGGCGAAGATGGCGGCGTCGGCGACCCGGTCGAGCGTGGAGTCGAGGAAGGCCCCCCAGGTGCTGCCCCCCTTCCCGCCGAGCCGGGCCACCACGCCGTCGAGCAGGTCGAACAGCACGAAGACGGTGATGGCGAGAGCCCCCCAGGTGAGGTGCCCCAGAGGGAAGAAGAGCAGGGCGGACACGACGGTGCCGAGGGTGCCGACCGCCGTGACGGCGTTCGGGCCGATCCCGCGGCCGACGAGGGCCCTGCCCAGCGGGGTGAGTATCCGGGTCATGGCCGGGCGCAGGAGTTTGAGCATCGCGGTCCGATCGTAGGCCATGACGCGCCTGACAACTTTCTTTGCCCCGCCCCCCTTGTGATATCCGCCACACGGGTATTTGGTGAACACACCGCGTCCATGCGGTTTCTCACTCCCTCCGCGCGGGCGCGGCGTTGGCGACAACCGACGACGCGGGAGGCCGATGTGGCGGAAAGAAACTCTGGTGGCGCCGTGGGAGCCGCGGGCAGGGCACCCGAGGCCGACAGGGCGGATGCGATACGCAATGTCGTGCTGGTCGGCCACTCAGGAGCGGGTAAGACGACCCTCGTCGAGCAGCTGCTGGCCGCGACGGGCACCATTCAGCGCCCGGGACGGGTGGAGGACGGCAACACGGTCAGCGACTTCGACGAGGTGGAGGTCCGGCAGCAACGGTCGGTCAACCTCGCCGTGGCGCCGCTGGTGCACAACGGCATCAAGATCAACCTTCTCGACACCCCCGGCTACGCCGACTTCGTCGGTGACCTGCGCGCGGGGCTGCGCGCGGCCGACGCGGCGCTGTTCGTGGTGTCGGCCTCCGACGGGGTCGACGGTCTCACGCAGATGCTCTGGGAGGAGTGCTCGCAGGTCGGCATGCCGCGGGCGGTCGTGATCACCAAGATCGACCACCAGCGGGCGGACTTCGACGAGGTGCTCGCGACCTGCCAGGACATCTTCGGCGACGGTGTCGCGCCGCTCTACCTCCCGGTGATCACCAACGGCCACGTCAACGGGCTGATCGGGCTCCTGACACAGAAGTTCTACAACTACGCCACGGGCGAGCGCACGGTGAAGGAGCCCGGCGCGGAGTACGAGGCACAGATCGAGGAGCACCGCGGCACGCTGATCGAGGGCATCATCCAGGAGAGCGAGGACGAGTCGCTCATGGAGCGATACCTGGAGGGCGAGCCCATCGACACCAAGGTGCTCATCGAGGACCTGGAGAAGGCCGTCGCCCGCGGCAGCTTCTACCCGGTGCTGTGCAGCGGCATCGGCGTGGGCGCCCAGGAGCTGCTGGAGCTGATCACGCAGGGCTTCCCGTCCCCGCTCGAACATCCCATGCCCGAGATCACCGACCTGTCCGGCAAGCCGGTCAAGGGCGTCGCGTGCGATCCTGACGGGCCGCTCGTGGCGGAGGTCGTCAAGACCACCAGCGACCCGTACGTGGGCCGCATCAGCCTCGTCCGCGTCTTCTCCGGCACCCTGCGCCCGGACATGACCGTGCACGTCTCCGGGCACGGCCTGGCCGACCGCGGGCACGAGGACCACGACGTGGACGAGCGCATCGGCACCCTGACCTGCCCGCTGGGCAAGCAGCAGCGCGGCGCGGCCAAGGGCATGGCGGGCGACATCGTGGCCGTGGCCAAGCTGTCGCGCGCCGAGACCGGCGACACGCTGTCGGAGGTCGAGCACCCGCTGCTGATGACCTCCTGGACCATGCCCGACCCGCTGCTGCCGGTGGCGATCAGGGCCAAGTCCAAGGCCGACGAGGACAAGCTGTCGCAGGCTCTCGGCCGGCTGGTGGCCGAGGACCCGACGCTGCGGCTGGAGAACAACGCCGAGACCCGTCAGCTCGTCCTGTGGTGCATGGGCGAGGCGCACACCGACGTGCTGCTCGATCGCCTGGCCAAGCGCCACGGCGTGGAGGTGGAGCGGATCGACCTGCGGGTGCCGCTGCGCGAGACGTTCGGCGGCAAGTGCCAGGCGATGGGCCGCAACGTCAAGCAGACCGGCGGCCACGGCCAGTACGCCATCTGCCACCTGGAGGTCGAGCCGCTGCCGTCCGGCGGGGGCTTCGAGTTCGTCGACAAGATCGTGGGCGGCGTGGTGCCCCGGCAGTTCATCCCGTCGGTGGAGAAGGGCGTGCGGGCCCAGATGGAGCGCGGCGTCGTCGCCGGTTATCCGATGGTGGACGTGCGGGTCACCCTGTACGACGGCAAGGCGCACTCCGTCGACTCCTCCGACATGGCCTTCCAGATCGCGGGGCAGCTCGCGCTGAAGGAGGCCGCGGCGAAGGTCTCGACGCTGCTGCTCGAACCCGTGGACGAGCTGTCGGTGCTGGTGGCCGACGACTACGTCGGCTCGGTGATGTCCGACCTGTCGTCGCGGCGCGGGCGCGTGCTCGGCACGGAGCCGGTCGGCACCGGCCGTACGCTGGTCAAGGCCGAGGTGCCCGAGCTGGAGATAACGCGGTACGCGATCGATCTGAGATCCATGTCACACGGGACGGGCACGTTCACCCGCACGTTCCTGCGCTACGAACCGCTGCCGCCGAACCTCGCGACCAAGGTGACGGCAACGGATTGAGGCCCGTCTGAGGACCGGGAGGGATATGTCCCTCCCGGCCCAGCCGTAGGCTTTTGTCACAAAAGTGTCACGACTTGATTTCGGTTTTTCGTACCGAGCATGCCGGAGCAGCTGTCACACTGGGTGGCACTATGCGAACTGGACGCCCACTCCTAGCCGCTGCTGCCCTGGCCGTCGCCACGACGACCGCCGCCTACGTCTTCGGACCCGGCGAGAGCCCCGCAGCGAGCGAGAAGAAGACGACCGTCGCCGCACCCCCCGCTGCGGCCTGCAAGGCCGACGCCCGCTATCCCAAGCGTGAGCTGCGCGGGGTGTGGATCGCCACGACCCAGAACATCGACTGGCCCTCCAAGGCCGGGCAGAGCGCCGACAGGCAGAAGGCCGACTACGTCAAGATCCTCGACAGTGCCGCCAAGCGGAACATGAACGCGGTCTTCGTACAGGTCAGGCCCGCCTCCGACGCCCTCTACAAGAGCTCGCTGGAGCCCTGGTCGCAGTACCTCACCGGCACCGCGGGCAAGGACCCCGGCTGGGATCCGCTGCCGTTCCTCATCGAGGAGGCGCACAAGCGCGGCATGGAGTTCCACGCGTGGTTCAACCCGTACCGCGCCTCCTACGGCGACAGCACCGCCGCGCTTCCCGCCAACCACCCGGCACGACAGCACCCCGACTGGACCGTCAAGTACGGCGGCCGCCTGTACTACAACCCCGGCCTGCCCGCCGTGCGCGAGCACGTGACGAAGGTCATCACCGACGTCGTGGACCGTTACGACGTCGACGGCGTGCACTTCGACGACTACTTCTACCCCTACCCCGTGGCAGGGGCGAAGTTCGACGACACCGCCGCCTTCCGCAAGTACGGCAAGGGCGACAAGCTCGCCGACTGGCGGCGCGGCAACGTCAACAAGCTCGTCGCGCAGGTGGACGAGGCCGTGCACGCCTCCAAGGAGCACGTGAAGTTCGGCATCAGCCCGTTCGGCATCTGGCGCAACAAGGCCCAGGACCCGACGGGGTCGAGCACGTCCGGCATGTCCGCCTACGACTCGATCTACGCCGACGCGCGCGCCTGGATCAAGGCCGGCACCGTCGACTACGTGCTGCCCCAGCTCTACTGGCCGCGCGGCCACAAGCTGGCCGACTACACCACGCTGACCCGCTGGTGGTCCAACGAGGTCAAGGGCAGCGACGTGCAGCTCTACATCGGCCAGGGCCTCTACCGCGTCGGCGCCAAGGACGACAAGAGCTGGCTGAAGCCGGGCGAGCTGGCCGCCCAGGTGGGCGTCAACCGCGCGAGCAAGCAGGTCGACGGCGCCGTCTACTTCAGCGCCAAGAACCTGGTGGCCAACCCGCTCGGGTCGGTCGACCGGCTGGCCAAGACCCACTACAGCCGCCCGGCGCTGCTGCCGGTGAAGGACTCGCTCGGCGGGTCCGCGCCGGCCGTGCCCGCCGGGGCCAAGGCCGAGGGCACGAAGCTGTCGTGGAAGGCCTCCGAGGGGGCCCGCGGGTACGCCGTGTACCAGGTGCCGAAGTCCGGCAAGGACTGCCACACCACCGACGCGCGGAACCTGGTGGCCGTGGTGAGCGGCCCGTCCTACACCGTGAAGTCGGCGGGGACGTACCTGGTCACCTCGCTGGACCGGCTGCACCACGAGAGCAAGGCCGTGAAGGTCAAGGTGGACGCGGTCTAGCCACCGCCTGACGCGGTCCAGCCATCGCCTGACAACGAAAGGCCGGTCGATTCGACCGGCCTTTCGCCATTTCCTCCGTCTTGTCGGCCATGCTGGGGCCCATGCGGCTGATTCACTTGCTGTCCAGCGCGGTGGCCTGTGTCCTCCTTCTGGGCCTCGTCGGCGTCCCAGGAGAGATCGTCGTCCCGGCCGGGGACGCCACGCGGCCGTGGCGCCCGGCTGGGCGCGGGACGCCGCCGATCGACGTCGTCGGCAGGGTCGCCGCCACCAGTGAGGTCGTCGGCGGCGTGGCGGTGACCGGGCGGTGGGGGCTCACCGGCGACACCCTGTCCGGCAAGCGGATCAGCGACGGGGCCACGGCTTGGACGTACCGGAACGACTGGGGCGACGACCTGGTCGGCCACCTGGCGCTGGACGATCGCCGGCTCGCGGCCGTCTGGCGGGACGGCCGGGTGACCCTCGTCGACGCGCCGAACGGCCGCATCGTCTGGCAGACCGACATCCCGCCGGGGCCTGGCCACGAGGCCAACCGGGTTTACGACGAGGAATGGGGGGCGGCCTGGGAGATCAGCGTGGGCCGCGACGGCTCCGTCCCGGTCCTGGTGATCCTGCACGAGGGGCGCCTCGACGTGCTGGACGGCCGTACAGGGGCGATTCGCTGGTCCTACCCGCCCGGCCCGGCGGGCTCCTGCCAGGTGCCCGGCTCGGCCCGGGGCGTGGGCGAGGTCGTGCTCGTCTCCAGCAACTGCGCGAACCCGGGCCCGGAGGCCGACGTCGCGCTCAGCGCCGCGGACGGGAGGCCGCTGTGGCGCCACGACGGCGGCGCGCTGTGGCACGCACGCGACCTCGGGGACGGCCGCCTGGCCTACGTGGACGAGAAGGGACGGCTCAACGTCCGCGGGGCCGGGGACGGGAAGCTCGTCTGGCGAGTGCCGCCGGCCGGAAGCGGCGAGGCCTCCGGCGGGGAGTCGATGGGCGTGTCGGATGGGCTGGTGACCGTGCGGACACGTACAGAGGTGTCCGCCTTCCGGGCCGCCGACGGCGGCCTCGCCTGGCGCCGGGACCTGGGGGACGCGTGGAACGACACCGTGCTGACCGACGGCGTGCACACCTACGTCGCCGAGGACACCAGAACGCTCGCCAAGCTCGACGCCCGCACCGGACGCCTCATCGACCGACACCGCTTCGAGGCCGACATCAGCCCGATCTGGATGCGGGACGGGCTGGCGGGCATCAGCGTCCTCTACGGTGACGACGTGGTGGTCGGCTGACGCCCCCGTCATCTTCCGTAGGCCCGCCAGGCCTGGGCGAGATCCGCGATCGCCTGGTCCAGGAGGTCGGGTGGCAGGGCGAAGCTGAGGCGCAGCCGGTCGCGGTGGCGTCCGTCGGGCGAGAACAGGGAGCCGGGCGCGACCGCCACGCCGTGCTCCCGCGCCACGGCCGCGAACCTGTCGGTATCGGCGCCGGGCAGCCGTGCCCACACCGACAGCCCGCCCGCGGGCCGCGTCCACGTCCACTCGGGCAGGTGCGCGGACAGCGCCGCCAGGCAGTGCTCCCTGCGCCGGCCCGCCTCGGCCAGCCA
The DNA here is from genome assembly GCF_008086045.1 of Nonomuraea sp. PA05. Taxonomy (GTDB): domain Bacteria; phylum Actinomycetota; class Actinomycetes; order Streptosporangiales; family Streptosporangiaceae; genus Nonomuraea; species Nonomuraea monospora. Next base: position 133,713 of record NZ_VSEY01000014.1, on the reverse strand, counting down.
GGGCGCCACGGGGTTGCGTTCGAGCAGGTCGGTGGCCAGCCGCTGGGCGACCGCGCTGGTGGCCAGGTCGGCGTCCACCTTGGCCTCGGTCAGCCGGGCCAGCAGCGGCTCCGGCGCCGTCAGCCAGCCCACCCGCAGTCCGCCCCACAACACCTTCGACAACGACCCGACCGTGACCGTCCCGTACGGATGCGCCGCCGCCAGCGGCTCGGGCGGGGGCGCGCCGTCGTGGACGAGGGCCGCCAGCGCCCGGTCCTCCACCAAGGTCACGTCGGCGTCCCTGGCCAGCTCGGCGACGTGCCGCAGCGGCGCGACCGCGCCCGTCGGGTTGTCCACGCCCGCCGCGTACACGGCGGCCGGGCGGTGGCGGGCCAGGGCGTCCGCCACGGCCCGCGGTGCGGTGAGATCGACGGGCACCACGTGCGCGCCCGCCCGGCGGAACACGCTCAGCGCGCCGCCGTAGGCCGGATCCCCCACCAGGACGCGGTCCCCGGGCCGCAGCAGCACGCGGGCGGCCAGGTCGATGCCCTGCTGCGCGCCCGCCGTGACGAGGACGTCCTTCGGACCTGCGCCCCCGCCGCCCGCCGTGCCGCTCCCCGGCTGTCCGGTCGCCGCCATCCCGGACGCTGCCAGCACGGTCCTCAGGCGGAGGTCGCCCATCGCGTCGTAGCCGTGCCCGCTCGGCACCCTCATCAACTCCGCCGGATCGACCGCCGGCAGCACCAGGTGCGACGGGTCGGGCACCACGGAGGTGGACAGGTCCGCGCGGACGGCGCCCGCTTGCAGGAGCCCGCCGAAGGAGGGGGTGCCGAGCACGTACGTGCCGCTGCCGTGCCGCCGCTCGCACAGCCCCTCCTCGCACAAGGCGTTGAACGCCGCCGCCACCGTCCCCCTGCTGACCCCGACCGCCTGGGCCAGGTCGCGTTCGGAGGGCAGGCGGGTGCCGGGGCTGATGAGCCCGGTCTGGGCGAGGTCGGCGAGCGCGCCGGCCAGCCGGCGGCTGGGCGGGCCCTGGTGGAGCCGGAGGCGGTCGCGGACGAGCGTGACGAGGGTGTCTTCCCTTCCCATAGCCACCATTATCCAGATAATGTGCCACTCGCCGTGCGATTGGCCCATCGGAATGTCGCCGAATCGGCCACTGAGGGCCACTGAGGGAAGGAGTGCGGGTGGAGGAGGCCAAGTTCATCTGGATGGACGGGGAGCTCGTGGCGTGGGGCGAGGCCCGGGTGCACGTGCTGTCCCACGCCCTGCACTACGGCACCGCCGTCCTGGAGGGCACGAGGGCGTTCGAGACGGCGCGGGGGCCCGCCGTGTTCAGGCTCGACGAGCATCTGCGGCGGCTCCTGCTCAGCGCGCGGATCATCGGGCTGGCGATGCCGTACACGCTGGCGGAGCTGCGGGAGGCCACGCTGCGCACGGTGGCCGCGAACGGCCTGCCGTCCTGCTACATCCGCCATCTCGCGCACCGCGGCTACGGCGAGATGGGCATCGCGGCGCGCAACTGCCCCACCGCCGTGTCCATCGCCACCTGGGAGTGGGGCGCGCTGCTCGGGTCGGGCGTGCGGCTGATGACCAGCTCGTGGCGGCGTAACGACCCCATGGTGGTGCCCACCTCGGCCAAGGCCACCGGCCCCTACCTGAACTCCGTCCTGGCCAAGCAGGAGGCACTCGACGCCGGCTACGACGAGGCCGTGCTGCTCAACGCCGCCGGTTACGTCAGCGAGTGCACGGGAGCCAATCTGTTCGTGGTGCGTGACGGGCTGCTGGCCACGCCGCCCGCCAGCGCGGGCGCGCTGGAGGGGCTGACGCAGGACACCGTCGAGCGGCTGGCCGGCGATCTCGGGGTGCGGGCGGTCAGGCGGGAGCTGATGAGGTCCGACCTGTACGCCGCCGACGAGGTGTTCCTGTGCGGCACGGCGGCCGGAATCGTGCCCGTCACCTCGGTGGACAAGCGGGAGCTCGGCCACGGCCCCGTGACGGCCCGGCTGGCCGACGCCTACGACGCCGTGGTGCACGGCAGGGACGAGCGCTACCGCCACTGGCTCACCGCGGTGACCGCCTGAAGGCCCCTGCACGGCCGCCCGAGGCGCAGCCCCCGGATGCCGCCCGCAACACCGGCTGGCGCAGCCCCGAGTGCCGCCCGCCACACGGGCCGCGGCGCAGCCCCGGGGGCCGCCCGCCACACGGGCCGCGGCCCAGCCCCGGGGACCGCCCACCACACCGGCTGCGACGCTGCCCGGAAGGCGGCGATCGATCCGTACGATCGCCGCCCGGCGAGCCCGGAACGGCCCCCCGCGCTCGCCACCCATGAGAGGGTAGTCGCGTCTGGTGGCGCCGGAACATGACCTAGCACTACCTAGCTCGGCCGTGCCACAGAACTCTGCGATCACGGGAGGTCATCGGAGTGAGGCGCGCGCTGGTCGTGCTGGCCGTGCTGGTCGGTCAGCTGATTATCGGTCATGCCTGGTTCGCCGGCCCCGCCGGGGCGCGGGCGGAGGCGGGCCGGGTGGCGCTCATCGGAGTGCCCGGCCTGCACTGGAACGACCTGACCCCGTCCGACACCCCTCATCTGTGGGCGCTGGCCGGGTCCAGCGCGGTCGGCTCCCTGTCCGTCCGCACGGTCGGCAACGTGACCTGCCCCTACGACGGGTGGCTCACCGTGTCGGCGGGCACCAGGGCGGCGGCCGGGTACGCGTGCGGCGCACCGCCGAAGCCCGAGGTCCAAGGTGACGGCGCCGTCATCCCCGACTACCGCTACCTCATCGACGTGGCCGGTCAGCGCACCGCGGGCACGCTGGGCGAGGCGCTGAAGGCGGCCGGGCAGTGCTCGGTGGCGATCGGGCCGGGCGCGGCGCTGGCGCTGGCCGACCAGCAGGGCGCGGTGGCGCACTACCGCGCAACGCCGGCCCAGGTGGGCGCCGCCGACCTGGACAGGTGCCGGACGGTCGCGATGGACGTGGACGACCTCGTCCAGGCCTACCTGGCGGGCGAGCCCGGCAAGCTGCCCAAGGTGCCGGAGAAGCTCGGCGCCGCCGAGCGCCGCCAGGCGCTGCGGCTGGCGGACGCGAAGGCGGGCGCGCTGCTGTCGAAGCTGCCCGCGGACACGACGGTGCTGCTAGCTGGCCTGTCGGACCACGGCTCCGTGCCGCACCTGCGGGTGGCCGCGCTGCGCGAGCCCGGCGCCGAGGGGCGGCTGCTGGGCGCGGCCTCCACCCGCCGCGACGACATCTCGATCCTGACCGACCTGACCGCCACTGTGCTGGACAAGGCCGGCGTGGCCGTGCCGAGCACGGTGGTGGGGGCGCCGCTGCGGCTGGGAGACAGGCTGGGCGACAGGGCCGGCACCTTCGAGCAGCTGGCGAGCGCCGACGCCACCGCCCAGACCATGCGCTCGGCCAAGGCCGCCTACTTCACCGCCCTGGCGGTGTTCCAGGTGCTGTTCTACGTGCTGGCCTTCCTGCTGCTGCGCCGCCGCAGGAGCCTGCCCTGGGTGCGCCGCGCCGCCGTGGCGCTGGCGGCGCTGCCCGTCACCTCGTTCCTGGTCAACCTGCTGCCGTGGGACAGCCACCTGGAGCTGTTCGGCGGCATGGCGGCCTGGTGGGCGGCGATCACCGCGCTGGCCCTGGCGGGGCCGTGGCGGCGCAGGCCGCTCGGCCCGCTGGCCGTGGTCGCCGCGATCACGGCGCTCACGCTCGTCGGCGACCTGCTCACCGGCACCACCCTGCAGCTCAACAGCTTCATGGGATACAGCGCCGAGCAGGGCGCCCGCTACTTCGGGCTGGGCAACATCCCGTTCGCGCTGCTGGCGACCGGCACGCTGCTGGCCACCACGGTGATCGCGCACCGCTGGCCGGGCAAGGTGGGGGTGACCGCGATCGTGGTGCTGGGGGCGTTCGCGATGGTGCTGGGCGGCTCCGGGATGGGCAGCGACTTCGGCGGCGTGATCGCGTTCGTGCCGGGCATCGCGGTGACCGCGCTGATTCTGTCGGGCAGGCGGGTCTCGCTGGTGAAGCTGGGCGCGTTCTGCGTGGCCGGAGGCGTGATCGTGATGGGCTTCGCGTGGCTCAACTACCTGCGGCCGCCCGCCGAGCAGTCGCACCTGGGCAGGTTCGTCGGGCAGGTGCTGACCGGGGAGGCGTTCGACGTCATCTGGCGCAAGTTCGTCGCCATGATCTCCACCCTGGCCAACCCGAACCTGATGCCGATCGTGATCGCCGCGGTGGCGTTCCTGGTGTACGCGATCCTGCGCCCCGAGCAGGCGTCGGCCGGGGTCGTGCCCGCGGCGTTCGAGCACTCCCCCGCGCTGCGTGCCGGGCTGATCGGCACGCTCGTCAGCGGCGTGGTCGGGATGCTGGTCAACGACTCCGGCGCGGCCGTGCTGTCGATGGCCCTGGCGCTGGCCGTGCCGCTGCTGCTGGCCACCGGCATCGGCGCGCTGCGCCGCGAGAGCGAGTCAGTCCCAGGCGTCGGCGAGCAACTGGCGGGTGTCGCGAAGTAGCTGCGGCAGCACCTTCGTCCGCGCGACGACCGGCATGAAGTTGGTGTCGCCGCCCCACCGGGGCACCACGTGCTGGTGCAGGTGGGCGGCGATGCCCGCGCCCGCGACGTGGCCGAGGTTCATGCCGACGTTGAAGCCCTGCGCGCCGCTGGCCTTGCGCAGCGCACGCAGCGACTTCTGGGTGAACTCGCCCAGCTCCGCCACCTCGGCCGTGTCCAGCTCGTCGTAGTCGGACACGTGCCGGTAGGGCACCACCATCAGGTGTCCCGAGTTGTACGGGTACAGGTTGAGCACGGCGTAGACCGTCTCCCCCCGCTTCACGATCAGGCCGTCCTCGTCGCTCATCTTCGGGATGGCGTCGAACGGGCAGCCGTCTTCAGGGCCCGTGCCGGTCGGCTTGTTCTCGCCCTTGATGTAGGCCATGCGATGCGGGGTCCACAGCCGGTCGAAGTTGTCCGGGGCCCCGGCCCCTGCCTGATCGTGCATAACTAGCAGCATAGGACCCCGGACAAACGGGGTCCCCTTCCGGCACAATCCTGAGCATTGCCTACAGGAGGCCGCGATGAGTGAAGCGTTAGCCGAGCAGCCCGCACCGTCAACCGAGGAGCCCACTCCCTCGTACATCGAGGCGCCCACCGGCGGCGCGGTGGTCAAGGGCCGGATCAAGGTCGCCGACGAGGTGATCGAGAAGATCGCCGCGCTGGCCGCGCTGGAGGTGGCGGGGGTCGCCGACATGGGCGGGGACCTGGCGCGGGCCTTCGAGTCCGTACGCGACCGCATCGGCATCGGCTCACGCCGCGGCACCCAGGGCGTCAGCGCGCAGATCCAGGACCGCCAGGTGGCGGTCAGCCTGACCATCGTGGTCGAGTACGGCCACGTCGTCATGGACGTGGCCGCCGAGGTCAAGACGAACGTCGCCAGGAACGTCAGCCGCATGCTCGGCATGCGCGTCATGGAGGTGAACGTCACCGTCGACGACGTCCGGCTCCCCGGCGAGGGCCGGGCCGCTGACCGCGACCCCGCCGAGGACCTCGACGACGGCGGGGAGCCGGGCTGAGGCTCAGCCCACCCGCGTCATGTTCGACTCGTAGCCGCCGCCTCCCGGGTAGACCCAGGCGCCGGTGACGCTCGCCCCGTCGGCGCTGAACGTGCCGCGGTAGTAGGCGCCGGAATCCCTCTTGTGCGCCCAGATCGTCAGCGTGTCGCCCTCGACCTCGTACACGTAGGCCAGGGTGCTGCCGTCGCTGTCGAAGTACCAGGAGTGCACGTCCTCGCTGGGCGCCTCCGCCCCGTACGGGCGCTTCCTGCCGATGAACTCCGTGCCCTTGACCGTGCCGCCGTCCTGCGTGAGGTCCACGTCCTGGATGAGGAAGTGGCCGCCCTCCATCCAGCGGTAGGTGACGGTGCCGGGGGCGGCGCCGGTGACCTTCCAGGTGCCGACGAGGCGGTCCAGGGCCTTGAGCTTGGGGTCGTTGTGCTCGGTCATGGCGGGATTTCCTCTCTAGTGAGTGGTCGTACGGCCATATGACGGCGCGGCTGCGGGAAAGGAATCGGTCGGGATCGGGAAATCTCCCTTCTCTTCGAATCGGGGCTTCTCCGGCGGCTCTCGGGGGCAGAGCTCTTCGGGTCAGAGCTCTTGCGGCAGGCCGAAGGCGGCGTGCAGCTCGGCGCCGAACGTGGTGATCTCGGCGATCAGGCCGTCCTCGACGCGGAGCACGTCGATGTTGACCGCCGTGAAGCGGCTCCGGCCCGGGCGGCGTACGTAGTTGGCGACGGCCGGCTGCCGGTTGGCGCGGGTGGCCAGCGCCCGCCAGTCGCCCCACGCCTCCGGACCGACCATGACGGGACGCCACATGTCGAGGATGGCCTGCCGCCCGTCGAACACCTGCGACGCCGGCGGCATCGTCTGCCGGGCGTCCTCGCGCAGCAGCTCGGCCAGCGCCGACAGGTCGCCCTCCACGGAGGCCTCCATGTAGCGGCGCAGCACGGCCCGCTCCTGCTCGTTCGGCGCCGTGGCGGGCCCCCACTGCGTGCGCCGGGCGGGCAGGTGCATGCGCAGCGTCGCGCGGGCCCGCTGCAGCGCGCTCTTGACGGCCGCCACGCTCAGCTCCAGCGCCTGCGAGGTCTCCTCGGCGGACCATCCGGCCACGTCCCGCAGGATCAGCACCGCCCGCTGGCGCGGCGGCAGGTGCTGGATCGCGGCCAGGTACGCCAGCTCGATCGTCTCCCTGGCCACCGCCACCGCGTCCGGCGCGCCCTCCCCCGGCGCGGCCAGGTCGAGCAGCCGGTCGGGGTACGGCTGCAGCCACGGCACCTCGGCGAACGGCGATCGCGGCTCGCCGCCCACGCCGACCGTGATCTCGCGGGAGCGGGCGGGCCCGGACAGCAGGTCCAGGCAGGCGTTGGTGGCGATGCGGTAGAGCCAGGCCCGCAGCGTGGAGCGGCCCTCGAACGTCTCACGCCGCCGCCAGGCCCGCATCATGGTCTCCTGGACCATGTCGTCGGCGTCGGTGTACGAGCCGAGCATCCGGTAGCAGTGCACGTGCAGCTCGTGCCGATGCTCCTCGACCAGCTCGCCGAACACGGCCTGCCCGCCCTGCCTGACGGCCGCGACGGCCTCGCTCTCGTCGCCCACGTCGCCCACGTCGCCTCCCCTGGCCCACGTGCCGCTCTCGCCCTCCCGGCGCAAGCGTCGCACGAGCACCGGCCCGCCGTGAACCCCACTCGCCGCGAAGCCCACTCGCCGCACGCTGTCGGCCGGTGGCGGCGGCTGTCAGGATGACAGGCATGACGGATCAGCTCGAACCCATGCCGGACGACTGGCAGCGCGCCCTGGCCATCGTGGCCCACCCGGACGACCTCGAGTACGGCTGCGCGTCCGCCGTGGCCGTCTGGACCGACGCCGGACGCGCCGTCTCCTACCTGCTCGCCACCCGCGGCGAGGCGGGCATCGACACGCTGGAGCCCGCCAAGGCGGGCCCGGTGCGCGAACGGGAGCAGCGGGCCGGCGCGGCCGTGGCCGGGGTGACGGAGGTGGAGTTCCTCGACCACACCGACGGCGTGATCGAGTACGGCGTCGCGCTGCGCGGGGAACTGGCCGCCGCCATCCGCAGGCACCGCCCCGAGCTGGTGATCACGCTCAACTACGAGGACACCTGGGGCGGCTCGTACTGGAACACCCCCGACCACCGGGCCGTCGGCCGGGCCGTGATGGACGCGGTCGGAGACGCCGGAAATCGCTGGATATTTCCGGACACCGAGGCGGCGCCGTGGAACGGCGTGCGCTGGATCGCCGTCGCCGGCTCCGACGAGCCCACCCACGCCGTGGACGTCACCGACGGCCTGGAGCGGGGCGTGCGATCCCTCCTGGAGCACCGCGCCTACATCGAGGCGCTCACCGACGAGGACCCGGAGACCTACGCCCGCACCCTCATCGAGGGCTTCGCCCGGGAGCAGGCGGAACGCTTCGGCGGGCGCCCCGCGGTGACGTTCCGCCTGTTCAGCCGCTAGTTTGCGCGAGTGTCTGCGGCGAGCCACAGGAGCTTGCTAGGGTTTCGTGCCCTGCGGAGATCCTTCCCGCAGAAGCCGGCCGGACGCGCCAGTTCTCGCGCCCGGCCCACCCCCTCACGCGAAAGGCATTTCCCATGCAGAAGTCCTGGATCGTCGCCGTCTTACTCTGCTTCTTCCTCGGCGCGATCGGCGTGCACCGCTTCTACGTCGGCAAGGTCGGGACGGGCATCCTCCAGATCGTCACGCTCGGCGGCCTCGGCGTCTGGGTGCTGATCGACTTCATCATGATCCTCATCGGCAAGTTCACCGACAAGCAGGGTCAGCCGCTCGCCAAGTAAGCCGGCGAAACGGAAAGCGGGCCGTGCCACCAGGCACGGCCCGCTTCCGCGACGTCGGGGGGTCACACCTGGACGCGGCGCTCCACGGCACTGACGATCTCGCCGATCGCCTCGTCCACGGACACGCCGTTCTTCTGCTCGCCGTTGCGGTAGCGGAAGGACACCGCGCCGTTGGCGATGTCGTCGTCACCGGCCAGCAGCATGAAGGGCACCTTGGCCTTCTGCGCGTTGCGGATCTTCTTCTGCATCCGGTCGTCGGCCGCGTCGACCTCGACCCGGATGCCGGCGGCCCGCAGCCGCTTGGCGACGTCCTGCAGGTAGGGCACGTGGGCCTCGGCGATCGGGATGCCCACCGCCTGCACCGGGGCCAGCCAGGGCGGGAAGGCGCCCGCGTAGTGCTCGGTGAGCACGCCGAGGAAGCGCTCGACGGAGCCGAACAGCGCCCGGTGGATCATGACCGGGGTCTGCCGGGAGCCGTCGGCCGCCTGGTATTCGAGGCCGAAGCGCTTGGGCTGGTTGAGGTCGAGCTGGATGGTGGACAGCTGCCAGGTGCGCCCGATGGCGTCCTTGGCCTGCACCGAGATCTTGGGGCCGTAGAAGGCCGCGCCGCCCGGGTCGTCCTTGAGCGCCAGGCCGGACTCGGTGGCGACCTGGCGCAGCGCCTCGGTCGCCTCCTCCCACTCGGCGGGGTCGCCGATGAACTTCTCGGAGTCGTCGCGGGTGGACAGCTCCAGGTAGAAGTCCTCCAGGCCGAAGTCGCGCAGCACGCTCAGCACGAACCGCAGCAGCGACTTGATCTCGTCGGCCATCTGCTCGCGGGTGGTGTAGATGTGCGCGTCGTCCTGCGTCATGCCGCGCACGCGGGTCAGGCCGTGCACCACGCCCGACTTCTCGTAGCGGTAGACCGAGCCGAACTCGCACAGCCGAAGCGGCAGCTCGCGGTAGGAACGCCCGCGCGCCCGGTAGATCAGGTTGTGCATCGGGCAGTTCATCGGCTTGACGCGGTACTCGGTGCCGTCCAGCTCGAAGGCGGGGAACATGTCGTCGGCGTACCACGGCAGGTGGCCGGAGGTCTCGAAGAGCGAGCTCTTGGTCAGGTGCGGCGTGTTGACGAACTCGTAGCCCGCCTCGGCCTGCCGCCTGCGCATGTAGTCTTCCATCTCCTTGCGGATGATCCCGCCCTTGGGATGGAAGATCGGCAGGCCGCTGCCCAGCTCCGGCGGGAAGCTGAACAGGTCGAGCTCGGCGCCCAGCTTGCGGTGGTCGCGCTTCTCCGCCTCTTCGAGCAGCTTGAGATACTCGTCCTGCTTGTCGCGAGACTCCCACGCGGTGCCGTAGATGCGCTGGAGCTGCGGGTTCTTCTCGCTGCCCCGCCAGTACGCGCCGCCGGAGCGCATCAGCTTGAACGCCGGGATGGACCGGGTGGAGGGCACGTGCGGGCCCCGGCACAGGTCCTTCCAGCACAGCTCGCCGCTCTTGGCGTCGAGGTTGTCGTAAATGGTGAGCTGCCCCACGCCCACCTCGACGCTCGCGTGCTCATCGGTGTCGGCGGCGCCGCCCTTGAGCCCGATCAGCTCCAGCTTGTACGGCTCCGCCGCCAGCTCCGCGCGCGCCTCGTCGTCGCTGACCGGGCGGCGGGAGAACAGCTGCCCCTGCTTGACGATCTCGCGCATGCGCTTCTCGATGCGCTTGAGGTCGTCGGGGTTGAACGCCTGGGCGACGTCGAAGTCGTAGTAGAACCCGTTCTCGACGGGCGGCCCGATGCCCAGCTTGGCCTCGGGGAACAGCTCCTGCACCGCCTGCGCCATGACGTGCGCCGTGGAGTGGCGGACGATCGCCCTGCCCTCTTCGCTGGAGACCTCGATCGGCTCGACCGCGTCGCCGTCGGCCAGCTCGCAGGCCAGGTCGCGGGCCTCGCCGTTGACCTTCGCGGCGATGACGGTGCGGCCGTCGGCCTCCAGCGCGTCCCCGGCCGTCGTGCCGGCCGCGACCACACGCTCGGCTCCGGCGAGGGTGATGCGTAGCTCGGCTGACACGGTGACTCCTTGAGTATCGCGCTCGATGCCCGGCACCGAGGCAGGTTCGTCGGTAGGCACCCGATGCTATCGCGGGTGAAACCCCAGCTTTGTCAGCTCCTGCCGGGTGCCGTGGAAGAGGTTGCGGTCGAGAGGGCTGTTGGCGTACTGGTGGATGGTCCAGTCACGCCAGGGTCGCGGCACCGGCGGGTTGCCGCGCGGGCTCTCGGGGCTGGCGATCCAGAGAGGGTATTCGGCCAGCCCGGCGCAGTGCCCGCCGCGCGCGAACGCCTGGAAGGTGTAGATGAACGGCCGCACGCCGGCGTGCCGCTCGACGTGGTGGCACCAGCGGCGGGCGTACCTGGCGACCTGCTCCGGGCGCAGGCCGTCGTTGGTCTCCAGGTCGAGCGCGATCAGGTCGCCGCGGCGCAGCCCGCCCGCCGACCTGATCACGCCCAGGAAGTACCGTGCCTGCTCGATGGGATCGCCCTTGGGCCTGGCGAAGTGGTAGGCGCCGCAGACGATCCAGCTCTCGCGCATGCCGTTCCAGTTGCGCGCGAACCACTTGTCGGTGTAGTCACCGCCCTCGGTCGCCTTGGCGAAGGCGAAGGCCACGCCGGAGTCCGCATGGCCGGCCCAGTCGACGGTGCCCTGCCAGTTCGACACATCGATGCCTTGTAGCACGCGCTTCACCTTGCCGGATTTTATGGAGATGTGCGCTGATCAGCCCTTCGCCGCGCCGATCAGCAGCGCTCTGGTGCGTTCCCGGTTGGCGAACGTCGAGCCCACGAAGTCGGTCACTCCCGCCTGCTTCAGCTCGTCGAGCCTGGCCAGGACGGTGTCCTCGTCACCGACGATGGCCACCCCGCCAGGCGTGGCCGCGCCCTCCCTGTCGAGCATGGCACGGTAGGACGGGAGCTGGCCGTAGATCTTGAAGATCTCGTCGGCGCGCGCGACGGCCGCGGCGGGGTCGTCGGTGACGCTGATGGGCAGCGCGCAGACGATCCTGGGCGCCTCGCGGCCCGCCTCCGCCGCGGCGGCCTTGATGGTGGGCGCGATGTGCTCGGCGACCGTCTTCGGCCCGGTCATCCAGAGCACGGTGCCGTCGGCGACGGTGCCGGCGAGCTTGAGCATGCGCGGGCCGAGCGCGGCGACCAGCACGGGGAAGCCCGCGCCGGGGCCGGTGAGCCGCACGTTCGCCTTGAGCGTCTCGCCCTGGTAGGCCACCTGCTCGCCGCGCGAGGCAGGGATCAGGACGTCGAGGTACTCCTTCATGTGCCGGCCGGGCCGCTCGAAGCTGTAGCCGAACATGTCCTCGATGACGATCTTGTGTGACAGGCCGATGCCCAGCGCGAACCGGCCGCCGAGCGCGGCGCTGGCGGTCATGGCCTGCTGGGCGAGCGCGGCCGGGTGGCGCGGGTAGGTGGGCACGACGGCGGTGCCGAGCTCGATCGGCGGCGCCTGGACGCCGGCCGCCGTCAGGGCGGTGATGGCGTCGAGCCCGAAGATGTGGGAGAGCCAGGCGGAGGTGAAGCCGTCCTCCGCCGCCTGGGCGATCTGGTCGCGCAGGCCGCCGATCACGTCGGATCCCTGAGGTTCGGCGAGAAAACATCCATAGCGCATGGGAACAGAACTCCGTTCTGGTGACTGACGCGAATGTATCTCCCCACCCGGCCATGCGGTCACCCGCCGGGCCGCACCGGATTTGTAAAGTGACCTCTATGACGCATGAACGCGCGGGACAGCCCGCCCGGCCATCCGACCTGGTCGACGTCGCCAGGCTGGTGACGTCCTACTACGCGCTGCACCCCGACGCCGGTAAGGTGGCGCAGCGGGTGGCGTTCGGCACGTCGGGGCACCGGGGGTCGTCGCTGAACGCGGCGTTCAACGAGGACCACATCGTGGCCACGAGCCAGGCGATCTGCGAGTACCGGCAGGCGCAGGGCACCGGCGGGCCGCTGTTCCTGGGCATCGACACGCACGCGCTGTCGGAGCCCGCGCGGGTGTCGGCGCTGGAGGTGTTCGCGGCCAACGACGTCGAGGTGCTCATCGACTCGCGTGACGGCTACACGCCCACGCCCGCCGTCTCCCACGTCATCCTGCGCCACAACAAGGGCCGCACCAGCGGCCTGGCCGACGGCGTCGTCGTCACGCCGTCGCACAACCCGCCCGCCGACGGCGGCTTCAAGTACAACCCGCCGCACGGCGGTCCCGCCGACACCGACGCCACCGGGTGGATCCAGGACCGCGCCAACCGGCTGCTGCAGGACGGGCTCAAGGGCGTGCGCCGGGTGCCGTACCCGGCGGCGCTCGGCAGGGCCGGGCGTTACGACTTCCTCGGCACGTACGTGGACGACCTGCCGTCCGTCGTCGACCTCGACGCGATCAGGTCGGCCGGCGTGCGGATCGGCGCCGACCCGCTGGGCGGGGCCAGCGTCGCCTACTGGGGGGAGATCGCCGAACGGCACGGGCTGGCCCTGACCGTGGTCAACCCGCTGGTCGACCCGACGTGGCGGTTCATGACGCTCGACTGGGACGGCAAGATCCGGATGGACTGCTCGTCGCCGTACGCGATGGCCTCGCTCATCGCCGGCCGCGACACCTACGACATCGCCACCGGCAACGACGCCGACGCCGACCGGCACGGCGTCGTCACCCCCGACGGCGGGCTGATGAACCCCAACCACTACCTGGCCGTCGCCATCGACTACCTCTACACCCACCGCGACGGCTGGCCGTCCGACGCGGGCGTGGGCAAGACCATGGTCAGCAGCGGCATCATCGACCGGGTCACCAAGTCGCTGGGGCGGCGGCTGTACGAGGTGCCGGTCGGCTTCAAGTGGTTCGTGCCGGGGCTGCTGGACGGGTCCCTCGGGTTCGGCGGCGAGGAGAGCGCGGGCGCGTCGTTCCTGCGGCGCGACGGCTCGGTGTGGTCCACCGACAAGGACGGCATCATCCTGGCGCTGCTGGCCTCGGAGATCCTGGCCGTCACCGGCGAGTCGCCGAGCGCCCGCTACCGGGGGCTGGTCGAGCGGTTCGGCGAGCCCGCGTACGCGCGGGTGGACGCGCCGGCCACCCGCGAGGAGAAGGCCGTGCTCGGCAAGCTGTCGGCCGAGCAGGTGACGGCCGGCTCGCTGGCGGGCGAGCCCGTCGAAGCCGTGCAGACGTCGGCGCCGGGCAACGGGGCCAAGCTCGGCGGGGTGAAGGTCTCGACGCGCAGCGCCTGGTTCGCGGCCCGGCCGTCGGGCACCGAGGACGTGTACAAGATCTACGCCGAGTCCTTCAAGGGCCCAGACCACCTGGCCCAGGTGCAGGAGGAGGCCCGCTCGCTGGTGTCCGGCGCGCTGAGCTGAGTTCGTTCAGTACTGCAGGTGCCGCCCGCCGTCGCCGACCAGCACCTCGCCCGTCACCAGGTCCGACTCCAGCAGGGCCGTGACGAGCTGCGCGATGTGCTCGGGACGCGCGGTGCGGCGCAGCGGCGCCTTCAGCTCCTCCTTGGCGGCCATCTCGGCGTACACCTGCTCACCCACCCGGTCGATGTGCCAGCGGGTGGCCACGATGCCGGGCGCGACCGCGTTCACCCGGATGTCGGGGCCGAGCGCCACCGCCAGGTCGCGGGTGAGCTGGAGCAGGGCGGCCTTGCTGACGCCGTACGCGATGGAGGAGCCGGTGGCCAGCAGCCCGGCGACGGAGGCCACGTTCACGATGGCGCCGCGCGAGGCGCGCAGCGCGGGAGCGAAGGCGCGGGCGCAGTAGAAGGCGCCCATCAGGTTGACGCCCATGACGCGCTGCCACACCTCGTCGGTGAGCCCCTCCAGGTCGGGGAACGGCACCCACTTCGTGGTGCCCGCGTTGCACACCAGGGCGTCCACCCGCCCGTAGTCGGCCCTGACGCGTTCGGCCAGGCGGCGGACGGCGGCGTCGTCCGACACGTCGGCGGCCACCGCCTCCGCCTTGCAGCCGAGGCTCTCCAGCCGGGCGACCGTCTCCTGCGCCTCGCCCGCCGAGCGCGAGTAGTTGACGACGACGGCCGCCGCGCCCTTCCTGGCCAGGCTCTCCGCGACGGCCGCGCCGATGCCCGTGCCGCCTCCGGTGACCACCGCGACCGTGCCGTTCATGTCCATATGTCCGTCTCCTTGCTCTCACGCGAGGCGTGGAACGCCGCGAGAATCACCGCCGTACCGACCCCCGGATATCGGACCCGTGTACCGAACCCGTGCCCCGAACGGCTCGGCGTGGAACACCGGCCGCACGGCCACCTGTGGCGCGAACCCCGGACGCACGCCGGTCCGCGCGCGGGAGACATGGTGTCGGCGCCGGCCCTTTCAGGTCAGCTCGGGCGCGGTCGCCGTGGCCATCCCCGTGCGGCCCAGATCGGCCTCGCGCCCGGCGGCGACCCCGTCGCGGTAGCCGGTGCCGCTGGTCCTGGGCACGCTCATGCGGATATCGGGATAGTGGGCGGCCACCACCCGCGCCACCTCGGCGTTGCGGTCGGCCAGGACGAGCGCGGTGCCCGTACCGGCCGACTCGGCCTCCGCCCTGGACTCGGCCGCGCACAGCAGCCGGTACACCTCGTCCGTGAAGCCCAGCAGCCACGACCTGCGGTAGGCCCGCACGGCGGTGACGTCCTCGGGCGGCTCCACCCTGGCCAGCCCTGAGGCCATCTGCAGCAGCAGCGACGTCGCCAGCAGGTCGGCCCGCTCCAGGTCGGCCGCGAACCCGAACACGTGCACCCGCTGCCCGCCGTCGCCCCGCCCGATCAGCAGCGGCCGGCACCGCGACGCCTGCGCCACCAGGCTGACCAGCCGGGCCTTCTCCCTGGCCCAGGGGGCGGGCAGGGTGACGATCCTGTCGCCGGGGACCTGGCGGGTGCCCGCGGGCGGCAGCGAGTCGATGCCGTGCTTGGCCATCAGCGCGGAGGCCGCGGCCATGAACGTGGCACGCTCGTGCTCGTTGTCGGTGCGCTCGGCCTTGGCCAGCAGTTTCCTGACGCGTTCGAGCGTCCGCTCCCGCACCCGCGCCCCCACTCCGTCTCCACCGGCCCGCACCGCCCGCGTGCCGCGCCCCGATCGCGAGGGCGCGTCCCGATCCCGCCGCACCCGGCCGGGGGACGGAGGTCGGGGACGGAGGACCAGCTTACGACTTGGTGGTCAGCACCCGCCCGTCGTCCGCGATGGCCGGGAACGCGCCGGTGTCCACGATGCCGTGCTGCTGGTACAGCGCCTCGATGAGCGCGTGCGCCGCCGGCTCCAGCTTCCACAGCGCCCGGTACTCGCGAGCCGTGCCCAGCGAGATCCCGATCTCCTGCGCGATGTCCACCGTACGCGGCACGATGCCCTTGGCGATCTGCCGGTCCCAGAACTCGCGGGCGGCCCGCATGAGCGCGGCGCGTTCGGCGGTGCTGACGACCTGCGGGGTGGTGTCGAACACCACGGCGTCCTCGTCCTCGTCGTTGACCAGTTCGGCCAGCGCGGGCGGCAGGGCGGGCCTGGCCGGGACGGGATGGTGGTCGGCCTCGGGCTCCCAGGGCACGCGGGGGGCGGCGTCGATGAGGGCGGAGGTGTTGTAGAGGGCGGCGATCTGGGCCAGCAGCGCCTCCTGGCGGGCCGGGTCGACGGCCAGGCCGGTGTGCTCGACGGCCTGGTCCATGGCCTTGTCGAGCTTGGCCAGCGCGGCGCGCATCTTGCGGTCGGGGGCGCCGGCCTCGCGCAGCGCCTTGGCCTTCTTGGCGGCCAGCGCGACCCTGGTCAGCCTGCGGTGGGCGTCGACCTCGCTGGCGGTGCGGTCGCTGACCTCGGCCAGCCCGAGCCGGACCAGCAGCCGTTCCGGGGTGAGCCGCCAGTTGATGCGGCCGGTGCCGCGGATGCGGTGGCGTTCGATGGCCATGCCGCGCTCCCACAGCCAGGCGGCCACGAGCGGGGCTGCCAGGCGGAAGACGGCTTCGGGCAGGCTGCGCGCGTCCATCGAGGACAGCACGGCGGTCAGGCAGGTCAGGGCCCACACGGCGATGCCGTCGATGCCGGCCGAGAAGTTCTCGCGCATGTTGCGGCGCGCGCGTACGGCGGAGGTGATGATCGCGACCTCGATGAACGCGAACAGCAGTAACCGCAGCGGCCCGTCGAGGCCCAGCACGTCTCCCGAGAAGCGCCACATGCCCTGGGCGGAGACGCCCGTGGCGATGGAGGCGGCCACGATGGTCAGCACGTCCTCGACCGGTCGCAACGCGACGTACCTGGTGAACAACCAGGCCACGGCTCGCCAGGCGACCCTGAGCGCCAGGACCGCGAGCACCAGGCCGACCAGGCTCAGCAGCGCGATGACGGCGGTGGCGAGCGGCTTCTCGGTGATGAAGGCTGCTATTTCCTCAAATGTCGGCATCAGTCACTATCCGTGATGGCTCAAACTCCGGCTCTATGCGACGAGATCATCGCAGAATGTCGCCATCTTGTACGCCAAACGCCGTCTGCTGCCCCAGTTTGCCCTGCTTTCACTGCAGTTCAGGGCACTTCACGGAGGTGTATCAGGGCGGGGCTCTCCCCCTCTGCCGTCACAGGGGCCCGATTCACCGGAGGGGGAACCGACCATGAAGTTCTTCGGCCGCGAGCCGGCGCTCGCGCTCGGCCTGCTGAGCGCGGGCCTGCAGATGCTGACGGCGCTCTTCCTGCCGCTGACGACCGAGCAGGTCGCGGCGATCAACTCGATCGCGGCGGCGGGGCTCGGTGTGTGGACGGCGTTCGCGACGCGGGATCTGGACGGCGGGAGGAGCGTCAAGGCGGCGGCGCTGGGGTTCGCGCAGGCGCTCGTCACGCTGGGGCTGGTGTTCGGGGTGTCGCTGACGGAGCAGCAGACGGCGTCGATCATGGCGTTCGTCGCGCTGCTGGGCGCCGTGCTCGTCCGCCAGCAGTCGACCCCGGCGCCCACTCACGCCGCCGTCGCCACTTCCGCCCCTCCAGCCATGGACAGCGCTCCGGGCCAGGCCACAGCGGAGAACGCCGCGCCGCCACCGGCGTGACCGCGAGATCGGCGAACCTGGCGTCGCAGCCCCTGCCGTCGTGGTGACAGCTCCGATTCCGGCTGGTCACGGGCCGTGGCCGGGCGCACAATGGGACGCGGAGGAGGGCAATGTGAGCAAGCGATCGCGACGGCGCCGTGCTCTTTCCAGCGGCGCACCCGTCTGGCCGCCCGGCTTCGGCCCCGGCGAACCTCACTGGACCGAACGCGACTACCCGCCTTTCACCGATCCGCCGGGAGGCAAGGGCGGGGTGCGGGAGCCGCGCAGGCCCAAGCCCTCGCCGCCCGCCCTGTCGGCGGAGGCGGTGCCGCCCGATCCGCCCGTTCATGCCCGTGACAGGACGCTGCCGCCGCCGGAGGAGGTGACCAGCACATTAGCCGGGACATGATCGTCACCCGCGCCGCCAAGGGCGGTGAGAGTGAGATGTAAATTCGTCCTTTCGGAGGGCACCATTCACCTTTCCGGATGGGACCATCTATGCAGGGATTTATCCCAACATGGTGTGATGCATCCCAGCCAGGACGGATTTCGATGTCAGAGACAGAAGAGTTCCCGCTCGTCCAGTTCATGCGCGACGGGTTCGACCCCGTGGGCGAGCTCGCGCGCATCAGAGCCGAGCACCCGGTCTTCCCCATGCGGATCCCGGGCGACCAGACGGTGTACCTCGTCACCCGCTGGGACGACGTCCGCTCGGTGCTAGGCGACCACGAGCGCTTCAGCAACGACTTCGCGGGCGTGATCGGGCTCGGCTCCAACCAGGAGGACCCCGGCGGTCTCGGCTTCCGCGACCCGCCCGAGCACACGCGGCTGCGCAAGTACCTCACGCCCGAGTTCACCATGCGCCGCCTGCGCAGGCTGGAGCCGCGCATCGAGGCCATGGTCGCGGAGTGCCTCGACCGCATCGAGGCCAGGGGCGCAGCCGACGGGATGCCGGTCGACCTGGTCGAGGAGTTCTGCCTGCCGATCCCGTCGCTCGTCGTGTGCGAGCTGCTCGGCGTTCCCTACGACGAGCGCGCCGACTTCGTCAAGCTCAGTAAGGACCGCTTCGACTTCACCGCGGGCCCCGAGGCGTCGCTGCAGGCCATCAACGACGCGATGGCGTACCTGACGGACCTCGTCGCCAGGGAGCGGCAGAACCCGGGCGACGGGCTGCTCGGCCAGCTCCTGCGCGAGCACGGCGACGAGCTGGACGACCGCACGCTCGCCAGCATGGCCGACGGCCTGCTGACCGGCGGCCACGACACCAGCACCAGCATGCTCGCGCTCGGCACGCTGTGGCTGCTGCGCAACCCCGAGCAGGCCGCCAAGGTGCGCGAGGTGGACGGCTACGTCGTGGACGTGGTCGAGGAACTGCTGCGCTACATGACGGTCGTGCAGGTCGCCTTCCCGCGCTTCGCCCGCGACGACCTGGAGCTGCACGGCGTGCCCATCAAGAAGGGCGAGATGGTGCTGTGCTCGCTGACCGGCGCCAACCGCGACCCCGCGATCGGCGACGGCATGGACGAGGTGCGGCCCGGCCGCGAGACGGCCGGCTCACACCTGGCCTTCGGGCACGGCATCCACCGCTGCATCGGCGCGCCCCTGGCGCAGATGGAGATGCGCATCGCCTTCCCCGCGCTGCTGCGCCGCTTCCCGGACCTGCACGTCGCCGGAGAGGTGCCGTTCAGGGAACTCGCTATCGTCTACGGCGTCAAAGAGCTACCCGTCGCCTGGTAGAGCGGTTACGTTCGCTGTGTGAACGAGCCTGTCATCGACCTGACCGCGATCAGCGCCGTCGTCTTCGACACCGACGGCGTGGTCACTGACACCGCTCGGGGGCACGCGGCCGCCTGGAAACACGTCTTCGACGCGTTCCTGCGCGGCCGCTCGGCGCCGTTCGACATCCGCGGCGACTACCTGCGCCACGTGGACGGGCGCCCGCGCCTCGACGGCATCCGCACCTTCCTGGCCTCCCGCGGCCTCAGCGTCCCCGAGGGGTCGCCCGACGACGAGCCGGGCGCCCCCACCGTGCACGGGCTGGGCCTGGCCAAGGACCGCGTGTTCATGGAACAGGTGGACAAGTACGGCGTCGCCGCGTTCCCCGCCACCGTGGCGCTCCTGCACGAGCTGCGGCACCGCGGCGCCCGCACGGCCGCCGTCTCCGCCAGCCTGCACGGACGCAGGCTGGTGGGCTCCGCGGGCGTCATGCACCTGTTCGACCTCATGGTGGACGGCAACGACGCCGCCCTGCTCAACCTCCCCGGCACGCCCGACCCGGCCCTCTTCCTGGAGGCGGCGCGGCGGCTGGACCTGCCCGCGGCCAAGGTCGCTGTGGCGGTCTCGGCGCTGCCCGCCATCGAGGCCGTGGGCAAGGGCGGGTTCGGGCTGGTGGTCGTGGTCGAGGAGGATCGTGCGGCGGTGCCCGATCTGGGGGCGATCGAGGTGCGTGGGAGGGTTCTACCCTTGACGTCGTGACCGTTCTCATCGATCCGCCCAACTGGCCGGGGCCGCGCGGGCTCATGTGGTCGCATCTTGTCAGCGACAGGTCCCTGGACGAGCTGCACGAGTTCGCGGTGCGGCTGGGGGTGCCGTCGCGGGCGTTCGATCGCGATCACTACGACGTGCCCGAGACCGTGCACGCGCGGGCGGTGGAGCTGGGGGCCGAGGCGGTCAGTTCGCGGGAGCTGTTGCGGCGGCTGGTGGAGGCGGGGTTGCGGCGCCGCAAACGGCACCGGCCGCGCTGACGGGTCGCGGCCGGGCTTGTCATCGGCGGTGAGTGCCCGGGCCTTCACGCGGTCAGCCGTCCTGGAGGGTGCGCAGCTCCGCCGTCATGTTGGCGCGGGCCCGTTCCTCCCACAGGTCGCGGGCGCGCGGGGTGCGGTACAGGGCGGGGGTGGCGAGCAGGCGGCGCAGCACCGCCGAGCGGCCCTCGGCGAACGCGGCGTCCGGGACGTGGGCGTACTCCTGGCGGATCGCCCGCGCGTAGGCGTCGTAGCCGGGGCCCGCGAGGACGGCCAGGTCGGCGTCGCACAGGATGGCGCCGTCGCGGTCGCCTGGGCGGAGCGTGTCGTGGGCGGCGGTGAGGCGGACCAGCCTGGCCGTCTCCGCCACCCCTCCGGTGGGGACGCCGCAGCGTGGGAGGCGGGCCTGGGCCAGTTGGGCGCTGCGTTCCTCGTCCCAGCCCGGGCGGCCGTCGTAGATCGCGTCGTGGAACCAGGCCGCCAGGCGGACGGCTGCCAGGTCGCCTTCGCCGGGCACGGTGGGCTCGGTGGGCTCGGTGGGCTCGGTGGGCTCGGTGGGCTCGGTGGGCTCGGTGGGCTCGGTGGGCTCGGTGGGCTCGGTGGTGAGGTCGTCGATGGCGGTCAGGACGGCGGCGAGGTGGGTGAGGGTGTGGTAGCGGCGATGCGGCTCCGCCCAGCGGGTGATCAGCTCGGCTCCTTGTGCGAGCGCGGCGGGCGTGTCCCCTACCAGCGCGACCCAGCCGCGCACAAGCTCAGCACGAAGGCCATCGTCCACGCCCCCGCGCGCGGGCGCGGCGTCGTGAGCGGGCGCGCCGCCGCGTTCGGGCCCGGCCGCCGATTCGTCGATCACCACCCCACCGTACGCGGCCCCCGCGATGTTAAGGTCCCGGCATCGGGTCGAACGCGCGCAACGAACCCCGGCGCCTGCCCAGCTGGCGGGAGCTGCGCAGAATCGCGCCCGCCCGCCCCCACTGGTCCAGAACGGCCAGGATCCGAGCAGCCGCCGACCTGACGGACCTGAGACGGCTGGCCAGAAGGCGCGCCCCCCGCATGGTGTTCGACTACGTGGACGGCGCCGCCGAGGGCGAGCGGTCGATGGCCAGGGCGACGGCGGCGTTCGACCGGGTGGAGTTCGCCCCTCACGTGCTGCGTGACGTCGCCGAGGCCCCCACCGCGGTGGAGATTCTGGGGCGGCGAATCGCGATGCCGGTGGTGCTGGCCCCCACGGGTTTCACCCGGATGATGCACCGCGGCGGAGAGCGGGCGGTGGCGAGGGCGGCGGAGCGGGCGGCCGTCCCGTACACGTTGTCCACGATGGGCACCACGACGGCCGCGGATGTGGCGGCGGCCGCGCCCGGAGGGTGGAACTGGTTCCAGCTCTACGTGGTGCGGGACCGGGGGCGCAACGTGGAGGCGCTGGAGCGGGCCGCGGACGCGGGCATGGACGTGCTGGTGGTGACCGTGGACGTGCCGGTCGCCGGGGCGCGGCTGCGTGACGTGCGGCACGGTCTGACGATCCCGCCGTCGCTGCGCTGGCGCGGTGTGCTGGAGGCGGCGCGGCATCCGGCGTGGTGGTTCGACTTCCTCACCGGCGAGCCGCTGAGGTTCGCCACGGTGGAGGGGGCGCCCGCCGACATGGCGGGGCTGACGAACCTGATGTTCGACCCGTCGGTGACGATCGCCGATCTGGAGTGGATCCGGTCGGTGTGGCAGGGGAAGCTGCTGGTCAAGGGCGTGCAGCGGGTGGACGACGCGAAGGAGCTGGCGGCGGTCGGGGTGGACGGGGTGGTGGTGTCGAACCATGGCGGGCGCCAGCTCGACCGCTCCGCCACCCCGCTGGAGCTGCTGCCGGAGGTGGTGGAGGCGGTCGGCGACCGTACGGAGGTGTTCCTCGACGGGGGTGTGCGCGGCGGGGCCGACGTGGCCGCCGCGGTCGCGCTGGGCGCCAGGGCGTGCTTCGTCGGCCGCGCCTACCTGTACGGGTTGATGGCGGGGGGTGAGCCGGGCGTGGCGCGGGTGCTGGACCTGCTCCACGCCGAGCTCGTACGGACGCTGCAGCTCCTGGGTGTGAGCGGCGGCGTCGAGGGGCTGACCCCCGACCTGGTGCGGCTCAGGGGAAGTTGACGATCTTGACGGGGACGGTGGCGGTGCCCTGGGCCGGGGCGCCGGTGTTGTTGACGACGTGGTTGATCGTGCCGTTGCCGCCGAGCGAGACGGTGAGCAGGGAGTGGAAGCGCACGTTCGGGTTGACGGGCGTCTCGAAGCCGCGTTCGGCGACGATGCTCGGATCGACGTTGAAGTAGCAGTAGGCGCCGAGCCCCCAGGCTTCGTGCGAGGTGACGGAGTCGGCGACCTTGTAGGCGGCGTAGCCGCGGGTGGAGCCGTTCATCCAGGCGGCCTGGTTCGGCGGGTCGTACGGCATCTCGTTCTGGAAGAAGATGGTCCGCCCGCGCTGCCCGTTCCAGATGACCTGGTACTTCTGGTAGTGCTCGACGAACAGCCCGTACGCGGTGACGTCGTCGCCGTTGACGATCAGGCCGGTGTCGGCGGTGTTGACCGTCCAGCCGATGCCGGCGCCGTGGTCGCCGCGCCAGGCCCAGATGTGGTCGATGAGGGTGTGGTCGCTGTTGACGACGAGGCTGGTGGTGGCCTTGCCGGCGTGGGCGCCGCCGATGCGGAAGAACACGTCCTGGATGGAGATGGGGTTGGCGGCGTGGGAGGCGGACGAGCCGGGCGGGCCGACCTCCATGAGGATGGGCGAGTTGACGCTGCCCGCGTCGAACAGCAGCCCGGCCACTCTGACGCCGTCCACGTCGGCGACCTTCATCGGCACGACGCCGTTGTCGGGGATGATCGTGGCGTAGCCGAGGCCGAGGACGACGGTGTTCGCCCTGGTGACGTTGATGGTCTGGCCGACGTGGTAGATGCCGGGGGTGAAGAGCAGGTTCAGGCCCGAGGCGAGGGCGGCGTTGATGGTGGCGGCGGTGTCGGACGGCTTGGCCACGTAGAACTGGGTGAGCGGGATCGAGGTGCCGCTGCCGGGCCAGCTCGCGCCGCGGGTGTTCTGCCGCAGGGAGGGCACGAAGACCTGGTAGGCCCCGGCGGAGTCCACGTACAGGTAGGGCTTTTCCCTGGTCACGGGGCTGTTGGCGAGCGTCGTGTACGGCGGCTCGGGGAACGACTGGGCGGGCGCGCCCTCGACGCCGGAGAACACCATGTTCCACACGCCGTTGAGCCAGCCGCCGATGCTGCTGTCGCGGGTGAACCACTGCTGCTGCGAGTACGGCTGCGCGGTGCCGTCGATCCTGCTGTCGGCGATGTAGCCGCCGCTGGCCCAGCCGTAGCCGGAGGGGGCGAGGTTGAGGTTGCCCCTGACGTGCATGCGGCGGAACGGCGCGGCCTGGGAGACGGCCCACTGGTTGGTGCCGCCGGTCGGGGTGATGGACAGGTTCTCGGCGGAGCGCCAGAAGTTCTGCGTGGCGTTGCCGCCGAACCAGCCGGCGTCCACCCTGACCTGGCCGTTGATGGTGACGTCGTCGGGGTTGCGGCCGAGGCCCATGATGGAGGTGTAGAAGCCGATGTCGGCGGTGACGTTGTAGCTGCCGGGCTTGAACAGCAGGGCGTGCCGCTGGGTGCCGAACTGGTTGGACTCCATCTGGGTGAAGACGGAGTTCAGCGTCGACTGGATGCTCGCCGACGACATCGACGGGTCGAAGACGTGCACGTTGGGGCCGAGGTCGCCGCCGCCCGGCGGGGTCGTGGTGGTGGTGCGGACGGCCAGCTCCCACAGCGAGTAGCCCCAGCCGGTGGCCCTGGCGGTGCCGTGCACGCGCAGGTAGCGGCCGGTGCCGGCGACGGCGAGGGTCTGGGTGCCTCCGGTGCCGGTGGTGGTGGAGTACAGGTCGGTCCAGGTGGAGGCGTTGCCGGAGACCTGGACGCGGAAGGCGGTGGCGTAGGCGGTCTCCCACTGGAGCACGACCTGGCAGATCTCCTGGGACGTGCCCAGGTCCACCTGGAGCCACTGCGGGTCGCTGAACGCGCTGGACCAGCGGGTGCCGGCGTTGCCGTCCACGGCGGCGGAGGCGGGGGTGCCGGCGTTCTCGGTGGAGGAGGCGGTGGCGGGGCGGTTGAGCGCGGCGTTCGCGGTGCCGCATGCCAGCGCCTGGGCCGGGGGCGTGACCAGGAAGGACAGGAGTAACGCGGCCAGCGCGGCCACGAGGAGAGCGGGGCTTCTGCGGGGGTGCACTGCTGGACTCCTCACGAACGGGGGGCGGTGAAGAGAGCGCTCTATCGAGCAGAGCGTGCCTGCGGCGCGGACTTATGTCAATGCTTGATTTAACTTCTACGCAATAGCGGACGACGGGTACGCGGCATCCCCGAAGAACGGCTCGATGACCAGGGTGGCCGCCCCCAGCGCCACCGCGTCGGGGCCCAGCCGCCCGAGCACCACCGACTCCGGCTGGAACGGCTGCGCCTGCGTGTTCGCCGCCGTGGCCGCGCGGATCTCCGCCAGCAGCCGCCCGCCCAGCATCAGCCCGGCCCATCCCCCGATCACGATGCGCTCGGGGTTGAACAGGTGCACCAGCGACGACAGTCCGGCCCCGAGCAGCTCGACGCTCTCCCCGATCACCGGCGAGCCCGCCTCCAGCAGCCCGGCCAGCGCCGCCTCCTCGTCGGCGGAGTCCGCCTCGACGCCGGCGCGCTCCAGCATGGCCTCGGCCCCCAGGTACGCCTCCAGGCAGCCGCGTGCCCCGCACCGGCACTGCCGCCCCCCGGCGACCACCTTCAGGTGCCCGACCTCGCCCGCCGCCATGCCCGCGCCCCGGTAGATGTGCCCGCCGGTCACGATCGTGCCGCCGACGCCCGACCCCACGAGCAGGATGACCGCCTCGCGGGTGCCCTTGCCCGACCCGAACCACAGCTCGGCCTGCCCCATGGTCTTGGCCCCGTTGTCCAGGACCAGCGGCAGCGCGGTGCCGGCCCGCAGCAGCGCGCCGAGCGGCACGGCCGCCCAGCCGAACGTCTTGGCCCGCACCAGCCCGTCGGGCCCCGGCTCGACGATGCCGGGCACGCCGACGCCCACACCGAGCACCTGGCCCTGCGGCACCTCGCCCTCGGCGATGACCGCGTCCACGCCGGTCAGGATGTGGCGGGCGACCAGCTCGGGGTCGTGCTTGGCCGAGCGGACCGCGTAGTGGGCCCTGGCCCGCACGTTCATCTCCAGGTCGAACAGCTCTACCTTGACCTGGGTCTCGCCGACGTCCACGCCGACGGCGTACCCGTAGGCGGGGTTGACCTTGAGCAGCACACGGGGCCTGCCGCCGTCGGAGTCGACTTGGCCGGCCTCGACGATGACGTTGTCGGCCAGCAGGTCGCCGGTCATCGTGCTGACCGTGGCGGCGCTCAGCCCGGTTTCGGCGGACAGCTCGTTGCGGCTGGCGGGGCCGCCGAAGTAGAGCGCGCGCAGCAGCATCGCCCGGTTGCCCCGGCGAAGGTCCCGTACGGTCTTGCGCCCTGGCGTGCCCATGCTCGTTCCCCGTCCCTCTCAGAAGTTCGCCGCCATGTTAGTTCACGGCCCGAAGAACGCACCCAGGCGGTGTTACCAAAGCGTTTCCTGACTTTCTTCGAAGCTTAGATTATGGTCTGGGCCATCCCCCCGATGAGGAGATGGCAATGAGCCGAGGACTTGTGCGTGGCGCCGTCGTGGCGGCCCTCGTGAGCGGGCTGGCCGCATGCGGCGGTGGCGGCGGCGAACAGAGCGCGGGCGGCAAGGAGCTGACGTTCTGGATGTACCAGGACCGCACCCCGCAGGCGGGCCAGGTCATGGAGAAGGTCCGCGCGGACTTCGAGAAGGCCAACCCCGGTGTCACGGTCAAGCTCGTCAAGATCCCCAAGGACGACTACAACACCAAGCTGGGCAGCGCCGTGGCCAGCAAGAGCGCGCCCGACGCGGGCATTCTCGACCAGCCCCTGGTGTCCAAGTACGCCCTCGACGGAACGATCAAGGAGGTGCCCGCGGGGCTGATCGACGAGGCCGAGTACTACAAGGGCGCGCTCGACACCAACCGCGCCGGCGGCAAGCTCTACGGCCTGCCCCAGGACCAGACCACGGTCGCCCTCTTCTACAACAGGAAGCTGGTGCCGGCCCCGCCGAAGACCTGGGACGAGCTGAAGCGGATCGCCGCCCAGGTGCACGCCGCCGACGCAAACGTGGCCGGCATGAACGTGCCCAAGGGCGACGGGTACGGCGCCTGGATGTTCCCCGGCTTCGTGCACGGCGCGGGCGGCGAGATGGTGGACGACGCCGGCAAGAAGGTGCTGTTCGACCAGCCGCCGGCGGTGGAGGCGCTGCAACTCTGGGTGGACCTCCAGGAGTCGTCGCCCCGTAAGATCACCGACTCGGACAAGCCGTTCGAGAACGGCCTGGCGGCCATGACGGTCTCCGGCCCCTGGGACGTGCCGACGATCAAGGAGCAGTTCCCCGACCTGGACTTCGGGGTGGCGCCGCTGCCGTACAAGACGGAGCCGGCGGGCAACATCGGCGGCGAGGACTCCGTGGTCTTCTCCACCAGCAAGAACGCCGACCTGGCGTGGAAGTGGCTGGCGTTCCTGTCGAACGCGGCGAACAACGGCGCGGTGGCCGACGCGTTCGGCGGCTTCCCCGTGCACCTCAAGGCGCAGGTGCCCGCGGGCGGGCCCGAGCAGGCGGCCTTCCTGGAGCAGCTCAAGGTCGCGCACGCGCGCCCCGCGGTGCCGCAGTGGATCCAGGTCAACGACGAGATCATCGCCCCGGCCATCGAGTCGGCACTGACCGGCAAGGCCACGGCGCAGCAGTCGCTGACCGACGCGGCGGCCAAGACCAGGTCCCTGCTCGGCTGGAACGGCTGACGTGGCCGCTCCCGTACTCGAACGGGTGACGACGGGACCCGGGAGGCGCGCCAGACGCCGCCCGGGCGCCCGGCGCCGCGACCACCTGATCGGCTGGCTGCTGGTCACCCCCGCGCTGGCCTACTTCGTGGTCTTCCTGCTGTACCCGGCCCTGTCCGCGCTCTACTACAGCTTCACCGACTGGAACCTGCGCACCGACGCGGCCTGGGTGGGCCTGGCCAACTACACCGACCTGCTGTTCGACGACGTCAAGTACCCGCACTTCTGGAAGTCGGTGAGCGTCACCCTGCAGTACACGCTCCTCGCCGTGCCGCTGACGCTGGTCGCCGCGCTGGCGCAGGCGCTGCTGCTGAACGCGGTCAGGCGCGGCGCGAACCTGTTCAGGCTGCTGCTGTTCCTGCCGGTCGTCACGGCGGAGGCGGCGGTGGGCGCGATCTGGCGCTGGCTCTACGACCCGCAGTACGGCCTGATCAACACACTGCTCGAACTCGTCGGCATCCCGGGGCAGAACTGGCTCAACACCCCCGAGCTGGTCATCCCGGCGCTGGCGTTCATCGCGGCCTGGCAGTGCGGCATCTCGATGATCATCTATCTGGCGGGGCTGAAGGGCATCCCCGTCTCGATCCAGGAGGCGGCGATCATCGACGGGGCCGGGCCGTGGCAGCGGTTCTGGCGGGTGACCTTCCCGATGCTGCGGCCGACCACGTTCTACCTGCTCGTGACGGGCGTCATCGCGGCGCTGCAGGTGTTCGGCCTGGTGTACGTGATCTTCTCCGGCAACGGGCGCAGCGTCACCGGCGGCCCCGAGCAGTCGGGGCTGACGTACGTGCTGCACCTGTACCTGTTCGCCTTCCGCTACGACGCGATGGGCGCGGCCTGCGCGATGTCGTTCGTCCTGCTGGTCTTCATCATGATCGTCACCGCGCTGCAGTTCCGCTTCGTCAAGCAGGAGGCCACGTGAGAAAGGCGTCCGTCTACGTCGCGCTGGTGCTGCTGGCGGCCGTGTCGGTGGTGCCGTTCCTGTGGATGCTGGCCACCTCGCTCAAGCACGGCCCCGACATCTACACCAAGACGCCCAGCCTGCTGCCGCTGGACAAGAAGACCGGCGAGTGGGCGGCCACCCTCGGCAACTACGCCTACGTGCTGGACGTCGGCGGGCTCGGGAGCGCGTTCGTCAACAGCGTCTGGGTGTGCGCGATCCTGGTGCCGGCCAAGCTGCTCATCGACGCGCTGGCCGCGTACGCGTTCGCGCGCATCCCGTTCCCCGGCCGCGACAAGCTGTTCGTCATCATGCTGGGCGGCATGATGGTGCCCGCGATCACGCTGCTGGTGCCGCGCATCCACGTCACCCAGTCGCTGGGCATGTTCGACTCCGGGTGGGGGCTGATCGTGCCGAACATCGCCTCGGTGCTCGACATCTTCCTGCTGCGGCAGTTCTTCCTGTCGCTGCCCGGCGAGCTGGAGGAGGCCGCGCTGATCGACGGCGCCGGCCGGATGCAGATCTTCTGGCGGATCGTGCTGCCGCTGTCGAAGCCGGTGCTGGCGGTCGTGACCATCACCAGCTTCCTGTTCCACTGGAACGACCTGGTGTGGCCGCTGCTGGTCACCAACGACCCCGAGCTGTACACGCTGCCGCTGGCGTTGCAGCAGCTCGTCGCCAGCCCGGACGGCGGGCGCGCGTACTACATCATGGCGGGCGCGACGCTCGCCGTCCTGCCCGTGATCGCGGTCCTGCTGGTCTTCCAGCGCCGCATCCTCCAGGGCATCGCCTTCACCGGTCTCAAGGGTTAGGAGAAACGACTGTGGTCATCGAGGTCCGCGACGGGGTCGCCGTCGTCGACGGCGTGCCGCGGGTGCTCGTCACCGCCGACTATCCGTACTACCGCGACGATCCGGCCGTGTGGGCCGACCGGCTGCGGGCCGTGCGGGACGAGCTCGGGATCGAGGTGATCACCTGCTACCTGCCCTGGCGGCACCACCAGCCGGAGGCGGCCACGGCGCCCGACTTCACCGGCCTGACCCATCCGTCCAGGAACGTCACCGGCTTCCTGGCGCTCTGCCACGAGCTGGGCCTGCGGGTGATCGCCAAGCCCGGCCCGTTCATCCACGCGGAGGTGAACTACGGCGGGCTGCCCGACTGGGTGTGCCCCGACGCCGACCCCGCCTTCGAGGCCTTGCTCGACGCGTCCGGCGCGCCCTCGTGCTGGGCGGACGCCGCCGCGCCGGGCGGCAGGCCGCTGCCCGCGCCGCTGGGTCCGGCGTTCCTGGCCAGGGCCGGCGAGTGGCTGTCGGCGGTGGGCAAGGAGGTGCTGGACGGCGCCGAGGCGGTGATCGCGCTGCAGATCGCGAACGAGGGCGTCTACACCAGCGGCGCGCTGCCGCTGACGGCCTACGACTACAGCGCGTCCGGGGTGGCGTTCTACCGTGACCGGCTGCGGGCCTGGTACGGGACGCCGCGGGCGTACAACGCCGCGCACGGCACCGCCTGCGGCGACTGGGCGGAGATCGAGCCTGCGACGGCCGCCTCAGGCCCGCTCGCCCAGGCCGACTGGGGGCGCTTCCACGCCGAGTACCTGGCCGAGGTGTACCGCGTCTGGACGCAGGCCGTCGGCTCCGGCCTGCCGGTCCTGGTGAACCTCAACCCGCCGACCGTGCCCGCCCTGGACGACTGGCTGGCCAGGGTCAGGCCGGAGCTGTGGGGCGAGATCTCCTACGGGTTCACCAACTGGATGGGCGTCGTGTCGGCCGACCGCGACGCGCACGCCCGCTACGTCATCGCGGCCAAGCGCGCCCCAGGCCCGAACCTGGAGGAGAACTGGGGCTTCTCCGAGCTGTACGACCCGGCCTTCATCGACGGGGCGACCAGCTTCCACCAGTCGCTGCTGGCGCTGGCGGCGGGCGCGACCGGCTTCAACGTCTACACCGGGGTGGCCACCTCGGGCTGGGCGCCCGAGCTGGACGCGGCCTGCGCCGGCCCGTACCCCGACTGCCCGCCCATCGGCGCGGACGGCGGCCCGACGGGCAAGGCGCCGGTGGTGCGGGCGCTGGCGGGCTTCTTCGCCGCGCACGGCGCCGAGTTCCTGGAGTGCGAGCCGGTGCGGCGCGACGCGTTCGGCCTGTACCTGCCCTACGCGGGGATCGCCGCCCTGTCCCGGGAGCCCGGCGGGCCCGGGTGCGGGCGGGCGCTGCTGGACTTCCACGAGCGCATGCGGGCGCGCGGGCTGGACTACGGGCTGGTCGAGCTGGAGAGTGCGAGCCTGGCGGAGTTGGCCGCCTACCGGTCGGTCACGGTGCCGGGCGGGCCGTTCATGCACCGGCGCGTGCAGGAGCTGCTGGCCGCCTACGCGCGAGCGGGCGGGCTGGTGCTGGTGGACGGCCCGGTGCCCGCCCTCGACGAGCGAATGGCGCCCTGCGCGCTGATCACGCCGGCCGCTGCCCTGCCCGCCGCCCTGCCCG
Source organism: Nonomuraea sp. PA05 (assembly GCF_008086045.1). Taxonomy (GTDB): domain Bacteria; phylum Actinomycetota; class Actinomycetes; order Streptosporangiales; family Streptosporangiaceae; genus Nonomuraea; species Nonomuraea monospora. Next base: position 103,276 of record NZ_VSEY01000014.1, on the reverse strand, counting down.
CCGCCCTGCCCGCCGCCCTGCCCGCCGCCCTGCCCGCCGCCCTGCCCGCCGCGGACGAGAGCCTCGTCCTGCACGGCGAGGCCGACGCGTTCCTGCGCAGCCATCCGGCCCGGGATGTGCACTATCTCGTCGTGCTCGTGCAGTCGGGCAACGAGGGGCCGATCGGGCTGCGGACGCCGTACGGGACGGTCGAGGTGGTCGCCGCGCAGGGCGCCGGCGCGGTGCTGCGGCTGGCCGACGGGCAGGTGGGCGACGTCGTGATCAGAGGGCTCAACGCCTACCTCGACTGCGCCGTGGAGGCCGGCGTGCGGCTGAACGGGGTGCGCACCGGCGCCGCCGGGCCCGGCGATCTCACCCGGATCAACAACCGACTTGTCTAGACGAAAACGGGATATGCATCGATAGAAGGGACGGGTATTTCGCCACCGGTGTCGTCGCTCTGCTCCTTCGCACGGGGACCCGCCCGCGGAGAGGAGATCACCATGGCATCAGGAGAGTTCCAGGTCATGAAGGTGCCGGCCGAGCAGTTGGCCGGCATTCTTCACGGCCAGGTTGTCGATCCCGGTGCCCAGCCCACCTATGTGGTCCATCGGGACGAGGGCTGGACGGTGGACGTGAGCTGGGAGGTCACCGGCGAGCTCATCGACTGGCTGGCGGGCCGCTGGCAGGTGGAGATCATCGCGGACCTGATGGGCGGTGGCGAGACCAGGCATCCGTCACCACCCGTGGAGCTGACCTTCACCCCTGGTTCCGGCCGATACACGGCCTCGATCCCCATGCGCGGACAGCTCGACCCCGGCATCTATGACCTGGTGGTCAACCTCACCACGACGACGGCCGCGGGCACCGCGGGGGCGCTCGGCGGATTCGTGGTGATCAGCAAGTTGACGGTCAAGGACTGAGCGCCCCGCCCCCGGATCGCCGGGGGCGGTGATCATCCTGCAAGCATGCCGCAAGCGCGGGCTCCTAGGCTCCTGCCGCGGCTGCGGGGAGAGACCAGCCGCCTGACTGTATCTGACGCCGACGGGGGCGCTCTTAACTCCGTGAGCCCTCCGCCAGGCGACGGGACCAGCAAACGGGAGACTCCATGTCCGACACTCCGATGACCGCGGATGACGTGCTGCGCATCGCGGCCTACAAGGACCGGAGCGCGGCACTCGAAGCCATGGTCATCGCCTACAGCTACCACCGCGTCGCCGGGGACCTCGCGGCGCGCCTGGGCCGGGCCGCCAACAATTGGTACTGCTACGCCACCTGGACCTCCAAGGCGGTCGGCGAGAGCCTCGACCTCGGCCCGAAGTCGCCGTTCATCGAGGACTTCGGCCGCCGCCTGCGCGTGCCGCAGCGCTTCAGACGGCTGTTCAGAGCCGGGCTGCTCACCCTGCTCGGGCCCAGCTACCAGCTCGGCCTGGCGCTCGCCAACCGGGCCATCTTCCTGGAGACGGCCAGCCTCGCGGTCAACCTGTGGAACGACGAGCCCGACCGTTTCCTCAAGGTCAGCCCCGAGTCCGACCTGACGCCGGTGCCGCCGGAGTTCCTGACGGACCTGCTGTCACCGGCCGACCCGCGCTACCTCAAGGACGCCGCCCAGCTCATGGTGGAGGCAGCGAAGACCGAGGATCCGGCGGCCCGCGCGGAGCTGATGTTCGGCGCCAACATCGCGCTGTCGGCCTACGAGCAGGCCCGCGCGCAGGCGGCGCTGGAGCTGGTGCTCTACCGGCCGGTCCGGTGGATGACCCGGGTGTCGTGGCGGTCGCTGCGCTCCCTGGTCACGCGCAAGCCCTTCCCCCGGTTCAAGCTGTACGCGGCGGCGCACGCCGACCAGCCCTGGCTGACCCGCAAGCTGGAGGACCTGTGGTCCTCCCTCTACACCCGCCACCTGTTCGCCGTGGCCACGCCGCTCAGCGACGTCAAGGTCGGCAGGCCGCTGACCGCCCCGGCGGGCGTGGACATGGCCAAGGCGTGGGTGCCGATCCAGAACGAGCGGGTGCGCAAGCTGGCCGAGGAGTTCATCACCGAGGACCAGGAGGCGTCCACGGCCGGGGTGACCGACTGGGTGTCCTACCCCGACCGCATGCGCTTCATCGTCAGCTACTTCCGGGTCTACCAGACGGTGGACGCGCTCTACCGGGTGCCCTTCGACCAGAAGATCGCCGACGGGCTGGCCGAGGAGATGGCCCGGGGGCTCGTCCCCGAGGCCGTCAGCGGCATGCCGGCGCTGCGCGGCACGAAGTTCTACGCCTTCCCGACGGAGACCGATCCGGACGCGTACGAGATGGCGCACTTCGACTTCGAGCCGTTCCTGGAGGCGATCCCCCTTGATGACCAGTAGTGGCTAGTCCAGGAAGTCGCGGGTGATCTCGCGGGCCTGGAGCAGCCCGCGCAGCCTCGCGAAAGCGCGGGCTCGGGTGGGCCCGATGCTCCCGACCGGTCTGCCCAGCCTGCGCGCCACGTCCACGTAGTGGGGCTCGGAGGTTTCCGTGAGCGCTCTGAACAGCACCCTCTGCGCTGCCGGCAGCTCCTCGACCAGCTCTTCGAGCGTGCCGGCCAGCCAGATCCTGGCCAGTTCCCTGTCGACGTCGTCCGTGCTGCCCAGCGAGTCGAGATCCGGGGTGCAGATCTCCCTGGTGCGCTTGGTGAGCTTGAGGCACTCGCGGAAGGCGATCGTGGCCAGCCAGCCCGGCATGCGCTGGCCGTCCTCGACGCTGCCCAGGTTCTGCCAGGCGAGCATCCACGTCGTCTGCAGCACGTCCTGGGCGTCCTCGTGGCTGAGCCTGAAGCGCCGGATGCGGGCCTTCAGCATGGGGCTGAACTCCTCGACGAGCTGTTCCCACGCCCAGGCGTCGCCTTCCTGGGCGGCGGTCACCAGGGCGCCGGTGTCGAGCCGTTCGATGGTCTGCGCTTGCATGTCGGTCTCCCCGCCGGTCCGGGTTCTCGGGGGGCCAATTCCGGCCGGCTACCTCACCGTGCGATGGATGATCCGAAAAGACTGTTCCGAAGGAGACAGACGGAGTGTGGTCTGCGTCACATTCGGGAGATCGCCCGCCGCCTGCTGTCCGCTCGCGGATTGCGGCCTAGAGTTCTTGCATGAACGCGCGCAGCGGCCTTCCCCACGACGTCGAGCCGGTCGCGGCCGTGCTGGCGGAGATCCCGTTGTTCCGCGTGCTCGGGGAGAACGGCATCCAGAGCACGGCGCGCGCGGGGATGGCGCGCCGCTACCGGTCGGGGCAGATCATCTTCCATCAGGGGGACCCGGGAGAGTCGCTGTACGTGCTGCTCGACGGGCTGGTGAAGGTGGTCTTCACGACAGAGCACGGCGACGAGATCGTGCTGAACATGCTCAGGCGGGGCGACACGTTCGGCGAAATGGCGTTGCTGGACGGCTCGCCGCGCTCGGCCTCCATCGTGACCGTGCGGGCCGCGTGGGTCTTCGCGCTGCCCAGGGCGCGGCTGCTGGAGCTGATGCGGGAGCATCCGGGGCTGGCCGACGAGTTCCTGCGGCTGCTCGGCCGCATGGTGCGCAGGCTCACCGGCCAGGCCGCCGACCTGGCCTTCCTCGACCTGGGGGGACGCCTGGCCAAGCTGCTGCTGCAACTGGCCGACAGGCACGGCAAGTCCGACGACGTGGTGGACCTGCCCGGGCTGACCCAGTCCGACCTCGCCGCGCTGATCGGCGCCTCGCGGCCGGCGGTCAACCGCGCGCTGCAGTCGCTGGTGTCGAGGAACCTCATCGCCGTCCAAGGGCGGACGATCACGCTGCTGGATGTCGCCGCCCTGCGGAAACGGGGCGGCCTCTGACACGAACTGGGGAGTACGGGGTAGATGAACGAGCATGACGAGCGCTGGCCCGAGAAGCGGTTCCGGCAGCTCAGGCAGCAGGCCGACCCTGACGTCGACAAGGTGGTGGCCGAGTACCTCGAGACGCGGCCCCCGGGGCAGGGCGCGCTGGAGCTGGTCAAGGCCGTGATCGCGGAGCTGGGGGCGGCCAAGCGGGAGGCCAGGGAGCCGTCGGGCGAACCGCCGGCCTCCGAGATCTTCGAGGCGATCGAGTTCGTCAGGGAGCTGCCCGAGTGGGGCGACGACAGGGAGCTGCTGGCCAGAGGGCAGGCGGTCTTCGCCGACTACGGGCTGTACCAGTCGGCCGCGCTGTTCTTCGCGTGCCTGCCGATGGCGTACGTGGAGGTGTCCAGCGCCAAGGTGCTGGCCGGCGTCTCCAACCTGGCCACGCACAGCCTGACCCGCCGGGTGGCCGAGACCGGCCAGATGCTGGTGGACGTGATGGGGCTGAAGGCCACCGACAGCCTGCAGCCGGGCCGCCCCGGGCACACGACGGCGATCGGGCTGCGCATCCTGCACTCGGTCGTGCGGGCCCTGGTCGAGGAGAAGTACGCCGACCACTGGGACACCGGGCGCTACGGCCCGCCGGTCAACCAGGAGCTGCTGCTGGCCACGCTCTTCGACTTCTCCGTCGTCACGTGGGAGGCGATGGAGACGATGGGCGTGGTGCTGACCGACGAGGAGCGCACCGCCAACCTCTACACCTGGAGCGTCTTCGGCCACCTCATGGGCATCGAGGTGTGCAGCGACGGCCCCCTCACGCTCGACGACGTCCCGGCGGTCAGCGCGCGCCTGGGCCGCATGCTGGAGACCAGCGACGAGGGCCGCCGCCTGATGGCCATGCTGCTGACCGAGATGGAGGCCTACATGCCGCTGGGCTGGCGCAAGATGCCGCGCAGCCTGGTGCACTGGATCTTCCAGCACGCCGAGCACGGCGTCCACCGGGTGCCCGAGCTGCTCGGCGTGCCCGCGCCCGCCTGGTGGTTCACCTGGATGTTCGCGGTGGCACGTTCCGCTCATCGGCGAAACCGGCTGGCAGGTCCCGTGCGGGGTGTGGTTCGCTGGCTGGTACGGAAGGCCGGGCGACACGTCGTGGTCGCGCTGATCGACCGCCACTCCGACGGGCAGGCGGCGTTCAGGATCCCCGACGAGCTGGCCCGCGCCTGGCGGATCAAGCGGTCGGCCCCCGCGGTCAAGACCCGTGCGATCCGCCGCTCCGTCCGTACGACGCTACGAGCGCCCGCGCAGGGGCGGAAAGGCCCGCGCTAGTGACTGCTGCGTATGAGCCCAGAGGCGATGAGCCCCGGCGTGATGAGCCCAGACGAGATGAGCACAGGCGTGAGCCGGGCACGCTCACCACGGCGACCATCCTGTTCACCGACGTGGTCAGCTCCACCGCGCTGCGGATCAGGCTCGGCGAGGAGCGGGCCAACGTGGTCTTCCGCCGCCTGTACGAGCTGCTGCGCTCGGTGGTGACGGCCAGCGGCTCCACCTTCACCAAGAGCCTGGGCGACGGGCTGATGGCCGTGTTCGACTCCGCGACGGCCGGGCTCGACGCGATCATCGCGGTGCAGCAGGCGGTGGCCGACGAGAACGAGCGCGCCCTGGAGAAGATCTCCATCAGGGCGGCGCTGGCCGCGGGCGACGTGTGCTGGGGCCAGGACGACGTGAGCGGGCTGCCCACGGTGGAGGCGGCGCGCCTGGTGGCGGTGGCAGAGGGCGGGCAGGTGCTCTGCACCGACCTGGTCAGGAGGCTGGCGCAGGGGCGGAGCCGGCACGAGTTCAAGGATCTCGGCCGGCTGCCCGGCAAGGGGCTGCGCGAGCCGCTGCACACCTACGAGCTGCACTGGCAGAGCGCCGACCATCATCTCGGCGGCGGGCTGGCGTCGTGGCTGGACGACGCGGGCGTGCTGCCCTTCGTCGGCCGCGAGCGGGAGCTGCGGGCGCTCGACGGGGAGCTGGCCGCGGCCGAGTTCGGCAGCGGGCTGGTGATCCTGGAGGGCGAGCCCGGGGTGGGCAAGACGCGGCTGGCCTCCGAGGTGGCCAGGCGGGCGCTCAAGCGGCAGTTCACGGTGCTGGCGGGGCGGTGCACGGATCCGGCGCGCAAGGCGTACGAGCCGATCGCCGGAGCCGTGGAGCGGCTGGCCCGCACCTCGCCCGCGCTGCTGCTGCGGGCGGGCGTCGACCAGCAGTGCGGCCAGCTCGTCCGGCTGGCGCCGTCGCTGGCGGCGCCGCCGCTGTCGCTGCAGGTGCCGCCGGCCACCGAGCCGGTGTCGGAGCGCTACCACCTGATGGCCGCGGCCCGCACACTGATCGAGCGGCTGGCCACCGTGCGGCCCGTGCTGCTGATCATCGACGACCTGCAGTGGGCCACGCTGGAGTCGCTGCAGATGCTCAGCTCCCTCATGTGGGACGCCGACGCGCTGCCGCTGTTCGTGCTGGCCACCTCGCGGCCCGTCCCCGTCGAGTCCGCGCCGTCCCAGCAGACGGCGCCCCAGGCGCTGCCCGAGCTGCACAAGCTCACCGCGACCGCGCGGGTCGTCCAGGTGCCGTCGTTCGGGCTGGACGAGGTCTCCTCGGCGCTGACACAGGCGCGGGCCGGCAGCGACCCCGAGCGGCTGCACCGGATCACGGGCGGCAACGCGTTCCTGGTCAGCGAGGTGATCAGGGAGCTGGCGGCGGGCAAGGAGCTCGACGCGCTGGCCGTGCCCGACTCGGTCACCCGCATGGTGACGGCCCGCCTGTCGCAGCTTCACCCCGACGCCAGGGAGCTGGTCACGCTGCTGGCCGTCGGCGAGCGGATGACCTCGGCGGAGCTGCGCCGCGGGCTCGGCCTCGACGAGGCCAGGTTCGTGGCCGCGGTGGAGGAGGCCATGGGCACCGGCCTGGTGACCATGCTCGACAACGGGTCCTGCCAGTTCTCCCACGAGCTGACGAGGGACGCGCTCTACGCCACGCTGTCGCCGCCGCGGGCCGCGCTGCTGCACGGGCGGGTGGCCGACGCGTTGTGCGAGACGGACCCGGCGGCCGTGCGGGCGCGGCCGTACGTGGTGGCCAGGCATCTGGTGGCCGCCGCCGAGCAGGGCCGCGACCCCGGCCGGGTGAGCGCGGCGGCCGACGCGGGCGTGCAGGCCGCCCAGCACGCGCTGGCCGGGCTGGCGCACCGCGAGGCCGTCACCTGGTACCAGCGGGTGCTCGACCTGCTGCGCGACCTGCCCGGCACCACGCTGGAACGGCGCGCCGAGCTGCTGGTCGAGTGCGGCAGGGCGATGTGGCTGGCCGGGCATCCCGAGGCCAGGCGCACCCTGCTGGACGCCGCCGACCTGGCCAGGGAGTGCGAGCGGCACGACCTGCTGGTCACGGCGGCGCTCGGCGGTGACCGGGGCTCGGCCATCTCGGCCGCGCCCGACAACGAGCGCATCGCGCTGCTGACCGAGGCCCGCAAGGTGGTCGACTCCACCGACGTGAGCACCAGGGCGCTGCTGGCGGCGCAGCTCGCCTCCGAGCTGATCTGGGCGCCCGACGGCGAGCGGCGCTTCGCGCTGAGCGACGAGGCGGTGGCGCTGGCCCGCAAGTCCGGCGACCCGCGCACGCTGGCGAGCGTGCTGGGGATGCGCAGCCTGACCATCATCCCGGCCGACCCGCTGCACCAGCGGCACCGCGACGGCGACGAGATGCTGGAGGCGGCCCGCAGGACGGGTGACGACCTGGCACTGTTCCACGCGTACATGCAGCGCACTCCCCCGGTGCTCGACCTCGGCGACACCACCAGGGTGGCCATGCTGCTCGGCCAGGCCGACGAGCTGGCGCGCCGGCTCGGGCAGCCGCACCTGACCTGGCTGATCGGCTACTCCAAGGCCGGGCTGACCCTCATGCAGGGCGACCTGGTGCAGGCCGAGGCGGAGGCGGAGTCGGCGCTGCGGCTGGGCTCGGAGATCGGCCGCCGGCTGGAGGCCATGGCCATCTACTCCGAGCAGATCCGCGAGATCAGGCGGCTGCAGGGGCGGCTGTGGGAGCTGCGCGACCGGCTGCGCCGCGCCGGGCAGCGCCCGCGCGTCGATCCGGTGCACGCGGTGCTGCGTTACCTGTGCGAGCTGGGCGACGAGGAGGCCGCTCCGCTGCTCGACCGCATCCTCGGCTACGGCGGCGCCGCGCCGCCGCGCAACATGGCGCACCGGTCCGCGCTCGACAACCTGGCGGTGGCCGCCGCCCGGCTGGGGCGGGCCGAGCTGGCCGGGCGGCTGTACGACTCGCTGGCCGCCTCCGGCGGCGAGACGTTCGGCCACGGCGCGGTGGCCCACCACTGCGGGCACCACTACCTGGCGCACCTGCGCGTGGCGATGGGCGATCCGCGGCGGGCGGCCGAGCACTTCGAGGCCGCCGCCGAGGTGCACGAGCGGCAGGGGGTGCCGCTCATGCTGGCCGAGTCGCTGCTCGACTGGGCGGACCTGCTGGACGAGGGCGACCTGGGCGGCCCCAAGCCGGCGGACCTGCGCGAGTGGTGCCGCTCGCTGCTGGCCGGGCGCGGGGCGCTGCTCCTGGAGCGGCGCGCCTCCGCTTAGCCGGAACGGCCGTTTAAGCAGGTCAGGGGCCGGGCAGCCCGTTCGGGTGAGAACGAGCGGCTACCCGCCCATCGGTTCGTACGCGTTCCTGTCCGACTGCCACACGGCGGCGCTGGTCGCTCCCGACGGGGCGGTGGAGTGGATGTGCGTGCCGCGCTTCGACGGCCCCAGCGTGTTCGCCAGGATCCTCGACCGGGGGCGCGGCGGGGCGTGGGAGCTGCACGTCGAGGAGGCGTCCGTGGCCGAGCGCGGCTACCTGGACGAGACGCTGGTGCTGCGCACGCGCTGGGAGGGCACGCAGGGCTCGGTGGTCGTGCACGACTTCCTGGCCCTGTCCCCCTCCGGCGACGGCGGCATGAACCCCGTGCGCCTGCTCGTGCGGTGGGCCAGGTGCGAGCGCGGCCGGGCGGTCGTCAGGTCGCGGGTGCTGGCCAGGCCGGGTTACGGGGTGCGCGAGGCCCGCTGGACCGCCCGTGGCGAGGCGCTGGAGGAGGAGTCCGGGCTGATCCTGGCCGGCGCGCCGGAGCCCGAGTCGCGCACCGTGCTGCGGGAGGGCGAGTCGCTGGCGCTCACGCTCGACTACACGGGGGCCGCTCCCGGCGGCCACGCCGGGCGGCTGCTGGAGGACACGGTGCGGTCCTGGCGGTCGTGGTCGGCTCGTTCCGGGTACGCGGGCATCGGCGCCAAGGAGGTGCGGCACAGCGCGATCGTGCTGCGCGGCCTGCTGTACGACGAGGGCGGCGGGCTGCTGGCGGCGCCCACGACGTCCCTGCCGGAATGGCCGGGCGGGCCGCGCAACTGGGACTACCGCTACGTCTGGCACCGCGACGCCGCCCTGACGGTGCTGGCGCTGCTGCGGCTGGGCCACCGCGAGGAGGCGGGCGGCTACCTGGAGTGCCTGCTGCGGCAGTGCGGCGGCGACTCGGACCGGATCCCGCCGATGGCGGGCATCGACGGCCGTCCCGTCACCGGGGAGAGCGTGCTCGGCCATCTGGAGGGGTACGCGGGCTCCCGGCCCGTACGGGTCGGCAACGACGCCTCCACGCAGCTTCAGCTCGACACCTACGGCCACATCCTGGACGCGGCGCTGGCCTACCACGAGGTGACCGGCGAGCTGACCGGGCACGACACGTCGAGGCTGTGGCGGCTGGTCCGGCTGGCGCGCAAGCAGTGGCGCGAGCCCGACGCCGGGATCTGGGAGGTGCGCGGGGCGCCGCGCGCGTGGACGTACTCCAAGCTGTACGCCTGGGTGTGCTTCGACCGGGCGGTGCGGCTGGCGGAGCTGACCGGCGAGGAGGGGCTGCCCCTCGACGAGTGGCGCGCCGAGCGGGAGGCGGTGCGCGAGGACCTGCTGACGCACGGCTACTCGGCGGAGGCCGGCGCGTTCACGCAGTCGTACGGCGCGACGGGCGCGGACGCGTCGCTGCTGCGGCTTCCGCTGGTCGGCTTCCTGGACGGGCGCGACTCCCGGGTGCTGGGCACGCTCGACCACGTGCAGTCGCGGCTGGGTGAGGGCGGGGCGCTGCTGCACCGCTACGACCCCGAGAGCACCGGCGACGGGGTGGACGGGCCGGAGGGCGCGTTCCTGATGTGCTCGTTCGAGATGGTGTCGGCGCTGGTGCTGGCGGGGCGGACGGCGGAGGCCCGCGACCGGTTCGAGACGCTGTGCGCGCGGGCGGAGCCGCTGGGGCTGTTCGCCGAGGAGATGGCGCCGGACGACGGCAGCATGCTGGGCAACTATCCGCAGGCGTTCACGCATCTGGCGCTGATCGAGGCGGCGCTCAACCTCGACGCGTCCGGCACGGCGGACGAGCTGCACGACTGGGCCACGCGGGGCGGCTGAGCGGCCGCCAGGGTTCAACCCAAGACCTAACCGGCATCACGGCCATCCCGGGCGGGCGGCCGGGAGCATCCTTGGACGGTCCTTCTCCCTCCAGTGGAGCCGCGCCATGGGATACCCATCAGAACCGCAACGCCCGCAGCAGGAGATGCCGCCGTACCTGGGCGGCACCGAGTACGGCGGAGGCCCGCCGTACGGGTACGGGCCGCCTGCCCCGCCTCCGCCGCGCCGCGGCCTGGGGCTCGTCCTGGCCCTGGCCATCGGGGTGCCGCTGCTGCTGATCGGGGGCATCGCGACGGCGTGGTTCGTCCTGATCGCCCCGGTCCGCGACTCGATCACCTCGGCCACCGTCGCCCCCGCCGAGACACGCGAGAACGCGGAGCCGGACGCCGCCGCGCCCGACGAGCCGTCCGGCGGGCCCTCCGACGCGCCCGCCGAGGAGCCGGCGCCGGGCGGAGACGACGGCGATCCGCTCACCAGCGAGCCCGGCGGGACGGTGACGCTGAAGGGCATGGAAGCGGGCTCCAAGATGGCCGTGACGCTCAACCGGGCCTGGAGCGAGGCCCGGCCGACGCAGGACAGCGTGCAGCCCAAGCCCGGCAACCGGCTGATGGCGGTCCAGCTCACGCTGACGAACAAGGGCCGCGTGACCTACAAGGACGCGCCCATGAACGGGGCGGTGGTGATCGACTCGGAGGGGCAGCAGTACCCGTTCTCGATCGCCTACGTCGAGCAGGGCCAGCAGTTCCACTGGGCGACCACCATCGACCCGGGTGACAGCCGCAAGGGACTGGTCGTGTTCGAGGTGCCGGAGGGCGCCAGGATGACCACCCTGCAGTTCACGCTGAACAGCGGCTACGCCGACCAGCACGGCGAGTGGAAGCTGGGCTGACCCTTCAGGCCGTGCGGTCCAGGCTGAGCGTGTGGCCCGCCTCGATGGCCACCCGCACGCTCCTGGCCAGCGTCTCCTCCAGGGCCACGCCGTGGTCCTCCAGGGCGCGCATGCCCTCGGCGTCGTCGGTGTGCGCCAGCAGGGCCCGGTACTTGTCGTTGTTGTCCAGCGCCTCGCGGGCCCGCAGGGCGGCGTCGGCCTCCTGGACGCGGCGCGCGTACCGTTCGAGCTGCTCCACCCGGCCCGTCACGGCCGCCACGGAGCGGCGCAGCGCCTCCTGCTGGGGCTCCAGCACGGCCCGCAGCTCGGGGGTCACCACGACGCCCCGCACCGCGCGGTCCTGCTCCTCGTGCAGGTGCGTCTGGACGCGCAGCAGCATCGCGATCTCCCAGATCTGCCGGGGCAGCAGCACCTCGTTGGCCAGCCCGTCCAGCAGGCGCTGCCGCATGACCTGCGAGGTGTAGACGGACATCACGGCCCGCCTGGCGCGTTCCAGGAGCGCGCGGGCGGCCGGTGACAGCTCGGGGACGAGGACCACCCGGTCGCGGTACGGGGCGCGCGAGACGCGCAGCCTCGGGACGAACGAGTCGATGACCGCCAGGCGCTGCTCCTCGCTCAGGCCGGGGTCGGCGACGAAGTCGACCGTGCGCCTGACGTGGTCGCGCTCCTGGGCCAGCCGCCTGGCCTCCTCGGCGGCCAGCGACCGGCGGCGCACCGAGTCCTGCGCGACGACGAACCCGCACAGGCCGACCAGCCCGGCCAGCACGGTGAACACGGCGCCGACGGGCCCGGCCACCAGGTACATGGCGAGACAGGTCACCAGGACGGCCGCGGAGAACGCGACCGATAACAGCGCGTACAGGCAGCCCTTGGCCACGCCGTCCCCCTCTGAGCGAGTTTCCGAAGTGCCCTGAGAGTTCACCATAGCTCCCGATCTCGCTAAGATCACGGGCTTACGGGTCAGCGCAGGTAGGAGGCCCCGTTGAGGTCGAGTACGGCGCCGCTGGCCCACTCGGCGTCCGGCGAGGCCAGGTAGAGAACGGCCGCGGCGATCTCCTCGGGCCGCGCCACCCTGCCGAACGGGCTCTGGGCACGGATGGCGTCGCCGCGCGGCGCCTTGAGGTGCTCGTTGGTCATGTCCGTCTCGACGAACCCGGGGGCCACGGCGGCCACCGCGATGCCGCGCGGGGCCAGGGCGACGGCCAGCGACTGGCTCATCGCGTTGAGCCCCGCCTTGCTGGCGCCGTAGGCGGGCGCGTCGGGCTCGCCGCGGAAGGCGCCGCGCGAGGAGACGTTGACGATCCGGGCGCCGGGCGGCATGTACGGCAACGCGCACCAGATCGCGTTGGCCGCGCCCAGCAGGTTCACCTCCAGCGTGCGCCGCCAGGCGTCCTGCCACTCCTCGTACGACAGGTCGGTCACGGGGTGGTGGAAGTACCTGCCCGCGTTGTTGACCAGCACGTCGATCGAGCCGCCCAGCTCCCGCGCCGCCGCGTCCACCATGGCCTTGACGCCCTCGGGGTCGGCCAGGTCGGCGCGCACCACGGCGTGCCCCTCGCCGGGCAGCTCGCGGAGCAGGTCGCCGGCCTCTTCGGCGGAGTCGCGGTGGTGGATCGCCACCCTGTCCCCCCGCGCGGCGAACGCCGCCGCGACCGCCCGTCCGATGCCTCGCGATGCTCCGGTGACAACAACCGCACGTCCGCTCATTCACGGCACATTAGGGGATCGGCCGGGCGTGGCGGCATCCGGGGTTCGCGATCAAGGACAACCGGAGGCGGATGCCGGACGTCTCACTAATCCCGTCCCCTATCAGGAGTCGCGCCATGGGATATCCGCCCCTGCCGTCCGGCCCGTACGGACCCCCGCCTCCGTACCAGCAGCCGCCGTACGGCATGCGGCCCGGGCAGGAGTTCGTGGCCGACGCGCCGCCGCCGTCGCCTCCCGACAACCGGCCCCTCGTCCTGCTGCTCGCGGCCGGCGTCCCGCTGCTGCTCCTGGGGGCGTGCGCCGCCGTGGTGATGGTGCTGACGGACACCGGGCGGCCGTCCGTGCTCACCGGCTCGGAGGGGGCGACCATGGTCATCACGCAGGAGCCGCTGCCGAGCGAGCCACCGGCGGCGGGTGACGCGGTGGGGCAGCCTCCCGCGGACCCGTGGGCGCAGCTTCCGCCCGCGGACACGAGCGGGCAGCCGGGGACCGATCAGGCGGGCATCACCCCGCCCACCGGCCAGCCCGCGTACGGCCAGCCCTCGCCCGGCCAGCCTGCTGTCAACCCGCCCGCCTCTGGCCAGCCCGCCACCAGCCCACCCGCCGCCGGCCAGCCGCCGGCCGGTGGCGGCACGACGAACCCTGGCGCACAGGGACAGACCGCCCGCGTGGGCGGCGCGCTCACCCTCCAGGGCACCGACCCCGCCCTCAAGGTGAGCGTCACCCTGAACCGCGTGGTGAACCCCGCCACCCCCGCCTCCGACTTCCTGAAGCCGCAGACCGGCAACAAGCTCGCCGCCGTCGAGATCACCCTCACCAACGCGGGCCAGGCCGTCTACGCCGACGCCCCCACGACCGGCGCCTGGCTGATCGACGCGGAGGGCCAGCAGTACCGCTTCTCGCTCTCCAGCGTCACCGAGGGCCAGAGCTTCGGCGGCACCGTGACGGTCAACGCGGGCGACTCGCGCAAGGGCGTGATCGTGTTCGAGGTCCCGGAGGCGGCGCGGCTGACCAAGTTCCAGTTCGGCCTGAACTACGGGATCGCCGACCAGAAGGGCGAGTGGACGCTGTCCTGACGCTCAGCGCCCCCGCAGGATCAGCCTGGCCAGCCGCCGCGGCCGTTTGCGCCGGAACGCCGCCCGCTCGTTGGCCTGCGGGTAGGGCACGTCCGGCACGGGCACCCCGAGGAACGCGCACAGCGGCGCCCACCCGTCCCCCGTCTCGAAGACCAGCAGCCGCCCGGCCGGGATGGTGGCCCTGACCTCGGCGACGTGCCGTTCGAAGACCTCGATGACGTGCTCCCGGTCGTCGATGCGCCCGCCGAAGACGGGGTCGATGAAGGTCGCCCTGGCCATCCGCGGGTACAGGGCGAAGTCCGGCGACCGCCTGGCCACCAGCCACCGGATCGCGCGCCGCCGCAGCGGCGGCCTCCCCCGCTGTTCCAGGGCGCTGCGGAAGATGGTGGCGCTGACGCTCTCGTACCAGCGTCCCGGGTCGCGGACGGTCAGGATGACCTTGGCCTCGGGATAGTGCGCGGCCAGTTCCCGCCAGTACGCGGAGGCGGGCCAGTCGAGCGCCGACCGGAACCCGGTGAACAGCGCGTCCCAATCCCGCGTGCGCCCCTCGCCGACGTCCAGCCACTGCCGCACCCGGTACGGCTCCGCGATGACGGTGGACATGTGGTAGCAGGGCCCGAGTCCGAGCAGTTCGAGTGCCGCTTTCAGTGACCTCGTGCCCGTACGGCCGAAGCCCGCGCCGATCACTTTCACCCGCGCACCTCTGATCCTTCTCTGATGTGCGCCGCCTAATGTCGCGACAAATCCCGTTATATGACGGCATCAGGCACTCCGGGAACGCCCCCTCACCGCACAGAGGAGCCCCACCATGCTCTTCCCGTCCCCCCTGATCGAGTCGCTGCGCCAGGCCCCCGCGACCCCCGCCTTCGAGCACTGCGGCAGGACCGTCACCCGCGCCGAGCTGCTGGAGCTGATCCGGCGGCTGGCGGGCGCCATGCGCGAGGCGGGCCTGGGCCCCGGCCGGGCGGTCGCCGTCCGCACGGAGGTCACGCCCGAGGCGTTCGCCGCGCACATGGCCGCGCACGCGCTGGGCTGCCGCGTCGTCGGGATCCGCCCCGGCTACCCGCCCGGCCAGCTCGCCCACGTGCTCGGCATGGACATCGACGCCGTCCTCGTGGACCCGGTCACCGCCACGCCCCAGCTCATGACGGGGCGGACGCTCTCGCTCGGCCCCGTGCCCGGCGCGACCGACCTGCTGGCCTGCCCCGACGACGGCCGCCCGCTGGAGGTGACCGCCCGGCCCGGCGACGTGGCCGCCCTGACCTTCACCAGCGGCAGCACCGGCCGGCCCAAGGGGTGCGCGATCACCTATCAGGCGCTCAGCGAGCACTGGGCGTGGCAGCCGCGCGTCTGGGGGCCGGTGGCGGCGGCCTTCGCCCGCGCCTTCGAGCGGTACCTGCTGTTCGGGACGCTGGCCAGCATGGTGGTGCTGGAGTTCCTGGCGCCGTGCCTGCTCGGCGGGGGCACGGCGGTCATCCCGGAGGACGACGGGCGGCCGATGTTCCCGTACGCGATCGAGCGGTACCGCATCACCGGGTCGATCATCACCGTGCCCAGGCTGTTCAGGATGCTGGAGCTGCTCGGCTCGGCGGACGTGTCGAGCCTGCGCGCGCTGATGGTGTCGGGTTCGCCGATCGGCCCGCGCCGGCTCAGGGCGGCGGCCGAGCGGCTCGGCCCGGTCGTCTACCAGGGGTACGGGCAGACCGAGGCGGGCAACGTGGCCATGCTCACCCCCGCGCACATCGCCGCCGGCATCGTGGCGCCGGTGGGCCTGCCGCATCCCGGGGTCGAGCTGAGCGTGCGCGACGAGGGTGGCGCCGTCCTGCCGCCCGGCCGGACGGGCGAGATCCATGTGCGCAGCGCGTACCTCATGGCCGGGTACTGGGGCGACGAGGCGGAGACCCGCGACACGCTGCGGGACGGCTGGCTGCGCACCCGCGACCTCGGCCACGTGGACGCCGGCGGCTTCCTGCACCTGGAGGGCCGCTCCAGGGACGTGGTCATGGTCAACGCGATGGTGGTGTACGCGGGGCCGATCGAGCGGGTGCTGACCGCCCACCCGGACGTGGACGAGGCGTACGTGGTGGGCGCGCCGGACGAGGGCAGCGGCGAGGCGGTGCACGCGTTCGTGGTGCCGGCGCCAGGCCGGGTGCCCGACCAGGCCGCTCTGGCCGCCCGCGTACGGGCCGAGCTGGGCGACGACAGCGTGCCCAAGACGATCACGGTGGTGCCCGGCGTTCCGGTGGCCACCAGCGGCAAGCCCGACAAGCGGGCCCTGCTGGCGCGGCACGGCGAGAACCTGTTCTGATCGGACGGCCTGTTCTGATCGAACGGCCTGTTCTGTTCGAACGGCCTGTTCTGATCGAACTCTGAGAATCGCCCGCCAACACTGAGGTTGTCTCTTCAACCACTTCGCAGTGACGGAGGCGTCAGTGGCGGACAACACCCTCGACTACCTGGTGATCGGCGCCGGGCCCGCGGGCCTCCAGCTCGGCTACTTCCTGCACAAGGCGGACCGGAAGTACCTGATCCTCGAGGCGGGGTCCGGGCCTGGCCGGTTCTTCCGCACCTTCCCTCGCCATCGCACGCTCATCTCGATCAACAAGAAGCACACCGGATGGGACGACCCCGAGCTCAACCTCCGGATGGACTGGAACTCGCTGCTGTCGGACGACCCCGGCCTGCTGTTCACCGGCTACAGCGACCGCTACTTCCCGCACGCCGACGACATGGTGCGCTACCTGCGCGACTTCGCCGAGACGTGCGGGCTGCGGATCGCCTTCGACTCGCGCGTGGTCCGGGTGGACCGGCCGGGGAGCTTCCGCGTGACCGTGGAGGACGGCCGCGTCTACGAGGCGCGCCGGATCGTCGTCGCGGCGGGCGTCACGCAGCCGAACATCCCGCCCATCCCGGGCATCGAGACGGCGGACCCGTACGGCACCGCCTCCACCGACCCGGCCGACTACCTCGGGCAGCGGGTGCTCGTCATCGGCAAGGGCAACTCGGCCTTCGAGACGGCCGACAACCTCATCGAGACGGCGGCGGTCATCCACGTGGCGGGCCCGCACTCCGTACGCATGGCCTGGCGCACCCACTACGTCGGCCACCTGCGCGCGATCAACAACGGCCTGCTCGACACCTACCAGCTCAAGTCGCAGAACGCGCTGCTCGACGGCGACATCAAGCGCGTCGAGCGGCAGCCGGACGGCACCTACCGGGTCACGGTGGCCTTCGCCAGGGTCAACGAGGTCACCAAGGACATCCCGTACGACCGGGTGATCGTCTGCACCGGCTTCCGCTTCGACTCCTCGATCTTCGCCGACGACTGCCGCCCCGACCTGGTGATCAACGGCAGGTTCCCGGCGCTCACGCCGGCGTACGAGTCGGTCAGCGTCCCCGGCCTGTACTTCGCCGGCACCATCACCCAGTCGCGCGACTTCAAGCGCGGCACCAGCGGCTTCATCCACGGCTTCCGTTACGGCGTGCGCGCCCTGCACCGGATCATGGAGTCGCGCCATCACGGCGTGCCCTGGCCGGCCGCGGAGCTGCCCGCCGACCCGGCGGCGCTGGCGGCGGCGGTCATCGGCCGGGTCAACCGCGCCTCGGCCCTGTGGCAGCAGTTCGGCCTGCTGGCCGACGTGATCGTGCTGAACGGCGACGGCACCGCCCGCTACCTGGAGGAGCTGCCGTTCGACCTGCAAGGCCCGCCGATCGGCGACCGCGGCCATTTCGCGATCACCCTGGAGTACGGCCCGGACCACGACAAGATCGACCCTTTCGACATCGAGGTCGGCCGCATCAGCCAGAGCGACTCGGCCCGCGCGCACGAGGGCCACTACCTGCACCCCGTCGTGCGGCACCACCTGCCGGGCGGGCCCGTCGCGGTGCACCACATCACGGAGAACCTGGAGAATGAGTGGGACTCCCCCGAGGTCCACGTCGAGCCGCTCCGGGCCTTCTTCGCCGCGCGGCTGGCCGGCGTGCCCGCGTGAGGAGGGGACGGGCATGCTGACCGCCGTGCTGGTCACGGTCGTGCTGCCAGTCGTGCTGCTCGCCATACTGGCCGGCCTGCCGTGGTGGCTGCCCGCCAGGGTCGTGGCGCTGCGGGTGCGCGTGTTCGAGCGGATCAACGGGGACGAGGGCATCCCGGTGCCCGGCGACCTCGTCCCCGTCGAGCGTTTCGAGCAGGTGTACGCGCACCCGGCCGCCGGCGGGCGCAGCAAGGGGGCGGCGCTGTCGGACGTGTTCTGGTACTGGCTCTCGCCCGGCCCCGAGATGCACCAGGAGCATCTGGAGGCGGGCGGCGCCTACGACGCCGTGGCCAGGCTGACGCGCCGCATGCTCGCCGTGCGCCGCGCGGAGGCCGAGGAGCTGGCCCGCCGCTGCGCGGGCCGCGCGCTGCGGGACGTGCGCGGCCTGGTGCGGCTGCGGGACCTGATGATCCCGCTGTGGGCGGAGTTCTCCTACGAGCTGGTCTTCGCCGAGCCCTGCCCGCGCGAGGCCCGCGACCTCATCGCCGGGAACGCCGCCGACGTCGCCGCCTCGCTCAAGTGCACGAGCCTGCGGCACATGGGCCGCCGCGACCGCCTGAACGCCTACCTTCTGCGCAACCTGCACCGGGTGCGCCTGCCGCTCCCCGACGGCCTGACACCGCGGCAGCAGGCGTACTACCTGCACGGCGCCTTCTTCACCACCGCGGTCGTGCAGATGTCGGAGGCCATGGCCCACCTGCTGCTCGCCCTCGCGCGGCACCCCGCCGTGCAGGAGCGGGCGCGCAAGAGCGACGACCGCTACCTCGACCAGGTGATGGCCGAGACGATGCGGCTCTACCCGCTGTTCGGCATCGCCCACCGCATCACCACCGGCGACATCGAGCTCGACGAGCGCACCACGATCCCCGCCGGGTCGGTGCTCTGCTTCAACTACCCCGCCTTCCACCACGCCGGCTGCCCCGACCCTGACCGGTTCGATCCGGACCGGTTCGCGGGGCCCGGCGCCAAGGACCTCAACCACATCCCGTTCGGCGTCGCGGCCAACCGGCCGTGCCCGGCCTGGCGGCTGGCGCCGATCGTCATGCGGGCGGTGACCCGCGAGGTGCTGGGCCGCTACGTCCTCGACTCCTCCGTCACCCACACCAGGTCCATGCCGCATCGCGGGCCCTGCCTGCTCACCCCTCGCGGCGCCCCCCACCGGCCCGGCCGCGCGCTGGCCTACCTGCGCGTGCGCGACCGGTGGGAGGACGTCTGGCGCAGCCTCGTCCAGCTCGTCCTCGGCACGTACATGGTGTGGGACGCGCGCAGGCTGCGGCTGTGCGAACGCCACTTCGCCTCTGACGCCCCGGAGAATACCCATGCACATCCTGGCTCACGTCACAGCTCCTGACGCGAACCTCGCGCTGGTGCTCAAGGTCCTGCCCGCCCTCGTCGTGCTGCTCATCACGGCGGCGATCTGCGGTCGGCTGGCCCAGATGGTGATGCAGCCGCGCGTGCTCGGCGAGATGGTCGCCGGCGTGCTGCTCGGGCCGACGCTGTTCGGCTGGCTGTTCCCCGAGGCGCAGGCGGCGCTGTTCCCGCCCGAGGTGCGGCCCATCCTGTACGTGCTGAGCACCATCGGCCTGACCCTCTACATGTTCCTCGTCGGCGCCGGCATCGAACAGGGCTCCCAGACGCCCGGTGAGGTCCGCAAGGCGGGCGTGCTGGCCGCGTCGGGCATCGTCCCGTCGCTGCTGCTCGGCGCCGCCACCGGCTTCCTGCTGTACGACCTGCTGTCCCGGCCCGACGTGCCGCCGTTCCAGTTCGCCCTGTTCGTCGGCGGCGCGCTGTCGCTGACCGCCTTCCCCATGCTGGCCAGGATCCTGTACGAGCGGGGCCTGGAGCACACCCCCATCGGCCGGCTCACCCTGCTGGCCGCCTCCATCGACGACGCGCTGGCCTGGTGCATCCTGGCCGTCCTGTCGGCCATGCACCTCGGCGGCGGCGCCGGCGGCGCGCTGCCCACGATCGCGCTGACCGCGCTGTTCGCCGTCGTCATGCTGAAGGTCGTGGCGCCGCTGCTGCGCCCGATGGGCAGGACCGTCGCGCGCACCGGCCGGCTCGGCCCGACCGCCATGTACGTCGTCATCCTCGTCCCGCTCGCCGCGGGCTGGGTGACCGACTGGATCGGCGTCTACTCGGTGTTCGGCGGCTTCTTCGCGGGCCTGGCCATGCCCCGCGACCCCGCCTTCCGCCAGGCGCTGCACAGCCGCATGATGGAGCTCGTCTCGACGCTGCTGCTGCCCACCTTCTTCACCTTCTCCGGGCTGAACACGCAGCTCGGCGGCATCGCGGGCGGCGCCATGCTGGGGGCGTTCGGGCTGATCCTGGCGGCCGGGTTCGCCGGGAAGTACTTCGGGTGCTCGCTGGCGATGCGCGGCATCGGGTTCGGCAAGCGGGAGTCGTACGCGGTGGGGGCGCTGATGAACGCCCGGGGCCTGATGATCCTCATCTTCATCAACATCGGCCTGGCCCAGGGCATGATCACGCAGGAGCTGTTCGCCATGCTCGTCCTCGTGGCCGTCCTCACCACCGCGAGCGCCCTCCCCCTGTACAAGCTGGCGCTGCCCGACCGGCTGGAGACCGGCACCCGGGCCGAGGCCCGGTCCGTCTCCGCGTGACCACCCGCGCGGTTCTGGTGGGCCAATGACCGAGTGGACCTGGAAAATCCGCCACGGCGGTGCAACCGTGGTCTGGTGGCTGGGACATCAGGCACAGCCGGCCCCGCCTCACGCCGGCTGCTGCTCGTCGAGGACGACCGCGAACTGGGGAACATGCTGGTCGGCCTGTTCACCGAGCAGGGTTACACCGTCGATCTGGCGCCGGAGGGGCAGCGCGGGCTGCACCTGGCGCTGTCCCGCGCGTACGACGTGCTCATCGTCGACCGCGGCCTGCCCGCCCTCGACGGGATCGACCTGGTACGGCGGCTGCGCCGGCAGGCGGTCACCGTCCCGGTGCTCGTGCTCACCGCCTTCGGCACGGTCGCCGACCGGGTCACCGGGCTCGACGCCGGGGCCGAGGATTACCTGGTCAAGCCGTTCGAGATCGACGAGCTGCTGGCCAGGGTGCGCGCGCTGCACCGCCGCAACCTCGACCTGGCCGGCCTGCTGCCGCTGGGCGCGGGCTGGCTGGACACCGAGGCGCACGTCGTCCGGCTGCCGAGCGGGGAGCAGGTGACGCTGTCGGGCCAGGAGTGCCGGCTGCTCAGCGCGCTGGCCATGCGTCCCAGGCAGGTGCACACGCGCAGGTCGCTGCGGCAGCGGGTCTTCGACGGGGCCAGCAAGGAGTCGATCGTGGACACGTACGTGTACTACCTGCGCAACAAGCTCGGCTCCGGCGTCGTGGACACCGTGCGAGGTGTGGGCTACCGCCTGGGTGCGTTATGAGCGTTGGTTGGTTCGGCCGTCCCCGGCTGCCGGACCCCGACCATCGGCTGCTCGTCCGTGCCCGGCGGCGCATCACCGTGCAGGTCGCGGGCGCGATCTCGGTGGTCCTGGCGCTCGTCGGCGTGCTGGTGTGGTGCGCCATGGGGCACAGCCAGGGCGTGGCCGCCGAACGCGACCTGGCCGCCGCCGCGCAGCGCTCGCCCGTGGCGTACCCGCCGCCCTGCGTGTGGCTGTACGAGCTGCGCGCCGACGGCACCGTGCGCGCCTCGCCCGGCGCGCCCGCGGCGCTGCCCGTACGGGTGGCGCTCGCGCGCGTCGCGGCCGGGTCGGGGCCGCAGACGGCGCACGTCAGCGTGGCCGGGCGCGACTACCTGGTGCACACGCGCGAGCGCGGCGGCGCGACCGTGCAGGCCGCGATGGACCTGCGCTATCTGATGGCCGAGCAGCAGCGGCTGCTGCGCACGCTGGTCGGCGCGGAGATCGCCGGGCTGCTGGCCGCGCTGCTGGTCGGGCAGGTCGTCTCACGCCGCGCGATCGCGCCGCTGGGCGAGGCGCTGGCCCGCCAGCGCCGCTTCGCCGCCGACGTCAGCCACGAGCTGCGCACGCCGCTGACCCGCCTGCACACCCGCGCGCAGCTCCTGTCGCGGCGGCTGCGCGGCGACACCGACCCGATCCTGCTCATCGACGAGGTGGACCAGCTCGCGACCGGCACCAGGCAGCTCGGCGAGGTGGTCGAGGACCTGCTCAGATCCGCCCAGTTCAAGCAGTTGCGCCGCCCCTTCGGCCCGGTGGACCTGGCCGTGCTGGCCGCCGAGCTGGCCGTGGCCGAGGACGTCAGGGCCGCCGACCAGGGGGTGAGCATCGAGGTGCGCTGCGACGGGCCGGGCGACCACGTGGTGCGCGGGGTGGAATCCGCCCTGCGGCGGGTCGTCTCGGCGCTGCTCGACAATGCGCTCGGCCACACCGGCCCCGGCGGGCACATCTGGGTGACGCTGTCCAGCGGGCCGGGCACGGTCGGCCTCACCGTCAGGGACGACGGCGCGGGCCTCGACCCGGAGCACGCCGAGCGGCTGTTCACCCGGTTCGAGGGGACCGGGTTCGGGCTGGGGCTGGCACTGGTGCGCGAGGTCGTGGACGGCCACAACGGCACCATCACCGCCGACGGCCGGCCCGGAGACGGCGCCGAGTTCACCGTACGGCTGCCCGCCCACCCGCCCGTACCGATCGTGGAGCCCGCCTATCAGAGGTATCAGCCGCCGCTGCCGGGGTAGCCAGAACCGAATGCGAATCGAGGACTGGTTCCTCACCGACGAGGAGCGCGGCAATCCGGCGACCAAGCTCAAGCCCTGGTCGTGCGGGAACGACGTGCGGCCGCTCGTCCACGGCGCCGCCTACTTCGCCGTGTTACAGGACTGCCTGGAGCGGCTGGACAAGGACGACCTGCTGCTGTTCGCGGACTGGCGCGGCGACCCCGACGAGCGCCTGACGCCCGACGGGCCCACCGTGGGCGCCGCCATGGCGGCGGCGGCCAAGCGCGGCGCGCTCGTCCGCGGCCTCATCTGGCGCTCCCACCTCGACCTGCTGCGGTTCAGCTCCGCCGAGAACCGCCACCTCGGCCAGGAGATCGAGGACACCGGCGGCCAGGCCCTCCTCGACACCCGCACCAAGGCGGGCGGCTCCCACCACCAGAAGTTCGTCATCCTGCGCCACGACCAGGACGCGACGCGCGACGTGGCGTTCGTCGGCGGCATCGACCTGTGCCACAGCCGCCGCGACGACGCCGCGCACGAGGGCGACCCGCAGTCCGCGCCGATGCCCGACGTGTACGGGCCGCGCCCGCCCTGGCACGACGTGCAGGCCGCCATCCGCGGCCCCGCCGTGGCGGAGGTGGAGCAGGTGTTCTGCGAGCGCTGGGAGGACCCGGCCCCGGAGACCCGCGACCCGCTGCGCCGCCTGCGCGACCACCTCGGCCGCCTCGACGACGCCCCGCCGCTCCCCCGCCCCGGCCCGCCCCCGCCACCCGCCGGCCGTCACCGCGTCCAGTTGCTGCGCACCTACCCGGCCCGGCGCAGCGGCTACCCGTTCGCGCCCGACGGGGAACGCAGCATCGCCCACGCCTACCGCAAGGTCCTCTCCCGGGCCCGTTCCCTCATCTACCTGGAGGACCAGTACCTGTGGTCCACGGACGTCATCGAGCCGTTCGCCCGCGCCCTGGAACGCGAGCCCGACCTGCGCATGATCGTCATCGTCCCCCGCCACCCCGACCAGGACGGCTGGCTCGCCGGCCCCGCCAGCCTCATCGGCCGCACCGACGCCCTGCGCCGGCTGCGCGACGCCGGCGGGGACCGGGTGGGCATCTACGACCTGGAGAACCACCACGGCACGCCCATCTACGTGCACGCCAAGGTGTGCGTCGTGGACGACGTGTGGGCGGCCATCGGCTCCGACAACGTCAACCTGCGGTCGTGGACGTACGACTCCGAGCTGAGCTGCGCGGTGCTCGACGAGGAGGAGGACCCTCGGGCGCCGGCCGGGGCGCTGCGGTTCGCCAGGGATCTGCGGCTGACGTTGATGGCCGAGCATCTGGATCTGCCCGGCGAGCGGGTGGATGAGCTGTGCGATCCGGTGGCCGCCTTCGACGCGTTCAAACGGTCGGCGGAGGCGCTGGAGGCCTGGCACGAGTCCGATGGTGCGGGGCCTCGGCCGCCGGGGCGGTTGCGGCCCCATCCGGAGCCGCGCCTGTCGCGGGCACGGAAGCTGATGGCGCTGCCGCTGTACCGGTTCGCGGTGGACCCGGACGGCCGCCCGCCGAAGCTGCGGCGGACGCGCGGCTTCTGACGCGTATCAGGCGCCGAAGAGGGAACGGCAGCCCGCCAGCCCCTCGACCCGCACCGGGGGCCGCTCCTGACCGGCCCACCTCTCCCGGGTGAGCCGCAGCCGATCCGACACGACGGCCTCCTCACCCCGGGCGTCGACCGAGACGCCGTCGTGCTCGTACCCGAGCTTGCGCGAAACCCCCTGGGAGGCGTGGTTGTCCTGGAACACCTCGGTGCGCGCGGCCCGCGCCCCCAGGTGGTCGAAGGCCAGGGCCAGCACCCCCGTCCTGGCCTCGGTCCCGTACCCCTTGCCGTGGTGCCGGAGCCCCAGCCACGAGAACGTCGTGACCTCCCTGACGACGCGGAAGTCGCGCGCCCGCAGCGTCACCATGCCGAGCGGCTCGCCGTCCAGGAAGACCCCGAGCCCGAGCCGCCAATCCGCCACGTCCCACTCCGCGAGGCGGCTCCAGTGCCCCCGCAACACGGAACGCACCCGCTCCCCGGGGCCGCCGTCGGTCCACGGCGTCAGGAACGGGCGCTCGTCCGCCCGGTGCACGCCCTCGCCGGCGAGCCGCGCGAGCGCCGCCGCCTCGTCCTCCCGAGGCAGCCGGAGCTCGAGTCGTGGCGTGCGGATGGTCAGGCCGTACGTGGGCCACAGTTCGGTGAGCACGAACCGGATCATGACGACCCGGCCCGTGCTCCCGCAACCGCGTTTCTCAGCGCTGCGCCGCCGCGTACTCGTAGGCGCCCGCCTCGATGCCGCCGCCCGAGCCGATCGCCACCCCGTTCAGGTCGATCTGCCCGTACGCGACCTTGCCGAGACCGATCGCCTTGCTGCCGGCGAGCAGCCGCAGCGGGTTGGCCGGGTCGAACCGGGGGTCCTCGAAGAAGTTGCCGACGCCGTCGTCACCCGCCTGGTACTGGTCGCCCTCCAGCACGTTGTACGTGTTGGCGGCCCCGGTCACGCCGGGCGCGTAGACGCTCTTCTTCTTGGCGTAGATGGCGTTCTGCGTCATCGTCAGGTGCTGGTTCGTGCAGGTGGCGTCGCAGACCACGCCCTCGGCGTCCTCGTGGGTCAGGTAGATGGAGTTGTTGCGGAAGACCGTGCGCAGCACGGGCCCGTTCGGCTCGATCGGCGAGCCCGCCTCCTCCTTGTACGGGCCGCGGGTGACCATCCCGCCCCTGGTGCGGTCGCCGTAGATGGCGTTGTACTCGAACACGTTGTCCGCGGTGCCGTCCGGGTCCTGCGTCTGGCCGTTCGGCGAGGTCAGGGTGCCCAGCTCGGTGAAGGTGTCGTTGTCGACCGAGATGTTGTGGTGCACCCGGTTGCGCGAGCCCTTGAAGATCTCGACCGCGGCGCCGTCGAAGACGTAGTCGAAGCTCGGCGCGATCGAGCCCCTGATGTCGTTCCAGGAGATCTCGGAGTCGTCGCCGTGGACCAGGATGGCGAAGGCGCCCGAGTCGTCGTTGGAGTACTCCTCGCCCATCTCCGAGGCGTCGGTGTTCACGCTCATGACGTTGTTGTTGACGAACTCGTTGTTGTTGATCGAGGTGTAGTCGGCGTCCTCGTCGATGAAGACGCCCGCCGACGCGCCCGTGATGTAGTTGCGGTTGAGGAAGTTGTGGTCGCCCTCGACCGAGAACCCCGACCACTCGCACCGGCCCGCGCCCTCCACGCCGACCTGTAAGTCGTAGACCTCGAGGTGGTCGCCGGACAGCAGCACGCAGGCCACCTCGTCGGTGCCCTTGATCACGGGCTTGGCGCCGGTGCCGTACGCCTCGACGACGATGGGGGCCGCCTGCGTACCGGACTCGGTGATGAGCAGTTGCTCCGCCCACGTGCCGCCCCTGCGCAGCAGCAGCTTGGAGCCGGCGCTCAGGTTGGCCGCGTTGGCCTTGGACAGCGTCCGCCACGCGGTCGCCTCGGACGTGCCCTGGTTCGCGTCGTTGCCGCTGACGCTGTCGACGTAGTAGGTGGCGGGGGCCGCTGCGACGGCCGGGGTGGACAGGACGCTCGCGGTCATGAGCGCGAGAGCGGTGACGCCCACCGCTAAGCGTTTCCGGTCTGACACGGGGGTCTCAGCCTCCAGAGAGTCGCGGGCGTGGACCGCGGCCGACCTGCCGCGGTCCACGTGTTTTGGGGGGTGTACGACGTCAGGGGTTGCCGTTGATCAGAGCCATGGCCAGATCGGGGCTGAAGGTGCCCGCGGGGATCGTCGCGCCGATGCCGCACGGCCCGTCGGAGTCGCCCGGCACCTTGACCCACAGCAGGTACTCGGCGCCGCTCGTCTGCTGCCGCGGCGTGGCGCCCAGCTTGCGCTGCGGCGGATTGCACCAGTTGTCGTCCGGTGTGCCGTCCACGTACGGGCCGTTGCCGTTCCGGCTGGTGTCGATCACGTACGTCTTCGCGCCCACCGACGCCTGCAGCGCGTTCTTGACCGCCACCGCGTACGTCTCGCTGTCGGCCGTGGTGAAGTAGTTGGACACGTTGACCGAGAAGCCCCGCGAGTCGGCGATGCCCGACTTCACCAGCCGCGACGCCATCTCCGCGGCCGGGATCCAGGTGGCGTTGCCCGCGTCGAGGTACACCCACGCGTTCGGCGCCTGCGCACGCAGCACCTGCGCGGCGTCCAGCAGCATCCGGTACTGGTCCTCGGGGTCCTTGCCGATCTGCGTCACGCATCCGGCGGCGGCGACCCCGTCGGGCTCCAGCACGACGATGGCGTGCCGGGTGCCGATCGCCTTGGCGAACTCGGTGATCCAGGTGTGGTATCCGGCCGCGTCACCGGCGCCACCGCCCGAATGCCCGGCGCACGCGTCCCGGTTGGGGATGTTGTAGGCCACCAGCATCGGCAGCCGGTCCGCCGCCTGCGCGGCGCCGACGTAGGTGTCCACGGCCAGCGTGAGGTCACTGAACCAGCCGCCGAACCACTCGAAGATGGGCTTGCTGCCGATGTTCGTCATGATGGTCGTGTTGCCGTTGTCCGCGGCCCACTTGGCGGGGTGCGACAGCGGCGACACGTACAGGGACGTGGGCCTGGTCGTCTGCGTCTCCATCAGCGAGACGTTGTCGAGCCGCACGACCGGCTTGCCGCCCGACCCGCCGAGCTGGAACGTCACCTCGGCGGCCGTCGCGGAGGCGGACGCGGCCGTGAACGGGATGCTGTAGCGCTTGCTCCCGGTGGTGAGCCGCACGTCGGCGGCGAGCGACTGGTTGGAGCTGGGGGTGGCCGTGTACTGCACCGTGGTCCTGGCCGTGAAGGCGACGGTGGAGTAGGCGTCGAAGGAGAGGGTGTAGCTCTTGCCGGGATTCAGGGCGGCGGTGGTGGGTGCGGCCACCATCGCGTCCCAGGGGTTGGCCACGACCTGCGTGACATTGATCCGCAGGCGGTTACTCTCGGCGGCGACCGTGGTCTGTCCGATGGCGGCCCAGGGGGAGGTCGAGCCGGTGAAGGTGCCGTTCGCGATGAGCTGGGCGGCGGCGGAGGCCGGCGGCGGGACGGCTAAGGTGGTGGCGGTCAGGACGGCGGCTAACGCCGCGGCTCTTGCTGTCGAGAAGAGTCGCACGTGATCACCTTTCGGTGGGGTCCGGCGATGATCATTACTGACTCACTCTGACATGGTCAAGAAAAGCTCATTCTGCTCACTGCGCCGTTACGGCGGGTTCCGCTTCTGTACCTGCACCAGGACTCGAACCTGGGAACCTCCGCATTATGAGTGCGGCGCTCTCACCGACTGAGCTATGCAGGCGTGCGGGATGACTATCGCATCAGAGCAGACCCGGCCTCCACCCGTTTTCCCCGGCTCACACCCAGCGCCCCGCCCCGCACCCGCTCCCCGACCCACACTCAACTCCCCGACCCACCTCCGCCCCACGGTCAACTCCCCGACCCACACCGCGGCCCATGCCCGACTCCTCGCCCCACACCCGAGCCACGCCCAACTCCTCACCCCACACCCGAGCCACGCCCAACTCCTCACCCCACACCCGAGCCACGCCCAGTTCCCCGGCCCTCGCCCACTCCCCAGCCCACGCCCCACTTTTCGACTCACACCCGACTCCCCGGCCCCGACCCCCACCCCCAAGGAGAGCGTTTGTTCCTCCACAGCAGGCCCGGCAGCCCCGGCAAACCGAACGAGGACTACGTGGCCGCAGCCGCCGGCACCATGACCCAAGCCCTCCTGCTCGACGGCGCAGGCGGCCCCGCCGAGCTCCCCACCGGATGCCGCCACGGCACCCCTTGGTTCGTCGCCCAGCTCGGCGAGGCCGCCATGACCCACCTGCGCGACCCCGCCGTCGACGTGGACCTCGCCCTCTTACGCGCCATCGCCTCCGTCACGCGGACGCATCGCGCGTACACCTGCGACCTCGGCCACCCCGGCACCCCGTCCAGCACGACCGCCCTGGTCCGACTCCGGGACGGCCACGTCGAGTACCTCGTCCTCGGCGACTCCACCTTCGTCGCCGACCTCGACGGTCAGATCGTCACGGTGACGGACCGGCGCATCGAGGCGGTCGGCCACGACCTCTGGCAACGGATGGCGTCGCTCCCCACCGGCACCCCAGCCCACCAGGCGGCCCGCATCGAGTTCGTCGAACACCAGCGCCGCATGCGCAACCACCCCCGCGGCTACCCCATCGCCTCGGTCCACGAACAGGCGGCCCGGCACGCGCTCACAGGCAGCCACCCGGCCGGGCAGGTGCGCCGCCTGGCCCTCCTGAGCGATGGTGCCACCCGATTCGTCGAGTTCGGCCTGGGGACCTTCGCTGACCTCCTGGACGTACTCGGATCACGCACGCCGTGGCGGCTGTTCGACGAGATCCGAGCGGCCGAGACCAGCGACCCCGAGGGTGAGCGCTGGCCGCGGGCCAAACGCCACGACGACATCTCCGTGGTGTTCCTGCCCGGCGGCGAAATCGGATGGTGACGCTCAGGACAGGTAGCAGGAGACACCCTTGGGATTGAAGGCCACCCCGCCGGTGGTCTCGATCCTGATCAGCTTGGGCTTTTTGGAACCGTACGAATAGGTCTTCTTCGTGATCGTGTAGCGCTTCCTGATTCCCTGCGGGTAAGCGCGGTATACCTGGCCGCTCTTGGTGAACACCGGGGAGGTGCACTGCGCCGTCACCGTGACAGAAGAACTCTTGCTCCAGCCCAGTTGCCCTGCGACGAAACCCCGCGAAACGCCCAGCCCAAGGTCTATGGTGCGCGCGACGGAGCGGGACTTCGAAATCGAGCAGGTTCCGCCCTTTCCTGCCGAGCAGGTCGCCAGCACGCGGTCACGATTGACCGCGGCCGTGTGCGTGCTGGTCACTTTGACGCTGTAGACGAACCGGAAGGTCGGGCCGATCGGATCCGCGGACGCGCCGGGAGCGGCGCAGACACCGGCGACGGCCATGGGGAGAAGGACTCCTGTGAGCGCGGCCACCCATTGTCGGGTGCGGGACATGCGCGTTCCTCTCTGCCGGGAGAATGGGCACGTACTTGTGCGGCGGACGCTAACAAGGGGCGGTATGCGGCAGGTATGCGCGCGTCGGGGGGCGGTCTCCGGGAACGGCGTCGCCTCAAGGGCGGCCAGGAGCCTTGGTCGCTCAGGAAGACCTTGAGCTGCAGCGACGTTCATGACCAGACCTCATTGCGCATCCCGGACGTCACGCAGTTCGTCACTCACTTATGCGATGGGACGCGAACCAGACCTTCGCCATCAGCCTTGGTCCACGCAGATCTCGGGACGAGGTCGATCACGGCCAAAAGGTGCAGGACCCGATGCCGACAAGAGTTCCGTCGATGGCCTTGGTGGTCTTCTCATTGAAAGGACATTTCATCTTCACGGCCTGAACTGGTCGCACGTCGTGACCCTCGACGCGTCCTGAAGCCTCTGAGCGCCACCGGCAAGGCGCCGGCAGGGGGACGATCAGGATGACTTGGTGGCCGCCGCCCAGAACAGCCCCAAGATGAGCGCGCCGGCAACGCCCCGGTGGACAGCCGTCAATGAGACGGTCTACCGCCTGCAGATGACGGGTCGTCGCCAGGAACTCGGTCAGGGAAAGACCGAAGGGCCACTCCCGCGCGTGAGAAGTTGCTGCACTCTGTCGCTGCACCGCGCCGGTAGACGAACACGACCGGTTCCCGAGCGACTTGTCCTGGGTCACCGCAGCCGTCGCCTCTTGTCATGCCTCCGCTGAACGGCGGGCGGGTTCCTGACAGGCCGTGCGGGGGGAGCTCCGAGCACGTCGTCGAGGAAGAGCGTGACCCACCACCAGCTCATGCCGCAGTCGTTCACCTCGGTGGCGATCTCCCTGCCGCATGCCTCACACGCCAGGTTGGGCCCATCGTTCGGCCCCCAGCCGCAGCACCCGCCCCCGGGAGGATTCGGAGGGCAGGTCAACGCGATGATGTCCGCCGAATTCACGACGATCGATCTGCCTGGCCCTTCGGACACGAACTCGCGGCCGTACCCCGCGATGGCGATGTACGGCTTCCGCCGGACTGACCGCGGATTGACCGCGTACCTGCCCTGCGGAATCAGCTGCGGCTTCTCATCAGTCAGGCTGAGCTCACGATCGGGCTGGAGGCCGGTGGGGTAGTCGGTCTCTTCCAGGTCCAACGTCACAGCCGTACCGCACGTGGCGCACGCAAACATGACCATTGTCGTGAATGTAGTCGAATCCCGAACGTCCGTCTGGCACGGAAGGGGTGTGGTTTAGCTCGATGGCTCCGGCGTCAGCCATCTACAAGGGGGCGGTTCGGGGCGTCTCCTCGTCGGACAGGTTACGTCGCACCGGGCCGGACGCGCCTTGGTGGAGCCCAATCTGACGCCTGCAACGTATGCGCGGTATGAGAGCTTCGTGCGGTTATACCTTGTTCCCGGGCTCGGCTCTCGCCGCCTGGACAAGTTGACGGTCAAGCATGTCCGCGAGTGGCGCAACAAGCTCCGTCGGACCTGCCAGTGCTGCGCTCTGGGCAAGGATGCCCAGCGGCGCACGCCGAAGCGCTGCGCCATGGGCAGGTGCTGCCAGAGCGTCTTGTCCGCCCGCACGATCAAGGACGCTCGGGGCAGCCCGCGAGCAGCGCCGAGCATTGCCATCACCGAAGAGATCATCTCCAAGAGCGTAACCAGAGCGGTCCGTCCGCCGATGCTGCCTCGTGGGGAAGTGCTCGGGCTCGTCCGGCAAGGGTCGATCTCGATGCGGGCGAACTGACGGTCGCCTGGCAGCTCCAACGTGTCGGCGGCAAGCTGCACCATCGTGAAACCAAGACGCCTGGGTCGGCGGCGGTGCTGCCGATCCCGGACATGTGCGTGGCGGCGCTCAAGGAACGGTCAGAACAGCAGGTGGTGGACAAGGCCGCGGCCGGTGTGGCGTGGGTCGATAACGGATCGGTGATCACAACCAGGCACGGCACGCCGTACGAGCCGCGCAACGTCAGTCCACTCGTCGTACGTGCGCGTCGCTCCTCGTCGCGTTGAACGTGCACCCGCGGGTGGCGATGCAGATCCTCCGTCACAGCAAGATCACGGTGACGATGGACGTCTACAGCGAAGTACCGAACGAGGAGACCAGGAACGCGCTCAGGCGGTTGGGTGGCAGCCTCGATTCATGGAGACTGCTGCACATTGCTGCTGCACAAAGATCGAAAGGGCCACTCCCATTTGTGGGATGTGGCCCTTGATCTGTGGTGGGCGATACTGGGATCGAACCAGTGACCTCTTCGGTGTGAACGAAGCGCTCTCCCGCTGAGCTAATCGCCCGCCCTCGTCGGCTTCCTTGCGGTGCCGACGTGGAAAACCATACCGTACTCCGGCAGCGACGGCGAACCGATGGCCGCCAAGACGATCATGACTACACCTGAGGGACACACAGGGGTGGCGTCTCAGAGGGATTCGGGTGAAACGCGGCGGTTGCCCATCGGCACGGCGGGCGGGTGGCATACCATCGTCGTGTCCCGGATCCCTCCGGCCATGATCTTTTCGCGAGAAACGTTCATGGAGGGCGCGTCCGGGGCAGGCTCCACAGCACGCAAAACCCTTGTAAATACGACCCGATTGATGCCGTTTAGCCTGGTAGATGCCTAAATGTCCAGCTGTGATGTGCGTTACAGAAGGCCCTAGGAGCGGAATCTTTCCTACAGGTTTCTTCGTTCCGCGTCATAGCTCAGGACGAAGTCCGTCAGAGCAGTGAAAGCCCCGTAGAGGGGACCTACGACGAAAAGGTTTGGCTGACGATGAACAGCACCACCGTCTCCGCCGAGCTTGGCCTTCGGCTTGTGGTCCCCGACCGTACTACCGTCCCCCTGCTCGCCGGACTGAGTTACACAGCCGACGATCCGTACGCCATCCGCATGGCCTTCCACGTAGGGAACGACGAGCCGGTCGAGTGGATCTTCGCCCGCGAGCTTCTGACCGTGGGCATCGTGAGGCGTGTCGGCGACGGCGACGTGCAGGTGTGGCCCGCGCGCGCCGACGGCGAGCGCACCCTGCACATCAGTCTCACATCGCCGTTCGGTCAGGCGCTCTTCGAAGTGCCGCTGGCCCCGCTGACCGAGTTCCTCCATCGGACCTACGAGAAGGTGCCCGCCGGGCGGGAGACCGACTTCATGGATCTGGACGCCGAGCTGACCAACATGCTCTGGCCGTCCTAGCAGGCGCAGGGCAGGG
Organism: Nonomuraea sp. PA05; assembly: GCF_008086045.1. GTDB lineage: Bacteria > Actinomycetota > Actinomycetes > Streptosporangiales > Streptosporangiaceae > Nonomuraea > Nonomuraea monospora. Next base: position 70,471 of record NZ_VSEY01000014.1, on the reverse strand, counting down.
ACAGGGAAGGCGTCCGGCGATCCCCGAGGGGGCCGGACTCTGTTGTGCGATGGGGAGGTTCCGCCCGTGGGCGGGGCCTCCTCGTCGTGTTCAGGCCGCGAGCCGCTGCTCCAAGCCCCCGAGTCCCCCGTCGCGTTCAGGCCGCGAGCTGCTGCTCCAGGCCCCCGGCTCTCTCCCTCGCATCCAGAAGCCCCGGGTCTCCCCGTCGAATCTAGGCCGGGAGCGACTTCAGGACCTCGCGCATGCGGGCGATCTCGATGCTCTGCCCCGAGTACACGTCCTTGGCCAGCAGCCGCATGCGCTGGTCGCGCCCGCCCGCCAGCTGCTCCCCCGCCATCTTCACCGCGCCCTCGTGGTGCCTGGTCATGAGCTGCAGGAACAGGCGGTCGAAGGCGGCGCCCCTGGCCGCGCGCAGCCTGTTCAGCTCCTCCTGCGTCGCCATCCCGTAGGTCGCGCCCTGCTCGTGCTGGTGTCCCGCCGGGACCGACCGGCCCAGCTCGGCGAGCCAGGCGGTCATGGCCTTGATCTCGGGCGTCTGCGCCGCCGCGATCTGGCGGGCGAACGAGCGGATCGACGCCGTGCTCGTACGCGCCTCCACCATGGACGTCATCTCCAGCGCCTGCCGATGGTGCGGGATCATGCCCTCCGCGAAGCGCACGTCCGAGGCCACTGTGGGAGAAGGCGTGGCCCCGACCCGCTCGCCCGGCGTCGCCGTGCGGCCCGGCGCGCCCGGGCTGCCCGGCACGATGACCGGCGCTTGCGTGCCCACCGGCGACGGGCCCGCCGGCTCGGCGGGCTGTTGCGAGCAGGCGGCAAGGGCAAATGTCGACATAACTGTGATGAAGACCGTACGCGGCCCATAACCTGCTGACATAGCTTCCATAGTGAGCTACTAGACAAAGGGGATGCGCGTTGATCTCTGCCAAGTTGCGCGGAGTGTTGCTGTGTACGGTGCTGTTCTTGGCCTCCGCGTGCGCCGCGGGACCGGGGGTCACCGAGGAGCCGGCACCCGCGACCGCTCCGCAGGAGACCAGCGCTGCGGCCAGCACGCCCGCCACCTCGCCCTCCGGCGACGTGATGACGAGCGAAAACGTGAAGCACATCGCCAACATGCCGTTGACGGCTCCGTTCAACGGCGAGGGCGACCTAGGTACCGATCTTGCGTTCCAGGGCGACTACGCCTACGTGGGGAATTTCGGCGGGTTCTCGATCTACGACATCGGCGACCCGACCAAGCCCCAGCTCGTCAGCCAGGTGTCCTGCCCGGCGCAGCAGAACGATGTGACCATCTACGAGGACCTGCTGATCCTCTCGATCGACGAACCGCAGGGCGGCCCCGAGTGCGGCTCGGACGACGGCGAGCGCAACTGGGAAGGCCTGCGGATCTTCGACGTCAAGAACAAGAAGAGCCCGAAGTACGTGGGCGCGGTGCAGGCCGACTGCGGCTCGCACACGCACACGATGGTGCCCGCCGGGGAGACGCTGTACGTGTACGTCTCCTCGCCCGGCCCCGAGCCCGACTCGCAGACCTGCCCCGCACCGCACGAGCTCATTTCGATCGTGGAGGTGCCGGTGAAGTCGCCCGCGGACGCCAAGGTCGTGGCGAAGCCGGACATCTTCCCCGAGCGGCAGCACTCCGAGCTCGCCTCCGGCTGCCACGACATCACCGCCTACCCGGAGAAGAAGCTGGCCGCGGCCGCCTGCTTCGGCGACGGCGTGCTGCTCGACATCTCCGACCCGGTCAAGCCGAAGGTCCTCCAGCAGCTCACCGACCTGGAGAACTTCCAGATCTGGCACTCGGCCACGTTCAACAATGACGCGACGAAGGTCGTCTTCAGCGACGAGCTGGGCGGCGGCGGCCAGGCCACCTGCGACCGCAACACGCCGGCCACCAAGGGCGCCAACGCCATCTACGACCTGGTCGACGGCAAGCTGGAGAAGCGGGGCTACTTCAAGATCCCCAGGGAGCAGCAGGAGAACGAGAACTGCGTCGCCCACAACGGCTCCCTGATCCCGGTGGACGGCAAGGACATCATGGTCCAGTCCTGGTACCAGGGCGGTGTGTCGATCTGGGACTTCACCGACTCGGCGAACCCCAAGGAGATCGGCTACTTCGAGCGCGGGCCCCACGACGGCGGCGGCATCGCGGGCACCTGGTCGGCCTACTACTACAACGGCTACATCTACTCCAGCGACATGACTGAGGGCCTGGACGTCCTGGAGATCACCGATCCGCTGACGGACCCGGCCAAGCAGGTCAAGATGGACGACTTCAACGTCCAGACCCAGAAGTCGTACTAGGAAGGCGGATGACTGGCCGAAGCCGGCTGAGCTGAGCGGCTGAGCTGAGCGAGCCAGCCAAACGGCCTGAGTCACGCCAAACGGCTTGAGCCACGCCAAACAGCTTGAGCTACGCCAACCGGCCTGAGCTACGCCACATGCGGCAGACGGCCGACCGGAACCGGCTCCTTCACCCGGTCCCATCGGCCGCTCGGTCGCTGAGATCCTCCGCTGTCACCACCTCGCCGGGCAACATGCGCGCGTAACGGCGAGGTGGCGGTGAGGCGGAGGAGCGTCCCCCTGGAGGGCCGTCAGCGCCCGACGGCGGGCGGGGCCCACTTGGCTCTGCCGTAACAAAAAAGCAGACAGACCCCCCCACTCACGGGTTGAGGTCGGCGGCCGAGCGTTCGGCGAAGATGCGCATGACCTTGGTGGTGATGGGGCCGGGCGCGACAGGGAGCTCGGTGTCGTCGACCAGCTTGATGGGCTGCACGTCGCGCGTCGTCGAGGTGAGGAACGCCTCCTCGGCCTCGTACAGCGCGGAGAGCGGCACGTCGGACTCCTCGCCGCCGCACCATTCGAGCACCAGCGCGCGGGTGACGCCGGCCAGGCAGCCGGAGGCGAGGGTGGGGGTGAGCAGGCGGCCGTCGCGGACGACGAAGATGTTGGAGCCGGTGCCCTCGCACAGGTTGCCGGCGAGGTTGCCGAAGATGGCCTCGCCGCCGCCGCGCTTCTTGGCGTGCAGCAGGGCCTTGGCGTTGTCGCCGTACGAGGTGCTCTTGACCCCCGACAGGGCGCCGCGCTCGTTGCGCGGCCAGGGGACGACGGCCACGTTCGCGGTGGCGGGGAACGGCTTCTGCTCGTCCACGATGACGACGGCGGTGGTGCCCTGGTCGCCGCGGTCGGAGCCGAGGGGGCCCGGGCCGCTGGTGTAGGTGACGCGGATGCGGCCCAGCGCCCAGGCGGGCGCGACCTCCAGGAGCTTGGTGATGCCGTCGGCGATGGCGTCGACGTCGGGGTCGGGCAGGTCCATGCGCTGGGCCGAGAGGGTGAGCCGATCGAGGTGCCTGGTGAGCGCGAACGACGTGCCGTCCACGATCTTGATGGTCTCGAAGACGCCGTCGCCGACCATCAGCCCGTGGTCGAACACCGACACGGTGGCTTGAGCGGGGTCGATCAGCTCCCCGTTGACCCAGACAGGGATGTTCATTCAGTTGCCTCCTGTGGATGCGTGGATGCCAGTGCGATGAGCCTGGCTGCTTTGAGCTCGGTCTCGAGCCACTCGCGCCGGGGGTCGCTGCCCCAGGTGATGCCCGCTCCCGTGCCGAACCGGATCTCGCTGCCTGAGATCCAGAATGTTCTGATGCCTACGGCCAGCGCCGCCTTGCCCCGGTCGGCGTCGACCCAGCCCACGGCCCCACAGTACGGCCCGCGGGGGGCTGGTTCGAGCTCATTGATGATGCGCAGAGCCGACGATTTCGGAGCGCCTGTGACGGATCCGGGCGGGAAAGTGGCCGCGAAGAGCTCCGGCCAGCCCGCCCCCGGCGCGAGCCTGGCCCGCACGGTGGAGACGAGGTGGACGAGCCCGGGGTGTTCCTCGACCGCGCACAGCGACGGCACCTCGACCGAGCCGACGGCGGCGACCCTGCCGAGGTCGTTGCGGACGAGGTCGACGATCATGACGTTCTCGGCGTAGTCCTTGTCCAGCAGGTCGCCGGCGGTGGCGCCGGTGCCCTTGATGGGCCTGGACTCGATCACGTCCCCGTCGCGCGAGAGGTAGAGCTCGGGCGAGGCCGACACCACGCTCAGGCCGGGGACGTCGATGACCGCGGCGTACGGGGCGGGGTTGCCGGCCGCGAGCCGGGCCGCCAGCGCGAGCGGATCGGCGTCGCGGGGCACGGGGGCGCTCAGGACGCGGCAGAGGTTGGCCTGGTAGACCTCGCCCTGCTCGATGTAGTCGCGGATGATCCGCACGCCGCGCTCGTAGGCGGCCTGGTCGAGCGAGCTGCGCCACTGGCCGGGGCGCGGCCCGCGCCAGGGGACGGTGGGGACGGGCAGGGGCGACCTGCGCACCCGGTCGAACCGGGCGCACGTGACCTTGCCCTCGTAGTCGACCACGACGGCCCACCAGCCCTGGCCGTCGAGCGCGGCGAGGTCCGAGGTCACATCCCGCAACCCACTGGCGAGAAAGCCGCCTAAGTGGGCGAATCCGTCGTACACACTTCCCATTCTCCCAGCATCTCGACCAGTTCCAGTGCGGCGGGCAGTGGCGACTCGGGGAGGGCCGCGTAGACCTTGCGTGCGGGGGTCGTACCGCCTCTGAGTGGTTTGAGCACCAGATCCGCCGGTACGGCCCGCGCCGCCAGCTCCGGCACCAGCGTCACCCCGAGCCCCGCGGCGACGAATCCGAACTTGCCCGACCATTCCGCCACCCGCGGGCCGCCGCGCGGCCGGAACCCGGCCGCCGCGCACGCCGTGACCAGCAGCGTCGGCTGGCCGCGCGGGGCGGCCTCGATCCAGCTCTCCTCCGCCAGGTCGCGCAGGTCCACGTCGGGCTCGCCGGCCAGCCGGTGCCCGGCGGGCAGCGCGACCAGCAGCCGGTCCTCGCGCAGCGGGACGGTGCGCTCCCCCTCGCCGGGCAACCCCGCCGGGTAGTCGCTGATCACGGCCACGTCGAGCGCCCCGGCGTGCAGCAGCTCCATCAGCCGGGCGCTGAGCCCCTCGGTGAGCCGCAGCTCGACGCCGGGCCGCCGCTCCAGGAACCGCTTGAGCGTGCCGGGCAGCAGGTCGATGTTGGCCGTGGCGAACGAGCCCACCCGCAGGATCCCGCCGCGCCCCCGGTGGATGGCGGCCAGTTCGTCGCCGGCGCGGTCGAGCCGGTCGAGCACGGCGACGGCGTGCCGGTGCAGGGCCGCTCCCGCCGGGGTCAGGCGCACGCCGCGGGCCAGCCGTTCGAACAGGGGCCCGCCGGCGGCGCGTTCGAGCGCGGCGACGCGGCGGGAGACCGCCGACTGGGTGTATCCGAGCAGCTCGGCGGCGGCCGTGAACGAGCCGCTCCTGGCGACCTCGTCGAACAGCCGCAGCGCGCCGGTGTCGAGGACGCGCGACACGCCGGTGCCGGGTAGCTGCGGCGTCCGTGAGTCGAAGGCGGTGTCGAGCAGCTGCGGCGTCCGTGAGTCGAAGGCGGTGTCGGGCAGCTGCGGCGTAGCGGGGTTGAAGGCATTCGTGTCAGGCATGGCTGCCATGCAATCTAGTCGGTGGTGGAATACCTCGCCAAGGTGTTCCATGTGGCACGTGATTACTTTTCTCGGACAGGGACGCATGGGCGCCCCCATGGCCCGGCGACTCGTGGAGGCCGGGCACCAGGTGACGACGTGGCGGCGCGCGGACGGGGTGCAGGTGGCCACGGCGGTGGACGGCGCCGATCTGGTCATCACGATGCTGAGCGACCCGGCGGCGGTGCGCGAGGTGCTGACGGCGGCGCTGCCGGGGCTGCGGCCTGGGGCGACGGTGGTGGAGATGTCCACGATCGGGCCCGAGGCGGTGCGGGAGCTGCGCGCGCTGCTTCCTGCGGAGGTGAGCCTGGTGGACGCGCCGGTGCTGGGCAGCGTGGGCCCCGCCGCCGACGGCACGCTGACCGTGCTGGCCGGTGGTGACGTGCGGCGATGGCGGGAGACTCTGTCGGTGTTCGGGACGGTCCGCGAGTGCGGGCCGCTCGGGTCCGGCGCCGCGATGAAGATCGCCGTCATGAGTGCGCTGGTGCCCGCGCAGGTGCTGCTGGCGGAGACGTTCGCGTACGGCGAGGCGCACGGCGTGGACCGGAACGCGCTGATCGACGTGCTGTCGGGCACCCCGCTGGGCACGCTGGCCGAGCGGCTGCGCGTGCCGTCCGCCGAGACCCGCTACTCGCTCGCGCACGCCACCAAGGACCTGGGGCTGGGCGCGTGGCAGGGCGCGACGATGGCCACGGCCGCGCGGGCCAGGATGCGGCAGGCGCAGGCGGCCGGGCTGGGCGAGCGGGACCTGACCGCCATCGCCGAGCACGTCGGCGGGGACCAGGAACGGCGAGCCGAGCACGTCGGCGAGGGCCAGGACCGGCAAGCCGGGGGCGTCGGCGGCGGTGCCGGGCGGCGGGCCGTGCCGCTGAACCTGCCCGCCATCCCCGCCACGAACGGCATGTACTCGCACGCCGTGCGCGTCGGCGACATGCTCTACGTCTCCGGCCAGGCAGCCTTCGACGAGCAGGGCAACGTCGTCGGCGAGGGCTCCATGGCGGAGCAGGCCGAGCACGTCTTCCAGGTCGTCTCGCGCATCCTGGCCGATCAGGGGGCGACGTTCGACGACATCGCGTTCGTCAGGACGTACCTGACGGACATGGACGATCGGGTCGCGTACGGGCAGGTGCGCAGGAAGTACATCACCGGCACGGCCCCGGCCAGCACGACGGTCGAGGTGTCGAAACTGTTCATGCCGGGGCTGCTGCTGGAGGTGGACCTGATCGTCGCCCTGCCCGGAAGCTAGTCCAGGGGGCCGGTGACCGTCTCGGCCGCCGCGACCACGCCGCCCTCGGACACCAGGCGCACGGCGGAGTCGATCTCCGGCGCCAGGAACCGGTCGGGGCCCGGCGCGGGCACGGTCTCGCGCAGCGCCCTGACCACGGCCGCCGTCGCGGGCGCGGGCTCCAGCGGGGCCCGCAGGTCGAGCGCGCGGGCGGCGGTGAGCACCTCGACGGCCAGCACCCTGGTCAGCCCGTCGACGGACCTGCGCAGCTTGCGGGCCGCCGACCAGCCCATGGAGACGTGGTCCTCCTGCATGGCCGAGCTGGGGATGGAGTCGACGCTGGCCGGCACGGCCAGGCGCTTCAGCTCCGACACGACGGCCGCCTGGGTGTACTGGGCGATCATGTGGCCGGAGTCCACGCCGGGGTCGTCGGCCAGGAACGCGGGCAGGCCGTGGTTGCGGGCCACGTCCAGGAAGCGGTCGGTGCGGCGCTCCGACATGGAGGCCAGGTCGGCGGCCACGACGGCGAGGAAGTCCAGCACGTACGCCAGGGGCGCGCCGTGGAAGTTGCCGTTCGACTCCACCCGGCCGTCGGCCAGCACGGCCGGGTTGTCGATGGCGCTGGCCAGCTCCCGCCCGGCCACGGTGGCGGCGTGCGCGATCGTGTCGCGGACCGCGCCGGCCACCTGGGGGGCGCAGCGCAGCGAGTACGCGTCCTGGACGCGGGTGCAGGCCGCCGGGTCGCGGTGGCTGGCCATGATGCCCGAGTCGCGCAGGACCTTGGTCATGTTGGCGGCCGACAGCGCCTGCCCCGGGTGCGGCCGCAGCGCCTGCAGCTCTGGGGCGAACACGCGGTCGGTGCCCAGCAGCGCCTCCACGCTCATCGCGGCGCTCACGTCGGCGGTCCTGACCAGCCTGGTGAGGTCGTCGATGGCGAGGATCAGCATGCCGAGCATGCCGTCCGTGCCGTTGATCAGCGCCAGGCCCTCCTTGGCGGCCAGCTCGACCGGGTCGATCCGCGCCTGCTTGAGCGCCTCGGCCGCCGGTTGGACGGTGCCCGAGGCGTCCCGTACGACGCCCTCGCCCATGAGGGTGAGCGCCACGTGCGCCAGCGGCGCCAGGTCGCCTGAGCAGCCGAGGCTGCCGTACTCGTGCACGATCGGCGTGATGCCCGCGCTGATCAGCGCGGCGAGGGTCTTGGCCGTGGTCGGCCTGACGCCGGTGTGGCCGGTGGCCAGCGTGCTCAGCCGCAGCAGCATGAGCGCCCGCACCACCTCCGTCTCCACCTCGGGCCCGCTGCCCGCCGCGTGCGAGCGCACCAGCGAGCGCTGGAGCTGGGCGCGCAGCGCCGGGTCGATGTGGCGGGTGGCCAGCGCGCCGAACCCGGTCGAGATGCCGTACGCCGGCACCGGGCTCTCGGCCAGCTCGTTCACCCGCTGGCGGGCCGCCGAGACGGCGGCGATGGCATCGTCGCCGAGCTGTACGGGGGCTCCGTGGCGGGCCACCCTGATGACGTCGTCGAAGGTGAGGGGCTCCGGACCGACGGTCACGACCTCGTTGTCGCGCATGGTGCGTCTCTCTCGTTCAGGTAACCGGCGTAACCGATGTTAGCCCCTTACCGGAGAACAGTTCCGCCAGCCCCTGCCTGCCCTCGTCGGTGAGGACCACCGCCCTCGGCACGTTGCCCCGCCGGTACCATCCCCGTTCGAACAGGACCTCCGTGATCGCCGCGCCCAGCGCGCCGCCGAGGTGCGCGCGGCGCTCGGTCCAGTCGAGGCACTCGGGCGCGAAGCGCCGCCTCGACCGGCGCGCGCCCGCCACGTCCACGCCCAGCCGCGACAGCAGCCGCTCCCCCGCCTCCGTCACGTCGTGCCCGTCGTAGCAGCCGCTCTCCTTGAGCCGGTCCAGCAGCCCGACCCCGGCCCGGCCCGCCAGGTGGTCGTAGCAGGTGCGGGCCTCCTCCAGCTGTTTAGCCTGCCGCGACTGGCGCAGCGAGCGCACCGGCGGGCGGGCGCTGATCCGCGCCAGCACCTCCAGCACCTCGGCGATCTCGTGGCCGGCCAGGCGGTAGTAGCGGTGGCGGCCCTGGCGCACCACGTCCACGAGCCGGCCGTCGAGCAGCTTGGCCAGATGGGCGCTCGCGGTCGCCGCGCTCACCCCCGCCATCCTGGCCAGCTCGCCCGCCGCCAGCGCCCGCCCGCCGAGCAGCGCCGTCAGGATCGCCGCCCGCGTGGGGTCGGCGATCAGGGCGGCGACGGGGGCGATGTCCGCGTCCCTGGCGATGTGTTCCATGCCTGCGACGGTAGTACGAGAACCTTTCGACGCACGTCGAAGGGTCAGCGTTTGCCCAGCGCCTTTCTGATCAGCTCGCGCGCCCGGTCCATGACCACCAGCGGCGGGCCCATCAGCAGGTTCTTGGCGGCGGACTCCGTGCCGGGATGCGGGCGGGTCGGCGCGAGCGTCTCGGCCGCGCGCACCGCCGCCGCCATCGCCCGCCGCTCCACGACGGACGTCCGCGCGCGCAGGCGGACGAACTCGTAACGCTCCTCGCTGCGGGCGTGCGTGAAGACGGCGGTACGCAGCGCCGCCAGGCCGTCCCAGAACTGCGGATGGTCCACGCCGCTCTTGTGCAGGTCGAGCAGGAGTCGCTTGGCCCTGTTCTCCTCGGTCAGCCGGTCGGCCACCACGCCCTGGCCGTTGTCGAGCTTGCGGCGCGCGTACGGGTGGACGATCTCCTCCTCGGCCGTCTCGTGCACGGACAACATGCGCGTCAGCCGGTCGAAGGCCTCACCCACCTTGTCCGGCGGCGCCTGCTCCACTTCGTCGAACAGGTCCCTGATCTGACCGTGCTGGGCCATCAGGAGCTCGATGACATCTTGTTCAGCCACGTCAGCGCCCGTACCCGGGCCCGCACCCGGCACGCGCCGCCTTACCGAACGCGGACCGAACGCGGAGGTTGCCCGGATAGGCGCCGGGTACGCGCAGCGGCATGGCCTTCGACCCACTCCAGCAGCGGGGCATCCCGCTCGACGAGCAGCTCCGCGACTGGCGGGAGCTGAACGTCACGCCGATCGACCCGGACCACGCCGACCCGTACACGCGGTGCCGGATCATCACGATGAACGGGATCGAGACCGAGGCGATCCTGTTCAGCCACCAGCTCGCCCGGCACTGCCCGGACCTGGAGATCAAGCAGCAGCTCGCCCGGGTCCGCTACGTCGAGGCGCAGCAGCAGAAGGCGGTGAACTGGCTGCTGCCGGGGACGTCGTCGGTGCTGGAGACGACGATCGCCTACGAGCAGGTGGCGGTGGACCTGACGGCGTGGGTCGCGCGGATGGAGCCGGACCCGTACCTCAAGCAGGCCTACCAGTTCGGCGTGCTGGAGGACTTCGACCACCTGTACCGCTACGCCAACCTGTACGAGATGATCGAGCATCGCAAGGCCGAGAAGATCGTCGACGGGCTGACCGAGGTGATGCCGGGCCGCCCCACGTACCTGCACCACCGCGACCCGCTCGACAACGTGCGCCAGCCGTACGACCGGAGCGTGACCGAGCCGCTGTCCCGCCTGCACGCCCTGACCGTCATGGCGGCCGAGCAGCAGACGATGAACTTCTACATGAACGTCGGCCCCACCTGCATGGAGCCGATCGCGCGGCAGCTCTACCAGGAGATCGCGATGGTGGAGGAGGAGCACGTCACCCACTACGAGTCGCTGGTCGACCCCGGTGAGAGCTGGTGGGAGATGCTGCTCAACCACGAGTACAACGAGTGCTACCTGTACTACTCGTTCATGGAGACCGAGTCCGATCCCAAGGTGAAGAACATCTGGGAGCTGCATCTCAACATGGAGCTGGAGCACCTGCGGCTGGCGGCCGACCTGTTCAGGCGGTTCGACGGGCGTGAGCCGGATCAGGTGCTGGCCCCGGCGCTGCCGCCGCCCGTGACGTTCGAGCCGAACAAGGCCTACATCCGGGAGCTGCTCGCCACCCAGATCGACTGCACGACGCTGGGCACGGGGTACGTGAAGGAGGCGCACGAGCGGTTCACCCGGATGCAGGAGGCCGTGATGAACGGGGAGAAGCCGGCGTCCGAGCGGGTCATCGACGACAACCGGGCGATCTCGGGGCGCGAGTACCGGCTGGAGACGGAGGGGCCGCATCCGGCGGGCCTCCAGCTCAGCCGCTGACCGGCCGGTCGGCGGCCCCTTAGCGCGGGCGCCTGTCATCGCCAGGTTAGAGTTCGGCCCCATGACAACAGTCGCGCTCGTCACCGGCGCCTCGCGCGGCCTCGGGGCCGTCATCGCCCGCAGGCTGGCCGCCGACGGCCTGGCCGTCGCCGTCAACTACCACTCCGACCACGCCGGAGCCGAGCAGGTCGTGGAGTCCGTCCGCGCGGCGGGCGGCGTCGCCGAGGCGTTCGCCGCCGACGTCACGGACGAGACCGCCGTCGAGCGCCTGGCCGCCGCCGTCACCGACCGGCTCGGCCCGGTCGGGGTGCTGGTGGCCAACGCGACGGGCCCGCAGCCGGTCATCGCGGTCGAGAACCTCACCTGGCAGTCGCACCTCGACCAGCTCACCTTCTTCGTCAAGAGCCCGACGCTGCTCGTGCAGGCGGTCCTGCCGGGCATGCGGGAGCAGGGCGGCGGCCGCGTCATCCAGATCGGCTCCGACATCGTGGACCGCAAGCTGCCGGAAAGCTCCGCCTACACCGCCGCCAAGGCCGCGCAGCACGCGCTCACCCAGGTGTGGGCCAGGGAGCTGGGCGCGCACGGCATCACGGTGAACGTGGTCGCGCCCGGCTGGATCCCGGTGGAACGGCACGAGGGCCTGGACGAGAGCGCCTACCGGGAGGAGGTGCCGCTGCGGCGGATGGGCACGCCGGAGGACGTCGCGGCGGCGGTGTCGTACCTCGCCTCGGAGGGCGGCGCGTTCGTCACCGGCCAGCGCCTCACCGTCAACGGCGGGCACACCTGACCTGGGCGGGCGTATTCCAGTTTGGGGACTCGGCCAGGATTCGCTAGAGTTCTCTCGTCGCCCCGGGGTTGAGCCCACGGGGTTGATGCGGAAGTGGCTCAGTGGTAGAGCATCACCTTGCCAAGGTGAGGGTCGCGGGTTCGAATCCCGTCTTCCGCTCGGAGCTTCCGGCTCGGTGGCGTGGCCGAGAGGCGAGGCAGCGGCCTGCAAAGCCGTCCACACGGGTTCAAATCCCGTCGCCACCTCGCAAGGACGATTAGCTCAGCGGGAGAGCGCTTCCCTGACACGGAAGAGGTCACTGGTTCAATCCCAGTATCGTCCACCAGCATTGCGGCCCCAGCGCCCGGCATACACCGGGAGCTGGGGCTTCTTGCTGTTCGAGGCAAGGGGATGCTCGCCTGGCGCGGCCACGGGTGCGGCTGGTTCGGGGCCGGCGGAGCTGCTCATCCCCACATACCTGATGCTGCCGTTCAGCGAGAAGGCCAGGCCGTCCGTGCTGAAGATGGGCGGAACGGCCTCACCAGGCGGCCAGTTCCAGGTCACCGGGCGAGCGCAAGCGGGTCGTGGCGGGCAGATGACAGGGCGTGGCGAAGACGACCCAGACGTTAACGAACCGGACGACCCCGGCGGCGGCCCGGACGACGACGCGGACATTCCTGCTCGCCTCCGCGGGCTCCGCGCTGGGCCTGGCCGCCCTGTGCGCACTCCCCGCCGTCGGCGGGTTCCTGCTCGACCGGGCCGTGGCGGCGACGCTGGTCTTCCCCGGGCTCGGGCAGGGGCGGGCGGCCGGCACGGCTGTGACGCTCGGCGCGTTCTGCGTGATGCTGACCGGCGGGGCGTACCTCGCCTACCGGTGGTCCGGGTTCGGTGAGTCGCGGGTCGGGCTGCTCGTGTGCTGGGGGCTGGCCGGCGGGCCCGCCGGGGTGCTGGCGGTGCTGTTGTGGGCGCGGGGGCACCGGCTGCCGTCCGGCCCGTACGTCACGGACGCCGCCTCCTGGGGGATGGCGATCGCGCTGCCCGCCGCCGGGCTGGCGCTGGCCGGGACGCGGATGCTGCCCGCCGCCGGACGGGAGCGGACCCGGACCTTCAGGCCCCGCGCGTGGGTGCTGCCGTGCCTGGTGGCCGGGTGGTCGCTGGTGTGGAGCGTGCTGCTGCGCGAACGGCTGCCGCTGCTGGGCTGGCTGCCGCTGTCGTTCAGCTACTTCGAGCAGGTGGCCGTGGTGCTGGCGACGATCGCGGCGGCGTCGCTGGAAGGTGCGCTGCGGCGGCGGCTGCCCGTGGAGGGGCGGCCAGGACGGGCGTTCGTGCTGGCGTGGATCGCGCTGTCCGTCGCGCCCGTCGTGTACGCGGCCGTCGTCGCCATCGACCTGGGCATGCGGGAGTCACTGCTGACGGCGCCGCTGGGCACGGCCTGGATGGCCGAGTACGCGACCGACATGACGGCGGTGCTGGTGGCCGCGCCCGCGCAGACCGCGCTGCCGCCGCTCCTGCTGGCCCTGGCCGCGACCGGGGTGCAGCGGGTGCTGCGCGCCGAACCGGCCCCCGTGCCCGCCGACCCGGTGCGGACCGACCGGCGGTGGGGCCTGCTGGTGGCCGGGGCGGCCGTCGCGCTGACGTACTTCTGCCTGGCCGTGACCTCGCGATTCACGCTGCTGACGCGGCGCACGTTCGACGCGGACACGCCCGTGACCGTGCGGGCGCTGGCGCTGCTCGCCCCGCCCGACCCCGGGCTGGGCCGGGTCGCGGTGGTGTGGTCATGGGCGATCCCGGCGGTGTTCGCGGTGGCGGCGGCGGTGCTGGTGTACGTCGCCGTGCGGGGGCAGCTCGTCCGGGTCTTCCCCGTGTCGGCGTACCCGGTGCTGGTGGCGGCGGTCGCGCTGGCCGCGGCGCTGGCGTGGAACGTGGGCGGGCTGGCCGGGCTGGTGCTGACAGGGGGGCGGCCCGCCGGGATCTCGCCCGCGGTGGAGGCGGCCGAGTTCACGGTGTTCGCGGCGCCGGTGTTCGCGGCGGTGTTGTTCATCGTGCACTCGCAGGTGGGGGTGACGCGGTTCGCGCGGGTCGTGGAGCTGGAGGGTGAGCAGAAGTGGGAGAAGCTGGCCGAGCGGTACCGGGCTTGGCGGGAGCAGGTGCGCGGGCACGTGCCGGGGAGGCGGGAGCGCGGGCTGATCGCGGCCAGGGCGGCCGGGGGTGCGCTGGTGCTGGCCGTGGTCGCCGGGGCGGTTCAGGGGTTCGGGGGGCCGGTGGATCCCGGGCCGTGGCGTGGGAGTGGGGTGTTTCTCGCGTTTCCCGTGTTGTCGGCGGGGGTTCCGGTGGCGGACAACCTGACCGGGCTGGCCTATCTCGTGCTGCTCGGGGTGCTGGTGTATGTGGGGCTGGCGAGGGTGAACGTGGCGGAGCGGCGGTGGGCGGTGTGGTCGACGGTGTGGGGGATGTCGGTGCTCGCCGGGGTGGCGGCGGGGCTGGGCACACCCGCGGGGCTGCAGCTCGGCTTGCTGGCGGGGCCGTTCGCGGTGGCCGGGGTGGCGGTCACGACAGGGCGGAAGGCGCAGCCGGACAGTGCGGCGGCGGTCACGGCACGGCGGAAGGCGCAGCCGGGCAGTGCGGCGGCGGTCGCGGTGCCGCGGAAGGTGCTGCTGGTGGGAGGGCTGGTGCTGACCGTGCCGGCGGCGGCGCCGCTCGTCTTCGTGACCGGCGAACGACACCCCTTGGCCATCACCACCGAGACCTGGCAGGAACGCCTGCCCGGCCTCACCATCGACGTCTCCTACCCCAGCACCGCCAGCGCGCAGGACGCCTCCAGGGTCAGCGCCGCGCTGGCAGCCCCCGTGCGGGCGTACGTGACCGAGGCGCTGCGCAGGCACCGCATGCACCCCACCACCTCCACGACCACGCTGACCGGCGGATACGCGCTCGTCCGCAACGACGCCCACCTCATCTCCGTCCGCTACGCGCTGACGGGCGAGCTCGGCCGCGCCGTCACCTACGACCGTCGCGCGGGCAGAACCCTCACCGTCCGGGACGTCTTCGCCCCGCAAGCCTTCACCCCGGCAGGACGGCGGCGGCTGGCGGAGGTGCTGCGCCCGCTGGCCCCCAAGGGCCACGACCCGCGGACGGTGAGCGTGGACAGCGACCGCCTGCTGGTCAACCTGGCCCCCGGCGCGGTGGAGCTGACGTTCGGCCGCGACTACTTCTGCGTCCCCTGTGCCCCCTTCACGGCACGGGTGCCGGGCGATCGGCTGGCCGGCCTGGTCATCCGGCGTCCTTAGCGCGACGATCAGCACATGGACCATCAGGAGATCGCCGACCGATTAGAGATCGCCGGCCTGCTCGCGCGCTACACCTACGCCATCGACTCGGGCCAGTGGGACCTGCTCGACGAGGTGTTCTGCCAGGACGCGGTGATCGACTACAGCTCGTCAGGCGGCATCAGGGGCACCAGGGACGAGGTCAAGGCGTGGCTGGCCGAGGTGCTGGTGCACTGGCCCGCCAGGCTGCACCTGATCGGCGCGGCGCGCGTCGACCTGGCCGGGGGCGAGGCCAGAGTGAGCGCGCCGTTCACCGACACGCTGGCTCCGACGCGGGAGATGGTGGCCGCGGGGACCGAGGGTTTCCTGCACGGCGGCGGCTACTACCATCACCACCTGCGCCGCACCCCGGACGGCTGGCGCAGCACCGAGCTGGTGGAGGAGCAGACCTGGCGTACGGTGTGCTGAATCCCGGACATCTCCGTCCCGTAATTCGGTTCCGAAACTTTCCGGTTTGAGGTGGAATTGAACCGGACGACGGCAGGGAGCCGTCTCCATGGTTGTTCACCCGATAGTTCATCGGCCGGGGAAGCGGAGCGGTGGGAGGCCCGCCACCCATGGGTGCGCCAGGTATTCAGGCTGCCACGGGGGTAAGGCCAGTGATCGAAACGCTGGAGTGGACTCTCCTCGACGGAGAGCACGCGCTGCTGGTCAAGGGGGACATGCGGCGGGCACGTGAACGGTTCGACTACGCCTACGCGGAGGCGGCGCAGCGCGGCGAGGCGGCCGCGCTGGCCAGGGCGGCGCTCGGGCTGGGCGGGATGTGGGTGCACGAGCACCGCACGGCCGCGGCCGTGGCGACGGTGCGGCTGCGCCAGCGCGAGGCGCTTTCGCGGCTCGACGCGGACTCACCGCTGGCGCTGCGACTGCGGATCAGGCTGGCGGCGGAGGACGACTACGGCGCCGGCGGCATGGACGCGATCATGGCGCTGGTGTCGGAGGCGCGGGCGGCCGACGACCCGGTGGCGCTGGCCGAGGCGCTGAGCCTGGCGCACCACTGCATGCTCGGCCCCGGCGACGGGGCGCGGCGGATGGAGCTGGCCAGGGAGCTGATCGGGGTGGCCTCCCGCACGGGACGCCGGTCCGACCTGCTCATCGGCCTGCTGTGGCGCACCGTGGACCTGCTCCTGGACGCCGACCCGCACGCCGAGCGGGCCCTGGGCGAGCTGCGCATCGCGCTGGACGGCGAGGGGCAGCAGGCCATCGAGTTCGTGGTCGGCGCGATCGAGGTGATGCTGCTCACCCGCGCCGGCCGGTTCGAGCAGGCCGAGGAGCGCGCCGCCACCTGCTACGAGCGGGGCATGGCGGCGGGCGACCACGACGCGCCCGGCTGGTACGTCCGCCAGCTCGCCGCCATCCGCTGGTACCAGGGCAGGATCGGCGAGCTGGTCCCGCTGCTGACCGACCTGCTGAACTCGCCCATGCTGCCCGCCGTGGACGACTCCCCGTACGCGGGCCTGGCGGTCGCGGCGGCGGCGGCCGGGGACCGGCGGCTGGCCGAGAGCATGCTGGCCAGGCTGCGCCGCGGCGTGCTGGCGGACCGGCCGCGCACGAGCACCTGGCTGATGTCGATGTACGCGATCGTGGAGGCGGCCGACCTGCTGGGCGACGCCGACCTGGCGGCCAGGGCGGGGACGCTGCTGGCCCCGTACGCGGGGCTGCCCGTCATGACGAGCCCCGGCATCGCCTGCTTCGGCTCGGCCCGGCACAGCCTGGGCGTGGCCGCGATCACCGCGGGCGACCTGGACCTGGCGATCACGCACCTGCGCAGGGCCGTCCACGAGAACCTGGCGCTGGGCCACTGGCCGGCGGTCGCGCTGTCACGCTCGCGGCTGGGCCAGGCGCTGGCGATGCGCGACGGCCCCAGGGACGAGGGTGCGCGCCGGCAGAGCGCGCTGGCCGCGCAGGAGGCCGACGCGCTCGGCATGCACGTGCCCCGCTACGTGGCCGAGCGGGTGACCTGCCGGGCGGTGGGCGCGCAGTGGCGGGTCGAGCTGGGCGCGCGGACCGCGCTGGTGGACCACTGCGTGGGCATGCTGCACCTGGCGGCGCTGCTGGCCAGCCCCGGCAAGGAGATCCCGGCCGCCGACCTGGCCGCCGGGTCGCCCGACGCGGTGCCCGGGCAGGCGTCGGCGCAGCGGGTGCTGGACGGGCCGGCGGGGCGCGCGTACCGGAGCAGGCTGGCGCAGCTCGACGCCGAGATCGCCGAGCTGGAGGCCAACCACCAGGCCCAGCAGGCGCAGCAGCGGCGGGCCGAGCGCGACTGGCTGGTGGCCGAGCTGGCCTCGGCGACCGGGCTCGGCGGCCGGCCGCGCACGTTCGCCGGCAGCGAGGAGCGGGCCAGGACAGCGGTCGGCAAGGCGATCAGGCGGGCCGTGGATCGCGTCGCGATAGCCGATCCCGTCATCGGGGAGGAATTGCGGGCTACCGTGCGGACGGGTCTGCGCTGCTCCTACGATCCCGGCTGACCTGCACGGACTGTCACGGCTACAGACATATCGCGTTTGCGGCCAGCCTTCTTCAGGGCAGCGCCACTGAGGGCAGTGTCCCCCTGCCCCTGCCGGTCGGAAAGGCGTGTGCGGCACATGGCATTCGCATGGGCTCTTCTCGGTCATGACATAGCCGTCGATCTCGGGACGGCGAACACCCTCGTCTACGTCCGCAGGAAGGGCATCGTGCTGAACGAGCCCTCGGTCATCGCGATCAACCTGCACAAGAACACCGTCGTCGCCGTCGGCAAGGCGGCCAAGCGCATGGTCGGCCGCACTCCCCCGCACATCGCCACCATCAGGCCGCTCAAGGACGGCGTGATCGCGGACCTGGACGCGGCGGAGCGCATGTTACGGCTGTTCATCCAGAAGGCGCACCCGAGCCGGTTCCTCGCCAAGCCACGCATCGTCGTGGCGGTCCCCAGCGGCACCACCTCGATCGAGCAGCGGGCCGTCAAGGAGGCCGCGTACGAGGCGGGCGCCCGGCGGGTGCACATCATCGAGGAGCCGATGGCCGCCGCGATCGGCGCGGGCGTCAAGGTCGGCGAGGCCACCGGCAACATGGTGGTCGACATCGGCGGCGGCACCACCGAGGTCGCCATCGTGTCGATGAGCGGCGTCGTGGTGGCCAAGTCCCTGCGGGTCGGCGGCGACGAGCTGGACGAGGCCATCGTCACCCACGTCAAGAAGGAGCACGCGCTGCTGCTCGGCGAGCGCACCGCCGAACGCATCAAGATCGACCTCGGCCTGGTGCGGCCCGCGCCGGTGATCGCGGCCGACTCCGTCGGACGGCACCGCGTCGGCCTCGCCCCGCCCGTCCTCGACGAGCCGGACGACCCCGTGGGCGACGAGCCCGCCGAGCAGCCCGCCCCGCCGCCGCGCGGCTGGAACCCGTTCCGCTCCAAGCCCAAGGCCGAGAGCGCGACGCCGTCCGCCGCGCCGCGCGCGCTCGACCTGAAGACCTCCGCCCCCGTACGCGGGCGCGACCTCGTCAGCGGCCTGCCCAAGACCGCCACCATCACCGCCGAGCAGGTCAGCGAGGCCATCGAGGACCAGGTGCAGGCCATCATCGACGCCGTGCAGACGACGCTCGACCAGTGCCCGGCCGAGCTGGCGGGCGACCTGCTCGACAACGGCATCGTGCTGACCGGCGGCGGCGCCCTGTTACGGGGCCTGCCCGAGCGGATGGGCCAGGCCACCGGCATGCCCATCCGCCTCGTCGACAAGCCGCTGTACTCGGTGGCGCTCGGCGCGGGCCGCTGCGTGGAGCGCTTCCAGGCCATGCGGGACGTGCTGCTGCCCGATTGGTCACGCCGGTGAAGCGGGCGCTCGTCCTGCTCGTGCTGGGCTCCGCCGTCCTGCTCGTCGCGATCGACAGGACGCTGACGCCGCTGACGCCCGTACGGGCGGCGGGGGCGAGCGTGTACGGCGCGGTCGAGAGCGCCTTCGCCACGGCGACCAGGGCGTTCGGCGGCCAGGACCGGCTGCGGGAGCTGGAGGAGGAGAACGCGGCGCTGCGGGCCCGGCTGCTGTCGTCCGGCACCCGGTCCGTGGCGCGGGCCGGCGTGCCGGACGGGCATCGGGGCGTGGCGGCGCACGTGGTCGGGTTCGGGCGGGGGCAGAGCGTCACCATCGACGCGGGGGCCTCGTCGGGGGTCGCGCGGGACGTGACCGTGCTGAACGCCGACGGCCTGGTCGGCAAGGTCACCTGGGCGGGGCCCGCCACGGCGTCGGTGTCGCTGATCACCGACGCGGCCTCGTCCATCGGGGCGCGGATGGCCGGGTCCGGGGAGCTGGGGGTGGTGACGGGGGTGCCTGGTGAGGGGCTGCGGCTGAGCCTGTTCGATCCGAACGCGCCGATCGGGGTGGGGGACGAGGTGGTGACGCTGGGGTCCGCCGGTGGGCGGCCGTACGTGGGCGGGGTGCCCATCGGGACGGTCGCCGCGGTGCGGAGCGAGCCGGGGACGGCCACGCGGACGGCCTTGGTACGGCCCGCCGCCCGGCTGTCGGCGCTCGGGCTGGTGGCGGTGATCGTGCCGCCGCCCGGAAAGTGAGCGCCATGCGCGGGCCGCGGAGGTGCGGGCCAGGTGCGGGGCAGCGGGTGCTGGAGCCGCAGAGGTGCGGGCCAGGTGCGGGGCAGCGGGTGCTGGAGCCGCGGAGGTGAGGGCGTTGGGGCTGGTGTTGCTCGCGCTCGTGGCGCCACTGGTGCAGGTGGTGCTGGTCAACCGGTCGCCGTGGGGCGGGCCCGACCTGGTGGTGCTGGCCGTGGTGTGGGCGGCGCTGGCCAGGGGGCCGGTCTGGGGGTGCGTGGCGGGGCTGGTCGCCGGGCTGGCCGCCGACGTGACGCCGCCCGCCGACGGCACCGTGGGGCGCACGGCGCTGGTGCTGTCGGTGACGGGGCTGCTGGCCGGGCGGTTGCGGGCGAGCGGGCGGCCGTACGAGGGCGGCTCCGCGGGCAGGCCGTTGCTCGCCGGCGGGCTCGGGGCGGTGCTGGGCACGGTGCTGCAGGTGGCGGCGGCGGTGGCGCTCGGGGACGAGCCGTGGCGCACGGCGCTGGCCGGGCCGCCGGCGGCGCCCGCGTCCTGGGCGGCGCTCACGCTGGCCTGGACGGTGGCGCTCGGGGCCGCCGGGGGTGTCGTGGTGGCACGGCGGCGCCCTTCCGAGGGCACGAAGTCCCAGCCGGCGCCGCGCCGTGTCTAGGCGCGCACAGGTCGGCGCCGTATCCGCGGGCATGCGGGCCGGGGTGGTGAGGCACCGTGTCTAGGGCCAGGCTGGTGGTGCTGCGGCTGGTGGCCACCGCGATGCTCGTCACGCTGCTCGGCCGCCTGTGGTTCTTGCAGGTCGTGAACGGCGACGCGTACGTCAGGGCCGCGGCCGACATCCGGATCAGAAGCATCGCGCTGCCCCCCACCCGGGGCCCGATCCTGGACGTGAACGGCCGCCCCCTGGTCACCAACAACACCCGCCCCGTCGTCACGGTGGACGCCGTCGCCCTGGCCCACCAGCCGGACGGCGGCCGGGCGGTGCTGACGCGGCTGGGCGAGGCGCTCGGTCAGCCGTACCGGCAGATCGCGGAGAAGGTGCGATTGTGCGAGGAGGGGGTGCCGAAGCCGTGCTGGCAGGGCTCGCCGTACGAGCCGATCCCCGTCGCGCGGGACGTGAGCGTGCCGGTGGCGCTGCAGATCAGCGAGCGCCAGCAGGACTTCCCCGGCGTCCGCACGGAGCTGCGCCCGATCCGGGTCTACCCGCACGGCGCGGCGGCGGCGCACACCCTCGGGTACGTGCAGGGCGTCCGGGGCCGCGACGGCCTGGAAGCGGCCTACGACCGTGATCTGGCCGGGCGGCCGGGCCGCAGGGACGTGGCCGTGGACAACACGGGCAAGGTCACCAGGACGATCCGCGAGGACCCGCCCGTGCCCGGCGACACGCTGGTGACCAGCATCGACTCCCGCATCCAGGCCATCTCGGAGCAGGCGCTCGCCCGGGCGCTGGCGGGCAGCGGCGGCTCGTCGGGCGCGGCCGTGGTGCTGGAGTCGGGGACGGGCCGGGTGGTGGCGCTGGCCGGGCGGCCCGCGTACGACCCGGCGGTGTGGACGGACGGCGTGACGGCGCGCGAGTACCGGGCGCTGCCGCTGCTGTCGCAGGCGGTGCAGGGCGAGTGGGCGCCCGGCTCGACGTGGAAGGTCGCCTCGGCGGCGGCAGCGGCGTCGGCCGGGTACGGGCTCGGCGCCACCTACGACTGCCCGCCCGGCTACACGGTCGGCGACCGGGTGTTCCGCAACTTCGGCAGCGCCGACCTGGGCCTGATGACCATGCACGGGGCGCTCGTCCAGTCGTGCGACACGATCTTCTACCGGCTGGCCGACCAGCTCTGGCGGCGCGGCTCCGACGCCCTGGAGCGGACCGCCCGCGGGTTCGGCTTCGGCCGGCCCACGGGCGTGGACCTGCCGGGCGAGGCGGCGGGCGCGGTGCCGGACGCGGCCGCGAAGAAGGCGTACTGGCGGGCCACCCGGGCGGAGAGCTGCCGCCGGGCCGGGAAAGGCTATCCGGAGCTGGCCGACCGGGCGCGGGCGGCGTACCTGACGGTGATCGCGCGGGAGAACTGCCGGGGCGGCGGCGTGTGGCGGGGCGGCGACGCGGCGAACCTCTCCATCGGGCAGGGCGGCGTGCTGGTGACGCCGCTGCAGCTGGCGCGCGCGTACGCGGCCGTGGCCAACGGCGGCACCCTGCACCATCCACGCGTCGGTCTGAAGGTGGTGCGGCCCGACGGGACGGCGGTGCGCACGATCACGCCGCCGGCGGCGGGGCGGCTGCCCGCGACGGCGGCGACGCTGCGTTTCATCCGCCAGGCGCTCACCCAGGTGCCGAGGACGGGAACGGCCGGGGGCGCCTTCAAGGGGTTCCCGTTCGGGAAGATCGCGGTGGCGGGGAAGACGGGGACGGCGGAGTCGTTCGGGCGGCGCGACACCTCCTGGTTCGCCTCGTTCGCGCCCGATCCCGCCTACACGGTGGTCGTGGTGCTGTCGGAGGGCGGCAGGGGCGCCGAGGGGGCGGCTCCGGCGGCTCGCGCCATCTGGGAGGGCATTCTCGGGCTGAGGGAGCGGCGATGATCGCGGTTGCCGGGCGCAGGAACCTGGTGTGGGCGCCGTCGCTGGGCCCGCCCGACCGGCTGCTGACGCTGCTGGCGCTGGCCCTGTCGGCGATGGGGCTGCTGCTGGTGTGGTCGGCCACGCGGCTGGCGGGCGGCCACGCGCTGCTGGTGCGGCAGGCGGGCGCCGTCGGGGTGGGCCTGGTGCTCATGTGGCTGGTGTCGCGGGTGGATCTGCGGGTGTTGCGGGCGTACGTGCCGCTGGCGTACGTGCTGGCGCTGCTGTCGCTGGCCGGGGTGCTGAGCCCGCTGGGCGTGCGGGTGAACGGGGCGCACTCGTGGATCGTGCTGGCGCCCGGGGTGCAGTTTCAGCCGTCGGAGTTCGCCAAGATCGCGCTCGCGCTGGCGTTCGCGGTGCCGCTGGGTGAGCTGCGCGACGGGCAGCGGCGGGCCGGGTTCGGCGGGGTACTGCTGGCGCTGGCGCTGGCCGCGGTGCCGATCGGGCTCATCGCGCTGCAGCCGGACGTGGGCACGATGCTGGTGTTCGCGGCCATGGTGGCGGGGGCGCTGCTGGTGTCGGGGGCGCCCAAGCGGTGGCTGCTGGTGCTCGCCGGCGGCGCGGCCGGGGCCGGGGCGGCGGCGTGGCAGCTCGGGCTGGTCCGGCCGTACCAGCTCGAACGGCTACTCGTGCTGGTACGGCCGGGAGCCGATCCGGGCGGCATCGGCTACAACGCCGCCCAGGCCCGCATCGCGATCGGCTCCGGCGGCCTGTCCGGCAAGGGCCTGTTCAACGGCGAGCAGACCGCCGGTCACTTCGTGCCCGAGCAGCACACCGACTTCGTCTTCACGGTCGCGGGCGAGGAGCTGGGCTTCGCGGGGGCCGCGCTCATCGTGCTGGCCGTGTTCGCGCTGCTGTGGCGGGGGTTGTCGATCGCCCGGCACGCCGCCTCGCGTTACGGGGCGGTGCTGGCGGGCGGGCTGGTGTCGTGGATCGGGTTCCAGACGTATCTGAACGTGGGCATGACCCTGGGCCTCATGCCGATCGTGGGGGTGCCGCTGCCGTTCGTCTCGTACGGCGGCTCCGCCACGGTCGCCGGGCTGGTGGCCATCGGGCTGCTACAGGCTGTTCACCGGAGCAAGCCCATGCAGGCGTAGCAGGTTCTCCCCGAGAATCTTGCGCTTGGCCTGGTCGGTGAGCTGCGGGTAGCCGTAGCCGTCGCACAGGTCCTGCGGGATGGTGAAGTCCCTGAACGCGCGCAGCGCCCACTGCGGATGGAAGATCGGCGCCTCCGAACCGTAGATGATCTTGTCTTCGCCGCACCAGAACAGCAGCTTGCCGATGATCTCGGCGAACATCCTGGGCGCCCTGACGATGAAGTTGATCGTCGCCGCCAGGTCGGCGTACAGGTTGGGGTAGCGGATGAGCTGCCAGCAGGTCTCGTCCAGGAACGGCAGGCCGACGTGGAAGATGACGAAGTTGACGTCGGGGAAGTTCGCGGCGGCGCCGTCCATGTCCCAGGTCTGCGTGTGCTCGATCGGCTGCGGGCCCAGCGGGACGCCCTTGTGCACGCCGATCAGGTTGACGCCCAGATCCTGCGCCTTCTCGAAGATCGGGAAGGCCACCCTGGGATCGTCCATGCGCCACGGGTACGGGGAGCCGTAGTCGTAACGGACGTTGTACAGCTTGAACGCCCGCGCGTTGAACTCCCCCACCTGCCGCTCCATCAGGTCGAGCGCCTTGCGGCCCTCCAGCGGGTTGACCGTGCCCCAGAACACCGTCCGGTCCGGGTCCCTGGCGGCCAGCTCCGCGCACTCCTGCCACGGCGACAGGCCGTCGTGGTAGAGGTCCGTGAGCGGCAGCGGCATCGCCACCAGCATGTCCGTGTCCGACTCCTCGAACACCATGTGGCGGATGTCGTCGATCGTCCACTGCCGCAGGAACTCCTCGGGCGGCAGCCTGGTCTCGCCCTCCGGGGTGAGCGTCGTGTGGAAGGCGTACAGATGGTTGGAGAACATCTGGCCCGCCGGGCCGAACGCGTTCTTCGGCTCGAAGTTGAACACGTGGGCCACGCTGTCGAACACGAAGAAGTCGTCGATCACCGTAGTTCCCTCCCGATGTAGGCCGCCTTGTCGGGCACCTGCGCGGGCGCGGGCAGGAAGCGCAGCATCCGGGCGGCCCTCGGGGAGAGCCGGTCCGTCGTCCACACCTCGTCCCACACCACCTCGACCTCCGCCTCGTCGATGCCGGGCTGCTCCTGGATGCGGTCCCGCACCTCGGTCAGCACCCTGGCGGCGAACGGGCACCAGCCCGAGGTCAGCAGCAGCTCGACCCGGGCCCGGCCGTCGTCCACCTGGACCGACCGGATCAGGCCCATCTCCACGACGGAGATGCCTTTCTCCCTGCAGCACGGGTCGTAGACCCCGGACAGCGCCTCACTGGCCCACTGCGGTATCTCCGGCATGACCTCATCGTCGGACGGGTGTGCCTGTCGGGGTAGGCGTCCCGTTTTCAAATGGCGAAGATGCTTGATGGATGAACGGCGAACAACCCAGCGATCTGATCCGCAGCGTCTCGCGCGCGCTCCGCGTCCTCGAAGAGGTCTCGCGAGCCGACCGGCCGCTGTCGGTCAAGGTCATCGCGCGCCGCTGCGGCCTGAACCTCTCCACCTCCTACCACCTGGTCCGCACCCTGTGCTACGAGGGCTACCTGCACCGCCGCCCCGACGGCGACTACGTGCTCGGCTCGCAGGTGGCCGAGCGGTTCCACGAGATGCTGGACGCGTTCGAACGGCCGCCCCGGGCCGCCTCCGTGCTGCGCCACCTGGCCGCCGCCACCGGCCACACCGCCTACCTGGCGCAGCTCGCCGAGGGGCGGCTGGTCGTGGTGGACGTGGTGGAGGGGCCGCGGTCGCCGTACCTGGAAGATCTGCAGGCGGGGCTGGAGACGGCGCCGCACGCGACCGCGCTGGGCAAGGCGCTGCTGCTCTCGCTCCCGTCCCGTACCAGGCGCGGCGTCCTGACCGGGTACGGCCTGCGCCGCTTCACCCCCTCGACCCCCGTCAGCGTGGAGGACGTCGAGAACGAGCTGTCGGGCTTACGGCCGGGCCAGATCGTGGAGGAGCACGGGCAGTTCAGGGAGCAGGTGGCGTGCGCGGGCGCCATCGTGCCCGGCACCGACTGGGCCATCGGCATCTCCACCCGCGGCCTGTCCATCCCGCAGATCGCCCGCATCCGCCTCGCTCAGGCCGTGCGGGACCTGGGATAACACGTTGTCCGGCCGACCCTTGATCGTCCAGTCTGGTACGCCATGGACGTGCCGTCGCCGCCCAGCGCTTCGTGCCGCCCTTCAAGCGGGAACGCATGACGTGGATCAAGCCGTCGTTCCTGTGGATTCAGCCACGACGACCGGCGGCCCGGATGGGCGCGGCGGGTCCGCCGCAGCCCGGTGCGGATCCAGTGGGATCCTGAACGCGGCCTCCGGCACCAGGCGCTGCCGTACCGGTCGATCCAGGTGGGGCTCACCGGGGAGGCGGTGCGGCGTTACGTGGAGGAGTGGACGCTGGGGATCAGCGACATCACCGAGCGGGTACATGAGGTGCGTGCGGCCGTGCGCGGCGGGGCGGACGCCGGCGCGCTGCTGCCGGCGGAACGGCCGTACCCGCTGGCCGGCGAGCTGGCGGAGACGATCGGAGCGAGCTGAGGATGAGGGTTCTGCTGTTCGGGGCGACCGGCATGGTCGGGCGGGGGGTGCTGCGGGAGTGCCTGCTCGACGACCGGGTCACCGCCGTGCTCGCGGTCGGGCGGTCCTCGACGGGCGTCTCACACCCGAAGCTGCGCGAGCTTCCGCACGGCGATCTGCTCGACCTGACGCCCGTCGAGGGTGAGCTCGGCGAGTACGACGCGTGCTTCTTCTGCCTGGGCGTCTCGGCGGTCGGGATGGCCGAGCAGGACTACCGGCGGATCACCTACGGCTTCACGCTCTCGGTGGGTGAGACGCTGGCCCGGCTCAGCCCCCGCTCGGCCTTCGTGTACGTGTCCGGCGCCGGGACGAACGCCCGGGGGCGGGCCATGTGGGCGCGGGTCAAGGGCGAGACCGAGAACGCGCTGCTGGCGTTGCCGCTGGAGGCGTACATGTTCCGGCCCGGGTTCATCCAGCCGATGCACGGCGTGCGGTCCCGTACGCGGCTCTACCAGGCGGCGTACGTCGTCACCCGGCCGCTGTTCCCCGTGTTGCGGCGGCTGGTGGGTGGCGGGGTGACGACCACCGAGCAGATCGGGCGGGCCATGATCGCGGTCGCTGAGCGGGGGGCGGGCAAGCGGGTGCTCGGGCCCGCCGACATCAACGCGCTCTGACGTCACCGTGCGCGCGCCTGGTCTCTCCCGGGGACAGCGGGATCGCCAGGAGGGACGCCACGGCGGCCAGGGCCCAGACGGTCGCCCAGGAGGTGTGGGCGATGACCAGCGGGATGAGCAGCGGCGTGAGGAAGCCCGTCGCGAACAGGGTGGTGCCCAGGAGGCCCAGCGCGGTGCCCGCCCGGTCGGCGCCCGCCATCGCGGCGATCTCCGTGTAGGCGACGCCGTGCCAGGAGTTCGCCAGGATGCCGCCGATGGCCAGGGCCGTGACGGTGAGGGGGGTGGGGGCGCCGGTCAGCACGGCCGCGCCCGCCATCGCGATGCCCGCCAGGGCGCCGATCGCTCTGATGTGGGTGCGGCGGGTGCCGGTGCGGTCGGTGCGGCGGCCCGTCCAGATGCGTGCGGCGCCGCCGCCGAGCTGGGCTATCACGATCGTGAGGCTGGCCAGGGTGGTGCCTTCGTGCTTGACGTCGTGCAGGAAGATCGCGGTGAAGGAGAGTACGGCGAATTGGGGGACGGTGAGGAGGGCGCCGGCCAGGGCCAGCCGCCAGACGTCCCAGCGGCGCAGGGGGGAGGGCTGGGGTGTGGTGGGCGCGGTGGCGGGTGCTGTGGCCGGGCTGGTGGGTGGGGTGGGTTCGTGGAGCCAGCGCCAGGTGGCGGCTGCGGCAAGGAGGCAGAAGGCGGCCGGGACGGCGTAGGCGGCGCGGAAGCCGTACGAGGCGGCGAGCCACGGGAGCAGCGCCACACCGACCGCGCCGCCCACCGGGATGGCCGTCTGCCGGATGCTCATCGCGAAGCCCCGCTCCCCCTCCCCGAACCAGGTCATGACCGCCCGCCCCGACGCCCCGTTGACGCTGCCGCCCAGCGCGCCGGCGATGGCGAGGCAGAGCGCCAGCAGCGCCACGCCCGCCCCGTCCGACGGGGTGACGGCGGCGGCCATCACCGCCAGCAGCGCGCCCGTCGAGGTCAGGCCGGTGAGCAGCACGCGGCGGTCCCCGAACCGGTCGGTCAGCAGCCCCCACACGATGTCGGACGCCGCCACGCCGAGCCCCAGGCAGGCCAGTACGAGGCCGAGCGCCTCCGTGGACAGGTGGTAGCCGGATCTCATCGCCACCCCGGCGACGGGGATGCCGGAGAACATGGCCGAGAAGGCGGCCTGCGCGCCGACGCCGACGGCCAGCACGACCCAGCGGTGCCGGGGCTCGTAGCCGGGTTGGGTGCGGGATCTGAGCAGGGTCGTCATATGTCCACCTTGAGAGCGAAATAACCGGATTCAGTGGTTACTCACCCTGGCAGCCCCGAAAGTAACTTGTCAACGCGGTTACTATGAGTCCCATGGACTTCACCTTCATCAGCGGCAACCTCGGCCTGGACCTTTCCGGCACCGTCGGGCACCGGCGCGGCGCACGCCTGGACCTGCTGGCCACGCCCGCCGACCTGGCCCGCTGGACGGCGGCGGCCGGGCTGCTCGACGACCGGCCGGACGTGAGCGACGACGACCTGGCCGAGGCACGGGCGCTGCGCGAGGCGATCTACCGGCTGGCGTCCGCCGTGCGTACCAGAAAGGCCATGGACGCCGCCGACCGCGACACGCTCAACGCCGCCGCGCGCCGCGAGCCCGCGAGCGTGCTGCTCGGCGAGCGGGGGGTGGAGCGCGGCGGCGATCTGCGGGCGGCGCTGTCCAGTACGGCGCGGGCGGCGGCCGAGCTGCTGGGCGGCCCACAGGCCGGGCTGATCAGGGAGTGCGAGGCAGATCCGTGCACCCGCCTGTACATCGACGCCTCGCACCGGCGTACCCGCCGCTGGTGTGACATGCGCGGCTGCGGCAACCGGGCGAAGGCCGCGGCCTTCCGGGCCCGCAACCACGGCTGACCCCATGATGGAATATCTGAGGAGGTGCGGACGCTACCGTAGCCGTCAAAGATTCAACAGTCTGGATTGGTGACTAAAGTGCAGTTCGGAATCTTCAGCGTGGGCGACGTCACCACCGACCCCACCAACGGCAGGACCCCGACCGAGCACGAGCGGATCAAGGCAATGGTGGCGATCGCGCTCAAGGCCGAGGAGGTCGGGCTCGACGTCTTCGCGACCGGCGAGCACCACAACCCGCCGTTCGTGCCCTCCTCCCCCACCACCATGCTCGGCTACATCGCGGCCAAGACCGAGCGCCTGCAGCTCTCCACCGCCACGACGTTGATCACGACGAACGACCCGGTGAAGATCGCCGAGGACTTCGCCATGCTGCAGCACCTGGCCGACGGCAGGGTGGACGTCATGCTGGGCCGCGGCAACACCGGCCCGGTGTACCCGTGGTTCGGGAAGGACATCCGCCAGGGCATCCCGCTGGCCATCGAGAACTACGCGCTGCTGCACAAGCTGTGGCGCGAGGACGTGGTCGACTGGGAGGGCCGCTTCCGCACGCCGCTGCAGGGCTTCACCAGCACCCCGCGCCCGCTGGACGGGGTCCCGCCGTTCGTCTGGCACGGCTCGATCCGCAGCCCCGAGATCGCCGAGCAGGCCGCCTACTACGGCGACGGCTTCTTCGCCAACAACATCTTCTGGCCGAAGGAGCACTTCATGCGGCTGATCAGCCTCTACCGTCAGCGGTACGCGCACTACGGCCACGGCACCCCCGAGCAGGCCGTCGTGGGTCTGGGCGGGCAGGTGTTCGTGCGCAGGAACTCCCAGGACGCGGTGCGCGAGTTCCGCCCCTACTTCGACGTCGCCCCCGTGTACGGGCACGGGCCGTCGCTGGAGGAGTTCATGGCGGAGACGCCCCTGACGGTGGGCAGCCCGCAGCAGGTCATCGACAGGACACTGGAGTTCAGGGAGTTCTTCGGCGACTACCAGCGCCAGCTCTTCCTGATGGACCACGCGGGCCTGCCGCTGAAGACCGTGCTGGAGCAGCTCGACATCCTGGGCGAGGAGGTCGTGCCGGTGCTGCGCAAGGAGTTCGCGAAGGACCGCCCGGCGGGCGTCCCCGACGCGCCGACGCACGCGTCCCGGCTCGCCGCGCAGCAAGCCGAGGGCGCGGAAACGCCCGAGGCCCCCGTCGGCGCCTGAGCCGACCCTGCACATCTCGAAAGGAGCATCATGAAGCTCGTCGTCGTCACGGCGGGGGTGGCGCCGCCCCCCCCCCCCCGCCTGCTCGCCGACCGCCTCACCGAGGCGGTGGCGCAGCGGGCGGAGGTGGAGGTCCGCGTGGTCGAGCTGCGCGACCTGGCCGTGGACATCGCCGGCAACTTCGTCACCGGCTTCCCGAACACCCGCCTGCGCGAGGTGACGGAAGCGGTGACGGGGGCCGACGGCCTCATCGTGGTCACGCCCATCTTCAGCGGCTCGTACAGCGGCCTGTTCAAGTCGTTCTTCGACGTCCTGGACAACACGGCGCTGACCGGCAAGCCGGTGCTGATCGCGGCCACGGGCGGCACCCCGAGGCACTCGCTGGCGCTGGAGCACGCGCTGCGTCCGCTGTTCGCGTACCTGCGTGCCGTGGTCGTCCCGACGGCGGTGTACGCGGCGGCGGAGGACTGGGGCGGCGGCGGGGACGCGTTCACCGACGGGCTCGGCGAGCGCGTCGCGCGCGCCGCGCAGGAGCTGGCCGACCTGCTGCTGCACCGGGCTCCCGAGAAGCGGGAGCAGGTGGAGGAGGTCGTTCCGTTCGAGCAACAGCTCGCGGCGCTGCGCCCGGTGGAGTAGTTTGCCCTGCGTGCTGATCTCCGCGGCTCTGGCCCTCTCCCTGACCGTCGCCTCGCCGGCTCTCGCCGACCCGCACAAGAAGGACATCGCCATGCGGCTGGTGTCCAGTGCGGAGAACTCCTCGCTCGACTGGAAGGCCCAGTACGGCTACATCGAGGACATCGAGGACGAGCGCGGCTACACGGCGGGCATCATCGGGTTCTGCTCCGGCACCGGCGACATGCTGGAGCTGGTCGAGCTGTACACGAAGCGCAAGCCGGGCAACGTGCTGGCGAAGTACCTGCCGGCGCTGCGCAAGGTGAACGGCACCGACTCGCACGAGGGCCTGGGTGCGGGTTTCGTCAGGGACTGGAAGGCCGCCGCCAAGGACGCCGCCTTCCAGCAGGCCCAGAACGACGAGCGCGACCGCGTCTACTTCGACCCGGCCGTGCGGCAGGCGGAGAAGGACGGGCTGCGGGCGCTCGGCCAGTTCGTCTACTACGACGCCATCGTCATGCACGGCCCCGGCAGCAGCAGGCTGAGCTTCGGCGGCATCAGGAAGAGCGCGATGGGCAAGGCCAGGACACCGGCGCAGGGCGGCGACGAGGTGACGTACCTGAACGCGTTCCTCGACGCCCGCAAGGCGGCCATGAAGGCCGAGGAGGCGCACGAGGACACCACCCGCGTCGACACGATGCAGCGGGTGTTCGTGCGGAACCGCAACCTGGACCTGAACCCGCCGCTGACCTGGAAGGTCTACGGCGACAAGTTCACGATCAAGAAGTGAGGGGCGCGCCCCTGGTGGTCACGGGGCGCGCGGACGGGGTCAGGGCTTGATGGCGACCACGTCGTAGGTCGTGTCGGGGGTCGGGGTGGTGGTGAAGCGGGCGTTGGGCAGGTAGAGCCGGCGGCCGTAGGCGGCCACGGTGGTGGGGACGTCGAACCTGTCGTCGGTCAGCCGCGCGATGATCTTGCCGGAGGCGCCGTCGCGGGCCAGGCCGATCGCGGCGACCGTGTTGAGCCGGTTCTGGACGGCGTACAGGGTGCGGCCGGCCAGGAGCAGCCCGTCCCCGTTGGTCAGCAGCTCGCCGCCCAGGTCCACCTCGGTGGTGACGCCGGTGGACGGGTCGGCCTCGAAGAGCTTGCCGGTGTTGGACTGGACGATCAGCAGCGACCGGCCGTCCGGGCTCGGGGCGATGCCGTTGGCGTTGTTGCCCGTCGTGTACTGGATGGCGCCGCTGAGCGGGATGCTGACGGCCTCGGCGGGCAGCGCGCCGCCGCGTCCGAGGTCCAGCTTGTACAGCACGGGGTTGGCCGAGTCGGTGTAGTACGCGGCGCCGCGGAAGAGGATCACGTCGTTGACGAACGACGTGCCGGTGGCGAGCTGGTACGACTTGATGACGGCGCCGGTGCGCAGGTCGATCACCCGCGCGTTGCCCGCGTTGCCGCCCGCCACGAACAGCCGGCCGCGCCCGTCGGTCTTGAGCCCGAGCGACTGCGTGCCCGGCCCCTTGCTGATCACGCCCCCCTTCCCGGTACGCAGGTCGGCCCGGTAGATGTCACCGGTCGCGCGTGAGCCGAAGTAGGCGTAGTGGCCCCCGATCGCGATGCCCTCCGGCTGGAACCCGTTGGGCAGCGGGAACGTGTCAGGCTTGGTCGCGGCCTGCGCCGGCACACCGCCGAGCAGGACGACGATCAAGGCACTGCCGAGTGCGGTCTTCAGGATCGCGGATCTCATGCGGCCCACGATGCCCGCGTGGCCGTCCGGGGCAAAGACTTGCGGACGGCTTCACAGGGACCTTTCAGCAACGGTCGGGAAGCCGGGCGTTCCTGATCACGGAACGGGAAAACGCGTTGTGGCCGCTCGGCGGCCGTCACTACCTTGTCGCGAATGCGGAGGCCCCTTTTATCCCTGATGTCCGTCGTGCTGGTCGCTTCGGCGTGCAGCGCCCCTCCACCCACGCCGCCACCGAAGGCGTCGGTCACCCCGAGCCCTGTTCAGGAGCAGCGGCCCGCCGTCGATCTGAGCGCGTACGAGGAGGGCAGGTCCCGGCCCGTCGCCGACCCCGTCTACCCGGCCTACGGCAACCCGGCGATCGACGTGCTCCACTACGACCTGGCGCTGACCTGGGAGCCGGGCGCGCGCACGCTGAGCGGCACGGCGAAGCTGACGGTGCGGGCGGCGAAGCCGATCGGGCAGGTCAAGCTGGACTTCGGGCGCGCGCTCAAGGTGGACGAGGTCACGGTGGACGGCGCCAAGACCAAGGCGACCCGCAAGTACGACGACCTGACCGTCCCGCTGGCCCGGCCGCTGGAGACGGGCGAGGGCACGGTCGTGACCGTGCGCTACCACGGCAGGCCGAAGCCGGTGGACTCCAAGCAGCGTCGCAAGGACATCTCCATGCTGGGCTTCCACATCGAGGGCGGCGGCCGGGCGTGGGCGCTGCAGGAGCCGTTCGGGTCGTTCACCTGGTTCCCCGTCAACGACCATCCGTCGGACGAGGCGCTGTACGACGTGGCGATCACCGTGCCCAAGGGCTGGTCGGGGGTGGCGCACGGGACGTACAAGGGCAAGAGCACCGAGGGCGGGAGCAGCACGTTCAGGTGGCAGTCGACCGATCCGGTGGCGAGCTATCTGACGGTGTTCGCGGCCGACAAGTTCAGGATGTTCAAGGACAAGGGGCCGCGCGGGATCCCGATCACGTACTGGATCCGCCCGCGGGACGTGGCCAAGCAGTTGCCGGTGGCGCGGCGGATGCCGGAGATCATGCGGTGGCTGGAGAAGAAGCTCGGCCCCTACCCGTTCCCCACCGCCGGGCTGGTGGCCACCAGCGACTCCGGCATGGAGACCCAGCAGATGATCGCGCTCGGCCCCCGCTACATGGAGCCGTCGGTGGTGGCGCACGAGCTGGCGCACCACTGGTTCGGCGACACGGTCACCCCGCGCACCTGGCGCGACATGTGGCTGAACGAGGGCTTCGCGATGTACTTCGAGATGCAGTGGTACGCCGACCACGAGGGCGGCACCATCGACGAGTTCATCTCCAACATCCGCGCCTACGACGCCGAGCTGCGCAAGGAGAACGGGCCGCCGGGGAACTACCGGCGCGACGCGTTCGGCCAGAGCAACGTCTACTACAGCCCGGCGATCATGCTGCACGAGATCAGGAAGCGGCTCGGCGACCGCAGGTTCTGGGCGATGACCAGGGCCTGGCCCCAGGAGCACCGCAACACCACCCAGGACAGGGCCGCGTTCGTGAAGTGGATCAACGAGCACACCGGCGAGAACTTCACGAAACTCATCAACACCTGGCTGGACTCGAAGACCACGCCACGCTGACCGATCCCGGAGAGTAGGTTGGGACAGAGCCAAACAAACGGGGTTAATCATGTCAAACGGTGCCCGTCACGCTCTGGGAGTGGTCGCCGGACTGCTCCTCCCGCCCCTCGTCGCCGCCGGCCTGTGGTACGGCGTCGGCCAGCTCACGCTGGAGGCGCAGCAGGCGTTCCAGATCTCCTGGGTCGCCGTCGGCGTGCTCGCCGCGACCGGCGTCGTGCTGGCCTTCCTCGCCGCCTCCCGCCTGTCGCCCATCGCCTCGCTGGTCGGCGGCCTGGCCTTCACCTCGGTCGGCGTCCTGCCGTTCGTGGAGATGTACACCCGGATCCGGCTGCTGCCCGTGGACCTGCTGCCCGCCGAGTTCCGCAACGGCTTCACCACCCTGACCTACACCGGGCTGCAGGTCATGATCGGCCTGATGCTGCTGGTGGCCTCGTTCTTCCCGTCGCGCTGGCGGAGCTCCGCGCGCGAGCCGGCCGAGCCCGTCGAGTACGAGTCGACCTGGGGTACGGTGTCGCCGCAGTCGCCGTACCTGCCGCCGCGCACCGGCTCCGAGGACGCCACACGCCCGATGTACCGCGAGTGAGCCCCGCGCGGCCTGGCAGAATGCCGCCATGCGCGACTTGACGATCGTCGACTTCCTCGACCAGCTCGCCGACCGGGTGCCCGCGCCCGGGGGCGGCGCCACGGCGGCCCTGCACGCGGCGCAGGCCGCCGCGCTGCTCGGCATGGTGGCCCGCTACACCACCGGCGAGAAGTACACCGATCACGCCGAGATCGTCGTCGCCGTGATCGCCGAGACGGACACCCTGCGGGCGCGGTCGCTGAGGCTGGCCGAGGAGGACGCGGCGGCCTTCACCGCCGTCACCGACGCCTACCGGCTGCCCAAGGGCGAGGAGCGCAGCGCCGCCATCGCCAGGGCGCTGGCGGGCGCGGCCGAGCCGCCCGCCAGGGTGATCGAGGCGGCCGCGCGCGTGGTCGAGCTCTGCGAGCTGCTGCTGCCGATCGGCAACCGCAACGTCGTCACCGACGTCGCCGCCGCGGCCGACGCCGCCCGCGCCGCCCTCACCACGGCCAGGGTGAACGTCGAGATCAACCTGCGCGGCATCAAGGACGAGCGAGTACGCGAGGAGCTGAACATCCCCGTCTCCGGCGTGGACGCGGCCGTCGCCAAGGCAGACTGGGTGACCGCCGAGGTACGCGAGGAGATCTCTTGAAGACGCTGACCGGCAAGGACCTGGCCGCCGCGATCAGGGCCCGGACGCAGGCCGAGGCGGCGGCCGGCCCGCAGCCGAGGCTGGCCGTGGTCGTGGCCACCGCCGACGAGGCGAGTTTGTGGTACGTCCGCTCGATCGCCAAGGCGGCGGCCGGCGTCGGCATCGCCTGCGACGTGATCGACCTGGGCCAGGACGCCACTTCCGACCGGATCGGCGAGACGCTGGCCAGGCTGTCCGCCGACCCGCAGGTGCACGGCCTCATGCTGCAGACCCCGCTGCCCGCCGGCGCCTCGGCGCAGGAGCTGGCCGGGGCCATCGACCCGCGCAAGGACGTGGACGGCGCCAACCCGCTCTCCCTCGGCAGGCTGGCGGCCGGGCTGCCCGCGTTCCCGCCCGCCACGGCGGCGGCCGTGATGGCGCTGCTCGACCACTACGAGGTGGAGCTGGCGGGGCGGCGGGCCGTGGTCGTCGGCCGCTCCACCGTGGTGGGCAAGCCGCTGGCGCACCTGCTGCTCGACCGGCACGCCACCGTCACCGTCTGCCACTCGCGCACCCGCGACCTGGCGGCCGTCACCTCGCAGGCCGAGGTGCTGGTCGCGGCGGTCGGGCGGGCCGGGCTGATCGGGGCGGCGCACGTGGCGACGGGCGCGGTGGTGATCGACGTGGGCACCAACCCGACCGACGACGGCGGGCTGACCGGAGACGTCGACTTCGAGGCGGTCTCGGGGGTGGCGGGCGCGCTCACCCCGGTGCCGGGCGGCGTCGGCCCCGTCACCACGGCCCTGCTGCTCCGCCACACCGCCAGGGCGGCCAACCTGCCGTGACCCACTCCATGCAAGAGGCCGCGATGCCTGACGTCCTCGTCGCCCAGATCCGTGAGAGAGACCGCGATGCCTGACGTCCTCGTCGTCCAGAACAGCAGGACCGGCGGCCTGAGCCGGATGGCGGGCTGGCTGGAGGAGGCCGGGCTCACCCTCGACGTCGTCCACGCGCACGAGGGCGAGCCGCTGCCCGCCTCCCTGAGCCACGACGCCATGATCATGCTCGGCGGCGGCTACCTGCCCGGCGACGACGACCGGGCCCCGTGGCTGCGCGACGCGCGGCGGCTGATGGGGCAGGCGCTGGCCGGGGAGGTGCCGCTGTTCGGCATCTGCCTCGGCGGCCAGATGCTGGCGCAGGTGGCCGGCGGCGAGGTGCGCGGCGAGGCAGGCGCGCCGGAGAACGGCAGCCTGCCCGTCACGATCAGGCCGGAGGCCGCCGCCGACCCGCTCTTCCACGGCCTGCCGCCGGTGGTGCCCGCGATCGAGCACCACAAGGACGCCGTCACCCGCCTGCCCTCGGCGGCCGTGCACCTGGCCGAGACGGCGAACTGCCCGTACCAGGCGTTCCGGGTGGGCGAGCGGGCGTGGGGCGTGCAGTTCCATCCGGAGGTGCTGCCCGCGCGCATCCGGGAGTGGCGGGCGGAGGGGGTCGACCCTGACGAGGTGTACGCGCGGGCGCTGGCGGACGAGCCGGTCTCCACGCCGATCTGGCGCGCGGTGACCGGCCGCTTCGCCGCCCTCGTCACGGCGCGGGCGGCCGCCGTCGTGTGAGAGGTCAGGCGTTCCGTACGGCCGCCGCGTCCTGGAGGCCGAGCAGTTCGATCGAGCGTTCCCGCATCTCGACCTTCCTGATCTTCCCGGTGACCGTGAGCGGGAACTCCTCCACCACGCGCACGTACCGGGGGATCTTGAAGTGCGCCAGCCGCCCGGCGCAGAACTCCCTGACCCGCTCGGCCGTCAGCGCCTCCGTGCCCGGCCGCATGATCACCCAGGCCATGATCTCCTCGCCGTACCTCTCGTCGGGCACCCCGATGACCTGCACGTCGGCGATGTCGGGATGGCCGTACAGGAACTCCTCGATCTCGCGCGGGTAGACGTTCTCCCCACCCCGGATGATCATGTCCTTGATCCGGCCGACCACGTTCACGTACCCGTCGTCGTCCATGGTGGCCAGGTCCCCGGTACGCATCCACCGCGCCGCGTCGATGGCCTCGGCCGTCTTCTCCGGCTCGTCCCAGTAGCCGAGCATGACCGAGTAGCCCCGGGTGCACAGCTCCCCCGGCTGCCCACGCGGCACGGTGAGCCGCGTCTCCGGGTCCACGATCTTCACCTCGACGTGCGGCATCACCCGGCCGACCGTCTCCGTTCTGCGGGCCAGGTCGTCGTCCGCCCTGGTCATCGTGGACACCGGCGAGGTCTCCGTCATGCCGTAGCAGATGGCGACCTCGCGCATGTTCATCTCGCCGACGACCCGCTTCATCACCTCCACCGGGCACGGCGAGCCCGCCATGATGCCCGTGCGCAGCGACGACAGGTCGAACTTCGCGGCCAGCGCCAGCCCGGCGATGAACATCGTCGGCACCCCGTACAGGGACGTGCACCGCTCCTGCTGGACGGCGCGCAGCGTGGCCTCGGCGTCGAAGCCCGGCGACGGGATGACGACGCACGAGCCGTGCGAGGTCGCGGCCAGGTTGCCCATGACCATGCCGAAGCAGTGGTAGAAGGGCACCGGCAGGCACACCCGGTCCGCCTCCGTGTAGTGGATCAGCTCGCCGACGAAGAAGCCGTTGTTGAGGATGTTGTGGTGCGACAGCGTCGCGCCCTTCGGGAAGCCGGTCGTGCCCGAGGTGTACTGGATGTTGATGGGGTCGTCGAAGGCCAGCTCCGCCGAGCGGGCCGCGAGCGCCGCAGGGTCCGCCTTGACCGCTCTGAGCACGTCCCAGCTCGGGTCGTCCAGGTAGACGACGTCGGCGAAGCCGATCTCCTCGACCATGCCCCGGTAGTCGCTGCCCTTGTGCGCCAGGGCGCTGATCAGCAGCCGCATGCCCGACTGCTCGACCACGTACCGCAGCTCGTGGGTGCGGTAGGCCGGGTTGACGTTGACCAGGATCGCGCCGATCTTGGCGGTGGCGTACTGGACGATCACCCACTCGGCCCTGTTGGGCGCCCAGATGCCCACTCTGTCGCCCTTGGCCACGCCCCTGGCCAGCAGGGCCCTGGCCAGGTCGTCGACGTCGGCGTTGAGCTGCGTGTAGGTCCACCTGCGGCCGGAGGGGACGTCCACGACGGCGTCCCTGTCGCCGAACCGGGCCACGGTGCGTTCGAGGTTCTCGCCGATGGTCTCGCCGAGCAGCGGGGTGCCGGCGGTGGTGCTGGAGTACGACAGCATGCCCACAGTTTCAGTCCGCCTCGGGCGCGCGCACCAGACCCCGGCCGCGACGCGCCGCGAACGCGAGGGCCGCCAGCGCCGCGCCCGCCGCCGCCAGCACGATCCCCCGCTGACGCGCCACCCGCCGCTCCACCTGCGAGTACGGAGTCGTCGAGAACGACACCAGCTCGTAGCGCGAGACGTAACCGGGCAGCGCCCGCTCCAGCGCGTGCTCCAGCCGCTTGCCCGCCAGGAACAACCGCGAGCCGACCTTGTCACGCATCTCCACGAAGTTGTCCAGCGCCAGCCTGGCGATCACGTCGGTGTCGGACTTGCGCCGCTCGAACAGCTCCAGTGCCCTCGGGAAGTCGTCGCCCGCCTCGTCCAGGCAGCGGTCCAGCTCCACGCAGTCCTCGAAACCGCAGTTGGCGCCCTGCCCGTAGAACGGCACGATGGCGTGCGCGGCGTCGCCGATCAGCCCCACCGCGACGTCCCCGATCCTGGCGTGCCACGGCGCGCAGCGCATCGTCACCAGGTGGCCGACCGGGTTGCCCTGGAAGTCGGGGATCAGATCGGGCATCAGGCCGAACGCGTCCCGGTAGTGCTCCGCGAAGTACGCCCTGATCCGCTGCGGCGTGTCGAGGGAGTCGAGCGTGCTGTGCGGCCAGAACAAGGTGCAGGTGAACGAGCGGTCCGGGTTCGGCAGGGCGATCATCATGGAACGGCCGCGCGGCCAGATGTGCAGCGCGCCGGGATCCAGGACGAACGCGCCGTTCCGCGCCGGGATCGACAACTCCTTGTAGCCGTAGTCGAGATACTCCTGGCTGAAACTCACGCCGGGAAGCTGCTGCAACCTGGCCCGGACCGCGCTGTACGCCCCGTCCGCGCCGATCACCACCCCGGCCTCCGCCTCCTCACCCGACTCGAACCGCAGCCGTCCCGTCCGCTCGTCCAGCCCCGTCAACCGGCACCCGAACCGCACCTCCACCCCCGGCTGCGCGGTCGCCGCCTCCAGCAGCTCCCTGTTGAGGTCGGCGCGGCCGATCGAGTTGATCGCCTGCGACCGGTCCGCGCTGTACGGCTGGAAACTGAGGGCGCCGCCGGGCGCGTGCATCATCCGGCCCGCCATCGGCAGCGCCGCGTGCAACGCCTTGCCGTCCAGGCCGAGACGGCGCAGGGCGTCGATGCCGCGCTGCGAGATCGCCAGATTGATCGACCTGCCCCGGTCGGGGCCGCGTTCGCGGGGGTCGGGGCGGCGTTCGTACAGGGTGACGTGGTGGCCGCGGCGGGCCAGGTAACAGGCGAGCAGGCAGCCGACCAGCCCGGCGCCGACGATCGTGACCTCCATCTCTCCTTCGTACGGCGGGGGTCGGGGGTTGTCTAGGTGAGGGCGGCGGTGAGGGCCGCGGCTGTGGCCTGCCAGATGGGGGTGCCGGGGGTGATGACGTCCTGGTGGTCGCCTGGGAGGTCCAGGTAGGTGATGTGGTCGCCCGCCTCGTGGGCGGCTGTGGCGTAGCGGCGGGAGATGTCCACCAGGTTGATGTCGTCGGATCTGCCTTGGACGACTATTTGGGGGATGCCGAGGGGGACGCGGAGGAGGGGGGAGGAGGCGCGCAACTCGGCGTCCCCAGGCGAAGCGCTGCCCAGGGCGGCGGCGACGGCGCCGTGGCTGAGCCAGCGGCGGTCTGCCTCGGCCAAGTCCAGCACGCCTGCCAGCGACACGGCGACGGCCGCGCGCGCCCCGTCCGCCACCGCGCGAAGGGCGAGCTGCGCGCCCGCCGAGTGCCCCGCGACGGCGATCCTGTCCAGATCGAGCGGCACATGCCGAGCCACTGCCGGATCGCCCACCTCGCCGGGGCCGGTCACCGCAGCCGGGCCGATCCCGTCGAGAGCGGCCAGCCCGGCGGCGACGTCCTGCCTGGTCGCCGCCCATCCATGCCGATCCGGCCGCCGATACTCCAGATTCCAGACCGCGAACCCCCGCCCCACCAGATCCTCACAGAGCGCCTCCATGAGATCGGCCGCCCACTCCGACCGCCAGTACCCCCCGTGCACCAGCGCCACGACCGGCACCTTCACCACCGTCTCCGGCAGGTACAGATCCCCCCACTGCTCAGGCGACGGCCCGTAGGCGACCCGCCGCACCGCCGGATACCGGGCCCGGTGGACGGCATGGCGAATCCCCCAAGCCAGCCCCCCGATCCCCCGCCCGTGGATATGCAGAGCACCCTCGACCCGGTCGAGATCCACCGGCACCACCACCCCGGTTCCCGGCGGCTGCCTGATCAGGGTCCGCGCTTCCGCACCCGGCGCGGGCACGACCACGACCACAGGTTCCTTCCGCATCAGGGCCCGCTGATGGTCGGCGTCCCGGGCATGCTCGACCCTCCCCCGCACCCCCAGCGCGGCGAACTCACGCCGGGCGAGCTCACCGAGCAGCCCCGCGTCCGCCATGACCCCTGAACCGACGATCACCAGGACATCGCACATGGGGATACCTTAGGCCGGGTGCATGTGAAGCAGCTTCACCCGTGGCCCTCCGGCGTCGCCGAGGCGGAGTCCATCCAGGACCGGCTCCGCGGGCAGGTCGAGCTCACGGGGCCGGACACGTTCGCGCTGGTGGCGGGGCTCGACGTGCACTACCGCGGCGACGACGCGCTCACGGCCGCGGTGGTCGTCCTCGACGGCGGCACGCTGGAGCCGGTGGAGGAGGTGGTGGCGCACGGGGAGACGGCCTTTCCGTACGTGCCTGGCCTGTTCGCCTTCCGTGAGCTGCCCGCGCTGGTGGCGGCGCTCGAACAGCTCACGGTGACGCCCGACCTGCTGGTCTGCGACGGGTACGGGCTGGCGCACCCGCGCGGCTTCGGCCTGGCCTGCCACCTGGGGGTGCTGACCGGGCTGCCGGCGCTGGGCGTGGGCAAGACGCCGTTCGTCGGCACGCACGAGCCGCCGGGGCCGGGGCGCGGGGCCTGGGCGCCGATCATCCACGAAGGCGTCGCGGTCGGGCGCGCGTTGCGTACGCAGCCGGGGGTCAAGCCGGTGTACGTCTCTCAGGGGCACCGCATCTCGCTGGACGTCGCCTCGTCCCAGGTGCTGCACCTCAGCCCGCACTACCGCCTCCCGGAGCCGATCCGCCGCGCCGACCACCTGGCCCGCCACCCGACCTGACCCCACCCCACCACCCGCCCGGCCCGCCACCCCGGCCCTGCCTCGCCGTCTGGCTGGGCCGACGCCGGGTTGCGCCTCGTGTCAGGCGGGCTGGTGGGTGCCTGAGGAGGGGAGGGGCGGGAGGATGGCCTGGGCGTCGGCGCCGCCGAACCAGAGCCCGATCATGAACGCCGCCGTGGCCTCCAGCAGTGCCGCCCGTTCCGCGGCTCCCCCGTCCACCGGGGTGCAGCCCAGGTCGGTGACCAGCGTGCGGGCGGCGGCCAGCGCTCCGGGGTCGTCGCCGCACAGGGGCACCGCCAGCGGCCTGCCGTCGAAGACGGGCGGCGTCATCCGCCACACGTCCACGTGGCACAGGTTGAACGCCTTCACCACGTGACCGCCGCTGACCTCGCCGATCAGCCGGGCCAGGGAGTGCGTGAGGTCGTACTCCCTGGGGTTCGCGGCGTTGGTCACGTCGATGAGCACCTTCCCGCGCAGTGCGGCTCCGGCGGCGCGGAGTGTGTCCAGCAGCCCGGCCTCCCGGACCGCCACCACCACGACCTCCCCGAACCCGGCCGCCTCCGCGAAGCTCCCCGCCCGCACCCGCCCACGCCCGGCCAACTCCGCCGCTTCGGTCACAGCAGTCGCGCCTGTCGCATCGGTCATGCCTGTCGCGCCTGTCACGCCGGTCACATCGGTCACATCGGTCACACCGGTCATACCTGACGCGCCTGTCACGCCTGTCACGTCGCTCCCGTTGGCCGCACCGGCCGAGATGGCCGCATCGGCCGAGGGACCCGAGGGGGTGGCGGCGGCGCTCATTCGGGCGGCCTGCGCCGAGCTTCGGGACAGGTCCCGTCCGCTCACCATCACCTCGTGCCCGGCACGGGCCCACTGCGTGCCCAGCGCATCCGCCATGCCGCCCGCGCCCAAGATCCCGATCCGCATGTCCGTCCTCCATCCGAAGAGGGGCTTTACTAGAACATGTGGACTCTAGAAGTCCCGACACACACCATCCGGTGCCTAACGGAGGCTCGCGTTGTTCCTCGCCGACTGCCAGGCCAGACTCGCCTTCGACCTGATGGCCAACACCTGGAACGCGGTAGTCCTGTGGTCGCTGCGTCACGGCCCGCGCCGTCCCGGCAGGTTGCGGGAGGAGATCGGCGGCATCAGCACGAAGGTGATGACGGAGACGCTGCGCCGCCTGGAGTTCAACGGGCTGGTGGCGCGCCGTGTCTACGCGGAGGCTCCGCCCAGGGTCGAGTACGAGCTGACCGACCTGGGCCGCACGCTGCTGGGCCCGATCGAGGCGTTCGGGGAGTGGGCGTTCGACCATGCCGACGAGGTCATGGCCGCGCAGGACCGCTACGAGCCCGCACCGTGATTGTCAAGCACACCCAACACTTTACATAAACCGAGTGTTACCGAACCACTACCCTGGGTAGCAAGTCGAGGGTTGTTCTTTACCGTTACCCAGGAGGTTCCATGCTCCTCTCTTCCCGCGGAGTCCTCGGCGCCGCTGTCATGGCGGGCGGCCTGACCTTGCTCGCCGCTCCCGCGGCACAGGCCTTCGTCGATCCCGTCCATGCGGTCACCTGCCTGGCCGAGGCTCCGACGGGGGCCGTCGACCCGTCCGCCGCGCTCGATCCGGCGTCGCTGCTCGCCGTGCCCGAACTCCCGGCCACCAACTGTCTCGCGCCCTGACCAAGGGCACCGGACCACCCCCTCGGCACCGGTACGGGCGGCGTGACCCTGCACGCCGCCCGGTCCCCGTTCCCGAAGAGCAACAGCTTCCCGAAGAGCGACAGCTTTCCGAGCAGCAACAGCTTCCCGACGAGCAGCAGCTTCCCGACGAGCAGCAGCAAGGAGTTCCGTTGAAGGTCCGAGTCCTGGCAGCCGTCGCCACCTTGGCGCTGGCCGGCGGCGCGCCGCCGATACTCCTCGACAACCTCGACGGGGGCGCTCCGCCCCTTGTCACCGTGGAGACCATGGTCCAGCACGTCAACGTCCTGACGTCGTAGTGCGACTCGCGCAGCTGTCCGTGGCCGACTCGCCGGCCGGGCCACGGACGATGCTGGGGCGCGTCGGCTACGTCATGTTCCTCAGTCGCTGGATCCAGGTGCCGCTGTATCTGGGGCTGATCGTCGCCCAGATCGTCTACGTGTGGCGGTTCATGGCCGAGCTGCTGCACCTGGCGCACCTGGGCTTCAGCGGGCATCCGCCGGAGACCACCGTCATGCTGATCGTCCTCGGCCTCGTGGACGTGGTGATGATCTCCAATTTGCTCATCATGGTGATAATAGGCGGCTACGAGACGTTCGTCTCGCGTCTGCGCATCGAGGGCCACCCCGATCAGCCGCAGTGGCTCTCCCACGTCAACGCGAACGTGCTGAAGGTCAAGCTGGCCATGGCGATCATCGGCATCTCCTCCATCCACCTGCTCCAGATCTTCATCAACGCCGCCCGGCCCACCATCACCGACAGGGAGCTGATATGGAAAACCCTGATCCACCTGACCTTCGTCATCTCGGCGCTGGCGCTGGCCGCGATCGACCGGATCATGGAGAACGGCCGCCCGCAACACGGCACGGGCGGTGCGGAACGGCCCGGGCAGTTGCAGCCGGAGCGGATGGCCGCCTGAACGGGCGGCAGGGCGGGTGGCAGGGCGGGTGGCGTTGCCGGGGATGGAGGAGCGGATGGGGGTGAGGAGCGCCGCCGTCGCGGGGCTCGGGGCGGTCGCCCTGGCGCTGCTCTGTTGCACCGGCGCGTACGCCGCGGACGACGATGACGGCGGCGCCAAGGCGGGCCCGGCTCCCCTGATCGGCGACGTGATCATTTTCAATGACGAGATCGTCGAGCCCGTGTCGCTGCCGGTGAGCACCTGCGGAGGGGTGGTTCCGCTGCTCAGCAAGTCGCCCGCCACCTGCGAGGGCACCTCGCGCGTGTCGGACGACGACGCGTGAGACCCCCGTGCCGCCCCTCAGGCGGGCGAGCTCGAGCCTCGTAGGCGGGCGGGCAGGAGCC
Source organism: Nonomuraea sp. PA05 (assembly GCF_008086045.1). Taxonomy (GTDB): domain Bacteria; phylum Actinomycetota; class Actinomycetes; order Streptosporangiales; family Streptosporangiaceae; genus Nonomuraea; species Nonomuraea monospora. The sequence goes on along the minus strand of NZ_VSEY01000014.1, from coordinate 26,388 downwards.
GAGCCGGGCCCGCCCTGGCAGGTGGGCGGGCCCGGGGGCTCAGCGTGCGGCCAGGAGGTTCTCCAGCACCACGGCCACCCCGTCCTCGTCGTTGGCCAGGGTCCGGTGCCCGGCCGCCGACAGCACCATCGGGTGCGCGTTGGCCATCGCGTACCCGGCGCCCGCGTAGAGCAGCACGGCCAGGTCGTTGGGCATGTCGCCGAACGCCACCACGTCGCCGGCCCCGACGCCCCGCTCGGCGCAGAGCCGGTCGAGCGTGACCGCCTTGGTCACCCCGGGAGCGCTGATCTCCAGGATGCCCTCCATTCCCGAGTACGTGACCTCGGCCAGGTCGCCGATCGCCGGGGCCACGGCCGCGTACATCTCGTCGGCCGTGTGCGCCGGCGACAGGGCGAGCAGCTTGATGATCGGCCGGTCGCCGTCGAAGACCGACTCCACCTCGATGTAGGAGGCCAGGTCGTAGTCGACCCTCCTGGTGTAGGCGGCCTCGGCCAGCACGTTCCTGCCGGTCTCGACGCCGAGGCCGATGCCGGGCAGCGCCAGGGCGAGCGCCTCGGCGACCTTGCGGGCGGCCTGCGGTGTGAGGGGGCTGCTGTGGGTGATCTCGTCGGTAGCGACGTCGTACACGACGGCGCCGTTGCTGCAGATGGCGGTGCCGGTGACGCCGGCCTGGCGGGCGATCTCGCGGATGCCGCGCGGTGCTCTGGCGGTCACGAAGACGATCTCCGCTCCGGCGGCGCGGGCCGCCTGGAGCGCCTGCCTGGTACGTGTGCTGACGTCGCCCGCCGAGTTGAGGAGGGTGCCGTCGAGGTCGGTGGCCACGATCCGGGGGAAGGTTGCGGTGCTCACGGAAGTGATTATCGCCAGCACCCCTGGTGAGGCGTCCGGGGAGGTGGGTTGTAAGGTACGCGGGTGCCCTCCGAGCCCCGCCCCGACGACCGCGTCGCCTCTGTCTTTCGTTTCGCCACCGAGCTGGTGGCGTGGGTCGCCACGCCGTGGGCGCTGGCCTCGTCATCGGTGCCGCTGGCCGTGCTGTCCGTCATCGTGCTGATCGGGTTGCCGACGCTCTTCTCCACCCCGGGCGACAAGCGGCACGTGATCGTCGCCGTGCCGGGTTTCGTGACGATCCTGCTGGTCGCGTTGCAGGTGGCGGCGGCCGTGGCGGCGGCGTGGGTGGCCTGGCACGCGTTCGCCGCCGCGCTGGTGTCCGTGCTGGCCGTGGTGACGGTGGTGCTGGAGCTGCCGCGCTGGCGGTGGCTGCTGTCGCGCTGAGGCACGGAAGGCGGGCGGTGCGGACCGCTCAGATGCGCATCTCCGGGGGAAGCAGCCGGGCCGCGTCCGTGAGCTCCAGGCCGAGGAGCTGCCCGGCGTCGCCGTAGTCGAGGACGATGTCCTCCGCCACGACCTGGCGCCGCGCCTCCCCCGGCACGATCTCGTGCTTCATCGCGATGTAAGCCAGGTTCTGCGCCCGGTCCACGCTCACGTACACGGTCCGCGCCCGCTGCCGCGCCGGCTCCTCGTCCCAGGCCAGCAGGCCTTCTCTGGCCTCGTGCGAGCCGGCCACCGCCGCCCTGACCGTGATCATCGCCAGCTCGACCGCCTCCAGCGAGTCGAGCCCGGAGACCTTCCGCTCGTGCTCCCACCCGTCGAGCCCGTCGATCCGGTACGGGCAAGACCACTCGCCCGTCGGTTCCTCGTAGGGCACGCCGACCGTGACGACGACGTCACGCGGTGGATCGGTGCGCAGTGCCAGCACGCGGTGGGCGATCTCGTACATGTCTGCTCATCTACCCCAAGGCTCACTCGTGGAAAGACTCGGTGAGGCACCGGTTAGGCAACGGCGGTTCGCGTACCATATCGTCGCCGGAGGACCATTCGCCCACGGGAGCGTGAGATGAACGAGTCGTTCGGAAGCCGCCTGCGAGCCAGGCTCGACGCGTGCGGGCCGCTCTGCGTGGGCATCGACCCCAGCCCAGCCCTGCTGCACACGTGGGGCCTGGACGACTCGCCCGCGGCGCTGGAGCGGTTCTGCCGCACGGTCGTCGAGGCGGTGGCCGACGTGGCCGCCGTGGTCAAGCCGCAGTCGGCCTTCTTCGAGCGCTGGGGCAGCCGCGGCATCGCCGTGCTGGAACGCACCATCGCCGACCTGCGCGAGGCGGGCACGCTGGTGCTGCTGGACGTCAAGCGGGGCGACATCGACAGCACGATGGCCGCCTACGCGGAGGCGTACCTCGACAAGGGCAGCCCGCTGGCGGCCGACGCGGTGACGCTCAGCCCGTATCTGGGGTTCGGGTCGCTGGAGGGGGCGATCACCTCGGCGATGGCCAACGACGCGGGCGTGTTCGTGCTGGCCCGCACGTCCAACCCGGAGGCGGCCGGGCTGCAGCGGCTGGTGGCCGATCAGGTGCTGGCCGGAGCCGCCGCGGCGAACGCGGGGCATGCGCCGTTCGGGCCTGTCGGGGTGGTCATGGGGGCGACGCTGCCCGAGCTGGAGCACGCGCTGGACGATCTCAACGGGCCGATCCTGGCGCCCGGTCTCGGCGCGCAGGGTGCCACTCCGGCCGACGTGGCGCGGCTGTTCGGGCCGGTGCGGCACGCGGTCGTGCCGTCGGTGTCACGGGCCGTACTGGCCGACCCGAAGCAGGTGCGCGCCCGTACGCTGCGGTACCGCGACGAGTGCGCCGCCCACCTCTCAGCGAGCCCCGCCACCCAGAAGTGAGCGCCGCCGCCCAGGTCCAAGCGGACATCCAGCCGTGGCGGCCGCTCAGAAGTGCGTGCTGATCCCGTACGTGTCGCGCAGGCTCGCCATGTCCAGCAGGTCACGCTCCCTCGGCTGGTAGCCCTGGTGGAAGCGCACCTGCTGCTCCACTGACAGGCAAGGCACCCGCACGCCCCCGATCTCCCCGCTGACGAAGACATCGGCCGGGTAGGTGAAGGCGCCGCCCGAGTCGTCGAGCCGCTGGAGCGCGGACCCGTCGGGCTGGAAGCGCAGCGGGTGCAGATCCAGCTCGCGCCCGCCTGGCCCGGTCATGACGAAGCGGGCGGGCCGTCCCGGGACGACGCCTTCGGTGCGCTCGGCGTACCCCAGGGCCTCCAGGACGGCGATCACGGCCGGTTCCTGCTCCTCGTGGTGCAGCAGGTCGAGGTCGCCGTGTTCCCTGGTGACCCGGCCGACGAGCGCGTCGACGCCCCAGCCGCCGGCGATCCAGACCTGGCAGCCCGCCTTCCTGAGCGCCTCCAGCACGTCCAGCACCGCGCCCGCTTCGAACATGACGGTGATCTTACGTCAGATGATCCGGTGGACGGCGGCCAGGACCGCGTGCACGGAGGCGGTCAGCACCGAGGTGTCCTGGGCCGCGCCCCAGCAGGTGGTGCCGTTCACCCTGGCCTCGACGTAGGCGATGGCCCGGCTGCCCCGGCCGGGGTCGAGGGCGTGCTCGGCGTAGTGCAGGATGTCCACGTCGATGCCGTCGGCGGCGAGCGCGGCGGTCAGCGCCGACAACGGACCGTTGCCGGCGCCGCTCAGCCGCCGGCCGTCGCGCAGCGTCCCGGTGAACTCGTGCGCGCCGGGCCCCGTCTCCACCGTGTTCCAGCCGGCGAGCGCGCCGATCTCGCCGGGCGCCAGGTAGGTGGCGTGGAAGAGCTGCCAGAGCTGCTCGGCGGTGATCTCCTCGCCGCTGCCGTCGGTGGCCCGCTGGACGACCGACGCGAAGTCGATCTGCAGCCGCCTGGGCAGCTCCAGGCCGTAGCGGGTGTGCAGCAGGTACGCGATGCCGCCCTTGCCCGACTGGCTGTTGACGCGGATGACCGCCTGGTAGTCGCGGCCCACGTCGGCGGGGTCGATCGGCAGGTACGGCACCTCCCACGGCGCCTGCTCGGGCGGCACGCCCAGGTCGGCGGCCCGCTTGGCGTGGTGGGCCAGGCCCTTCTTGATGGCGTCCTGGTGGGTGCCGGAGAAGGCGGTGTGGACGAGGTCGCCCGCGTACGGGTGGCGCTCGGGCACCGGCAGGCGGTTGCAGTGCTCGACGACCCTGCGCACCTCGTCGATGTCGGACAGGTCGATCATCGGATCGACGCCCTGGGCGTGCAGGTTCAGCGCGAGCGTCACCAGGTCGACGTTGCCGGTGCGCTCGCCGTTGCCGAACAGGCAGCCCTCCCCCCGCTGCGCCCCCGCCAGCACGGCCAGCTCGGCGCAGGCCACGCCGGTGCCGCGGTCGTTGTGCGGGTGCACCGACAGGATGACGGCGTCCCTGCGGTCGAGGTGGCGGTGCATGTACTCGATCTGGTCGGCGTACACGTTGGGCGTGGCCACCTCGACCGTCGCGGGCAGGTTGTGGATCACGGGCCGGTCCGGCGAGGCGTCCCACAGGGCTGTCAGATCGTTGCAGATCTCCAGCACGTAGTCCGGCTCGGTGAGGTTGAACACCTCGGGCGAGAACTGGAAGCGGATGTCGCGGTCCCCGGCCAGGCGGGCGAGGTGCGCGGCGGCGTCCCTGATCATCGTGCGCAGCGCGGGCCTGTCCTGGCCGAGCACCACGTTGCGCCAGGTGGGGGCGGTGGCCGTGTAGAGGTGCACGACCACGCGGGACATGCCCTCGATCGACGCGAAGGTGCGCTCGATCAGGTCGCGCCTGGCCGGCGTGAACACCACCACGGTCACGTCCTCGGGGACGACGCCCGGGGTGGCCAGGTGGCGGACGAAGTCGAAGTCGAGCTGACTGGAGGAGGGGTAGCCGACCTCGATCTCCTTGAAGCCCATGCCGGTGAGCAGGTCGAACATGCGGCGCTTGCGTCCGGGGTCCATCGGCTCGGCCAGCGCCTGGTTGCCGTCGCGCAGGTCGACGGGCGCCCAGAGCGGGGCCTCGGTCAGGCGCCGCGTGGGCCAGGTGCGCTCGGTCAGCGGCACCTGGACGCGTTCGTGGACGGGGCGGTAGCGGTGGTAGGGCATGGCGCTGGGGCTCTGCCGGTTCCAGTCGTACATGTGAAGTCCTCTTCGGTCGTGACGGAGGACCGGCGGGCACCCGAACCACCGCGGCGGGGTGCCGGTCCGGTCAGGCCCCGCCGCGGCGGCCGAGAAGCAGGCGACCGTACGACGTCATGACGGGTAGACTAACCACAACACAGGTCCTCAGACAAGCTGAGAGGTTTACCGCCATGCCGCTCGGGTCACTCCGCCCCAGTCCACTGGTCGAGCAGGCCACCGAGCACCTGCGCGAGCAGATCACGCAGGGCGAGTGGCCGGTGGGCACCCGCCTGCCCGGGGAGAACGCGCTGGCCAAGACGCTCGGCGTGGGGCGCTCGACGGTGCGGGAGGCGCTGCGGGCGCTGGCGGGGGCCGGGCTGGTGCAGGCGCGCCAGGGGGCCGGCGTGTTCGTGATCGCCACGGAGGTCGCGGAAGACTGGCCCGCCAGGCTGCGGCGGGCCGCCATCACCGACGTGTACGAGGTCCGCGTCATCGTCGAGACCCAGGCGGCGCGGCTGGCGGCGGAGCGGCGTACCGACGAGGACGTGGCTGCGCTGGAGTCGGCGCTGGCGGGGCGCGAGCGGGCGGCGAGCGGTGACGACGCGGCCTTCGTGGACGCCGACATCGCGCTGCACGCGGCGGTCGTGGCGGCGGCGCGCAACCCCGTGCTGTCGGACCTGTTCGCCGAGTTCGCGCCCGCGCTGCGGGAGCGGCTGATCGATCTGGTGCGGTTGCTGGAGCTGCGCGAACATGACCCCAACACCGGGCACGACACGCACGCCGGGCTGGTGGCGGCCATCCGGCGGGGCGACGGTGACGCCGCCGAGGGGATCCTGCGCACCGAGCTGGAGCAGACCCTCGCGCTGCTCCACCGGAGGCGCCCTTAGCCGGTGGGGCCCACGTCCGGGCGGATCTCGTCGCCGTCCGCGCCGTCCGCGCCGTCCGCGCCCGGCTCCTCCTCCGGCTCCGGCTCGTCCTGCTCGTCGGGCAGGTCGGCCGGCACGGGGCGGCGCGATCGCGGGGTGTCGCAGCCCGCCCGCTCGGCGACCACGTCGCTCTCCCCGCGCACCCCGCCCACGGCTTCCGGCAGTTCGTCGGATGTCTCGCTCATAGCCCTCATCTGCCCTGGTGGCATCCCCCGAACCCGGCTCAGCCCAGCGCGTCCTCGATCTCGCGGCGGGTCGGCATCGAGGTGCTGGCGCCCTCGCGCTGCACCGACAGCGCCGCCGCGACCGCGGCGAAGGTGAGCGCGTCGGCCGGGCCCATCCGCTCGGTGTGCGCCACGGCCAGCGCCCCCACGAACGTGTCGCCGGCCGCCGTCGTGTCCACGGCGTCCACCTTGACGGCGGGCACCCGCAGCCGCTCCCCCGACCTCGACCCGTACAGCGCGCCGTCGGCGCCCAGCGTGATCACGGCCTCCTCGACCAGCTCCAGCAGCGCGTCCAGGGCGGCCTGCGGCTCCTCGACGCCGGTGATGGCCGCGGCCTCGTGCTCGTTCGGGACGAGCGTGGTGACCGCCTCCAGCAGCTCGGCGGGCAGCTGCTGCGCGGGCGCGGGGGTGAGGAAGACGGGCACCCCGGCCACCCTGCCGGCCTGCGCCGCCGCCACGACCGCGCCCATGGGCAGTTCGAGCTGGAGCAGCAGCGCGCTGGACCCGGCGATCGCGGCCAGGTCCTCGCCGGAAGGGCCGGTGATGGTGCCGTTCGCGCCGGGGACGACGATGATCGAGTTCGCGCCGTCGTCGTCCACCACGATGTGCGCGATGCCGCTGGGGCCGGGCACCTGGCGCAGGCCGCGCACCTCGACCCCGGCCTCCGCCAGCGTGGAGCGCATCTCCGCGCCGAACCCGTCGTCGCCCACGGCGCCCAGGAACGCGACCTCGCCGCCCGCCCGCGCGGCGGCGATCGCCTGGTTGGCGCCCTTGCCGCCGGGTACGGTGCGGAACCGGTGCCCGGTTACCGTTTCGCCCAGTTTCGGGGCTTTCGAGACGTACGCGACGAGGTCCATGTTGGCGCTGCCGAAAACCGAGATCATGCTGTCATCATCCCCTGAGTACGGGTGGCCAGCTCGGCAAGACCCACCCCGTCGAACCCTGTCAGGCTGCTGGCCAGGCTGTCACGCATCCGCCACCGCTCCGGCACGCCGCCGTTGAGCGCGCCCGCCACCGCCCCGGCCGTGGCGCCGGCCGAGTCGGTGTCCCAGCCGCCCGCCACCGCCCCGGCGATCGTCGCGGTGAAGTCGCCCCTGCCGTGGATCAGCGTGGCCGCCACCAGGGCGGCGTTGTTGATCGTGTGCACCCAGTGCAGGGCGCCGTGCCGCTCGTGCAGGCGATCGGCGACCCGCTCGAAGTCGTCCTCCGCCCCGGCGTCCGCGACGGCCAGGCGGACGGCCTCGTGCAGCCGCGACCCCTCCGGCACCACCGACAGGCCCGCCCGCACCACCTCCTGCGCCGAATCGGCCACCAGCGAGGCGGCGCACATCGCCGCCGCGAACATCGCCCCGTAGATCCCGTTGGCGGTGTGCGTGAGCCTGGCGTCGCGCCAGGCCAGCTCCGCCGCCGCCGCCGGGTCGCCCGGGCTCACCCAGCCGTACACGTCCGCCCTGATCAGCGCGCCGATCCACTCCCTGAACGGGTTGCGGTAGGTGGCCGTGGCTGGCGGCTCGACGCCGTCCAGCAGGTTCCGGTACGCGATGCGCTCCGCGGTGAACGTGCGGCCCGCGGGCAGCTCGTCCAGCCACAGCCTGGCCACGTCCTCGGTGGTGAAGCCGCGGCCGTGCCGCTCCAGGAGGGACAGGGCGAGCAGCGGGTAGTTGAGGTCGTCGTCCTCGGGGATGCCGTCGATGTTCTCGGCCAGGGAGTTGACGGCGCTGCGCCGGTTCCACGGCCAGCGGCGGGCCACGTCGTCCGGCAGCCCCTCGGCGGTGAACCAGCCGCGGATCGGCCAGTTGCCGGTGGCCTCGGCGATCTGCCTGATGCCCTGCCTCGGGATCTTCTCCACCGGCTTGCCCAGCACGCACCCGGCCGCCCGTCCCAGCCACGCCCCCAGCACCCGCGCCGGATCCACCTGCACGTTCGCCTGCGGAGCGGGCCAGCCGGGGCAGGCGGCGATGATGCCCGGCAGGTCGGACGGCTCGGGCAGCGGCGACGGGATCGCGGCCAGCTCGTCCAGCAGCTCCTCCGCCAGCCCGCGCAGCCGCGCCGCCCCCGGCTCGGAGGCGCCCGCGCGCGGCGGCGCGTCGTGTCCGCCTGCCGCGTGCCAGCGGGCCGCGATCTTCCGCACGTCGCGCCCGTCCTCGGCCGCCTGGCGCAGCTCGTGCCCGACGAGATCCTCCGGCTGGACCCAGGTGAGCCTGATCATGCGCGCCCGTGCTCGTGCTCATGCGCGAGGTCGGCGAACGCGGCCTCGTGGGCGCGGCGCCGCACCAGGTCGTCGGCGTGCACGCGGCGCGCCACCTCCGCGATGGCCAGCCCGGGAGCCACCAGATCCGTACGGCTGGCCGTCCCCACCTGCTCCACCCACTCCTGCGGCACCGAGGCCAGGCCGCCGAGCGCGCCCGCGATGGCCCCGCCCATGGAGGCGATCGAGTCGGCGTCGCGCCCGTAGTTCACGCCGCCCAGCACGGTGTCGCGCACGTCGCCCTTGGCGATCACCAGGAACCCGAGCGCCAGCGGCAGCTCCTCGATGCTGTGCACCCGGCTCGGCCTGCGCGCGCCCAGCCCCTGGTCGCGGTAGGTGTCGGCGACGGTGTCGAACGGCCGCACCGCGGCCCGCAGCGCCTCGAACGAGCCGTCCCAGTGCCCGAGCCCGGCGGCGGTCTCGCAGACGGCCTCGATGGCGGCCCTCGTGCCGTCCTTGGCCAGCCGCAGGCAGGCGGCCACCACGGAGTCGGCGGTGGCGCCCGGCCGCATGGCCTCGGCCACGGCGGCGGCCATCACGCCGGCGGCCTCCCGGCCGTAGCTGGACTGGTGCGCCCCCGTCAGCTCGATGGCCTCGGCGTAGGCCGCGTCGGGGTCGGCGGCGTTGACGATGCCGACGGGCGCCACGTACATGGCGGCGCCGCAGTTCACGATGTTGCCGACGCCGGCCTCGCGCGGGTCGGCGTGCCCGTAGTGCAGCCGGGCCACGATCCACTTCTCCGCCAGGAAGACGCGCTGCAGCGGCAGCGCCTCGGCCTCCAGCTCGGGGATCCAGCGCCGCTCGCCCATCAGCTCGGGCACCAGGTGCTCGGCCATCGCGTACGCGTCCAGGTGGCCGCCGCTCTTGTCGTACACGCGGATCAGCGCGTGCGTCATCAGGGTGTCGTCGGTGATGTGGCCGTCGCCCTTGTGGTACGGGGCGATGGGACGGGCGTTGCGCCAGTCCTCGTTGAACGGCGGCACGACGCCCTCGACGCGGCCCCCGTACCGCTCGACGATCTGCTCGGGAGTCCAGCCCTCGGTGGCGCCGCCCAGCGCGTCACCGACCGCCGCCCCCGCCACGCAGCCAGTGGCTCTGTCCTCAAGCGGCGTCATGCGATTCCCTCCAGTAGTTCGATCAGATCAAGGCCCGCCAGGTCAGGCAGGCAGCAGCCGGCCAGCGTGCGGGCCGAGGCGATCCACCCCTCCGGGATCGCCTCATACCCGCCGCACGCCCCGGCCAGCGCTCCGGTGAGCGCGGGCGCCGAGTCGGCCAGCGGGGCCAGGCAGGCCGCCGCCGGGACGGCCCTGGCCAGGTCACCGCCCGCCGTCCCGGCCAGCGCCAGCGCCACCGGGACGGTCTGCGCGGCGCCCACGCCGTAGCTGTAGACGTGGTCGAGCAGCGCGGCGTCCAGCGCGGGGATCGCGCCGAACGGGTCGCCCGCCTGCTGCGCGGCCCGCACGGCCAGGCGGGCGTTGTGGCCGATGGCGGTGTCCTCGGGCAGCACGGCGAGCGCCGCCTCCACCGCCTCGCGCGGATCGCCCGACGCCACGGCCGCCTCGATCGCGGCGGCCATCGCGAGGGCGCCCAGCACCCCGTCCCCGGCGTTCGTCACCTGGGCGTCCTGCGTCGGGTCCCTCCCCAGAACCCCGTACGCGACAGCCCTGACGGCGGCGGCGTCGTCGAAGTGGTGCGGATTGTCGTGCCCTGAGGCGGGCGGTTCGACGCCCTTGGCCAGGTTGTCGAGCGCGGTCGCCACGGAGATGCGCGCCCTGACGTCCTTGAGCTCCATGAACGCGGCGGCGCGCGGCCGGTCCACGGTCAGCAACGTCCACGCCAGCCACTCGGCATCGTCGGACGGGCCCACCCTGAGCGGCGCCGTGGGCTGGTTCAGCGCGAACGGCACCGGGAGCGTGGTGACCCGGTGCTCCTCGGCGAAGGCGTCCAGCTCGCGGTGCAGCCGGCGGCTCCACGGCGCGTGCAGGGCCGCGCGGTGCCTGGCCGCCGGCCAGCCGACGGCGTCGCCGACGGCGAGGCCGATGAACGCGCCCCTGATCCTGTCCCCCGACATGGTCTCCCTACAGTCCTTCCGCCAGTTCGCCGGCCATTTTGTCGACCAGGTCGTCGGCCAGTTCGTCGGCGGCGTCGAACACGTGCAGGCCGGCCACGACGGGCAGGCACTTGCCGGTCACGGGCATGATTCTGAGTGCCCAGCGCTCGGGCACGCCGTACTGGCCGCGCCCGGCCCCCGCGAGGGCCCCGGCGATGGCGCCGATCGTGTCGGCGTCCCTGCCCAGGCTCACGGCGAAGGTCACCGACGCCTCGACGTCGCCGTCGCCGGCCAGGTAGGCGGCCATGGCCAGCGCCACGGCCTCGGGGGCGACGTCCGTCCAGGGGTAGTGCCTGACCACCACGGCCTCGTGCAGCGCCTCGACGAGATCCAGGTCATCGCCGCCCGCGGGGCTCAAGGGAGCCGCGCGGTCGAGGACGTCGCGGGCGCGGATCACGTTCCTGGCCGTCCACGAGTCCGCCGGGATCACCGACAGGGCGGCCGACACGACCTCGCGCGGCTCGGCGCCGGTCATCGCGGCGGCCACCGCCCCCGCGACCGCGCGCCCGCCAAGGATGCCCTCGCCGGACGCGCTGACCAGCCCGTCCTGCTCCACCAGCCGGGCCGCCTCCGCCGGATCGCCGGGACAGAAGATCCCGTACGGCGCGGCGCGCATCGCCAGGCCGTCCGACCAGCCGTGGGAGTGCACCAGCCCGGACAGCGGTGGTTCGAGGCCGCGGCGCAGCGCCTCGACGGTGCCCAGCTCCGAGAAGCCGGCCCCGCGCATCGGCCCGTTCACCTGGGGGATGATCTGCGACCGGTAGGCGGCGGCCACGACCGCCGGGGTGAGCGCGTGGCCGTGCAGGGCCAGCAGGGAGGCCGCGAAGATCGCGTACTCCGTGTCGTCCGTGCCGCCGCCCTCGATCTCCGTGAGCCGCCCCCACCGCCGGCGGATCTCCGCCGGGGTGAGGTTCTCCGCCGGGGCCCCGAGGGCGTCGCCGGCCGCCAGGCCGAGCAGGCACCCCCTGGCCCTGTCGCGCAGCACGTCCCGCATGAGCTCCGTCACTGCTGGTAACGCTCCAACACCTTGTTCCCGTCCTCGACCAGCTTCGTGGCCACCTGGTCGATGGTGATCTTATTGGCGAAGTACTCCTGCAGTGCGGGGGTGGCGACCTTGCTCTTCCACTCGTCGAACCCGTTCACCTTCAGGAACGGCGCCACCACCAGGTTCTTCGCGGACGCGGTGGCCACGTCCCAGCCGTTCTCCTCGGTGGTCATCGCCGGGTCGGCGGCGGCCGTCGTGGAGGTGGGCAGCAGCCAGTCGCCCTTGGCGAGCTTGGCCTGGTTCGCGCCGTTCAGGAAGAACGAGATGAACTTCATCGCCTCGCCGGGGTGCTCGCTCTCCTGCGCGATCGACAGCGTCTGCGAGACGGCGCCCTGCTCGGCGCTGGTGCCCTTCGGCGCGGGCAGCGTGACCCACTCGAACCCGTCCGGGGCCTGCTCGATCACCTGCTGGCGCAGGTAGACGCCGGCGGGCAGCATCGCGAACTTGTCCTTGAAGAAGGCCGGCAGCGGGTCGGCGGTGCCCTGACCGAGCGCCGCCGGGTCGGCGGACTTGTCCTTGTAGAGCTGGTCGTGGATGCGCTGCAGCACCTCGCGCTCCTCCGGGCCGACCTTGACGGTGGTCTTGCCGTCGGCGCCGGTCTGGAAGAAGGTGCCGCCGAAGTTGAGCGCCAGGTTGAGGGTCTTGTTGACGGGCGACTTCATCGCCCACGCCACGCCGTACCCCTGGCCGGTGGCCTCGGAGTCGCCGGACGGGACGACGCGCTGGGTGGTCATCTTCTTGGCCGCCGCGGAGAACTCGTCCCACGTCCACGGGGCGTCCGCGGTGGGGACGCGCACGCCGGACGCGTCCAGCAGCTTCTTGTTGGCGATGATGACCTGCGACTCCTGGAGGAACGGCACGCCGTACACGCCCTGCCCGCCCTTGCCGTCGCCGAAGGTGACGGTGTCCCAGGCGGCCTGCGGGATGTCGCCCTTCAGCTCGGCGGGCAGCTTGTCCTTCAGGTCCAGCAGGTAACCGTCGGAGGCGAAACCGGACAGCGCGGGCGAGTCGTTGTGGATGACGTCGGGCGCGGTGCCGCCGGCGAACTGGGTGACGAGCTGGTCGTTGACGTTGTCCCAGCTCCCCTGGACGTAGGTGACCTGGATGTTCGGGTTGGCCTTGTTCCACTCGTCCACGAGCTGCTTGTTGGCGGCGACCGACTCCTTCTGCCACGCCAGGCTGAGGAAATTGATCTTGACCGGCTCGTTGGGGGACGACGACTCGCCGCCGCCGCCTCCCCCGCCGCACGCGGCGGCGAGCGTGAGAACCGCCGCAGCCGCCAGAGCGGACGTGATTCGCATATGAGCCTCCTAGCCCTTGACGGCGCCGGCCATCAGGCCGGACTTCAGTCGCCGCTGAATGATTGCGAAGAAGATCAGACTCGGGATCGTCGCCATGAGCGACGCCGCGGCCAGCGGGCCGAGCCTGGCCACCCCCTCCGGGCCGGTGAACCTCACCAGCGTCAGCGGGAGCGTCATGACGTCGGGGTTCTGCAGGATCACCAGCGCGAACATGAACTCGTTCCACGACGAGATGAACGAGAACAGCAGCGTGGCCACCACACCGGGCGCGAGCAGCGGGGCCACCACGCTCACGATCGAGCGCAGCCGGCCCGCGCCGTCCACGGCCGCCGCCTCCTCCAGCTCGCGCGGCACCGCGCGCACGTACCCCTGCAACATCCACAGCGCGAACGGCAGCGTGAACGTCACGTGCACGACGACCAGCCCCGGCAGCGTGTTGATCAGGTCGAGGTCGCGCAGGATCATGAAGAGCGGGATGATGATCAGAATGAACGGGAACACCTGGCTGACCAGCACCCATCCGATCGCGATCCGGTTGACCAGGCCCCGGTAGCGGGCCATCGCGTAGGCGGCGGGCAGCGAGATCACCACCGTGATCACGCTCGCGAACAGCGCCACCACAAGGCTGCGCAGCCCCGCGCCGATCAGGTCCTGCTCGCCGAACGCGTCGCCGAAGTTGGTCAGCGTCGGCTCGCGCGGAATCCACGTCGGCTCGGTCAGCGCCATCTCCTGCGGCGTCTTCAACGCCGTGGACAGCAGCCACAGCAGCGGGAACGCCAGGAAGACGACGTACGCCGCCAGCGCGACATACTGCGAAACGCGTCTCACTTGGCCTCCCTCATCTGCCGCCACAGGTACAGCCCGAGCACCGCCAGCACGACGATCGCCATGGCCAGGCCGAGCATCGAGGCGTAGCCCGCCATGCGGTACCGGAACGCCTCCTCGTAGGCGAACAACATCGGCAGCCGCGTACGCCCGCCGGGCCCGCCCTGGGTGAGCACGTACACCAGGCCGAACTGGTTGATGTTCCACACGAAGTCGAGCGAGGTGATCGCCACGATCACCGGCCGGAGCTGTGGCAGCGTGATGTTCCAGAAGCGCCGCCAGGTGCCGGCGCCGTCCATCTCGCCGGCCTCGTACAGCTCCTTGGGGATGCTCTGCAGGCCCGCCAGCAGCACGACCGTCGTCTGCGGCATGCCCGCCCAGACGCCCACCACGATGATCGCGGGCAGCGCCAGCGAGAAGTCGGCCAGCCAGTTGACGTGCGTGCCGAGCAGGTCGTTCAGCATGCCCGCGTCGGGGTGGTAGACGAGCTTCCACATCAGGCCGATCACCACCGGCGGCATCGCCCATGGCACCACCGACAACACCCTGGCCACGCCGCTGAAACGCAGCTTCTCGTTGAGCAGCAGGGCCAGGCCGAGCCCGGCCAGGAACTGCAGCACCGTCACCGAGACGGCCCAGATGGCGCCGATCTGGAACGACGACCAGAACTCGTCGTCGGTCAGCAGGCGGGAGAAGTTCTCCAGGCCCACGAACTCGGTCTGGTGGACGCGGGTGTTGCGGGCGTCGGTGAAGGCCAGGCCGATGCCGTACAGGAGGGGGCCGACGCTGAACAGCAGCACCGGCACCAGGGCCGGCAGCATCAGCACCCACATCTCGCGCGTCTGGCGCGAGATCCCGCGGCGCCTGGCCCGCGGGCCGCTCGGCGGCGCCGGTCTCGTCACGGTCGCCGTCACTGCCCGCCCTCCTTCCTGCCGTCGCCGGCCCTGCCGTCACCGGCCCTGTCGTCGCCGGCCCTGTCGTCGCCGGCCCTGCCGTCACCGGCCCTGTCGTCGCCGGCCCTGTCGTCGCCGGCCCTGTCGTCGCCGGCCCTGTCGTCGCCGGCCCTGTCGTCATGGTCAGCGGTGGTTTCGCCGGCGCTGTCGTAGCCGGCGCCCGCGGTGGAGGCCCGTACGACCAGGCGGGGCGGCACGGTGACCACCCTCGGCTCGCCGTCGTCTCCTTGCAGGCGCTCCAGCAGCAGCTCGGCGGCGGCCTTCCCGCGCTCGGCCGACCCGAGCGACACGCTGGTCAGCGACGGCCACGAGGCGGCGGCGAGTTCGGTGTCGTCCATGCCGACCACCGCGACGTCCTCCGGCACCCGCTTGCCCGCCGCCCGCAGCACGTCCAGGGCGCCGAGCGCGATCAGGTCGTTGGCGCACATCAGCGCGTCCACGTCGGGGACCCGGGCGAGCAGCGCGGCCACGGCCGCCGCGCCCTCCTGGCGGTAGAAGTCGCCGATCTGCACCAGGCTCTCGTCGTACGGCAGGCCGAGGTCCCGCAGCGCCTCCCGGTAGGCGGCGCCCCGGGCGGCGCCGGGCACGGTGTCGAGGGGGCCGTTGATCATCGCGATGCGGCGGCGGCCGAGGGCGTAGAGGTGGTCGACCGCCAGCCGCACACCGGTGCGCGAGTCGGCGCGTACGTTGTCCGCCCGCGTGCCCTCGGGCACCGAACCGATGATCACGACGGGCGCCCTGGCGGTGGCCAGCATCTGCAGATGCGCCTCGGTCACGCGCAGCGGGCTCATGATCAGCCCGTCCACGTACCGCTCGCCCAGGCTGTGCAGCACGTCGATCTCGTCGACCACGACGGCGTCGGTCGAGTGCAGCACCAGCCGGTAGCCGGCGGCCTTCAGCACGGGCTGGATCTGGCGCAGCATGGCCAGGTAGGCGGGGTTGCCGACGTCGGCCATGGCGAAGGCGACCTGGTGGGTGCGGCGCGACTTGAGCGACCTGGCCACGGCGTTGCGCACGTAACCGAGCTCGTCGGCGGCGGCCATCACCTTGCGCACGGTCTCCTGCCTGGTCGGCAGGCCGTTCAGCACCCGAGAGACGGAGGCGATCGAGACGCCCGCGCGCTCGGCGATCGTGTTGATCGTGGGTCCGTCGGCCAAGGCTGTCCTTCCGAATCTTGGGTAAACGTTTACGGGCGCTCGGCTGTAAACGTTTACGGGATTGGGGACATGAAACATGCACGTAACTTGCGGGTCAAGTCACGATCGCATAACACCAGGTCAACACCCTTATACGCAAATTTCGGACCCACCCGCCCAGACGTTACGGAGCCCGGCCCGCGGTTCACCCACGGCACAGGGCACAAG
Organism: Nonomuraea sp. PA05; assembly: GCF_008086045.1. GTDB lineage: Bacteria > Actinomycetota > Actinomycetes > Streptosporangiales > Streptosporangiaceae > Nonomuraea > Nonomuraea monospora. Next base: position 10,429 of record NZ_VSEY01000014.1, on the reverse strand, counting down.
GCGCACCACGCACGCACTGACGCACCCCAGCACGCACGACGCGCCCGTGCGCACGGGCCAGGGCGCACGGGCCAGGGCGCACACACGGCGCGCGAAGCGGCGCTTCCGGCGCAGCGGCGGGCGGCGCGGTGAGACGGCGGGCCGGGCGCGCAGGGTGGGCGGGCCCGGGGCGCGGTCAGTCGCGGGCGGGCTGTGGCTCACCCTCCGGGACGACGGCCGGGGCCGGGGTGGCCGAGAGCCGGAGCAGGGAGCGGATGGCGGGCGAGCCCGCGATGGTCACGACGGCGGCCAGCACGGCCGGGATGAAGAGCGCGACCGGCAGGGACGCGTGCTCGGCCACGAACCCCAGCACGGCGGGCCCGAGCAGCAACCCGCTGTACCCGAACGCCGTCACCATGGCCAGCGCCCGCCCGACCCGCCCACCGGCGGCCCCCACGGCGCTGAACAGCACGGGCACGACCGTGGCCAGCCCCACCCCGGCCAGCGCCCAGCCGGTCCAGGCGCACACCACGCGCAGCGACTCCCCCACGACCGGCGACAGCAGCACCAGGACGTACCCGAGGGTGGCGAGCACGCCGGCGAGCCGGATGGTGAGGACGGAGCCGAGCCGCCCCCTGATCGGGTCGCCGAGCAGCCGGACGGTGGTCATCGCGACGGAGAAGATCGTGTAGGCCAGCGGCGCCATGGCCGGGTCGGTCTCCAGCACCCACCGCGCGTGCAGCGCGGCCCAGTCGATGGCGGCTCCCTCGCTCAGGTGCCCCGCGAACGCCGCCAGGCCGAGCAGCGCGATGAGCCCCCAGCGCAGCGAGGAGCCTTCGGAGGGCGCGTTCCCGTCAGCGGAGGAGGCGGACTCGTGGACGGGCGGATCGGGCAGCAGCAGGTACGCCGCCGGCAGGTACAGGAACGGCACCACGACGGCCGCCGCGATCAGCAGCCACTGCGCGTCCAGCCCGCCTTGCAGGGCCAGCGAGGTGAGGCCGCCGCCGGCCGCCCCGCCGAGGCTCCACACGCCGTGGAAGGCCGAGATGATCGGCCGCTCGTAGACCCGCTCCACCTCGACGGAGTGGGCGTTCATGGCGACCTCGGTGATCCCCAGCCCGATCCCGAACAGCACCGCCAGCGCCGCCAGCGACCAGTACGACGACGCCAGCGCGGGCCCGAGCAGCACCGCGCCGGAGAAGGGCCCGGCGAACCAGCAGACCCGCCGGCTGGACCACCGGTCCACCAGCGGCCCGGCCACCAGCATCGACACCAGCGCGCCGCCGGAGATGAGCAGCAGGACGCTGCCCAGCCTGGCGGGGCCGAGGTCGAGGCGGTCGTTCAGCGACGGCAGGCCGGCGGCCCACAGCCCCATGACGAAACCGGCCAGGAAGAAGAATCCGAAAACACCGACACGAGCCTTCTTTGCGGCAATGGGGGTTTTGTTCACGGCAAGAGCATAAACTGTGGAACGTGAATGGAGCTACGACCAGTGGGCAGCTTCGCGCGCACAACCGGGTCAGGCTGCTGCGCGCCGTGCACGACTGCGGGGCGACCCGCACCAGGTCCCAGCTCACCCGCGATCTCGGCCTGGCCAGGGGCACCGCGTCCGTGCTCGTCGCCGGGCTGGCCGAGGACGCGCTGCTGCACGAGGAGCCGGCCCCCGGGCACGCGCGCGGCCGGCCGACGCAGGTGCCTGGACCGCATCCGCAGGGGCCGGTCGCGCTGGCGGTGGACGTGCGGGAGGACGCCTGGGAGCTGGCGGCGTGCGAGCTGGGCGGGCGTGTCACGGTGCTGGCCGTGGTGCCGCACGACGGGACGCCGCAGGGCACGCTGGGGCCGCTGGGCGAGGCCCTCGCCGGGCACGCGCACCGGCTCGGGAGCCGGGTGATCGGGGCCGGGGTGGCGCTGGCGGGGCCGATCCGCCACGGCGGCCTGGTGGACATCGCCCACCTGGGCTGGCGCTCGGTGGACGTCCCCGCCCTCCTGAGCCGGCGCTCGGCCGACGCCCCCACCCCACCGGACGACGCGCAAGGCACCGCGCCCGCACAAGGCACCGCGCCCGCACAAGGCATCGCGCCCGCACAAGGCATCGCGCCCGCGCAGAAGGCCCGGCCCCCGCTGTTCGTCGGCAACGACACGGCCCTGGCGGCGCTGGCCGAGGCGCGCAGGGGCAGGCTGCGGGGCGTGCGCGTGGGCGTACACCTGCATGTGGACTTCGACCTCGGCGGCGTGCTGGTGGTGGACGGCCACGCGGTCCCCGGCGCGAGCGGCAGCGGCGCCGAGTTCGGCCACATGCGCATCGGCGCAAGCGACCGCCTGTGCCCGTGCGGCGCGATCGGCTGCTGGGGCACCGACGTCGGCGCGAACGCGCTGCTGCGCCACGTCGGCCTGGCGTACGGCGGCGGCAGGGGCAGGGAGCAGGCGGAGCGGGTGCTGGCGACGAGCGAGGAGGCGGTGGCGGCGAACGCGAGGGCCCTGGGAAGCGGCATAGCGGCCCTGGTGAACGCGCACGACCCCGAGGTGGTCGTGCTGTCCGGCCACGGCGTGGAGCTGCTCAAGAGGGCCGGTGAGGCGCTTCTGGCGGCCTGCGAGCCGGGGCTGATGGCGATCCGCCGTGACGCCCCGCCCAGGATCGAGGGGTCGGCGCTGGGCTGGCGGGGCTCACTGCTGGGCGCGATGGAGTCGGTCTTCGACGCCTTCCTCACGACGGAGGGTCTTGAACTCTGGCGTAAAAGCCACCCTGACCAGGCTTGCGACACGCCCGACCGGCAAAGTGTGACGCATTCCACCCTGAACGGGGAAAGCGCGCCATAACACCCTCCCTTCCAAGATCACAGGAGATCGGACGAGGTCACATAGGTGATCTTGCGGGCCCCCGCCGGCGGGCGGTACGGATGGAAGGGTCCAAGGCGCCGCGGCATCACGATCAGAGGGAAGATCGCGTGAATCTCGAACTCGCGCTCCGCATGACGGAAGCGGCCATGAAGCAGGCGTTCCGTGAGGGCGCGGCGATCTCCGTCGCGATCGTGGACGAGGGCGGGAATCTGGTGTCTTTCCAGCGTATGGAGGGTGCGGAGATCTCGGGGCCGTCTCTCGCGCGGGGGAAGGCGTACACGTCGGTCGCCCTGCGCAGAGCCACCTCCGAGCTGGCCGCGCTGACCGTTCCTGGCGGTGAGCTGGCGGGCCTGGCCGGGGCCGGTTTCGTGTGCTTCGGAGGTGGCGTTCCGCTGTGGTCCGGCTACGGTGAGGGAGAACGCGTGGTCGGCGGCGTAGGGGTCAGCGGAGGCACGATCACGCAGGACGTGGCGTGCGCGGAAGCGGCCGCTTCGGTGTGGGATGCACGCTGAGCGGGCGCTTTCCGCAACACGAACCGCTGGTATCCGCCATGATTAGCCACTGCACCACGGGTAACAGAACCCGAACGTTAACTCCCCGAGGAGAGAACAGAGATGGCACTTCCCACTCTCACCCCCGAGCAGCGTCAAGCCGCTCTGGCCAAGGCCGCCGAGGCCCGTGCCGCCCGCACGGCTCTGCTGGCCAAGGTCAAGGCGGGCGAGCTGACGTTCGCTCAGCTGCTGGAGCGCGATGACGACATCGCCAAGAAGATCAAGGTGTCCCAGGCCCTCCGCGCCGTCAAGGGTGTCGGTCCGGCCAAGGCCACCGCGCTGATGGAGGAGGCCGGCGTCGACGAGAAGCGCCGTCTCGGCGGCCTGGGCGCCCAGCAGCGCAAGAAGCTGGTCGACGCGCTCGGCTGACCCCCGGGCGGCCAGGTCCGCGCGCAGCGGCGCGCGGACCGGCCAGCGACCCCTCACTGGCCAGGAGGGACCGCCGAGCGGAGCCGCCCCGCTCGACGGCGGGCCAGGCCGAGGGGTCCTCGAACCCTGAGGCGGTCAGGAACGCAGGTAGGTCAGCACGGCGAGCACCCGGCGATGCTGGTCGCTGTCCTCCGCGTAGAGGCCGAGCTTGTTGAAGATGCTCCTGATGTGCTTCTCGACGGCTCCGTCACTGATCACGAGTTGCCGCCCGATGGCCGGATTGGACTTCCCTTCGGCCATCAGCCCCAGCACCTCGCGCTCGCGCGGCGTGAGCTGTGCGAGCGGATCGTCCTTGCGTCTGCGCACCATCAACTGGGACACCACCTGCGGATCGAAGACGGTGCCGCCGGCGGCCACCCGCCGCAGCCCCTCCATGAACTCGTCCACGTCGACGACCCGGTCCTTCAGCAGGTACCCCACCGCGCCCCTGGCGTCGGCGAGCAGGTCGTCGGCGTAGGAGACCTCGACGTACTGGGAGAGGATGAGCACGGGCGCCCCCGGCACCCGGTTCCTGGCCTGCACGGCCGCCTTGAGCCCCTCGTCGGTGAAGGACGGCGGCATGCGCACGTCCACCACCGACACGTCGGGCTTGTGCTCGGCGATCGCCTCCACGAGGGCGTCGCCGTCGCCGACGGCCGCCACCACCTCGCAGCCGAACTCCTCGAGCAACCTGACCAGGCCCTCCCTGATCAGAACCGCGTCATCGGCCACGACTACCCGCACGGCACCTCCGCCACGATGAGTGTGGGCCCGCCGTCGGGCGACTGCACGCTCAGCTCCCCGTCAACCGCGCGGAGCCGGTCGGCCAGCCCGGCGAGCCCGTGTCCCTTGGCGACGTGTGCGCCGCCGACACCATCATCCCCGATCGAGAGCATCAGGACGTTCCCGACGCGAATGAGCTGAATCGTGCAGATGGTGGCGCGGCTGTGTTTGGCCACGTTGGTGAGGGTCTCGGCGCAGACGAAGTAGACGGCGTTCTCGACGGCGGCCTGGTAGCGCTCGACGGTCTGCACGTCCAGTTCCACGGGAACGGTGCAGCGGCCCGCCAGGGCGGCCAGGGCGGGCGCCAGGCCGCGGTCGGACAGGATGGGCGGGGCGATGCCGCGCGAGAGGGCGCGCAGCTCGTCGAGCGTCTCGCGGGTGGCGGTGATCGCGGACGTGATGGTGGCCTGCGCCGCCTCCGGGTCCCTGGCCATCTGCCGCTGCGCCCTGGACAGCTCCATGGCCAGCGAGACCAGCCGCTGCTGCGGCCCGTCGTGGATGTCGCGCTCCAGCTTGCGCAGCGCGTTGGCCTCGGCGGAGACGGCGGCGGCGCGGCCCTCGGCGAGGTCGTCGATGCGTTCCTGCAGCTCGGCCACGCCGGTCAGCAGCGCCCTGCCGAGCCCGGCGCGCAGCAGCGCGGCGCCACGGACGACGAACGGCATGATCAGCGCGAAGACCAGGCCGAGCATGACGTAGAAGGCCGAGTTGACCAGGTAGCCGTCGCCCAGGCCGAGCAGCTCGGGCAGCTCCGTGTTGCCGGGGATGTTGGAGGTGATGATGCCGTACAGCGGGTAGGTCAGGCCCGCGAGCGGGATCGCCCAGAACACGACGGTGAGCACGAACGCGAGGATCGCGAACGGCAGGTTGATGATGCCGTGCAGCAGGTCGAGCCACGACTGGCCGCTCGTCATCGGGTTCACCAGCCGGCGGAAGCGCCCGGCCCCCTGCGGGACGGGCTTGTAACGCGGGCGCACGGGCGGGCGCCCCAGCACGTCAGCCAGCCAGCCGCGCTCCGCGTCGGCGAACCCCCGCGCGATCATGAGCGTGCCCGCCAGCAGCGGCACGCCGATCCACACCACCGCGGTGCCGAGCCCGGCGGCAAAGCCGACGATCATGAGCACGAAGCCGATCAGCGTCGTGGGGAAGCCGACCAGCGAGTATCGGGTGTCAAGGAGGACACGCCTCATCAGGGAGCGCATGGCCTCAACGGTAGAACGCGCCGGCGGCGGGCACGAGCAGGTGCGCCGGTGTGCGGGGGTAGGGCCAGCCCTACCCCGGGGGGTGACGGGACCTCGACCCCGAATGGGTGGCTCGCGGCAATGTGCGATCCGGCCCGCGGCGGAAGCCTTGGAGGTGTTCGCTCCCCCTGAGATCGAGGCTCCCCATGACCGTCCTGCTGGACCGCCCTGCCGTCGCCGCGCCGGCCGCCCGCCCGGCGGCCACGCGTGACCCGTTCATCGACCTGCTGCGCGTGGTGGGCATGGCGCTCATCGTGTTCCAGCACTGGACGATCCCGGTGCTCGACTACGAGGACGGCCGGCTGACGACGGGCAACGCGCTGTCCACGCCCGGCGTGTGGGTGGTGACGTGGCTCAGCCAGGTGATGCCGCTGGTGTTCTTCGCGGGCGGCGCGGCGAACGCGATCAGCTTCGCCCGTTCGGCGGCGCCCGCGCCGTCGTGGCTGGCGGTGCGGCTGCGGCGGCTGGCCTGGCCGCTGCTGCCGCTGGCCGCGGTGTGGATCCCGCTGCCGCACGTGCTGCTGTCGCTGGGCGTGCCCGCGCAGCCGCTGGAGGTGGGGGCCAAGCTGACGGGCCAGTTGCTGTGGTTCCTGGCCGTGTACCTGATCGCCGTCACGGCCACCCCGTACGCGCTGCGCCTGCACGAGCGGTACGGCTGGCGCGTCCCGGCGGCGCTGGCGGCCGGGGCGGTGCTGACGGACGTGGCCAGGTTCTCGACCGGCCTCGACGCCCTGGGCTACCTGAACGTGGTGTTCGTCTGGATGGCCGTGCACCAGCTCGGCTTCTGCTACGCCGAGGGCAGGCTGCGCGCGGCCTGGGCGCTGGCGCTCGGCGGGTTCTGCGCGGCGGCCCTGCTGGTGGCCTACGGCCCGTACCCGGGCAGCATGATCGGCCTGCCTGGCGCCGAGATGTCCAACATGGCCCCGCCCACGCTGGCCATGCTGGCGGTCGGCCTGGGGCAGATCGGCCTGGCCGTGGCGCTGCGCCCGGTGCTGGTGCGGCTGCCCCTCCGCCGGCTGCTGGGCTGGGCGGGGCCGCGGATCATGACCATGTACCTGTGGCACATGCCGGCCCTGTTCGCGGTGACCGGGGTGGTCGTGGTGCTGCTGGGCATGGACACGCCGCGGCCTGGCAGCGCCCTGTGGTTCGCCGGCTGGCCGGTCTGGTTCGGGCTGCTGTGCCTGGTCATGTGGCCGCTGCTGAAGGGGTTCGCCCGGTTCGAGACGCCGCCGTCGCTGCCGTACGGGGTGGCGGGCTGGGGCGGCATGCTCGTGGCGACCGGCCTGGTCGGCGGCGGGGTGCTGACGCTGACGGTCGGCGGGTTCGCGCCCGGGGGCGGCCCGTTCCTGGCGGTGCTGGCGCTGCTGGGCGGGCTGCTGATGACGGCGCCCCGGGCCCGCGTCTAGCGCGAGTGCCCGACGGCGCAGAATGGCCGCATGACGAAAGTGCGCGCCCTGGCCGAAACCGACCTCCCTGTCATCGCCGAGATCTACGCCCACTACGTGACCACCACGGTGGCCACGTTCGACGAGACGCCGCTCACGCCGGACGACTGGCGCGCCAAGGCGGGCGGCATCACGGACGCGGGGCTGCCGTTCCTGGTGGCGGAGGTGGACGGCGAGGTCGCCGGGTACGCCTACGTCGCCCAGTACCGGCCCAAGCCCGCCTACCGGCACACGCTGGAGGACACGATCTACCTGGCGCCGGGCCGGACGGGCAGGGGGCTGGGGCGGCTGCTGCTGGGCTCGCTGATCGACGGCGCGCGGGAGACGGAGGCGCGCCAGCTCGTCGCGGTGATCGCCGACTCCGGCGACCCGTCCTCGGCCCGGCTGCACGAGAGGTTCGGCTTCGAGCACACGGGGCGGCTGAGGTCCGTCGGTTTCAAGCACGGACGCTGGATCGACACCGCGCTGATGCAGCTCGACCTGCGCCAGGCGCAGTCGTCCTGACCGAGTTGGCCGCCCCGGGTTCGACCATCCGGCAAACTTCGGCAGGATAGGAGTGTGAGCCTACTCGTTGACCGCCTGCCCGAAGAGATCGACGCCGATCCCGACGCCATCTTCGACGCGTTCGTCGCCTGGAACGCCGAGCGGGGGCTCACCCTCTATCCCGCCCAGGAGGAGGCCCTCATCGAGGTGGTCTCCGGCAACAACCTGATCCTGGCGACCCCCACCGGCTCCGGCAAGTCGCTGGTGGCGGCGGGCGCCCACTTCGCGGCGCTGACCCGCGACGTGCGCACCTTCTACACGGCTCCGATCAAGGCGCTGGTGTCGGAGAAGTTCTTCGACCTGTGCGCCATCTTCGGCACGGAGAACGTCGGCATGATGACCGGCGACGCCAGCGTCAACCCGGGCGCCCCGATCATCTGCTGCACGGCCGAGATCCTGGCGAACGTGGCGCTGCGCGACGGCGCGGCGGCCGACATCGGCCAGGTCGTGATGGACGAGTTCCACTTCTACGCCGAGCCCGACCGCGGCTGGGCGTGGCAGGTGCCGCTGCTGGAGCTGCCGAAGGTGCAGTTCATCCTCATGTCGGCGACGCTCGGCGACGTGTCGATGTTCAAGAACGACCTGACCAGGCGCACCGGCCGGGAGACGGCGGTGGTCAAGCACGCCGAGCGGCCGGTGCCGCTGATCTACTCGTACCGGATGACGCCGCTGCACGAGACGCTGGAGGAGATGCTCTCCACCGGCCAGGCGCCGGTCTACGTCGTGCACTTCACGCAGGCGGCGGCGATGGAGCGGGCGCAGGCGCTGATGTCGATCAACATGGCGACCAAGGCCGAGAAGGAGGCCATCGCCACCATGATCGGCGGGTTCCGGTTCACCACGCGGTTCGGGCGGGCGCTGTCGCGGCTGGTGCGCCACGGCATCGGCGTGCACCACGCCGGCATGCTGCCGAAGTACCGCCGCCTGGTGGAGCGGCTGGCCCAGGCGGGCCTGCTGAAGGTCATCTGCGGCACCGACACGCTGGGCGTCGGCGTCAACGTGCCGATCCGCACGGTGCTGTTCACGGCGCTGTCCAAGTACGACGGCAACAAGGTGCGGCGGCTGCGGGCCCGCGAGTTCCACCAGATCGCCGGCCGGGCGGGCCGCGCGGGCTTCGACACCATCGGCTACGTCGCCTGCCAGGCCCCCGAGCACGACATCGAGAACGCCAAGGCCCTGGCGAAGATCGGCGACGACCCCAAGCGGCGGCGCGGCTACGCCCGCAAGAAGCCGCCGGAGGGCTTCGTCGGCTGGAGCGAGGACACCTTCGTCAAGCTCCAGGAGGCCGAGCCCGAGCCGCTCAACTCGCGCTTCAAGGTCAGCAACGCCATGCTGCTCGCGGTGATCAACCGTCCTGGCGACTGCTTCCAGGCGATGAAGCACCTGCTGACCGACAACCACGAGGACCGCAAGTGGCAGCGCCGGCACATCAGCCAGGCCATCGCCATCTACCGGTCGCTGCTGGCGGGCGGCATCGTCGAGCAGTTCCGCGAGCCCGACGAGCAGGGCCGCCGCGCCCGGCTGACGATCGAGCTGCAGGAGGACTTCGCGCTGAACCAGGCGCTGTCCACGTTCGCGCTGGCCGCCTTCGACCTGCTCGACCGCGAGTCGCCGTCGTACGCGCTCGACCTGGTCTCGATCGTGGAGTCCATCCTCGACGACCCCCGCCAGATCCTGTCGGCGCAGCTGAAGAAGGCCAGGGGCGAGGCCGTCGCGCAGATGAAGGCCGACGGCGTCGAGTACGAGGAGCGCATGGAGCAGCTCGCCGAGGTCATGTACCCGATGCCGCTCGACGACCTGCTGCTCGGCGCGTACGAGACGTACCGGCGCGGCCACCCGTGGGTGGGCGACTACACGGTCAGCCCCAAGTCGGTGGTGCGCGACCTGTACGAGCGGGCGATGACGTTCAGCGACTACATCCAGTTCTACGAGCTGGCCCGCTCCGAGGGCACGGTGCTGCGTTACCTGGCCGACGCCTACCGCACGCTGTCGCGCACGGTGCCCGAGCATCTCAAGACCGACGACCTGGTCGACCTCATCGAGTGGCTCGGCGAGCTGGTGCGGCAGGTCGACTCCTCGCTGATCGACGAGTGGGAGAAGCTCACCAACCCGGAGGCGGCGCTGGAGCAGCAGGAGCAGCTCGACGTCAAGGTGCGCCCCGTCACGGCCAACGTGCGGGCCTTCCGCGTGCTGGTGCGCAACGCGATGTTCCGGCTGGTCGAGCTGTGCGCGATCGAGAAGGAGGACGAGCTGGAGGAGCTCGCCCCGGACGTCGACTGGGGTGCGGCGCTCGACGTGTACTACGCCGACCACGAGGAGATCTTCACCGACGCCGACGCGCGCGGCCCCGCGCTGCTGCGCATCGAGGAGGAGAGCGGTCTGTGGCGGGTGCGGCAGACGATCAAGGATCCGGCCGGCGACGGCGACTGGGGCATCGACGCCCAGGTCGATCTGGCCGCGTCCGACGAGGAGGGCCGTGCCGTCCTGCATGTGCAGGGGCTCAACCGGCTGTAGGAAGAACGACAAGCCGTGTGCCGGAACGGACTGGCAAGGGCGCCCCGGCACAGGCCTGTCGATTAAGTTTCCTGCGGAAACGTCGGAGTCGTGTCATGACAATGTCCCAAGATCGAGACATTCCTTGCTT
>NZ_VSEY01000131.1 GCF_008086045.1 Nonomuraea sp. PA05 | reverse complement strand
ACAGCCCAACCAGCAGTGGACGCCCACCGCGAGCGGTGAGCTGCGGGTCTACGGCGGCAAGTGCCTGGACGCCTACAACCAGGGCACAGCCAACGGCACCCAGGTGATCATCTGGGACTGCAACGGGCAGGCCAACCAGCAGTGGCGCCTCAACGCCGACGGCAGCATCACCGGCGTGCAGTCGGGGCGGTGCCTCGACGTGCCGAACAACGCCACCGCCAACGGAACCAAGCTGGTGCTCTGGTCCTGCAACGG
>NZ_VSEY01000130.1 GCF_008086045.1 Nonomuraea sp. PA05 | reverse complement strand
GGCCTGCTCGGCCTGCTGATCAAGGACGCCCGGCCGCTGCGGCTGGGCCGCATCTCCGACCACCCCGAGTCCTACGGCTTCCCGCCCGGCCACCCGCCGATGGGCACCTTCCTCGGCGTGCCGGTCAGGGTGCGCGACGAGGTGTTCGGCAACCTGTACCTGACCGAGAAGCGCGGCGGCGGCGAGTTCGACGAGGAGGACGAGGCCGTCGTGATCGCGCTGGCCACCGCCGCCGGCGTCGCCGTGGAGAACGCCCG
>NZ_VSEY01000013.1 GCF_008086045.1 Nonomuraea sp. PA05 | reverse complement strand
GCCGCGAGGCTGCTCGCAGCGGAGCTGCGAGCAGCCGGTCAAAAGTCCGATCGACATGCGTGAGGGCGCGTGGCACAGCACGAGAACTCCCGACGTCCTTGCCGAAATCCCGCCGCGGCCGCGACTGCTGACGAAGCCGGTCGCCAGGCCCTCACCTGCGGGCACATCCCTACTGCGGCCACGGCTACTCGGGCATCTTCGAGATCAGGTCTGCGGCGTCTCGCCCTGGGCACCGAGAGCGCGGGAAAGGGCCAGCGCGGCGGTGCGTACGGCGGGGGCGACCCGGGCCATCTGCATGGTGGAGCTCCAGCCAGAGACCGATAGCGCGCCCATGGCGGTGCCGTCCGGAGCGAGGACGGGGCTGGCGGCACAGACGATTCCGGCTCCCGACTCCTCGCGGTCGAACGCGACCCCTTCCGCACGGACACGGTCGAGCTGGCGGGTGAGAACGCCCGGCGCGATGACACTGCGTTCGCTGATCCGGGGCAGCCCCTGCTGCAGTACCGCCCGTACGGTCTCCGCGGGCGAGAAGGCGAGGATGGCCTTGCCCACCCCCGTCACTGGGGCGGGGAGCCGCCCGCCCACCCGGGAGGGCAGGGCGGGGCCGCCCGGTGTGGGGAGAATCTCGACGTAGACGACTTCGTGGCCTTCGAGCACGGCAAGGTGCACAGTCTGCCGGGTGGCCTCCCGCAGGTCCGTCATGTACGGCAGGGCAGCGTCACGGAGCACGCGCTGGCGGGGCACCCGCTGCCCGATCTCGAACAGTCGCAGGCCGAGCCGCACCTGCCCGCCGTGGCGTTCGAGCAGTCCGGCCTCGGCGAGATCGAACGTGATGCGGTGCACGGTCGACTTGGGCAGACCGGTGCGGCGGGCCAGCTCGGACGCGCCGAGGTCGCCGTCGTCGGCGCGGAAGGCGGACAGCACGGTGGCGACGCGCCGGAGGAACGATCCCTCATTGGTGACCTGGGTGGACATACCGCCACTTTACGGTTCCGTTCCGTCTCACGGGACGCCGTCGTTGCCGGTGGACGGGTTGTCGCGACAGGGTGCTGCCGAAACCTCGAAGGGGAAGCCGCTCGAGGATCGCCAGCTCGCCACCAGGCGGTCGGGATGGAAGTTGAGCGTCACCTGCAGGCCGGGATCGACCGGGCCGCGACGTGGCTGAGGGCGCGCGTGCGTGCCGTACCCGACATTTCTGTCGTCATCATGACCCGTCGGACGCGTGCAGGACAAAAGCCAGCACATCGGCGAGCAGTGCTTGCTCCTGGTCTCTGGTCGAGCCGGTGCCGTGACCGCCGTGCTCCTCGACGCGCATCAGCACCGGCCGACCGGAGGCCGTGGCCGCCTGCAGGCGGGCGGCCAGCTTCGCCGGCTGCCACGGTGGCACCCGCGCGTCGTGCAGGCCGGTGGTCAGCAGCACCTGCGGGTAGGGCACGTCGTCCCCTACCCGCAGGTAGGCGTCGATGATCAACAGGGCACGCAGGCCCTCCTCGGTGGTGACGCTGCCGTACTCGGGCACGTTGATCGGCCCGCTCTCGGTGAACTCGTTCCGCGTGGCGTTCACCGCCGGCGCTGGAGCCCATGCCGGCCACGCCGCGCGACTCGCTGTACATCCTCGGCACCCTGATCAACATCGATGCCGGTCCGCAGCCCGAGGTCGTCACGACCGACCAGGCGTCCGATTCGGACACGGTGTTCGGGATCTTCTCCATGCTGGGCTACCGGTTCGCGCCCCGCTTCGCTGACCTGGGCGACCAGCGATTCTGGCGCTCTGAGGTGCCCGGCAGCAACACCTCGAGCGACTACGGGCCGTTGGAGGCGATCGCCCGCAACAAGATCAACCGGCAGAAGATCTGCACCCAGTGGTTGGACATGACCCGGGTCGCCGGATCGCTGGTCACCAACCAGGTGCACGCCTACGACCTGCTGCGCATGTTCGCCCGGGGTGGGCGGCCCACCCCGCTCGGGCAGGCGTTCGCCGAGTACGGCCGGATCGACAAGACCCTGCACCTGCTGTCGATCCTGGACCCGATCGACGACACCTACCGCCGCAAGCTGAACAAGCAGCTCACCGTCCAGGAGTCCCGGCACAGGCTCGCCCGCAGGATCTGCCACGGTGGCAATGGCCAGATCCGCAAGGCCTACCGCGAAGGGCAAGAAGATCAACTAGCGGCTTTGGGGCTGGTCGTCAACGCGGTCGCGCTGTGGAACTCCAAGTACCTGTCGGCCGCGGTTGACCGGCTGCGCGCCGCAGGCGTCTCGGTCAAGGATGAGGACGCCGCGGCCGGTGGGCCGGCGGTCACGCCGGCCGCCCCCGGGCCCGTGAGCATGATCCTGGCGGGGCCGAGGGTGAGGACGCGGGTCTGGCCGGGATCCCAGCAGCCCAGCAGCCACGGCCGCCCGGAGGCGTGTCCGAGTACGTGGCAGGCGCGGGCCCGCAACCGCTGGGCCGGGCCGCCGGCCGGCGGGCTGTCCGGAAAGATCGCCAGCCAGCGTCCGGGCGCGGAGGTGGGCATCGAGCCGGCTCAGTGGTAGTAGGTGAACACGTCCGTGCCTTCGGGAAGGGGCGTGTCGCTGTCGCCGAGTGTGTGCTCGGCGAAACCGCCGGCCTCTCGCATGATCGGTGGCTCGTACACCGCCGCCGGCTGAGTGAGCGAGTTCTGCGTGATCAGGGCTCCTTTCGTGGTTTCGCGCCGCCTGCCGCAGCCCTGACCCGATGATCCGCCGTAGCCGATCCCTCATCGGCGGCTCGATCCGCTCCTCCCTCAAGTGCGCCAGCAACTGCTCGCGCACCCGATCGACCTGCCGTTCCTTCTCACACACCTCGACGGCCAGCCACTGCGCGGCCTTCTCCGCATCGGCCACCGAGCATTGCGATGCGGCGGGCGCCGCTACTGCGGGTCCTCGACGAGCCCACCGTCAGCCTCGACGTGCGGACCGAGGAGTGGCTGTTCCACTGGTACGCCGGCCTGAACCGCCTGGAGGGCGGCGTGACGATGCTCGTCACGCACCGCTTCACCACCGCGCGGGCGGCTGATCTCATCGTCATCCTGGATGGCGGCCGGGTCGTCGAGACCGGCACGCACGACACGCTGAGTGAGACCGGCGGGCTCTACGCCGAGCTGTTCCGCCTGCAAGCCCGCTATTTCGTCTGAGCGGAAACATGACATGAGGTGTCGGGTTTCAGGGCGATCGTGGGCGGAACCACGAACGACGACAAGGAGCTCAAGGATGACTGACGCCGAGGCCATCGAGGTGATGGGCGCTCGTACCAACAACCTGCGGGATGTGTCGGTGAGCATCCCCAAGGGGCGGCTCGTCGCCTTCACCGGCGTGAGCGGCAGCGGCAAGACCTCGCTGGCCATCGACACCCTGCACAACGAGGCGCAGCTACGGTACCTGGAGGGGCTCTCGCCCTTCGTGCGGCAGTACATCACCCAGCGCAACCGGCCGAAGGTCGACCGCATCCTGGGACTCGGCGCGACGCTCGCGGTCGACCAGCGGCGCCTGAACCGCAACCCCCGCTCCACGGTCGCCACGATCACCGGCATCGACGGACATCTGGGACTGCTGTACTCGCGCCTTCCCGCGATCGGTGCGGAGCGGGCTGCCGGGCACCTGACGACCGCTCATTTCGACCGCAACACACCGGAAGGGAGCTGTGCGGACTGCCACGGCGTGGGCGGGCGCTGGCAGGCGCAGGAGGACCTGGTCATCACGCGTCCGGAACTGCCGCTCTTCGAAGGGGCCTCGCCCTGGTACGCCAAGTGGCGGTCGGGGGAGCACGCCTTCGTGCCGGCGCTCGCCGAGAAACGCGGTGTGGACCTCGGCCGGCCATGGAAGTCGCTGCCGGAGGAGTTCCGCCACTGCGTCTTGTACGGCACGGGCGAGGAGAAGGTCGAGGCGACCGTCAACATGACGAACAAGAACGAGACGGCCCAGGTGACCTACACCTCCAGCCAGCCGCTGCGGGGCGCGCTCGCCGAGGTGGAGCGGGTGTTCGTGAACGCCCAGACCGCTGGCGCCAAGCAGCGCTACCTGCCGTACATGCGCAAGCAGCCGTGCGGCACCTGCGGCGGCAACGGCTACGACCAGGCGGCCAGGTCCGTACGGCTCGGCGGGCTGACCTACCCCGACCTGATCGAGGTGGAAGTGCGGGAGGTACGCACCTGGGCGGAGCGCGTGGCCGGCGACCTGGACGCCCGGCAGCGCGAGGTGGGGGAGCCGCTGCTGCAGGACCTGGGCCGCAGGCTCGGCATCCTCAACCGGCTCGGCCTGGCCCATCTCCAGCTGTCCCGGAGCGCGGCGACCCTGTCCGGGGGCGAGTCGCAGCGCACGCGGCTCGCCGCGCAGCTCAGCACCGAGCTGAGCGGCATCATCTTCGTTCTGGACGAGCCCGGCACCGGACTGCATCCGGCCGACAAGGCGCACCTTCTCGACATCGCCCTGGAGCTGCGCCAGGCCGGCAACACGGTGCTCCTGGTCGAACACGACCCCGAACTGATTGCCCGAGCCGACTGGGTGATCGACCTGGGTCCCGGCGCGGGCCGCCTCGGCGGGGAGGTCCTGGTGTCGGGGCCGCCCGCCGACGCGGCCGCCCACCCGGCCTCGCTGACCGGACGCTACCTGGCGGGGAAGGGGCCGCGGCTGCGCCGTGCCCGCCGTCCGGTCGGTGACGACACCGGCTGGGTGGAGCTGTACGGCCTGCGCGCGCACAACGTGAGCGCGGACCTGGTCCGCATCCCCGCAGGCCGGCTCACCTGCCTGACCGGGGTGAGCGGCAGCGGCAAGTCCAGCCTGCTCGGCGCGCTCGCGACGAGTGTGACGGCCGCGCTGAACGGGACGGTGACCGACGCGGTGCGGCAGGTGAGCGGCCTGCAGGGGCTCGACTGGGTCGCCGTCGTCGACCAGGAGCCGCTCGGGCGGACGCCCCGGTCCAACCCGGCCACCTACAGCAAGGCGTTCGACCTCATCCGCAAGTTGTTCGCCGGAACGGACGCGGCGCGCGGGCGCGGGGTCAACGCCTCCTGGTTCAGCTTCAACACCGCGGGTGGCGGACGTTGTGAGACCTGCACCGGTTATGGCCGCAAGCTGGTCGACATGCACTTTCTGCCGGATGTGTGGGTGGTCTGCGACGCGTGCGACGGCCGGCGCTACCAGCCGGAGGCCCTGGACATCACCTATGAGGGCCTGAGCATCGACCAGGTTCTGGGGCTGACCGTGGCCGAGGCCGGGGAGCGGTTCTCCGAACCCCGGCAACTCGCGGAGACCCTGAGGGCCCTGAAGCAGGTCGGGCTCGGCTACCTGCAGCTCGGTCAGAGCGCCACGGAACTGTCCGGCGGCGAGGCGCAGCGGCTGAAGCTGGCCTCCGCGATCCAGCGCGGCGCCGCGAGCCGCAAAGCCGGGCTGGTCGTTCTCGACGAACCTGTCTCCGGCCTGCACCCGTCCGACGTCCAGCGGGTGGTGGACGCGCTCGACGTGCTGCTCGACTCGGGAAACACCGTCGTCGTGGCCGAACACGACATCCCGGTCGCCGCGTCCGCGGACTGGGTGATCGACCTGGGGCCGGGTGCCGGCCCTGACGGGGGCGCGGTGGTCGCGGAGGGCAGCCCGGAGGCCGTCGCGACCGCCGGCACCCCGACCGCCGCCTTCTTCCGGCGGTACGCGGCGGGCCTGCCGCTGCTGTCAGAGGCGCATCTCGCCCCCGTCCACGACCAGGTCGTCGCCCAGGACGACCACCGCGTCGGCGGCCTCTCTAGGGCGTCCGCTCCGGCCGGGCGGGATCGTCGCGGCCGGTGATGAAGCGGCGTCTCCCGTCGCATGCCGAGGATCTTCGCCAGTTCTCCGAAGAAGTAGCCGCGGGGCTTTTCCTGGTTGAGTGCGATGGCGGTGTTCATGGCGTCTGGCAGGTGCTCACGCAGAGGCTCCACATGTACCAGGCCGACCGGATGTGATCAGTTCGTACAAGGAAGCCGGGGGAGACCGCAGGGAGACCGGAAGGAGCGAACGGGCCCGGTTTCATGCGGAAGTCGCGGCATGGCGTGACCCGGTCGAATGCAGCTGAGCTGCGGTCTTGGTCGATGGCGGCATCGGTCGTCACGGTCCGGTGTAGTGGTCGGGAGATTCCGCATGCCCTGATCCTGCGGGTGAAGGCCGCTGGCCATGTCGCTGACCTCCTGTCTCCTACGATGGGCGGGGTGGTGCGAAGGGGACCGCGGGGTCGCGGACAGCTTCCGCGAGGCGGCCGTCCGGGGCGCCAAGGCAGCGCTGGCCTCCGCTGCGGCGTGCGCCACGTCGGGGAGTACGGCGGTGTAGAGGTCGGACGTCATGGCGAGGCCGGCGTGGCGCAGCATCGCTGAGGTGACCTTCATGTCGTTGCCCGCGGCGAGCGACAGGGTGGCCGCGCCGTGACGCAGGTCGTGCGGCTGGATCGGGGGGTAGCCCGGCAGCGAAGGCGGGCCGAGCGCACTGAGCACATCGGGGTGCGTGTTCAGTGCTGCCGAACGTCGGTCCCGAGTCGCCGAGAGCCATCCCGGCCTGAACGTCACGCTGATCAGCCTCGGCGAGCCCGCCACGATGATGGGCGGCGGTGAAGGTCTCGCCGCTCGCCGCCGACGCCGGGATCGCCGTCGACGAGCGCGGCCTCATCCTGGTCGCCGCCACCCTCCGGTCGGCCTCGGCCGCCGCGACGCGGTCATCCAGCTCACCGAGGCCGACGACACCCCGGCCGCTGGTACCTCACCGGCCGGGCCACCGTCGCGTACAAGGAGGCGGTCAGCGGCAGCCCGCTCACGACGTACCGCCTCAGCAAGCGCGTGAACGTCACCACCGTCGTCTCGAAGGGCGGCCGCGCCTCCCGCAGGCCCGCGGTCTGAGGGCGGACCTCCTTCCTCGGGCCGAAGACCGTTTCGATGCGGCGGCGCGGCCGTCACCTCGTGCAGGCACCGTCCCCGTGGAGCCGCATCCGACGCGCGATCAGGTTTTGACCAGCGCCCGGGTCGCGCCGGCCACGATGGCCGTGGTCAGAGCCCACCCGATGGCGATCAGCAGGTAGGCCAGCCACTGAACCGCCTGGTCGGGCCAGTACCAGGCGGTGCGCTGCCCGAGCCCGCCGATGGGGATCAGCAGGTCGAGGGTGTAGACGAGGGCGTTGAACGGCGCCCCTTCGCCCTTCTTGACCGGGATCGGGGTGTGGGAGCAGAACACCAGCGTGGCCGCAGGCACCAGCACCGCCAGCCACACCGCCGCCAGCCAGGGCCGGTAGCCGTATCCCACGGTGGCGTCGAACAGATAGCCCCACACCCGCGACAGCGGGCGGGCGGTCGCGCGCCGGTGCCGCTGCTTGGCCAGCAGCACCCGGCGCGCCTCGTCGTCGTGGCCGACCCGGCGAAAGTGCCCCGCGAGCTGCTCGTACGGCTGCGCCGCGTAGGCGGGGTTGCGCCGTATCCACGTCAGGCGGGCGGCGGCGCCGCTCCCGTCGAGCGAGTCGTAGGTGAACCCGTGCAGCCGCAGCTCACCAGGCCAGGTGGCGGCGTCGTCGTAGGCCCAGGAGACCTGGACGTTGCGCAGGTCCACCGAGGCCGGCGCGACGGCGAAGCGCAGGTCGAGCTCGGCCGCGCGGGCGCCGACGATCGACAGGGTCGTCAGGCCGGCGCCTTCGAACGACAGCAGGTCCGCGACCTGGACACCGCGCAGCCGCACGGCGCCTTCTGCGGTGAACGCGCAGCGCATGCTGGAGGCGGTCGCGTTGTCGGCGCCGAAGGCGATGCCGTCCGGGCAGCTCAGATGGGCCTCGGCCATGAACAGGCCACCGGCCAGCCGCGCCCCGGGCAGCAGCACTCCGCCCTCGGTGCGCATGCGGTCGCCCACGACGGCGCCGTCGATCTGCATGCCGCCCGCCGACAGCGCGAGCCTGCCCGGGGCGATCACCACGGCGTCGTCCAGACGCAGCGCGCCGGCGATGTGCGTGTGCAGGAGTTGCAGCGGGTCGTAGTCCACGTTCCCGATGGTCGAGCGGCGCAGGTCAAGCCGGCCGCCGATGCGGGCCGACGGCGCCCAGATGCCGGGCAGGCGGCAGCCGACGAACCCGATGGCCTGGGTGGTGGCCCCCGCCAGACTCACCCGTCCCTCCAGCTCGCAGTCCTCCAACATCAGCAAATGCCGGATCTCACAGCCGTTGAGGATCAGCGAGCCGGTGACGCGCGCGCCCACGACGTTCAGCGCGGCCGCCTCGTCGCCGGGTTCGCCCGGGGCCCGCAGCAGCAGCGCCCTCAGCACCGTGGCCCGCACCGTCCGGCGTCCACCCTTCAGGCCTGACAGGTCCACGCGGCGGCCGGTGGGGAAGCCGTCCCACACCTTTCGCTCGGACGCGGTCAAATCCTCATACGTGATCATTCGCCGAAGGTTACCGAGACGAGGCGCGGGCGCGATCCCCGAAGACGTCGATGCTGCCCCGGGGGCGCGGCGATCCACCTGATCTTCCGCCGGACGCAACCCGCTGCGCCGGCGCCATCCGCGCCGTCGCGCGCATCGGCTTCAGGCGACGTGGCCCGGCGCCGGCCGCCAGCCGGTTTCCGCCGCCCAGCGTTCGGCGGCCCTCATCAGGACGGCCGTGGCCGGGGCCTTGACCTGGCCGTTGTCGAGCAGGTCCGGCACGCTGAGGGCCAGGCGCTTCTTGAACGCCCCCCACGCCAGGCGAGCGACCTCGTCGGCACGCAGGTAATCGCGGAACAGCAGCGCGAAGCGAGCGTTCTGCCCGCCCATCTCACGCACGTGGACGTTGCACCGCCGCGCGCCGACCGGCGGCGCGAACACCAGCTTGCGGCACTCCTGCCCGAACGAGACCTCGACCCGGTTCCACGGCTCCGGCCGGCAGCGGAAGCCGGCGGCGGCCAGCAGAGCGACCAGCCGATCCTCCTCGATCGCGTCGACACGGACCTGGACATCGACGCAATCCTTGGCGGCCAGGCCCGGCACCGAGGTGGACCCGACGTGGTCGATCGCGCGGGCCTGGTCTCCGAGGGCGTCCTGCAGTGTCGTGGCCAGCCGGTCGAAGTCCGCTGGCCACTGCGGCCGGTAGTCCACGACGGCGACGAGAGCCGGCTCATCAGGGAAGGGCATGTCCTCCAGTTTGAAGCCTGCGCACAGCCGGACGTAGTGGGCGAGGCTGGACAGGTGCTGGTGTCGGGACTCGGGGGCGGTGCGGACGGCGGCGGCCAGGTGGGTCGGCGCGCTGTGCCGGCGCGTCCTTGGAGCAGGCGGGGAAGCAGGCGGGGGAGCAGGCGGGGGAGCAGGCGGGCGGTGCCGGTGGCCCAGTGCACGTACTCGAGGGTGCCGCCCTTGGCGACGACCCGGACCCGGACGAGACACCCACCGGCTCCGCCGCCGTGCCGGTCGTCGCCGCGTCCGAGACGGGCGCCGTCGCGGTCACGTACCACGACTTCCGCGACAACACCCTCGACCCGGCCACCCTGCCTTCGGCACCGCCTGACCAGGGCGAAGCCGGCTGCCGGCCCGCCGCTCCCTGATGGGTTCGGACGTGATATATACACCCATAAAGGGATGAACGAAACTCGCCTGCGGCGGAGGGCGCCCTCGGACGCGCTCCCGCCGGCGCTCATCGGCCGCGACGACGCCATGGCCGCGATGGTCGCCGCGGTGTCACAACACGCCCTCGTGCTCGTCGAGGGCGAGGCGGGCATCGGCAAGTCCCGCTTGCTGGACGAGTGCCTGGCCGATCCCGCCTTACGCGGCCGCACCGTGCTGATGGCCGCCTGCCCGCCGCTGAGGGAGCCGTTCACACTCGGCGCGGTGGTGGACGGGCTGCGGGCCTTCCACGACCGCCTGGGCGAGCTGGCGCTGAGCCCGCTCGCCGGTGCGCTGCGCACGCTGTTCCCCGAGTGGGCGTCGTGGCTGCCTGCGGCGCTGGAGGCGCTGCCCGACCCGCAGGAGACGCGCCATCGGCTCTTCCGCGCGCTCGGTGAGCTGATCGACGCGCTCGCAGTGGACGTGCTGGTGGTCGAGGACGCGCACTGGGCGGACGCGGCCACGCTCGACTGGCTGCTGACCCTCACCACCTCGCGCGGAGCCGCGCGCTCGATCGTGGTCACCTACCGGCCGCTCGACGTCGGCCAGGGCTCGCCGCTGCTGCGCCTGACCTCGCGCCCGCCCAGGAACATGTCCTGGGAACGCATCGCGCTGGAGCCGCTGGACGTGCCGCAGACCGGCGCCCTGGTGAAGTCGATGTTCGCGACCGCCGACGTGTCCGACCACTTCGCGGCCTTCCTGCACGAGCACACCGGCGGCATCCCGCTCGCGCTGGAGGAGACCGTACGCCTGCTGCGCGCCCGGCGCGACATCTTCCGGTCCGAGAGCGGCTGGCGCCGTCGCATCACCGAGGAGCTGCGCGTGCCGCCCACGGTGCGTGACTCCGTCCTGGAACGCGTGACCCGGCTCGACCCGCCCACCCGCGCCGTGCTGGAGGCCGCCGCCGTGCTGGAGGCACCCGCCGGCGAGGCGCTCATCGCGGCGGTCGCGGGCCTCGACGAGGCCGCCGTCCAGGACGGCCTGGCCGTCGCGCTCGCCTCCGGCCTGCTGCGCGAGGCCGGCCGAGGGACGTTCGGCTTCAGCCATGTGCTGGCCTCGCGCGCGGTCGCCGAGGCCACCCCCATCCCGTCGCGCCGCCGGCTGCACCACCGCGCGGCCGTGGCCCTGAGCGAAGGCGAGCACCCTCCCGTCGTACGGCTGTGCCGCCACTTCCGCGAGTGCGGCGACGTCGAGGAGTGGTGCCGCTACGCCGAGGCGGCGGCCGAGCTCGCCATGGAGGCGGGCGACGGCCACACGACGGTCGCCATGATGCTGGACCTGCTGACCGCCGCCGACCACCCGGTCGAGCGCCTGGTCCGCCTGGCCAGGCGGCTCGGCGCGGCGGTCTCCGTCACCGCCGAGCCGCTGCTGGGGCTGGGGGAGCGGGTGCGCGCCGCGCTGGAGGAGACGCTCGCGCATCCCGGGCTGCCGGCCGAGGCCAGGGGAGAGCTCGGGCTGAGGCTGGGGCGGCTCCGCTTCCACCTCGGCGAGTTCGAGGCCGCGATGGCCGGCCTGGAGGCCGCCATGCCGGATCTGGAGGACCGGCCCGAGCTCGCCGTCCAGGCCATGCTCCTGCTGGCCAACCCGATGATCCGTGCCTGGCCGCGGGCCCGCCACCTGGAGTGGGCCGGCCGGGCGGAGCGACTGTTCCCGCTGGTCAGCCTGCCGGTCGAGCGGGCCGCGTTCCTGTCTCACCAGGCCACGGCGCTGCTCTGCCTCGGCGAGGAGGACGGCTGGCGCGTGGCGCGCGCCCTTCCCGCCGACGGGGACAGCCGCCTGGAGCGCCAGGAGATCGCCCGGGGGCGGCTGATGGTCGGTCAGTTCTGTACGTTATGGGGCCGGCACGACGACGCCCGCGCCTACCTGGACTCCTCCGCGGCGCTCGTGGAACGGGCGGGCTACCGCCGGATCGAGGACGTGCTGAGGCTGGCGCGGGCACACCTGGCCTGGCACGACGGGCACTGGGACGGCCTGGACGACGTGACGGCCGAGCTGGCCGGCTCGGAGACGGCCGACGAGGCGACCCGCCTGGAGGCCCGCATGATCCTCGGCTGCCTGGACCTGGCGCGCGGCGTACCGCAGCGGGCCGAGCAGCGGCTGCGCGAGGTCCTCGCCGCCAGCCTGGCGCGCGGGCACGCGGACCCGTTCATCTTCCCCGACGTGGCGCTGGCCCGGCTCCTGCTCGCGCGCGGCGAGCCGGAGGCCGCGGTGGAGATCACCGAACCGATGCTGGAGATGATCGCCCGCAAGGACGTGTGGCTGTGGGCCACGGAGCTGCTGCCGGTTCACCTGGACACGCTGCTGGCCGTCGGGCGGACGGAGGAACGGGCCGGCCTGGTGGCGGCCTTCGCCGCCGGGATGGCGGGACGTGACGCTCCGGCCGCCGCCGCGGCGGTCGTGACCTGCCAGGCCATGGTCGCCGCCGGCCCGGAGGCGGCGGCGGGCCTGTTCGGCCGGGCCGCGGCGATGTGGGCGGCGCTGCCCCGCCCCTACGACGGGTTGCTCGCCGCCGAGCGCCAAGGCCGCCACCTGCTCGACGCGGGCGAACGCGAGCAGGCGCTGACGGTGCTGGAGGAGAGCCAGCGGAAGCTGGCCGCACTGGGCGCGCGCTGGGACGCCGACCGGGTCGCCCACCTGCTGCGCGAGCAAGGCGTCGAGGTGGCCAGGCCGTGGCGCGGCGGGCGCAAGGGGTACGGCGACCGCCTGTCCCCGCGTGAGGTGGAGATCGTCCGTCTGGTGGCGCTCGGATGGACCAACAAGCGCATCGCGGAGAGCCTGACGCTGTCGCCGCGCACGGTGGAGCGCCACCTCAGCGCGGCCATGCGCAAGCTGTCGGTCACCACGCGCACCGCCCTGGTCACCACGGCCGCCGCCGACGGACTGCTGGACGAGACACCGACATAGATTGCTTTTTCCCATTAATTGGGTGATTTCCCGACTCGCGACGTCGGCAGGCCCGCCTGATCCTGATCTTCATGCGTAACGATCAACCGGACGCCGAGCCGGACGCAGTGCCCGACGCCGAGCCGGACGCGGTGCCCGACGTCGAGCCGGACGCCGTTTCTGAGGATGGTCTCCTGGGCGAGGCGGCGCCCGACGGCGCACACGAGCCGCTGTGAACCAGCACGTCGTGCGCCTGCCGTACAGGCGCGGTCAGAAAGCGGGACAGAGAATGACAATCCACCACCGGTTACACTTCGCACGCCTTCCCCGCCTGGCCACGGCCGGCCTGGCGCTGGCACTGGCGCTGGCGGCGGGAGCCGCACCCGCCGCGGCCGCCCCACCCCTGGACCCCACTCCCCACGTCACCGGCCCTGCCCCCAGAGCGCCAGAGGCGAGCACCTCGACGGTGACCCTGCTGACCGGTGACCGCTTCCAGGTCGACGTCGACGAGCGCGGCGGCCAGCAGGTCAGCAGGCTCCCCGGCGGCGGCCCGGCCGGAGGCACGTTCTCGCAGTTCACCCTCGGCGGCGACACCTACGTCGTGCCGTCCGAAGTGGTGCCCTACCTCGGCAAGACCATCGACCTGCGCCTGTTCAACGTCGGCTACCTGGTGCGGGCCAAGCTGGACGACGAGCGCAGCGCCACCCTCCCGGTCACCGTGCGGGCCGGCCGCGCCCAGGCCGAGGCCCTGCCCGCCACCAGCGTCACCGCCGCCGCCGGCAGCGCGGCCAGCGCGACGGTGACCAAGAAGGAGGCCCCGGCGCTCGGCAGGCTGCTGGCCGAGACCTGGCGCGGCGCGAAGGGCGACGCCGCCGGCACACTGCCCGGAATCGAGCGGATCGAGCTGGCCGCCCCCAAGGGCGCTCCCGAGCCGCCGCCCTCGCCGCTGGCCGCCGACGCGCCGGCCGCCAGAGCGGCCGGCGAGGGCGGCGGGGAGCTGAGCTACCACATGCTGACCGTCGACTCCATCGCCAGGGACGGCACGCCCGGCACGATGATCGGAGCCGTCCAGAACGTCACTGACGGGGCCCTGGCCACCTTCGCCTTCACCTACCCGGGCGAGGGCAAGAAGTCGTTCATGGTGCCGGAAGGCACCTACAGCATCATGGCCAGCGTGCTCACCGCCCCGGCCACCGACCTCACGTCGGAGACGGCACTGGTGATCGAGCCCGAGGTGCGGGTCGGCGCCGACACCAGCGTGGTGCTGGACGCCAGGAAGGCGGTCCGCTACCGGCCGACGCTGGCCTCGCCGCCGCAGGCGCCGCTGATCCGCTCCGAATCCCTGTCGTTCGTACGCACCAGCGCCGCGGGAGACGAGACGGGCATCAGCCCCTCAGGGCTGATCGCGGGTTTCACCTGGAAGACCTACTCCGACCCGGTCACCGGCAGTCCCGACCTCTACGTCACCCCGACCAGGCCGGTCAGGAAGGGCGATTTCAAGTTCACGGGCTTCACGCTGCTGGCCGAGAACGCCGACTCCGGCCCCGAGATGGGCGCGACGTACAAGCTGGTGTTCGCCTACGGCGACGCCGTGCCGGGCAGACTGACGCCGGTCGTCAGGAAGTCGGAGCTGGCCGCGGTGCGCTCCACGCTCTACAACACGGCCTCCGACGCCGCCTCGCCAGGACCGGTGACCCGGGCGTCCTACGTGTTCCTGCCGTGGGGGTGGTCCGACGTGAACCACGGCTACCTGCCGGCCGCCGGCGAGCGCGTCGACTACGTCTACAGCACCAGGCCCGGCGAGACGTACTGGCAGCACGTCATGGCCGCCGACACCAACGAGGTCATCCTCGGGGAGCGCCGCAAGCTGCGCCCCGGCCAGGAGATCACAGAGGTGTGGAACCTCGGCCCCCGGACGCCGTCGGCGGCCGCCACCTACGTGCAGGAGACCCTTCTCGGGGTCGGCGGCCCGGGCAGCACGGTCGACGAACCGTGGCTGCAGGTGTGCCTGGCGTGCAGGCAGGGCTCGCTGGGCGCGGTCTACCTGAACGGGCTCGCCGACTCGGCGCCGCTGCACTCGACGTCGGAGGCGTACGCCGCGTCGCGGACGACGTTCTACCGGGACGGCAAGCTCGCCTTCGACCTGGGTACCGGCGGCTACACGCCCTATCTGCCCATGCCGTTGTCGCTGCCGCTGGCGCCGCGCCCGGCCGACTACCGCCTGGTGTGGGACTTCGCCAGCCAGGGGAACCCCCAGTCGCCGAGCCGTACCGAGTGGACCTTCCGCAGCGGCCCGCGTGACGCCGCCGCCGCGCTGCCCCGTACCGTGCAGTGCGCCGACTCCACGCGCCCGTGCTCCTTCCTGCCGCTGCTGTTCGTGCACTGGAACCTGTCGCTCGACCTCGACTCCCGGGCCAAGGCCGGGCAGCCGTTCGACGTCGTGTTCCGCGTCTCGCGCCAGCAGCACCAGGCCCGGCCCGCGGGCGTGCGGGCCACGGTCGAGGTGTCGTACGACGACGGCAAGACCTGGTCGGCTCCGAGGACCGCCACCGCCAGGCGCGACGGCACGTTCACCGCGCCGATCACGCATCCGGAGTACTCCGAGCCGGTCCGCTGGGTGTCGCTGCGGGTCAACGCGCGCGCCGGTGACGGCAGCACCGTCACCCAGACCAACATCCGTGCCTACCGGCTCGCCGGCTGACCGGGAGACCTGACATGCGCACCCATCGATGGACGACGCTCGGAGGCGTGGTGGCGATGCTGCTCACCACGATCGCCCCGCTGACCCTGCTCACCACCACTTCCGCCGCGGCCGCCTTCACCGCGCCGCCCGCCACGAGCTCGGCCTGCCCCAAGGACGCCAAGGACACCGGTCCGGCGACGTGCCTCCTGCGCGCCGGCACGGGCGGCGGCGACCAGCCGCTGCCGCGCGTCACCGCCGGACGCGGCCCGCTGACCGCCAGGGACCTCCAGGAGGCCTACCGGCTGCCCTCGGACTGGCTGGGCGGCGGCCAGAGCGTGGCCGTCGTCACCCCGTACGACAACCCCGAGGCCGGGGACGAGCTGGCCGAGTACCGCAAGGCGAACGGCATGCCCCCGTGCGACGCCGACTTCCCGTGCTTCAAGAAGATCAACCAGCGGGGCGGCGACACACCGCCCGCCCCGAGCCCCGCCTGGGCGGTGCACAGCAGCGTCGGGCTGCAGCTCGCCGCGGCGGCCTGCCCGAACTGCAAGCTCCTGCTGGTGCAGGCCGACGACCCGTCCCTGGCCAGCATGGCGGCGGCCGTGGACCAGGCCGCCGCGCAGGGCGCCACCGCGGTCGTGCCGATGTGGGGCGTGGCCGAGTACGACGGCCAGAACGCCCTGGCCGCCCACTTCGACCACGCGCCGACCACCGTCGTCGCCCCCTCCGGCGTGGGCTTCAACAGCGGCGGCCGCCAGATCCTCCCCACCGCCTACCCGTCGGTGATCGCCGTCGGCGGCACCCAGCTCTACCGGGACCCCGCCACCACGCGCGGCTGGAACGAGTCCGCCTGGCGCGACACCGCCTCCGGCTGCTCGATGTACGCGCCGCGCCCGGCCTGGCAGCCGGCCGGATCGTGCGGAAGCCGGCGCACCGTCGCCGACGTCGCGGCGGTGGCCTCCTCCGACACCCCGGTCCAGGTCTACAGCACCAGCCTGGGCGGCTGGGGCACCGCCGCCGGCACCCCCGTCGCGGCGGCGTTCATCGCCGGCGTGTACGGCCTGGCCGGCACCGATTCGTCCACCCCGGCGGGCAAGCGGCTCTACGCCGCCTCCCCGTACCTGAACGACATCACCGCCGGAAGCAACGGCGCCTGCGGCGGCGGCAAGATCTGCACCGCGGTGCGCGGCTACGACGGGCCCAGCGGCATGGGCACCCCCAACGGCACCGGCGCCTTCTAGGAGGACCCTGATGCGAACACCACGATCTTTCCGCAGGCGGTTGCGCCGGGCCACCGTCGTGGCCGGCCTGACCGCCCTGCTGAGCACCGCCGCCACCTCCGCCACTCAGGCTCCCGCCACCGCCGGGACGGACTGCGTACCGGCCTGGACGATGCTCGACGCGCCCGCGAGCGAGGGCGTCGTCGACGTCGACGTGATCTCGCGTGACAACGTGCGCTTCTCCGAACAGCTCGAGGAGGGCGCCCGGTCGCTGCGCTGGAACGGCCGCTCGCTGGTGGAGAACGGCCCCCAGGTCCCCGTGCCCCCGCGCACCGCGAACCTCTTCCAGGTGGGCGCCGGCTCGTTCGACGCCACCGGCGGCTGGTCGCTGGTCAACCTGCACGGCCCCTACCAGCCGGACGGGGCGGGCGTGCTGGCCCGCCTCGACGGCGGCCGCTGGACGCTCACCACGGCGGGCGCGTCGCAGAGCCCGGAGACCGGCCCGTCCTGGCTGGTGGACGTCGCCACGGTGGACTCCTCCCAGGCCTGGGCGGTGGGCCGCGTCGAGGGGCCGGCGGGCGGGGCGCTCATCCAGCGCTGGGACGGCACGCAGTGGACGACGGCCGACCACCCCGCGGCCCGCCGCGCCTCCGCCGATCTGAGATCGGTGAAGGCGGTGCCGGGCGGCGGCGTCTGGGCCGCCGGCTTACAGAAGAACGAGCAGACGGGCTCGTACCAGCCGATGGTCCTGCGCCACGACGGGACGGCCTGGGCCGACGTCGCGCTGCCGGACCCCGGAGCCGAAGGCATGTTGTACGCGCTCGACGCCTCCGGCCCCGACGACGTCTGGGTCGCCGGCATCTCCGGCAGCCAGAGCAGCCCGAAGCCGCTCCTGCTCCACTGGGACGGCCAGAGCTGGGCCACCGTCCCCGCGCCCGAACCGGGCCCCTACGGCGGCGACATCTTCAAGCTGTACGCCCCCGCCCCCGGCCAGTTGTGGGCCCTCACCAACGACAGCAGCATGGGCGTCTTCCACGTGCAGCATTGGGACGGCGCCTCCTGGCAGGAGGTCAAGCCTCAGGGCGAGCAGCCGGAGGCGTTCGGCTTCATCTTCTACGACGTGGACGGCAGCGGCCCCGACGACGTGTGGGTGACCGGCACCTCCAACCGGACAGTGCCCTCCGACATCGGCTACCCGCAGTTGCTGCCACGCCGTCTGATCGCCCACCTGAGCTGCGGGAGTGAGTGACGTGAGAGTTCCCCGTAAGGCGCCCGCGCTGGCGTGCGCCCTGACCCTGCTGGCCACCGCCCTGTCGGGCGCCTTCCCCGCGCAGGCCGCCGCGGACGATCCGGTGATCGCGCCGGAGGTGCTGGCCGGCTTCGACGCGCGCGCCACCACGGACTTCTGGGTGCGCATGTCGGGCAAGGCCGACCTCGCCCCCGCCGGGAAGATCGCCGGCCGTGCGGCACGCGGCCGGGACGTGGTCGAGCGGCTGCACGCCAGAGCCGACCGCGACCAGGAGCCGCTGCGCAAGCTGCTCAAGGCGGAGGGAGTGAAGTCCACGGCGTTCTGGGTCACCAACGCCGTCTACGTGAAGAACGCCTCCAAGGCACTGGCCAAGAAGATCGCGAAGTTACCCGGGGTCGAGGAGATCCGCGCGCCCGTCACGTACACCATCCCCGAGCCGATCCGGAGCACCCCCACGGGGGCCGCCGCCGCGACGGGCCTCACCTGGGGCGTGTCCAACATCAACGCCGACGACGTGTGGGCGCGGACCGGCCGCCGCGGCGAGGACATCGTCATCGCCAACATCGACTCCGGCGTCCAGTACGACCACCCCGCCCTGGCCAAGAGCTATCGGGGCGACAACGGAGACGGCACCTTCACCCACGACTACAACTGGTACGACCCGCTGAGCGAGTGCCCGGGCGACGCGCCGTGCGACAACAACTCCCACGGCACCCACACCATGGGCACGATGGCCGGCGACGACGGCCAGGGCAACCAGATCGGCGTCGCCCCGGGCGTGCGCTGGATCGCCGCCAAGGGCTGCACCACCGACCAGTGCTCGGAGGAGGCCCTCGTCGCCTCCTCACAGTGGATGCTCGCACCCACCGACTCCACCGGGGCCAACCCCGACGCGTCCAAACGCCCGCACATCGTCAACAACTCGTGGGGCGCGAGGCTGACCACCCAGCCGTTCATGGAGGACATCCAGCTCGCCTGGGCGGCCTCCGGCATCATGGGCATCTGGTCCAACGGCAACGACGGCTCCGCCTGCCAGACCTCCGGAACGCCCGGCGGGCGCGTCATCAACTACTCGGTGGGCGCGTACGACGTCAACAACAAGATCGCCGGCTTCTCCAGCCGAGGTCCCGGCCAGGACGGCGAGATCAAGCCGAACATCTCCGCGCCGGGCGTGAGCGTCCGCTCCTCGGTGCCCGGCGGCGCCTACGCGTTCTTCGACGGCACCTCCATGGCGGCGCCGCACGTCGCGGGAGCGGTGGCGCTGCTGTGGTCGGCCCGCCCCGAGTACGCACGCGACACCGCGGCCACCCGCCTGCTGCTGGACCTGTCGGCCATCGACACCGAGGACACCACCTGCGGCGGCACCGCGGCCGACAACGCCGTCTACGGCGAAGGCCGCCTCGACGCCCTTGCCCTGGTCGAGGCGGGAACGCGCGGCACCGCCACGCTGACCGGCACCGTCACGGACGCGGCCACCGGCCGGCCGGTCGAGGGCGCCACCGTCACCCTCACCGGCCCGCTGACCCGCACCTCCACCCTCGGCGCCGAAGGCGCCTACCGCTACACCCTCGTCGCGGGGGAGTACCAGCTCAAGGCCGAGGCGTTCGGCTACCAGACCACGACGAGAACCGCCACCCTGGCCAAGGACGGCTCCCTCACCCTGGACGTCGCCCTGCCGCGGACCGAGCGGATCAACCTGACCGGCACCGTCTCCGACGGCTCCGGCCTCGGCCGCGGGCTCGCCGCGAAGATCACCGCCGACGACGGCAAGGGCCACACGTGGAACGCCGAGTCCGACCCCGCCACCGGCGCCTACACCTTGTCCCTGCTCCCGTCGACGACCTACACCCTCACCACCCGCGCCACGGAGCCCGGCTACGACCCGTCCGTCCAGCAGGTCACCATGGGCGAGACCGGCCGGCGGCTCGACCTCGGCCTGACCGTCTCCCTGTCCTGCGTCGCCCGCGGCTACGAGGTGATCCGCGACGGCAGCACCGAGCCGTTCGACGGCGCCTCGGCGCCCAAGGGATGGACGGTCACCAACGTCGACCCGCGCATCCCCAACTACGCCTACCAGCCCGGCTGGGTCTTCACCGACGCCGGCGGACGGGGCAACCACACCGGCGGCGCGGGCGGGTTCGCCATCGTCGACTCCCTGCACTCCGGCAAGGGCCACCTCCAGGACACCTACCTGACCAGTCCCTCCTACAACCTGACCGCCCGGACCTCGGCGACCCTGGAGTTCGCCCACGACCTGAAGCCGGCGGTCAACTCCACGACCGGCGTCGACCTCAGCACGGACGGGGGCCGTACCTGGAAGACCGTGTGGTCGGCCAAGGGCTTCCCCGGCGCTCCAGGACCCGCCGTCCACGTCGTCCCGCTGCCGGACGCGGCCGGGCAGGCCGACGTGCGGATCCGCCTCCACTACCGGGGCCAGCTGTCCGGCTGGTGGGCCGTCGACGACGTGTTCGTCGGCGACCGCACCTGCCGGCCCGCGGCGACCTGACCCCACCGCCGCGCGCCGCTGCCCCCGGGACCGGAGACGGCCCGGGGGCGGCTGCTTCGACGGAGGGCGCCGCGGGCCTGGCCATTCCTCGACCATATGAGGGTGGGCTGCGGCCGTGGCGCCGCCGCGGCCCCACCGCTCGGACACGGAGCCCGGGCCGGACGAGCACCGGCCCGGGGCCGAAGGCCGGCGCTCGACGCGGAAGGCCGGCGTCACGAACGCGCGCGTGACGCCGGCTCATGCCGGAACGGCGTGATCAGTTGTAGGGGTTGTCGTAGGTGAACCCGTTTCTGAGCCAGGTGGCGGTGCTGCCGCTGAAGTTGACGCCCTCCACCTCGAAGCGCACGTTCGTGACGGTGCTGCCCACGTAGTCGGTGGCACTGATGAGCTGAGCCGGGTACCGGCACTGCGGGATCGTGGTGTTGCCCCAGTTCACGCTGTAAGAGGCGCGCTGGGTCGTGCGGTTGTTGATCCAGACGTAGCCGCCGGCCGCGCTGTAGCTCGACTCGCGGCACAGGTAGAACTGGTAGGTGTAAGAGTTGCCGTCGATGAAGTCGATCGTGCCGTACATGCCCGCCAGCTTCCGCTGGTTGTCCCCGTAGACCTCCAGGAAGATCTGCACCGGCGCACTCACGGTGCGCGCGGTGGCCGGGGCCACTGGCACCGCGAGAACGGCCAGCAGTGCGAGGACGATGGTCAGGAACCGTGTCGACAAGTCGTGCCCCTTCCTGCCCGTGGCTGATGGCCGGAGGCTACGAGTGGAATATTCACACCGTCCACCGGCGGGTCAATCGGCCTGGCTGTTATCGGGGATGCCGGTCGCCGGAACGGCACGTTCCTATGGTTGTGCGGCGCGCGGGGGCGGGTTGATCGTGAAAGTTTCAACGGCTCTTGCGGCCGTCCTTCGGTGGTCGCCGACGCCCGCGACGCCTGAAGCGGGCGGCGGCGGTCAGGCCGGGCACTCCGGCGGCAGCTTGAGCATGGGGAACTCCAGCCGCAGTGAAGCGTCCGCGGGAAGGACGATCGCGCGGGCCCACGGGTCGCTCGCCCAGCAGGCCGGCAGCAGGAAGTAGCGC
Source organism: Nonomuraea sp. PA05 (assembly GCF_008086045.1). Classification (GTDB taxonomy): domain Bacteria; phylum Actinomycetota; class Actinomycetes; order Streptosporangiales; family Streptosporangiaceae; genus Nonomuraea; species Nonomuraea monospora. Next base: position 258,990 of record NZ_VSEY01000013.1, on the reverse strand, counting down.
TGGTTGGAGTGGAGCAGCAAGTGCAGGCCGCGGTACCGATAGCGGTACATCGCGCCGGGGTCCGGCAGCGGGGTCTCCTCGATCCCGGGGCTCTCCAGATGCAGCCGCCGCGCCGAGTAGACCACCGTGCTGGGCAGCGCTCCCGGATCGGAGCGGTACGCGGTGGCCGCCTTCATACCCGCCTGCTGCGCGAGCTCGCTGACCGTCCACAGCAGCAGTACCAGGAGGAGCACCACGCACAGGGTGCGCTGGAGCACCTGGTCGCCGGTGGAGACGACGCGCCGCTCACTGACTCTCTGATACAGGGAGAGGCCGTAGACGAGCACGAAGACGCCGAGCCCCAGGCTGATGGGCACGGCGTAGGACGGCAGGCGCAAGCGTCCGTTCATGGCCGCCAAGCCCACGACGACGCCCGCCAGCCCGAGCACGGCCAGGACCGCGATCACCCGCTTCACGGCGGTACAGTGCCTGTCCGCGCACCGGACCACCCATCTGTGCGCCAGTGGCGCGATCAGGGCCAGCACCAGGAGCACGATCAGTGGTTCCACCGTCAGGGTGACGCTGCGCAGCACGTAGTCCTGGAAGGACAGGCCCAGCATGCTGTGGTCCAGGCCGAGTTGCCCGTACATGGTGTTGGCGCGTACGGCCCCGAAGTACATCAGGATCGCCGCGATGAAGGTGGTCGGCGTCACGACGTGCGCCAGGACGGCCCACGCGCGGGTGAGGTCCTGGCCGGTGCCGCCGCCTTCGTCCGGGGGCGCGCTCACGACTCGGCGGGGGCCGGGCCGTCGTCCTCCTGCGGGGTGGAGCCGTCTTCCCCGGACGTCTCGGCCGGGCCGCCGGTGTCCGTCGGGCCGGGCTCGGACTCCGTGGGCTCCACGGGCTCCTCCGAGGAGTACTCGTCGTTCGTGGGGGACTCTTCGCCGGAGGGCGTTCCTCCGTCCGGCGAGGACTCCGTCGTGGTGGGCGGCGTCGTGGTGGGCGGCGACGTGACGGTCGCGCACTCCGGCAGGGTGGCGGGATCGGACGCCACCGAGCACGCATCGCTCAGGAACTCCTTGGGGATGCCGCCGAGTTCCCCGAGCTCGGCCCAGGCCTCCTTGGCGCTCTCGGTGTCGCCCAGGGCGAGGGCGCTGGTCAGTTTCGATTCGTTGAGCATCCGCAACATCGCCGGGCGCATCGGTTCGGGAATGTCTTCGGCCTGCTGCTCCGCCTCGCGGACGGTGCCGCTCGCCTGCCGCCACTGCCGCTGGTTGGCCTCCGCCGCGGCTTTGCACACCTTCGCGACCGCCTTCTCGCCGTCGGTGCCGCCACCGGAGGCCACCTGACCCATCTTCTCCGCCGTACCCGCGAAGTCGCCCTCCTTCAGCATCTTCTTGCAGTCCAGCCCCACCTGGGCCGTGGCCTCGGGCAGGTCCCCGCTGCCTTCGGTCGGCAGCGCGTCGTCCGCGGTGATGACCGGCCCTGGCTGCGTCTGCCCGGGAGCGCCGGGGCCAGCCTGCCCCGCCCCGCCCTGGCCGTCCGCGCAGCCGCCCGTGAGTAGTGCGGCGCCGGCGATCACCGTCGCCACGGCCGGCCAGGTCATCTTCACCGTTCTCCCCCGAGAGCTCGCCGGTATCAGAGCAGGTCGTACCGCGCCGGAGCGGGACCCACGCCCGCGGAACGCGCCGATCATCAATTCCTGGCGGACCTTTGGTGCGAAACGTCAGATGTCATGGCCGCGTAGTCGTCGTCGCCCAGCGCCCGCCGCACGTCGGCTCACGGTAGGGGTGCTGGATGAGCGCGCCGAGCGTGCGCCACTCGTCGCCGGAGCGCGGATCTCCTTGTTCGGATGCTGCTGCTCGCGTACCGCGTAGTCGTCGGTGCCCCCGATGGCGGCACGCTGCAGTCCCGTGCCCTGCGCCGGCGGGAACTGGTTGTCGGCCCTTCTGCGGATCTCGAAGGCTGGGCGGGCCGGGCGCGGCCTCGTTCAGGCTCCGGACGGTGGAGGTGAACCGCGTGCGGGCAGCGGGACGGTCGTCGCCGGAGCCGGAGAGGAGGTACGGGACCGCCTGGTTCGACCGGGAGCTGTAAGAGGCCGGGATCACCGCCGGCCCTCTGTCGATGGCCTCGGTCGCCGGCGCCATCGCCGACGGCACGTCGCGCCCGCCGGCGCTGGTGCCCTCGATCAAGCAGAAGGCCGCCGAGCGGAAGCTGCCCGACGGGGTGAAGGGTGGGCTGCGCATCGATGATGTCGGCCGTGGTCACCAAGGGCACCGCAAAGGCGGCGGGGACGCACGGCGAGACGGGCACGGCCGAGCTACGGCACGGGCGAGAAACCGGAGTCCCACGGGTGGTTCACGGGCTTCAAGGGGGATGTCGTCTTGGTCGTCGAGGGCTGAGCGGGCGGCGGCAAGGTCGCGGCCACGTTCCTCAAGAACCTCTGACGTCTTTCACCATGAGAACCGGCGGGGCGGGCGGCCCGTGACGCGTTCGACGGCGTCGGTGACCCGGTCCTCCGAGCCGTCGCGGATGGCCTCGTCGTAGGCGGCCAGCATCCCGGCATAGTCGTCCGGCATGCCCCGCTCGGCGAAGTGCCTGGCCAGTTCCGCCACCGAAACGGCCCGATGGCGCACGGGCTTTCCTTCTCGCCGCGACAGGACCGCCGCGACGTCGTCGTAGCTGAGCGCCTCAGGTCCGGTCAGGATGTGGCCGGTGTTGTGCGGGACCTCGTCGGTCAGCGCGTGGCCGGCGACGGCGGCGATGTCCGCCGCGTCCACGAACGCCACGCGGGCGTCCCCGGTCGCGGACAGCAGCTCCCCGTCCCGCTCGCGCACCGCGAGGGTGTGGCCGGTGAAGTTCTGCATGAACCACGAGGGCCGCAGCACCGCCCACTCGGGCATCGCCGTACGGACGAGCCGGTGCACCTGACCGAGCCCCGCCGCGCCCTCCGGCACGGCCGAAGAGCTGAGCTGCACGACCCGCCGTACCCCCTGACGCACCGCCTCCTCCAGGAAGGGCTGCACCAGGGGCGCGGGATCCGTCACTCCGGCGGGCGCGACGAGATAGACGGCCGAGACGCCGCGCAGCGCGGGCGCGTGAGTGGCCCGCTGGGCCCAGTCGAAGCGCACGTGCGCCCCCTGGCCGCGGCTGGCCGTCCTGACGGGCACGCCGCGTTCGCGCAGGAACGCGGCCACCCGCGAGCCGGTGGTGCCGGTCGCGCCGATGACGAGGACCTCACTCACCGCCGTCACCGCCGAAGGCCGTGTTCAGCTCCCGCGCGCCGCCCATCGCCTCGGCCGCGGCGAGGGGGTTCCAGTAATCGCGGTAGTGGTGGATCCGGCCGTCGCGCACGGTGAGGACGGCGACATACCGCATCCGGTACGGCTTGCCGGTGGCGACCACGAAGCCCGCCGCCTCGAACTCGGCGATCACCACGTCGGGGTCCGTGCTCTGGTGCACGGTCTGCTCAGGGAACTCGCGGATGTCGAGGAGGCCGGGGTAGCCACTCATGTACGCGGTGATCGCCGCATGCCCTTCCACCCGCGGCGGATAGCCGGGCGGCGCGAACGGGAACTCCACCACGCCGTCCTCGGCGAACAGCCGGGAGAAGGCCGCCATGTCCTTGGCGAGCAGCAGCTCAAGGGCATGATCGACCAGTTCACGAGGGGTCATCAGCATTCTCCTAACGTCTGGACGGTACGGTTCCGTCCCGTCCACAACTTAGCACGAGACGGGACCGTACCGTCCACTCGCTAAACTGACCCCATGACACGTCGCACCCCCACCGGGGCGGCCGTCCTGCAGACGTCCGTCACCGAGGCCATCACCGAAGCCGTGCTCGACGAATGGGCCGAGCACGGCTACGGGCGGCTGTCCATGGAGGCGGTGGCCAAACGGGCGGGAGTGGGCAAGAGTGCGCTGTACCGCCGCTGGGCGTCCAAGGAGGAGATGGCGATGTCCGTGATCTCCGAGATCCTGGCAGCCGAGACGTCCGTCCCGGACACCGGCTCGCTGCGCGGCGACGTGCGCGCCGCCCTCGACGCGATCATGGAGCTGTACGTCCACCCCCGCTTCTCCCGGATCCTGCCCGATCTGGCGGCCGAGGCGGCGCGCAATCCGGAGCTGGGCCACGTCAACGAGTCGATGGTCTGCACACCGCGCCGCGAGCAGAGCAGAGTGATGTTCGAGCGGGCGATCGAGCGGGGCGAGGTGCCGGCGGACCTCGATATGGAGCTCGTGCTCGATCTGGTGGTCGCGCCGATCTACTGGCGGCTCAGCGTGCGGAGGGTGGAGGCGGGTCCTGGATACCTGGACGGGCTCACCGACATGATGATCCGGGCGATGTCGTCGGCTTGACTCTCCAGTCGGTGGAAGGTGCAGGGGCTCCAGCGTGAGTGACGGGCAACCTGCGGACGCGCTTCATGCGAGTGGAGGCCGTTCTCTTGAACTTACTTTGTAAAGGCAGCCGGGATGTACAGCGATCTATCTTTACCCGTCAGACGGAACGGGCTTCGCCCGTGCTTCCTTCAACAACCACAGGGTTCGCCATCCTAGGTTCGAGGACCTTGACTCCCACCGTGAAGGCTGGACCTTGCATCAACTTCGCCACGGCGCCCTGCAGTCCCTGGCCGAGGCCGGCCGCACCGCATCTGAACTCCAGGCCGAGTCCGGCCACCAGAGCCTGGCCAACCTCGGCCGCTACCTCCGCCTGGGCGAGGAAACCTCCGCCCGCATCACCACCCTCGCGTGAGGAATTCCTGCGCGCCCATCCCGGTGGTGGACGCCCGCCCAAGCACGGCGGCGAATTCGTCCTGGCCGACCCGGCCACCTGGCCTGAACCTGCGGTGAGCACGATCACCTGACACCACTCACTACGGCAAGGCCGGATCTTTCGAGAATGGATGCTCCCCGCAAGTGCCGGGGACTTTGACCCGCGCACGTCCAGGACATAGACGAGGAGACGGCATCCGCAGGCCTGCCCGGCGGTAACTGCCCGGACAGGCCCGTTCTGGTGTCCGACTACGACGGCGGGCAGGTCTTCTTTCCTGACTTGTAGCCGGCGGCGTAGCCAACGTCGTAGGCCTCGTCGTCGGAATATCTTCCGGTCTGGCGGGGCGGGCCGCATTTCGCCCCCGCCTCGAATCCGTCCGCGTAACCGTCTACGCAGAACGGCTTCTCGTCCTTGTGAATCTTCCTGCAAATGGGCGGCACGGCATTCGAGGCAGTCGCGGCGTGAATCTCGCCGGAGCTGACAGGTATGGAGATGGCTGAGGCGTGCGAGATGCCGATCGACCCGAAGACCAGGGTGGCGATCAGTGGACTGGTGATGAGCAGATGGGTTGGGTGCATCCTCGTTCCTTCCTCATGAAGGCGGCCGATTCCCGATGGACGTCGGGACGGCACCCTGGATGGCCCGGTAGGGCGAACCCTCACGAAGGCGAACCTGGAGTTCTGCTTGCCGCACCCTCTCGGATGAGGGTGTTGTGCCGGTGGGCTGCCGATTTCCTGTCCCGGCTCGTCGGCGCTGCATCCGGCCGCGTACCGCCGTGGGGCGACGCGTTCTACCAGCGTATTTCGGCTCAGCCGCCAGTCCAGGCGGTTGACTCCGATATTCAGCACGCTTTGCCTGCTGGTGTGGGTCGGCGAGGCGCTCGGCTGCGCCGGGGCGGGTCACGGCTAGGGGGACGGCCTGCCAATATTGGACTTTGACTCGTATGGCAGGTTTTAGGCGTTCATCTGCTTTATGAGAGTTTTGTCGGGTGCGGCTAGCCGATGAAACCGGCTCGTGTCCAGCACCAACATCGCGTGGAGCCGATATTGCCCCTACCGTGCCGCAGTTGCGGGACGTCCGGGGCGACCCCGAGAAACAACTGCCCTGGCCAGGGTCAAGGCTTGGCGACGGTGGGCCGGCCCTGCCCTTGCCGGGTATGAAAGCCGGCAACCCCCGATGGCATGCAGAGACGATCAGTCGGGGGCCGGCGCGATGCACGTTCGGGAGCTCATCAATCTGCCGACACCGGACTTCTCCTTCGATCCGAGCGTGCCCGGGGCCTGCGTCACCGGAGTGCGTCCGTATCGCAAGGGGACCTTCCGGCTGAACTCCGAGCAGACGTCCGGCCGGTTCATCGTCCACAACTACGGTCACGGCGGCGCCGGCATCTCGTTGAGCTGGGGTTGCGCGGCCAAGGTGAAGGACGTGGTCCGGCAGTTCCTGACCACGTCGCCCCAGACAGAGGCCGCGGTGCTCGGTGCCGGCGTCATGGGCCTGACCGCCGCCACGATGCTGCTCGACCTGGGGCTCAAGATCAGGATTTTCTCTGACCGCAAGCTGACGGACACCACGTCGTTCAAGGCAGGCGGCCAGTGGGCGGTGTCCGTCGTCGAGACGGCCATGAACCAGCAGGACCTCAAGGCGATCATCAAAACGTCCTACACGACCTTCAAGGACAGCATCGGCAAGGGCTTCGGCGTCTGCGAGCGGCCCAACTACTGCCCCAAGCCGGCCGACGGTCTGGAGATGGTGCTGAACCTCCTTCCAGGCCTGCTGCCGGCCCGCCAGCGGCTGGATCGCCTGCCGTTCCAGAACCACACCCAGCCCGGATTCCTGTATCAGACGCTGCTGATCGAGCCGCCCATCTTCCTGCCGCGGCTGAAGAGTGATCTGGAGGCGCGCGGCGTCACCTTCGTGGACAAGAAGTTCGCCTCCAAGGCCGACATCTTCGCGACGGTGCCGCAGAAGATCATCGTCAACTGTACGGGGATGGGCTCGAAGAAGCTGTGGAACGACACCGAGATGGTCGGAGTCAGAGGCTACCTCGCGATGTTGCCGGCGCAGCCGGCCCTGCAGTACCTCTACAGCCGCAACGGCTACCTGTTCCCGCGCTCCGACCACGTCATCATCGGCGGCACCACCGACCGGGGCAAGGAGGACGAGGACCTCAACCCCGCCAAGTGCAAGGAACTGGTGGACGTCCTCGCCGCCGCGTTCGGTCAGCTGGCGCCCATGCCGATGCCCATCGATCACATCGACCACCCGCGCAACAGGCGGCTGGTCGACCCCAGGCTCTCCGTCTCCGACTGACCGATCCCCGCCCCGGCGGGCCTGCACTGGAGCGTCATCGTGGCTTTCACCGTCGCCGACTACGTGCTCAAACGGCTGACCCAGCAGGGGGTCGACACGCTGTTCGGCGTGCCCGCCGCCTACTGCGCCGGGCTGTTCGACGCGGCCGGCCGTAACGGCGTCAAGCCGGTCGTCACCGCGAGCGACCTCGAGGCCGGCTACGCGGCCGACGGCTACGCCCGGACCAGAGGGCTCGCCGCGGTGGCCGTCGCCAACGGCGCGGGCACGCTCAGCATGCTCAACGCCATCGCCGGCGCCTTCGTCGAGCGCAGCCCGGTCGTCGTCGTCAACGGCGGCCCCAACGCGGCCAACCTCGCCAACCTGACGGACTTCGACGTCCTGTTCTCGCACTCGACCGGGCAGCCTGACCACGACCTGAGCACCTACAAGCTGGTCACCGCGAGCGCGGCGCGCGCCGCGACGGCCGCCGCGGTGCCGGGCGTGGTCGACGCCGCGATCGCCACCGCGCTCAAACGCAAGCGACCCGTCTACATCGAGATCAACCGGGACATCTGGACGGCGACCTGCCCGGCCCCGTCCGGATCCCTGCCGGTCACCGAACCGCCTGCGGGCACCGAGGAGCAACTCGCCGGCACGATCGTCGGCCTGGTACGCGCCGCGACGTCGCCGTTGATCCTGGTCGGCATCGAGATCCAGCGCCACGGGCTCGCCGACAAGGTCGCCGACCTGATCGCCAAGCTCGGTGTGCGCTGGTCGGTCCAGTTGCCGGCCAAGGGAGTGCTGCCCGAGCAGGGCGACGGCTGGGCCGGCGTCTACGCCCCGCCGCACTCGCTGCCGGCCGCGAACGCCGTCGCGCAGGCCGACCTGCTGGTGATGCTCGGCTGTGTGTTCCCCAGCAGCTACGCCACGCTCGTCCGTACCGGCACGAACCGCATCATCACCGCCTACGACGGCAAGGTGAAGATCAAGACCGCCGCCAAGCAGAACGCGCAGCTCGGCGCTCTGATCACCGCACTCGTCACCGAGGCCGCCAAGGCGGCGCCGCGACCGGTACCGGCCGCCGTCGACCCGGTCACGCCCACGGCCGCGGGCCCGCTGACCTATCGCCAGGTGTTCGAGCGCATCGGCGCCGCGCTAGACCCGTCCTGGCTGGTCATTCCCGACACGTTCCTCGGCGTGCACTCCGCCGCTCACCTACCGGTCAAGGGCCGCGACGGTTTCCTGTGCGGGGCCGTGTGGGCCTCGATCGGACACTCGGTGGCGGCGGCGGTCGGGGCGTCGTTCGGATCGCCCCGGCGCCCGCTGGTCATCTGCGGCGACGGTGGCTTCCACATGACCGGCCAAGCGCTGTCCACCATGGTCCGCCACGTGCGCAACCCGGTCGTGGTCGTGATCGACAATGGCATCTACGCCTTCGAGCAGTTCCTGCTCGACGCCGACTACTTCAGCGATCCCACCAGCCAGCCCAAGCCGTACGTGGTGCTCAACCGCTGGGACTTCGTCAAGTTCGCCAACGGGCTCGGCGTGCAGGCCGCCCAATCCGTCACCACCACGGCGGCCCTCGACCAAGCGCTCGCCACGGCGAAGGCGTCCAGCGCGCCGGCGCTGATCGTGGCCAAGGTGAATCCGCGTGACCTGCCTGCTGAGCTCGGCTGAACCACGCCACACTGCCCCGGGCAGGTCTGCGAGGGGAGGGGCGCAATCCGAGGTGCGCCGTTGCAGGCCGGGGGGATCGGGAGCCGGCCGAGACGCAGGTGCAATCGGCCATGAGTCGATCTTGACTCCGTGAGACACGTCTTGATCACTGCAACCGAGGATGAGTCGGCGCCCTGCGCCGCCGTGCTCGGGTGCCGCTCATGCCCCGGTTCAAAAGGGAGCGCCGCAGCATGTCGGCTCTCGCCAGGACCGTTGCCGGGCTGACCGCGGCCGCTGTCATGTCCATGCCGATGCTCGTCCCGGGCCCTGCGCGTGCGACCGCCTCTGCCACCTGCCAAGCCGGGGGCATGACCGCCGCCTCTTGGAGGCGTGCTTCGCGGTGCACTCGCAGGCTGGTCACGCCCGGCCGGGCACGCATCTCGGCGAGGCGCGCGCGGCCCTTGACCGCGCGCTGGTAGACGGATTCCCGCCGCATGCCGAGGATCTTCGCCAGTTCTCCGAAGGAGTGGCCGCGGGGCTTTCCTGGTTGAGTGCGATGGCGATGTTCATGGCGTCTCGCAGGTGTTCACGCAAGGGCTCTACACGCGCCAGGCCGACCGGGTCGTCCCAGAGCCGCCTGGCGCGTGTTGGCCGGTACGGTGACATCGCGTTCGGCCTGTCCGTTTCCCGGCTGCGCGCACCGCGAACACCATGGAGGCAACGCGTCTCCAGCATCGGTCAGATCGGCAGAGCGCCCCTGAAGTGCCAGGGGGTCACCTCGGGGTGAGTGGTGGCGAGCCGGCCGTCCGAGAGGTCGTCGGCCAGCATCAGGGCGTCGGGCGTGACGCTCAGGTACGCGGCGGCGGTGTCGGGGTCCGCCTTCTCGTCCTCCTCGTCCTCGAAGGAGAACGGCCCGCGGTGGCGGCGGCCGTCGCGGCCGACGTACCAGAACCCGTCGTCACTGTCGTACGCGTCGTTGTAGTAGGCGTGCGCCTCGCCGCAGACGCCGCTGAGCCGGTCCGCCCAGTCGACCAGGTGCCCCAGGCTTTCGTGACCGAGGAAGAGGATCCGCCAGCCCTGCACCGGCGGCGAGATGAAGATCCGTTCGGCGTACTGCGGCTTGCCCGCGGGACCGGTCATGGTGATGAAGTGCTCCTCCATCACCGCGGCGTGTACGCCCATCGGGACGGTCGCACGGGTCAGGTGGTGCAGGCCCAGTTCGGCCGTGATCGCCTTGAGGTCGTCGCCGCGTACGGTCACCCAGAAGCCGGGCCAGTACCTCGGCCGGCGGGACCCGCCATCCCCGGCGTCGCTGAGCCGGAGCCGGACCAGCCGCTCGACGGCCGCGCGGTCCCGGGGGTCAAGGCGGTGCGCGGCGCCCAGGCTCGCCAGAGCCTCCAGTGCGTACCGCCGCAGCCGTCCCGGCCCGTCGCGGCGGATGCGCAGGAACTCATCGGCCGCTCCGCCGACCTCCTTGAACCAGTCCTTGAAGATGTGCGGAAGCGCGCCCTCGTCCGCCGCGATGTCCAGCAGTTCGGCGACGATCGGCGCGCCCCGATCCAGGAACTCCCGCTCAACCTCCCTCTTGCCGTCGAAGCGCTCGCCGCGCAACGCCTCCACGATGGAGCGGATCTCGTCCCGTGTGCCCTCATTCATGATCGTCGAGGATATCGGGTGCGGTCCTGCAGTCGATCTTCATGTGTTCCGCTCTACCATGTAGTACGTCTTGCGATGGAAGCCGGTCACCGTGGCGCCCTCCGCCATGAGGCCGCCCAGCAAGTCGCGCACGGCGTGCCGCCACGCCTTGGCGGCGCCGGCGTCCACCTTGCGCAGCCGTTCGATGTCCTCGGGGACCGCGATCAGCACCACGCGTCCGTCGGTACGGCCCTCGACCGGGCGCTCGCCGTCGTTGCCCAGCCCGACGACGGCGTCCTCCGGCACCGTCGGCAGGTGCGGCACCCGCCGGACCGCCGCCTCGACCCGTGGATCGGTCAGCGGCCACACGGCCAGGATCCGATCGGACTCGTCACCCTGGTTGATGGCATCGGCCATCACGCCGTAGAAGTTCGGCAGGTACTCCGTCGGCCGCGCGCCCAGCTTGGCCAGGTTGAAGTGCGCGTTGCGGCGGACCAGTGGGTCGTAGGTCCAGGTGATCTGGGAGATTCCACGCTCCAGCGCCCAGAGCCGCTGGTGCAGCTTCAGCTCGAAACCGATGCCCCGGCCTGCCGTCGCGCCCGTGGTGTTCGAGTGCAGGGTCGAGTCTCGTCCGAAGAAGCCCACCGACGCCCCGACCATCAGGTCGCCGTCGAAGGCGCCGGAGACGTAGTTGCCCACGTGGGACAGCGCCCGCATCAGCCCGGCGCTGAGCGGCCGGCCGTCCGGCTCGAACTCCCAGATCCGCTCGAACAACTCGTCGACCTGCTGGAACTCCTCGTTCGCATGGAGTTCCCTGATCATCGTTGAGTGGTCGAACGCGGTGGCTCCCGGCACGTGCACACGGTCGCCGTCGATGATGGTCCCGGCGTGTCCGATCTGTTCCCCGAAGGTTGATCCGCTGAGGATCTCGCGTCGCTCCGTCACCCACGAACGCTACGAGGACCAGGGACGATATGTCCAACACGCACTGGTCGATGAGTCGATATCGGTAAACGTATGGGTCGTGCCGGGCGTCCAGCAGATGCGGAGCACGCCGTGCCGACTCGCGGACGACTACGTCTCCCGGCTGGAGCCATGCCTTGAGCGAGGGCACCGTCCGCAAACGCCAAGACGATCACTGTCGCCGCACCCGGCACACCACCGCCGGCCACGGCGAGTACCTGTGGCCGAGCGACAACACGAGCCACAGCACCGACTACACCGGCTTGCGCATTCGATGTCAGCGGGTGGGCGTGAAGCCCTACACGTCCGCGGTCTCGCAGCATGCTGGCCGGCTTGTTCGCGTGCACGGCGAGCGAGTCAGGCGCAGGAGGTTCAGGCGGCGAGGCAGTGCCGTCGTAGCCTGCGGCGATGCGGCTGCCGAGCTGTTCAGGCGGGCTCGGCGGCCTCCTCGCCGGTTGGCCTTGGTGCATTTGCCGCACCGGGACCATCCGGCGGTTGATCGCCTTGGCGCACTGCGGCCGCACGCCGAGGCGTTTCTCGGACACTCCGGCAACGTCGATGGCAGGCGCTGTCCGGACGGATCGCCCGGCTGGAATCCATGCTCGGCAGGCGCCTGCCGAGCCGGCTCCAGGACACGCGTCGCCGCAGCATGCGTCCCGCGGACGCTCTCTCCTACCGTAGGGCCGGGTGACCACGCGATCGCCTTCGGGGCTCAGCCGGACCGGCTTGGGCGTCACTGCCCGGCCATGACCGAGACGGTGGCGTCGACGATGCGGTGGTCGGAGCAGGGTTTGTCGCGGTTGGCGCCGCAGACGTGCCCGATGGGGTGGGCGTCCGCTCGGTAACTGACCAGCCGGTCGGCGGGGGCGAAGATCAGGTCGACCTTTCCCGACTGGCCGCAGGCGCCCAGCTGGTTGCTCTCGGTGGTCTGCTCGCCCCAGCCCGGGCACACGGGTTCGCGGTCGTCGAGCTCGTGGTAGTGGCCGACGTTGCCGCCGTTGGCGGCGCTGTCCACCGAGGCGTCGTACCAGGTGTTCAGCAGCGGTGAGTGTGGCTGCACGTTGAAGTCGCCCGCGACGATCGGGACGTTCCCGCGGGAGCGGTAGGACTCCAGGACTTCGTGCACGGCGGCGAGCTGGCCGGCCCTGCCGGCGGCGACGGTCGTCAGGTGGGTGGTGCAGAACCTGGTCCAGGGGCGTGCCGCGACGGGTGCGCAGAGGAGTTTGCGTTGCTTGCCCGACCCGTCGTAGGGCAGGGGCTCCCGCAACGTGTCGCCCAGCGCGTAGCGGCTGAAGATCGCGATGCCGATCCCGTGCCCGGCGCAGTAGCCGGGATCGCCCGCCGCCGTCATCGGCTCGTAGCGGGCGAAGTTCGTGGGACTCTGCGGCCAGCCCATCTTCTGGAGGGCGTCGATCACGGCGCTGTACTGGTTGCGGCAGATCTCGTTGATGGACACGAAGTCCGGCTGGCGATAGCTGATCGAGCCGGCGATCGCCTGGATGATGCCGTTCGTCGTCGAGCCCAGGTGCTGATGATGCCCGGCCATGTTCCAGTGCCAGATCTTGTACGTCGCGGTCGTGGGGGAGACGGCGGTCGCAGGGCCGGCTGCCACCGCGTTCTGCCCGCCACTCGTGGCGGCGTTCGCGGTCGCCGGTACGAGCCCGAGCACTACGAGCAGCGCCACGGCGGCCGGGACCGTCCGGCTACCGTGGATGAAGATGATCCGAATCCATGTCGTCATTCGACGCGTCCTCACAAAGATCAGCGTAGGTGGGATATTTCGGGCACGACGGAAGTGTGTCCAGAAGATTTGTTGCGCCCGCCCCGCCACGCGGCCTGGCTACGGCGATCGGCAGGGTCTCTGGCCGCTTCTCGGGGATGTCGGGGATGTCGGCGCCGGTCACGTCGTCGGCGTACCCACGCCAGATCTCCGGCGTCGGCAGCCGAGCAGGTCGTCCCGCGGCGCCCACAGAGTCCCCGTGGGACTGACCCGATTCTTCGGCGAGTTCGCCACCGATCGGGCGGCGCTCTTCGCCGGTCTGGTGATCGCACTCGTGCCGCTCGCCCTGGTCTTCGCCTTCGCCATCAAGCAGATCATCGCCGGGCTGACGGCAGGGATGTCCCGGTGAGCACACACCAGACCGTCGTCTGCGTCGACGGCGGCAAATCCGAGCTGCGCCTGCTGGTGACCGACGGAATCCGCCGTGAATACGGCGTCGGGCCAGGTCTGACCTATCACCCCCACGAGGACGGTGTCGCCCGCGTCCTGGAAAGCGTCAGATGCGCTGCGGCCGGCCTGGCGCGGCCCGCGGCCCCGGCGGCCGTTGTCGCGGGCCTCACCACGGTGCCGGGCGACCCAGCTCGGCTGCGCCTGCTCGCCCAAGGCTTGGAAGAGCTCTTCGGCGGCCCCGCGCTGGTGGTGGAGGACGGATTGCTGGCGCACGCCGGCGCGCTCGCCGGGGCGGGCACGGTGATCTGCGTGGGTACGGGCACCACGGTGCTGGGCATCGGAGCGTCGGGCCGGAGGGTCAAGGTCGATGGCTGGGGCCCTGCCCTCGGTGACCGCGGCAGTGCGTACGCCGTCGGCTTGGCGGGCATGCGCGCGGCCACCGCGGCGCTCGACGGCACCGGACCGGCCACTCCGCTCGCCGAGCTGCTGACGCGTGAGCTCGGTGGCACCGACCTGCCGAGTCTGCAGGCGTTCTACCGCGACGCCGAACCGGTCGCGCGCATCGCGGGCTTCGCCCGCGCCGTCCTGGAGTCGGCCGATCACGACGACGTGGCAAGCGCGATCTGCGACGAGGCCGCGGAGCAGCTCGCCGCCGCCGCGGCGAGAGCGGTCGCCCGGCTGCCGGACGCGGGCGACCGGGTCTCATGGAGCGGCCGCTTGCTCGAGTCCGGCGAGGTTCTGCACACGAGGCTGGCCGCCGCGCTCGCCGGTCGCGGGCTGCCCCTGCTCCCGCCGGTGGCGGGTCCGCTGGAGGGCGGGACGGTGCTCCTGCGGCGGGAAGAGCCTTACCGATCATTGTTGCGTACCGGAATCCGAGGTCATAGATGAGAGTCGGACACGGTGTCGATCACCTGCGGATCGTTGCCGGCGAGGCGATGGGGGGATATGCCGACCGCCCACACGGGCTGTCCGGCGTTCTCGATCCCCTTGAGGTGCACGCCGTCACCTTCAGGGACGGGCAGCACAGGTTCGCCCTCATCGTGGCGGACCTGGTCTGTGTGAACAGCGACGTCGTGGAACGCATCCGAGCCGGCGCGAGGAGCCTGGCGATCGACTCGTGCTGGGTCGCGGCGACCCACACCCATGCCGGACCGGAAGCGGGCTGCAACCCGGGCGGCGCCCCGACACCTCCGGAGCTGTCCGAGCGCCTGGAGTCAGCCGCGATGCGCGCCACCTCCGCGGCGCTCGCGGACGAACGGGACGCCACGCTGCACGCCAGCCGCGTACGCGTTCCTGATCTCGCCAGCCGTCGCAACCTCCCGGAGTTGCGAGCGATCGACATACCGGTGGACGTGCTCGTGGTGAGTTCGGAGGGCCAGGTCGCGGGGATGATCGTGATCTCGCCCGTGCATCCCACGGTCCTCCCGTACGACAACCACAGCGCCAGTGCCGACCTCAGCGGAGGCATCAGGCGCGCGCTGCGCACCCCCACCCGCTGGGTGGTGGCGGGCACCGGCCCCGCCGGAGACATCAGCACCAGGCACACCCGGCGTGGATGCGATGAGCACGAGATCGACCGGCTCGCCGCACTCGTGGCCGATCGTCTCCGCGGCGGAGTGCGTCCCGCGGACGCGCCGGGCAGTACGACCCTCATTCCTCCAGTGCCGGCACGCGTCCGGCTTACGGCGAAGCAGCCGGGGGAGGCGGTGGCCTCGGACGACGGCGGTCTCACCGGGGGGCGCGGTCTGAGCGTGCTCGAACAGGGACGGCGGATCGCACGCGACCTGATGGCTCGCGATCACTCCACTCCCTACGAGATCGAGGTGCAGGCGCTCGCGCTGGGTGCGGTCACGCTGGTGGCCGTGCCCGGCGAGTTGTTCCTGGAGCTGGGAGAGCAGATCCGGGCCGGGGCCGCGGCGCCGGGCATCGACGTCGTCGTCCTGGGCTACGCCAACGGCTATCTCGGGTACCTGCCGAGCCGCGCCACGCCGACGAGCTACGAGACCCTGGTCAGCCCCGTCGCCAGGGGAAGCGGCGAACTCGTCGTCGCGGCCGCGATCGACGCGGCGGCGCAACTCATGCACCGGAGGAGAGATGACCGCATCTGAGTTCGCAGCGCAGGCTCCAGCCCTGATGAGCCGGGTCCTGGACACCCAGATGCCGGCGATACAGGAGGCTGCCGCCTTGGTGGCCGACTCGCTGGCCGCGGGAGGCGTCCTGCAATCCTTCGCCACCGGACACTCGAGAGTCGTGGCCCTCGAACTCACCGGACGCGCCGGCGGGCTCGCCCCCGCCGGAATGCTGAGCGTCAAGGACCTGGTGATGTTCGGCGGAGCGGATCCGAAGGAGATATTGGACCCGACGTACGAACGGGTTCCGGGTCTCGCCGAGCGGATCTACGAGCTGGCACGACCCCAGCCGGGCGATCCCTTCCTGATCGTGTCGAACTCCGGCGTGAACGCGGCCGTCGTGGAGATGGCGCACCTGGCACGCGAACGGGGACACCGCGTGGTCGCCATCACCTCCCTCGCGCATACCCGCTCACCGTCGGCGCGGCACACTGCCGGTCCTCACCTGGTCGATCTCGCTGACATAGTGCTCGACAACCTCGCTCCTGCCGGAGACGCGAGCGTGGAGCCGGCGCCGGGGATCCGGGTCGGAGCGGTCTCTTCGTTGACGGGTGTGCTCATCGCCCAGGTGCTCACTGAACTCGTGTGCCGCCGCCTGCTGGATCGGGGAGTCGAGGTGCCGGTGTTCGTGTCCGCCAATCTCGCCGGCGGTGACGAGGTCAACGCGAGGCTTCGGGAGCGGTACCGCGGGCGCGTGCGTTCCGTTGAACCTTGATGACGAGCGGGACTCATCGCAGGTGCCCTGGCAGGCGGGCAGAGCAACATGGCGATCACTTGATCCGCTCGTACCCGCCACCGGAGTCGGCGGTCTTCGTACCGCCGGAGAACTTCACGTAGGAACCGGTCGGGACAGCGTGGTAGACGGGCACGGTGTGGAGAGGCGTGATCTCCTCGTTCTTCACCACGCCGGCTCCCTTCACATCCACCGCCGACCAGACCAGCGTGCGTGCACCCACCTCCTTGGTCTTGAAGGTCACGGCGCACGCGTTGCGCTTGGCGGCGTTGTACAGCAGGTACGCGACGCCACCCGTGAACGACGCCTCACGCTTGACCTGATATCCCGGGCCGCAGACCACGGCGGGTGTCTCGGCCGCCTGACGCGAGGCCGACGCGGTCGTGGTGGTGCAGACAACAGCGATGCCGAGCATGGCCACGCCGACCGCCGTCTTCATCAAAGTCATGCTTTTTCTCCAGGTGAACGCAGACAGATGTGCCGCACGGGTAATGATGCGGCGCCTGATCGCCCCGTGTCGTTAGCGTGGAACGCAGACCGTTGTGGAGATCGACGCAGAACCTCGAGCCGACGAGAGCCCGGCGCTGCTTGCGCTCAATAGGGCTTGTAGCCGCCGCCTCGCTCTAGGGACGAGATGCCGGGGTGGCCGCCGAGACCTCCGTAACGGCTGTAGGTGTACAGCACGCCCGCGATGATGTTGTCCACCGGATCCAGGATCTTGCCGTGGCCGGGCAGGGCGTGCGCGTTGAACGTCGGCGGGATGGTCTGCATCAGGCCCTGGGACGGCACGCCGTTCTGGGCGTTGATGTCCCAGGTGTTGACGGCGCCGGGGTTGCCGCCGGACTCGTGGTAGATGATCGTCCAGATGCGGTTGACGTCGGCGGGGTCGTTCGGGTCGAGATCGCTGACGTCGATGGCGCGTTCGCGCATGGTGTCCGCCATCTCGGGCGATCTGATGATCGTCAGCGCCTGCTTGATCCACTCGACGACCTCGGCCTTGGGCGCGGGGGTGCCTCCGCCTGTCGATACTCCGCCGCCGGAGCCGCCACCCGGCGCTTGCTCCTGGAAGGGCGTCCTGGTCCAGACGACCTTCTCCTCGCCAGGAACGAAGTCCGGCCCGCCAGGAGAGGGGATGTCGGTGAAGAAACGCAATCCGGCGTCGAGGTGGCCTTTCAGCGTGTCCCTGGCGGCGACGACCGCGTCCTCGGCCTTTTTCACGTGCCCCTTGGCCGAATCGATGGTGCTGTTCATCACGCTGAGCATGCCGGGATTGGTGCTCAGCGCCGCCAGAACGGCGGCCTCGTTCGCGCCGGGATTGGCGGTCCGGTATTCATTCATGTGCGTGACCGCGCTCGCCAGCGCCTGCTTGCACAGCGCCTCGACATTGTTGTGCGCGCTTTCCATCGCATGGGCGAGGTCGACGAGCGCTTGGGCGCCGCCGCGAATGGCGTTGTTGAATTCCTCGCCCGCCTTCGGATAGAGACGCATATGCCTGTCGAAGGCGTCCGCGGAATCCCCTTCCCATTTCAGGTCGACGTCGTTGACGTGCCTGACGAGCGCGGCGGTGGTGCTCGCCGCCTGGAACGAGCACGCTCGCCAGGCGGAGGCGATGTCCCTGATGCCCTGAGGGACGCCCATCACCTTCTGCAGCAGGCCTGACAGCACATCGCCGCTGGGCAGCCGGGTGATGTCGGGCGCGTCGAGGCTCATGCGCCGGATGCCGCCGCGGCCGTGCGGAGATTGGTCTCGACGTCGCTGAGCGCCCGTTCCACCTCCGCCAGCTTGAGCCGGCCGCTCTCGATCTCGGCCCGGACGGCGGCCCAGGTCGCGTCCATTTGCGCGGTCAGGTCGGTGACATTGTTCAGCATGCCGAAGAGCGTCGGATCCGTCCGTTCGGCAGGGGTTTTCGACTTGCTGTCCTTGAGAATGTCGGCGAGATTGAACTCCTGGGACGCGGTGCGGACCCGCGTCCGGCACTCGTCGAATGCCTGGTAGGAGGCGTCTACAAATCCTGTGGCCATGGGGATGGAGCATACTGGATATCACCGGATTTAGTCAGAGGCGTTTTCCGGCGTTTCCAAGAACGCCGTCTGAATCAGCCGGTCCCCGGATTTCCGGTCCACGTGGAAACCTCGTCCGGGCGGGAGGGGCTGTGGCCGGGTCTTGCCGAACAGCACGCCTTCCTCCCGGTTGCCCGACATGATCAGTGCCGGGCTCGCCATCTCCTTGAGCCGTTGCACCGCCTGGTCGTACAGCGCCCTTCCGGCGCCGCCCATCTGGCGGGCCACGATCAGGTGCAGGCCGATGTCGCGCGCCTGCGGCAGCAGCTCGGCCAGCGGTTGCAGGGGGTTGTTCGAGGTGGCCACCAGGTCGTAGTCGTCCACCACGACATAGAGATCGGAGCCCTGCCACCAGTTGCGCCGGCGAAGCTGGTCGGGGGTGAGGTCGGCGGGTGGAAGGCGCTTGAGCAGGGCTGTGCGCACCTCTTGCATCAGCTCGGCGGCCGCCACGCTGGCCACGGCATAGCCGATGCGGTGTTCGGTGGCCGCGGTGTCCAGGAGGGAGCGGCGGTAGTCGATCACCACCATTCTGGCTTCCTTGGGCGTCTTGCGCGCCACGACGCCTTCCATGATCAGCTTGAGCACGTTCGACTTGCCGCACCCTGTGTCGCCGAAGACGATGAAGTGCGGGTCGGCTTCGAAGTCGAGTGCGACGGGGGAGAGCGTCGCCTCGTCGATGCCGATCGCGATGCGGTCCTTGCCGGTCTGCTCAGGCCCCGGCATGCCGGCCGCGGGCAGCAGCGACGGCAGCAGCCGCACCGGGGGAGCGACGGGGCCCTGCCAGGCGGTCTTGACGCTGTCCACCAGCGCACGCATCCCGTCGGCGAGGTCAGGAGCGCTGCGCAGCCCGTCGATCCGGGGAAGAGCCGACAGGAAATGCATGCCGTCCTTGGTGAGCCCGCGCCCCGGAGCGCCTTCGGGCACCGCCACGGAGGCGTTGCGGCCGATGACCGACTCGTAGGCGTCGCCGAGTTTCAGCTCGATCCTGGTGCCGAACAGGTCGCGGATGCCCGGCCGGAACTCCGACCACTTGTTCGTGGTCGCCACGACGTGAATGCCGTAGCCGAGCCCGCGCACCGCGAGGTCGGTGATCTGCTGCTCCAGAGGCTCGTGGTCCTGCCGGATCGTCAGCCAGCCGTCCACGACCAGGAACACGTCCCCCCAGCCGTCGCCTTCGATGCCGCCGTCGGCCAGCTGTTTGCGGTAGGTGGCGATCGAGTCGATGTCGTGCTGCCCGAAGTCCCGTTCGCGCTGCTGGAGGATGGCCGAGACCTCGGCGACCGTACGGCGGACCTTCTCCGCGTTCTGCCGGTTGGCCACGCCACCGACGTGCGGGAGGTCCTCCAGCGCCGAAAGCGCGCCACCACCGAAGTCCAGACAGTAGAACTGCACCTCACGAGGGGTGTGCGTGAGCGCCATGCTGCTGATGAGGGTGCGCAGCACGGTGCTCTTGCCGCTCTGCGTGCCGCCGGCGACGCCGACGTGGCCGGCGGCGCCCGACAGGTTCAGCCAGTACGAGTCGCGGCGCTGATCGAAGGGTCTGTCGATGATGCCGATGACGGCGTGCAGTCGTCCCCTGCCGTTCCAATCGGGGGTGGACAGACCGAGCTCAGGGGTCACCGACAGGCGGGGGAGCAACTCGGCGAGGGTCGGCGGCTCGCCCAGCGGCGGCAGCCAGATGCGATGCGCGGCGGGGCCGCGTCCCCGCAGCCGGCCGACCACGATGTCGAGCAGGCTGGGCTGAGGTCCGTTCTCCTCGGCGTCCGCGGGGTCCTTCGCCGACGGCTTCTCGACGACGGGCAGCGTAACGTAGCGTGGCCCGTACTCGACGATCTCGCGGGTCGCGGGCTGCCCGTCCTCCGTCACCCGTCTGGTGTCGGCCTGGAAGGCGCCGGAGACGTAGGCCGCCTTGAACCGGGTCATGCCGCTGGTGTCGAACTTGAGATAGCCGTTGCCCGGCGCTGACGGCAGCTCGTAGGCGTCCGCCACGCCCAGGACGGCGCGGCTCTCCATGGCCGAGAACGTGCGCAGGCCGACCCGGTACGACAAGTGCGTGTCGAGCCCCCGCAGCCTGCTCTCGTCCAGGCGTTGAGAGGCCAGCAGCAGGTGCACGCCGAGCGAGCGGCCGAGCCTGCCGATCATCACGAACAGGTCGATGAATTCGGGCTTGTTGGACAGCAACTCGCTGAACTCGTCGAGTACGACGAACAGCGTGGGCAGCGGCTTCAGCTCCACGCCCTGCTCGCGGGCCCGTTCGTAGTCGCGCAGGGAGGCGTAGTTGCCGGCCGCGCGCAGCAGCTCCTGCCTGCGCACCATCTCGCCGTGCAGGGCGTCGTGCATGCGGTCGACCAGGGGCAGCTCGTCCTCCAGGTTGGTGATGACCGCCGAGACGTGCGGCAGGGAGTCCAGCCCGAGGAAGGTCGCACCGCCCTTGAAGTCGACCAGGACGAAGTTGAGTATCTCGGAGGAGTGGGTGACGGCCAGGCCGAGCACCAGCGTGCGCAGCAACTCCGACTTGCCGGAGCCGGTGGCCCCGATCAGCAGGCCGTGCGGGCCCATGCCGCCCTGCGCGGACTCCTTGATGTCGAGCTCGACCATGCGGCCGTCCGCGCTCAGCCCGATCGGCACGCGCAGTCTGTTACGACCCGCTCGTGGCCGCCAGGTGATCGCCGGATCCAGCCGGTGCGGGTCGCTGATGCCCAGCAGATCGGCGAGCGTGGTGTTGATCGAGAGCATGTCCTCGCCGTCGCCGCCGCTCACGGAGGACGCCCGGAGCGGGGCAAGCTGCCTGGTCAGGCCTTCCATCGACACCATGGAGAGCCCGTCCGGCGCGCCCAGCCGCGTCTTGCGTTCCTTGCCCGCGTGGTCGATCTTCACCATGTGCAGGCCGCCCGGCTGGATCTCCAGCCGCAGCGTGCTGTCCTCCTCCACCGCGCTCGTGGTGCCGGTGAGGTCGATGACGGTCACGCCCTGGATGGCGTCGCTGCCGAGCTGCGAGTCGTGCGGCATGTGCCCGCCGTCCACGATCACCACGTGGTACGGCAGCGCGGCGGCGGGTGAACCCGGCTGGAACCTGGGCCGCTCCCTGAGCTCGCTCCCGACGAGCCGGTCCAGGTCGCCGAGGTTCTCGGCCATCAGCCGCACGGGCCCCGCCGCGTCCATCGCGTCGGGGTGCTGGGCGTGCGGCAGCCACTTGGCCCACTCCCAGTGCGGCATGCGCTCGGGGGCGGCGCAGACCATGACGCGCATGTCGTCGGGGGAGTGGAAGACGACGATCTGACCGATCAGAGCCCGTACGAGGTCCCGTACGGCCGTGAGGTCGCCGCTGAGCCGGATGCGTGCGAAGGAGGAGAGCGCGACGGACACGGGCAGGTGGGACACCGTGGAATGGGCGCGCATGAACCTGCGCAACGCGCCGGACGCCAGCGCGTCCAGGTCCTCCACCGGCTTGGAGTCGGGCGGGACGAGCTGGACGGCGAGTTTCTGCACGCCGGTGCCCAGCCGTACCGTGCTGAAATCGTCGTCCCGTGGCCGGCGCTCCCACAGGCGCGGGCCCATGGCGATCCACCACAGCGACGCCGGCTCGGGGCCTCTCCACTCCAGGGCCTCGCGCTGCTGCCTGGCGGTACGCCTGGCGTTCTTGCGGACCTGCCCGAGGTAGCGGAAGTAGTCGCGGCGGGCGCCGTTGAGCCGGTATCTGCGTTCGCCGGCCTGGCGGCCCATCTGGCTGATGGTCATGCCGAGCATGGAGACGGCGAACAGGCCACTGGCCACGTACATGACCGGATTGCTGTTACCGCCCGAGGTGAACATCAATGCCATTGCCGCCGCCCCCGCCAGCATGGGCAGGTAGGCGAGAACCAGCATAAAACCTTGGCCTTGGACCTCGGGAATTTCCGGCGGAGACTCCAGCATGACTTCTCCGCGAGGTGGCTTGGGGCCGGGGCGGCGCTCCGGGCGCCGGACAACCACTTTGCTCACGCGACGTTCTTACCAGATATAACCCGCTATGTTCTTGTCGTCCATGATGATTGTGAGACGGAGTGGACCGTGGGATCAATGGTTCAAAATCCTCCGCCGGGGTCTATTTCTGCTGGAAAAGGGCCTGATTTGGCTATCCCGGCGCACTCAGGGCCAATTCAGCAAGGTGCTCTCGCGCAGCTGCCTCTGCCGCTGCCCATCGTGTGCCAGGTCACGATCGTGGGGCCCAGCCGCAGAGCGGACCTGACGCTGCCCGCCGACATCCCGCTGCCGCATGTGCTGCCTGGGCTTGTACGCATGCTCGGCGAGGTGGGCGGGGAGGCCGTGTCCTCGCCGGGATGGGTGTTGCAGCGGCTCGGCGGAGAGCCGCTCGACCTGGAACAGAGCCTCGGCGCGCTGGGAGTGCTCGATGCCGAAATCCTCTATCTGCGCCCGCGCGAGTCGCCGCTGCCACCGGCGATCTTCGATGACGTGGCCGACGTCGTCGCCACCGGGGTGCGTCAGGGGCCGGGGAACTGGACTGCGGCGCACACCAGGACGGCCGGTGCGGCCAGCGCCACGGCCCTGCTCGTCCTCGGCGCCGCCGGCCTGGCGCTCGCGGGCCTGCCCCCGCTGATCAGCACGATCGTCTTCGCGGTGTTCGCCCTGCTGCTGATCGCCACGGGAACCGTGCTGTCGCGCGCGCTGGGCGCGTCCACGTCCGGAGCGTTGATCGGGTACGCGGCATTGCCGTACGGCTTCCTGGCCGGGCTGTTCGCGCTGGCCGGCAGCGGAGATTGGGCGGGAATGGGAGCCCCGCATCTGCTCGCTGCGCTCGCCTGCACGGCGCTCACCTCGGCCTTGGCGGGGACGGCGATCGCGTACGGCACCTCCGGCTTCCTCGGCACGGCCATCGCCGCGTCGTGCGGCGCGAGCGGTGCCGCCGTGGTCATGGTGACAGGCACCACGCCGGCCGGGGTGGCGGCCGTCGCCATCGCCGTGCTGCTGGCGCTGAGCCCGCTGGTGCCGTCGATCGCCTTCCGGACCGCCCGGGTGCCGTTGCCGGCCCTGCCCACCACGGCCGAGGAACTGCGCGCCGACAACCAGCGGCTCGACGCGGCCGCGGTCCAGGAGCGCACCCTGATCGCGCAGCGCAACGCCACCGGGCTGGTCGTCGCGCTCGCGCTGTCCGCGCTGGTCGCCCAGGCGCTCCTGGTGTCGCACGACGGGCTGATCGCGTACATCATGTCCGTCACGCTGTCCGTGACGCTCATCCTGCGGGCTCGCGTCTTCTCCGGCCGCGGCCAGCGGATCTGGCTGATCGGTTGCGGTGTGGCAGGGCTGGCGATGGCGGCGTTCGCGCTCAGCGCCAAAGGCGGAGTCATCGGTGCGCTGGCTGTGGCGCTGACCCTGCTGTGGGCGGCCCTGCTGGCGCTGGGCATCGGGACGAGGCTGGCCACCGGCAAACCCTCGCCCTTCTGGGGGAGAGCCGTGGACATCCTGGAAGTGGTGCTGGTCGTCGAGCTCTTCCCGCTCGCGGCCGGCGTGCTGGAGATCTACAGCTGGATCCGTGGATTGTCGGGCTGACACGTTGCGGCCCATCAAGCAGAGGAGTGAGAGCCGTGCAGGGATTCGGCGACTTCGCCAACATCGACATCGACAAGCTGATCAAGAAGGCGGACGAGCACTTCGCGCGCATGGAGGAGTTCCAGAAGGTCATGGACTCCTACGTCGGGCGGGCGCAGGACGAGGACGGCCTGGTCGTCGTCGAGTACGGCCAGGAGGGGCTGCGTGAGCTCTACCTGCACCCCAAGGCTCCGCGCCTGCCCTCCGGCGACCTCGCCGACCTCATCAAGGCAGCGGTGCAGGAGGCCGCCGCCGACCTTCAGCGCCAGATCAACGAGGGCATGACCGCGGCCTTCGGCGAGGCGGACAACCCGATGCGGTACATCAACGACCCCGAGGCGGCCACGAAACAGTTGAAGGAAGCTGAGGCCGCATATAACCGGACATTCGATGACGTCATGGGTGAACTCGACCGCATTCGGCGGCGACTGGAGCTCTGAGTCTGGGCTCCGGGATTTCCGGTCTCCCGGGGCCACGCTTTTGGCGTAGCGCGCAGGGCTTTTGTAAATGAGCGCAGAGTTCGTTTTTGCGGCGAATTGCTGTGATCAATGAGTCTCGTGATGGCTAGCATGCGGATCGTTGTTCTTTTGCGGCGTGGTCCGTTTCCTGCGGGCTGCCGGCCGTCAGGTCTGTTGGAGGTGTAATGGCGCTGTATGGGGCGAGTCCGACGCAGCTGACCAATGCGGCGGGGTATTGCCAGAACACCGCGCAGTACATCGAGGGGATGCGTCTGCGCGTGCAGGAGATCAAGGGTGATCTGACCACGCAGGGCTGGCGGGGCCGCGCGTCCGAGGAGTTCGGCCGCGCGCTCGACAACTGGGACGCCGAGTTCAAGGCGGTGATCAGGATCCTGGAGGACATCCATGACCGGCTGAACATGGGCGCGGGCGTCTACCGCAACGCCGCGGATCAGAACATGGACCTGTCCGGGACGCTGACCAGGGAAGGCTACGGCCGGATCGACTCAGTGATCAACAGCTAGCCCACGGAGATCGCAATGACCGTTCCCGATGATCACACGTACGTCAAGTTCGGCAGCATGGAGCAGGCGTACGAGCAGCTCAAGAAGATCGTCACCGACCTGGACAGGGCTACCGACGATCTGTTCGCCGACATCAAGAAGGAGCTCGGTGCCAGCTGGGAGGGCGAGGCCGAGCAGTTCTTCAACTTCGCGAAGGACGAGTGGAACAAGCACGAGCAGGCGATGGGCCTGCAGTTGTTCGAGGCGGCCAAGGCCGTCAACATCGCCAAGGGCAACTACCAGGCCGCCGAGCAGCGCAACATCGCCATCTGGACGAACTGACCGTCATCGTCCGCGCCTTCGCTCTCGGTCACCGCGGTGGCCGGGAGCTCTCGTCCGCAGGGGTAAGTGATGGGTACGCCGGATACCGACCCGCCAGTCGATCCTCTCTTCATCGATCCGTACACGGCTGAGCTGATCAAAAGCGATGGAAGGGTGCACGAGCCCTCCACGATGCGAGCGGTCGCCGCGGAACTGGCGAAGAGCATCGAGGCTGTCGAGAAGGCCGGCGGCGATGGATCGGCCGTCGCCGACATCCACGTCGGCGCCACTCCGTTCGGGCAGTGGGCTGACGCCAAGACCTTCGGCGCGGCGGCGGGCGACGGCGCGGGACAGCAACTCGGACAGGTCTACGCGGAGTTCATCAAGGCATACAAGAGCGTGGTCGCGGCAGTCGAGGCGAGCGCGAGCAACCATGCCGAAGCGGACCTGCGAAGCGAGGGCGCCTGACCATGGCCGGCAGCGGCGCGGAGCGAAAAACCCTCACCATCTGGTCGGGCCCGCCCCCCACCGGTCAGACGGAGCCGCATCCGAAGGACACGATCCGGCAGCTTCTCGGGACGGCTCAGCACGAGCAGATCATGAAGGCCGCATCGGCGTACGACATGCTGGCCAACGCGCTCGTCACCGCCACCGTGGGAATCATGACCCACGCGGGCAAGATCCTCACCATCTGGAAGGGGCCGGATGCCGACAAGGCGCGCGTGGCACTGGAGCTGCTGTACGCGACCGGGCGCGAGCTGGCGCTGAAGTGCGCCGACACGGGTTGGTGCCTGCAGCGCTACGCCGAGTACACCGCCACGGCGATCGCCGAGGTCGACGGCATCCAGGTGGACAGGAACCACGAGCGGGTCCAGGCGCTCATCCGATTCAACGAGAAATTCAGCAGAGGGCTCAGCCTCGCCGGAGATGAGGTCACCCTCGTCGAGAACGCCATGGCGCAGGAGGCACTGAAGAGACTCAACGAGAAGATCCAGAACCTTCAGATCACCTCGCTGCCGTCCAGCGTCACCTATGAACTGCCGACGGTGACGAACCCGTCCGCGTCCAGCGCCTCGATCACGGTCGTCTACCAGAGCAGGAGCGGGACCGAGGCGTCTACGGCCGGCCACTCTTCCACCGGCCGCGACGGTGGGAACGCCGCACAGACCGGCGACGCGGACGGCCGGAGCGAGAATCCTGCGGATGGCGAGCGGGATGAAGAACGTCCGGCCGCGGACACCGGCTCTCCGCCCGCGAGCCGGCCGGAGGCGCAGCCGGCCCCCGGCGAGGATCGAAGTGGTGCTCAGGAGCAGCCGGACGGCGGAGGTGACCCCGCTGCCCAGGAACAGCCCGTCGGGCAGGACGCCGATCGGGATCGCGACCCTGAGGCGGACACGCGGGACGAGCCCACCGCACCGGTGATCGGTGCCGAGGACAGGACCGGCCTCGACGATGTCCCCGCCGACATCGATCCCACCCGGACCGAGGCCTCGGCGTACCACCCTCCCGCGGCCGTCGCGCCGGCCACGATCGGCGAGCTCCCGGTGAGCACGGCACCCCCCGCCGCCCCCTCGGTGATCGGCCCTTCGACCGGTTCGTACACACCCGCTGCGGCACTCGCGCCGATGCGGGGCGGAAGCGGGACAGGGGTGTCGAACATGCCGTACATGCCGATGATGCCGGCCGGTGGCGTGATGGGGAATGACGTCGGCGGCGACCTGGAACGCACGACGTTCGTGCCGGAGGACAAGTCATCCTGGAACGGCGGTAGCCATGACGTGACAGACGCGGTCATCGGATGAGCGACCAGCAGCCTGCCGGCAGCGGCCAGCAGCCCACCGGCACCGGCCAGCAGCCCACCGGCTCCGGCCAGCAGCCCACCGGCACCGGCCAGCAGCCGACCGGTGCCGGTCAGTGGCCGTACCTGACCTACGGCGGCATGCCGGTGGCGGCCGAGGACCCGGAGCCTCCTTCGTCGCATATCTCCTTCAGCGCAGACGGACTGGATCTCGCGAGCCAGCGGATCGACGCCCCCAAGGCGTCCATCGACTCGTTGCAGGCCAAGGCCGGTGACCTGGGCGTGCCGTTCCCCAGCTTCGGCGTGATCGGCTACAAGATCGCCACCATCCACGACAAGGCGATCGAGCGCCACTCCTCCGCCCTGGAAGAGGGCAAGAAGGCGCTGGAGAGCTGGAAGGCCGCGCTGAAGAAGGCCGCCGCGAACTACCGGGATGCCGACGACGAACGCGGTACCCCACCACCTGCACAGCAGGGCCCAGGGCCCAGCGTCGATGGCCCGTCGAGCCCAGAGATGCCAGAGACCCCGGAGATGCCGGAGACCCCGGAGATGCCGGAGACGCCGGAGATGCCGGAGGCAGATCCTTCCGACCCCAGCCTGCCCGACCCGAACCTTCCGGGCGCGGACCTGCCCGGCTCGAACGTTCCGAGCGCCGATCTGCCGGGCACCGATCCCTCCGGTTCCGGCCTGCCCGATGCCGGTACCCCGGACACAGACCTGCCGACGGCGAACGTCCCGGACATCGGCTCGCCCGGCCTCGACAACCCGAACACGAAGGTTCCCGACCTCGATTCCGTTCTCAACCCCCAGCAGGACAAGACCGGCCTTTCCTCGTACGACCCCAGGACGCAGCAGCTCAACGGCGTGCCGAATCCGGCTGACACGAGCACACGTCCAGGGACCACCTACGGCTCGCCGACCGGCAGCGGCGCGGGCGCAGGTCCGCGCCCACCAGGTACGGCCACGGCGGGCAGCATGGGCAGCGGCATGCCGATGATGCCCATGATGCCCATGTCGGGCGCCGGCAGCGGCACCGACGAGCGCGACCGCGAGGGAAGCTCGCTGCTGTCACAGGACGAAGCCATCTGGGACGGCGACGAGGACATCGCGCCCGAGATCATCGGCCAGGAGAGATAGATGAGTCACGAAAACGGAGAGGCGCTCTACTGGACGGCGTTCGGCATGGCGTCTTTCGCCGCAACGGTCCTGATCAGGCGACCGTGGGCGTTCTACATCGTCGCGATGATCGGTGTCATGATCTCCAGCCCGGGACGGATGTCGGATTCGGCGAAGAGCTGGCGGACCACTGAGAACGGCGGAACCGCTTCAGAGCTGGCCGATCTGCAGAAGATGCTCGAGGAACTGAAGGCCACACTCCAGGACAAGGAGAAGGCCACCTGGGAAGGCGCCGCGTTCGAACAGTTCCAGGTGGCGTACGACGCCTTCACCAAGTCGATCGAGTCGCTCAAGTCGACCCGCGACACCACGGGCGAGGCGGTCGACCAGAGCGCGAAGCTGTATCACGCCGGGGCGTATGCCTGCATGGGCATCGCGAGTTTCCTGATGGCGATCGGTGTGACCCTGGAGGTTCTTCGCCGTAACCTGCTCACCGCCGCGTTCGCCCAGAAACTGTCGGAGAAGCTCGGCAGGGCCGCGGCGAAGGCGGGGAAGAACCTGCTGGTCAAGCATGGTATGGCGCTGACGGTATTCGTGGGTCTGCTGTACATGGTCACCCAGCAGTCGGAGACCGCGGGGAAACTGTTCCCCACGCTGACGGCGATACCGACCGAGCTGGACGTGCTGAAGTCCGGTGGTGTGCCGGAGTTCGGCGATTCCGCCAGCCTGGTGTACGACGAGACGTCGGGCAAGCTCACCCCGGCTCGACCCGACCTCCAGAGTGGCGGCCTCGCCCTGCCTGGGCAGGGCTGATGGCTTACCGGCCGGTAAGACGACGGGCGGTCACCTCCGTGACGGGCATCCGTGCAGAGGCGGGGTCCAGCAGCGGGCCCTCCGGGATCAGCCGCAGCACGTGCGCGGGAACCGGTGCCACATGAGTGACGTCATAACCCAGCTTCTCCACGACCTCGGCGGACGCGAGCCGGAACCGCAGGCCCTGATCGGTGACGAGGGAGTACTCGTTGATCCCGCCCGCCTGTCCTTCTCCGGGAAGCCGACCGGCCAGCGCCGCACCGCCCGGGGGAAGCAGCACCTGGTCGACGTGACCGGGGCCGCCGCTGTTCGCCGGCTTGGGGAGGGGCATCGTGGCGCCGGTCGTCAGTCGCGCCCGCACAGAACCCTTGGCCGTGTCGGCGTACACGGCGCACAGGGGCGTGGCGGCCTCCGGCGTGCGGAAGCGCGGCATGATGGCCGGCAGCCCGCCTCCCAGGACACGATGCTCGGAGATCTTGGCGGCGTTGACCGTGGCCGCGTCGACGGCGATCTGGCGCACCTGCCCCTTGCCGTAGGCGGTCTTGCTGTCCGGGTCCTGCAGCAGGAGCGACGCCTGGGTCTGGCTGATCGGCGCCAGACCATCGGCGAGCAGGACGTACCAGCGATCCGGCGTGCCGGGAATGGAGGCGGCCGTGAAGATCTGCCCGACCCGCGCGGGGAAGCCGCCGGGGCCCGTCACCCGCGTGCCGCGCTGCGGAACCGCGGGCGCGGCGAAGTCCGGTCCGGCGGGAATGGCGTTCACCCAGGAGGCCGGCACCTTGCGCGGCGCCTGGTCGGTGAGCCGGCGCAGGTTCTTGACGAGCATGCGCTGGTTGTTCCACAGCACCCAGTTCTGCTGCCCGTCGTCGACGACCAGCGCGTCACCGCCCACGGGCGCTCCGCCGACGTCGATCCCGCCCAGCAGCGTGACGTACGACCGGCGGACCCCGGTCGCGTCGGTCTGCTCGACGACGCAGACCGTCCAGGGCGACTTGACCATCTCCTCCGGTCCGGGCAGCGAGTCCGGCGCGCCGGGGATGCCGATCTTCTGCCCTCTGCCCAGCCCGGCCAGGGACTTCGCCGACACCGTACGGACCTTGATCTCCTGGCTGTCCAGCAGGAGCCTGGCGGAGACGTAATTCGCGACAGGCTGCAGCTTTCCGTCACCCTGGTTGTAGATATAGGAGGCGCCGGTCTCCTCCTCGACAAGCAATTGGCCAGCCTCTTTGAGTTTGGTGGCCCCGCCGGGCTGGAGCATGCCCCAGATTCCGAACCCGGCGATTATCAGCACCATCAGAAGAATACCGGCGAACGTTCCCACATTGTATCGCCGCATAGGCGACTCGGGAAGGTCGGGCTCACCTTGCAGCAGCGCCAGACCCAGTCGCTGGGTCAGGAATTTATGAGCCTGATAAAGATCTTTACGGGTCTGCACGCCGACCAATGGTACGCACATTCTGCGGAGCATCGGTAGGGGTGAATGTCACCCTTTTGCCGAAGGAAACAAAGTCGAGCAGGCTGACGCGATCAGCCGCCTGCGGGAGGATATTGTGGCAGCAGCGGATGACGGGCCAGAACTGGAGCAGAACTGGCCCGGACTTGTCGCGGACAGAGACACCGTCCAGTACGACCCGGATAAATTCGACGCTGTGGCCGCCGCTCTTCGGGGGGCACTGAACGGGTTGTCCAGCGGTGGCGAAGGCTCCCTTTCGGATGTGCAATCTCACAGCTTCACAGTGAGCATGCTCGACGAGGCGATCGAGGACGTAGGCAAGTGGGATGGTGGCGTTCTCTTCGCCGACGCACTGAAGAAGAGTCACGAAACGCTGACCGCGATTTACAGCGAGCTCACCCCAGCGGCCGAAGCCGCAGTCAGGCTGATCGGCGCGAGCGCGGCGAGTTACAGGCAGGCCAACCAGGCGAACGAGAGATGAGATGGCTGAGAACCTGACGGACAAGATCGACCTTCGCCCGGCCGGAAAGGTGGAGTTCTCCGTCGAGGACGACGGCCGGAGCGTCGCAACGGTCACGCGTTTCTTCATGAAGATCGACCCGGCGACCTTCGAGCGCATGGCAGATTCCTACCTGGCCGCCGCGGTCAAACTCACCACGCTGAAGGACACCCTGATGTCGCAGGCGGTGGTGATGGCTCAGGTCTGGGAAGGGACCTCGTCCGTCGAATCGCAGCAGTCCCTGCGCACCCTGCACGCCACCGCCCGCGAGCTGGCGGAGAAGTTCCGGGCAGTGGGCCAGCAGCTACAGGCGCTCGGCAAGCGGTTACGGCAGCACCAGGACTTCGTCCAGGACAAGAGCGGGTCGTGGAGCACGAACAACTACGCGACCTGGGACGACAGCATCCCCGGCTACTACCGGACGATGAACGGGGGGTGGGACTGGGGCTCCCGGGACGAGCTCGCCGGCCAGCATCTGCGACTGCTCAACAATGACCTGCTCGGAATCTACGAGCAGCTCCCCGCCACTGTGCGCAAGGCCATTCCCGCCCTCAACCCTGACGCGCTTCCCGGCCCGGAGCTCACCTTCGACCCGGAGCAAGACGACTACCATATCGACCCGAACCTATTCAAACCACCCGGCGGCGACCTTCAGGGCCCCGGCCTGGACGGCACCGGCACGCCCCCGTCCGTCGAATCAGACCTGCCCAACCTGCCGGACGGCACCTCTCCGGACCTGGCCTACCCCGATGGTGACGCGGACTCAAGCGGCGCGGGAACGGACGGCGAAGTCCCCGGCAGCACCAATCCCACCGGCGGCATGCCAGGTGACGGCAACCTGAACGACGGCAACCCCAGCACTCCTGGCATGGGTACCACGAAGTCCGGTATCCCTGACCAGGATCTCACCACCAACGCGGGGATACCGGACACCAGCGGCGTGCAACCGTCAGCCGGCGGCACCATGCTCGAAGACTTCCAGCGTCCGGCCGGCTGGGACCCGGGCAACCACGCCTCCACACCGAACGGCAGCCACCCTTACGCCGCCCCCACCGGCCCCGGTACAGGTGGCAATCTCATGACCGGCTCAGGAACAGGACCGCTCAACGCCAGGCCCGCCTCCGCGGTCAGCGGCGGCATGCCGTTCATGCCGATGGCGGGGGCAGGGACGGCGGCCGGGGAAACCGAGGAAAGAGAGAAGAACACCTGGCTTCTCGAGGATGACGACGTCTGGGGCGGCGACACAGACGACGCCGTCTCTGAGCGAATCGGCTAGTGGAAAGAAATTTCGGGAGGCGTGGATGGCCGAGTTCGGAAGTATCGACAGCCTTCTCAACTGGGCCACGGCCGAGGACCGGCAGTCACTCGCGGCCAGTGAGGTGACCATGGTCACCGCCTCCACCGCGCCGGGCTCGACGAGCCTTGATGTCTCCTGGAATCACCCTGGCCCGGCCGACGCCACCAGCGGCGACGGCCCCGGGCAGGTGAGCGGCTCTCCAGGAGAGCCCGGGTTCGTAGAGCCGGAGGCGGCGGCCGGAGACCCGGCGTGGGAGCCGGGGGCGGCGGCCGGAGATCCGGCGTGGGAGCCGGGGGCGGCGGCCGGAGACCCGGCATGGGAGCCGGGCGCCGCGACCGGTGATCCGGCAGGGGAACCGTCCGGCGCCGAGGCCGAAGCACGGGACGAGACCGTCTATCCCGGCTCGCGCGAGGGGCGGCCGGACGGCGGGCGGCCGGACGGCGGCGATGCCGACTCGCCTGGGGCCTTCCCGGCCGAGCCTTCCACCACGAGCCCCGGCGCCTCCCGTCCCGAAGCCGCCGGTCCCGACGCGCCTGCCCCGCCGGACCCCGTACCCACCTCAACTACAGCGACGCAGGCCGCGGAGACGCCGGCCACGACCGCGACGCAGACCACGGAAGCACCGGCCACGACCGCGACGCAGGCCGCGGAGACGCCGGCCACGACAGCGCCCTCGTCCACGTCCACGACGGCACAGGACCTGGCAGAAACTCCTCCTCCACCCACCAGCCTTGCGGAACCGGTTGCCGCAACCCCCGCCCCGACGGTGAGCGCCCCCACCGCCACCCCGCCGACAACCGAAGCCGGCAGCGGCACTGCACCCGAGGGCGGTGAAAGCTCAGGAGACGACGCGAAGACATCGGATGGCGGAGGCAGCGGCGGTGGCGGTGTCGGTGGCGTCCCGAGCACCGGAATCCCGACCACCGGAACCCCCAGCACCGGAACTCCGAGCACCGGAACCCCCAGCACCGGAACTCCGAGCACCGGAACCCCCAGCACCGGAACCCCGAGCACCGGAACCCCCAGCACGGGAACCCCGAACACCGACGCGAGCAAGGCCACACCCGAACCGGAGCCCCCCAAGGACCGAGCAACCGTTCTACGCGACGGAGGCGTCTACGGCGACTGGCGTGAGGCATCTCCCGACACCATGCAGAAACTGGGCAGCGACCTCGCTCCCTCCCCCGAGGGCGGCTCCTCCTCACCGGGAGACCAGTTCGCCAAGGCGGAGAACGCGATTAGACACGCCACGCCCGGCTTTCCAGGCTTCGGTCTCGTCGGAACGGTGGCCTTCGAGGGCGCCTACGACTCGGCGCGCAACAACGCCGCCGACTACCTCAAACATGCCAAGAACCAACTGAGCCGCTGGCAGCAGCAACTGGCCGAAGGCGCCAAGGTCATCAAGGACGCCGAAGCCAGCAGCACACCGAAGGAACTGTAGTGAATGATCACTACCAAGACGGGTCGGCCCTCTATGTGCTGGGAGTATCCGGCTGCGCCGCGGCCGCCCGCACGACGACCAATCCCGTGTTCGCCGTCATCTGCGACATGTGTGCCGCGATCATCGGCACGATGCTGTCCGACCCGGAGGAGATCCGTGACAAGGCGCGCGACGTGCGGGCCGTGACTCACGACGTCGATCAGGCGAAGTCGAGCGTGACAACCCTCCTGGCCGAGACCAGATACTGGGAGCAGATGGGCCGGCCGCAGATGGCGGACGAGTCCGCGCGGTTCACCGGCGAGGTGGCGAAAACCGGCGACGTCTACAGGGAGCTGGCCGGCACCCTCGATCAGCTGGCGAAGATGTCCGCCACGGCCGCGCTGACATCCGCCTCGCTGGGCGGTCTGCTGCTCGTCCTCGCTTTCGCCTTTCGGTCTGCCCCCGTTGACCCCTTCGCCAACAGCGTGACGACCGCGGCGGCCTCTCAGGTTCAGCGGAAGGCGATGGGCGTGCTCCTCAAGATGCTCACGGTCTACGGCTCGGCCGCTGCCCTGGCCTTGCTCGCCGGCGCGCTGCTCCGCCAGTTCGTGGACCCCGGCATGACGGATGCGGTCACCGTCACGGACGCTCCTGCGTTTGAGCAGGTCATCATCGGGGAGCTGCCCGTGCCGGAGCAAGCCTAGCGAGCACCTCCCGCGGTCCAGGCGGGGGGCGCTGCGGCTCGGCGGATCAGCGTTCGGCCTGGCTGAGCCAGGCCGAACGCCGCGCGCTGGATCAGCCGCAGTTCGCCCAGCCCGCGCTGGTGCTCCCCGCACCCACGCTGCCGGAGAACTTCACGCACTTGCCCGGAGCGGCCAGCTTCACCGGCCCGGCGTAGTACTTGTAGTCGCCGCGGTCAGTCGCGCTCTCTCCGCCCTGGACATCGAGTGTCGCGCTGACAGGGCTTGCCGTGCCCACCCCCGCGTACTTCATCGTCACCACGCAGTTCTGCTTGGTGCCGGTGTTGTAGAGCTGGAAGGTCTCACCGCCGTTGAAGGGTTGTGAACGCTGCACGTAGAACCCCGCCCCGCACACCTGAGCCGCCGAGTAGGGGTTCTTCGGCTCCGGCTGTGCGGGCGGCGGCGCCGCGCTCTTGGTGGGCTCGGGAGCGGGCGCCTGTGTCGTGGGCGGCGCCGGCGCCTGCGTGCTCTTCGCGGGAGACGGCTTGGCGGGTGACGGGGTCGCAGGCGGGGCTTCGGTGCTCTTCGTGGGAGACGCCTTGGGCTCCTCGGACTGTTCCGGCGTCGGGGTCACCTTGTCGGTCGGCTTCGCCGTGACGGTCTTGGTCGCCGGCGGGCTCTTCGGCGCGGTGGTCGTCGGCTGCGCGGTGGTCGGTTGTGGTGTGGTGGTCGGTTGTGGTGTGGTGGTCGGTTGTGGTGTGGTGGTCGGTTGGGCGGTGCTCGCCGGTTGGGCGGTGGGAACAGGCTGCGTCGGCAGGGGAGAGGGCGTCGGCACCGTGCTGTAGACCGGCGCGCTGGAGCTGCTCGACGGCTCTTCGGTGGGCAGGACGAGCGGTCCCACGCCGTACGGATCCTCGCTGGAGGTCGCCCAGGGCACGGTCACCTCCTCCTGCGGCACGTCACTGTCCGGCCCGCCCGGCTGCGGAGCCGTGCCGTCACCGGGATCGGCCACCGCGCTCTTCGCCGCGTCCGCCGGCTTGCCGGCGTCGCTGGTGGCCTTGCCGCCCGCGGCCACGCCGAACGAGTCGATCCGCTGGGCGTCCGTATAGTGGCTCGCGCCCCAGAGGCCCACGCCCGACAGCACCATGAGCGCCGCCACGGACGCCGCCAGGGCGACGGGGAACTTGCGTCGCGGGCCGGGTTCGTCCACGACCGACCCCCGCCACATTCTGGGCCGCTGCGGCGGCTCCTGCGTCGGTGGCGGCCCCCACGCTTGGGGAGGCGTCGGCGGGGGAGGGGGCGGCGGTTGCAGCGGCACGCCTTCGAGCAGCGGATTCCCGCTTCCCTGCGGCGGATTCCCGCTTCCTGGCGGCAGAGACAGCGGCCCGTTCAGCGGAAGCTGAACCGGCTCCTGCGCCGCTGACAGTTTCGCCGTGGCCCCCGCGTCGGCCTCCTGGCCGCCGAGCAGGCGCAACATCGCCTTGTACGTGGTCGGCCGCTGGCCGGCGTCCTTGGACAATGCTGCGAGAACGACTCCTCGCAGCGGCTCGGCCAGCGCCCCCACCGTGGGCACCCCGGTCAGCACCGCGTCGGCCTCGTGGTCGAACGGCGCCTTTCCGGTGGCCGCGAAGACCACCGTGGCCGCCCACGCGAACAAGTCCGTCGAAGACCCGTACGGCTCACCCTTCACCTGCTCGGGAGAGCGATAGCCGATCTCGCCGGCGGCGTCGCCGAGGTCCAAGTCGGTCACCCGGGGGCCGTCGGCGCCCAGGATCACATTGTCCGGGGTCAGACCCCGGTGCGTGATGCCCGCCAGGTGGGTGGCGGTCAGCGCGGTCAGCACCGCGACCGCCACCCGTTCCACGGCGCCGGCGTCGAGCGGCCCGTCGGCCGCCACCGTCTCGGCGAGGCTGCGCCCTTCCACATGCTCCCGTACGACGTAGGGGTGGCCGTCGTGGAGGCCGGCGTCCACGGTCCTTGCGACATATGAGCTGGAAACACGCCGGGTCGCGGCAAGGCGGGCGACACCTTCCGCGTCCTGCTCCGGCATTCCGGTCAACAATTTGATCACCCGGACGGGCGCGTCGTCCGACTTCTGTCCGAGGAAGGCCGCCCCGCGCGGTCCGCCTGGAAGTCGTTCCGACAGGACGTAGTCGCCCAGCCTCTTGGGGTCACCCGGCTGTAACGGGTGCATATCGTGATCCTTTCGCTTCTGAGCGTGGAGAGAAACATGCAAGGAGGACGGCTGGCTCGCCGTACGAAGCTAGGCCGGGGGATCGACGCGCCAGCCCCGGCTTCTGCCGAGCGGCAGCACCAGCCCGAGCCCGCCGATCACGGCCGCGAGGATCAGCGCTCCCGCGAAGACCGCCAGCGCGAGGTCCCTGGTCACGACATCTTCCTGCGGCAGCTTGGCGATCGCGTCCGCCGGGATCGGCGCGGGCGGAGGCGCGGCCACCACCGGCCGGCCCGCGGGCTCGAAGGGCAGCACGGCGCTGACCGCCAGGACCGGGTTGACCATGCCCGCCCCTGTGCCCTGGCCGACGGAGCCGTCGGCCGTGGCGATGATGCGCCGCCGCACCTGCTCCTGGTCGAGATGCTGGAACCGGGCGCGCACCAGCACGGCGGTCCCGGACACATAGGCGGCGGCGAAGCTGGATCCCTCAAGATCCAGCCTGTACGCGCCGCGCGGCCAGGGAGCGGTGATGCCGACACCCGGCCCGAGAACGCCGACAGGCGTCGCCGTGCTGGAGGAGTCGGCACGCCGTCCGTCAGGAGTGGCCGAACCGACGGCCAGCACCCCCTCGTAGGAGCCCGGGTACGCGGGCACATCCTTGTTCTTCTCCGTGATGTTGCCGGCGGCGGCGACGACCACGCAATCACTGGCCAGGGCGTTGTGCACCGCCGCCCTGAGCACGGGGTTGTCGGCCGCCTTGATCGAGACGTTGATGACGTCGGCTTTCAGCTGCACCGCCTTGTCGATGGCCGTGGCCAGATTGGCGACATGGCCCTCGGACTGGTTGCTCTGCTTGAGCTCGATGACGGTCGCCTGCGGGGCCACGCCGTGGAAGGAGACGCCCGGATAGGCGCGGCCGGCGATGATCCCGGTGACGGCGGTGCCATGACCGACGCAGTCGGTGTAGCCGGTGCCGGTGATGTCGATGAAGGTAGAGAATCCGCGTAGTTGCGGGTGCTTGGTGTCGAGGCCGCTGTCGATGACGGCGATCCGCACGCCGGCGCCGGTGCTCAGCTGCCAGGCGCTCTTGATGTCGAGCCTTCTCTGAGCCCAGGGCTCGTCCGCGGGCAACGTCACCACGCCCGCTTCGGGATCGCATTCCGCCATCGCCGGCCCAGCGCCCCAGGGAACAGCGACGAGACCGAGAACCAGCGCGGTCGCCGGAAGCACTCGATCGATCATGGCGGAGCACCCCATCTTGTCCGGAAGGATCGCATGCGAGATCCTCCACCGCCTGGCTCCCCGACATCATGGCCGCACCGCGGCCGGGGCCAGTTCCATTCGCGGATGATCTGCGCTCGATGCCCAGACATCCTGCGCTCCCCGCCAATCACACCAAGGGGCGGGCCGTGAAGGGGCGCCTCGACCGGGTTGGCGTGCTCGTCATGGCCCCGTACGGTGGTGGGGCGCGCGCGGAGAAGACGTGGACCGGCGTAGTGCACGCAGGGTCTGCTCGGCGACGGCCTGGTTCACCGCTGGGCACCGGAAGCCCTGCGCGGCGATGTGCGCGCAGAGCTCCTCATCCGGACGGATACCGTGCTCTTCGAGGTAGTAGATGATGGTGTCCGTCCACACCCAGGTGCCGTCGGTCCGGAAGGTGAGCGGCACCACCGCACCCCGCGCCGGGTCGAGCCGGTCGAGGTCCAGGTGCGTGGTCGAGAGTACGGCGGCCCCGGCCTTCAGATAGCCGGTCAAACGCGGATCGTGCACCCGTGGACGGCCGGGCAGGAAGTACGGCACACCGTCCCTCACCCCGTCGAACACCCTGGCCACCGAGATCTCAGGAACGATCTCCACGTACCCGTTGCTCCACCCGCGTAGCCTGTCGAAGGCTTCGGCCGCGGTCCAGCCCCGGGAGGCGGCCATCGTCTCGATCATGGCCTGAACGTCGGCCGAACTGTACTCGAGCAGGTCTCCGTCCCGCCTCAGCGTGCCGATGACCACGTCCGAGCTGATCTCCACCACCTTGAGCCCGCTCATACGGGCCTCACCTGAACGAAGCCCGCCTGCCCGAGGGTCGACAGTAGCGTGGACTCGTCGGTGGGGTCGATCCAGACGATGTTGCCCGTCGGTCTCGGCGGGGGACAGTGGGTGGTGACGAGCACAAGAGGCACGGCCGCGCTCCAGTGCCCAGCCGAAGGCGGTCGCGCGCGGTCGGCCAGGATCGCCTCACGCTCGGCAGCGGTGCATCCGCCGAACGGTCCTTCGGCGGCCAGCGTCGCTTGCAGCCGCGCCGCGGCGGCGCGGGCGAAGGCTTCCCTGTCCTCCAGAGTGCCCGAATAGCTGGGGATGAGTTCGGCGATCAGCTCCGCGTGCTCATCACCGTAGATTCGCCACCAGCCGTCCACGACCTCGTAGGTGTACTCGGAGCCGTCGGCCTTCATCGGCTGTGGAGGCGGAGCCTCGGCAGCGGAGGTGTTCCTGATGCGTACGCTCATCTCGGTGCCCATCGTCCGTCGTCCGAGGCCGCCTGCCACTGGTTGATCGCGAACAGGGCGGTCAGTTGTTCCTTGTCAGCCTGACGGGTGAACAGGGTGTTCACCATGTCGATGAAGGAGGCCGCGTCCTCATGAGGGCTCCGATCGCTTTCGAGGTGGAGGCCGAGCTGCTCGCGTGGAGGCAGGTACTCCCCGCCGTGGAGGGCGTAGTTCACCATGGCCACGGCGAGCTTGACCCGCGCCTGGATGATCGAGGGGTCCAGGTGCCCGTCGTTGTGGCGGAACTCGACGTGGTCGTCGTCCGTGCCGACGACGCTGGACAGGTTGAGTGCGGAGGGACGGTTGTTGGCGGCGCGCAGCGCCGCCGGGGAGGTCTCAGCGGTGCTGGTGAGCATGTTGGGCTGGCACGCGTGGTAGGGCCGGTGCATGCCGTAGGGATCCCTGGGATCCTGCCCCAGCCGGAACAGTAC
This sequence comes from Nonomuraea sp. PA05, assembly GCF_008086045.1. Lineage (GTDB taxonomy): Bacteria > Actinomycetota > Actinomycetes > Streptosporangiales > Streptosporangiaceae > Nonomuraea > Nonomuraea monospora. The sequence continues at coordinate 219,517 of NZ_VSEY01000013.1, read as the reverse complement.
GTCCTCGTAGCCGTAGTAGAGCGCCAGCAGCCGGTGCAGCGCGTTCACGTCGGCGCCGAGGCGGGGAGCGCCGACGTGGATGTGTCCGCCGGCGTCCGGGGTGATCTCGCCGCCGTGCGACCGGATGATCTCCGTGATGAGGGGCAGCTCTGCCCACGTCCGATCGGTGTCGCGCAGGATACCGGTGATGAACTCGCCGCCGAGACGATCGCCGATGCTCTCCCACTCCATGTGTGAGCGGCCGGTCATCGAGGCGGGAGCGCGGTGGTGCGGGAACACCTCCGGACTCGCGGCCAGCCCCGCCCGGTACAGCTCACGGGCCATCGCGGCGATGTCCTCGTGCCAGGCCCCCATGTCCCCGCCCACGTGAGTGAATTCCAGCTCCAGCCCGAACCCCAGGTCCAGGTTGATCGCGTCGCGGGTCATGTACGGCACGGCGGACGCGACGTCCTCGCCGCCGGCCAGTCGCCGGGTCACGTCCTGGACGATCTCGTTGTGGTCGTCGAAGTCCCAGCCGAAATGATGCTGGACCCGAGCCGGCGCGGGAGCCGCCGGAGCGATCAACGAGATGTCGCCCTTGGCGTGCATGCCGATGTGGTAGAGCTGGTCCAGCGCCGCGTCGTAGGCGACGTGGAAGCCGGAGTGCTGATAATGGGGACGCAAGGACTGCATGACCTCCATGAGGAATTCCACGTCCTGCCGGCTCAGCGGGTTGTCCACCCACACGGCATGGCCGTCGGCGTTGCGTGCGACGAAATTCCCCCCAAGAGCTCGCCCCGGGTGTAAGGACTTCGGCTTCTCGAGAGGAAGGGCGCGGCCATGGTCGTAACCCGCGAGGCCGCGGTCTGTGATTCTCAAGTTGCCCTTGTGCCGGTCCTCGTTGAAGACCAGCAGATCGAGTAGTTCGATCAGGATGGCGCCCCGCAGATTTCTCGCGTTGATGTCCGGGAGAGGGAAGCCATGGACGTACTCCATGAAGACCGCCTTCGGGTCTGACGGGTGCGCGACCACGACAGGGACGTCGGCGCCGATGTGCCGCCCCACCATCGCCGCGAGTATCTCCGCTTTGACCTGCTGGATACTTGTTCGCTTCCGAACGACTCTGACGCCGTTGCCTACATCGAGATGTTCCACCGTGCCGTCCACGCCCTGTTCCGCGAACATCTGCCAATCGGCCGGCCGGGCGGCCAGTGCCGCTTCGAGCAGGGACGGGGGCAGGCCACGCCGATGAGCGGCTGGTGGTGGCGTGACCGAGGCCGGCCGGTCGGGCGTCGCCACCGGGGCTGCGGGGTGAGCCTGGAGCCACTGCCCGTTGTCGTCGCGCGGGAAGAGCGGCCGGCCGTCCGGGGTGTACTCCTGCACCGCCGCGGTGTGCGGGTGCCTGTCGGCGCCGATGTAGACGATCTCGTTGCCGGCGAGGATCGACCGGCCGATGCGGTCCGCCAGCTCCTGCAGCACTGCCTGGTTCCGCGCCGTTTCGCAGCCCAGGATGCGTATCCAGGCGTTGGGCTCGCCGATCACGCGCGGGTCGTGGGCGAGCATGGTGGCCAGGTCGGCCGCGCTGAGCCGTTGCGAGCCGATGAGGAACCCGGTGCCGTCGCCGGCGATCGCCACGTCGATGATGCCTGTGGACGGCCGTAGCAGGCGCGGATCGGCCGTCGGCATGACCGAAGAGCTCTCGTCGCGATACCAGATGCCTGCGCTGACCTCTTGACGATGGGCGAAGATCAGGCCCCGATGCCGGTCGCTCAGCGGTGCTGCGGAGATCCGGCCGGCCATGCCGGCGGGCGCATCACCAGGGCTGACGTCCGCGAGGGGCGGAGGCGGGACGGTGCGCGCCGGCCGGGCGCCTCTGATGACCTGGGTCGACGGGTCGTCAGGCAGGGACGCGAGCGCGGGACTGAGCCAGGCCCGCAGCTGTTGCGCCGCGGTGGCGGAGGTGTCGGCGGGCAGAAAGATCAGCAGACGTCCCGGTGACCGGCCGGCGTTGCCGGCGCGCAGGTTGCCTTGCGGGCTGATCTCGATCGGGCCGTCGGCGGTCAGCACGATCCGCCCGGTGAATCGGGCGAGGCTCTGCGCGAAGGCCGTGGTTCCGTCGTGCGGGCCGGTGAGGAGTATCGCGGCGTCCGGCGGCAGGCTGGGAGAGCTCAGCAACATCGCCGAGACCACTTCGGCCGGGAGAGGCCGGCCGTTGACCACCATGCCGTTCTCGGAGTAACGGCCCTCGACCACGAAGGCGCCGTCGACGGGACGGGCCGCGGGGCGCGCGTCGTCCGAGCCGCTGCGGACGCGCATGCCCGCTTGAGTTTCACTGACCGCGTTGTGAAGCTGGGGCGCCAGTTCGTTCGCCAGGCCGGGGGTGAGTCCGATCGCCGGCGTGACCACGGGCTCCGTCCTGGTCTGAGCGGGCTGCTGGATGAGGATGTAGTGGGTCTCGCCGTCATCAGTGGTCAGCACGGCCGTAACGGCGAATCGCACACCGGATCTGAACAGGGCGTGATGCGGCTTGCCCGACAGGTCACCGACCGGGACGTAGTCGGACGCCAGGATTGTCACCCTGACGCCGTGAGGCGCCTCGGCGAGCTGGGCGACGTTGTCGACGCCGTCGAGCAGAGTGTCCACGGTGAACTCCGCGCCGGGCCGGATCCCATGAGGAATCACGCTGTCGGGCAGCCGGGCGAACACGTATCCCTCCCTGCTCGGCAGTTCCGCCAGCTCCGCATCGGCGCGGGAGATCACGTCACTCTGGTGCTGGGCGTTCACGTGCGGCAGGTGGCCGTTCCGCAGGAGGTCGCCCAGAAGGGGACCAGGGGGAGGGCGCCATGGGGGCACGCGATACTCGACGGTCGCCGCGGGGCCGGCGAGCGCGAGCGGGATCAGCCGGGTCTCGTCGGAGCCGGTGAACCTGCTCAAAGTTCTGAGTATCCGGTCGTACTGGCTATTGAGGCCGAGCCGGTCGAAGATGCCGCGAAGTGCTTCGAAGCGGGCGGTGAGGTCGGCGACGTCAGAGGCCGACAGCACCGGCGCGCCCACTCGGAACTCCCAGTCGAAAGCCTCGCCGAAATGGATCAGGAGGGGGTTGGCGTCGAGCAGCCGCCGCAGCGTCGCGTGGTCCATCGGCTGGTTACGGCTCAACATGATGTACAGCGCCCGGGTGGCCAGTCGGGCCTGTGCCTCGGCGGTGGGCTCCAGAGGGTCCGTGAGCGCTTCGTAGACGATGAACGGAGTGCCGCGGTGGGAGCCGGGCTTGCCGTCCGTGACTTCGTGAGCCTCTTCGAGTCTCGCTTCGTACTCGTCCGCCGCGGCGCTGGTCGGGAACTCGTGGCGCAGCGCCCGCTGACCATCACCGAAGACCACCTCGGCCGTGCGACCGGATACGTTGATCACCTCGCGGATGCCAGTGGCCAGGCTCGCCCGCAGATCGTTGCTGCCATGGGTGCGCCACACATACGCCGCCGCCTCGTCCATGTCGACCGCTGGGCCTTCGAGACCGAGCGCCTTCCTCACGAGGGCACGGACGAGCACCTCCGACGCTGCGAAGAAGGGGATCTTCTGGGCCTGCGACCCATCGGCGAACGTGACCACGGTTCGCAGCTCCGGTCTCGACACGGCCTCGACCAGCTGCTGGACGTTGTGACGCAGGCGGCGAGCCGCGTTGATCAGCCGGTGCCCGGGGATGGGGCCCGTGCTTGCCCGGGTGGCGGGCGGATGTTCGTCCATGCCCCTGAGCCGGCCGATGTCGCCGAGGCGCAGGAGTTGCCCCTGCGCGGCGGCGATGACGCTTTCCGCACCGATCGCGTTGACGGCGAGCGGACCGCCGGCCAGCGATTCGTGCCGTGCCATGATTTGACCGAATTGGGGGAGAAGGCCCAGCTCGGCGAAGTCCGTGCGCAGGTCCTCCAGCATGCTCCTCAGCGTCTGGACGTCCGACGGGGACAGCGGGTTGCTCAGCCACTCGCGGTTTCCAGAAGCGTCCTCGCGCAGGAACAGCTCCAGGAGGGCGGTGCTGTCCGGGTGCAGGTGGAAGGTCGGCTCGGTGACGAACGGTGTGACATCGGCCAAGGCGACCAGGTATCCGGTCAGCACCGCTTCGCGGGTGCCCAGGAAGCCGGACGAGGCGTCGGCGGGTGTCCAGCCGATCAGAATGTTCAGGTCGCCGGCCGCTCTGGCGTTCGAGATCAGTCCCAGGCGGCCGGCCAGTTGAGCCATGAGCAGGGCGATGTTCCGCTCCTGACGGGTCGAGTGCTCCAGGAGCAGTGCCGGAGAGTCGTCGCTCAGCGTCACCTTGGAGAGGTTCGCCCCGATCTGTTCCGGTTCGCTCCCGACATCCGGAGCCGGCGGCTGTTCGGCATCCCAGTTGATCAAGTCGTCGACGGAGAGTGCGGAGGTGGGTCCGTCGAGGTCGTTCCGGAGTGCGGTGATCTCTTGGGCGAGCCGGTCGGCGGTGGTGGTGTCGCCCTCTGCCAGGGCCGCCTCGTGTTTGCGGTTGAGGTAGCGCAGTTCGTTGCGGCGGGCGGTGGCGCATTCGTCGCGGGTGGGTTGTCCGGGTGTGTGGGTGTGTGCTTTTTCGAGTTGGTGTTGGATGACGTCGCTGATTTCGTGGAGGACGAGTCGTGCGACTTGGTTCTGGTGGACGCGGGGGGTGAGGGTCATGGTGAAGGTGCGGGGGGTTTGTTCGGCTTGGGTCTGGCCGAGGTAGCCGCCTTCGACGGGGCCGATCTGGATGGTGAAGTGGAGTTCGCCCAGGGTGGTGTGGTGGATGACGAGTTCGGTGTCCGACTGCCAGGTGATGGCGGTGACGGCGTCGCCCAAGTCTTCCGGGAGCAGGTTTCCGTCGCTCAGTTGTCTGGCTTCGGCCGGCGTGAGGTCGTCGGGGCTGGTACGGCCGTCCGGGATGAAGCTGGAGGCCTCGTGCGGTGAGCCGTGGGTGACCGCACCGCCGGCAGGGCCGTCAGTCCCATCCGTCATCTCGCGTTCCAGTTCCTTCGCTGTCGCGAGCCGGCGCGCGAGCTGCTCCGCTCTGCCGCGGTTCAGCAGGGCCGTACCGCTCAGCTTGGATTCCAGCTGGTTGATCTCATCGATGACGGCCCTGCGTATCGTCGCCGGACCCGTTTCGCCGGGCAGGGCGGACACGGCGGCCGCGACGCTCATAAGGTACTGAACCAGTCGCCTCTCGACAGGTGCCGCGGCGTCGCGCGCCAGCATGTCGTTGATCGCCGCGTACAGCAGCCGCGGACGCGGCGGAACCTGGCCGAGCAGGAGGCCGGCCAGGGACGCGAGCGCATCAAGCGAGCGGGCGTCGACGACGTGCCCGGACGGCACCTCGTGGATCTCGCGCGCTGTCTCCATGAGCGCGTCGGTGTACTCCAGATGCCACCCGGTCAGCCGTGGCTCGTGGCGGAACAGCCACTGCATGAATTCCAGCAGGCTGAGATGTTCGCGCAACGAACGCTCGCCTCTGGGGAACACCGCCGCCAGATGGCCCATGTCGACGGGGTGACGTCCGCCGGGAGCCCCCTCCGGGCGGGTCCACTCCCCGGCGGGGTGCGCGCTGGCGGGCGGTGACGCGCTCGCGGCGATCTCGCGTTCCAGATCCTCCGCAATGGCGATCGCCTGTGTCAGCGCCGCCACCGAGGTGGGGTGAAGCCGCGGAGCCTGACGCAGGTCCAGCATCAAGCGGTAGACGTTGTTGACGACAGCCCTGTGCACCGTCGCGGGGCCCGTCTCGCCGGCCAGGGGAGACACTGCGGCCGTGGTCTTTATGAGATATCGGGTCAGGGCGTTGTGGACGGGCGATGAGAGGTCGCGTCCCAGTAGCCGGTTGATCTCCTGGCGCAGCACCTCATGGTGCGGCATCGCACCGGGCGCCAGGCGGCCGCACAGATGGTTGAGCCAGCCCAGCTCCGGAAACACGAAGGAGTGCTCGGGCCCTGTCTCGAAGATCTCCCGCGCCGCCTCGATGAGCGTTTCCGTGTACTCCAGATGCTGCCGGTCGAGCGTCGGCCGGGGCAGGTAGGAGAACAGCCCCGCCATGCGGTCGAGGAGCATGAGGTGGTCCAGCAGCGGCCGGTCTCTCGCGGGGAAGGTGTCGAGCAGGCCGCCGATGTCGCGGGGAAGATAGGCGTTGCGAACGTAGGCGGGACGCGTCCACTCCTCGGCGTCCACCGGGGTGAGCGGGCGGCGGAGGGGAACTTTCGCCCGCGCGTCACCGTCCGGGATGAGCGCGTAGAAGTGCTCCAGATAACGGTCACGCAGGCCGGTGATCTCGGTGACCCAACGGCCGTCCCTGTCGAGGATCGGCAGGCGCCTCGACCATCGGAGCGACCCGTTCCCCGCCAGGTTGGCGTCCGCGCGGACCCCCGGGGCGCCGAGCCACTCCATGCCGGGGACCCCTCTTTTGACGTATTCGTCGAACAGGCCGAGCAAGTGCAGCACCTCGTGCGCGAACACCACGGGCTCCTGCCGTGCGTACCAGTTCATGTAGTGAATGGGCTCGCGCCGGCGGTAGGCCGCCAGTTGCTCCAGCGGCGTGCGGATCAGCTCGCCGTCGCCGTACCAGCTCCGCCGGTCGGCGTAGTCGGCGGCCATCGTGCCGGAGCCCGCGCGAAGTTTGATGACCCCTTCGGGCGGAACGGATTCCGGCGCGGGGACGAACTCCACCCGGACGTGCAACTGTGACCCGTCGGGCAACTGGTGTTGATGGTTGTAGTAGAGGTCGACGCCGTTGAGCAGGTTGGCGTGGGCGAGGGCGATCTGGTCGGGGCCCACGTCGGGATCCGCACGGTAGAGCACCCGCAGCGTGAATTCCGTGACCGGGCGCGTCGAGCCCTGCCACGGCACCAGCATCCGGCGTACTTCGACGCGGACCGCCCCTGACGTGGAGGGCTCGATGATCTCCACCGGGATGGGCGTGGCAGATGCGCGCAGGTCCTCCCACTGGTGGGCCCAGGGTGATTCGCGCGGATCGTAGACGTTCGCATACCGCTCTCCTGGCCAGATAGCCGGGTTCATGTTGAGCTGGGGCGTGCGTGTCGAATGGGCGGGTCCGTCGAGGTCGTTCCGGAGTGCGGTGATCTCTTGGGCGAGCCGGTCGGCGGTGGTGGTGTCGCCCTCTGCCAGGGCCGCCTCGTGTTTGCGGTTGAGGTAGCGCAGTTCGTTGCGGCGGGCGGTGGCGCATTCGTCGCGGGTGGGTTGTCCGGGTGTGTGGGTGTGTGCTTTTTCGAGTTGGTGTTGGATGACGTCGCTGATTTCGTGGAGGACGAGTCGTGCGACTTGGTTCTGGTGGACGCGGGGGGTGAGGGTCATGGTGAAGGTGCGGGGGGTTTGTTCGGCTTGGGTCTGGCCGAGGTAGCCGCCTTCGACGGGGCCGATCTGGATGGTGAAGTGGAGTTCGCCCAGGGTGGTGTGGTGGATGACGAGTTCGGTGTCCGACTGCCAGGTGATGGCGGTGACGGCGTCGCCCAAGTCTTCCGGGAGCAGGTTTCCGTCGCTCAGTTGTCTGGCTTCGGCCGGCGTGAGGTCGTCGGGGCTGGTACGGCCGTCCGGGATGAAGCTGGAGGCCTCGTGCGGTGAGCCGTGGGTGACATCGCCGTGAACCAGGTCGTCGGGATCGGTGGCGACCGGCCAGCTGGGCGCCGCCGGCTCGGGCCGGGGGATGGCGAGCCGGCTCAGCTCTCTCCGCACGTGCTCGGCGAGGCTGCCGTTGGCGTCCGTCCTGGTGCGCTCGTGCAGTTCGTGCAGGTCGATGCCGTGCTGCTCGGCTGCCGCGATCAGCGGGGACGGCAGGCCGGCGAACCGCCTCGCGAAGGCATCGTCGCCGCCGATGGAATACAGCCGGCCGTCGGGGGTGGCGATGAAGGTCTGCGGCTGACGGCCGGCGAGGTGGACGGTGACCCGGACGTCGGTCTCGCGCTCGCGGGACAGCAGCTGGGCCATCCTGAGCTGCCCGTACGAGGCGATGGACTGGCCGGGCACGTTCCGCACGCGCTGCTCAGCGAGGGCGGCGACCGGGGCCGGGGTTTCCGCCTGCCTCTGGATCGCCCGCATGACCTCGTCGAAGAGGATCACGTCGACGTCGCCCGTCGCGACGTGCCGCGCCGGCGTGACGTGCGACGGCTTCAGGTCGGTGTCCGGGTCCGACCAGACCTCGAAGCGTACGTGGTAGTCGACCCGGAACCTGACAGAGGAGGCGTCGCCCTCCTCGAAGACGCTGGTCTCGGCCCGGTTGCCGCCGCTGACCGATGAGCTGTCGACGATCAGGTCACGGTTGCCGGCCGCCAGATCGCCCGTCATATCAGGTGGCAGGAACTCGTCACGTCCGTCGCTGCCGAAGGCGACTCCGGTCGGACGCAGCCGGGTGCGGTCCGCGCTCGCCGAGGTGGTCCACTGCCGGCGGTCGGCCTGGCCGATCTCGGTGGCTTCGAGACCGGCGGCGATCACCACGGGTTCGGACAGCACCGCCCCGAGGTGGATGCGCACGGTCGTTCCGTCGTTGCCGGGCACCTGGAGCACCATGTACCCGTCCTTGGCGGTCATCCGCTCGAACAGGCTGTTCCTGAAATTTCCTGATAACAGCCGGGCCAGCGCCTTCGCGTCGGAGGGGTGGAGGTTGACACCCAGCTCGTCCTTCAGCCTCTGCTCGATGGTTGCCGCGAGGTTCCTGACGCGGGTGGTCTCGACGGCGAAGTTCTCGGGTACGGGAATCAGCCGGGGATCGGGGACGGCGGGTGCGGGAGCGGCGACTGTGCCGGGGCGCGCGACCATGCCCGCCGGGATGAGCCTGTCGATGGTGCCCGACACGTGCCTGGAGGCCGACCGCGGCAGCCGCGGGACTCCCTGGCCCGGTCGCGCCTTCTGCGTCTTGGGAACTCTCCGCACCTCGATGGAGAGCCTGATGCCCTGGCGCACCTCCCCCAGGGGACCCCTGAACGAGGCCACCCGCTGCACCCGGGTCTGCTGCGCATTGCTCGCGCCCTTGCCGGTATGCCCGCGGTTGACGCCTGTGGCGCCTGAGTCCTTGTTCTCCGACGCTTCCTGGCCCAGCTTGCCGCTCGGGCTGACGGCCGCGCTCGAGGACTCGGAGACGTTCTCCTCGAGCATGGAGTAGGTCTGGAAGATCTGGCCGTAGTCGAAGACCTCTCCCCGGTACGCCACATCCTCGCCCAGCTCAGCCCGTACGGTGACCTCCAGCAGGTCCTCGACCCCGTCGATCTCGACGGTGTAGTCGTTGCCCGGCGAGTCCGGGTCGAGCATGCTGTCGATCTTCCCCAGCCAGGTCTCGCGGGAGAAGTCGGTCATCAGGCCCCGCCACAGCTTGGTGTCCTGGTCGAGTGCGCCCGGCGCCACCTCGTTGACCGCGTCCCTGATCTGGCTCAGCAGGTCCACGTCCGTGTCCGGTTCTCCGGCGGGGTGGAGGTCGACCTGTTTGACGGTGCTCATGCCGATGGAGTCGCTGTAGTTCGGCGCCAGTTCGCCGGGGACCTCCCCGTTCTCCAGCCGCTTGGCGTCGGCTTCCAGCTTGCCCATGACGTGGGAGTAGAACTCGGCCTTGCTCAACAGGCGGTCGCGAGTGTCGTCGGCCGTCTCGCTCGGCGGACCGGGAGACACGCCCGGCGGCAGCAACTCGGTGAGCCGGTCGTCAGGGAACAGCTCAAGGAGCCGGGCCAGGGCCCGTCCAGTCGTGTGCCACGCGGTGAGGGGAACGCCGGGCACCACCGGCCAGCCCGCGTTCCGCTTCCGCGCGTCGGCCAGGTCCGCAAGGTAGCGGTTCAGGAACCTGACCGCGATCCGGCGGCTGAGCTGCAGGTCGCCGCTCATCAGCCGTTCGGCCGCGTCGGCCGCCTGGTGCAGGGGCAGCTTCACCTCTCCGCTCGCGTACAGGTCGAGCGCGTCGCGCTCGGCGAGCTGGTAGACGACGGTACCCCTGTGTGCCTCGGCGGCCTCGCCGCCGACGCCCGCGGTCAGTCCCGAGGTGACGTCCATCGCGAAGAGGTACTGCTTGCCCGTGTCGATGCCCAGCCGCTCCGGCCCGGCGATGACCTTCCGCTCGTGTGCCGAGGTCGTTGATCGAGAGCCTCCGGCACCGCCCTCGGAGCCCACCTGTCCCGGCAGCGGCACCCCGGTCGTGATTCCAGCCCCTTGAGATGCGGACCGTTGGGCGGAGCCGGCGTGGGAGCCGAGTGTGAGGTTGATGTCGCCGACCACCAGATCGGTGGCCGACAGGAAGCGGGACTCGCCCGGTGCCAGGGACAGGGAGACCGGCTCGTTCCGCGGTTCACCGGTCGCCGTCAGGGTGTCCACTCCCGTGCGGTGGCCGGAGGAGAACCTGTCGGTGGAGTCGGAGGAGAACACTTCGGGGTGGCTGATCACATTGCGTACGTCGAAGAACGCCGCCAGATGCTGGAACAGGGGCGAATCGCGGTCGATCGGGTCGGCGAGCTCATCCGCGGCGTCCGTCGCCGTGTCGCCGACGTCGAGGTGGACGACTCTGGCCAGCCCCATGGCCTTCCGCGACGTCGGATGACGAGGGCTTTCCGGCCGGGGGTGCCCGTCCTTCGACGGAGCGAGAGGAAGGAGATCGGCGGGAAGCAGGACCCGCGCGTCACCGGCTTGATCCTCGACGAGGTGATCCTCGTGGCCCGGGCCGAGCAGCAGATCGACACTGACGGTGTGCCGGATGCGGAAGACGGCGGTCAGTCCACCGCTCTCCATGAGGACGACCTGATTGACGGTGCTTCCCGTGACGGTCGTGGCCTGGCCGCTCTCGCCTTGACTGTAGGAGCCGTTCACTCCTCCGACGTCGGCCCCGGGGTCGTTGGTGAAACCCTCACCGGCCTTCCAGGTGGTCTGCGAAGACGTGCCGTGAGTGTGCGACGTGACATAGGTGTCCGAGCCGATGTCCAGGTTCACCACCGGCTCGGCGTCGGTGACACCCTGGTAATCGACATGATCGAAATCCTGCGACAGCTTGATGCGCAGGGTGTAGTGCCTGGCCGCGAGGCCCTCCCCGTGATGGACCAGGTTGATGAACAATCCTTCTTGCGCGGCCTGGTCGTAGCCCGCCTCCAGGCGCGACGCCGAGAACTGTTCGGCGATGAGCTGCTCGTTGGCGATCTGACTCGCCCTGACCCAGGGGAGCGAGGAGTAGGCGGGCACGCCGTTCTTGAGCTTGGGCAGCAGGCCCTTGGCCCGTAGCTGTTCCTCGACACGTGCACGGATCGTGTCCATGCCGGTGATCTGCTGTACCAGTGCGGGGCCCGCGCCGCGGGTCTGTCCCGGGCCGTCGCCGTACCAGGAGGGCAGCTCACCGACTCTGCCAGGCGGATCTGCCGCGACGGGATCGTCCCTGAGGAGGACGGTTCCGTCCGGGTCGTGCCCGGCCTCCGCCGCCGCATCGACCGGCAGGCCGTAGCGGTAGGCGTCCGGTTCCGGAATGCGGAACAGCCCGGTGCTCGTACCGGAAACGGTACGCACCGTGTGCGAGCCCGTGCCGAACAGCTGGATCGTCACGGTGTGCTCCAGGTCCAGCAGATAGCCCTGGGTATGGCCTGCCCAGCGCTGCACGCTCGGATGGATCGCCACCGCGTTCGCGCTGGTGGACACCGAAGACGATTGCCCCCGATCGACTCCCGCGCTGACGTGCGGAGGGAAGTTCCCGGCGGGGTTGCCCTCCGGATCCACGTTGGCGCCCACCTCCAGTCCGAGGCCTCCGTCGTGGCTGTCGGACCGGCTCTGGCCCGCGTTGGAAGACGCGTTGCGCAGGCGCTCCTGGTGCTGCTTGGTGGTCGGGCCGCCGACGAGCTCGCCGTCGGACACCACTCTGGTGCGCACCGTCACCAGGCCTACTACTTGGCCGTTCACCGTGATGGCGCGGCGCAGACCCGACGGGTCGTTCATGGCCTCACCCAGGTAGCTGGGCAGGTCCTCGGTGATCGTTGTGGTGATCTGGTCACGGGCCACGGGGCTGAGCCCGGCGCTCGCGAGCCGGTCGGTCACCTGGCCGGCCAGCGTGGGCAGGCCGGTCATACTGGAGGCGACGTGCTCAGGAAAGGGACCCCGCCGCCGGTCCGCTTCCGGAAGCTGGATGGTCTCGGCAGGGCCGGACAGGTAGGCATGAGAGACCCACAGGCTCTGACGCGCGGTTTCGTCATCGGCGGGCAGCGCTCGCCGCACCGGGCGGCCGGACGGCGTGAGCAGTTCCACCTCCCAGGTGGCTCTGGCGTCGAACATCGCGGCCATGCCCCGGTTGTCCTCGACGTTGCCGCCCAGCGCGGTGCTCTGCGCCGAGGTGGTGACCGTGTGGCCGCGACCCCGTCTGGCCTTGGCGTTCAGCACACCGAAGTGCGCCACTGCCCTGGCGAGGTCGGCATACAGGGAAGCGCCGATCGGAATCGCGTCCAGCAAAGCTCGGATCCAGGCCATCAGGGGCAGGTTCATGTTGCCGCTGAGCGAGCGGAGGTCGGTCGTGGCGGTCTGGCCGCCGCCCTGACGCAGCAGCCCGAACATGGTCTCGGAGTGGGAGCTGTCCGGTCGTGCGACCTCCTTGAGGTCGTCCAGCTTCAATCGGAGCCGAAGCTGCGCGCCGGTGGTCGTGTTCAGGCGCAGGATCATGCCGTCCGGGGAGAGCGCGGTGTGGAAGGCCTGGCGGATCGACCAGCGCAGCTCCTCCTCGGTGATCCGCGCGGCCACTCCCTGCTGCGTGAGCAGCTCGTTGACCGCTTCGGTCAGCGCGGTGAGGTTCGCGACCGGGCCCGCGATCTTGCTCCCGGTCAGCGCCTCCACGGGCGGCAGCGTCGCCCGGTACACCGAGTCGTAGGTCTCCTCGCGAGTCGTCAGCTCTCGCAGAGCCTGCTCGACCTGCGGGGTCGCGGGATCGTGCGGCGTGGTCACCTCGTCCAGGGCGGCCAGCGCCGGTTCGATGGCTTGGAGCGCGTGCAGGGCGGCGGTCGCGGCGGCCGCGTACTGCTCTTCCATGCGGAGGTGGTGGACCAGGGTGGATTCCGCCACCCTGGCGTTCGCCTCTTCTCTGCGAACGCGTTCGCCGGCGCTGTCGTCGCGCTTGCGCGCGTGTTTCGTCGCCTTGTCCCGGGCTTCGAGCAGGTCCAGGTTCGCTGTCTCGGCGTCGCGCCAGTGCCTGAGACTGAGGTCGGCGTTGTGCCGGTAGGCGGCCTCCAGCGCCTCGGCTCTTTCCTGGATGTGGGTCCGGAGCCGTGTCTGTGCCGTGGACGGCACCTCGGACAGTCCGGGAAGGCCGGGTGGCATCGCCGGTGGAAGCTGGTCGATCTCCTGTTGATAGCGGTGCAGGGCCGCGGCGGCCGCGTCCGTGAGGACGCTCAACCGGCTGTAGTCGATCGATGTTCCCGCGATCACCTCGGCCAGCAGGTCGGCGAGCTCCTGGTGAGCGTCGCGGGCGGCTCTCGCCAGCTCCCAGGCCGTCTGCTGCAACTCGGCGACGCGGCTGAGGTTTTCCGCCCTGGTCTGCCACAGGCGGGCCTCGCCACGGCGCTGGGCGGCCAGGGCTTCTGCCGCGAGGGCGTAGGCGTGGCCGGCCGCCAGGTTGTAGGCGGTCACCGAATCGCCCTGGGTCGTGACGACCTCACCGAGCGCCTCGACGGTGGCGCGCAGTGCCACGGCCGCGCTCTTGCGGCCGGAAACCTGATCGAGCAGGGCACGGTGCAGCTCGTCGATGTTCTGGGCGCCGCGCGTGCTCGCCGCCCGATCCTGCGCCGTGATCTGCCGGTAGTGCCGCTCGTAGGTGGCGCCGAGCCGTAGCAGCTGTGTGACCAGCACGTCCGGCGGAGCGAGCACCACCCGCGCCGCGTCCACCTCGTCCAGGAGGCTCTGATAAGTTTCGGCGGCTCGCACCGCTGAGGCTGCCGCGGCCTGCTGATCCGCCGCCGTGCCGGGTGAGGTCCACGCCGCGCCGGTGAGGCCGGAGGCGACGGCATGCAACGCGGCGATGTGCCGGCGGAGCGCTTCCGGATCCTGCGGCCTCTCCGGCAGGGCGGGGACCGTGACCAGCGCCTCCACCTGTTCCTCATACAGCTGGTGGAGCAGGCGAGCGGTGTGCAACGCCTGGGCGAAGTCAGTCACCCGCGTGGTGGAACCGGTCGCGGTGTGGAGGAGCGACTGAGCGTTCTCGTAAGCGGCCCTCGTCCGCGAGACCGCGGTCAGCAGCGGGTTCGCAGCCGTGCCGGTCGCCGCCATCGCCTGCAGTTGGAGCGCCATCTCGATCTGCAGGAGCCGGTCGATCTGTCCCGCCAGCGCCTGCTCCAGATCGTGTCTGGCCGAGGCGACCGCCTGATCACGTTCGCGCAGCCGGGTGAGCGGGTCGGTCACCGGCGAGGGGGCGGGTACCGGATCCGGCGCAGGGCTGATGGCCGGCAGCCTCGGCAGACCGTGAGCCAGCAGGATGTTGCGCACGGCGTCACGCTGCGCCATGAGGGCGGGCTGCTCGGCGGCGCTCACTTCGCCGATCCTGCGGGTCAGGAACGCTTCCTCGTGCCGGCGGGCCGTCAGGCACTCGTTCCGGCTGGTGAGCAGGGTGCCCAACCGCCGGAGCAGGTGCTGGCGAGGATGGTTCCTGGCGTGCAGGGTGTCGACGATCTCGTGCAGCACCAGCCGGGCCACCTGATCGGGGGCTACGCGCGGAGCCAGGCGTACCTCGTTGACATCGCCCTCACCCACCACGGTACGGCCGAGGTGCCCCCGACGGACCGGGCCCACCTCGAGGACGAACGTCTGAGCAGGCAGGTCGCTGAGCTCGACCACCAGGGTGCCGGGGCCCGTCCAGCGCAGGCCGGTGACCGTCGCCCCGAGGTCGGAGGCGCGGACCTCGGCCTCGAACGCCGCCCTGGCCTCCTGCACGGTGAGCGAGGGCACATCAGGGTGGCGGCCGTCGGCGACGAATCCGCTGTCCTTGTCAGGGCGGCCGGTGACGAGCGCGTAGGCGTCTCTGGTGCGGCGGGCCGCTCCGATCAGCCGGGTGATCAGGCCTGCTGCGGGGGTGCCGTTCGAGGGCTGCTGGATCGGGGCGGGCGAGGCTGACGAGGGCGAGGCCGAGGAGCCGGTGGTGTAAGCCGCCTCGGTGGCGGTGTCGGGCGTGGCGGTGTCGGGCGTGGCGGTGTCGGGCGTGGCGGTGTCCTGCCGGGGGGTGGTGACTTCCGGCGGGAGGACGGTCTGAGGCTCGCCGACACCGTCGGGCCTGTCGGCGGCCTCCGGAGCGGCGGCCACCTCCGGAGCGCTGACCGGTTCTGGGGCGTTGACCGGTTCTGGGGCGTTGACCGGTTCTGGGGTGCTGGTCGGCTCGGAGACGCCGGTCGGCTCCGGGGTGCTGCCTGCTTCCGGTGGTCCTGCGGATACGGCCGAAGGTTCGGCTGGAGCCGGCTCTCCGGTGGGCGTGGCCTGCTGATCGGCGGGCGAACCCGCGTGCCTGGCAGGCTGCGCCTGGCCCGTGCTCTGGTCCTGAATCTCCGGCTTCTCGTCCTGCTGGACAGCCGGAAGGACTTGCCGCGCGTCGGCGGTGTCGTCGTTCTGCGGTCGGTTCGTCTGGTTCGCGTCGGGAGTGATGATGTCGGGCGCCGGTGCGGCTGCTGTCCGCTTCGGGGTGGGATGCGGGAGGACGGGGTCGGTGATCGTGCCGCCCCGGTCGCGTCTGGCCGGGCCGGTGAGGTCGGCCGCCTGCTGCTGGGACGGCAACGCCAGCGCGGCGGAGTTGCCGGGAGAGCCGGGCTGCGGCCCGGCGGGGACGGCGCCGACGGTGGCGAGGCTGTCGGGTGGCGTGGTGATCGCGGTGTCGAACGCGCTGCTCAGGGTGGACATCGGGTTGGCGATCGCCAGCACGACGGACGGATTGAACGGGCTGATGGTGTTGGTGCGTCCGGCGCCGCCGAGGAAGCCGCCGTACATGCCCTCCGCGCCCGGCAGCGAGAACTGGTCGTACACGACGTAGTTGGCGACGATGCTGCCGGCAGGCGAGGCGACCATGTTGTTCAGGCCCGTGTTCAGCGCGCGGCCGGGAAAGCGCAGGAAGGCGTTGCCGACCCCGCTCTTGTCGCCGGCGATCCTGTTCAGCCGGGAGATGCCGGGCAGGTCGTTGGTGAAGCGGGACACCGGCCCGCCGAGCCTGGTGCCGATGACCGCGCCGGTGCCGGCGCCGATCGCCGCGGCCTGGATCTTCTTCCAGTCCCAGGTGTCGCGGGTGCCCATCTTGATCTGCTGGTACTGCGCCCAGACGTCGATGAAGACCTCTTCGGTGATCTCCTCGAACAGTTCGTAGACCAGTGCTCCGTTGAGGAACTTGCTGCCGGTGCCGGCCGCGGCGAGTTTGGTGATCTGGCCGCTCTTGGCTACGGTGCCCGCTCGGGAGGCCGCGAGGGCCAGGCGTTGCATGATCAGGGCGATCCGGCTCGCGCCCGCCGTGCCCGCGCTGCGCAGCAGCAGGCTCGCCAGCGGGGCGAAGCCGGCCGCGACCAGGGCGATGAACGCGGCGATCACCGCCACCCAGAACGCGACGTTGACCGAGAGTTTGGAGTACTGGGTCTCCCGGGCGAAGTTGTCGACCATCTTGGCGTAGGAGAAGGCCTCCTGTGCCTTGGCGACCACGCCGGCCTTGTCGTCGGACAGGGCTGCGAGCCGTTTGAAGACGGCCGGTTTGGCGGGGGATTGGAGGCTGCCGTTGAGGCTCTGCACCGTGGCGGCGGTGGGGTCGAGGGTGCCGATGAGCAGGTTCATCAGCTTGACGTACTCGACGCGCAGTTCCCACAGCTTGCTCTCGCTGCCCTTGGGCCAGCTCTGGCCGGCGGTGAGGAGCGGGATCAGGTGATGGACCACCCAGCCAGGCAACGCCTCGGTCTGCCAGACGGGCTCGACGTCCTTGGTGGCGATGCCGCCGTCGAATGCGTGGGCACTTGCTGCGGGTTTGCGGGCGTCGTTGGCATTGGTTCTGCCCGCCATCATGCCTGGCGGTAAGTGTTCGCGAGGCCGAGCTCGATCGCCTGCTCGGCGGTGAGCGTGTTGGTCACCGTCGCGCGCAGCAGCGGGCCGGAGCCGGAGATCTCCTTGATCAGGTCTTCGGTTTCACGCAGGAACTTCTCCGGGCCGCCGCCGGCCAGGTAGTTCATGTCGAAGGACTTGCCGTCGGCGCCGTCGCCCTGAGGGTGGACGGCGTTCAACGCGCGGATTCGCGCGGCGATGCCGGGCCAGGAGGCGCTCAGGTCGGCCGCCATGGCGTCCCAGTGGTTCAGGCTGGAGGTGATCGTTGCGCGGACGTGCACGTCCGCGGAGTCGCCGGTGGTCATTGGCGGCGTCCTTCCCCCGACATGCCGCTGGAGAGCTGATCCAGCACGGTGTCCAGATCGCCGTCCAGATGGGCGCGCAGTTGTTCGGGCGGTATCACCGGTTCGAACAGCTCGACCAGTTCCTCGACGGCCCTGGCGGCGGCTCGCCGCACCGTGTCGGTGATCGTGTCCGCCAGGCCTCTGGCATCGGGACGCCGGAACACGCGAGGGTCGAGATCCAGCCTGATCAGCTCGCCGCGGACGCTGACGGTGGCCGAGACCAGCCCGTCGAGCGACTTCTCGGTGATCCGGATCGCCTGGGCCCGCGCGTTGAGGTCGCTCGCCTCGCGCTGCATGCGCATGAAAGTGTCGCGCAGCTCATCGGCGTAAGCCCGCAGCCCTGCCACATCACGGTCTTCCAGCAACGCACACCCCCTAGCTGGGGGTGACCATAGCGGCGATGGATCATGGTGAGAAAGGTCCGCGAGCACCTTCTGCGTCACATGCCAACAAACGCCGCGCTCTGTGCTATGTCCTCACCGGCACGGCCTTCTCGCTCATCGCCATCACCTCGTCGCGCCGCACCCAGAGGCGGTACACGCCGCGTTCGACCCGTTCCAGACCGAGTCCGGCGGCCTGAAGCGCGTCGCCGCCGGTGTACTCGATGAGCAACCGCGTCCCGTGCGTCGTGTGCACCAGAAAGGGAGCGCCACGCCACTCGCAGACCGTGGTCACATGCCAGATCGCGGAGCAGTCCGCCGCCGGCACCGTGCGCAGGAACCGGCCGGGGCCGATCTCCTCGAAGCCGTCCGCGGGCGCCGTGCCGTACAGGCGCATCCGGAGCCGGCCGCCGGCGAGGTCCGGAGACGCCTCGTAGTCCGTTCCGGACCAGCGGGCCCGGTACGACGGCTGACTCACTCGCCCTCCACCAGGATCCAGCGGCCGTGGTCGGCGTCGTACCTGGCCCGCGTACGTTCCTGCCCGTCGGCCGCCAGCTCCACGATCTCCGCGGCGTGGGGAAGAGCGATGGCGTCGATCTTGTACTCCCTGATGGTCTGGCTCGCGTTCGCCACCAGGCCCATCCCGGCGAACGGCGCTTCCTCCACGACCCAGCCTGCCACCGCCGCGCGCCCTGCTTCGTCGGTGCCGCCGTACGGGGTGCGATAGAGCTCCAGCCCGATCGCCGGCCAGCGCAACAGGTTGACCGCGCCCTGCGCGGTGAGCGTGTCCTCCTGGAGCAGTGCGTCGGCGAGGACGGAGGGCGTCGCGATGTGCGCGACGTCCAGGGCGTGATGGCAGTAGCCGGAGATCAGCGGGTGCTCTTCGTCCAGGAGTTCCTGGAGCTGCGTGACCTGCAGCAGTTTCTGCACGATCGGGATGCCGCTGCCAGGCTCGGCCGCCAGGTCCTGCTCCAGCGTGGGCACCGCCAGCCGCGCGAGCGTGCCCGGCTCGAGCAGGAACGACGGCTCGCACCCGGGGTTGACCGCCAGCCCCCAGCGCGGATCGGGCCAGCCCGCCGCGAGCTCGACCAGCGAGAGGACCCGGAAGTGCCCGACGGCGCCGCCCGTGGCCTCGCGCATCGCCTCCGCCGAGGTGTAGACGGCCACCCAGACCCGATCGGCGCCCGTCACGGTCGGCCAGGCCACCTGCTGCTCGCCTCTGGCGGCGGCGTCACTCACCGGGCAGGCGAAGTCGGCGAACCGTAACAGCGTCAGGCAGGCGGTCAGGTCTCCTCGCTCGTGCGCCTCCTGGAGCCGCTCCTCCATCGGTGTGGGTGCCCGCATGGCGACACAGTAGTGCGTTCGCGCCGGCTCCCTGTAGGTTGCGCGTGTGACGCAATGGCCGGTTGCCCGCACCCGCGACGAGGCTCTCGTGTACCTCGACCTGAACCCGTGCGAGTGCGGCTCAGTGGAGACCGATTGGGACAGCGGCGTGGTGAGCCTTGGAGGATCGCTGGTCAAGCGCTACTCGGGGATCTGCGAAGGCTGCGAGACAGAACGGGAACACCACTTCTCGCTGCCCCGGCGCGAGACCATCCCGACCGGCTGGCCGGCCTTCGGCGGCCCTGAGGCCTCTCAACTGCTCGACGCGGGGGAGTGGATGTGGCTCGCCGACTTCACCGCCGGCAACGTTCCCGAAGATCCGGTGAGCGCTCGCCGTACGCTCTCCATGGCGCGCGCGGCCATGGACGAAGTGCTCAAGTTCATCCCCGAGGGGCAGGACGACGTCCCTGCTGAGGCCTTCTGGTCCGCACGCGGGCGGGAGGTGCGGGATGCCGAGCCACCCCGCTTCCGCCGCGACCGCCTCCTGGTCGTCAGAGACACCTACCGCGACCTCGCTGAACGTTAGCCGCTGATCGATAGCCGGAGCGGCGGCTCAGTCCCCGGGCGGCGAGGTCACTGCCAGAGCCTGGGCCGGGCCTCCGACGCGGCGCCAGGCAGCCGTGTCACGGGACCACTGGACGATCTCCGAGCGGTCGGCGGTCAGGACGTACACCCCCCGCCGGCCGACGCCGACTTCCGCGCCCGCCGCGCCGATGTCCCGCCAGCCCTGGCCGGTGCCCGGACTTCCGGCCTCCGGCGAGAGGATGCGCAGCCTCCTGCCCGACGGATCGGTGGAGTAGAGCCCCGAGGCGCCCCCGTACAGGGTGCCCGCCGGACCGGCGGCGTGCACCCAGGGCAGCACGGGAGCCGGTTGCTGCTCAGGCACCCAGCGGTTGACTGCCGTGCGTTCCGGGTTGAGCCCGTACAGGTCGCTGCCGGTCAGCGCGAACGAAGCTCCGGCGGTGCCGACGAACTCCCAATGACCGGGGCTGCCAAGGTAACGGAAGATCCGTCCGTCGTTCGGGTCGGTCGCGAACAGGCCGGGATCGCCGCCGTACAAGCGTGCGGCGGGACCTCCTATCTGTGTCCAGGACGTGCCATGCCCGTCCCACACCCGGACGGCCTCGCGGTTCGCGTCCAGCCGGTAGACAGCGTTACCGCTGACCGCGATGTCGTGGCCCGCGTCGCCGATGGCCGACCAGAGGCCGGGCCGTCCACCGTACCTGTGAAGCCGGTTGTCCGTGCCGGCGGCGAACAGGCCCGCGGGCCCGGACCAGAGGTGTGTGGCGTGCTCGCCGATTCTGGTCCACCCCGCCGCGTCCGTACCGTCCCATTGGAAGATGCCTTGTCCACCTGCTCCGATGGCGAAGACGCCGCCTTCCGCGAGCGAGGTGCCCGCGACGGGCGTACCGGCCGGGCCTGGCTGGACAAGGGGGATGAGGAGCGCGAGAGCGACGAGTACAAGGCCACCCGCGGCGAACATCAGCGGGCGGCCGCGCCGGCGCCCCTTCACCGGCGCTTCGTCCGCTTCTGGGGCATCGCCGGGCGACTCGGGGACCATCGCCTCTTCCCTTACCGGTGGAGTCGCGGCGGTGGACGGCGTCGTTGCGGCCGGTGTCTCCGCCGCCGCGTCGCGAGCCGCGGAGTGCAGCCGTGCGGCAGTCTCCAGCCGCTGCAGGCAGGAGCGCTCATCCGGTGTGTGGTCCTTCACCAGCCGGGTGAGCAGATCCAGCGGGACGATCTTCTCGCCTGACCGGTACTGGCCCCACAGCGTCTTGCCGACCGGGTAGCGCGCGGCGAGCTCACGGATGGTCATCCCGCCGGTCAGCGTCAGCAGAAACTCCGCCAGCGCGTTGGCCTGCTCGCTGCTGCCTCTCGCTCGACCCTGAGGTCTACCCACTCTGCCGGTCACCGCAGTAGCCTCTCCTCGCGTTCGAACCGTTGATCAGTGCAGCAGAAACGGTTGTCCGCGGACAATGCGTTGTCCGCACTTCATCAGCGAATTCCTGTCGAACTGTTACGGACAACGATCGAACCTGCCAGCCTCGAAGCCGGCAGCGGTCCCCTTGGATCCGCCACGCCCGGGAAGGACGGCGTTGATCGATCCCGTCATCGCGCGTCCGTCTGTGCGCCCCCCGCATCGCGGGAGTGCCGTTCCCGTCAGGTGTTCAGCTCATTGAGCCGCAGGATTGAAAGGCTAATATCGTGTCAAAGCTCTCTTTCAGGGATGTAGAAGGCGTGCGGCCAAGACGGGGGAGCGGCGTCGCCGCCCTCGGTCCTGCGGCTCAGCCGGAGGGCGCGGAGACGGAGTGCGACCACTCCTACGACACCTCGTGGATTCATCGCGGCGCCGGACGCGGTTCTGTGGCCTCCGTGTCCACAGACCTGGTGCCGAGGCAGGATCGCCTCGAGTGGTGGGCGCACCTGTCCTCCCACGAGATCGCGCCGATCGCGCTGTCCACCGAACACGCCGACGACTTCCGGGGCCAGGCGCGTTCGGTCGACCTGACCGTCGCACGGGTGGCCGAGTACGCGACGTCACCGCTCAGAGGCCGACGCACCCCGGCTCTCATCCGGCGCCACGACCCGGACGGCTACTGGCTCTTCCTGGTTCACAACAGTCCCGTACGGCTGGAGCAAGGGCACCACGACTCCGTGCTGGAAGCCGGCGACATCGCGCTGTTCGGCACCTCCCACCCCTTCGCCACCGAGTTCGTCGACGCCGGCGAGCTGACCCGGCTGACCCTGATGTTCATCCCGAAGCGGGCGTTGCCGCTGCCCCATGACAAGGTGGACCGACTGCTGGCACGCAAACTGCCTGCCAGGTCCGGCACGGGAGCCATTCTGACGCGCTATCTCACCGGGGTACGCGAGCAGGCCGCCGACTGCGACCCGGCGGACCTGCCTCGCCTGGGCACCATCGCCCTGGACCTGGCCGCCGCGTTCCTCGCCGGCCACCTTGACCCCGGCCGCCAGCTGCCGGGCGACAGCCATCATCGCGTGCTCGCCGCACGCATCGACGCCTACATCGACCACCACCTCGGCGACCCCGGCCTGGGCCCGGCCGTCATCGCCGAGCACCATCACATCTCCGTACGCACCCTGCATGTACTTTTCCAGCAGCGGCCCGAGACCGTCAGCGCGACCATCCGGCGACGCCGGCTCGAACGCTCCCGAGCCGACCTCGCCGACCCGCGTCTGAAGGACCGGCCGATCGGCGAGATCGCGCTTCGCTGGGGCTTCAAGACCACGGCCGACTTCAGCCGCGCGTTCCGTGGCGC
Source organism: Nonomuraea sp. PA05 (assembly GCF_008086045.1). Taxonomy (GTDB): domain Bacteria; phylum Actinomycetota; class Actinomycetes; order Streptosporangiales; family Streptosporangiaceae; genus Nonomuraea; species Nonomuraea monospora. The sequence continues at coordinate 197,137 of NZ_VSEY01000013.1, read as the reverse complement.
TTACGGCATGAGCCCGCGCGAACATCGGCAGCAGGCGTTCGCGTAACGACGCGGGACCGGACGCCGGCATCACGCCGGACCACCACGGGACTGCGCTCGTCGCCAAGAGACCTGCGCTCTGTGCCGACGACACGGGGGGTGCGGTGGCGCAGGATGGCTACCGCGTCTCTTCAGACGAGAACTGCCACGTGAGGGCCTCGCACATGGGAACGAAAGTCCGTGAAGCCGACGATCGGCACCGCGGCGCTCCTTACCCCCACCACCGCCTCGGCCACCCGGGGAACGGCCATGCGGTGAAGAACGAGGAGATCACGCCTCTGCCCACTCCGTCACCGCGTTCACCAGCGTCTGGGTCAAGTTCTCCGGCGGCACCACAACCGATGACTCGGGTGGTGGCTCGGCGTTCCGGAGAGCCCTCACTCGCGGAATCGCTCGCGGGTGTCGGGCCAGTCCAGAAGCGGTGGGGCCATGAGTGATGCCGTCGCGGTGAACTCGCAGCGCCGTACCGCCGGCAGCGGCGCTGGTCGCAGCAGTGGCCGGGTACGCACGAACACGTTTCCGGGCCGGCGGCGAAGCACCGTGGTGATCGCCGCCGTCATGGCCACGGCCGTAGCCGGCTGCGGCATCGCCGTGGATGGTCACGGCCTCACCATGGACGAACGCCTGAGCCATCTGCGGACGGCCGGCCGCCGTGGCGCCGACGCCCACCAGCAGCTTCGCATCCGTGACGTACGTGTTGACGCCGCGCATTGCGAGCAGGCCTATGACAGCGGCGGGGCCGGCGACGACATACCCGCCGACAACCCGGACGGCAGCGTCTCCGATATCTGGCGGGAACACGTGAAGGGCAACTTCGTCAAAGCCTGCCTCAGCGGCGCCTTCCCCGGGGAGTGACGGCATGTTCCAGAAGTTGACCGATCGGGCGCGGCGCGTCCTCGTGCCGTCCCAGGACGAGGCCAGAATGCTCGGTCACGATCACATCGGTACCGAGCATCTGGGCCGAGGCCGGGCCGCTGCGCCGGGACACCTCCCGGCGGCCCAGACGCAGCCCGAAGTGCCCGCTCGTTCACGTACATCATGTCGAGCGCCCCCCGCCAAGCTGCCGGACTGGGGTGCCGAGCAGCGTCCCCAGGGGCTCCAGCGCGGAATTCGCGGCACGTCCGGTCCTCCCGATACCGGCCGGCCAGAACCACTCCCAGCTCGCCCAACCTGGCCGGCACCGCCCCGCCTCGTCTGCGAGACCTGACCCCCAGCCGATCTTCACGCGCCGCCGGTGATCCACATGCCGTCCATGAACGAATACGGGTCACCTCTCCAAAGAAGGGACTTCGATGACCGAGCCTCACTGGTTACGCAAGACCCTGACGGCAGGCGTGATCCTGGCCGTCGCCGCAGGAGTTCTGGCGCTCGCGCCCTCCGCCTCCGCATCCCCTTCCACCTCCGCCGTCCCGCCGCCGTACGCGGCCGACCTCCCAGACCTCGGCACCCCCGCCGTGGCCTTCAACCGCGCCAGCACCCCCGTCGCGACCGGCGTCGCCGTACGCGGCGCCGACGGCTCGCTGCTGTACAGCCCCCGCTCCGGCTCCACCTTCGGCGCCTTCCAGTCGCTCGGCGGCGTGATCGTCGGCGATCCGTCGGTGGTGGTGAACTCGGACGGCACGCACTTCTTCGTCCGCGGCACCGACGACCAGGTGTACACCAACACGATCACCCCGTCCGGCGCCGTCACCGGCTACTCGCAGGTGCCCGGCCTGACCGTGACCGGCGACGTCGAGGCGATCGTCCCCAACCTCGTGCCGCCGACCAGCGTGCGGATCTTCGCTCGCGGCACCGACGGCGCCGTGTGGACCAACAACCTCAACGGCGGCGCGTGGAGTGGCTGGAACAGCCTCGGCGGCTACGCCACCAGCGACATCACCGCCACCCGCACCTTCGTCGTCCCGATCGACACCATCCGGGTGTTCATCCGGGGAGCCGACCACCGCGTCTACGTCAACAGGGTGAGCACCAGCGGCGTCTCCGGTTTCGAGCCGCTCGCCGATCTGCAGGTGACCAGCAACATCGCCGTCGCAGAGGACGCCGTCTTCGGCGGCGGTTTCATCGCCGCCCGAGGCGCGGACAACGGTCTGTGGACGCTCAACCTGTACACCGTCCCGTACGTCTGGAAGCCGCTCGGCGGCACCGTCACCAGCGACATCGCCATCAGTTTCCAGGCCAATGTCACCGCCTACTACGCCCGGGGCGCCGATGACGCCCTCTATGTCAACAAAACGACCGCCCCGGGCGCGGCCTTCCGCGGCTTCGAGCGGATCGACGGCACGGTCACCGGCAACCCGGCGGCGTTCGGCACCGGCCCCAACGCTCCGGGCACCGGGTTCCTGCTGGCCCGCCTCACCAGTGGATCCCTGGGCTTGAACATCGAGCCCGGTCCCTCAGTCCTGCCGCCGCACAAGTTCGGCGGCTACGCTCCGATCCCGGGCCCGGCCCTCGGCTGAGCCATCCTCGCCCGCGTCCTCTGAGGGCGCGGGCGACCGCCTCCGCCCGGACCCGATCACTTCTCTTGCCCGCTCCTGGCGGCGCGGGTCCGCTGCCACTGCTCTCGCGACTCACTCGCTCACAAGAAGCAGGAGCTTGGTGCGGATCCCGAAGCGGGCCCCTCCGTCGGCTCCTGCAGCGCCGCCACACGACGCGGAACATGCATTCACCAGGAACGGCAGCACGTCGGTGCCGATGGAGCGGGAGCCACGCACGGCCGCATCGCGATGTTGCCGGCTCGGCCATCTCGCCGCTGGTCAGATCGGGAGGATCCGCTGCGTCGTCCTGCCTCGACGAGGGCGACTCGGAGCTTGTGGCCGAGGCGTTCGCATTCGGTCGGTCAGGGGCCGCTGGCCTCGATGTAGACGCCCTCGTCCAGCGCCAGCAGGTCGCTCCCCGTGATGACGAAGCGGCCGAACTGACGGTGACGACTGAGCAGCTCGGTGTACACGGCGCTGCTGCCGTGGATGGTCATGAAACCGCTGTAGTCCATCCGTGTCTCGCCGTCGATCCCCGCGGGCTCGTCGCCGGCCGGGCCGTCTTCGTGTTCCTCCGGCGGCAGCAGGAGATGCTCCTTCGTGGCCCAGACGCGCGTCCGGTCGTCGTGCGTGCCCGCGACGATGCGGGTGAACTCCTCGCGCCCGAGGACGACATATTCGTCCGGCCCGCGGTAGAGGCTGGCCGACCACTGCGCCGCGGCCTCGCAGGGGTAGGCGGACAACAGCGACCACTCCCCGGACGAGGCGCTGATCAGGTACGCCGGACCCATCTCCCCGCTGGCGAGCTGCAGACCTGTGATCGCCCAGCGCCCCCACAGCAGTAGGGACAGATCGGCGCACACGTCGGCAGGCAGACTCTGCTCGTGGCCAGGGAAGGGTCGCATGGTCTCCTGCTCATCGATCCGGTGGGGCGACACGCCGACCTTATCGGGCGGCGGCAGCGCAAGCACACGTGCCCATCCCGGCCTGCCCGCTCCGCGCGTCATCGACGCGATCAGGCCCGACTTCGAGCTGCCGGGTCGCGCGGGTGAGCCGGGAGAGCCGGGCGGCGGGCGGCAGCGCGTCGCGTGAAGGTCCGGACTCGGGGATGACGTCGGCTCGCGGAGTCGTCCGAGGAGTCGTGCCGATGTCCGCCCGAGACCGGGCTGGCATGAGCGCGGGCGTCGGCTGTGACGAACCGGCCGCGGGCACGGTCAGAGATACCGCGTGAGACGGAGGCTCGGCCCCGGCTCGAATGCTGAGCCGCCTACCTGGCGAACCGGAGCGGGGGAGGCGGACAGTGAAGGAGGTATGGACACCTCTATGCGGTACAGGATCCGCGCCGGGGACCACGAGGCGTTCGCCGCGCTGTTCGACGAACACTCCGGCACGGTCTACCGGCACGCCCTGGCTCTGCTCGGGGACTGGTCGGCGGCGGAGGACGTGACGTCGCTGACGTTCCTGCACGCCTGGCGCGCCCGGCGTGGCCTCACCCCCGACGGCGGGTCGCTGCGGCCGTGGCTGCTGGGCATCGCGACGAACCTCGCCCGCAACGAGCGGCGCGGCCGGCGCCGCCGCCACGACCTGCTGGCCCGGTTGCGTGCCGAACCGCCCCTCGGCCATCTCGGGGACGTGACCGGGCCGGCCGCCGACCGCGAGCAGGTCGAGGCGGTGGCGCGGGCACTGGCCACGCTCGGTCACCACGATCGGGAGGTGGTCGCGCTGTACGTCTGGGCGGAGCTGGACTACGCCGAGGTCGCGCAGGCGCTCGCCGTTCCGATCGGCACCGTCAAGTCCCGGCTGTGGCGGGGCCGCCGCAACCTGGAGCGCGCCTTGCGAACCGGGGCGGGGCGGGCGGACAGACAGAGGGTGGCCGCGAACGACGCGGCCCGGCCCACCGCACCACGAGCAGAGGAGACAGGCGATGGATGAGCGCGAAGAGCTGGCCGCGCTGCTGCCGCCGCTGCGGCACCGGCTGCCCGAGGGCCGCAGACGAGCACTCAAGGAGCAGGTCATGGCCCAGATCACCGTCCACGAACACACCCGGCGTCGCCGGCGCGGCGTCGCGATGGCCGCCGCGGCCGTATGCGCGGCGGGCGCCGCCTTTCTCCTGGCCTCGCCGTCGCCGGCCTACGCGCTGCGCGACAACCCGGATGGCACCATCACCGTCCACATCTACGAGGCCAAGGATCCCAAGGGCCTGCAGGCCGAGCTCCGCGGGCGCGGGGTGAACGCGGTCGTCGACTACATGCCGGTCGGCAAGACCTGCAAGCAGCCGCGCAGCACCACCTGGGCGCCCGGCGTACGCCTGGCGTCGCCGCTGACCGCCGAGGAGGAGGCGGACGGGCCGGGGTTCCGCATCGACCCGTCCGTGCTGAGGCCGGGGCAGACGGCGGTGCTGGAGTTCGTCACCGAGGAGGTCGGCGGTGAGTTCGTGCAGGCCGGGGTCCGGGACATGGTCTCCGACGGCCCGGTCGGCGACTGCGTGCTGGTCGATGCCCGGTGACCGGCCGTCGGTCCGCGGTGGCGCCGCGCACCGTCGGTCCGCGGTGGCGCCGCGCCGGCGATGAGCTGAGCCGTCCCGCGCGGGCGCAGGGCGATGACACGGCATCCGTCATCTCCACACAGGCGTCATCCCGGCGGGGAGCCCGTCGAGTGGCGTTCGATCAGGGCCGGTTCGGACACCCACGCGCGCTGCTCCGTCCGGCCCTCGGCCCGTTCGAGGGCGAACTGCGCCGCCACCCGCCCCATCGTCGTCCCGTACTGGGCGACGGTGGTGAGGGAGAAGCGGGGGTGTGAGGCGAACTGGGTGTCGTCATAGCCGGCGACCGAGATGTCCTCGGGCACCCGGAGGCCGTGTCCGGCCAGCGCGCGCATGCTGCCGAACGCCCCCTGGTCGGAGCCGACGAACAGGGCCGTGGGCCGCTCGGCACCGTCGAGCAGCACGTTCGTCGCCTCCTCCGTCGCGGCCTCGCTGCCGCCGCAGTGCACGACCTCGATGTGGTCCTCCAGGCCGAGCCGCCGCATCGCCTCGCGGTAACCGGCCTCGCGCACGGCGTGCGGGCTGAGCACTCCCGGGCCGGTGACGTCGTGCGACAGGTGGGTGATGCGGCGGTGGCCGAGACCGGCCAGGTGCTCCACGGCCAGCGCCGCGCCCGCGCGGTCGTCGTCCACGACCCTGTCGTAGTGCTTCCCGTGGTCGTGGCGGGCCACGACCACGGTGGGCAGCCGCCGCGCGAAGGCGTCGAGCCAGGCGGTGCCGACCTTGGGGGAGACGACGATCAGCGCCTCGACCTCGCGGTCCCACAGCGACTCCATGCCGGGGTTGCGCTCGTCGGACTCGTGGCCGAACGGTGAGACGAGCATGCGGTACGGCCCGGAGTCGAGGGCCTCGTACACGCCGTCGAGGATGTCGGCGAAGAACTGGCCGCGCAGCAGCGGGACCGCCACGCCGATCGTGCGCGTCGAGGTGCGCATGGCGCGGGCGGCCTCGCGGGGGCGGTAGCCCAGCTCGGCGATGGCGCTCTCCACGCGCTCGCGCATGCCGGGGCTCACGCCGTAGGCGTCGCGGAGCACCTTCGACACCGCGGCCCGCGACACTCCGGCCGCGGCCGCCACGTCGGAGATCGTCGGGCGCGTCGAGGTCATGTCAGCAACATAGCGACATCCGCGGCCGGGGCGGGATTTCGGGTCGGGTGAACGCGTGTCACGTACCGATGGGACAGAACAAGGCTCTTGCGCTTTGTGTAGATCGATCTACAATCACGTCCTGACAACGTGCGGGCCTGTGACGTGCAGGGTCGTATGATCCCCCTTCGAGAGGTATTCATGGCAACGACGGACAACCCGTCCCGGCGGGCCTGGCGCACGGCCGTGCTGGGCGGCATGGCGTCCTACATGGACGCGGCCACCATCGTGGGCACCGGCACCGCGCTCGTCCTGTACAAACAGCAACTCGGCCTGACCCCCTGGATGATCGGGGCGGCCTCGTCGATCCTGACCCTGGGCCTGGCCGTCGGCGCGCTCCTCGGCGGGCGCCTCGGCGACCTGCTGGGCAGGCGCCGGGTCTTCACCTACGACCTGGTGGTGTTCCTGGCCGGTCTGGCCCTGCTCGCCTTCGCTGCGGACCCATGGATGATCTTCGTGGGTGTGGGCGTCACCGGCCTGGCGATGGGCGCCGACATCCCGACCTCGCTCGCGCTGGTGGCCGAGGAGGCGCCGAAGGGCCGGCGCGCCCGGCTCGTCGCCTTCTCCCAGGTCCTGTGGAGCTGCGGCGGCCTGGCCGCCTACCTCATCGGCTTCCTGGTCTCCGGCCTCGGCGCGACGGGCGCGCGGATCATCTACCTCCACGTGCTGGTCGTCGCCGCCGTGGTGCTCGTCCTCCGGCAGCGCCTGCGCGAGTCCGAGGAGTGGGTACGCGAACGCGACCGGCAGCGGCAGGCGCCCACCGGCGGCTCCGTCTCCCGCGGCTCCGTCTCCCGTGGCTCCGTCTCCCGTGGCTCCGTCTCCCGTGGCGACTCCCTGCGCAGGCTCGCGTCAGGGCCGCTGCTCGGCGCGGTGATCGGCCTCGGGCTCTTCTACGCGATCGGCAACCTTGTCGCCAACACCTTCGGCCAGTTCCAGACGTTCCTGTTCACCGAGGTCGCGGGCGCGGAGGTCTCGACCGCGACACTCGTCGGACTGCTGGCGTACCCGCTGGGGTTCGGCACCGTCCTGATCTTCATGAAGTTCGTGGACGGGCCCGCTCGCATGACGCTCTACACGCTCGGCGTCCTCATCATGGCGGCCGGAGCGGCGATCCCCCTGATCGCCGGCGTGAACACGGTGACGCTGATCATTCTCAAGTTCTGCATCACGATCGGCGCGGGCTTCGCCGGCGAGGTGATCTTCAAGGTGTGGGCGCAGGAGTTCTTCCCCACCTTGATCAGGGGCACCGCGCAGGGCATCGCCATCGCCTTCACGCGGTTCGTGGCCGCGGGGTTCGCCCTGGTCACCCCGGCGATCGCGGACTCCAGCCCGCGGGCGCTGATGGGAGTGCTGCTGAGCGCGGTGCTCATCGCCGCCGTGATCGGCTGGGCGTGGATCTTCCCGATGCGCCGCCGCGCCCTGGCCGCCGAGCAGGCCGCGTCCGCCGAACAAGCCGCCGCCCCCGAGGAGGCCACCCGATGACCGCCGCGACCGACGACGTTCTCACCGCACCGACCGGCCTACGCCTCGACGGCATGCCGGGCCCGCGCCCCCGCCTGTCGTGGCAGGTCGGCCGGGCGGCGGCGGGCTTCGACGCCCGCAGGATCGAGCTGACCCTCGACGGCGGCGCGCCCGTCACCCACGTCGAGGAGGACGCCGGCCAGATCGGCGTGACCTGGCCGTTCGAACCGCTGGCCGCCCGTGCCCGGGGCACGGTCAGGGTCGGCGTCAGGTCCGGCGGCGCGTGGACGCCGTGGAGCGACCCGCTGCCGTTCGAGAATCCGCCGCTCGGCGCGCAGGACTGGGAGGCGCGTTTTGTCTCGCCTCGCACGCTCGGCGGCCTGCTCACCGCCGCGCCCCTGCTCAGCAGGACCGTCGAGCTGCCCGCGGCCGTGACGCGGGCCCGGCTGCACGTCACCGCGCTCGGCCTGCACGTGACGCGGATCAACGGCGAACGCGTGACCGACGAGGAACTGGCGCCCGGCTGGACGTCGTACCAGAACCGGTTGCGCTTCCGCACCCACGACGTGACCGGGCTGCTGCGCGCGGGCGGCAACGAGATCACCGCGCTGCTGGGCAACGGCTGGTACCGGGGCCGGCTGTACTGGCGAGGGGAACGCGCGTTCTACGGCGACCGGCTGGCGCTGCTCGCGCAACTGGAGATCGAGTGCGCCGACGGCAGCCGCCACGTCGTCGCGACGGACGAGACCTGGCGGGCGCACACGACAGGCGTGCTCGCCGACGACCTGTACGACGGCCAGAGCACCGACCTGCGCGCGGGCCGCGGCCCCGCCGAGCCTGTGGACGTGCTCGACGAGCCGCTCGACCGGCTCTTCCCCGCCGACACGCCGCCCGTGCGCCCGGTCGCCGTGGTGCCCGGCGGGGTCCCCTTCCGCTCGCCGTCCGGGGTGCTGCTGGTGGACTTCGGGGAGAACCTCGTGGGCTGGGTACGGCTGCGCGTACGGGGCCGGCCGGGCCAGGAGGTCGTCGTCCGGCACGCCGAGGTCCTGGATCAGGGGGAACTCGGCACCCGCCCCCTGCGCAGCGCGAAGGCCACCGACCGCTACCTGCTGGCGGGCGGCGGGACCGAGGTGCTGGAGCCGTCGCTGACGTTCCACGGGTTCAGGTACGCGAGCCTCGACGGCGTCGAGCCCGAGGACATCGAGTCCGTGGAGGCCGTCGTGCTCAGCTCCGACCTGCCCGCGACCGGCCGCTTCCGCTGCTCGGACCCCGACGTGCAGACCCTGCACGACAACGTGGTGCGCAGCATGCGCGGCAACTTCCTCGACGTGCCCACCGACTGCCCCCAGCGGGACGAGCGGCTCGGCTGGACCGGCGACATCCAGGTCTTCGCGCCGACGGCCGCCTTCCTCGCCGACTGCTCGAACTTCCTGGCCTCCTGGCTGCGCGACCTGGCGGTGGAGCAGTTCGAGGACGGCTGCGTGCCGTTCGTCGTGCCGAACATCCACCACAACATCCTGCCCGCGGCGGCCGCCTGGGGCGACGCGGCCACGATCGTCCCCTGGACGCTGTACGAGCGCTACGGCGACCCCGAAGTGCTGCGCGAGCAGTACCCGAGCATGCGCGCCTGGGTCGAGCGCCTCAACGCCTTCGCCGGTGAGGACGGGTTGTGGACCGGCCGCTTCCAGTTCGGCGACTGGCTGGACCCGGCCGCGCCGCCCGACGAGCCAGGGGCGGCCCGCACCGACAAGGACCTGGTCGCGACCGCGCACTTCGTCAGGAGCGCCGATCTGCTGGCCAGGGCCGCCGACGTGCTGGGGCGCCGCGACGACGGCGAGCGGTACCGCGCGCTGGCCGCCAAGGTCCGCGCGGCGTTCGCCGCCGCCTACGTCACCCCGGGCGGGCGGCTGATGAGCGACACGCCCACCGCGTACGCGATGGCGCTGTCGTGGGACCTGCTGCCCACGCCCGGCCAGCGCGAGGCGGCCGGCGCCCGGCTGGCCGACCTCGTGCGGGCCAACGGCTTCCGCGTGGCCACCGGCTTCGTCGGCACGCCGCTCATCGCCGACGCCCTGACCGACGCGGGCCACCCGCACCTGGCCTACCGCCTGCTCCTGGAACGCGCATGCCCCTCGTGGCTCTACCCCGTCACCATGGGCGCGACCACGATCTGGGAACGCTGGGACAGCATGCTGCCCGACGGCCGCGTCAACCCCGGGCAGATGACCTCCTTCAACCACTACGCGCTCGGGGCGATCGCCGACTGGCTGCACCGGCGGGTGGCCGGGCTCGCGCCCGCCGCGCCCGGCTACCGGGAGCTCGACGTGCGCCCTCTCCCCGGGTTCGGGCTGACCTGGGCGGAGGCTGACCTGGAGACCAGGTACGGCAGGGCCGCGGTCGCCTGGCGCGTGGCGGAGGGCACGCTCACGCTCGACGTCGAGGTGCCGCCGGGCACCCACGCCACCGTCCACCTGCCGGGCTCGGAGCCGGAACGGGTCGGCGCGGGCAGCCACCGGTGGCGGACGGTTTGCCCCGGCGCGCCCGGACGTCCGGAGTCGATCGCCGACGCCCTGGACGACGCCGGGCTGTGGCGGCGGCTGACCGCGATCATGGCGTCGGAGGGCATCGCCGGCGACGAGGCGGGCGCGGCGGCGCTGGCCGCGCGCGGCCTGCCGCTGCCGCTGACCGAACTGGCCGCCGTGGTCGCCCCGCGCGCCACGCCCGAGCGGGTGGGGGAGCTGCAGGTGCTGTTCGACGCGGCGGTGGCGGCTCACCACGGCTGACGAGCCGCGTTCGGAACTGCCGACGCACGCCGCCGTGGCGGAGTCGCGGGCGGGTAAGGGCAGGCGGGCTGCTGCCGCGGCGCACCTACTTGATCATCGTTCCTCCGTCAGGTGGGATTGGCGCGAAGACACCGGCTCACGGCAGATGGAGGGTGACCGCATGGCCGATGAGGCTACGCAGACGGATGAGAGCAGTGTCGCGGCGTTACGGCTCGCGGCTCAATCACTGATGGAGGCCATCGACGGGCATCTGGCCGCACTGACGGCCGGCACGGATTCCTCCGCCGAGCGCGGCGTCGTGCTGCAGGCGCTCGCGTCCTATGACGATGCCCTCGCCTCCGTCACAGTGACGAGCCAGACGGCGCCGGAACCCGCCAGGACCGGCGGCGTGCTCTCGGTCCTGACCCGTACCGATCATTACGTCGAGGACTTCGGGCAGCTCGTCGAGGCGGGGCGGGATGCGTACCGCACCATCCAGCCGGAGGCCGGGGAGGATGAGGTGCGCGCCGAGGTGCCGGATGTGAGCAGCGCCCTGTACGAGATCCTGCATGTCAACGGGGACGAGGTGCCGTTCCCCTTCCCCGCTGCCAGGCCGATCGCCGGGATGGTGTGGTTCCTGAGTGCGCGCGAGGCGATGCCCGTGGACCTGCACGACAGCCCGGCGGATCCTTTCGGGGTGGCGGCGGAAGCAGGGGAGAACCTGCTGTACGCGCATCGCAGCATCTACGCGCCGCCAGTCGTTCGATAAGATGAACGAATGGTTCAGCTCAATGAGTGCCGGACGGGCTCCCAGGACGCCCTGTACCTGGAGGACACCTACCTCACCGACGTCCACACCAGCGTGACCGCGACCGGGCGCGACGAGACCGGCGGCAAGTGGCTCGCGGTACGGCACAACCTCTTCCACCCCCAAGGCGGCGGCCAGCCCGCCGACCGCGGCTGGCTGGCCGACTGTGAGATCGTGCCGGTACGCGACGCCGCGACCGGCCTGGTGGTGCTCCACCCCATCGAGAGTTCCGGCACCGGGCTGGACGACCTGTCCGAAGGCGATCCCGTGCACGCGCGCATCGATCCAGGCCCGCGTCTGTTGCACGCCGCGCTGCACACCGCCGGTCACCTCGTCGAAGCGGCCTGCCGCGCCGAAGGCTGGACGCTGGCCGGCAGCAACCACTTCCCCGGCCAGTCCCGCATCGAGCTCACCCCGCCCGCGACCGGAGCACAGCTCGCCGATGCGGGGGAGCGGGAGAAGGCCGCCGACCGGCTGCGCGCCTTCGTCCGCGCGGCCATCGCCGAGGACCTGCCGGTCACCGCCGACCACGATGGCGACGGGCACCGGGTCGTACGGATCGGCGACGTCCACGCCGCCCCCTGCGGCGGCACCCACGTGCGCAGCCTCGCCGACCTGCTACAGGTGACCGTCTCCGCCGTGAAGCTGAAGAAGGGCCGCATCCGCGTCTCCTACACCGCCGCCCACAGGCCGTTGCGATGAGCGCCCCCGGCCGGGATCGCCGTCCCGCCAGCAGCGCCGCCGCCGCGGCCGGCGCCCAGATCCACCGTCGCCGGCAGCAGCGCGGCATGAGCCAGGCCGAGCTGGCCCGGCGAACCGGGCTGAGCAAGGCGACCCTGTCGCAACTGGAGGCGGGCCTGGGCAACCCCACCCTCGACACCCTGGACGCCATCGCCGTCGCCCTGGCCATCCCGCTCACCGACCTGCTGATCCGCCACGGCGACCCCGGCACCGTCCACCTCGCCTCGACCGTCGCCGGCCGGGACGAACCCACCCGCGAGCTGCTGCGCCGCATCAGTGGCGGCCACAGTCTCGAGATCTGGCGGCTGCGGCTCCCGCCGGACACCGCCATCGACGGCGTTCCCCACGCTTTCGGCACCGTCGAGCATCTCCTGGTCGCCTCCGGGGGCCTCCTCGCGGGTCCGGCGGACGATCTGCGCCGTTTGGACGTCGGCGACATGCTGGCCTTCGCCGGCGACGCCCCGCACTCCTACCGCACCGACGACACGCCCGCCGACGTCACCGTGGTCATCGCCTCCCCGGTCGCCGGCTGAAAGCCGGCCGGGATGGGGCCCGGACGGGCTGCCCGCGACGGACGGCGCACGGCAGCCCGCATGGGCGCCGCACCGAAGGTCACCGCTGTGCGGCCGCCCTGACGGGACTCGCCTCGCGGCCCTGCCGTCGCCGGTCCTCACCCTTCGCCGGAGCAGGCGGCGGGCCTGCGGTCTGAGGGGCTGGAGCAACGGCGTCAGCCGCGCCTGGCCGGAGCCCAGCCGTGGCCCCAGCCGCTCTGCACCATCGTCTGGAAGGCCCAGCCGTCCTCGGTGCGTACGAGCAGATCGGCGTAGTGCATCTCCTGCCGCGCGCCCTCGATCGTCATGGTCGCCTCGGTCTCCACCACCACGAGGTTCGGGCTCAGGAAGTGCGGGACCCGCTTCGACCGCAGGTCCAGCCCGGCAGTGCCGCCGCCCATGGCCTCCCGCATCGCCTCCAGGTACTCCTCGCGCGTCCACTGCCGCACGGCCGCGTGGCCTCCTGGCACGTCGGTGGCCAAGTTCATCGGGAAGACGGCCAGGTCGGCCAGCTTCTCGATCGCGCCCTGCTCGGCCAGCGCGTCGTACTCGGCGAACCACTGCTCGACGCTCGCCAGCTCCTCGTTGCTCGGCTCATACATCCGCTTCTCCCCTCAACAGTAACCGTACGCTGTACCGTACAACATACGGGTCGAGGCCGCAACGCCGATGGAACGGCACGGAACGCGATGGCACGCCTTGGTGATTGAAAACGCGACTACATTCGATGCACGGAGGGCCTTGTGCGTACTGGCCGCCTGTTGTCTCTCGCCGCCCTGCTGGTTCCGGCCACGCTGATCCCGCCCGGCGGCACCCCTCAGGAGGCGTTCGCGGGGGAGCGCGTCGTCTATGTGTCCAACAGCGACTCCCCCAGCATCTCCAGGTTCGTCGTCGACCTGTCCGACGGGCGCCCGGTCCTGACCGGCGACCCCGTGCCCGCGGGCCCCGGCGTCCGTCAGATGGCGTTCACCCCGGACGCCCGCCTGGCCTACGCGTCCAACGCGGGCGGGGACGAGGCGGGGACGATCTCGGCCTACGCGGTCGGGCCACGAGGGCGGCTGACCCCGCTGCCCAACGGCGCGGACACCGTCGAGACCGGCGGGGACACCCCCTTGGGCATCGTCGTCACACCGAGCGGGCGCCTCCTGTACGTCGCCCACGTCTTCAGCAAGTCGGTGGCCGGCTTCACGATCGCCCCCGACGGCCGGCTCAGACCGCTGCCCGGCGCGCCCACCGAAACCAGCGTGGCCAACCCGCGCGGGCTGGCGGTCACGCCCGACGGCCGTTTCCTGTACGTCGGCCACGGTGATCCAGGCCCCGACCGGCTCGACTCCGTCGGTGCGATCAGCACCTTCGCCATCAACGGCGACGGCACCATCACCGAGATCAAGCCGCCGATCAGGCTCGGCCGGTTCTGCGGCGCCATGACCATCTCTCCCGACGGCCGCCGGATCTATTTGACCTGCAGTGACACCTCGCAGGTCTACGGCTTCGCGATCGGCTCCGACGGCACGCTGACCGCGCTGCCACGCTCGCCGTACGACGTGTCCACCTTCCCGGAAGGCATCACCACCTCACCCGACGGACATTTCGTCCACGTCGCCAGCCCGGCCGCGGGCGGCGGCGGCACCACTCCGGGCGACGGCGCGGTGTCGGGCTTCTCCGTCGGCGCCGACGGTTCGCTCACGCCGGTCAAGGGTCCGCCGGTCCCGGCCGGCCTCGGTCCGGTCGGCATCGTCACCCTGCCGGACGGACGATTCCTGTACGCCTCCACCGGCCTTCCCGACGTCACCGAGGGCCCCACCGGAGGGCTCAGCGCGTTCCGCATCGGCCCCGGCGGGACGATGCGGCCCCTGCCCGGCGCGCCCTTCCCCACCGGTGGCAGCGAGCCCGCCTACAATTCGGCCGCCGTCCTGCCCGACCAGGGGCCGGTCGCCGCCTTCACCGCCAGGCCCGGTGGCCGATCGGTGACCTTCGACGCCTCGGCCTCGGCCGACCCCGACGGGCGCGTCGCCGCCTACCACTGGGACTTCGGCGATGGCGCCACCAGCACCACCGCCGATCCCCGGACCGGCCACCGCTACGCGCGAGCGGGAACGTACCGGGTGGCCCTGGTCGTCACCGACAACGAGGGCTGCTCGACGGTCATGATCTCCACCGGCCAGGGCGTGCTGTGCAACGGCACCACGGCCGGAACCGTCACCCGCGACGTCGTCGTCCCCTGGCCCTAGCGGGTGTGAGGGGGCGGCGGACAGCCGTCGGCGTCCGGCGCTCACGGCTATGCGGACAGCCGATCCAGCCATTCCGTCAGTAGCCGCTGTTCGGCGTGACTGAGAACGTTCTGGTCGGGCAAGGCGGCGCGCAGGGCTCGGGCGGCGCCCGCCGGGCCCTGTTCCTGCACGGCCGCCTCCTGGGTGGTGACAGCGGTGATCATCGCTTCGCGCAGGGCGAGGAGGAGGGCGGGATCGCGTTGCGGTTCGGGCAGGGACAGCCAGGTCAGGACGGCGCCGCGGGCGGTGGCGTGGATGATCTGGGCCGCGAGGTTCTCCTCCACGCGCAGCAAGCCGGTGAGGGCCAGCCGGCGGACGCGCTCCATGAGGTGTTCGAGGCCGGCCCGGAAGGCGGCGGTGGATCTGGCGGGCTCGGCGTACATGAGCGCGTACAGCGCGGGGTTGGCCAGCCCGAACTCGACGGCGACATCCCAGCTGACGCGTAGTTCCCTGATCGGGTCCTGCGGGTCCGGGTCGAGGTGCTTGGCGGCGAGGAACCGGATGAAGCCGTGTTCGGCCACGGCGTCGAGCAGCCCCTCCTTGTCGCGGAACAGCCGGTACAGGGCCGGTGGTTGCAGCCCGGCGGCGTCGGCGACCGCGCGGGTGGTGACCGCGTCGCGGCCGCCGCGCTCCAGCAGGTCGATCGCGACGTCGATGATCCGGCGGCGGGTCTGCTCACGCGCTCTGTCAACCATGTATCAATGATAACGCCTCTTACGTATCGCAGATCATATCGCTGTTAACGCTGTGCTGTTTACGGTGATAACGTGTCCTCGTTGCCATCGGAGACAGCCATCTGGGGAGCGTCAGCATGTCCGACCGTCTGCGGATCATCGGAGTGGAAGAAACCGTCGTCGTACCCGCCGTCCACGAGGCGTACCAGCGGGCCGGATCGCCACAGATCCCCGCCCGCGGCTTCGGCGACAGCCCGATCGCCAGAAACCTGCGCGAGACCGGCGAGCAGCGCCTGGCCCACATGGACGACCAGGGCATCGACGTCGCCGTACTGTCCATGTCCTCACCCGGCGTGCAGGACCTGCCCGCCGCCGAGGCGATCACGGTGGCCCGCGAGGCCAACGACCAGCTCGCGGAGATCGTCGCCTCGCGCCCCGACCGTTTTCAGGCGTTCGCCGCGATCCCCACCCAGTCGCCGGCCGCCGCCGCGGCCGAGCTGGAGCGGGCGGTGCGCGAGCTGGGCTTCCCCGGCGCCATGCTGTACGG
This sequence comes from Nonomuraea sp. PA05, assembly GCF_008086045.1. Taxonomy (GTDB): domain Bacteria; phylum Actinomycetota; class Actinomycetes; order Streptosporangiales; family Streptosporangiaceae; genus Nonomuraea; species Nonomuraea monospora. The sequence goes on along the minus strand of NZ_VSEY01000013.1, from coordinate 181,123 downwards.
CCGCACCGGTGACAAACCGGCCGACCACCCCGGCAACGACGAGCTGTACGCCACCGCCGAGCGGCTCGGTGTGCCGCTGCACTTCCACCCGCAGACGCCGGTCCAGCCGGTGATCGACGCCTACTACGCCGGCATCGGCCCGATCGGCGCGCCGCTGGCCGGAGCGGCGATCGGCTGGTACTACGACCTGGGTGTCCAGTACCTGCGGATGATCTTCTCAGGCGTCTTCGACCGGTTCCCCGATCTGCAGGTGATCGCCGGGCACTGGGGCGAGGTCGTCCTGTTCTATCTCGACCACATCGGATTCTTCGCCCAGGCCGGCGGCCTCCAGCGGCCGCTCGCCGACTACTTCAAGCAGAACTTCTGGGTCGCGGGCAGCGGCACCAACAGCCCACGCTACCTGCGCTGGACCGCCGAGGTCATGGGCACCGACCGGATGCTGTACTCCACCGACTACCCCTTCACCTACGGCTTCCGGCCCGGCGGTTTTCCCTATGTCGACACCAGCGACGGCGCCGCCCGTTCCTTCCTGGAGAACGCGCCCTTCACCGACGGGCAGAAGGCCGACATCGGCCACCGCAACTGGGAACGCCTCACCGCCCGCTCGGACTGACCATGCGACACCCGCCGGCGAGCGCGATGAGACGAGCCAACGTCACTTTAGTGTCCTCGGTAACAGCCTCCTCAACGACAGGCCCGTACGGTTCAGGAGGCGATCCGGCAGAGGGCACCGCGCGGGGAGAGCGACTGGTGCCTGCGGAGGCTCTCAGCCCTGGACGCCGACGACAGCCAACCGGGAAACGGGGTAAAGATGATCAGGAAGATCGTGACCACCACGGCGACGGCGGGTCTGCTGGCTACGGCCATGGTGACGTTCGGTGGGACGGCGGCAGGGGCGGCTTCGTGCACCGGAAGCTGCATTGAGAGGACTGCGGCGGCGCCGGGTGTCGCGCGGCAGTTCCCCTGGGAGGCATCCGGCATCCCGGTCTCCCCGGCCGGCGGATATCAGCCTGACGGGGGATACCAGCCTGACGGCGGTTACCAGCCTGATGGCGGATACCACAATGACTGACGCCCTCGTCGTCCGGCGGGTGGCCGAGGGGGCGGGGCGGGCCCGTCCCCGGTCGGCGAGGCAGTGCTGATCGCCGCTGATCGCTCCTGATCGCCTCCGTCGCCGTCGTGCTGAGGTCAGGAGCGGACCAGGATGAGCGCGTCCGCGGAGGAGCCGGTGACGCGGCGTTCGAGCGCCGTGATCCCCACCGCGATCTCCCAGAAGCTTCTGGCCACGGGCTTCAGCGTCGGCTTGTGCATGATCCCCGCGGCCACCGCCAGCGCGCCCAGCCGCACGCAGCGGACGAAGTCGGCGTCGGACGTCCCCGTCCCGGCCAGCCCCTCCTCGGCGACGGCCCGCAGCGACGTGGCCACGTCGTAGGCCATGCGCGCCTCCGTGCCCACCCTCTCCAGGTTCACCCGGTCCCCGCCCAGGCCGGTCAGCCGGGACAGCTCCGCGACGCCGTCCCGGACGGCGGCCAGCAGGGCCTGCGGAGGTAGTGGCGGGGCGCCGGACTTGAGCAGATACGTCCGTACGAGCTGGAAGAGCCTGAGTGGCCGGCCCCGGTCGGGCTGGAGGATCGAGGCGGACGCGGAGGCCCGGACCTCCACAACAGGGGCCCGCTTGTTGGCGGCGATCCAGCGGCACAGGAAGATCGCCATACCGCCGATGAGGCAGGCGCGCCGCGCTCCGGCCAGATCGACGCCGGGGGCGTCGGCGAGCCGGCGGTCGCGGGTGAGGCCGCGTACGAGGCTCTGGACCTGGTCGATGTCGGACTTGAGCAGGTCGGTGCGGTCGTGGACGAACCGCAGGACCCGGTCGTGGTACGCCCCTGAGTCGTCCAGGTCGGCCTTGACCAGCTCGCGCTCCCGCGCCCGCCGCGGATCCTTGACGAACTCGGCGAGCTGGAACAGGTTGCCGAACTCCTCCTGGTAGGGAACGTTGCTGTTCAGTGCCTTGCGCAGGTAGACCCGGTAGAGGAGACAGGCGAGCAGCGCGGTGTCGCGCACCTTGGCGTCCTTGAGGTCCTCCTGCACCCGGTCGGTCACCTCCTGCGGCGTGGCGGTGAACGGGTGCGGGAGCGGGCCGGCCGTGTGCAGGCCCGGCGGCCCGCCGGGCTCGGCCACCCAGACGGGACGCGCGGCCGGGTCGGCGATGACGGCGAAGGCCGGGTCGGCGGCCAGGTCGCGGGTGGGAAGCCGGTAGACGGGCCCGCCGGGAAACAGGTCGTTGACCGAGGTCAGGAAGGATTCGACGTCCTCGGGCCAGGTCAGCGAGGACAGGCCGAACCGGCGGTGCAGGTCGGGGGTGACGGGGCGGGAGCACACCGCCACCTGGTCACTGACGCGGACCACGTCACGCAGGTGACGGGGGACCGCGACCGCCGACAGGAACCGGTTCCGCTCCGGGTCGCCGTCCTGCGGGGTGTCGAGGAGCCCTTCCAGCTCGGCGCGCACCCGTGGGGCGATCGGGCGGCCCTCGTCCACGCAGTCGAAGGCCAGCGCCAGCGCGGGCACCGTACGGGAGAGCAGGCAGGCCCGCACGATGGCGGTGGGGTCGGCGCGCGCCGCGTACAGCAGGATCGTCTCGCGCCACCACGGGTCGTTCACGGCGGCGGGCAGCCCGGGGCGCAGGTCGGGGTGGTCGTGGATGTGCGCGGCGGCCAGATACTCCTGGAAGGTCTGGTGGGAGAAGGAATAGGCGCCGGCCTCGCGTTCGAGCAGCAGGCCGCTGTTCTCCAGGTCGGTGAGCAGGGTGGCGGGGGGCGGCGGGTCGTCCGGGGCCAGGCGGGCGAGTGACGCCTCGATCAGGGCGGTGATCTCGGCGCGGGGCAGGTCGCGGGTGCCGCGCTCCATCATGGTGTAGGCCAGCTCGCGCAAGACCTGCTCCTTGGGCTCGCCGTCCAGCGAGGTGCCGGGGCGCCTGACGTCGTGCCGCCAGAGCACGACGCGGCAGATCTCGGCGTACAGCTCGGCGCGGGTGCCGGGCAGGTCGCCGCGGATGCGGTGCACGTTGACGATCATGGTGAGGAGCAGCGGGTTGGCGGCCAGGTCGTAGAGCTGCGTGTTGCGCCGCAGCTCCGCCAGCAGGGCTTCCGGGCCGCCCTTGGAGGGGCCGGGGGCCCGATCGGCCGCGCGGTACCAGGCGTGGACGAACATGGCGATCTGCTCGGCGGTGAAGCGCCGGACGAGCAGCACGGCCGCGCTGTCGAGCGGGTATTCGCGGTAGCCGTAGGGTCGGCTGGTGATCACGAAGTCGTTCTGGGCGTACTGGGCGATCTGGCGCTCCACCCAGTCCACCACCAGGCGGCGGTGTTCCTCGCGGGTCACCTCGTCCAGGCCGTCCAGCAGGACGACGCACCGGCCCCGCTCCAGCCGGCCGTCGAACCAGCCGGCCGGCTCCTGCTCGCGCAGCCGTCCCAGCCGGGCGGCGATGATCTCGGGCAGTCCGACGTCCGGCCGCTCGACGATGTCCGCGGCGTGGTCGCGCAGGTAGAGCAGGACGGGCAGGGCCCGGTCGTGCGAGCACAGGCGCAGGGTGGTGTGCCGCAGCAGCGTGGTCTTGCCCGTGCCGGGCGCGCCGATCAGCGCCAGCACGGCGGGGCGGCCCCGCTGCAGGAAGTCCCCGAGCGAGCGGCGCTCGTGGGAGACCGCCGGCAGGCCGGCGACCAGCGCGCCGCCGGCGCTCTCGCGGGGCGGGCGGGATTCGAGGCTCACGTCGACGTAGATCTGCTCCAGCTCCGGGGCGTCGCCCCGGGTGATCAACCCCTTCTGGTCGACGAACCTGACCGTCTCACGCACCTGCCGGCGGTAGTCGCGTTCGAACCGTGACGAGGTACGCCGCAGCAGCTCGTCCGCACGGTCGGCCGCGCTCTTCACCCACCGGTCCTGCAAGTCGCCGAAGACCTTCCCGGCGAACCCGCCCGCGAGCAGCACCAGCTCGTACCCGGCGGTGAGCAGCACCGCCGCGGTGACGTTCTGCCGCACCCACTCCCACAGGGCGACGCCCAGCGCCGCCGGTGGCGCGACGGCCAGCCCCAGCAGGAGCGCGCGGCCCAGCCTGGAGCCCACCCCGGAGGCGGGGGTCGTCATACGGCCTCCCGTTGTGATGCGTCTTCCTCGCATTATGGGCGGCGCGGGCGCTCCACCGGCCACCGTTCGGCGGATATTCCGGCACGCCGCGCGATCTCCGCCTTCGGTGTGGTCCGCGCCGCGCCCGGGAGCGGGGCGCCGATGCCCCGTGCGGCCTCAACGCGTAGCCGGAACCGGCTCACGCAGGTGGGCGGGCTCCTCGATGAACCTGGTGCCGAGCGCCGACAGCAGGCACAGCGCAGCCGACACCACCACGATCGGCCAGAGCTGCCCACCGGACCACCCGTCCAGCCAGGCCGCCACGAACGGGATGCAACCACCGACGACGGCACCCGCGATCTCACGGGTGAACGTGACGCCCGTGTACCGGTACCGGACGTCGAACAGCTCCGACATCATCGTGGCCTGCGACGCGAGCGTCAGGTCGTTGCACAGCGTGTAGATCATCACGAAGGCGGCCCAGATCACGACGGGGGTGCCGGTGTCGAGCATGAAGAAGAACGGGTAGAACAGCACGGCCGCCGCCACCGATCCGGCGACCATGACCGGCCGCCGCCCGTACCGGTCGCAGAGCCAGCCCGCGGTCGGCACGGTGACGAGCTTGACCAGGTTGGCGATCACGATGCCGATCAGGCCGACCCACGCCTCGGTGTGCACGTGCGTGGTCAGGTAGGTCAGGGCGTAGACGGACGGCAGGTAGCTGATCACGTTCGGCGCGATGCTGATGAGCATGCCGGGCACGATCTTGTGGCGGGAGGAGGCGAACAGCGCCCGCAGCGGCGCCATCGCGTGCTCGCCGCCGGGGCCGGCGTTGTCGCGCGCCTCGCGGAACTCGGGGGTGTCGGAGACCTTCAGCCGTACGATCACGCCGGCCACGCCGACGAAGACGCTGAGCAGGAACGGGATGCGCCAGCCGTAGTCGATGAAGGCGTCGTGCGGCATGACCGCGGAGACGAGGAAGAAGACGCCCGTCGCGACGAGCGAGCCGACCGCGTTGCCGAGGGTCGGGGCGCTGGCGTTCAGCCCGCGTGACCGGGTCTCGGCGTGTTCGGCGGACATCAGCATGGCGCCCGCGTACTCGCCGCCCGCGCCGAGCCCCTGCACGACGCGCAGCGCCACGAGCATGACCGGTGCTGCCGCGCCGATGGAGGCGTAGGAGGGCAGCAGGCCGATCAGCGTGGACGCCGCCGCCATCAGGAGCAGGGTGACGAACAGCATCGTGCGGCGGCCGATACGGTCGCCGAGCACGCCGATGACGATGCCGCCGACGGGCCGGGCGAAGAACCCGACGGCGAACGTGGCCAGCGACGACAGGGTCGCCGCCACGGGGTCGCCGGCGGGGAAGAACACCTGGGGCAGCACGAGCGCGGCGGCTGTGCCGTACAGCGAGAAGTCGTACCACTCGAGCGCGGTGCCGACCGTGGAGGCGATCGTCGCCCGGCTCAGCCGTTTCGTCATCCTTGGCTCCCTCAATCCAGCTTGCTGATTGCGCACCCGCATTCGGACCATTAACGTTAATGTGGCCGCAACATTACGAGTGGCCTGCTCAGCAGGTCAAGGGTTTCGGCAATCAGGTGTTTACGTGAGCGTTAATGAGAGAGGACTGCGCATGGGACTCGCAGCGCCGGCCACCGACGCCGGGCTGTCGAAGTACGATCCGCTCGGCCGGATCCTGTGCTTCGACCGGTTCGACTCGACCACCCACGGCTGGACCGAGCTGATCGGCAACTACGACGGCCGGGGCGACCTCGGCACGGTCGACGAGCACATGCGCGACTTCCGGCCGCCGCAGCTCTCCTCCTGCTCGTTCTTCGACGTCGGCACGCACGGCACGCTCAGCGGCAACTACGCGCTGAAGCTCGCCACCCGCCCCTACCCGGGGCACACGGCCACAGGCATCCGCCGGCTCACCATGGCCGGGCGGGGCCGCGTCCGCATCGAGACGTACTTCGCGTACAAGGCGGAGGCTACCGTCGGCCACGAGCTGCCCGCCAGCGTCGCCTGGGACGGCAACCGGCACCCGTCGGAGTCGCAGTTCGGCGCGTTCACCGTGGCCACCGACATCTGCGCCGACAACGGGGTGCGCTATCACAACGTGATCCGCTACCAGAACACGAACCTGGCGGGCGAGATGACGCAGCGGTTCATGTATCCGGTGGTGCCCGAGCCGACGCCGCGCGACCACCAGGAGGGCAAGTTCGCCCTGCCGTACGCGGCCGACTTCACCGCGCCCGACCCGGACGACTGGCGCTACTTCGGCGACCCCCTGGAACTGTGCGCCAACGAGGTGCCCACCAAGATCAACTGGCACTATCTGCGCTGGGACATCGACACCTCCACCCGCAAGAACGTCGAGCTGCGGCTCAACGACCGCGTCATGGACATGAGCGACGTGCCGGTGCCGATCTACCCCGACCGCTACAGCACCCTGGACAACCTGCTCAACTTCTACTTCTCGGTCCGGACCCACGCCGGCATCCGCAACTTCCTCTTCCTCGACTCCGTGCTCATCTCGGTGGATTGGTGACGACGATGCGATCGACCATGACCGCGGTGCTGGAACGCGCCGCGCTGGTGAACGACGAACTCGCCACCGAGCCGTACGAGCTGCCGTGGGCCGCGGAGGCGCGCTTCTTCGTCCAGGCGCACGAGCTGACCGGGACGCTGGAGCTGACCACCGAGATCTCACCGGACGGCCTCACCTGGTGCCCCGCCGACGTGCCGCCGGTGCGGGTCGAGGAGCCGGGGATGACGAGCTGGCCGGTCAGCGGTTTCGGCCAGTGGCTGCGCGTACGCTGCAGGGTTTCCGGCGACGCCGCCGCGGCTGCCAGACTGCGGATCTACTTGGTGGGCAAGAGCTGAGCCGGAGGATGACGGGATGGCACGTTCGCAACGGGTGACGCTACGGGACGTGGCCGACCGGCTGGGCCTGTCGGTCAACACCGTGTCGCGCGCCCTCGCCGGCAAGGACCAGGTCAGCGAGGACACCAGAGCCCTGGTCAGCGCCGAGGCCAAGCGGCTCGGGTACGTCCCGAACAGCCACGCCCGCTCGCTCGTGTCAGGCCGCACCATGGTCGTCGGCCTGGTCATCACCAACCCGTCCAACCCGTTCTACGCCGCGCTCATCTCCGCGGTCGAACGGCAGTGCCGGGCCGGCGGCTACTCCGTGCTGCTCCTGGTGACGGAGGACTCCGCGGACAACGAGGAACGCGCCGTCCAGGAGCTGCTGCGGTTCGGCGTGGACGGCGTGCTCGGCGTCGCCACCGAGTCCAGCAGCGACGTGTGGGACGCGCTGCGCGAGGCGGGCATCCCCGTGGTGCAGCTCAGCCGCGACATCCCCGGCCGCGGGCTGGACTTCGTCGGCATCGACGTGGAGTCGGCCATCCGTGACGCGATCGTCCGGGTGGCCCCTCCCGGCGTCCGGCGGATCTGGCTGCTGGAGGAGGACCTGCGCGTCAGCACGGTCGCCGCCAGGATCGCGGGCTTCCGCCGCGCGCTCGACGACCTGGGCGTCGCGCACGAGCACTCGCTCGTGCTCAAGGTGCCCACCCGGCGGACGAGCGGCGCCAGCCTGCCGTGGAGCCCCGACGACGCGTACGCGCTGGCCGCCAACGTGATCACGCCGGGCAACCACCCGGACCTGGTGGTCACCGCGAACGACTACGTGGCGCTGGGCGTCTACCGGGCCATCCGGGAGTGCGGCCTGAGCGTGCCCGATGACGTGCGCGTCCTCGGGTACGGCGACCACCCGTTCGCCGCCTACCTCCAGCCGGCCCTGACCACCATCAGGCTGCCGGCCGACGAGGTGGGCACCGCCGGGGTGGACCTGCTGCTGCGCAGGATGGCCGACCCGGACCGGCCCAGGACCAGCACCCGGCTCCCCGCCGAGCTGGTCGAACGCCAGTCGACGGGGCGCTGAACGCGACGCCGGGGACGGCGGCAGGTCCTTCAGCGGCGCGTTCAGGAGCCCTCGTATCCGCGCAGGCCCAGGGCGTGCAGCTCGCAGTACACGCCGCCGCGCGCCAGCAGTTCCGCGTGGCCGCCCGCCTCCAGCACCCGGCCGCCGTCCAGCACCACGATCAGGTCGGCCATCCGGACGGTCGCGAAGCGGTGCGAGACCAGCACCGTGATCGGCGGGTCCTGGGCGGCGCGCGCGGCGGCCGCGTACCGGGCGAACAGGGCGTGCTCGGAGGCGGCGTCCATGCTCGCGGTCGGCTCGTCCAGGATGAGCACGCGCGGCGATCGGCGCATCATCGCCCGGCCCATCGCGACCTTCTGCCACTGACCCGCCGACAGCTCCACGCCGCCGGGCAGCACCGCGCCGAGCGGGGTGTCCATCCCGTACGGCAGCCGGCCGGGCAGGTCGCCGCCTCCTCCGGCCTCCAGCGCCGCCGACACCGCCCGCGCGTCGTCCGCCCTGGGCAGGTCGCCGACGCCGACGCCGGTGCGCAGCGGCAGTTCGAGCCGCTGGAAGTCCTGGAGGCAGGCGGTCAGGCCCTGCCGCCAGGCCACCACGTCCAGCTCCGCCAGATCGGCGCCGCCGTAGGAGATCGTGCCCGCGTCCGGCTCGTACAGGCCGGCGATGAGCCGGGCCAGCGTGGTCTTGCCCGCGCCGTTCTCCCCGACGATCGCCACCGTGCTGCCCGCGGGAACCCGCAGGCACACCTCGCGCAGCACCGGGCGCCCGGTGCCCGGATAGGTGAAACTCACCCCGTCCAGCACCAGATCGGCGCCCGCCGCCGGTGGCGGCGCCGCGCCGCCTTCGCGGACGTGCGCGGCGGCGTGATCCGACAACCAGAGCAGATGTCCGGACGCCCGCAACGCCTGCTGCAGCCAGCCGCCGAGCGCGACGGTCGCCGACACCGTGCCGACGAGCTGACCGCCCAGCACCAGCGTCAGCACCACGTCGCCGGGTGAGCCCCGGCCCTGCGCCACCGCCAGCACCGACACCAGCACGCCCCCCAGATACGCTGCCCCGAAGATCAGCCATCCGGCCGACGACCACACGCCCGCCCATGTGTCGGCCCGGTCGCGTACCCGGTCCACGTCGTGCCGCAACCCGTCGTGGCGGCGGGTCAGCTCGCCCGCCAGCCGATACAGGCGCACCTCCCGCGCGGCCACCGGCGAACACGCCAGATCCAGCAGGGTACGGCGCAACCGGTCCTGCCCGGCCGTGTCCCACTCGGCCCGCCCCACCAGCCGGTCGCCCACGTGCGCGGCGAACAGCGCCGGCAGCGCGAACACCGGCAGCACCAGCAGCGCCGGATGCACCGAGGCGAGCACCACGACCGTGGCCAGCAGCTCGAACACCGCCCTCAGGTTCTCCACCAGCGCCCCGAAGGCGCCGCTGAGCTGGGCGCGGCCGGCGCGCAGCAGGTCCATGCGGTCCAGGTACGCCGGATGCTCGAAGTGGGCCAGGCCGGGGACGCCCGCGGCCAGCGTCATCAGGCGGTGGTCCAGCAGGAGGCCGACGTGTTGCTGGAGGCGGATGCGGAGGGTGGAGACGTAGGCGCCCGCCGAGAAGGTGATGACGACGGAGGTCACCAGCAGGGCGGCGGCCGACAGGGCCGCCTGGGCGTCCTGCCTCACCGCTGCGTCGGTGGCCTGGCCCACGGCGAGGGCGGTGAGGACGCCGCAGGCGCCCACGGCGGGGGCCAGGGTCAGGACGAGTAGCGCGGTGCAGCGGTCGGCGTGGAAGGCGGTGGTGATGAGGAGGGCGGTGGCGCGCAGCCGGTCACGCACGGGAATCACCTCTAACCGCAGTGGCGGGCGGTGGCGTCTGCGTGGGCTGGGCGGTGGCGGTGGCGGTGCTGGGCGGTGGCGTGTGCGTTCGGTCGCCGCCGGTCACGGCGGTGGCTTGCAGGGCGAACGCGCGGGCGTAACGGCCACCCGCCGCCAGCAGCTCCTCGTGGGTGCCCTGCTCGGCGACCCGCCCGCCGTGCAGGTAACAGATCCGGTCGGCCAGCCGCACGGTGGCGAAGCGGTGCGAGACCAGGATCGTGGTGATGCCACGCGTCAGGTCGAGAAACCGCTCGTACAGCTCGGCCTCGGCCCGGATGTCCAGATGCGCCGTCGGCTCGTCCAGAACCAGCACCCTCGCGCCTTGTTCGACCGCGTACAGGGCGCGGGCGAGCGCCAGCCGCTGCCACTGCCCGCCGGACAGATCCACACCCCCGTCGAAGCGCCGCGACAGCGGAGTGTCCCAGCCGCCCGGCAACCCCGCCGCCACCTCGTCGAACGCCGCCAGCCTGGCCGCCTCCCGCAGAGCCCCCTCGTCCGGCGGACGGTCCACCGCCCCGAAGAGGATGTTGTCGCGGGCGGTCAGCTCGTGGCGCAGGAAGTCCTGGAACACCACGGCGACCTGCCGCCGCCAGTCCTCGACGTCCAGGGTGCGCAGGTCCGTCCCGTCCACGGTGACGCGGCCCTCCTGCGGGTCGTACAGGCGGGCCAGCAGTTTGATCAGGGTGCTCTTGCCCGCGCCGTTGTCGCCCACCAGCGCGAGGGACGAGCCCGCCGGGATCCACAGGTCCAGCGTGTCGAGCACGGGACGGGCCAGGCGGGGGTAGGCGAAGCGGGCCCGTTCGAAGGAGATGCCCCGGCGCGGCAGCCCGGTGGCGGGGCGCGGGCCGCTCACGACGGGAGCCGGGTCGGGCAGCGCGGCCAGCTCCAGCGCGGGCGGCACAGCGGCGGCGGCCCTGCTGAGCGTCCACTCCAGGTCGCCCAGCCAGCCCAGGGCCGCCGTTGCCGCGATCGCCTGGAGGTAGAGCGCGGTCTGCGCGACGCTGATCCGGCCGGTGGCGGAATCGGCGGCCAGGGGGATGAGGACGGCGGCGTGCGAGAGGACCAGGAGCAGCAGCGCGAGCCCGTCGCGAGCCGAGGCCCTGGAGCCGCCGAACGCCTTGCCGCGGCGCGAGGTGCTGGCGCGGCGTGCGGCGTTGGCGTCGCCTGAAAAGCCGGTGCCGCCTGAGGAGCCGGTGCCGTCTGAGGAGCCGGTGCCGTCTGAGGAGCCGGTGCCGTCTGGGGAGCCGGTGCGGCCCAGACCGCCCATTCCTGCCAGCCAAGCCTCCGTGAAGCGTTCGGCGAGCCAGCCCGCCAGGCCGAAGATCCTCACCTCCGTGGCCGCCGCGCCGTCGAGTGCCAGCGTGCGCAGGTAGTCGGCGCGGCGCAGCTCGGTCGTGGTGCCCGCCTGCGCCTCGACCGCCCGGCGTACCTCCTTGTTGCGCCACAGCCCGACCGCCGTCCAGGTCACGATCAGCGGGATCGGCGCCCACCAGCGGAAACCCAGCAGCAGCGCCGCGGCGCTCAGCCCCGCCAGGCGGGAGGAGACCAGCGCGGGCAGCGCGGTGACGGCGCTGGTCACGGGGAGCAGACCGGCGGCCTCGCCGCGCGCCATCAGCACCCGGTCGGCCACGCCCGGGTCCTCCAGGGGGCCGATGCCCGGCGGGCGCAGCATCCCGTCCATGGTGAGCCGGGCCAGCAGGGCGGCCGTGCGGCGGCCGAGGCGGCAGGAGGTGACTCTGACGGCGGGGCCGGTCAGCAGGCTCGCCGCGTACACGGTGACCAGCAGGGCGAAGGCGGTCAGCACGTCCGGGACGGGGGTGCCCGCCCCCGGGGAGAGGAGGGCGGGCAGGCCGCCGATCAGGGCGGAGATCGCGATCATCAGCGCGGGCGCCAGGACGGCGTCGGCCAGCATGAGCACGGCCAGCGCCAGGGTGAGGGGGCGCGAGGCGCGCGGCAGGATCCGCAGCAGGGCCCACACGGGGGCGCGTGACAGACGGCGCCACAACCCGGCCGGGGTGCGGGCCGTCCGCGTCTCGACGGAGGCAGGGGTGGGCATCGTCGCTCACCGGAGGCCGAGGGCGGGCAGCCAGGCGCGGTTGCCGCCGTACACGGTCAGGAGGGCGGCGCATGCTCCGGCGGCGCCGCTGAGCAGGGTGTTGTTGTCCTGTGCCGACAGCTCGGCGACCTCTGCGAGGCGGTCGGTGAGGCGGCCTGCCAGGTGGTCGCGCAGCGTCGCCGCGCCCTCCAGGCCGGTGTGCCGGTCGAAGGTGTCGCACAGCAGGATCAATCCGGGCAGGCCGTGGCAGATGCTCACGTCCGGGCGGTCCACGTTCTCGTCGTACGTTTCGAGGAAGGTGGACATGGCCGTCAGGGCGAAGCGTTGTGTCTCGTCGTCGCCGAGGATCCGTCCGGCCTCCCACAGCGCCCAGGAGACGCCGGGTGTGCCGTAGCACCAGGCCTGTGGGCGGCGCTGGAGGCGGTTCATGTCGCCCGCCTGCGGCCAGGTGATCATGCCGTCGTCGTTGACGCGGCTCTGGGCGGTCAGCCAGCGGGAGAGGCGGGTCAGTGCGGTGGCGAGCCGGTCGGCCGGCCTGTCGTCGGGTCGGCCGTCGGGTCGGGCGGGTCCGGCGTCGGGTTGGGCGGGTCCGGCGTCGGGTTGGGCCGGCCGGGCGGCGGGCGGGTTGTGGAGGCCGGTTGCGTCGGCGGCGGCGCACAGTGCGAGCGTCACTCCGGCCGCGCCGTGGGCGACGCCGGTGTTGACGCGACCGTGGTTCCAGCCTCGCATGGGCTCGTCGCGGTAGCTGCCGACGCGCAGCCCGGTCAGCTCGTCGTCGGAGCACAGCCTGGTCAGGTGGCTCACCGCGAGGTCCAGGTCGCCGGGCTGGAGATCGGGGTCGGTGGCGAGCACCATCAGGGTTCCGGCTGTGCCGGTGACGATGTCGTAGTCGTACCAGGCGAGGGGGTGGCGGTGCCAGTGCACGTGTTCGCGCGCCAGCTCGCGCCGCAGCCGGGCGGCCAGGGGTGCCAGCGCGGGCCAGGCGGGGGTGGCCAGGCGCAGGCCGAGCAGGTAGCCCGCACCGCCCCACCCGTACAGGCCGGGATGGGTGCAGGCGGCGCGGAGCTGGTGCAGCCAGGCGGCCAGCGCCCGTGACTCCGGCTCGCCGGGGCCCGTCCCGCGAACGACGGCGCTCGGTTCGTGCGGGCCCGGCTTGTGGGGGCTCGGTTCGTGCGGGCCTGGCTTGTGGGGGCTCGGTGCGGGCGGGCCGGTGAGGAGGGAGGCGATGACGGCGGGGCCGAAGTCGATGCTGTACTCCTCGCCGCGCCGCCCCGCCGGCGCCGTTTCCGCGAACGCCGTCAGCACCCGCCTGGCCAGCGGGCCGATCAGCGCGAAGGTGTCGTTCTCACGTGTGGACGCCGTCATCGAAGCGCCAGCCCTTCCCTCGGTCAGGTAGATGGTTGGGTGAGAGGGTGAGCCGCCGGCGGCCATTCCCCGCCGGCGGCTCACCCGTTCTCCTCAGCGGGCCGGTCCGCTAACAGGGGCAGCTACCGGTGCAGTTCGGGTGCTGCGTGCAGCCCTGGGTCTGGCCCAGGACGTCCTGCGGCAGCATGACGCTGTCGTCGAACTGCGATTCCAGCTCCTGGATGAGCGTGTCGAGGTCGTCGAAGGCGACCAGCTCGGACGGGTTGTGCTCCATGTGTTTCACCTCCTCCGCCGGTGGCGACGGGTAAGGAGCGCTGCTAGCACGGGCAGCTACCGGTGCACTTCGGCGTCTGCGTGCAGCCCTGGGTCTGGCCCAGGACGTCCTGCGGCAGCATGACGCTGTCGTCGAACTGCGACTCGAGCTCCTGGATGAGCGCGTCGAGGTCGCCGAACGCGATCACCTTGGACGGGTTGTTCTCCATGCGTTTCACCTCCTCTCCTGGACGATTGCGGGCAGGGACGTCTCGTCGCTCCCGTCGGCGGGGATGCGGATCATCAGCTCGGCTGCCACGGGCGACCCGCCGGGGTCGGCCAGGTCGAGGACCGTCAGCTCGTCCGGTGAGGGGAGCATCTCCTCGATCACCAGGTCGGTGCCGTCCGTCGTGGCCTGGGCGGCGGCCTGTTCGAGCACGCGGGCGGCGTACAGGCTCTCCAGGTCGCACGGCTGCGGCCGGGCCGCGCCCGGGCCGGTGGAGACGTAGATCCAGCGCGGCAGGCCCAGGCGGTCGCGCAGGCGGATCAGGCGCCGGGCCTTGGCCAGCTCGCCCGCGCCCGGCGGGGGCAGCAGGGCGGGCGGGACCCGCCACTGGGCCGCCGACAGCACCAGCGAAGGTCCGGCGGTGAGCCGGGGGACGTGGTCCCGGTCCGGCAGGGCGGCCAGCGGGTGCCGTAGCCTGCGCCGCCAGGCGGCGGTCTGGGGGGAGGAGCCGAGCAGCAGCGCCGTCAGGAGGTCCCACGGGGGTGGGGCGTTGCGGACGGAGTGGTAGAGCGGCCTGATGGGCTCGCCGCGATGGGAGACCACGACCCGGTCCTTCTCGCGCCGCGCGGTGAGGTCGCCGAGCGGCAGGAAGCATGTCGTTCCGCTGCGCGGTGGTCCGTCGCAGTACGCGGGCAGGTCAGGGTCGCCGGTCCAGGCGGTGGTGTAGAGGGGGCGGCGTACGGCGTTGGCGGCGTACCGGGACAGGGACGGGAAGAGCACCTCGACGGAGGGGACGCCGGTGGCGGCGGTCAGGTGGCGGAGGAACGCGCGGTAGGCGTCGGCCTGGGGGAGGGGGCCGTTCAAACGTTCCAAAGTCGTGACGAAGCGGGCGTCGAGTACCGCGGCGGGGCCGATGAGGTCCAGGGCCCAGCGGTGGCCGGGGAGGGGGCGCACGATGGCGTCCAGGGGCCAGGGGGTGCGGCGCGGGGGCGCGCCGAACGTGTCCAGGACGGTCTGGCTCAGGTCGATCGGGCCCGTCGAGGCGGCGGCCTGGTCGTTCAGCCAGGTCAGCAGGCGTTCGTAGGCTCCGCCGTGTGGGGGTGGCCAGCCGTGGCGGCGGTCGCGGGCGCGGCGGGCGGGGGAGTGGGGGAGGCCGGCCAGTTGGTCGCGCAGGATGTCCAGGACCGGGCGGTCGTCGTCGTGCACGTGGGCGGGTACGTCGTGGTGGGTCGTAGGGGTGAGGGCGTGCAGGCGGAGGGCTCCGGTGATCGCCTGGCGCAGGGTGCCGAGGTCCGGGATCGTGCTGGTGGTGCGCCGGTAGACGTCGAGGTAGCCGCCGTCCACGCGTGGGGTCGCCGACGTGGTGGAGCGCCAGGGCTCGCTGCGGCGGGTGGCGGGCGGGCGGATCTGCAGGACGCCCATCGCTGCCAGGCGGGAGACGAAGTGACGGAGGGTCTCGCGTTCCTCCGGGCGTGCTTGAGGGGGCAGCAGGGCCGTCTCCACCTCGGCCAGCGGGCGGGCTCCTTGCTTCAAGGCGTGGGAGAGGGCGTCGATCAGGGGTGTGCGGCGGATGCGGACCGGGGTGAGCACGACGTCCTCGCGCGGGTCGAGGGCCAGGACCTCCACCTGGGTGGGTGTCAGGTGGCTGAGCGGGGCGAAGGACACGCGGGCGTCCGGGGCGGGGAGGCCGCCGGGGGCGGTGTGGGTGTTGTGGGCGTTCTCGATCCAGTCGGTGGAGAACTCGCCGGTGAGGGTGAGCGGCCCGGACGGAGTGGCCGCCTCGCCGGCGTGGACCAGGGCCACGTGGCCCAGCCAGCTTCTGGGCGTGACCTTCGCCGAGCCTCTGGCGATCATGCGCCACAGGTGGTCGGAACGGTGCCGCAGTCCCCTGTCCGCCCAGGTGCGCCCCGCGGCCAGCCGCTCCGCCACCTCGGCGCCGACCGGGATCGTGCCGTCCCGCAGGGCGTTCCGTCCGGCCGGGGTGCGCAGCAGCGACTCGTACGCGGCGGCGGCCAGGCGCTCGCGTTCGCCGTCGTGGTGGCGCGCGACGCTCGCCCGCAGGTCCTCCAGCGCCTGCCACAACTTTCCGGCCCGGTCCAGTGCGGCGGCAAGGGGGCGGTCGCTCCCGTTCGCGGTCCAGCGGGGTGCGGACGCGCTCGCAAGACGATCGGCCAGCTCGGCGAGTCGTGCGTGGTCGCCGGACGTGAGCGGCAGGGCGCGGTGCAGCCGCCGTCGTGCCGCCAGCGCCAGCCGGCGCTCGACCACCGTCAGCTCCGCCGACGGCACCACCTCACGCCCGATGGCCTCGGCCAGCGCCACCCCCAGCGCCGCGTGGTCGCGTTCGGCCCGCTCCAGCGTCCGTAGCAGCGCGAACAGCTCAGGCGACCCGGCGGCCACCCACAACCGCACCGGCAGCCCCGCCGTCCGCAACAGCGCCGTCATCGCGCCTCACCGCCGCCCGAACCGGCCTCATCGCCGCGCGAACCGGCTGGGAGCGCCTCATCGCCGTGCGAACCGGCTGGGAGCGCCTCATCGCCGTGCGAACCGGCTGGGAGCGCCTCATCGCCGTGCGAACCGGCTGGGAGCGCCTCATCGCCGCCGAGCCCCGGCCTGGCCGCCAGCGTCTCGCCGGGCCTGGCCATGAGCGCCTCCACGATCAGTGCCTGGCGCGCCGCGGACAGGCCGGCCCGGTTCCAGTGGAACACGATCACGAACGCCGCCGCCTCCCTGGGCCCGACGGCGGGCTGCCCCACGGTGAAGTAGCTGTCCAGCCACCGCCGCCCAGCCGCCATCACCGCCTCCCGGTAACGTTCGACCAGCTCGGCCGCATGCGGAGGAAGGGCGGCGACGAGCCGGTGCGGCGCCGACCAGGCGGCGCGCAGGGCCGAGGCGACGGTGACCGCGCCGGCGGGCAGGCGGCCGGGGTCGGCGAGGCGGCGGCCGGTCTGGCGGCGCAGGCGGTCCCAGACGTCCAGGTCCTCCCAGCCGGCGATGTCCAGCGAGTCCAGCACGGCGCGCATCATCGGCAGCGACATGGTCCACGCCTGCCCGGCGCGCACCCCGGCAGGGGCGGCGTGGTGGCCGAGCCAGGCGAGCGAGTCGGCGGTGAAGACGCGGTGCACGCCGGCCATGGAGACGGGGCCGCCGAACAGGTACTCCTCAGGCTCGTAGACGCCGCCGCGCCACTCCCGCAGCAGCCCGTCGCGCCGCCACCCGTCCAGCACCTCGCTCAGCTCGCCGTCGAGGCCGGCGCGCGTGCCGGCGTGCGTGCCGGCGTGCGCGGACTGGAAGCGGACGCGCAGGCCGGGCGGCTTGTGCATGAAGAAGAACTCGCGGGCCCTGCCGCCGTCCAGCAGGGCGGTGGCGGTGGCGCGCAGTTCGGCGTAGAGGGCGGGCCGCCGGTCGGGCGCCGGGATCAGGCCGTAGTGCAGCCAGGTCGACGGGGGACGGGGGTGAACGTGCGGGCAGTCCGCGCCGTCCGCCCAGGGGGATGGGGCCATCTCGCGCCCTTTCGGGGTCGATCTGTCGTCCGCTCACCCCCTGGGGCGTTCCATGCAGTTCCACGGGTTGGAACAGCTGGCCGCGCAACTGGTGCGACTCGTACCGTCGCAGCCACTCCGCCCGGACGTCCGGCGCATGGGCGCTCTGCACGCGAAACTCGTTGCCCTCCGGGTCGGCCATCACCACCCACGGCACGTCGCCGCCCTGGCCGGCGTCGGCGCGCGTGGCCCCCAGCCCCTCCAGGCGGCTGATCACCAGCCCAGAACCGCGCCAGCCGTCCGGGATCCTGACAATCGACGATCAAGGCACCGATGCGTAGTCCCATGCCGGTCACCGTCGGCGGGACGCGTCAGCCGCCGGACTCCAGATGTTGCTGGATGGCCGCCATGACGGCCTGCGGCGTCGCGGCGCGGCTGAAGGTGGCGACGACGACCTGGTCGTCGTCCTGGGGCTGTTCGAGATGGCGGAAGGTGGCGATGACGTACCCGAGCGCGTGGTCGAGCGGCCCGCTCGGGTCGTACGTGCCGCCGGAGCGCAGCCATCCCCGCAGCACCTGGTTGTGGGCGGCCACCACGGAGGCCGCCATGAGCTCGGCGCGCAGCCCGGCGTCGGGCGAGTCGCCCAGCCACGCGCCGACGAACTCGCGGAACAGCCGCTGGTAGCGGGCCACGCTGGCGATCTCGCGGTCGCGCAGGGCGGGGACCTGGCGGACGAGGCGGTAGCGGCGGAGTGAGACCTCGGCGTCGTCCACGTAGTGGGCGAGCACGATGCGCACGGCGTCGGTGATGGCGACGATCGCGGTGCCGGCCGTGGAGGCGCGCAGCCGCGCGTCGATCCTGTCGAGCAGCGCGTCGTGGTCGGGGAAGATCGCGTCTTCCTTGGAGCGGTGGTAGCGGAAGAACGTGCTGCGGCTCACGCCCGCGCGCGCCGCGATGTCGTCGACGGTGGTCGCGTCGTAGCCCTGCTCGTCGAACAGCGCCACGGCGGCCTCGGCGAGGCGGTGTTTGATCGGCGGTTTCGGCACAGGGGTCATTCTCCCGGGAAACAGGGGTGTTCAACACTTGCGGAACTGAGTACCGTACTTATGAAACTCAGTCTTACGGATGGTGGTGGATGGCAGCGCAGGGGACCGCGGGCAGTCTCGCCCGCCTGAAGGAGCGGCTGGACGAGGCGGTGCACGCCGCCGAGGCGCGCGCGGCGGCCAAGCAGCACGCCAAGGGCAGGTTGACCGCCAGGGAGCGGATCGAGCGGCTGCTGGACGACGGCTCGTTCGTCGAGCTGGACGCGCTCGCCAAGGGATCGCTCGGCCACGGCGACGGCGTGGTGACCGGCTACGGCACGGTGGACGGCCGCCAGGTGTGCGTGTTCTCGCAGGACTTCACGGTGGCCGGCGGCTCGCTGGGCGAGGTGTACGGGCAGAAGATCTGCAAGGTGATGGACCTGGCGATGCGCAACGGCTGCCCCGTCATCGGCATCAACGAGGGGGCCGGGGCGCGGATCCAGGAGGGGGTGGTCTCGCTCGGCCTGTACGGGGAGATCTTCCGCCGCAACATCCGGGCGTCCGGGGTGATCCCGCAGATCTCGCTCATCATGGGCGCGTGCGCGGGCGGCCACGTGTACTCGCCGGCGCTCACCGACTTCACGATCATGGTGGACGAGACGTCGCACATGTTCGTCACAGGCCCGGACGTCATCAAGACCGTCACCGGCGAGGACGTGTCCTTCGAGGACCTGGGCGGCGGCCGGGTGCACAACAGCCGCAGCGGCGTCGCCCACTACCTGGCCTCCGACGAGGACGACGCCCTCGACTACGCGCGGGCGCTGCTGTCGTACCTGCCGGACAACAACCTCGACGAGCCGCCGCACCCGCACGTCGAAGCGGACCTGCCGGACGATCCGGCCCTGGACGCGCTCGTCCCCGACTCGCCGAACCAGCCCTACGACATGCGCGAGGTGATCGCCGCGCTGCTGGACGACGGCGAGTTCCTGGAGGTGCAGGAGCTGTTCGCGCCCAACATCGTGATCGGCTTCGGCCGGGTCGAGGGCCGCCCGGTCGGCGTCGTCGCCAACCAGCCGATGCGGCTGGCGGGCACGCTCGACATCGACGCCTCCGAGAAGGCCGCCCGGTTCGTCCGCACCTGTGATGCCTTCAGTATCCCGGTGCTGACGCTGGTGGACGTGCCCGGCTTCCTGCCCGGCACCGATCAGGAGTGGAACGGCATCATCCGGCGGGGCGCCAAGCTCCTGTACGCCTACGGCGAGGCCACCGTGCCGCTGGTCACCGTGATCACCCGCAAGGCGTACGGCGGCGCGTACGACGTGATGGGCTCCAAACACCTCGGCGCGGACGTCAACCTGGCCTGGGCCACCGCGCAGATCGCCGTCATGGGCGCCCAGGGCGCGGTCAACATCCTGCACCGCAAGCGCCTGGCCGCCGCCGGCGACCCCGAGGCGCTGCGCGCCGAGCTGATCGCCGAGTACGAGGACACCCTGGCCACCCCCTACCTGGCGGCCGAGCGCGGCTACGTGGACAAGGTGATCCGGCCGGGTGAGACCCGCCGCGAGGTCACCCGCGCGCTGCGGCTGCTGCGCGGCAAACGCGACGCCCTGCCGCCCAAGAAGCATGGGAACATCCCGCTGTGAAGATCACCAAAGGCACCCCGACGCCCGAGGAACTGGCCGCTCTGCTCGTCGCCCTGCACGCCGCCCGTTCAGAACCCGTACCCGTGACGCGCCGCCACCGCCCCCCGCTGCGGCGCCCCCTCACGCCCGGCCCCGGCCGCTGGCGGGAGCCGAACTTCGGAGGACAGTCGTGAGCCTGCGCAAGGTGCTCATCGCCAACCGCGGCGAGATCGCCGTCCGCGTCATCCGGGCCTGCCGGGACGCCGGCCTCGGCAGCGTGGCCGTCTACACCGAACCCGACCGCGACGCGCTGCACGTCAGGATGGCCGACGAGGCGTACGCGCTCGACGGGGAGACGTACCTGTCGATCGAGAAGATCGTCGAGGTGGCGGCGCGGTCCGGCGCCGACTCCGTGCACCCCGGCTACGGCTTCCTGGCCGAGAACGCCGCCTTCGCCGAGGCCGTCCTCGACGCGGGGCTGACCTGGATCGGGCCGCCGCCGTCCGCGATCACCGCGCTCGGCGACAAGGTTCAGGCCAGGCACATCGCGCAGAAGGTCGGCGCGCCCCTCGTCGCCGGGACCGCCGACCCGGTGGCCGGCGTCGGCGAGGTGGTGGCCTTCGCGCGGGAGCACGGGCTGCCGATCGCGATCAAGGCGGCGTTCGGCGGCGGCGGGCGCGGGCTCAAGGTCGCCCGCACGCTGGAGGAGATCCCCGACCTGTACGACAGCGCTGTCCGTGAGGCGGTGGCGTCGTTCGGCCGGGGCGAGTGCTTCGTCGAGCGTTACCTGGACCGGCCGCGCCACGTCGAGACCCAGTGCCTGGCGGACGCCCACGGCACCGTGGTGGTCGTCTCCACCCGCGACTGCTCGCTCCAGCGCCGCCACCAGAAGCTGGTGGAGGAGGCGCCCGCCCCGTTCCTCACCACGGAGCAGGAGGCGTTGCTGCGCGAGTCGTCCAAGGCCATCCTGCGCGAGGCCGGTTACGTCGGCGCGGGCACCTGCGAGTTCCTCGTCGGGCAGGACGGCACGA
Organism: Nonomuraea sp. PA05; assembly: GCF_008086045.1. Taxonomy (GTDB): domain Bacteria; phylum Actinomycetota; class Actinomycetes; order Streptosporangiales; family Streptosporangiaceae; genus Nonomuraea; species Nonomuraea monospora. Next base: position 160,146 of record NZ_VSEY01000013.1, on the reverse strand, counting down.
TCTCGTTTCTGGAGGTCAACACGCGGCTGCAGGTCGAGCACCCGGTCACCGAGGAGGTCACCGGCATCGACCTGGTCCGCGAGATGTTCCGCATCGCCGGCGGCGAACCGCTCGGCTACGACGACCCGGCGCCGCGCGGCCACTCCATCGAGTTCCGGATCAACGCCGAGGACCCGGGCCGCGGCTTCCTGCCCGCGCCAGGAACGATCACGCGCTGGCGTGCTCCCTCCGGCCCCGGCGTCCGCCTGGACAGCGGGTACGAGCAGGGCGAGACCGTGCCTGGCTGCTACGACTCCCTGATCGCCAAGCTGATCGTCACCGGCGCCGGCCGGGAGCAGGCCCTGCAGCGTGCCCGCCGCGCCCTGGCCGAGTTCGAGATCGACGGCATGCCCACCGCGCTGCCCTTCCACCGCGCGGTCGTCACGGACCCGGCCTTCGTCGACTTCGCCGTGCACACCCGATGGATCGAGACCGAGTTCGCCAACGACATCACCCCGTACGCCGGGCCGGCCGTCGCGGGTGGTGAGGCGGGTGAGCTGGAGCGCATCACGGTCGAGGTCGGGGGCAAGCGCCTGGAGGTCGTCCTGCCCGCAGGGCTCGCCGGACGCGGCGCCGCCAAGCCCGCGGCTCGCCCCGCCCCTCGGCGCGGCCGGAGCGCGGCGGCTCCGGCGGCGGGTGGCGATGCCCTGGTGAGCCCCATGCAGGGGACGATCGTCAAGGTCGTGGTCGCCGATGGCGACACCGTGGAGGCGGGGGACACCGTCGTCGTCCTGGAGGCCATGAAGATGGAGCAGCCGCTCACCGCCCACAAGGCCGGGACCGTGGTCGGGCTGTCGGCGGTGGCCGGTGCGACGGTCACGGCCGGGGCGGTGCTCTGCGAGATCAAGGACGAGCCGTGACGGGACTGGAGCTGGTGCGTTCGCAGGAGGAGCTTGCCACCACGACCTGCGACGGCATCACCGTCGCGGCGCTGTACGACGCCGGCGATCTGCCGTTCACATCGGCTCCCCCTCCTGGAGGCAGGCGCGACAGCCCGGCACGGTGATCACGGATGCCGCCCTGAGCCTGCTGCGGCGGTTGCCCGCACGCCCGGGGCATCGGGAGGGCTGAGCCGCTCGACGTCCGGCTACGCCGCGTAGAGATCGGCGACGGCGCCCAGCACGCTCTCCCGGGCGTCATCGGCGCTGGTGACGCCGATGAGGACGTTGGCGGCCAGCCCTTCGGCCAGGGCCACCAGCGCCACGGCCGTCCGTCGCGCGTCCAGGCCCGCGGAGACGTGACCGGCCCGCTGGCCGACGCGGATGAGGTCGCCCAACCGGCCGTGCAGGTCGGAGTAGAGGACGCGCAGCCGGGCCGCGATGGTCTCGTCGGCGAAGGCGAAGGCGTGGAAGGACTGCCGGACCCGCAGGTGCGCCTCGGTCGTCGCGTCGTACGGGATCAGCTCGGTGAGCACCACCGTGAGCACCAGGCGCGGCTCGGCGGCGTCGAGGTCGCGGCCGGTCCGTTCCCTGACGCGGGCGCTGCTGAGGGCGTTGCCACGCTCGAAGGCGGCCTCGATGAGCTGCCGCTTGGCTGGAAAATAGTGTTGCACGCGGCCAGGTGAGATGCCCGCCTGCACGGCCACCTCGGACAGGGACACGGCGGCCAGGCCGCGTTCCGCGACGATGGCGAGCACCGCGTCGGCGATCTGATGACGGCGCTCCTCATGGTGCGCTCCCGGCCCGCGGGTACGTCGCTCGGCCATGTCACCACCTTCTCGATATGGCCGCATCGCTTTGACTGGCGAGTATATCCCGGCCGCCCGCGCGGAACGCGTCTTGACAAGTGATCGTCGCGCCGCTTCTCATGGCCGCGTGCCGTGTGACGCCGGCCGGGAAGACGGCGGCGGGCAGGCGGCACCTGATGCCGGGACATGATCGCCGTGGACTCACACGTCACAGGTCGCGCCTGATCCCAACGCGCCCGCGCGTCATCCGTCCCGTTGCGACGGCCTTCGCTCCACCCCAGGGCTCGCAGCCTGAGCGTTGACGCGCGTCGGCTCCCATGAAGCTTGCCACCACCCACCTTCCCGCCAGGTCTTCTCCGACCCGCGGCAGTGGAGGCCGGAGAAGCGGCCGTAGACCGGGACGCTGACGGAGGAGGTGAGCAGGGCGTAGGTGACCGGCTTGCGGCTGCGGGACGGGAGGTCGCTGTACAGGCCCGGTGGGGTCATCCCTGTTCGCCCTCCTTGAGGAGCGCGCCGTTCAGGAAGAGATCCACCAGCTCGGCCGAGGTGAGAGGGGAGGGGCCGCCCCGGCCCACCGCCATGGTCATGAACGCGAAGGCGTCGGCGAGGCGTTCGGGGGCGGCTCTGAGGCGGTCGTGTTCGGGCTCGAACAGGCCCGTGAGCGCCTCGCGGGTGGCGGCCATCGAGGCCTCCCTGCCGGAGACCGGGCCCCCGGGCGAACCACCGCCGCCAGGGGCCGCCGCACCCTGGGAGGGACCGTCAGCCGTGCCGGACGAACCCGCGGACGTGCTGCTCCCGGCGGTGGAGCCCGCGCGTGCGTCGCTCGTGCCGGTGGCGGCCTCCTGGCCGGGGCGGGCGCCCGCGAGGAGGCCGGGCTCGCGGCGCAGCCCGCCGGAGGCGGCCAGGGCGCCGGCGACCGCGCCCATCCTGGCCAGGTAGCCGCGCAGCGTGTCGGCCGCCTCCTCCAGCCGCTCGGCCAGCGGCAGGTCCAGGGAGATCGCCGCCACGTGGGCGAGCGTGTCGTCGGGCCGCGCCGCCTCGGCCATGCAGGCGGCCAGCAGGGTCTCCTTGTCGCCGAACGCGCGGAAGATGGTGCCTTCGCCGATGCCCGCGGCCCGGGCGATCTGGGCGGTGGTCACGGACGTGCCGTACTCGACCACCAGGGGGAGGGCGGCGCGCACGATCATCTCGCGGCGCTGCTCGGGGCTCATGGCCGGCGCGCGGCGCCGGTTCGTGGAGTTCGTCATGCCCGACACGGTACGGAGTGAGTACTCACTCCGTCAAGGAATTACAGGGACGTGCGGGCCGCGTGGTGACGCGGCCCGCACGGGAGCCGCTCAGCCGGTGAGGCGGAACGTCGCGCCGGCCCGGAATGGCCAAGGCGGCGGTCGGGGAAGTCGTACGACTGGAGCGTCGTGTCTCGCCTGGACCCGGGGTCAGGGGGTGAGGCGGAAGGTGGCGTCCGCGCGATCGGTGGCCGTGCTGATCGGATCGACGCGCAGCAGGTAGCCGGAGTGGCGCAGGTACCGGTCAGGGAAGTTGTACGACCGGAACGACGACCAGCCCGAATCGGCCAGCCCCGCGACCCGGTAGAAGGTGGCGTCCGCCCGGAAGGCGGCGGTGTTGTCGTTGATGTCCAGCCGGATCGCGTAGTTGCTGTGCCGCAGGTAGCGGCCGGGGTAGTTGACCGACTCGAACGACACCCCGGTGCTGTCGGCCAGTCCGGGCGCCATCCGCCAGAGCTGGTCCTGGTAGGGGTCGAAGGGGTAGGCGTCCAGGCGGCCGGCGAGGTCGGCGTGGCGCACGTACCGGTCGGGGAAGTTCGAGGACTTCAGTCGCGTCCAGGCGGGAGTCCCCCACCGGGAGATCAGGCCGTTGTATTCGGCGGCGCTGATGCCGGCGATGGAGCCGTGCTTGGCGTTCAGCGGCGGGGTGTAGGCGCGCTGGTCGAGCACCGTCCAGGAGTTGCCGCCGACGTTCGGGGACGACCAGGCGTAGTAGTCGTTGTTGACCGGGCTGAAGGAGTCGCCCCACAGCCACCAGCCGGTGCCGGCGTTGTTCTTGATCAGCAGCGGGGCTTCCATGGCGTTGCCCTGGCGCAGGCCGCTGGTGTAGGTGGTGTAGCTGTTGGCGGCGCCGGTGGAGGAGCGGGCCCCGTACAGCAGCCCGTTGGACAGGTTCTTGTAGTAGAGGTAGAACGTCGAGCCGTCCACCACGATGTCGCCGTCGAGCACGGGGAAGCCGGGGCTGAAGTAGACCTGGTTGGCGGTGACGGTGCGGAAGTCGGTCGTGTAGTTGACCATGAAGACGTCGGTGCCGTTGTTGGCCGAGTAGACGATGCCGTACTGGCCGCGGGAGGCGTCCCAGAAGGCGGTCGGCGCCCAGGTGTGGGTGTTGAGGGTGTGCATGCGGATGCGGCGGTAGCCGGTGAGGCTCGTCAGGTTGGTGGAGTCCCAGACGTGCAGGTACTGGCTGTTCTGGCTGAAGTCGGTGCCGTTGAGGTCGGTGGCGAGGATGACGAACGTGCCGTCCTGCTTGCGCAGGATGAACGGGTCGCGCAGGCCGAGCGTGCCGGCGGTGGGGGTGGCGACGGGGTTGTTCTGGTTGAGCGGGGTCCAGTTCAGTCCGTCCTGGCTGACCGCGAGGTGCAGGCCGTAGTTGGCGCCGTTCATGTTCGGGGACTCGGTGAAGTACGCGAACACGTAGGCGGTGTTGGCGGCGGCGGCCGGGGAGGCGTTGACCACGAGGACCGCGCATAACGCGGCCAGGAGGGCGAGTGCTCTGCGGCGGAGATTCACGGCGGACTCCTTTGTTAGCGTTAACATCCGGCCTGGGGGAGGACCGGTAACGACCGAGCACTTGGAGATGTGCACGAGTGTTAACGCGAACAGCGCGACCGTCAAGGGCGAGTCAGCGTGTCGACTCGCGGATCATGAGCTCGAACGGCGCCACGTACTGGCCGGCCGGGCGCAACGGCGCGCTTATCCGCTGCACCACCAGATCGACCGCCGTCTCCGCCATCCACCGGTGATCCGGCGCCACGGACGACAACGAGGGCACCAGGAACCGCGACTGCGGGACGTCGTCGAAACCGATGAGCCGGACGTCGTCCGGCACCCGCAGACCGCGGTCGGCCAGGCCGCGCAGCACCCCGGCGGCGACGGTGTCGGTCACCGCCACCAGCCCGTCCACCTCCACCCCCGAATCCACCATGCGGTACGCCGTGTCGCGGCCCGCCTCCATGGTCATGTCCTCCAGCGGCAGCAGCAGGGGCGGATCGGCGTCCAGGCCGCGCTCGGCCAGCGCGGCCAGGTAGCCGTGGTAGCGGCGGGTGATCACGTTCACCCCGTCGCGGGGCACGCCCGAGACGATCCCGATCCGGCGGCACCCCTGATCGGCCAGGTGCAGCGTCGCCGCCCTGACGCCCTCCTCGTTCGGCATGGCGACGTGGTCGAGACGGTCGCCGAAGTCCTGCTCGCCGAGCATCACGATGGGATGGCCCGCCTCCGTCAGCCGGTCGTCCAGCCCGTTGAGGGCCACGGCGCTCATGATCAGGCCGTCGAACTGCAGGATGCGGGAATGGGCGAGCGCGTCGGCCTCGCCCGCCTCCACCGCGCCGGTCCGCTCCAGCGCGACGTGGTAGCCCCGGCTCCTGGCCGCGTCGATGACGAGGGAGGCCAGATGGCTGAAGTACGGCAGGTCGATCTCGGGCACCGCCAGGCCGAGAACGCCCGTGCGCCCGGACTTCAGCGAGCGGGCGGAGAGATTGACGCGGTAACCCGACTCCCGGATGGCCGCCAGCACCCGCCGGCGCACCTGGTCGCTGACGCCGTCACGGTTGTTGACGACGTTGGAGACGGTCATCTTCGACACACCGGCCAGCCGGGCAACGTCCTCCATGGTCACCATGCCGCGCCCCGCCGTCCGATCCCGATCTGACCTGGCCGTCGCCGCCGAGTTTAGCGCGGACCACGCCCCGGCCCTGATCACCCGCCCGCCATGGCGCAGGCAGGACCGGGCACACCTGGACGGTTCACCCCTCATCCACCGCCGCCTGCCGGGCGAACCGTTCGTGACCTTCGAGCAACTCGACCCGGCGATGGGAGTGGAGCGTGCGCAAGATGAGATCAAGAGTGCGGCTGCTGGCCTTGGCGGTGGCCGTGGCCGCCCTGGGTGCGGCGACCGCACCCCCGTCCGCGACGGCCGCCGTCGCGCCCCAGGACCGCTCACCCGCCGCGGAACTGCGCGCCTTCGACGCGGTCACCACGGTGAAGGAGCGGAACCTGTGGAAGCACATGGCGTTGATCGGCAGCCAGTACGCCATCTTCAACGACCGCGGGCTCATCGAGGGCCCGGCGTCGATCAAGAAGAAGTGGCCGTTCCTGCCCAAGCAGTTCACCCGCGACATCGACGCGGCGGCGATCGCGTTCAGCGGGCCCAAGTTCCGCTGGCGGCACACCTGGACGAAGGGCACCCAGGCGATCATCTTCGAGGACAGCGGCATCGTCAGCGGCCCCTTCAGGATCCCCATCCCGTACGACGGCCTGACCGACTTCAACTCCACCGACCCCAAGGCCGCCCCCATCCAGCACCTTGGAGTGCGGGGCGGATCCGCCACCATGCTGTTCTCCAAGACGTTCGAGGTGCCCACCCTGCCGTTCTACGGTGAGGCGCTGCTGCCCAAGCGGTTCCGCAGCGACCTCGACGACATCTCCCTGGAGATCGAGAAGGACACGCCGAAATTCAGCTACTACAAGGGCAACGAGCGCATCATCTTCGACGATCGGCGGGTCATCGAGCTGGTGAACCTCGACGTCAAATGGCCGTTCCTGAACGCCTGGCGGACCGGCAGGTGACCGGCCCGGCAGGGCTTCAGGCGGGCCGAGGGCGTACCCGGTCGTGGTTCTCGCGCAGGACCGTGAACCCCGCCGACCGGTAGAGCGCCACCGCCGCCTCGTTGCCGGCCGGCGTCAGGACGGCGACCGCGCTGGACCCCCGCTCGGCGAGGGCCGCGCACGCGCCCAGGACGGCGTCGCGCCCGTAACCGTGCCCGCGATGGTCCGGGTGGGTGCCGACCGGTTCGAGCAGGCCGCACCGGCCCGCGCCCGCGAACCATCCGGTCGCGGCGGCGGCGGGCTCTCCCGACGGGGTGCGTACGAGGGTCTCGACGGCCAGCCCGCCCGCCGGCGACTCCTTCATCGTGCGCCACCGCTCGACGGTGAACGTGGATCCCGCGAAGGCGGACCGCTGCACCAGCACCCGGTCGGCGGCGTCGGACTCGCCGACCGGCTGGGCGCGGCTCGTCACCGGGCGCGGGGTCCACGACAGGACGGCCCAGGCCTCCTCGTCGAACCCCCACCCCGGCATGGGCAGGCCGTCGCACTGGTCGTTGCCCAGCTCCTCCGCGTCGGCGGCGAGCGCCTCGAGGTCGGCGTCCGGCGCGGCGGTCACGCGCAGGACGGGGCCGTCGAGGAAGCCGACCGCCGCGGGGGCGGTGCCGTCCGTCCAGAGGAAGAAGGCCGCGTCGCCGAACCGTAGCTGCCAGCCCACGTCCCCGGGATGCAGGCCGCCGGACGGGGCGTCGGCGGGCGTCCACTCGCTCAGGGCGCGCAGCGCGGGGCCGGTCTCGGCAGGGGTCAGGCGGTGCCGCGCGAGGGAGATCATGGACGGCAGGCTAGCCAGCGCGCCCGCGCCGTCTCAAAGGGTTTTGCGCCAGGTCCGGCTACGAGCCGGGACGTATCGCGCGGAGCCTCCGGTCTGGCGCCGGCGGGCAGGTGGTGGACGGCGCCGCCCGAGTGGGGGTGCTCGTCATGGTCGTGCGGGAGTTCGCCCAGGCCCATGTGCGTGCTCCGGTTCTGTGGGTACGTGTCGCGCGACGTTGCCGGGGAGTTTCGTGACGGTGCCGGAACGGGAGGTGTCGTAGCCGCCCAGCGCGGCGATCCTGCGCCGCAGGGCGGGGGTGCGCAGCGCGGCGATGAGGTGGACGGCCGGGCCGAGCGCCTGCCCGGTCAGCCCGATGTCGAAGTCCTCCCACGTCAGCGGAACGAACTCGAGGCCCAGGTCGGTGGCGGCGGAACGCACCCCGAGGCCGGCGTCGACGGTGCCGGTGGCGACGGCCAGGGCGGCTTCGAGGTGGGAGCCCACCTGCGGGCCCCGCAGGCCGTCCGGGTCGAGGCCGGCGGCCAGGAGCAGCCGGTCGAGGAGGATCCGGGTGCCGGTGCCGGGGCGCCGGGCGGAGACACGCCGGTCCGCGAGGTCGGCGATCCGGGTGATGCGGTGGGGGTTGCCCGGGGCGACGATCAGGCCCTGTTCGCGCCGCCAGAGGTGGATGAGGTGCGGTTCGTGGCCGCGCAGCATGCCGAGCGCGAAGGGCGCGTTGTAGACGCCGGTCTGGTGCAGCAGGTGGATGGCGGCTCCGTCGGCGTGGCCCTGGCGTACCGCGCTGAGGCCGGCGACGCTGCCCTCGCGGGTGACGATCCTCAGTTTGCCGTCCATCGTGCCCGTGAGGAGGTCGAGGGCGGGGTCGTCGCTGCCGGCGAGCGTGAAGACCGCGTCCACGTGCAGGAAGCGGCGGGCGGCGAGCGCGGCGCCGGGGGCGATGCGGGCGCGGCGGCGGTCGGCCAGCTCCAGCACGCCGGCGTCGGCGAGGGCGCGCTGGGCGCGGCTGACGGTGGAGGCGGTGGTGTGCCACTGCTGGGCGAGCTCGCGGATGCCGGGCAGTTCGTCGCCGGGGTGCAGGGTTCCCGCCGTCACCTGATGCGCGAGGTCGGTGCAGATTTCCCGATATCGGGTCACGCTTGGGTAATTTACACTTGCACTGCTCTGCAGTAGCACAGATAGGGCCACGATGATACGTAGAAGGCTCTTGCTCATCGGCGCGTGGGTCGCGGCGGTCTTGGTCGCCGGTTGCGGGACCACCCCCTCCACAGCCGGCCCGGCGGCATCGAGCCCCGCGGCGGACAAGTCACTGATTCTGGCCACCACGACCAGCACCCAGGACAGCGGGCTGCTCGACGAGCTGCTGCCCGCCTTCACCCGCGACAGCGGCTGGCAGGTCAAGACCCTCGCGGTCGGCAGCGGCCAGGCCATCGAGCTGGGCCGGCGCGGCGAGGCGGACGTGCTCCTGGTGCACTCGCCCGCGGCGGAGGAGAAGTTCGTGGCCGAAGGGAGCGCCGGCTCCCGTCGGCTGGTCATGCACAACGACTTCGTGCTGCTCGGCCCGCCCGCCGACGCGGCGAAGATCCGGGGCACGAAGAGCGCGGAGGCGCTGAAGAGGATCGCGGACGCCCGGGCGGCGTTCGTCTCGCGCGGCGACGAGTCGGGGACGCACGCCAAGGAGAAGGACATCTGGTCCAAGGCCGCGGTGACCCCCGGCGGCTCCTGGTACCAGTCCACCGGGCAGGGCATGGGCGAGACCCTGCGGGTCGCCAGCGAGAAGGCCGGCTACACCCTGTCGGACCGGGCCACCTACCTCACCCAGCGCGACACCCTGGAGCTGGAGGTGCTCAGCGAGGGCGATCCGAGCCTGCTGAACGTCTACCACGTCATCGAGATGACGAAGAAGGCCGGTGACCGCGTCCGGCCGGAGGGCGCGAAGGCGTTCGCCGACTGGATCGTCGCCGCGCCCGCGCAGCAGCTCATCGGCGCGTACGGGAAGGAGAAGTTCGGCCAGCCGCTGTTCACTCCCGACGCGGGCGCGGACGAGGCGAAGCTGGGTCAGTGAGCGATGGACGTGCTGTTCGACGGGCTGGTGGAGGCGGTCGGGCTGCTCTGGTCCGGGGACGAGGACAGCTGGTCGATCATCCTGCTGACCCTGCGGGTCTCGCTCACCGCGACCGCCGTCGCCCTGCTCGTGGGCGTGCCGCTGGGCGCGGCTCTGGCGCTGGTCCGCTTTCCCGGACGGCGGATCGCGCTGGCGGCGGCCAACACGGGGATGGGCATGCCGCCGGTGGTGATCGGGCTGTTCGTCACCGTGCTGCTGTGGCGTAGCGGGCCGCTGGGCGGGATGGAGCTGCTCTACACCCCCGCCGCGATGGTCATCGCGCAGGGCGCCATCGCCACGCCCATCGTGGTGGCGCTGGTCGCGGCGGCGGTGCAGCAGGTGGATCCGGATTTCCGGGTGCAGATGCAGGCGCTGGGGGCGACTCCGGTCCGGGCGTTCGCGGCGTTGCTGGGGGAGGCCAGGCTGCCGTTGCTGGCGGCGGCGATGGCGGGGTTCGGGGCGGTGGTGAGTGAGGTCGGGGCCGCGCAGATGGTGGGGGGCAATCTGGCCGGGCAGACCCGGGTGCTGACCACCGCCGCCGTGCTGGCTACCAGCCGGGGGCAGTTCTCCCTGGCCATCGCGTTCGGGCTGGTGTTGCTGGTGATCGCGTTCGGGGTGAACCTGGCGCTGACGATGGCGCAGCAGCGACGGGCCGTGCCGCGGTGAGCGACCCGAGCGCCGGCATCGGGTGCCGGGACCTGCGAGTGCGTTCAGGTGGCCGGTCCGCGCAGGGCGGCGGTGGCCGGGAGCTGGTCAGTGTGCCGGAGCTGCACGTCCCGGCGGGGCGCACGCTGGCCGTGCTCGGTCCGAACGGCGCGGGCAAGTCCACCCTGCTGCGCGCGCTCGGCCTGCTCAGCCAGCACCGGGTCAGCGGCCAGGTCCTGCTCGACGGCCGCCCCGCGACGCCGTCCCTGATGCGGGGCGCGCTGGCGGCGGTGCTGCAACGGCCGATCCTGCGCCGCGGCACCGTGGCGGCGAACGTGATCAGCGGGCTGCGCTTCCGCGGCGTGAGCCGGCGCGAGGCGCGCGAGCGGGCGTGGCCGTGGATCGAGGCGCTCGGCCTCGCGCCGCTGGCGGGACGGGACGCCCGCAGCCTGTCCATCGGCGAGGCCCAGCGGGTCAGCATCACCCGCGCGCTCGCCGCCGCCCCCCGGGTGCTGCTGCTCGACGAGCCGTTCAGCGGGCTGGACAGCACCACCCGCGCGGACCTGCTCGCCGACCTGCGCGCCGCGCTGGCCGGGCAGCCCACCGCCACGATCCTGGTCACCCATGACCGGCAGGAGGCCCTCGCCCTGGCCGAGGACACGGCGCTGCTGATCGGCGGCCGGATCCGGCAGCACGGCCCGACCGCGGAGGTGCTGGACCAGCCGAGCGACGCCGACACGGCGCGGCTGCTCGGATACACGAACCTGCTGCCACCCGCCCTCACCGGTCAGCCGCACACGCTGGCGGCGCGGCCCGAGCACACCCGGCTCGTGCTCGGGCCGGCCGGTGGCGCCACCCCTGGTGAGGTGGTGGCCGCCGGGACCTTGCGGCGGACGGTCGCGCTCGGCATCGCCACTCGCGTGGACGTGGACACCTGCTCAGGTCCGCTGACCTGCCTGCAGCCCGGGGACGTGCTCGCCGCCGACCTGCCGCCGGTCGGCAGCGACGTCCACGTCAGGATCTTGCGCGCGCGGGCGTTGTGAAGGGGTGCTCACCCGAGGCGGGCGAGCTCCTCCTCGCTCAGCTCCAGCGAGGCCGCGGCGGCCGAGTCCACGATGCTCTCCGGCCGGCTGGACCCGGGGATCGGGATGACGACAGGGCTGCGCGCCAGCTCCCAGGCCAGGCACACCTGCTGCGCCGACACCCCGTGAGCGTCGGCGATCTCCACGAAGGCGGCGCGCAGCTCCCCGGTACGCCCGATGCCCCCGAGCGGCGACCACGGCAGGAAGGCCAGCCCGAGCTCGGCGCACACGTCGATCTCCGGCTCGCTGGAGCGGAACCGCGGCGAGTACTCGTTCTGCACGCTCACCAGCCGCTCGCCCAGGATGCCGTGCGCGAGCCTGATCTGCTCGGGGTTGGCGTTGGAGATGCCCGCCGCCTGAATCTTGCCCGCGTCGTGCAGCTCCTTCAGCGCCCCGATCGTCTCCTCGTAGGGCACCTTCGGGTCGGGCCGGTGGTGCTGGTAGAGGCCGATGCTGTCCACGCCGAGCGCCTTGAGCGAGCGGTCGCAGGCCTGGTGCAGGTAGGCGGGGCTGCCGTCCACGTCCCAGCCGTCCGGCGTGCGGGTGTGCCCGCCCTTGGTCGCGACCAGCACCGCGCCGGTGTCGCCGCCCCACAGGGACAGGGCCCGGGCCACCAGGCGTTCGTTGTGGCCGACGTCCTCGTGGGACGGGGTGTAGGCGTCGGCCGTGTCGATCAAGGTGATGCCGGCGTCGAGGGCGGCGTGGATCGTCCGGATGGACTGCTCCTCGTCCGGCATGTGGCCGGCGACCGACATCGGCATGGCGCCGAGGCCGATGACGCCGACCTGCCGGTCGCCGATGGTGCGGGTCTTCATGGTGTTGTGCATGGGACCACCCTGGCCCCTGGAGCGCACTCCAGGTCAACCAGGCGTGCCGGTGCGGCGGACGCCGACGGCGGCCAGAACGCCGCCGACGACGCAGAGCGCGCCGGTGAGCAGCACCGCCGTGTGCACGCCGTTCATGAACGCCGCCCCGCTGCCTTCGGCCACGGCGGCCGCCACCTGCCCGGACATCCCCCCGGAAACGGGCGAGACGCCCATCGCGACGGCGTCCCGGGCGCCCGCCAATCCCGCCGCGACGCCGGCGGGAACGCCGGCGCCGGTCAGTTCGCCGGTGAGCGTCGCGCCCACCCGGGCGCTGATCAGCGACACCAGCACGGACGTCCCGAGCGCCCCGCCGACCTGCAACGCCGTGGCCTGCAGCCCCCCGGCCACCCCGGCGTCCCTGGCGGGCGCGTTGCCCACGATCGCGTCGGAGGAGGCGGACATCACCATGCCGACCCCCAGCCCGAGCGCCAGGAACGGCGGCCACATGGCGGCGTAGGAGGAGTGGGCGTCCCAGGTCAGCATCCAGAAGGAGGCCACGGCCTGCAGCGCCATGCCGATCGGCATGGACACGCGGGCGCCGAACCGTCCGGTGACCGCCGCGCCGAGCGGTGAGGCGACCACGGTGGCCAGGCTCAGCGGCAGCGTCCGCACGCCGGACTCGACGGGCGTGAAGCCGCGCACGTTCTGCAGGTACAGCATGAGGAAGAAGACCACGCCGAGCAGGACGAAGAAGTTGACCGCGGTGACGATCGCGCCGATGGTGAGCGCGGGGCTGCGGAAGAGCCGCATCGGCAGCAGCGGGTGGGCCAGGCGGGTCTCGTACCAGCCGAAGACGACCAGGACGAGAACGCCGGCGGCGAGCGCGCCGAGCGTGCCGCCGGACGTCCAGCCCCATGTCTCGCCCTTGATGACGCCGAAGACCAGCGCGATCAGGCCGATGGCGAGCAGCACGACGCCGGGCAGGTCGAAGCGGTGGTGGCCGGTGGAGTTCCTGCTCTGCGGCAGGACGAGGGCGCTGAAGGCGAGGCCGGCGACGCCGATGGGCAGGTTGATGAGGAAGACGGACTCCCAGGTGACGTGCTCGACGAGCAGCCCGCCGACGATCGGCCCGAGCGCGGTGGAGCAGGAGGCCACCATGGCCCACAGGCCGACCGCCATGCCGAACTTCCCGGGCGGGAAGACGGCGCGCAGCAGGCCGAGCGTGTTCGGGATGAGCAGGGCGGCGAAGACGCCCTGCGCGGCGCGGAAGGCGATGACGCCCTCGATGGAGCCGACGACGCCGATCGCGACCGACGCGGCGGTGAAGCCGAGCGTGCCGATCATGTAGTACGTGCGGCGGCCGAACCGGTCGCCGAGCTTGCCGCCGAGGATGAGCAGGGCGGCCATCGCGATGAGGTAGGAGTTGGTGACCCACTGCAGGTCGGCGGTGGAGGCGTTGAGGTCGCGGCCGATCTCGGGGTTGGCGATGGCGACGACGGAGCCGTCGAGGTTGACCATGAACAGGCCGATGGCGACGGCGACGAGCGTCAGCCAGGGGTTGGACCGCCTGCCCGGCGGGGCGTGCGCGGGCAGGGTGGAGACGTCCACGGTGGTGGAGGACATGCGGGTGCCTTGTCTGTGAAGGAGGGACGCTGGAGGCGGTGACGCGTCAGAGAGACGTCAGCGCGCCGAGCACGGAGCCCAGGGCGTCCCGTTGCCCGTCGGTGAGGGCATGCAGAGCAGGCACGAGCGCGCGGACGGCGCGGTCGCGGTGGCAGGTGTCCAGAGCGCCCAGAGCGGACACGCTGAAAACGGGCATGCTGTGCAGCATATGGATTTTTCCGTCATGATGTCAAAACGTTGACATGGCGGGGTGGCGCGTCCACCGTCATGAGTTGTCCACGGCGTGCTCCTCCGCGCCGCGGTAGGCGTACATGTCGTCCAGGAACTTGCGCTTGAGCGCGGGGACGCGGTCGGTCACCCCGAAGTAGGCGCGGGTCATCGCCAGCACCGCGCGGCCGATGACCGGCTTGTGGATGGCGGCGTCGCCGTCCATGCGGGCCAGCGAGTCCTGCACGCGGGCGAAGCCGTACGGGATCATCTCCCGCTCGTACGCGGCCACGGCTTCGACCACGGGCCCGCCCTTGGCCAGCTCCCGGCACAGCAGCATGGCGTCGCGCAGCGCGGTGTTGGCGCCGACGCCCTGGCCGGGGGTCATGGTGTGGATGGCGTCGCCGAGCAGGGTGACGTTCGTGCTGCGCCACGGCTCGACCGGCACGGACGTGCGGATGCTGACGGGGAAGCAGGTCTCCGGCTCCGCCAGCGCGAACAGCCTGCGCAGGTCGGGGTGCCAGCTCCCGGTCATGCCGAGTGCCACCTCGATCAGCTCCTCGCCGCCCAGGTCCATGACCCCGGCGGGGAACCTGCGCGCCGCCGCCGACAGGCCCCAGTTGATGTAGTCGCGGGTGTTGTCGTAGAGCAGGCCGGGCCAGCGTTCGATCAGCTCCCGCTCGTTGCCGCCCACCTCGTGCTTGAGCCCGCCGTCCCTGTCCCACTTGAACTCCATGACGTGCCAGATGCAGAACAGGCCGCCGGGGGCGAACACCGAGGAGATGCCGTGGAACATCTCGGGCGTGAGCAGCGCCCTGGTCTCCTCGGTGACCGGCACCTTCGCGGAGATGGCCACGATGCCGGAGTCCTCGATCGCGGCGTGCGGCAGGTACTGGCGGCGCACCCGGGAGCCGGTGCCGTCGGCGGCCACCAGCAGGTCGCCCGTCGCGCTGGTGCCGTCGGCGAAATGGGCGGTGACGGTGCCGTCGGCGTTGCTCTCGTAGCGGGTGAACTCCTTGCCGAAGCGGACGACGTCCTCCATGCCGGTCAGCAGGATCTGGCGCAGCGTCATCCGTGAGACCGAGCGCTCGCTGTTGACCGGGTCGTCGTCGGGGCGCAGCGGGAAGGAGGCGGTGGTGCCGCGCTTCTCGGTGAGCACGTTGAAGAAGCGGGGCGCGCGGGCGCAGGTGGCGACGAAGGTGTCGAACAGGTCGGGCGGCAGGCACGCGCGCAGGGCCCGGTTGCCGGTGGAGTCGATGCCGACGCGGTAGCCGTACAGGTTGTCGGCCCTGGTGCGGTCGCGCTCGTAGACGGCCACGGACACGCCGGCCCGCCGCAGCCCGTGTGCCAGGCACATGCCGCCGGTCCCCGCGCCGATCACGATGACGTGCATGGAAGTCTCCTTGAAGGTCATGTATCTTGATGGTCGAGACACTTTTATCTTGAAAGGCAAGAAGCTTGAATGTCAAGTGAAAATCTGGACGAGCTGAAAGCCGCCGTCGCCCAGGAGATGCAGCAGATGCAGGCGGCCGTGGACACCTACGACGAGGCCGCGGCGATCTCTCTCGGCGTGAACCGCACCGACCTGCGCTGCCTGGAGATCCTCGGCACCCACGACGCGGTCACGCCCAGCGTCCTCGGCCCCGCGCTCGGGCTGACCACCGGCAGCGTCACCGCGATGCTCGACCGGCTGGAGAAGCTGGGCTACCTCACCCGCTCGCCGGACCCGTCCGACCGGCGCAAGGTCGTCATCCGGATCACCAAGGAGGCCGCCGCCAGGACGTGGGAGCTGTACGGGCCCATCGCCACCGAGGGGGAGGCGGTGATGGACGGCTACGACGCCGCCGAGCTGGAGCGCGTGCGGCTCTTCCTGAGCAGGTCGAGGGAGCTGTACGAGCGGCATCTCGAACGCGTCCGCGCCGGGCAGCCGAAACAGGGACGGCGGCGGACGCGCGGCTGAGCGGCGACGTTGTTCGTTTTCCGGATGAACCGGTTCGTCGCCCGACCTGACCCGCGCGGCGGAGCGAGCCATGGTGAAAGAGCGACACCGGGTCCTTTGGCGAGGGAAGGACGACGCGGTATGCAGGTCGTGAGCCGTGATCCGGCGGCCTGGCGTGATGATGACGGCCCCTGCCTGGTGGAACAGGTCGCGGAGGTGTGCACGGACGCGGAGAGGATCAGGTCGCAGGCGCGCGAGATCCAGGCCGATGCCAGGCGCGTCATGGCCGCCGGGAGGAGGATCCGCCGCGACCTCGCCGAGCAGCGCGAACGCCTCAGGGCCGGTTACCTCGCGATCCGCCTTCAGCGCGCCGACCGGGAATGGGGCGAGGGGTGACGCCGGCGTGCTCAGGCGGGTCGGGGTGCGGCGAGGGGTGACGCCGGCGTGCTCAGGCGGGTCGGGGTGCGGCGAGGGGTGACGCCGGCGTGCTCAGGCGGGTCGGGATGTGGCGAGGGGTGACGCCGGCGCGCTCAGGCGGGTCGGGATGTGGCGAGGAGTGACGCCGCTGGGCTCAGGTGGTCAGCGTGGTGCTGGGGGTGTGGCCGTAGACGCGGCGGTAGTAGGCGGAGAACCTGCCCAGGTGGTAGAAGCCCCAGCGGGCGGCGATGGCGCTGACCGTGGCGCCGGTGGCCGGATCGGCGGCCAGCAGATCGGCGTGCGCCGCGGCCAGCCGCACGCGGCGCACGTACCCCATCGGCGTGATGTCGTGGTGGCGGCGGAAGGCGTACTGGACGGCCCGGGGCGTGGCGCACGCCGCGGCGGCGATGTGGGCCAGCGACAGGCCGGGCTCGGCGTAGTGCTCCTCGATGTAGGCCGTGGCCAGGCGCAGCACGACGGGGGTGGCGTCGGCGTGATCGGCGCGCGCCTCCTCCCGCAGGGTCAGCGTGGTGGGGAAGGTGGCCAGGATGCCGGCCGCCAGCAGCCGCGCGGCGTTGCCGACGACGAGCGGATGCCGGGCGGCCTGGCCGGACAGCAGCTCGTCGGTCAGGGCCAGCGTGTTGGCGATCGTCCGGGAGGCGGCGGGGCCGAGGGGCGAGCGCGACAGCAGCCGCGGCGGCTCGCCGTTCAGCGCGACGCCCGCGACGTCGGCCAGCAGGTCGAGAGGCAGGCTCACGGTGCGGATGCGCAGCTCCTCGGCGTGCGAGACGAGGTCGTCGCTGGGAAAGGTGGCCACGAGCGCGTCGCCGGGGCCGTAGCGGTTGACGGCGTCCCCGTCGTCGATCGTGACGGTGCCGCTGACGACGACGCCGATCCGCACGGTCTCGATGTCCTGGTTGCGGCACTTCTGCGTGCCGGGGAGGGTCAGGTCGGTGATCACGAAGGATCCCGCGTCCACGACCGACAGCGCGAGCCGGCTGCTCCCCTCGCTGACGCGGCCGATCAGCAGCCGGGTGCCGTAGATCCGGCCCAGATACTCGCGGACCTGCTCCATGTCGTCGGTGGCGAACGTGGTCCGTGCCGGTGCGGCAGAGCCTGTGTGAGCGCTCACGGGCGAGAATCCCCCTTACCCTTCCGTGCCCGAGAGGGTACTGCGAATCGTTCGCAAAACGAAGCTCTCCCGCGCGCCAAGGAATGAGCCCGGAACCGGCCGGAAACCTTCCCTTGACAATCACGTCACCGGGCACGCACAGTACTAGCCACGGCTGACTACGTAGTCAGACGCGAGGAGCTGCGGATGTCCGAGACCAGACGCAGGCCTCCCGGCAGCACGGACGTCGCCAGGCTGGCCGGGGTGTCGCAGAAGACCGTTTCCCGTGTGATGAACGGCGAGCCGTACGTCAGCGACGAGATCCGCCGCCGGGTGCTCGCCGCGGCGCGCGAGCTCGGCTACCGCCGCAACACGGCCGCCCGCGCGCTCAACCTGGGCCGCTTCCACCGCATCGGGGTGGTCTCGCTCGGCAGCGCGCTCTACGGCCCCGCCTCGCAGCTCATCGAGCTGGAACGGCGGGCCAGGCGGATCGGCTACGCGTTCAGCGTGGTGAACACCCTGGAGGACGACGACGGCGGCGTGGCCAGGGCCGTGGAGACGCTGCTGGAGCAGGGCGTGGACGGCATCGTGCTGTCCGAGCCGATCGACGTCGGCGAGCTGCGCGTCGAGCCGGGCGTGCCGGTGCTGAGCCTGGGGCCGATGCCGGGGCTCACCGGCCCCGACGTGATCATCAACAGCCCGTCCAACGTGGACGCGGGCCGCGAGGCCACCGAGCACCTGCTCGCCCTGGGCCACGTCACCGTGTGGCACGTCGCGGGACCGGAACGGTGGTGGGCCTCCCGGGAGCGCGTGCGCGGCTGGCGCGCGGCGCTGGCCGCGGCGGGGGCGCCCGAGCCGCCGATGCCGTCGGGCGACTGGTCACCCGCCTCCGGTTACGCGGCGGGCCGGGCGCTCGCGGCCGACCCCGAGGTCACGGCGGTGTTCGTGGCCAACGACGACATGGCGATCGGCGTGCTGCGCGCCCTGGCCGAGGCGGGCCGCGCGGTGCCGGAGCAGGTGAGCGTGATCGGGATGGACGACATCCCCGCCGCCGCGTACCTGTCGCCGCCCCTGACCACCATCCGGCAGGACTTCGCGGCCTCCGTCGCGCAGGGCCTCGCACTGCTCGTCGAGCGCATCGAGGGCCGCGCGGCGACGCCGGAGCCTCTCCTGCCGACCACGAACCTGGTGAAGCGTCAGTCCACCCGACCCCCCAAGGAGAAGACATGACCATGCCACGTACCCGATGGCTCGCCACGGCGGCCGCCGCGACCCTGTTCCTGGCCGGCTGCGGCGGTGGCGGCGGTGCCGAACCGGCCGCCGGCGAGCCGCCCGCCGCGGCCGTGAGCCAGGCCGACATCGACAAGGCCATGCGGACCCCCACCGAGCTGACGTTCTGGACCTGGGTGCCGGACATCGGCAAGGAGGTGGCGCTGTTCGAGCAGAAGTACCCGGCGATCAAGGTCAACGTGGTCAACGCCGGGCAGGGCGAGCCCCAGTACACGAAGCTGCGCACCGCGCTCAAGGCCGGCAGCGGCGCCCCCGACGTCGTGCAGATCGAGTTCCAGTACATCCCGACCTTCACCATCATCGACAGCCTGCTCGACCTGCGGCCCTACGGCGCCGAGGCGCTGAAGGACAAGTTCGTGGACTGGACGTGGGGCCAGGTCACGGGCAAGAACGGCGAGGTGTGGGCGATCCCGCAGGACACCGGCCCGATGGGCATGCTCTACCGCAAGGACATCTTCGACAAGCACGGCATCGAGCCGCCCAGGACGTGGGACGAGTTCGCCGCCGCGGCCCGCAAGCTGCACGCCGCCGACCCCGACGTCTACCTGACCAACCTGGCCTCCAACCAGAACGGCGCCTGGATGGGGCTGCTGTGGCAGGCGGGCGGCAAACCGTTCCAGATGGCGAGCGCCCAGGACATCGATGTTAGCGTTAACGACGAGGTCTCCAAGAAGCTCGGCGGCTACTGGGGCGGGCTCGTCAAGGAAGGCGTCGTCTCCGCCGACCCCGACTTCACCGACCAGTGGTACCAGGCGCTCAACAAGGGCAAGTACGCCACCTGGCTGACCGCCGCCTGGGGGCCGGTGTTCCTGGCCAGCAACGCCAAGGAGACCAGCGGCAAGTGGCGGGCGGCACCCCTGCCGCAGTGGACGGCCGGCGAGAACAAGTCCGGCAACTGGGGCGGCTCCACCAGCGCCGTCATCAAGAGCACGAAGAACCCGATCGCCGCCGCCAAGTTCGCCGAGTTCCTCAACACCGACCCCGGGTCGACCAAGATGATGGCGACGGAGCAGTTCCTCTTCCCGCCGACCAAGGCGCTGCTGAGCGACCCGGCCTTCGCCGGGCAGAAGCCCGAGTTCTACGGCGGGCAGGCCGTCAACGAGCTCTTCGCCGGCATCAGCGACACCGTGGACAAGGGCTTCGGCTGGCCGCCGTTCCTCGACCAGACCGTCAACGACTGGGACGAGACCGTCGGCAAGTCCCTGGCCGACAAGAGCGACACCAACGCCGCGCTGGACCAGTGGCAGCAGCGGATCACCACGTACGCGGAGAGCCAGGGCTTCAAGGTCGCCCAGTGAACGCCCGCACCAGCCCGCGCAGGTCGGCCGCGGGATACCTGTTCATCGCGCCCTTCATGATCGTGTTCGTGGCCATGCTGGTCGTGCCGCTCGCCTACGCCGGATACCTGAGCCTGTTCAGGGAGCAGCTCATCGGCGGCACGACGTTCGTCGGCCTCGACAACTACGTGCGGGCGCTCACCGACGAGCGGCTGCTCGGCGGCGTGCTGCGGGTGGCCGAGTTCTTCCTCGTCCAGGTGCCGCTCATGCTGCTGCTCGGCCTGCTGTTCGCGCTCGCGCTCGACAGCGGCATGTTGTGGCTGTCCCGCTTCATCCGGCTGGGCATCTTCGTGCCGTACGCGGTGCCCAGCGTCGTCGCCGCGCTCATGTGGGGCTACCTGTACGGCCCCGAGTTCGGCCCGATCGCCCAGCTCGCGGAGTCGCTCGGCCTGCCCGCGCCCAACCTGCTCGGCGGCGGCCTCATGCTCGGCTCGCTGGCCAACATCGTGACCTGGGAGTTCGCCGGCTACAACATGATCATCCTGTACGCGGCGCTGCGCGCCATCCCCTCCGAGCTGTACGAGGCGGCGGCCGTGGACGGGGCGGGCGCCTGGCGCACCGCGTGGAGCGTGAAGATCCCGGCGCTGCGGCCCGCCCTGGTGATGGCGCTGATCTTCTCGGTCATCGGCAGCTTCCAGCTTTTCAACGAGCCGCAGCTCATGCAGCGCCTGGCGCCGAGCGTCATCGACAGCGCCTACACCCCCAACCTGTACGCCTACTCCCTGGCCTTCACCAGTCAGGACCTCAACTACGCGGCGGCCGTGTCGTTCCTGCTCGGCCTGGTCATCGTCGCGGTCTCCTACACCGTCCAGCTCGCCCTCACCCGGAGGCGCACATGACCGCCACCGTCACCGCGCCTCCCACCCCGGCCACAGGCGGCAGCGTGAGCGCGGCGCCCCGCAGGCGTCGCAGCCCCCTGCTCACGATCGGCATGCTGGCCTTCCTCATCTACTTCCTGCTCCCGCTGTTCTGGCTGCTGGTCGCCGCCACCAAGACCACCGCCGACCTGTTCTCCAGCTTCGGCCTGTGGTTCGCCGACGACCTCGCCCTCGCCGGCAACATCCGCGACGTCTTCGCCGCCGAGGACGGCGTCTACGGCCGCTGGCTGCTCAACACCGCCCTGTACGCCGTCGTCAGCGCCGGCGGCGCGGCCCTGCTGTGCGCGCTCGGCGGCTACGGCTTCGCCAAGTTCGGCTTCCGCGGCAAGAAGGCGCTGTTCGGCCTGGTTCTCGGCGCGATCATGGTGCCGAGCACGGCGCTGGCCATCCCCACGTACCTGATCTTCGCGCAGGTCGGGCTGGTCAACACCCCGTGGGCGATCATCCTGCCGTCACTGGTGAACCCGTTCGGCCTGTACCTCATGCGCGTCTACGCCGAGGACGCCGTGCCCGACAGCCTCCTGGAGGC
This sequence comes from Nonomuraea sp. PA05, assembly GCF_008086045.1. GTDB lineage: Bacteria > Actinomycetota > Actinomycetes > Streptosporangiales > Streptosporangiaceae > Nonomuraea > Nonomuraea monospora. The sequence continues at coordinate 138,794 of NZ_VSEY01000013.1, read as the reverse complement.
CGCCCGCATCGACGGCGCCGGCGAGCTGCGCATCTTCTGGAAGGTGGTCATGCGGCTGCTCGCGCCCGGCTTCGTCACCGTGCTGCTGTTCACGCTCGTGGCCACCTGGAACAACTACTTCCTGCCGCTGATCATGCTCAACGACCCGTCGCTGTACCCGGTGACCGTCGGCCTGGCCAACTGGGCCGCGCAGGCCACGGTCGCCGGCGGCAGCGGCGACGTCATCCCCCTCGTCGTCACCGGGTCGCTCCTGTCGATCATCCCGCTGATCGCGGCGTTCCTGCTGCTCCAGCGGTACTGGCAGAGCGGCCTGGCTGCGGGCGGGGTCAAACAATGAGAGGAACATCCGTGTCGCGAGTGCTCTTCGGCGCCGCCTACTACCCCGAGTACCATCCCAGCGAGCTGCTGAAGACCGACCTGGACCTGATGGCCGAGGCCCGCTTCTCCGTGATCCGCGTGGGCGAGTCCGTCTGGTCCACCTGGGAGCCCGAGAACGGCCGCTTCAACCTCGACTGGCTGCAACCCACCCTGGACGGCGCCCACGAGCGCGGCATCGGCGTCATCCTCGGCACCCCCACCTACGCCGCGCCGCCGTGGCTGACCCGCCTCTACCCGGAGATCGCGGGGGAGCGGGAGACCGGGCGGCGCATCGGCTGGGGCGCCCGCCAGGAGATGGACTTCACCCACCCGGCGTTCCTCTTCCACGCCGAACGCGTCATCCGGCGCGTCGTCGAACGGTACGCCGACCACCCGTCGATCATCGGCTACCAGGTCGACAACGAGCCCGGCCTGCACCTCCTGCACAACCACGGCGTCTTCCAGCGCTTCGTGGACCGGCTGCGGCACCACTACGGCGACGTCGAGACGCTCAACGAGGAATGGGGCCTGGTCTACTGGTCGCACCGGCTGTCCACCTGGGCCGACCTGTGGACCCCCGACGGCAACGCCCAGCCCCAGTACGAGCAGGCGTGGCGGCGTTTCCAGGCCGACGAGGTGACCCGCTTCATCGGCTGGCAGGCCGGCATCGTGCGCGAGTACGCCCGCCCGGAACACTTCGTCACCACCTGCATCGCCTACGACCGTCCCGCCGTCGCCGACGACGAGCTGACCGCCGCGCTCGACGTCACCGCCGGCAACCCCTACTACGCCATGCAGGACGGCCTCGCCCTGCCCGCCAGGCCGCACGCCGCCCAGGACTGGCGCACCCGCGACACGTGGGCGTTCTACCGGGTGGCCGACCGCATGTACTCCTCCCGGCAGGAGCCGTTCCTCGTCACCGAGACCAACGCCCAGGCCATCGGCGCGCCCTGGGTCAACCAGCCCGCCTACGACGGTCAGTGGCGGCAGGCCGCCTGGGCGCTCGTGTCCCGCGGCGCCTCGATGATCGAATACTGGCAGTGGCGGACGCTGGTGTTCGGCGCCGAGACGTACTGGGGCGGGGTGCTGCCGCACAGCGGGCGGCCGGGGCGCACGTACCGGGAGGTCGCCCGGATCGGGGCCGAGCTCGAGCAGGCCGGTGACCTGGTCGAAGGCCTGACGCCGGACGGTGACGTCGCCCTGCTGTACTCGCACCCCAGCAAGTGGGCGCTCGCCGCGCAGCCCCCCTTCCCGGAGGCCGGCGGCGGGCCCGACCGGCGCTCGTACGAGGCCGTCTTCGACGCCTTCTACCGGGGTGCCTTCGACGCCGGGCTGCAGGCGCGGGTGCTGCACGCGGGGCAGGCCGTGGGGGAGGAGCCCGCGGTGGTGGCCGGGCGGCACCCGGTGCTGGTGGCCGCCGGGTTGTACGTGGCCGACGACGCCACGCTCGACTGGCTTGCGGCGTACGCGGCGGCTGGTGGGCACCTCGTCATCGGGCCGCGGACCGCTTACGCCGATCATGAGGCCCGGGCGCGGCGGGAGGTGCAGCCTGCGCGGCTGGCGGAGGTGGCGGGGGCTTGGTACGAGGAGTTCAGCAACCTCGACGGTGAGCTGCCGGTGCACGCGGTGGAGGGCTCGCCGCTCGCGTCGCCGGGGGGCGCGGTGACGCCTGCCGTGCCGGACGGTGACCCGGGTGGCTGGGCTGCCACGCGGTGGGCCGATGGGCTGCTGGCCGGGGGAGCCGACGTGCTGGCCACCTACCGGCACCCGCACTTCGGCCGCTTCGCCGCCGTCACCACGCGCGCGCACGGCGCGGGCCGCATCACCTGCGTCGGCACCCTCCCCAACCCCTCGCTCGGGCAGGCCCTGTTCCGGTGGCTCGCCCCGGGCACCAGCCCGTGGCACCCGGCCCCGTCCGGCGTCACCTCCACCGGCGCGACGGCGCGGGACGGGCGGCGGGTGCGGTTCCTGCACAACTGGAGCTGGGCGGAGACCGCCGTGACCGTCCCTGTCGCGGTCCGCGACGTGCTGGACGGCAGTGAGCATGCGGCGGGGGCCGAGCTGCGGCTCGGGCCGTGGGACGTGCGCGTGCTGGTAGAGGCATGACCAGACCCCTGTGCGGCCACCGTCACGGTGGCCGCACAGGTCGCCCAGGCTACGACAGCGTCAGCGTCAGCGTGGCCGTGTAAGCCCCCGCCCGGGTGCCGTCCGGAACCTGAAGGCTGAGGCCGGCCGAGCACGCGCTGACCCCGCTCCCGCTACCGGCACCGGCGGCACAGAGCGTGGCAGCCTGCCCCAGCCCCGCCCCCGGGCCGGGCGCGGCGTTGCCGTCCGTCCGGGGAACCCACCCCAGCGATCCGGCGGCGATGGTGCCGCCGCCGGTCGAGGTGAAGTCGGTGACCTGCCCCACCAGGCTCCATCCCGCCGCAGTTCCGCGCAGGTCGGTGACGGTGGCCGGGTTGAGCTCCCCGGACGCCGACTGCCCGGCGGAGACGTCCGGCAGGCTGGCTCCGGTGCCCGCCACGCTGAGCGACAGCGGCCCCGCGACCACCTCGGCGGCGAGCGTCTGCGTGGCGGAGCCCGCCCCCGGACTCCCGACGCTCAGGGTGGCGGCCGCGGTGGCGATGGACCCGGCCACGTTCGTGAAGACCGCGCGGTACCGCGTCCCGTCGGCCCCCGCCCGGACCGTCAGTGTGGCGCTGTCCGCACCGGGAACGGCGGCCCACTGGCCGCCCTCGGCCGCTCTGCTCTGCCAGGCCACCGTGGGCGCGGGCGTCCCCGAGGCGGCCGCGGTGAAGGTGACCTGCTCGCCCTCCCGCGCCGTGACGTCCTCCGGGTCGCGGGTGACGGCAGGGGAGACGTTGCGGGTCAGGACGACGAGGCGGTCCTGGCCGTCGTCCGGCACGTACACCTTGTCATCGGGCCCGATGGCGATGCCGCGCCGGGCGACCCCGCCCGCGATGCCCTCCTCCACCAGCTCGCCGTCCCGGTAGACCAGCACGTCCGAGCCGAGCGCGCGAGCCACGTACAGGTCGCCGGTGCGCGGGTTGACCTGCATGGCCGTCTGGTAGAGGACCGTTCTGAACGTCTGCACGCCCGACGATGTGATCTTGGCGGCGTTGCCGAAGAGGCTGCCCGCGTAGAGCGTGCCGTCGGGTGCGAAGGCCAGGAGCCCGTAGGCGTCCTCGGCGACCGTGGCGGGAGCGAGGTCACCGGGAGCGTGGCGGACGATGCCGGGCTTGACGGCCGCCCCCGTGTAAGGGGTGCCGTCGGGGGCGACGGCCACGGACGAGGCGTACGGCCGGTTGACGGTGGCCGAGCGGGTCCACGTGCCCTCGCCGTCCCGCGTCAGGACGGAGAGCTTGGCGTCGCTCAGGTTGCCGCCCGCCTCGTAGTGGATCACGTAGGCGCGGTCGCGGCCGAGGTCGAGCGCGAGGTCCTGCGCGTAGGTGGCGCCCAGGTCGAGCAGCTTGGCGCCGTCGGCGCGCCACAGCGCCACGGTGCTCTGGTCGCCGGCCTGGGCGTAGGTGCGCCCGCTGAGCACGTACGCCTCGCCGCTGCCAGGATCGACGCGGACGAACTGCGCGCCCGGGATCTCCACGGCCGTGCCTCCCGGCACCGTGGTGACCTTGCCGCCTCCCGCCACGTAGACGCGGTTGCGCCGCTGGTCGACGTCCACCGAGGCGATGGCCAGGCCGGGCGGGACCGGCTCGGAGGTGTGCTTGGCGGTGCCGGGCGGCGTCCACTCCTCCCCGGGCTCGCCCGGTCCGCCCCCCGCCCCTTCTGGCACCGGGGCCGTGGAGCCGGGCGCCGGAGAGCCGGTCGGGCCGTCGTAGGCGACGGTGAGCGGGTCGAGCGGCTCGCCTTCCGGGTAGAAGTCGGCGAAGGCGGGCACCCCGGCCGCGCTGAGGGTGGCGGGCATGGCGCCGCTGGTGGCTTCCGGGGTCAGGGCGGCGAAGGCCACCAGGGGGTAGGAGATGGGCTTGGTGCCGTCCAGCGGGAGGCTCGTGACGTCGGCGTACAGGGTGCTGCCGGTCTCGCCGACGGCCACCTTCGGGTTGGCGACGACCAGGTCCAGCGCGCCGTTGTGACCGGTGAAGCGGACCTGACCGGAGAAGGAGAGCAGCGCGGTGCGCTGCCCGGTGTCGTAGACGCCCTCGGTCAGCGGGAAGCGGAAGGTGCCGTCCGTGTTGACGGTGGCGCCGTCGCCGGCGGTGATGGTGCCGTGAGCGATGGAGCCCGTGATGTAGGAGCGGAAGCGTTCTTTGACGCCCCAATCCAGGGAACCCTCGTCGATGGCGATGGTGCCGGCGTGTGCCGACGGGGCGGCGGTCAGCACGGCCGCCGCGGCCAGGACCGAGGCGACGAGGCTTCGTAGTACGCGCATGGGTCAGCTTTCTCGGGTCGGTCCGACGACGCTGTCGTCGAAGGGAAGCAGGCTCTCGGCCCAGGGGAAGATCACGAACCAGAGCAGGGCGGCCACGGCGGCCAGCAGCACCGCGCAGCACAGCAGCCGGGTGCCGGGCCCGCCCGGCAGGCGCCGCCAGAGCCAGGCGTACATCTCAGACGTCCTTCCTGACGGTCTCGGCCAGCTCCGCGTGGACGACCAGCCGCTGGTGGTTGGCCATCTTGGGATGGCAGGTGGTGAGCGTGAGCAGCCGCTCGCCGGGATCGGCGGCCAGCACGTCCACCGCGTCGGGCGTCACGACGAGCTGCTCCGTGACGCGGTAGACGTAGGAGGCGCCGCGCGTCCGCACCACGATGGGGTCGCCCTCGCGCAGCCGGTCGAGGTCCCAGAAGAACGCCGGGATCCGGTGGGCGGCGACGGCGAAGTTGCCCTCCTGGCCCGGATGCGCGGTCTCCGGGTAGTGGCCGGGGCCGCGCCGCAGCGCCTTCTGCGACACTCCCTCCACCACCACCCAGCTCTTCTTCAGCCGGGGGATGCTCATCCGGCTCACCGGCTCGGCCTCTTCCCGGGAAGCGGGCACGGCAGCGGGCGCGGTGGTGGTGGCCCACACGGTGGACAGGCGGGCCTGCTGCTCCTCGATCTCGCCGTCCGTGCCGTACAGGCCGTACACGGCGAAGAAGGTCAGCACGATCCCGCAGGTCAGCACCAGCTCGCCGAACGCCCCGGCGGCGCGTGCCGCGAGCAGCCTCATCGCCGGGCCACCACCAGCGGGATCCCGGTCCTCGGGTGCGGGATCACCTCGATGGCGTGCCGGTAGACGTCCGACAGCAGCTCGTCCGTGAACACCTCGGCCGGGGCGCCGCAGGCGGCCACCACGCCCTCCGACAGGACCGCCGCCCGGTCGGCGTACGCGGCGGCCAACGCCAGGTCGTGCAGCACCACGACCACCGCGTCACCCACCGCCGCCTGCTCCTTGGCGATGGACAGCACGGCCTCCTGGTGGCGGATGTCCAGCGCCGCCGTCGGCTCGTCCAGCAGGACCAGGGGAGCGCGCTGGGCGAGCACCCTGGCCAGCGAGACCCGCGCCCGCTCGCCGCCGGACAGCTCCTGGAACGGCCGCGCGCGGAACCCGGCGGTCGCGGTGCGCTCCAGCTCCGCCTCGACGATCTCCTCGTCGTAGCGTTCCTGCGGGGTACGCGCCCACGGCGCCCGGCCCATCATCACCACCTCCTCGACCGTGAACGGGAAGGACAATCCGGGCTGCTGCGGCAGGACGGCCCGGCGCAGCGCCTGCTCGCGCGCCGTCCACCCGGACACGGGCCGCCCGTCGAGGCGCACGGTGCCGGACGCCGGCCGTTCGTCCCCGGCCAGCACCGACAGCAGCGTGGACTTGCCCGAGCCGTTCGGCCCGACGAGGGCGAGCACCTCGCCGGCCCGCACGTCCAGGTCCACCCCGCGCAGCACCTCGGCCTTGCCGTAGCCGAACCGCACCGCACGGACCGCGGCGTACACCGCCCCGGCGGGCGGGCGTGCGGGGGCGCCGGATGCCGTCCCGGCGGGCGGGCGTGCGGGGATCATGCCCAGCCGCCCTGCTTGGCCCGCGTACGCATCAGCAGCCAGAAGAAGAACGGGCTGCCGACCAGCGCGGTCAGCACGCCCAGCGGCACCTCGGCGGGCGCCGCGACCGTCCTGGCCACCAGGTCGCCCACGGTGAGCAGCACCGCCCCGCCCAGCGCGCTGGCGGGGATCAGGATGCGGTGCGCGGGCCCGGTGACCATGCGGACGAGCTGCGGCACGACCAGCCCGACGAACGTGATGATGCCCGCGACCGCGACCGCCGCCGCGCTGAGCAGCGCGACGAGCACGATGCAGATCAGCCGTACGCGCTCCACGTCCACCCCCAGATGCCGGGCCGGCCGTTCGCCGAGGGAGAGCAGGTCGAGCGGCCGGGCCAGCCGGGGCGCGGCCAGCAGCCCCAGCGCGGCGCACGGGACGACGGCGAGCACCGTCTGCCAGGTGGCGCCGCTCAGGCTGCCCAAGGTCCAGAACGTGATCGAACGCAGCTCGGCGTCGTCGGAGAAGAACGTCAGCAGGCCGATGACCGCGCCGGTGAAGGCGTTCAGCGCGATGCCCGTCAGCAGCAGCGTGATCACCTCGGCCCGGCCCCCGCTCCTGGCCACCAGGTAGACGCCGACGACCGACGCCAGCCCGCCGGCGAACGCGGCGGCGCTCACCGACCAGGTCCCCAGCAGCGTGAACCCGGTGACGATCGCCAGCACCGCGCCCATCGCGGCCCCTGAGGAGATGCCGATGACGCCGGGCTCGGCCAGCGGCGTGTGGAAGACGCCCTGCATCAGCGCGCCCGCCACGCCGAGGCTCGCGCCGACGAGCACGCCGAGCAGCACGCGCGGGAAACGCACGTCCCACAGGACGGTCTCGGTGAGCGGGTCGAGCGGCGCGCCCGCGCCCAGTCTGTGCAGGACGGAGCCGAGCACGTCCGACGGGCCCGCCGGGTAGGCGCCGCTCGCGCCGGAGGTCAGGAACACGGCGGCCAGCGCCCCCGCCAGGACGGTGACGAGCAGGGCGCCACGACGGGATCTCATGCCTGGTGCATCCGTTCCACCAGGGACTCCAGGACGCGGGCGGTGCGCGGCCCGAAGTTGAGCAGCGACCCGTCCTCGACGTCCACGACCCGCCTCCGCTGCCCGGCGGGCGTCTGCGCGATGCCCTGGATCTTGACCAGGCCGTCGATCCCGCCGACCGACTGCAGCCCCTTGCTCATCACGAGGATGACGTCGGGCCGGGCGGCGATGAGCGCCTCGCTGGTGATCGGGGTGAACGCCTTCGTCAGGCCCATCGCCGTGCCCGCGTCGATGCCGCCCGCCGCCTCGATCATCGAGTCGGCGCCCGATCCCCTTCCGCCGATCAGGTAGACGCCCGCCGTGCCGCGCAGGTAGAGGAACGCGACGCGCGGCCTGGCCGCCCCGGCGGGCGCCTTCGCGCGCGCCGCCCTCACCTGCGCCTCGGTACGCCCGGCCAGCCGCTCTCCCGCTTCGGCCACCCCCAGGGCCCGGGCGATCGCCTCGATCCTGGGGGCCACCTCGGGCAGGCTCCAGGCGGGCTTGACGATGACGACGGGGATGCCCGAGCCGCGGAGCTGCTCCATCGCCTCGGGCGGGCCCGTCTCCTCGTCGGCCAGGATCACGGTGGGGCGCAGGGACAGCACGCCCTCGACGGAGACGTCGTGGGCGCGGGTCACCAGCGGGAGGTGCGCGGCCTCGGGGAAGGTGGCGGCGATGTCCCTGCCCACGACGCGGTTCCCCAGGCCGAGGGTGAAGACGACCTCGGAGATGGCGCCGGTGAGCGGGAGGATTCTGGACGCGTCGGTGATCGTGACCTGCTTGCCGTCGGCGGAGGTCACTTCGGTGGGGAGCTTCGGTTCCGGGGTGCCGGGGAGGATCTCCAGGGGTGGGGCCGAGGGCTGCTGGGCCGCCTGGGCGGGTGTGGTGGTGGCCAGGGGCGGCCGTGCGGTGGCCGCGCAGGCGCAGGCGGCGACGAGCAGGACCAGCAGCGACGCCACCCGGGGTGCGCGGAGCCGGAGGGGAGGCCTCATGCTCGCCTTCTCCGCCGCACCACGACGACCGCGCTCGCGGCGGCACCCAGCAGCAGCACTCCACCGCCACCCGCCGCCACCGCGACCGTGGGGAACCCGCCCGAGAACGTGACGGGCACGAACACGTCCTGCGTGCGATCGGCGGTGCGGGTGTGATCGGCCCGGGTGACGACCGCGCAGGCGACCTCACGGCAGTCGAACACCTGCGACCCCTCGGCGGCCACCCCGATCACCGGGCTGATCTTGAGCTGCACGGTGAACGAGCCGCCCGCCCCGTACGCCTGCGCCAGCCCCTCCCCGTACTTGGGCGGGTTGGAGGAGATCCACTTGGACGAGCCGGACGCACCCGACATGTCCACCCCGCCACCGCAGGGCGTGGGCAGCTCGCCGGGCTTCGGCAGGACGCAGAAGGCGACGTAGACGCCCTTGGCGGGGTCGTAGCCCGACCCGGTGACGGTGACCGTCTGCCCGTCCGGGGACAGGCCGTCTGCCTGGGAGACGGTGAGCCGCTGACCGGCGCCGCCAGTGGCGCCCGGCGCCGGCGAGAGGGCGAGCGCCAGGGGGAGCAGCAGCAGGCCCCAGGCGCCAGCTTTATGACGTCGTGTCATCAAAATGTTGACTTTCTCCCTCGCGAGGTGATCCAATACACCGGCCAACTTAGGTAAGGCTCACCTAACAAGAGCGAGATCAATGTACATGGGAGACAAGGGAGTGTCCACGTGTGGGTTACGGCCCGACCGCTGATCGCGGCGGGAATCCTGGCGAGCGTGATCTGCCTGCTCGCGGGCCCGGCGCGCGCCGCCGACGAGTCGGCGACGGGTTCTCAGGGGCAGACGCTGACGGTGTCCGGGGCGGCGCTCGCGCCGGCCGGTCAGGAGATCACCGTCACGGGCAAGGGCTACGACATCGCCAAGGGCATCTACGTGGCCGTCTGCGTGGACAAGGGCGCGGGGCAGCTCGCCACGCCCTGCGTCGGCGGGGTCGACATGAGCGGCAGCAGCGGCAGCTCCAAGTGGATCTCCTCCAACCCGCCCGACTACGGCAAGGACCTCGCGATGCCGTACACCGACGAGGGCGGCGGCAAGGGCGGCTTCAGCATCAAGCTGAGCGTCAAGCCCAGGGACGAGATCGGCACCGACTGCACGGCGGCCGGGGTCACCTGCGTCGTCTACACCAGGGCCGACCACACGCGCAGCGCCGACCGTACGCAGGACGTGCGGATCCCGCTCACGTTCACGGGAGGCGGCTCCACGACTCCCAGCGCGAGCCCGTCCGTGAGCCCTTCGGCCAGCGCCAGCCCGTCGGCCAGCGCCAGCCCGTCGGCCAGCGCGAGCCCGACGTCCACGCCGGAGGTCACGCCGAGCGGCGACACCGACACGCAGATCGACGCCAAGGTCGAGCAGACACCCACCCCCAAACCCACCAAACGCACCCAACTGGCCAAGACCGGCGTGGACGTGTGGATGGCCACCGTGATCGGGCTGGCCGTCCTCGCGGGCGGCGGAATGCTCATGTTCATCGGCCGTGAGATCCGCGCCGGCGCCCGCCGGTAGAGACGTCGCCGGAGCCTTTCCGGCGCGACCGGGGCGTCACGCCCCGAAACCCCCATCACAGGAAGTGAGGAACATGAGCACCATGAAGCTGCGGCGCGCCGCAGTGGTGGTGACCGGCATGGCGCTCGCCCTCGGCTCGCTGGCAGGACCCGCCCTGGCGGACGTCGACGCCACCGGGCCCGAGGGCCAGACGCTGACGGCCGCCAAGGCCGAGATCGACCCCGCCGGGGAGAGCATCCGGGTCACCGGGACCGGATACGACATCGCCAAGGGCATCTACCTGGCGCTGTGCGTGTCGAACGGCGCGGGGCAGGTGGCCACGCCGTGCGTGGGCGGCATCGACATGACGGGGCAGAGCCACGGCATGTACTGGATCTCGTCCAACCCGCCGCCGTACGGGGTCGGCATCGCCAAGCCGTACACGGACGAAGGCAACGGGAAGGGCGGGTTCGACCTCAACCTGGACGTCAAGGCCGTGGACGACCAGGGCACCGACTGCACCGCGGCCGGTGTGCAGTGCGTCATCTACACCAGGGCCGACCACACGCGGGGCGGCGACCGTTCGCAGGACGTGCAGATCCCCGTCACCTGGAAGACCGGCGGCGGCGACCCGGACCCGGATCCCGATCCGGACCCGGGCACCGGCCCCGTCGCCTCGGCCGACCAGACGCTGTCCGTGAACGTCACCGGCGGCGCCCTGTCGCTGTCGGTGGCGGGCAACGCGGTGGCCCTGTCGGCCGCGACGGTCGGCGGCACCGCCACCGGCCAGATGAACACCGCCACCGTCACCGACCAGCGCGGCAGCGCCTCCGGGTGGAGCCTCGTCGGTCAGGTGGGCGACTTCACCGGGGACGCGGGCACCATCCCGGCCGCCCAGCTCGGCTGGACGCCCACCGCCACCGGTGACGGCGTCACGCCGGGCGGCACGGTGCAGCCGGGCACCGGGTTCGGCACGGCCGCCGCGCTGTGCACCGCCGCCGCCGGCAAGGGCGCCGGCGCGACGGACTGCGGCGCCGGGCTCAACCTCGGCATCCCGTCCGGGGCCAAGCCGGGCAGCTACAGCGCCACGTTGACGCTCACGCTGTCGTAAGCGGGGTGGTGGACGCCTCAATCGTCCACCACCCTCACCCCGAAGGCTAACGGCCCGGCGACCACCCATCCCCTCTTCGTACGAAGGATCACCATGAAGCAGCTCGTCGCCGCACTCGCCCTGCTGGCCGGCTGGGTCATGCCCGGCGGCGCCGACGAGTTCCGCTGGGCGGTGCAGCCGTCCTCGGCGAGCGGCCCGACCGGCCGCGACTACTTCGTCTACGACGTCCAGCCAGGTCAGACCCTCACCGACTACGTGGCCGTCACCAACCTCGGCACCGAGCCGCTGACCGTCAACGTCTACGGCACCGACGCCTTCACCACGTCCGACGGATCGTTCGCGCTGCTCACCGCCGACCGAGGCCCGACCGACGCCGGCACCTGGATCGCGGTCTCCACCGCCACGCACACCATCGCGCCGGGCAAGCGGGCAGACGTCCCGTTCGCCGTCACCGTGCCCGCCGACGCCACCCCGGGCGATCACGTGGGCGGGGTGATCGGGTCGGTGTCGGGGGAGGCGCTGTCGGGCGACGGGCAGCGCATCAAGGTCGACAGGCGGGTGGCGGCGCGGGTCTACCTGCGGGTGGCGGGGCCGCTGCGGCCCGCCATCCAGTTCACCTCCCTGGACGTGGCTTACGACAATCCGGTCAATCCATTCGCCGGGGGCGGGGCCGAGGTCACGTACACGCTGCGGAACACCGGCAACGTGCGGCTCGGCGCGGGCAGCCAGGTCAGCCTGGCGGGGCCGCTGGGGTGGGCGCTCGGGGAGCGGGGCAAGGAACTGCCCGAGGTGTTGCCGGGGAGTTCGCTGACGGTCAAGGAACGGTTCGAGGGCGTGTTCCCGGCGGGGCGGGTCACCGCCACGGTGGAGCTCAGCCCGAGAGTGGCCGTCTCCGAGCCGATCGCGCGTGCCGCGAGCCGGTGGGCCGTGCCGTGGCTGCTGCTCGCCGCCTGCCTGGTCGCCGTCGCCGCGACGGTCGTCGCGCTGCGGGTCCGCCGCCGGCGGCGGCAGTGAGGGTGGCGGCCATGAGGGTGGCGGCTATGAGGGCGGCGGCAATGAGGGCGGCGATCCTGCTCGTGTGGGCGCTGATGAGCCCACTGCTCGGCATGACACCCGCGTCCGCCGGCGCCTCCGCCGGCGCGCCCGCGATCAGCCTCGATCGGGCACAGGCCACGGCCGGTGAGATGATCACCGTCACCCTGTCCGGCTGGCCCCAGGGCAACGTGCTCATCGAGCTGTGCGGCAACGACCGCCGCGCGGGCTCCGCCGACTGCGCCGTCTCCACCGGCGTCACCACCGTCGTCCTCACCGCCGGCACCGCCACCGCCTCCCTCACCCTCTCACCCCCGCCGGCCGCATGCCCCTGCGTGATCGCCGCCACCGGCGTGGCAGCCGCCACCACCGTGACGACCCCCCTCACCTTGACCGGCGCTCCCCAGGCCGCGGCGCGACCCGCCGCACCCGCCCGCCTGGACCCCGAGCTCACGATCGTGAACACGAGCCTGCCCGACGGCCCGTCGTGGTGGTGGCTGTTCGGCCTGTCCGGCACCACCCCGCTGGAGATCACGATCAGGAACGACGGCGCCGCCCCCGCCACCGACCCCCCGGTCACCCTGGCGGCAGGGCCCAAGGGCGCGCCAGGCGCGACGATCACCCCGCCGGAGCTCGGCACGATCCGACCTGGTGAGCAGCGCACGGTGCGGGTGGAGGTGCCGCTGGAGGCCCCGGTGTTCGGCGCGTTCGAGGTGTCGGGCACGATCCAGGACGCGGCCGTCCGCACCGGCGACTCCGTCTACCCGCTCGGGCTGCTCGCCCTCCTGGTCATCCCCCTGCACCTGACGACCGCGTGGATCGTGTTCTCCGTCCGGGTTCCCCCGCCCTAGTCCCACCCCGTCAGGCATTCCCTGCCCTCGTCCCACCTCCAGCGCACGTCGTGGCCGGTCAGGTGGACGCCGCCGATCCACCGGTCGATCCCGTTGAGCGTCACATGGTCGGCTTCGCCGGCCAGCACCCGCGCGCCGATGCCGGTCAGGCGGACCTCGGTGGCGGGCCCGGCGGGGCCGTCCGCGGGCAGGGCGGACAGCAGGGGGTGCGGGGCGCGGGCGAGGCGGTCGATGGCCGCGTAGCACCAGGTGTCGCCGAGGTAGGGGCGGGCCTCACGGGCCGAGGCGCGCACGAACACGTCACCCGCAGTGGAGCTCGCCGTGGAGCCCGCCGTGGAGCCCGCAGTGGAGCTCGCCGTGGGCGCCTGCGCCGCGGCGGCGAGGATGCGGCGTTCGGTGAGGGAGAGCCCGTCGCGGGTCGAGGGGTACTCGCGGCTGAGCCGGTCGAAGGCCTCCCCGAGGAAGCGCAGCTCGCTGGAGCGGACGGCGGCGATGGCGGGCAGGCCGTCAGGCGCGGGGGCGCGGAAGGCGGCCCACGCCCGTGTGGCCAGGTCGAGGGCGTCCGGGGTGAGGGTGGCGCAGGCCCGGGTGGCGGGCAGCTCGGCGAGCTGGTCGGGCCGGAGCTCGCCGAGGCCGCCGAAGCGGGCGATGCCGGGATGCTCCCCGATGCAGATCAGCGTGACCCGCCCGGCGGGCACCTCCAGCTCGGCCAGGCGGGACAGGATCTGCACGATCTGGAGCTGGTCGTACAGGTCGGCCTCGAACCACAGCACGTACTCGCCGTCGCGGTGCGCCTCCACGGCGGCGTCGCGCCGCTGGAACATGCGGGTGCCCTCCGCGTGGTCGTCGGCGTCCGCGCCCATCAGGAACGCGGTCCTGACCCGGCGCAGCTCCTCGTGCGCCAGCGCGGGGACGGGCCCCTCGTGCAGCACGTCGCGCCAGTACACGATGTGCCTGGCCAGGCCGGTGCCCGCCAGGTCGGTGCAGTCGCCGTTGCTGATGTGCAGCGCCGCCGCCATCCGCTCCTCGGTGGGCGTGGGCTGCTCGCCCAGCAGCCGGCGGCGCGCGATCGCGTACGACTCGCCGGTCTTGGCCATGCGGGCGCGTACCCGCCGCTTGAAGTCAGCGTGCTTGGTCATGGAACGTCTCCCGCGCGCCCTCCGCTCGCCCCCCAGCGGCCGCGGCGGCGGGCGCGCGCCCCGGGGGACGGCTGCGCTCCGCCCGAGAGGTGAGCCTCCCTTTGCCTCCTGGAGGTGACCCGGCTGGGGCAGGTCGCCGGAGGTTGGGCGCGGACGGCCGCCACCGCCCATGCTATCCGCACCCTGCTCGATCACCATGGACATCGCTGGTCAATGTGCTGTCCTGGCTGGTCAACGCGCGGCGCCGTACAAACGACCTCAGACACCGACTGAGGAGGCAGCATGATCAGCTTGACCGGCGCCGCGGAGCGGAGGGCGCCATGACGCTCCGGCGCTTAGGCCCGCGCAGGCTCCTGGCCGTCGCCGTGACCGCCGTCGCGGTGATCTCGGCGGGCACGCTCCAGCTCGGCGGCGCGACCGCGTGGGCCGCCACGGCGGCCAGCCCCGAGTCGCCCGACGAGCTCTTGGACCCCGAGGAAGGCTTGGACCCCGACGAGGGCTCGGATCCCGGCGAGGGCTTGGATCCGGACACCACGGAGAAGGACTGCGACGTCTCGGACGCCGAACCCGGCGAGTCGGCCCTCGAGGTCACCGCGATCACCCCCGACCGGGTCCCGCGCAGCACCAGCCCCAAGTACGCCAAGGCCGCCAGGGACGACAGGGTCAGCATCCCGCGCCTGAACGAGGCGAACGTCCAGCAGCGTTACCTCACCGTCGAGTACCTGCTGCCGACCGGCGTCGAGCTCACCTGCGTCCGGGTGGACCTGCTGAACACCAGCCCGCAGGCCGGCAGGCCGGTGCTGCAGACGGTCACGCGCGCGGCGCCGACCGCCGACGGCGGCGAGGGGGTCAAGAGCATCGGCAGGGACGAGCTCAAGGTCCGCGCCACCTTCGACGAGCAGCACCCCTCCAAGGTCAAGGGCAAGCCGTCGGAGGTGACCCGCGTCGGGTACCGGGTGAGCCTGTTCGGCAAGGACCGGGACGGCACCGTGATCACCGCCCGCAAGGACTCCGCGGACTTCTTCCCGCTGTGGCGGATGCCCGCCGGGTTCGACCGGTACGGGCAGCGCGACGACAAGCGCGGCGGCGACGACTGGTGCTCCTCCTTCGCCCACGGCTGGCTGTCCGTCGCGGCCAACAAGGCGCTGCTGCCGCGCATCAACGACATCTCCGGCGAGCACGCGCGCAACCTCGGCCACGGGACGCACCTGACCGGCAACGACATCGACGCCTTCCACCCCTACCGGTTCTCCGGCGTGGACGCCGGCGCGCTCGGGTCGGGCGGCCTGAACTACAACAGGCTGGTCGCCGCCACCAAGGCCGCGATGAACGCCGACGAGGACGGGCTCCGCCAGGTCACGGAGTGGGCGGAGGCGACCAGGACGCGGCTCGGCAAGCTGATCGACAACAAGAACGTGGTGCGGATCTACTACGCAGCCGGGAGCCAGGTCAAGGGCGATGCGCGGTTCGTGACGGGGTGGGCGAGCGCGTTGCTCAGGACCGGCAGGTACGAGTTCACGGACGCGAAGAAGGAGAGCAAGGAGGTCGATCTCGGGATCGGCGCCTGGAGCCGGATCGACAACCAGGTCATCAGGGCCAAGGACTTCAGGACCGATCACAACGACCACATCCACGTGGCGTTGAGCGAGACACGGAGGAAGTGACCGGCACGGGTGGCGCGCCGCCCGCGCCGCCCGCGCCGCGTGGCGCTCAGGCGTAGCGCCCGGCCAGCAGCCGGAACGCCTCCTTGGGCTCCCACGACGTCGCCCCGGTCACCCGCACCACCCCGTAACTGGCCGCGTCGAGCTCGCCCGGCATGTCGAACTGGGCGAAGGTGTTGACGAACACGCTGTCCACCCCCTCCTGCTCGAACACGTCCATCACCTCCCGCAGGTACCCGGCCTGCTCCCCCTCGTCCCGCGCCAGCGCCCGGGACAGCCCGGCGGGCCGGTGCCCGTCGTACCGCACCACCTCCGTCCCCCGGGCCCCGAGATCACCGCCGCCCCGGAACGTCATGCAGCCCACCTCGGTGATCGCCACGGGCTTGCCCTGCGCGACCAGGCCGCGCACGCCGTCCCGATACCGGTCGGCGATCTCCGCTGACCGGTACAGGTCCACCCCGACGATGTCGAACAGCTCCCAGTTCACCGACTCGAAGGGGATCGACGCGTAGGTGATCCTCCCGTCGAACCGCTCCCTGACCACGGTCACGGCGTCCTCCAGGAACGCGTTGACCAGCGCGGGCACCCGCCCGAGGTGCGCGCGCAGCGTCTCCGGCTCGGACAGCAGCCCGACCCGGTCGCCGATCGTGTCGCCGGGCAGGAACCCCCGGTTGAGCAGGCTGTGCTCCGCCCCCGCCACGAACACCATGCCGGTGCCGTCGATCCGCCCGGCGCAGTCGGCGAACAGGTCGAGCAGCTCCGGCGGCGTCAGGTCGGCGGTGAACGGCGAGAACCACACCTCCAGCCCGGCGGCGACGGCCTCGCGGGCGGCGGCCTCCAGCCTGCCGGGGTTCGAGCCGATGATCCTGACGGCGGTGCAGTGCAGGTCGCGCGCGATGGCCTGGAGGTCGTGCCGCACCGCGCCGAGGTCGAACGTCTGCCTGGTGTCGTGGTCGCCGATCACGATGCCGGTGTCGTACACGATGCCTTTGCCCCGCATGTCGTCATCCCTTCCGCAAGGTACGGTCCGTACCGTACCCTGCTGTGCATGAGGCGTCGAGGTCAAGAGCTGGAGCGGGCCATCCTCAAGGCCGCGCAGGACGAGCTGCTCGAATCCGGATATGCCGGGCTGACCATGGAGCGGGTCGCCGAACGGGCGGGCACCAACAAGAACGCCCTCTACCGCCGCTGGCCCAACCGTGCCGCGCTCGGCGTCGCCGCCTACGCCGAGCTGGCCGTCACCCGCACGGTCATTCCCGACACCGGCAGCCTGCGCGGCGACGTCCTCGCCCTGCTGCGCGCCGCCAACAGCCACTGGTCGTCGCCGCTCGGCGAGATCCTGCGCGGCCTGCTGTCCGGCGCGGCCGACGACCCCGAGCTGCTCGCCGTCCTGCACTCGCGCGCCACGGACGGGGGCGCGGGGATGTGGCAGGACGTGCTGCGGCGGGCGGGCATCGAGGTCACGCCCAGGGTGGCGACCGTCGCGATCGGGCTGCTGCGCAACGAGTTCGTCACCCGGGGGGCGCCGACCGTGCCCGACGAGGTGCTGGTCGAGATCGTCGACGAGGTCTACCTGCCGCTGGTCACGGGGCCGGCTCGTGCCGTGGATGCGCGGATCGAGCAGAATGGGCAGGTTGATCGGGCCCGGCAGGAGGAACAGGCGTGAGCGGTACGACGGCGGAGCCCGGCGGCAAGGACGCGAGCGGTACGGCGGCGGGGCCCGGCGGCAAGGACGCGAGTGACCCGGCGGCGGGGCCCGGTGGCAGGGACGCGAGCGACCTGGCGGCGGGGCCGGGCGGGAGGGGCACGCCACCCGAGGCGGCCGGCGCGGGCGGTCACGCGCCGAAGCAGGCGTTGTGGCCGCTGTACGCCGCCGGTTTCACCACCGCGTTCGGCGCGCACGGCATCGCCGCCAACCTGGGCGGCTTCGCCGAGGACGCCGTCACCTCGCTCCTGGTGCTCGGCGGCCTCCTGGCCCTGTACGACGGCGCCGAAGTCGTGCTCAAGCCCATCTTCGGCACCCTGGCCGACCGCGTCGGCGCCAAGCCCGTCCTCCTCGGCGGCCTGATCGCCTTCGCCCTCGCCTCGGCCCTGTACGCGATCGCCGACAGCCCCGGCTGGCTGTGGGCGGCCCGCCTCGGCCAGGGCGCCGCCGCCTCGGCCTTCTCCCCATCGGCCTCCGCCCTGGTCGCCCGCCTCACTCCGGCGACGGGCCACGGCCGGGCCTTCGGCGGGTACGGGTTCTACAAGTCCATCGGCTACACCCTCGGCCCCCTCCTCGGCGGCGTCCTGGCCTGGATCGGCGGCCTGCGGCTGCTGTTCGTGGTGCTCGCCGTGCTGGCCGCCGTGGTCGCCTGCTGGGCGGCGCTCGCCGTCCCCGCCACGCCGCCACTGCCGAAGGCCAGGCAGACGCTGCTCGACCTGGCCCGGCGGCTGGCCGACCGGTCCTTCCTCGCGCCGACCGCCGCGCTGGCCGCCGCCACGGCCGCCCTGTCCGTCGGGGTGGGCTTCCTGCCCGTCTCCGGCGCGGCGACGGGCCTCGGCACGGTGGCGACGGGCGCCGCCGTCTCGGTGCTGGCCGCCACCGCCGCCTTCGTCCAGCCGTGGACGGGCCGCGCCCTGGACGCGGGGCGGCTGACCGCCCGCACCGGCATGATCGCGGGCCTGGCCGTCACCGCCGCCGGCCTGCTGTGCGCGACGCTGCCCGGCCTGATCGGGGTGCTCGCCGCCGCTGTGCTGATCGGCGCGGGCACCGGCCTGATCACGCCGCTCGGCTTCGCCGCGCTCGCCGCCGCCACCCCCCGCGAACGGCTCGGCCAGACCATGGGCTCGGCCGAGCTGGGCCGCGAGCTGGGCGACGCCGGCGGCCCTTTGCTGGTCGCCGGCGTCGCCACGGTCGCGGGGCTGCCGTACGGCTTCGCCGTCCTGGCCCTCCTGCTGGCCGTCGCCCCGGTCGTGGCCGTCGCGACCCGTCCGAGACGCGTCAGCCCTTGATCGGGATCCTGTCGAGCAGGAGACGCGGGAACGGCGGCGCGGCGTCCGCGGTGGCGTCCGCGGTGGCGTCCACGGTGGCGTCCACGGTGCCGCACGTCGCGGCCTGGAAGTGCGCCACCACCGCCGCGTCGATGGGATGCGGCACCGGGTTGCCGCCCTCGTCCACCCGCTGATAGCCCGTCAGGTTGAACCCGATCGAGACCTGCCGGTTCCCGTCCGCGCTGGTCACCGACACCGTGGTCATGCCGATGACGCCTCCCTCGTGCCCCCAGAACCGTCCGCACGGCAGGTCGGCGGGCACGAGTCCGAGCCCGTAGGCCGCCACGCCGTCGCCCGCCCGCAGGGGGACCGTCTTCTGCATCTCGGCGAGCAGCCGCGCGTCGAGCAGCTCGCCGCGCAGCAGCAGCCGGTAGAAGCGGCTGAGGTCCTCCATCGTCGAGGTGATCGCGCCCGCCGTTCCCGCCCAGGACATGTCGTAGACGCTGTAGTCCTTGGGTGGGTCGATCAGCCCCGACAGCCCCTCGTACGCCTTGGAGTGCGGGCCGGGGATGTGCGGCGTGCGCGGGAACGACGTGTGCCGCAGCCCCGCCTTCCGGATCACGTGGTCGGTGATGTACCGCTCGGCCTTGACGCCCGTCACCTTCTCCAGCAGCAGGCCGGCGATGAGGTAGTTGGTGTTGGAGTACTCGCCGGGCAGCGCCCCCGGCTGCCCGGTCGCGGGGGCCGCCAGCGCCAGGCTCACCAGCTCCTCCGGCCGCCAGGTGCGGAACTGGTTGGCGTCCAGGTCCTCGACCCGCTGGAAGATCAGATGGTCGTAGTCGGAGATGTGGCTGGTGTGGTTGAGCAGCATGCGGACGGTGATCCGCTCGCCGCGCCCGTCCTGGATCAGGCCGGGCAGGTAGCGGGCGACGGGCGCGTCCAGGTCGATCGTGCCCTTGCCGGCCTGCTGCAGGACGGCCACGGCGGTGAACGTCTTGGTGATGCTGCCCACCCGGTGCACCAGGTCGGGGCGTACCGGGCGGCGCGTCTCGACGTCGGCGACGCCGGCGGCGCCCTTCCAGCTCTGCCGGCGTCCACGACGTGCGAGTAGGTGCCGTACATGCCGGCCTCGTGCACCGCGTCCAAGGTCCGGCGCAGGTTCTCCCTGTCGAGCCCGCCGCCGGCCTGAGCGGCGGTGGCGGTGCCGGCCAGGGTCACGGCGCCCAGCGATAACGCGGCGAGGAAGGCGGTCATGGCGCGTTTCATGCATCCTCCTCAGGATCTGAGGGTTTCGATGGTGGACCGTGGGCGGCCGGTCAGGCCATCCGGCTGGAGGACGAGCGGGGCGTCATCCTCAGGTACCGGGGATTTGTCCACGCAGGTCGTGGTCAATGCCGGTCATCGTGGCGAGCAGGCCGGTCATCGTGTCCGGTCGTATTCAGGAGCGGAGAGCCGCTCCGAGGGAGGGCGGCATCCGGGATCCAGGGGGCCACTATGACGAGCAAGAGATCGGCGGGTGGGCGGCACAGGCAGGGACAGCGGCCCGTGCCCGCGTCGCCGCCGCCTGAGCCGGAGCGGCGATCCGCGGGGGGTGAGGAGGCGGCGGCCACGGTGCAGTTCCGGCAGGTCCGTCCGGTCGCCATCCCACCGCCCCGCCGGACGCCGCCCCCGGCGCCGACGACCCGCCCGGCTGGGGGCGCAGCCGCAGCGCCGTCGTCCCGCCCGGCGGAGGGGCCCGCGCCGTCGCCCCGCCCCGTGGAGGCGCTCCGTCCGGCGGAGGCGTCCCGTCCAGGAGAGGGGCCGCGTCCAGCAGGAGCGCCCGCGCCTTCAGCCCGCGTCCAGCATGCCGCCGCGACTCCGGCGACGGCAGCCCCTGAGACAGCACGTCCTGCGGCGGCACCTCCTGCGGCGGCACCTCCTGCGGCGGCACCTCCTGCGGCGGCGCCTCCCGCACGCCGATCGCGCGGCTCCATCAAGCTGTGGGTGATCGCCGGAGTCCTCGCCCAAGCCGCTCTGTTCGCCGCGACCTTCCTCCTCAACCAGGACGAGCAGCCCACCACCACAGCACTCGCCGCCCCCGCCGGTCCCACCACCACCACCACCGCGACCCCGTCCACCC
Source organism: Nonomuraea sp. PA05 (assembly GCF_008086045.1). Taxonomy (GTDB): domain Bacteria; phylum Actinomycetota; class Actinomycetes; order Streptosporangiales; family Streptosporangiaceae; genus Nonomuraea; species Nonomuraea monospora. The sequence continues at coordinate 117,998 of NZ_VSEY01000013.1, read as the reverse complement.
AGCAGGACCAGGCAACCAGGCAACCCGGTGACCAGACCCGCAAGGCCACCACCCCCCGCCTGGCCTTCTCGGCGGTGGCGGGCCCGAGCTGCCCCCGCGACACCCGCCGCAGCGTGAACATCATCGGCGGCCCCAACAGGAACGGCTGGAAGGACGCCAAGGCGGGCGGCTGGACCGGCGCCGGCTGCGGCGACGGCTTCCTCTTCTCGGACCGCACCTACGACCCGGAGACCGCGGGTCAGCCCGCCAACACCTTCCAGTGGCGCTTCACCACGGGCCTGAGCGGCAGGCACGAGTGCGTGGTGGGCGTGTACGTGCCCAAGTCCGGACTGGCCGGCCAGCGCGTCTGGTACACGGTCAGCGACGGCTTCGACAAGGGCGCCCGCACGGTCGCGGAGTTCACGCTCGACCAGCGCATGCGCCAGGGCACGTGGGTGGCGGCGCCGTCGACCGTCACGGTGGCCAGCGGCCTGGTGATGGTGGAGATCAGGGACACCGGCAAGGGCAACACGACAGGCGACCAGTCGATGGCGGCGGGCCCGGTCCGGTTGTCCTGCCTGTGATCCGGGCGCGCTACTGCTCGACCGCCTCGACGATCGACACCACCGTCCCCGTGGGCACGATCCGCGCGATCCGCAGGCCCGCCGCCGCGAGCAGCCGCGCGAACTCCGGCTCCGTCCGCTCCCGCCCGGGGAACGCGGTCATCAGCATCATGTCCACCGCCTTGGCCTGATGCGGCTCGTTCCCCGGCGGGATGACGGCGTCGACGACCAGGATCCGCCCGCCGGGCACCATGGCGCGCCGGCAGTTGCGCAGGATGGTCACGCAGCCGTCGTCGTCCCAGTCGTGCAGGATGCGCTTGACCACGTACACGTTCGCACCGGCGGGCACCTCGGTGAAGAAGTCGCCGGGGGCCAGCCGCCACCGGCCCTTGACCTCCTCGGTGTCGAGCCGGTGCCCGGCGACCACGTGCTCCTCGTCCATCAGCACGCCGTCGAGGCCGGGGCGCCGCCGCAGGATCTCCAGCAGGAACCCGCCGTGCCCGCCGCCGACGTCGACCACCGCCCCGGACCCGGGGAAGTCGTAGGAGGCGGCGATGAGCTCGTTCTCCTGGTCGGAGAAGGCGGCCATGCCGGTGTGGAAGGCGGCGGCGGTCTGCTGGTTGCGGGCGATGTAGTCGAAGAACGACATGCCGAACAGGTCCTCGAACACCGAGCCGCCCTGCCTCAGGGACAGCTCCACCTCGCCGGCGGGCCGCCACAGCGTGGTGTCGGTGAGCATGAGGACGGCCGGCCGCGCCGACAGCGGCACGTCGGAGCGCAGGGACTGCCCGGTCGGGGTGAGGGCGAAGCGGCCGTCGGGCAGCTCCTCGAAGACGCCGCGTGTGGCCAGCACCCGCAGCACCCTGCGCAGGCCGTCCTCGTGCACGCCGGTCCGCCCGGCCAGGTCGGCCACGGTGAGCGGCCCGCCGGCCAGCAGGTCCGCCACGCCGAGCGAGGCGGCGGCGCGCAGCGCGCCCGGGTAGACGTAGCCGAGGGCCTCGTCGATGAGGTACCGGGTCGCCTCCCGGTCGCCTCCGCTGATCTCTGTAGGCATGGCGAGGCCTCCGATTCGCTGGGGGATTCAGATGCCACGGTAGACGCGGGTGCCCGCGCGGGCCAGAGGGGGAGTGTCAGCCGATCGTGGCCGGGCCGGTCTGGACCGTGCCACGCTCACTGCCGCATCATGGCTCCATGGCAGCATCAGGGGGAGGACGCCCCACGGGGCCGGACGCTTCCGGCGAGCCGTCCGATCTGCAGAAGGCTCCTCCTCCCGACCCGGCGACGAGATGGGTCCCCCCGGCGGCGTTACCGTCCCCTCCGCAGGCCCCTCCGCAGGCCCCTCCGCCGCCGGCCCGCAGGCGTGACGCGCCTCCCCCCGATCCCGCGACCCGCTGGCCGCCGCCGCTCCCACCCGCCGTCCCGCGAGCACCGGGGCCGCCGGGGCCGCCGGAGAGCCGGTCGCAGCGGAGAATGGCTGTCTTCACCGGCATCTCCCTCCCGATCGCGCTGGCCGTGATCGTCTTCGTCGCCACGGTCGTGATCGGGCCGTTCCAGGAGGACGTCAAGGAGGGCGTGTCCGCCTCGGAGCCGCCGCTCCGCGTCGGCATCGAGGAGTCCTGGGAGGACGACATCGACCAGAGCTGGGTGTTCGACCGCCCGCTGCCGCCCGAGGCCGTCCGCGAGCTGGAGAACCTTCCGTCCGACCAGCAGGCCGTCGTCGCGTTCGCCGCCGCGCACGGCGGCATCCGGCACTCCGCGTACTGCCTCACCAGCGCCTGCGACGCGGCCATGACCCGGTTCAAGCTGGCGCTGACGGGACGGCGGCGCGGGGAGGTCAGGGTGACCGACATCACCGGCCGCGTCGTCGAACGGCGCAAGCCGCCCACGGGCGCCCGCCTGCAGGGCCCCGTCGGCGGCTCGGCGGACATCGAGGCCGGCTACCTGATCTTCGAGGAGAACCCGACGACGGAACGCCTGGCAAGTGAAGGGGAGGACGGCCGGCCCGCCCGCGCGTACTTCGACGAGAAGTTCGTGCATCTCGCGCTCAACGAGCCCGTCGTCTTCGAGATCCTCGCCGTCAGCAGCACCTGGGACATCTCCTGGGAGATCGTCGTCACGGTGACGGTGGACGGGAAGACGGAGGAGATGGTGGTGCGCTCCGACGGCACGCCGGACGGGCCGCCGTTCCGTAACCCCGGCACGATCCACCAGCCCTCGGCCTACGCGAACAGCTTCCTGTGCGTGGTGGGAGCGGCCACCTGCGACGCCTCACGCACCTTCTGATCCCCGGTCGGCGAGAGGGCTTCAGGCGCGGCGGCCGACGGCGCCGAGGACGCCGCCCTTGGCGAGCCCCGGCGGCCGGTACGGGTCGTCGTTGCGCCACTCCTGAGCCGGCACCACCCCCGGCTCCAGCAGCTCCAGCCCGTCGAAGTAACCGCGCACCGTCTCCCGGTCGCGCCAGGCGATCGCCCCCGAGGCCGACCGCCGGTAGACCCCCCGGGCCTCGGCCAGCTTGGCGGGGTCGCCCTCGTCCGGCTCGACGTACCCGTGCGAAAGCACCAGATGCCCGCCCGGCACCAGTACGTCCCGCAGCGTAGAGACGATCTTGGAAACCTCGTCGTCGTCGTGGAAGAAGTGCAGGACGGCGACCAGCACGACGGCGACGGGCCGGCTGAAGTCGAGGTGGGCGGCGGCGGCCTGGAGGATGTCGGAGGGCCGGTGCAGGTCCCCCTGGACGGAGAACGTGTCGGGGTTGTCGGCGAGCAGGGCCTGGGCGTGGGTCAGCACGATCGGGTCGTTGTCGACGTAGACGACCTTCGAGCCCGGCGCGACCCGCTGCACCACCTGGTGCACGTTGTCCTGCGTCGGCAGCCCCGCGCCGATGTCGAGGAACTGCCGCACCCCCGACTCGGCGATGTGCCGTACGGAGCGGATGAGGAACCCACGGTTGGCCAGGGCGACCTCGCGCACGTCGGAGCCGGCTTCGCGGGCGAGCCGCATGATCTGCTCGGCCGCCTCCCGGTCCGCGGCGAAGTTGTCCTTGCCGCCCAGGTAGTAGTCGTACATCCGCGCGACGCTGGGGACCGTCGGGTCGATGCCCTGGGGGGCGTTCTCATCCACGACGGGATCATACGGGTAAATCCCGGCCTTCTGTGATCTTCCACACTCCCGCACGCTGTGCGGGTTGCGCACACTGTTCTCTGTCCGTACGGTGTGCGGTGTACGAACACTGTGCGGAGAGAGGTTCTCATGACGTTCGACGAGGAGCACTGGCAGGCCAGGCTCGACGAGCTGCGCGCCGCCCACCGCGTGCCCGGCGCGGCGCTGGCCGTGCTGACCGGCGGCGCCGTGCACGAGCTGGCCTCCGGCGTGCTGCACCGCGGCACCGGCGTGCCGGTCGCGCCCGGCTCGCTCTTCCTGGCCGGCTCGATGGCCAAGCCCTACACCGCCACCCTGATCATGCAGCTCGCCGACTCGGGAGCCCTGGACCTCGACGCGCCCGTGACGGACGTGCTGCCCGGGTTCACCCCGCCCGGCCACGAGGCGATCACGATCAGGCGGCTGCTGTCCCACACCGGCGGTGTGACCAACGACTTCAACCACGACACCGGGCGCGGCGACGACTGCCTGGCCCGCTACGCCGAGGCCGCCGCGGGCGTGCCGCTGGACCTGCCGCCCGGCGCCGCGTTCTCCTACGGCAGCCTCGGCTACGTCGTGCTGGGCCGCGTCGTGGAGGTGCTGACCGGCCTGACCTGGGACCGGGCGCTGCGGGAACGCCTGCTCGGCCCGCTCGGCCTGGAGCACACGGTGACGCTGCCCGAGGAGGCGCTGCGCTTCCGCGTGGCCATGGGCCACCTCGGCGCGCCGGGCCACGACCCCGAGCCGGCCCCGGCGTGGGACCTCATGCCGCGCTCGGTCGCGCCGGGCGGCCGGATCATCGCCTCGGCGGGCGACATCGCCCGCTTCGCCCGCATGCACCTGGACGGCGGCCTGGCCCCGGGCGGCGTCCGCGTGCTGTCCGCGGAGTCCGCCGCCGCCATGCGGCGGCGCGAGGTGGACAGCCCCGACGAGTGGACCGTCTCGGCCGCCGCCTGGGGCCTGGGCTGGAGCCTGTACGACCTGGGCGGCGTCCCCGGCTTCGGCCACGACGGCAGCGCCGTCAGCCAGCACTCCTACCTGCGCGTCATCCCCGGCGCGGGGTTCGCCGCCGTGCTGCTGGCCAACGGCGGCGGCTTCACCGGCCTGTACGACGAGCTGATCCCCGGCCTGGTCGCCGCGGTGACCGGGGTGCGCATGCCGCCCCCGTTCGCCCCGCCGCCCGTCCCGCCCGCGATCGACCTGGAGCCGCTGCTCGGCACGTACCGGCGGGAAGGCGTCGCCATCACCGTGTTCAGGGCCGGCGACGGCGGGCCGCGCCTGCGTTACGCGTTCGTGGACGACATGGCGCACCTGTCGCCGCCGCTGGAGTCGGCCCTGGTGCCGGTCTCCAGGTCCGCGTCGCGCGCGGTGTTCGCCGCGACCGGCGGCCCGTACGGCGAGGCGCACATCCCGGTCGTCTTCGTCACCCTGCCCGGCGGCACCCCCTGCGTGTACGTCAGCATGCGCGCCACCCCCAAGGTCAGCTGAACACCGCCAGGTCGGCCTCGGGCAGCCACTGCCGCGCAGGGTCGAACGGCGGCCGGTTGCCCCGCACAAACCGGACGAGCGCCTCCAGCACCGGATGGCGGTTGCGCCGGTGGAACAGCAGCGAGGACGGGTACACGGGCGCCGGATCGACGAGCGGGATCCGCACGGTGCCGGGATGCCACGGCAGCCGCATCGTCTCCCCGACGAGGCTCACCCCCCGCCCCGCGCCGACGTCGGCCACGAAGTGGTCCCAGCCGAAGTCGGGCCCCGAGGCGTCGATGCGGAAGCCGAACGCGTCGCCGAGCAGCCGGTAGAACTCGGCCCACTCGCTGCCCGGCACGTTGCCCGGCATCCACACCACCGACCCCGCCAGCTCCGGGACCGGCACCGACGCGCGGCCGGCGAGCGGATGGCCGCGGCTGACGAGCAGGTGCACCGGCTCCAGGAAGGCCGGCACGCCGTCCAGCTCCTCCAGCGGGCCGGACGCCCTGCAGAAGGCGGCGTCCACGGAGCCCCGGTCGAGCGCGGCGCGGGCGCTCCTGAGCCCGTTGGAGGTGACGATCTCCACCTCCACGCTCTCGTCGTGCCGGTGGAAGTCCCTGATCAGGTCCACCGGGGCCAGCCGGGTGTCCAGGACGTCCACCCGCAGCGCCCGCCGCCGCCTGCGCAGCACCTCGCGCGCCTGGTCGGCGAGCCCGGTCAGGGCGCGGGCGTGCGGCAGGAACGCCCGCCCGTCCTCGGTCAGCTCGGCTCCGTCGCGCGTGCGGCGGAACAGCCTCAGCCCCAGATCGGACTCCAGCTTCGCGACCCGCTTCGACACGGCCTGCTGGCTGACCCCCAGCAGGGCCGCCGCCTCGCTGAAGTACCGCTCCTCGGTGACGGCGACGAAGGCGCGCACCGCGCCGAGATCCAGGTCCGCCTCACCTTCCTCTACAACCGGAGGTTGTGCCGGACCGGCGTGTCGATTGTTGGACAACGCCACCTGCTCTCGGGTCGAATTGCGCGGGCCGTTCCCGAGCCTACAACCAGCAGGGGTGATCCATCGGTGGAGTCCTTCGTCCATCTGCACGTGCACACCGAGTACAGCATGCTCGACGGCGCCGCCAAGGTCGGCCTGCTGATGGACGAGGTGTCCCGGCAGGGCATGCCCGCGGTGGCGATGAGCGACCACGGCAACGTGCACGGGGCGTATGAGTTCTACCGGTCCGCGACCAAGGCCGGCGTCAAGCCGGTCATCGGCATCGAGGCGTACGTCGCGCCCACCTCCCGGCACCACCGCGCACCGGTCTACTACAGCGACAACCTCGCCCTGCGCCGCTCGAACGACGACACCGGCGAGGGCGGCGACGTCTCCGGGCGCGGCCTCTACACGCACCTGACGATGTGGGCGGCCGGCGCGGAGGGGCTGCGGAACCTGTTCCGCCTCCAGTCGAGGGCCTGGCTCGAAGGACACGTCCAGAAATATCCGCGCATGGACGATGAGCTGCTGGCCGAGCACGGCGCCGGCCTCATCGCCACCACCGGCTGCCCGTCCGGCGAGGTGCAGACCCGGCTCCGCCTCGGCCAGTACGAGCGGGCCGTCGAGGCGGCCGCCCGCCACCGCGACCTCTTCGGCGACGGCGACTACTACCTGGAGCTGATGGACCACGGCCTGCCCATCGAGCGCCGCGTCCGCGACGACCTGCTCAGACTCGGCAAGCGGCTCGCGCTGCCGCCCCTGGCCACCAACGACTCCCACTACGTCACCGAGGACCAGTCCGCCGCCCACGACGCGCTCCTGTGCGTCGGCACCGGCAAGCGGCTCGCCGACGCCGACCGCTTCCGTTTCTCCGGCAGCGGCTACCACGTCAAGACGGCGCGCGAGATGCGGGCCCTGTGGGACTCCGAGGTGCCCGGCGCCTGCGACAACACCCTCGCCATCGCCGAACGGGTCGGCGACTACGCCGAGGTGTTCGCCCACCGCGACCTGACCCCGCGCTTCCCCGTCCCCGACGGCGAGAGCGAGGCGAGCTGGCTGCGCGCCGAGACGCTCGCCGGCGCCCGCCGCCGCTACGGCGGCGACCCGCCCCGGGAGGTGCTCGACCGCATCGATCACGAGCTGTCGGTCATCGGCGCCATGGGCTTCCCCGGCTACTTCCTCGTGGTCGCCGACATCTGCCGGTACGCCCGCGAGCACGGCATCGGCCTCGGCCCCGGACGCGGCTCCGCCACCGGGTCGATGGTCGCGTACTGCACCGGCATCACCCAGCTCGACCCGATCGAGCACCAGCTCATCTTCGAGCGCTTCCTCAACCCCGAACGCGTCACCATGCCGGACGTCGACCTCGACTTCGACGACCGGCGGCGGGACGAGATGATCGACTACGTCACCCGCAAGTACGGCGACGACCGCGTCTGCCAGATCGTCACGTTCAACACCATCAAGGCCAAGGCCGCCGTCAAGGACTCCTGCCGCGTCCTCGGCCTGCCGTACGCGGTGGGCGACCGCATCACCAAGGCCTTCCCCGCCGCGGCCGGCGGCAAGGAGATCCCCCTGTCGGCCATCCACGACCCCGGCCACCCCCGCCACGGCGAGGCGGCCGAGCTGCGCGCCATGTACGAGCAGGACCCCGACGTCGAACGGGTCATCGACACCGCGACCGGCCTGGAGGGCCTGACCCGCGGCACCGGCGTGCACGCCGCCGGCGTGATCCTGTCCAGCGAGCCGCTCATCGACGTGATCCCGCTGGTCAAGCCCAAGGCAGGCGGGCCGATCATCACCGGCTTCCCGTTCACCCAGGCCGAGGACATGGGCCTGCTGAAGATGGACTTCCTCGGCCTGCGCAACCTCACCGTCATCGGCGACGCGATCGCCAACGTGCGCGCCAACAAGGGTCTCGACATCGACATCTTCGAGGTGCCGACCGACGACGCGACGACGTACGAGCTGCTGGCCCGCGGCGACACGCTCGGCGTCTTCCAGCTCGACAGCGGCGGCATGCGCGTCCTGCTGAGACTCATGCAGCCCACCACGTTCACCGACATCGCGGCCGTGAACGCGCTCTACCGGCCGGGCCCGATGGAGATGAACGCCCACACCAACTACGCGCTGCGCAAGACCGGCAAGCAGCGGGTCGAGCCGATCCACCCCGAGCTGGCGGAGGCGCTGGAGCCCATCCTGGGCGACACCTACCACCTGGTCGTCTTCCAGGAACAGGTCATGGCCATCGCCCAGCAGCTCGCCGGCTACTCGCTCGGCGCCGCCGACCTGCTGCGCCGCGCCATGGGCAAGAAGAAGAAGGAGGTGCTGGACGCCGAGTGGGACAGGTTCTCGGCGGGCATGCGCGGACGCGGCTTCTCCGCCGAGGCGACCAAGGCGGTCTGGGACGTGCTCGTGCCCTTCAGCGGGTACGGCTTCAACAAGTCGCACACCGCCGGGTACGGCCTGGTCTCCTACTGGACCGCCTACCTCAAGGCGAACCACCCCTGCGAATACCTGGCCGCGCTGCTCACCTCCGTCGGCGACGACAAGGACAAGATGGCCGTCTACCTGTCCGACTGCCGCCGCCTCGGCATCAAGGTGCTGCCGCCCGACGTCAACGCCAGCAGGCTCGACTTCACCGCCGTCGGCTCCGACATCCGCTTCGGCCTCGGCGCCGTGCGCAACGTCGGCGCCGGCGTCGTGGACGCCATCGTCACCACCCGCGAGGCCAAGGGCCGCTACGCGAGCTTCGACGACTTCCTCACCAAGGTGCCGTCCGTCGTCTGCGCCAAGCGCGTCATCGAGTCGCTGGCCAAGGCGGGGGCGTTCGACGGGCTCGGGCACCACCGCAAGGCCCTGGTGGCGGTGCACGAGCAGGCCGTCGACACCGTCATCGACGTCAAACGCAACCAGGCCCACGGCCAGGACACCCTCTTCGGCGAGGCCGCCGGGAGCGGCGCCTTCTCGATCGCCGTCCCGGACGGCGAATGGGACAAGGCCACCCTGCTCGCCTACGAGCGCGAGATGCTCGGCCTGTACGTCTCCAGCCATCCCCTCGACGGCGCGGAGAGCGTCCTGGACGCCGGCCGCGATACCACGATCGCCGACCTGCTCGCCTCCGGACGCCAGGACGGGACCGTCAGGATCAGCGGCATCGTCTCCGGCCTGCAACGCAAGGTCACCAAGCAGGGCAGCCCGTGGGCGATCGTCACCCTGGAGGACCACGACGCCGCCGTGGAGTGCCTGATCTTCCCCAAGACGTACACGCTGTACGGCGAGGCGCTGGCCGAGGACCGGGTGATCTCCGTGCGCGGCCGGATCAACGTGCGGGACGAGACGATCAGCGTGTACGGCGAGGAGATCGCCGTGCTCGACGTCGCCACGGCCGGCGCCGAGCCGCCCGTGGTCATCTCGATCCGGGAAGGTCACCTGAACGCGCGGATCGTGCGCGAGTTCAAGCACATCCTCACCGCCCATCCGGGGCGCGCGCCCGTCCACGTGCACCTGCACCGCCGGCACGCCGGTGACCTGCTGCTCGACCTGGCCCCGTTCCAGGTCGCGCCGGGCCCGGCCTTCTACGGCGACATCAAGGCGCTCCTGGGCGCCACGGCGATCGGCGGGGACGCGTGAAGGCGCTGCCGGGCGGCGCGCCTGCCTGCCCCCGCTGCCGCACCGGCGAGATCCTGGCCGTCCTGCGCCTGCCGCGCACCTGGACGAACGCGTCGGGCCGCCCGGTGCGGGGGCTCGGCGAGGTGCTGCTGTGCGCCCGCTGCGACGCGGGCGATCCGCTCGTCACGTACTTCGCCGTCCACGGCACCGCCCGCCCCGAACACGCCGCCCTCCTGTCCCGCCTCCTGCGCGAATGGCTCGCCCGCGCCCGTCCCGGGACTCCGGACGAAAACGCCCTGCGCGCCGAGGCGGACGTCTGGCGCAGGGGCGACCTGTGAGAGCACCGGGGCCTGCCTGGCTCACCGGCCCCTCCCACCTCGCGCCGGGTCAACGGGCCTGTCTGGTGACGGTGCCCGCCTCGCCGTCCACGACCACCGGCTCGCTCCAAGGTGGCGCGCTCGTCGTCCAGAGGCAGCACGAACTCGGTCATGACGGCTCTCCTTCACGACGACTGGATGTGGGGCCGGGCGCGGGGCCGGGCGCGGGGCCGGGCGTGCCGCCGGACGCCGTGCCGAGCGCGGCGCGTACCTGGTCCACCCCGTCCAGCAGGAGCGCCTTCCCCGCCGCGAGGTCAGCGCCGCCCGGCGGCGTCAGCGCACGATCGAGCAGGTCGGCCAGAGCCGCCAGCACCTCGTCCGAGCTGGGCCGGTCGGGGTCGGCGGGCCGCGCCCGGTCGGCGATGAAGGACTCACGCAGCGCGGGCGTCAACGCGTCCAGGATGAACCCCACCGCCCGCGCGTCCACGTCACGCCGCATCGTGCCCGCCTCCTGCATCAGCCGCAGGAACTCCCGCATGCCGAACGCGCCCGCCCGCCGCTGGAAGAGGCTGCTGGGCTTGCGCAGGTACTTGCCGAACACCACCGGATCCCGCGCGCTGATCGCCGCGGCCAGCGGCAGCGTCTTCAGCACGTGCACCATCGCCCGGTAGACGCCGGCCACGTCACCGCCCCGCGGATCGGCCTCCAGGTGCCCGCGCCACGTCTCGGCGTAGCGGCCCAGCTCGCGCACCAGGACGGCCTCGACGAGCTGGTCCTTGGACTTGAAGCGCAGATAGAGCAGGCCCCGGTGCAGGTCCGCCGCCTCGGCGACGTCCCTCATGGTCAGCTTGTCGTAGCCGAGCCGCAGCAGCAGACCGGCCGCGGCGTCGAGGATCGCCTGTTCGCGCTCCCGCTCGTCCACCGCCATGTCCGTCACATTGACACTTTTTGAGAACCTGTCAACGGCAGCAGGAGGGCGATGGTGCCGATGAGGAGGACGCCCGCGACGGCGATCGCCGCCCGCCCGCCGGCGAGCCCGGCCAGCACACCCCACAGAGCGGTGGCCGCGGCGGTGACCGCGCGGCCGGTGATGGTCCAGGCGGTCAGCACGCGGGCCAGCGTCTCCCGAGGCGGCCTGCGCATCCGGTACGTCACCAGGACCGGGTTGAAGACGCCCACACACGTGATCATCGCCATCTCGGTCGCCATCACGACGAGGAGCCCGCCCGTGCCCGGCCCGACGAACGCCAGCCCCACCAGCCAGAGCGCCCGCGCCGCCCCGAACCCGAGCAGGATCCGCCGCTCCCCGAACCGGCGCACCAGCGGCCGCGACAGCCGCGCCCCCACGATGCCGCCGAGGCAGGGGACGCCGAAGCCGAGCCCGTACTCCAGCGGCGTGAAGCCCAGGTCGTGCAGCATGAGGTGGAGCAGCAGCGGAGCGGTGGCCATGATCAGGGCGTTCACCAGCACGGTGTTGGCGAACAGCAGGCGCAGGTCCCGGTCGGCGGCGATGACGCGCCAGCCCGCCGCCACCTGCGCCATCCGGGAGCCGCCGGACTCGCGCACGGGCGGGGCGGGCTCGGGCGCGGCGATCGCGCGGATGCCGAGCGCGGACAGCGCGTAGCTGACGGCGTTGAGTACGACCGTGGCGACCGGGCCGAGCAGGCCGACGAGCGCGCCGCCGGCCGGCGGGCCGACGGCCGTGGACACCCAGATGATCGTCTCGAACCGGCCGTTGGCCCGGACGAGCTGCCGGTCGGGGACGAGGGCCTTCAGGTGCGCGCCGCTCGCCCCGACGAAGACGATGTCCGACACCGCGACCACCACGGCCACCACCAGGAGCTGCGCGTAGCTCAGCAACCCCAGCAGGTACGCGGCCGGCACGCTCATGAGCACGAGGAAACGCACCAGGTCGGCGCGCACCATCAGCGGGCGTTTCGCCCGGAACTCCACGAACGGCCCCAGCGGCACGGCCAGCAGAGCACCGGCCGCCCCGGCCGCCGCCGCCATCCAGGAGAGCTGCGCGGCGCTCGCGTCCAGCACGAGGACGGCGATCAGCGGCAGCGAGTCCAGCGCCAGCCACGTCCCCAGGGAGCTGGTCGCGTACGCCGCCTGTAACCGGCCGAAGTCACGCCCGAGACCGTCGCCGCCCGCCATCCCGCTCCCCCGATCGCACCGAACCGGATGCCGATCCAACACGGGGGAGGGGAGCGCGCTCAAACAACGGACGCGCCCGCGGGCACAACCAGCGGTTGTCTGCCGAGGTGGGGGCTGGTCCGCGGCGTCTTTCCCGGCGGACGGGTCAGGCCGGGCCTCAGGGGGAAGGCCCGGCCTGACCGGCTCTGGTTACGGCTCCAGCATGATGGAGTTGATCGGCGACAGGTTCAGGACATAGTCGCCGGGCGCGTACCGGTCGCCGCAGTTCTGGCCGCCGTAGGACTTGCAGAAGCGGACGCCCGCGCCGCCCGTCTGGTTGTTGACGACCAGGCGGTTGCCGAAGACGTTCTCCAGGTTGTAAGAGCCGTACTCGAAGTACATGTCAGGGTCGCCGCTGGCGGACGCGTCCGGGTAGATGCACACGTAACCGGACGGGCACGCCGCCCTCGCGCGCTCCAGCTCCGTGGCCGCCGAGTGCTGCGTGGCGGCGGAGGCAGGCAGGGACAGCGAGGCGACGACCGCCACGGCCGTGACGCCGCAGGAGGCGAGCGCGCTGCGAAGACGGGACGTGCGGGTGGCGGCCTGACGGAGGTTCTCACGCATGGTGGTGCTGCTTTCTCGAGTGGGTCGACCGCGATCCGGGGGTTCCCGGGCGGCGCTGTCCCAGTTGAACGGGGCCGGCGGGGTGTCCAACAGGGAGGCGGACGGACCCGTGCGGACTCGTCCGAGGTGGTCCGGGAGAGCGCCGGACTCGGACAGTTCGCGGCCAGACCCGGACGCGGTGCGTAATGGTTCGTATACTTTCCGGCGTGGGTGGGGTCAGGAGCGGGCCAGGGTCCGAGGGGCCGGCGAACACGGGGCCGGCGAGCGCGGGGCCGGCGAGCGCGGGGCCGGCGAGCGCGGGGCCGACGAACACGCGGCCGCCGGCGGCGGGGCAGGAGGGCGGGCCCGCGCCGGAGACGGTGCACAGCCATGCGGAGCTGGTGGCGTTGCTGGCCGAGCAGTTCGCGCGGGCGGACGTGTCGCTGCGCGAGTTGCAGGCGCGCGCCGACCGGGCGGGCGGCACCCGGCTGCCGCGCGCCACGTGCGCCGACATGCTGGCGGGGCGGCGCTTTCCGCGCAAGGCGGTGATGGTGGCCTTCCTGCGCGCCTGCCAGGTGCCCGAGGAGCGGCTGCCTGCCTGGGAGAGGGCTTGGGAGCGGGTACGGCTGGCCCGCATGCCCGCCACCGCGGCGGGTGAGGCGGGGACGGCGGGCGACGCGGGGCCGGTCGCGGGGCCGGTCGCAGGGCCCGCCCCGAAGCGGCGCAGGACGCCCCTGCTGCTGCTGGTGGCGGCGCTGGTCGCCGTCGCGATCGCGTCCACGATCACCGCGGTCGCCTGGACGAGCGGCAGGAACACCCGCACCGACGACGGCCGGGCCTTCGGCCCAGGCGGTTCGAGCAGCTTCACGATGAGGATCGACCCGGCCGGCGGCCCCGTCCGGCTGATCCGCCGCCTCGACGCCCAGGTCTCCAGGCAACGCGCCGCCATCACCGTGAACGGCGTCTCAGCCGGCCACTGGGAGCCGCTGCCCGACGGCGCCGCCGGGTGGGCGGACCAGCACCTCGACCTCCCGCCGTCCCTGACCGCGGGCCGCGGCTCGCTGACCGTCGCCACCGCGTTCGTCTCGTCCGAGTGGGACTTCAACGAGTTCGGCTACACGGTCGGCCAGCAGTCCGACGGCGCCTGGACGACCACGGACACCCTCGACGTCGGCCCGGCCCACACCGGCGCGGAGGCCGCGCACGGCTACCGCATCACCGGCGAGACCTTCCGCGGCACCCGCACCCTGGACGCCCCGCCCGAGGCGGACGGCCGCGCGGCCCCTCGCGTCCGCTACGAGGCCGAGGCGGGGCGGGTCAACCACGCGCGGGTGCGCCCGGGGGCCGTGGGCGCCTCGCAGGGCACGGTCGTGGCGGGCCTCGACCACCCGGACAGCTTCGTGGACCTGCGCGTCTACGCGCCGCGGACCGGCCGCTTCACCGCGCACGTCACCTACGCCGCCGGCTACGGCGACGCGCAGCACGCCGTCACGGTGAACGGCTCCACCCGCTTCACCCTCGACTACCTCCACCACGGCTGGGACGTCTGGCGGCAGGTGACGGCGTCGCTGCCGCTGACCCGCGGCTGGAACACGCTGCGCCTGCAGTACCACAACCGCTGGGCCGAGCTGGATCACGTCGAGATCGCCTGACCTGCGGGCGTCGTGCGGCCGTGACGGTTAGCCTGGCCGGATGAAGACGCATGGTGAGCTGAAAGGCTTCTGGGAGCGCCGCCTGCAGTCCGACTGGACCGAGAGCGGGGTCGGCTACGCGGCGCTCGGCCGGGCGTTCAACACCTGGATGTACCGCGTGCGCGCGGAGGTCTTCGACCGCGAGGCCGCCACGATCCCGCTGCACCTGCCGGACGCGCGCGTGCTCGACATCGGCTCGGGCACGGGCTTCTACGTGCGCCGCTGGCAGGGGCTGGGCGTCAAGTCGATCGTCGGCTGCGACCTCACGGCGGCGGCGGTGGAGCGGCTGCGCGGGCGCTTCCCCGGCGTGGAGTTCCATGAGGTGGACATCGCCGAGCCCGGTGACGTGCTGGAGCCCGGCTCGTTCGACGCGGTCTCGGCCATGGACATGCTCTTCCACATCACCGACGACGCCCGTTACCGGGCGGCGCTGCACTCGGTGGCGGCGGCGCTGCGTCCTGGCGGGATCTTCGTCCTGTCGGAGAACTTCCTGCAGCGGCCCGAGCAACGGGGCGACCACCAGGTCAACCACACGCTGCCGTGGATCACGCACGCTCTGGACGAGGCGGGTTTCGACGTCATGCGCCGGATGCCGATGCTCGTCCTGATGAACGCCCAGGTCGACGCGAACCCCGTCTGGCGCAAGCTGTGGGGCGGCCTGCTGCGCGCGGTCACGTTGAGCGAGCGGACCGGTGGCATGGCGGGTTCGCTGCTCTACCCGCTGGAACGGCGGCTCGTCCGGCTGCTGCGGGAGAGCCCGACGACCGAGATGATGATCTGCCGCCGCCGCTGAGCGCGGGGCGGGCCGTCCCGTCAGGAGTAGAAGTGCATGACGACGGCCAGCCCGACGACGTGCATGAGCGCCACGGCCACGAGCAGCGACACGAACACGAACTTGGCCGGGCCGTGCTCGAAGTGCTTGCCCTCCTTCAGGGGCGGCAACTTGGCCTGGCGCTCGGCGATGCGCTCCTCCAGCGGCTTGCGGTGAAACACGGGAGTCCTCCAACCCGCCGAAAATCTGTTTGTGCCCTAATGGTTTGTACACCAAGTAAACTACCAGGGAACGACGGAGGTGCGCGCCGATGGAGGCTGTGACGGAGACGACAGATCTGCTCGCGCTGGACCGGCAGGTGTGCTTCGCCCTCAGCGTCGCCTCGCGCAGCGTGATCGCGCTCTACCGGCCGCTGTTGCAGCCCATGGGGCTGACGCATCCCCAGTACCTGGCGATGCTGGCGTTGTGGGAGCGGGAGCCGCTGTCGGTCAAGGAGCTGGGGGAGCTGCTCCAGCTCGACCCCGGCACCATGTCGCCCCTGCTCAAGCGGCTGGAGGTGCTCGGCTACATCCGGCGCGAGCGCAGCAGCAAGGATGAGCGTGCCCTGGCGGTGACTCTCACCCCTGAGGGGCGCGCGTTGCGGGCGCAGGCGGAGAAGATCCCGCCCGCCATCGTGGCGCGGCTCGGCATGAGCCTGGAGGAGCTGCAGCGGCTGCACGAGTCGCTGACGCGCGTGATCGCGGCCGCTCGCCCCGATTGACGGTGTGCCCGCCTCCGTGGTCCGGAGGCGGGCGGCTCAGTATGGGAGCCGGCGCCCGGACGGCGTCCGCAGATCCAGGTTCGGACGCGGGCGTGCCGGCTTGGGCCGCATCGTCGTACGAGTGGTGCGCATCTCGGATCTCCTCGCTTCGGTATGCCTCTTCTACGTCGGAGGCGAGGGGAGCGGATGACGTACGACTTCCGACCGGTGACTTTTCAGTGATCTACAACGTAAAGGCGTCGCCCTTGCAGCGACCGGCGCAAGGAGCTTATAGTCATCGACATGAGTAGTAATGGAGATGACTAGCGAAGTGGCTCTCCGGCACGCCGTGCTGGCCGCCCTGCTCGACGGCGAGTACAGCGGCTACCAGCTCACCAAGATCTTCGACGTCGGCGTCTCCAACTTCTGGTACGCCGCCCCTCAGCAGCTCTACGCCGAGCTGACGAAACTGGAGGCCGACGGCCTGGTCGCGGGGCGCGAGGTCGTCCAGCGGGGCCGGCCGAACAAGCGGGTGTTCAAGGTCACCCAGGCCGGCCTGGACGAGCTGGCCGCCTTCGCCGCCACCCCCGCCAAGCCGTTGCTGCTGCGCGACGACCTTGCCGTCAAGGTGCACGCCGCCGACCTGGTGGACGCGGCCCCGCTGATCGCCCAGCTACGGGAACGCGCCGAGGAGGCCGCCGCCAGACTGGCCTTCTTCGAGCAGACCCTGCGGCGGCTGCGCGGCGACCTCGACGAGGAGGAGTTCCTGCGCGCGGGCGAGCGGGTCGGCCCCTACCTGTCCTGCCTGGCCGGTTGCCGGTTGGAGCGGGAGATGCGTGACTGGTGCCTGGAGACCGCGCGGACGCTGGAGGAACGCGCGAAAAGGAGGGTGCGATGAGGTACACGAGGTACGTCGCCCTCGGCGACAGCCAGACGGAGGGGCTCGGCGACGGCGACGACGTCCTGGGCCACCGCGGCTGGGCCGACCGGCTCGCCGAGCACCTGGCCCGCGCCGAGCCGGACCTGCTGTTCGCCAACCTCGCCGTGCGCGGCAGGAACGCCGAGCAGATCCGCGACGAGCAGCTCCCCGCCGCGCTGGCGCTGCGGCCCGACCTGGCGACGGTCATGGCCGGCATGAACGACGTGATCCGCCCCGGCTTCGACGCCGCGCGGGTGGCCGGGGTGCTGGAGGAGATGTTCGCCGCCCTGGTGGGGGCGGGCGCGCACGTGGTCACCGTGACGTTCCCGGACATCGGCAAGATCGCGCCGCTGGCCCGGCGGCTGGTTCCGCGCGTCCTGGACGTCAACGAGCGCATCAGGAAGGCCGCCGCCCGCCACGGGGTCACCCTGGTGGACACCTTCCCGCTGACGTACATCACCGATGCGCGCATGTGGAGCAGTGACCGGCTCCACGCCAGCCCGGCGGGGCACGCCAGGTTCGCGGCCGCGGTGGCGCACGCGCTGGAGGTGCCGGGCAGCGACGACACGTGGATGGCGCCGCTGCCGCTGCTTCCCGCGCCGGGCGTCTGGCGGGCGGCGGCGACCGAGGCGCGGTGGGTGGCGACGTTCGCGGGGCCGTGGATCGGGCGGCGGCTGCGCGGGCGTTCCTCGGGCGACGGCCGGACGGCCAAGCGGCCGCTGCTCACCCCCGTCGCATGCGATCATGGGGGCTCCCCGACCGTCCTCTGAGGTGCGATGAACGCGATCACTTACGCCGAGCCGTCCGAGCCCCACGCCGAGATCCCGCTGGCCGGCGGGGACGTCACCGAAGGCGTCGTGCGCGTCGGCGACACCGTCCGCCGCCCGGTCGGCCCGAACGCGCCGCTCGTGCACGCGCTGCTGCGGCACCTGGAGCAGGCGGGATTCGACGGCGCTCCGCGGTTCCTCGGCGTGGACGCGGCCGGGCGGGAGGTGCTCAGCTTCCTGCCCGGCGAGGTCGCCGGACGGCCGCGCCCGCCGTGGATCGCCGACGAGGGGCGGCTCGCCTCGGTGGGGCGGCTCGTGCGCGCCTACCACGAGGCCGTCGCGGGCTTCGCCGTGCCGGACGGGGTGCGGCCGGGCATCGGCGTGACGGAGCCGCCGGGCACGCCGCCCCCGCCGCCGTACCCGGCGGAGCTGGTGGGCCACATGGACTACACGCCGGACAACATCGTCTTCCGCGACGGGCAGGCGGCGGCGCTGATCGACTTCGACCTCGCCAAGCCCGTCACCAGGGCCGACGAGCTGTGCAACGCGATGCTGTACTGGGCGCCGCTCGGCGACCCCGCCGACGCCGACCCGCTGCTGCGGGAGGTGGACGTGCCGCGCCGGTGCAGGATCCTCGCCGACGCGTACGGAATGTCGGAAGTGGACCGGTCACGGGTGGTGGAGGTGGCCGTCATGCGGACGCGGCGGTCGTGGGTCCTGATGCGGCAGAACGCCGAGGAACTGGGCGGCGGGTGGGCGCGCATGTGGCAGGACGGCATCGGCGACCGGATCAAGCGGCGCGAGGCGTGGCTGGAGCGGCACGGGGCCGACCTCGACGCGGCGCTGACCGCGCCATGATCTCACCGCGCCGTGATCTCACAGTGACCTCATGGTGACCGCGCGCGGGCGTCGTCAAGAAACGGCAGCGTGTACGCCAACCGCGGACGGCGACCGGCCGGGATCCGGATAGAGTCGTCACGATGATCACCTGGTTGACGGAGGCCCACCAGCGAGGCGGCCCATGCCTCCAGCGAGGCGCCCCATGACGGAACGCCTGCGGATCACCGAGACCGAGCTCGACTCCCACGTCACCGTGGTCACCGTCAGCGGCGAGCTCGACATGGACACCTGCCCCCTGCTCCAGTCCGCCCTGGCCAGGGCGCTGCCCCGGGTGGCGATCGACCTCGGCGCGCTCACCTCGGCCGACTCGTACGGGCTGACCGTGCTGCTCGCCACCCACCGGCACGCGCTCGAGTTGGGCGGGCTGGCGCTGGTGTGCGCGACCGGGGATCTGATGAGGGCGGTGTTCCGGCAGCGCGGGCTCGACCGGGTGCTGGAGCTGCGGCCCACGCTGGAGGAGGCGGTCGCCGAGTTGCGGGCGCTCTGAGCGGGCTCGGGTGAGGGTGGCCGCCCGGGTGACATGCGCCGATCAACTGCACGAGCGCACGGATCAGGTCAGGAGGCCGGCGTCGGGGTCTCCGTCGGCTCCTCGGTGGGAGTTTCGGTCGGAGTTTCGGTCGGCGTCTCCGTCGGGGTTTCCGTTGGCGTCTCTGTCGGTGTCTCGGTTGGCGTCTCGGTCGGCGTTTCCGTAGGCGTTTCTGTCGGTGTTTCCGTCGGCGCCGAGGTCGGCGGCTCGGTGGGGACGTCGGTCGGCGTGACCGTCTGGGTCGGGGTGGGGCACGGCGCCGGGGTCTGCCAGTTCGGCACGATCCCCCACCACTGCTTGGCGCGCCGCCACTCGCTCTTGTTCCGCGGGTAGAGCCGGATGGGCTGCGACAGGTCGAGGATGTAGACCGCCCTGGCCGTCTGCCCGTCCGTGGTGGCCGTCACCGACACCCAGCTGTCCTGCGCGATCTGCCGTTCCTCGCCGTCGCGGAGCCGTACCCGGGGCTGACGGGTGGCGTCCTCGATCGTGTACGCCTGCTCGAACCCGTCCTGGCTGCGCACCGTGATGGAGTCGACCGTCAGCGCGGTCACCTGCCCGGTCTGGGTGATCAGCGTGACGGTGCCGCACCCGTCCTTGGTGGCGACCGCGAACTCGCCGTGCATCGTGCCGATGAACGCCAGCGGGTTGATGGGCGGCAGCTGCTCGATGGGGATCGGCGTCGCGGTCGGCGTGGTCGTGGGGATCGGCGTGGTGGTCGGTGCGGTCGGCGTGGTGGTGGGGGTTTCGGTCGGGGACGGGGCCGGGGTGGCGGCGGAGGCCGAAACGGTCACCGCGAGGCCGCTGCCCGCGACGATCGCGATGGTGGCGATCTTCAGGAGATGTTGCGGGATCCGCCTGTGGCGGGGACGTTTTTCGTCCGGCTGCATGGGCGTCACCTGGTCCTCCACGGGTGTCGGTGGGAACGGATCGGGGACGGGAGTCCTCCCCGGCGCATGGCGGCGATCGCCACGGCGGCGTACGAAAAGGGCTGACTCGCGTCGTTGGTCGTAGGCGAACACGTCTGACTACGGCGCCGGCACCGCCAAGTCGGTGGCGTGGATGCCCGGCGCGGGCGCTAGCTCTGGTTGGACGTCGTACGGACTCGACGGGTTCCCGCCGATTTATTGGTACTCGTCCTTTTAGTGGGGTCGCTCCAGCCTCGGCAACTGCTCCGTGTGCTCGCACAGCAGCAGCCGCCCGCCCCTGGCGAGCACCGGCAGGCACAGGCGCGCCGCGTGCGGCGGAGGGCTGACGACGGCGAACAGGTGGCCGCGGTCGTGGGCGCGCCGCCCGGCCCCGAGCAGGACGCTCATCCAGCGGGTGCCCGTCAGCCGGCAGCCGGACAGGTCCACGGCCACCCGCGGATGCCTGTCCACGGCCTGGTCGAGCTGGGCGCGCAGCGCCGGCATCCGCCGGTCGTCGGCGGTGCCGGTGACGCGGACGACGGCCCAGCGGTCGTGCGTCAGAAGGTTCGACATGTAAGCCATGGCTCACTCACCTCACCTTGAGCAGGTGATCGGTCGCGGCCACGCCTCCGGACCCTCCTCATGCGAACACTACCCCTGTGCCGCCCGGCTAGCGGATCACCGGCGGGCCGGCGAGCTCGGTCAGGGCGCGGTGGAGATCGGCGGTGCCGGTGCCCGCCCAGCCCACGTACCCGTCGGGGCGGACCAGCACCAGGGGGCCGCCGGGCTCAGCGGGCGGCTCCACCCGGACCCGGTCCTGCCAGCCGGTGACGTCGGCGTCGCCGACCAGGACGAAGCGGCGCTCGCGCAGCGCCTCGTACAGGCGGTCGCCGCCGGCGAGCGGGAGGTCGCCGGCGCGGGTGCCGACCAGCTCGTGGGCGTGCTCGGGCGCCGGGTAGTGATAGCCGATGCCGGTGAGCTGTCCGGTGATCTTCTTGTGGATCTTGGGGATGGACAGCGCCTGGCGGGCGGCGAAGCCGCGGATGGCGCGCCCGGCGGCCGACTCGATCATGGCGGCCCTGATGAGGGCGCCGCTGCTGCGCAGCACCGACCGGCCGACCGGGTGGCGTTCGGCCTGGTAGGTGTCGAGCAGCGCCTCGGGCGCGCCGCGCAGCACCGCGGCGAGTTTCCAGCTCAGGTTGGCGGCGTCCTGCAGCCCGGTGTTCATGCCCTGGCCGCCGGCGGGGGAGTGCACGTGGGCGGCGTCCCCGGCGAGGAAGACCCGGCCCGTCCGGTACTCGGGCACCTGCCGCTCGTCGCTGTGGAAGCGCGAGAGCCAGCGGGGGTCGTGCATGCCGAAGTCGGTGCCCAGGGCGTGCCGGGTGACCTCGCGCACCTCGTCCAGGTCGAGCGGCGCGTCGTCGGGCACGGAGTGGCGGCGGTCCCAGGCGAAGACCCGGTAGTAGCCGTCGCCGAACGGGGCGACGAACGCGAACGCGTCGCCCACCCCGTTGACGGTCAGCATCTCGGCCGGCTGCTCGGCCACCTTCACGTCGGCGAGCATGATGGACTTCAGCACGGACTTGCCGGCGAAGGGCTGGCCGACGGCCTGGCGCACCGCGCTGTGGTAGCCGTCGGCGCCCACCACGTAGGCGGCGCGGCGCTCGCCGGCCGGGGTGGTGACAGTGACGCCGGTGGCGTCCTGGGTCAGGCCGAGCACCTCGGCGTCGTAGACAATCTCCACGCCCGCCTTCAGCGCCCGCTCCAGCAGCAGGTGCTCCACGTTGTACTGCGGAGTGATCAGCAGGAACGGGAAGCGGCTGGTCAGCGTGCCCAGGTCCACCTCCACCCGCTCGAACAGCCGCACCTTGCTCAGCGCGGCGCCCATGGGCACCAGCCGGTCGGCCAGCCCGCGGGCGTCGAGCTGCTCCAGGGTGCGGGCGTGCACGCCGAACGCGCGGGACAGGTTGGACACCTTGCCGTCACGGCGCTCCAGGACCGTGACCTCGATGCCCGACTCCGCCAGGTCCCCCGCGAGCAGCAGCCCGGTGGGGCCTGCCCCTACGATGATCACCTCGGCCATGACGCCTTCCCTTCAGGTCAACGCTTGTTGGCACAACTTAACCACCGCCTCCGCATCGGTGTCAACGGTTGTTGGCCAACAAGGGTGGGCACCTTCAGGCGGTGCACGCCTCGACCAGCCGGGGGACCAGTTTCCGCAGCAGCTTCTCGTCGCGCGGATCGGCGGGCGCGTACTCGGTGATGCCCAGCCCGGCGATCTCGTGCCGGGCGGCGAGCCCCTCGACGGCCTCGGCGAGAGCCTCAGCGGACAGGCCGTCCGGCTCGGGGTAGCCGACCGAGGTGATCCCGTCCAGCACGTCGAGGTCCACGTGCACGTAGACGACCGCGTCAGGGCCGATGGAGTCCAGGCCGCCGATCCCGGCCCGCTCGATGTGGTCGGCCTCGGCCGGGTCCAGCGCGCGGGTGCCCGCCAGCGCGATCTGGCCGGGGCGCAGAACGGGGGAGCGGACGAGATCGTCGGGGCCCTCGCCCTGCAGCGTGCGCAGGATCATGCCGTGGAAGGCGCCCGAGGGCGAGGACTCCGGGGTGTTCATGTCGCCGTGGGCGTCGAACCAGGCGACGTGCAGCCGGTCGCCGCGCCGGCGCAGCGCGGCCGTGACCGGCTCCAGCTCGACGCCGCAGTCACCGCCGACCGTGACGACGAACCCGTCACGGGGGAGTGCTTCCCGTACCCGGGCGGCCGTCTCCGCGAGGGTGTCACCGGTCCCGACCCGCACGTGCGCGGACGCCCCCGGCACCATCGCCGCCAGCCGGGCGGCCCCTTCGGCCAGCCGGGGGGCGGTGGGCGACAACGATCCCCGCCACTGCGGCACCTCTACAACGGTCAGCATGTCGCTCTCCTCATCAGTGGGTGGACCGACAGTTTCGACCGGACCGAACGGCAACGTCCACTTAGTATTTCTGCACTGATCTATAAGATGTGCTTGATGTTGGATCCGGTCCGGCTGCGCCTGCTGCGCGAGTTCGCCGAGCACGGCACGATGACGGCCGTCGCCGAGGTGTGCGGCCTGACGTCGTCCGCCGTCTCGCAGCAGCTCGCCGCCCTGGAGCGGGAGGCCGGGGTGCCGCTGTTCGAGCGGGCGGGGCGGCGGGTCCGGCTGACCGCCGAGGGGCGGCGGCTCGTCGGGCACGCGCGCGTCGTCCTGAACGCACTGGACGCCGCCGAGCAGGATCTCCGCTCGGCCTCGACGCCGCGAGGGCCGGTCAGCGTGGCCTGTTTCGCCACGGCGGCCGTCGCCCGGCTGCTGCCCGCCATCGCCACGGCCAGAGCCCGCCATCCCGGCCTGCACGTGATCGTGCACGAGCTGGAACCGCGCGAAGCGGTCGAGGCGCTGCGCGCGGGCACGTGCGACGTGGCGGTCGCGTTCACCTACAGCCTGATCCCGCAGGAGCCGCCGGCCGGGGTCACGCGCCGGTTCCTCGGCGTCGAGCCGATGCTGATGGCGCTGCCCGCCGGCCATCCGGCGGCGGCCGGCGAGATCGACCTCCGCGCGCTGCGCGAAGCGCCCTGGATCGCGGGCTCCGAGGGGACCAGCGACCACGAGATGCTCGACCGGGCCTGCGCCCTGGCGGGCTTCCGGCCGAACGTCGTCCACACGGCCGACGACTACGCGCTCGTGCTGCGCATGGTGCGGGAAGGGCTGGGCGCGGGCCTCGTCCCCGAGCTGGTCGCCACCGTGGTCGGCGTCCCCGAGGGGGTGGTGCTGCGGGCCATCGCCACTGTTGAGATCACCAGGACCACGCACGCCCTCATCCGCACCGCCACCCCGGCCGTCAACGCGGTGCTCGACCTGCTCCAGCAGTGAATCTACAATGTAAAGGCGCGGGGTTGGTGCGGCGATTCGTGAAGGCGTTGCCGTCCGGCAGGTTCTTCGAGGGGCTGGAGCTGGTGCCTCCCGGTGTGGTGCCGACGCCGCTGTGGCGGCCGGGGCCGCCGCAGGCGTCGTCGGGCGTGGTCAGTGCGGTGTGCGCGGTGGGGCGCAAGGGGTGAAGGGTCGGTGGAGCCGGCGGTGGGCGTACGTAGGCGCCTGACCAGTAGTCGTGCGAGCCGGTGGCGTAAGCGGGAGTGGTCAGTAGAGCCAGCGGTAGGCGCGGATGACGTCGGCGGGGTCGAGGTCGGCGGCGCGGTTGGCGTCGGAGGTGCGTACGGCGCGGAAGGCGCCGACGATCTCGTCGCCGAGCGCGGCGCGGATGCGGGGGTTGCCCTGGAGTGCGTCGAGTTGCTGTTCGACGGTGGTGGGCAGCCGGTGGACGCCGTGCTGGGCGCGCCGCTGGTCGCTCCAGGTGGCCGGGTCCTCCTGGACGGGGGCGGGCAGGGTGAGGCCGTCCTCGATGCCGGCCAGGCCGGCCGCGATGACGGCGGTGAGGGCGAGGTAGGGGTTGGCGGCGGCGTCGGAGGGCTTGAGCTCGACGTTGGCGTGTTGCGGGCCGAGCAGTGGGGTGGACGGGACGAGGCGGAGCGCGGCTTCGCGGTTCTCCACGCCCCAGCAGGTGTAGGCGCCTGACCAGTAGCCGGGTCGCAGGCGTTGCAGGGAGGAGAGGCTGGGTGCGGTGATGGCGACGATGGCGGGCAGGTCGCGCAGGAGCCCGGCGAGGTAGGCGGCGCCTTCGGGGGTGAGGCCGGCGGGGCCGTCGCCGCCGGACAGGAGGTTGGTGCCGGCGCGGGAGGGTGAGGTGTGCAGGTGCCAGCCGTTGCCGACGTGTCCGGAGGTGACGAGCGGGGCGAAGGCGGCGCGTAGTCCGTGGGCGCGGGCGGCGGCGTGGATGGTCTGGCGGGTGAGGAGCTGGCGGTCGGCGGCGGTGACGGGGTCGGTGGGGGCGATGTTGAGTTCGTACTGGCCGGGGCCGTATTCGCCGTGGAGCTGGCCGATGGGGATGCCGTTGCGGACGAGGTCGCTGAGGAGTTGTTCGGCGAAGGCGTCGACGGCGAGCATTTTGGTGGGGCCGTAGGAGGGGCCGTCGTAGATGGGGTGGGGGTCGTCGTCGGTGTCGCCGGCCGCGCTGAGGTGGAACTCGATTTCGTATCCGGCGCGTAGCTGGATGCCGATCTCGGCGGCCTGGGCGACTTGGCGTTCGAGTGCGGTGCGCTGGTCGTAGGGCCAGGGGGAGCCGTCGGCGGCGACCTGGCGGCCGGGGGCCCAGGCGAAGGCGGGTTGTCCGGCGAGCTGGACGATGCGGTCGGTGACGGGGAACAGGCGGATGTCGCCGGAGGGGGTGCCGAGTGGTGGGTGGTCGAAGGTGATGGTGTCGTGGGAGTCGAAGACGGCGAAGAGCGGGGTGATGCCGAGGCCGCGTTGGGTGGCGGCGGTGAGTTGTTCGATGGGGACGGTGCGTGAGCGGGGGATGCCGTTGTTGTCGGCCCAGGTGATGATGACGCCGACGACGCCCGCTGCGGCGAGGTCGAGGTCGAGGGTGTGGGGGTCGGTTTGCGGTGTGCCTGTGGTGGTGGTGTGGTCGAGCATCGGCATCCCCTTGTCGTGTGCGGCCCGCGTGGCACCTTATAGGTGGCGGGGGCCGGTGCGGGGGATGCCGCGCTCTGTAGTTTTGGCTGGTGGAGGGGTATGTCCCGGGTTGTGTGCTTAGTGGGGTGGGCCGGCGGTGATGGTGGCTCGGGCGTCGTTTACGCCGCCGCGCCACCAGCCCATGGCCTCGATCCACCACGTCATGCCGGCTGCGGTGTAGGCGTCGACGAAGCCGTCGGCGGCGCGTCCTTCGAGGGCGATGTCGTAGCCGTCGAGGGTGCCGCGCTGTTCGCCGAGGAAGTCGACGACGCGGGCGAACTCGTCCGGTGGGACGGGGCGGTCCTGGCCGTAGTCGTGGAAGGTGGGCATGGCGCCGTCCCAGCGGGCGGCTCGGCGGAACCCGGCGCGGGTGGGCCAGCGGCCGGGGATCCAGATGGGGATGCGGGGGTGCTGGACGGGCGTTGGCGGGAGCTCCTGCCACAGCCGGGTGAGGTCGTCGAGGCCGCGGTCGAGTTTGGCGGCGCGGACCTTGAGGTCGGGGTTCTCGTCGAAGTCGGTGTATTCGGTGTCCATGGATCCGAGGCCGGCGCCGAAGACGAGCCGGCCGCCGGAGAGCCGGTCGAGGCTGGCGGTCTCCTTGGCGACGGTCTGGGTGCGGCGTCGTGGGAGTGCCGTCATGAGGATGCCCAGGCGGACGCGGTGGGTGCGGGCGGCGATGGCGGACAGGGTGACGGTGGGGTTGGCGACGGGCCAGCCGGGGTCGTGGTAGAGGAGGTGGTCCCAGAGGTAGACGCCGTCCCAGCCGTGTTCTTCGGCGGTGACGGCGAGTTCGGTGAGGAGGGTCGGGTCGCCGAACTCGCCGACGTTGGGCAGGCCGATCGCGAAGCGCACCATGGATCAAGGTTATGGGTGTTCAGCGGGGGATGAAGCCGCGGTAGACCACGCGTCGCCGCCATAGGACGGGCCACTGGTGGTCTCGGATGCCGTTCAGCACGATGGCGATCATGGCGCCGGTGAGGAAGCCGCCCACGATGAGGCTCATGATGAGCATGAAGGCGATGGCCATCGGAAATTCCCTTCGTCAGAAGTTTAAGTTTGAACTTGGTGGCGTGAACAGCGGCAGGTCACGCGGTATTCCGGCGAAGGGGTCCGTTCAGGCTGTGGGTGCCAGATCGCGGCGGCGCAGCGACGCCAGCCCGGCCGCTGCCAGGCCTGCCGCCAGCACGGTCAGCCCCACCAGTGGCATCACCGGCGACCGGGGCCCGTCCAGCAGCAGCGCGGGCACGTGCACGAACGGCGACAGCGTCAGCACCACCCCATCGGCCAGCTCGAACTCCGCCAGCAGATCCACGGCCAGGAACAGCCCGAGCGCCGTCCAGCTCACCGCCGCCGCCAGCCGGGGCAGCACCCCGAACAGCAGCGTCGCGATCCCGGCCACGGTCCACACCGCCGGCAGGTACGCCAGCGTCGCGACGGTGACCCCTGGGACGTCCCCGCTGGTGAGCCCGGCCGCCGCGCCGAGCACGCCCAGCAGCAGCACGGGGCCGCCGGTGGCGAAGGCGAGGTGGCTCAGCGCCCAGCGCAGCCGGCTGACCGGGGTGGACAGCAGCAGCTCGGCCCGGCCTGCCGCCTCCTCGCCCCGGGCGCGCAGGGCGGAGACCAGCGCGGCTCCGGCTACGAGCTGGCTGAGGACGTACATGACGAAGGTGAAGAACACCTCCGAGACGCGGGCGCCCGGTCCGCCGACGGTCGCGGCCAGCTCCTGGAGCTGCGGCGTGCCGAGCTGGGTGTCCAGGCCGCGGGCCGAGACGCCGAGCAGCGCGCCGAGCAGGCCGAAGCCGATGGCGAAGCCGGTGAGGGTGGTGCGGTGCAGCCGTCCGGCCAGCCCGAACGCGCCTGAGGGGCCGCCGGCGGCGGGTCCTGGGCGGGTGGGGAGGAGGCCGCCCGCGAGGTCGCGGCGGGTGGACAGGGCGTAGGCGGCTGCGACGAGGGCGGTGGTGAAGGCCGCGGCCAGGCTCAGCACCCACCAGTGGTCGCCGGCGTACGGCCTGGTCAGGCGGACCCAGCCGAACGGCGTCAGCCATGCCAGGGCGGGCTCGCCGGTGGTGTCGGCCAGCGCCCGCAGCGCGAACAGGAGCCCGCCGGCGGCGACGGCCAGGCCGCGCGCTGTGCCGGACGAGGCGGTGAGCTGTGCGGTGAGCGCGGCCACCGCGGTGAACGCCCAGCCGCCGGCGGCGGTGGACAGCCCGAACAGCAGGGAGGAGCCGGCGGGCAGGCCTGTGGCGACCAGGCCGGGCACCGACAGCAGGCCCAGCAGCAGGTTGGCGGCCAGGACGACGGTGAGCGCGGCGGTGAGCGGGGCGTGGCGGCCGACGACGCCCGAGGTGAGCAGTTCGCGCCGCCCGGTCTCCTCTTCGGCGCGGGTGTGCCGGGTCACCAGCAGGATGCTGACCAGGCCGCCGATCAGGGCGAGGGACGAGCCGAGCGTCCAGGCGGTCAGGCCGCCGACGCCGGTGGCGTAGATGGCGCCGCGGGTGGCGAGCTGGGCGGGGTTGCTCATGGAGGCGGCGGAGAATGCGTCGCGGGCGGCCTGGTCGGCGTACAGGTCGGTGGTGGCGGCGGCGATGCCGGCGGGGAGCAGCGCGGTGATCGCGATCCACACCGGCAGCAGCACGCGGTCGCGGCGCAGGATCAGCCGGACCAGCGCCAGGGTGCCGGTCATCGGGCGGCCCCCTCGTCGTGCCGCGGGAGGGTCATCGGGTGGCTCTCTCGTAGTGCCGCAGGAACAGCTCTTCGAGGGTGGGCGGGCGGGTCGTGAGCGTGCGCACGCCCGCCCCGGCCAGCTCGGCCAGCACGGCGGTGAGGGCGTCGCCGTCCACCTGGAAGTGCGCGCGGGCGCCGTCGAGGGTCAGGTCGTGCACGCCGGGCAGGGTGGCCAGGCCGGGTGCGGGCCCCGCCAGCTCGGCAGTGACGGAGGTGCGGGTGAGGTGGCGCAGGTCGGCGAGGGTGCCGGTCTCGACGGTGCGTCCGGCGCGGATGATGCTGACGCGGTCGCACAGCGTCTCCACCTCCGACAGGATGTGGCTGGACAGCAGCACGGTGCGGCCGTCGCGCTTCTCCTTCAGGACGCAGTCGTTGAAGACGGCCTCCATGAGGGGGTCGAGGCCGGAGGTGGGCTCGTCCAGGATCAGCAGCTCCACGTCCGAGGCGAACGCGGCGACCAGCGCGACCTTCTGCCGGTTGCCCTTGGAGTAGGTGCGGCACTTCTTGCGCGGGTCGAGCTCGAAGCGTTCGAGCAGTTCGGCGCGGCGTTCGGGGTCGAGGCCGCCGCGTACCCTGCCCAGCAGGTCGATGACCTCGCCGCCGGTCAGCGACGGCCACAGGGTGACGTCGCCGGGCACGTAGGCGAGCCGCCGGTGCAGCTCGGTGGCGTCGCGCCAGGGGTCGCCGCCGAGCAGTTCCGTCCGGCCG
The DNA here is from genome assembly GCF_008086045.1 of Nonomuraea sp. PA05. Classification (GTDB taxonomy): domain Bacteria; phylum Actinomycetota; class Actinomycetes; order Streptosporangiales; family Streptosporangiaceae; genus Nonomuraea; species Nonomuraea monospora. The sequence goes on along the minus strand of NZ_VSEY01000013.1, from coordinate 88,971 downwards.
CCGTCGGCGCGCATCTGGCCCAGCAGGATGCGGATCGTGGTGGTCTTGCCCGCGCCGTTGGGGCCGAGGAAACCGTGGACCTCGCCGGTGTCGACGGTGAGGTCGAGCCCGTCGAGGGCGCGGGTCCTGCCGAACGTCTTGATCAGGCCGTGGGCGTGCACTGCGGCGTTCATTGTTGTCCTTCGTACTTCTCCAGGCCGGTTCGCGCCTGCTCGAACAGCTCGCGGCCGAGGAACTCGGGTCTGATCAGGTCGAGCTGGGCCTTGCCGACGCGCAGTGCGCCCTGCCGGCCGTAGAGGTCGGTGCCGAGGGCGCGGGAGACGTGCTCGTGCAGCACGGTGAGGCCGAGTTTCATCGCGGTCAGGACGGTGGCGCGGGCGCGGTGGTCGGTCCCGGCGGCGGGGTCGTCGCTGGAGAGGTGTTCCTCGGTGACGGTGACGAGGTCGTCGAACATGGCGGCGGCGGCGGGTGAGCCCTCCACGAGGGCGCGGCCGAGGTACTTCATCAGGGGCGGTGCGGTGCGGTGCACGCTGTCGACGAACTCGGGGTTGCTCAGGTTGCGGTCGGTGACGCCGGCGGCGACCTGGGCGCGGATGTAGGTCAGGACGTACTCGTCGCAGGCCAGCCGGAGGGCCTCCTTGGTGCCGAAGTGGTGTTGCACCAGGCCGGGGGAGACCTTGGCGGCTTCCGCGATGCCGCGGACGGTGGTGGCCTTGACCCCCTGCTCGGCGAAGAGCGTCATGGCGGCGTCGCGGATGCGGGCCCGGGTGGTCAGGTCCTCTTCGGAGATTGGTCGCACGATCAGGATTCTATACAAATGTATTGGAAGCGATGCAAGTGTTCAGTGAGCCTCGCATGTTCGTCACCCCGGTCGAGGACCTCGCCATGCTCGGCAACCGGGACGTCATGGGGGCCCGAGGCTTCTGTACGGGCGCGGCGCTCCTGAACGGGCCTGGGTGCCGCTAGGCGGGCGCGGCGCGTACGCCGACGAGCTTGACCAGGAACCGATCGACCTGCTCGTCCAGCGGCGGCAGCGCCAGCGCGGGCTCGTTGACCCGCATCGACACCGCGCCGTGCACCGCCGCCCGCAGGTCGAGCGCGACCTCGGCGGCGTCCCCGGCCGGGGCGAGCCCCTCGTCCATGCAGCGCCGCACGGCGGCGGTGGTCCGCACGGCCAGCTCCTCCTTGAACGCCAGGTGCATGCGCTGGTTGATGGTGCTCTCGTGCAGCACCTTGTACAGCCCGGCGTGGTCGCGCACCCACGAGCCGAGGTACAGCAGGCGCGCCCGCAGCCGGGCCACCGAGTCGTCCCCGCCGGTCTCGGCGGCCTCCAGGTCGTGCAGCAGGTCGCGGGTGCACTGCTCCAGGGCGGCGAAGACCAGCGCGTCGCGGTCGGCGAAGTGGATGTAGACCGAGGTGGCGGCGATGCCCACCTCGCGGGCGACGGCGCGTAGTGACAGCGCCTCGTCGTCGCGCAGCTCGTCCAGCATCCGCAGCGTGGCGTCGATGATGTCGCGGCGCAGCCGTTCGCCCTGGCCGCGCTTGTTGCGGCCACGGGCGGACGAGGAGGTCGGATCCATGATCCGCATTGTACGCAACGGCCGTTTCCTCACAGGCGTAGCGCTACGCGCGTCGCGACCGCCTGATCAGGGCCTCCGTGACGGCGAGGTTGACGACCCAGCCGAGCACCTGGCCGGCCGGGATCAGGCCGGTGACGCGGTCGGCGATGGAGGCCGCTGTCACGCCGAAGGGGAGCTGTGCCACCAGCATGAGCGGCACCACGATCCGTGAGGTGACGGCCAGGAACGTCAGCGCGTAGTTGCGGATCATCCACTCCCGGTGCCGGGCGAAGTCGCGGCGGAGCGCCGCCCGGTAGGCCAGAGCGCCGGTGACCAGCCACAACACGGCGGGGATGGTCAGGCCGGCCTGCGTGACGAGGCGGCCCGACAGCAGCGCCACCGGGATCCCGGCCAGCGCGGAGGGCAGCACCCCGGCCAGCAGGTAGCAGCGCCCGATCGTGCGGTGGAGGCGGCGCCGCGCCCGTACGGCCGCAATGAACTGCAGCGGGCCCAGCACGAGCGCGACCAGCGCGGTGAAGACGTGCGCCACCAGCAGCGCGTAGTGCGCGCCGCCGCGCATGTCGAGCCTGTTGCCGGCGATGTCCAGCCCGGCGTACGGGGTCACGAGCACGGCGCCGGACACCACCGCGGCGGCCAGCATGACCCACACCTTGCGCGCACCCCTGGCGGGCATCACCTTCATGTGATCAGCATGCGGGCGGCGCGGGGCGCGACGAATCAGCCCGGGGTCGGCACTCGCGCTACACCTGTCGGCGTACGGTCACGGCGAGCGGCCTGACGGGCGCGCCCGTCGCGCCGACCAGCGGCAGCGGGTTGACGATGAGCAGGACCTCGCGGTGGCCGGCGTCCAGCAGCGGCCACAGGCGCATCGTCTCCACGATGTTGATCCCGGCCTCGACCAGGAGGATCCGGTGCACCGGCAGGGTGGCGTGGCCGCGCCCGGCGGGGATGTGCTCGAAGGCGATGCTCTCGCCGCCGACCAGGCGCGGGTGCCGCTCGGCCAGCCAGCGGCCGGCGGCGGCGCCGGGGCCTGGCGCGCCGCCGGACTGGCCGGTGAACAGCTCGCGCTCCGCCCAGTGCCGTGACCAGCCGGTGCCGATCAGCAGCGCCTCGCCGGGCCGCACCGTCAGCCCGTCGGCGGCCCTGTCCAGGTCGGCGGGGGTGATCTCGTAGCCGGGCGGCAGCGCTTGGACGCCGTGCGCGGCGGCCACGTCGAGCAGCACGGCGCGGCCCACGTACGGGTCGAAGGCGTCGATGCCCAGCTCCGTGAACCCGTGGTGGCCCTGCACCGACGCCGCCTGGAGCCCGCCGTGCAGCCTGCCCTCCTGTGAGACGTGGGCCAGCGCGTCGACGTGGGTGCCCACGTGGCCGCCTGTGACGATCACCTCGTTGGCGGCGGACCCGCCGTCGGCGCGCACCATGTCGCCGTGGCGGCGCTCCAGCAGCATCCGGAACGGCACATGGTTGGGCGACTGGGGCATGCCGGTGCGCATCGGCTGGGCCAGGTCGAACACCTCGGCTCCGGCCAGCGCCTCCCACGGAACTTCCACGCGACGACATCCTTCTGGGGTGTTCCAATACGAGGAAAGCTGTTCCAAACTGTACGTCAGGAAGCCGCCGAGGAGTAGGGACTTTCATGCCGACGACCGAGCGCCCCCGGCGCCGCGGCGCGGACGGTGCCAGCCAGACCGTCGCGACCGTCGAGCGCGCGGCCGACGTGCTGGTGCTGTTCGCCGACCCGGCCGCGCGCACCCTCGGCGTGACCGAGATCGCCGAGCGGCTGGAGCTGTCGAAGGCGGCGGTGCACCGGATCCTGGCGTCGCTGCGGCTGCGCGGCCTGATCGACCTGGACGAGCAGAGCAGGCGCTACTCGCTCGGCCTGACCGCGATGCGGCTCGGGCTGGCCTACCTCGACCGGCTGGACCTGCGCAGGCTGGCCGCGCCGGAGCTGGTCGCGCTGTCCACGGCGCTGTCGGAGACGGCCACGCTGTCGATCCGCACCGGGTACGCGCGCGTCTACGTCGACCAGGCCACCCCCAGCCGGGAGGTGATCATGGCGGTGACGCTGGGCGTGCCGTACCCGCTGCACGCGGGCGCGTCGTCGCGGGCGTTCCTGGCGTACCTGGCGGAAGAGGAGATCGACGACTACTTCGCCACGCAGCCGCTGACCCGCCTGACCGAGCGCACGCCCGTCGAGGAGGCCGCGCTGCGCAGGGAGCTGGCGGCCGTGCGGCGGCGCGGCTACGCCCGCTCGCAGGCCGAGCGGCAGCCGGGCTCCGCGTCCGTCGCCGCGCCCGTGCTCGACCACCACGGGCGGCCGGCCGGGGTGATCAGCGTGTGCGGGCCGCTGGAGCGTTTCCGCGCCCAGGAGAAGCGGTGCGCGGCGGCGCTGCTGGAGACCACCCGCCAACTTTCGGCCCGGATGGGCCACACCGCCGCGGAAGGGACACCATGATGCGATACGACCTGCTCGTCAAGGGCGGAACCCTGGTCCTGCCGTACCACGGCGAGGTCCGCGCCGACCTGGCCGTGCGCGGTGGCCGGATCGCCGCCATCGGCGAGGACCTCGACGGCGGCGAGGAGGTGCTGGACGCCACCGGGAAGATCGTGTTACCCGGCGCGGTGGACGCCCACTTCCACCTGGGCATCTACCGCGACCTGGGGGTGGACGCGTTCGAGGAGACGCGCTCCTCCCTGGTCGGCGGGGCCACGACGGTGCTGTCCTACTTCAGGACCGGGCAGCACTACCTCGGCAAGACCGGCCCGTACGGCGTGATCCTGCCCGAGGTGCTGGCCGCGGTCGCCGGGCGCGCCTGGACCGACTACGGCTTCCACCTGGCGCCGATGACCTCCGGCCAGATCGACGAGATCCCCGCCCTGGTCGCCGAGCACGGCGTCACCTCGTTCAAGTACTACATGTTCTACAAGGGCTTCGACCTGGCGGCCAACAGCCGCGACGCGCGGGCGTTCACCATGAGCGACGAGTACGACCTCGGCCACCTGTACCTGATCATGGAGAAGCTGGCCGGGACGCAGGCCGCCCACCCCGGCCGGCGGCTGTCGCTGAGCCTGCACTGCGAGCAGTCGGAGCTGATGCGCGTCTTCATCGACCGCGTCCGCGCCGGCGGCGGCCCCCAGAACCTGCGCGCCTACGCCCAGGCCCGCCCGCCGCTGACCGAGCAGCTCGCCATCGCCGAGGCGGCCGTGCTCGTCGGGCACACCGGCGTCGAGGTCAACCTGCTGCACCTGTCGAGCGCCGAGGCGCTGGAGGCGGCCGCTCGCACCCCGGCCAGGCGCGAGACCACCCTGCACCACCTGTGCCTGGACCACGACGACCTGGACGCGCGCGGCGGCCTGGGCGGCAAGGTCAACCCGCCCATCCGCACCCGCGAGCACAACGAGGCGCTGTGGGCGGGCGTCGCGGACGGGCGGATCGACTGGGTGGCCTCCGACCACGCCTGCTGCATGGAGGAGCACAAGGGCGAGGACCTGTGGCCGGCGCGGCCCGGGTTCGGCGGCACGGCGCTGCTGTACCCCGTGCTGTTCTCCGAAGGGCACCTGCGGCGCGGGCTGCCGCTGACCAGGATCGCCGAGGTCGCCGCCGCCAACCCCGCCCGCGCCTTCAACCTGTGGGGCCGCAAGGGCGGCCTCGGGGTCGGCTTCGACGCCGACCTCACCGTCCTGGACCCGGAGCTGAGCAGGACCGTCAGCACCGACCTGCTGCTGTCGGGGCAGGACCACTGCCCGTTCGAGGGCGTCCGGGTGACCGGCTGGCCGGTGACCACGGTCGTCGGCGGCCGGGTGGCCTTCCACGAGGGCAAGACCGCGGGCGAGCCGTCGGGCTCGTACCTGCACCGCTGAGGGAGTGGAGATGGGCGCGCTGCCCCTGGACGACGTGCGCGTCGTCGAACTCGGCCAGCTCCTGGCCGGCCCGTTCTGCGGGCAACTGCTCGGCGACTTCGGCGCCGAGGTGATCAAGGTGGAGGACCCGGGGCGCGGCGACCCGATGCGCCAGTGGGGCAGGGAGAAGCCGTACGGGCGGTCGCTGTGGTGGCCGGTGGTGGCGCGCAACAAGAAGTCCGTCACCTGCGACCTGCGCACCCCGGAAGGCCAGGACCTGGTCAAACGCCTGCTGGCCGGGGCGGACGTGCTGCTGGAGAACTTCCGGCCAGGCACCCTGGAACGCTGGGGCATGTCGCCGGAGGAACTGCACGCGATCAACCCGCGGCTGGTGATCACGCGGGTGACCGGCTTCGGGCAGACAGGCCCGTACGCGCCGCGCGCCGGATACGGGTCGATCGGCGAGGCGATGGGCGGCATCCGCCACGTCACCGGCGACCCCGACAGGCCGCCGTCGCGGGCCGGGATCTCGCTCGGCGACTCCCTGGCCGCCACGCACGCCTGCGTCGGCACCCTGGTCGCGCTGCACCAGCGCGAGCGCAGCGGCCGGGGCCAGGTCGTCGACTCGGCCATCTACGAGGCCGTGCTGGCCATGATGGAGTCGTTGCTGCCCGAATGGCAGCAGGCCTCCTACCAGCGCGAACGCACCGGCCCCGTGCTGCCGAACGTCTCGCCCAGCAACGTGTACCCGACCGCCGACGGCGAGGCCGTCCTCATCGCCGCCAACCAGGACAGCGTCTTCGCCCGCCTGGCCCGCGTCATGGACCGCCCCGAGCTGGCCGCCGACCCCCGCTACGCCACCCACGGCGCGCGCGGCGAGCACATGGCGGAGCTGGACGCGCTCGTCGCCGCCTGGACGGCGAAGCTGCCCGCCGAGGACCTGCTGCGCACGCTGCACGAGGGCGGCGTCCCCGCCGGGCGCATCTACACGGCCAAGGACATGTTCGCCGACCCGCACTTCGCCGCCCGCGAGGCCATCGTGCGGGTGCCGCACCCCGAGTTCGGCGAGCTGGCCATGCAGAACGTCGTGCCGAAGCTGTCGGACACCCCCGGCGCGGTCCGCACCGCCGGGCCCGCCCTGGGCCAGCACAACGACGAGGTCTACGGCGGGCTGCTCGGCCTGCCGGAGGAGGAGCGGGCCGCGCTGCGCGAGAAGGGGATCATCTGACATGCGCGCCGACCCCCACACCGGCCCCCAAGCCGGCCCCCACACCGACCCCCACACCGACCCCCAAGCCGGCCCCCACGCCGACCCCTACGACGGCGTCCTGCCGTTCGGCGAGCGGCCCGCGCTGATCCTCGTGGACCTCATGGCCGCCTACTTCGAGCCGGACGGCGGCCTCTACGTGGGCTCGCGCGACTGCCTGCGCTCGGCCGCGCGCGTGCTGGCGGCGGCCCGCCGGGCGGGCGTGCCCGTCCTGCACACCCGCGTCGCGCACACCCCCGGCGGGCTCGACGGCGGCCTGTTCTACCGCAAGGCGACGCCGCTGCGCGACCTGCACGGCCCCGCCGGGCGGCTCATGCCCGAGGTCGCGCCGCAGGAGGGCGAGGTGGTCGTCGTCAAGCAGTACGCCAGCGCGTTCTTCGGCACCACCCTCGCCTCCACCCTCACCGCGCTGCGCGTGGACACCCTGGTCATCGCGGGCGTGTCCACCAGCGGCTGCGTGCGGGCCAGCGCCGTGGACGCCGTCCAGCACGGCTTCGTGCCGATCGTGGTGCGCCAGGCCGTGGGCGACCGCACGCCCGCCTCGCACGAGGCCAGCCTGTACGACATCCAGGCCAAGTACGGCGAGGTGTGGGAGGAGCAGGCCGTGCTCGACCGGCTCGCCCCCCTCGACCGGCCCTCGCTCGACCGGCCCTCGCCCGACCGGCCCTCGCCCGACCGGCCCTCGCTCGACCGGCCCGAGCCACTTGACCGGCCCGAGCCACTTGACCGGCCCGAGTCGTGAGGATCACCTACGGCCCGTGGGGGGAGACGCTGGCGGAGCTGGCCGCCGCCGCCCGGGCCGCCGAGCAGGCAGGCGCCGAGGTCGTCTGGGTGCCCGAGCTGCACCGCAGCGCCACCGTCAGCGCCGCCGCCGTCGCCGGCGCGCTGACCCGCGCGGGCGTCGGCACCGCCGTCACGCTCGCCTTCACCCGCAGCCCCCTGGTGACCGCGCTGGAGGCGCTCGACCTGGACGAGCTGACCGGCGGCCGGCTCGTCCTCGGCCTGGGCACCGGCACCCGGCGGCTCAACGAGGACTGGCACAACGTGGCCTGGGACCGGCCGCTCACCCGGCTGCGCGAGACCGTCGAGGTGATCCGCGCCGTCGTCGCCGGCGGGCCGATGGCGTACGAGGGGGAGTGCCAGCGCCTGCACGCCCCCGGCTTCCGGCGGCCCTACGAGCCGGTCCGCACCCGCGTCCCCATCTACCTGGCCGCCGTCGGGCCGCAGCTCACCAGGCTGGCCGGCCGCATCGGCGACGGCTGGCTCTCCCACGAGCTGTGCTCGCCCGCCTACCTGCGCGAACGCGTCCTGCCGAACCTGAGCGCGGGCCTGGACGGCCGCGACAGGAAGGAGTTCGACGTGGTCGTCTCCGCCTGCTGCTCCCTCGACCCCGACCCGGCCGCCGCCCGCCGCCGCGCCGCCGGCACGCTCGCCTTCTACGCCGGCGTCGCCACCTACCGGGACTTCTTCGCCTTCCACGACCTGGCCGCCGAGCACGCCGCCGCCGTCGCCGCCTTCCGCGCCGGCGAGCGGCCCGGCGTGCCGGACCACATGATCGACCCGCTGGTCCTGGCGGGCACGCCCGACCAGGTGGCCGGGCGGCTGGCCCGCTACGAAGGGCTGGCCGACACGGTCAAGCTCACCCCGGCCGTGCACGGCAACACGCCCGGGCAGATCCGCCGGAACCAGGCCCGCATCATCGAGCTGATCGGACAGTTATGAGACCGCTGGAGGACGTCAGAGTCGTCAGCCTGGAGCAGTACGGCGCCGGACCGTTCGGCAGCGTGCACCTGGCCGACCTCGGCGCCGAGATCATCAAGATCGAGGACCCGCGCGCCGGCGGCGACGTCGGCCGCTATGTCCCTCCTTACGCGGATGAGGAGGACTCGTTGTTCTTCGAGACCTTCAACCGCAACAAGAGATCCATCTCGCTGGACCTGTCCGTCCCGGCCGGCCGCGCGGTCTTCGAGGACCTCGTCCGGCACGGCGACGCCGTCTACTCCAACCTGCGCGGCGACGTGCCCGCCAAGATGCGGCTGCGCTACGCCGACCTCAAGCACCTCAACCCGCGCGTCGTGTGCTGCTCGCTGACCGGCTTCGGCATGACCGGGCCGCGCGCGGCCGAGCCCGGCTACGACTACATCCTCCAGGGCCTGGCCGGCTGGATGGACCTGACCGGCGAGCCGTCGGGGCCGCCCGCCAAGTCGGGGCTGTCCCTGGTCGACTACTCCGGCGGGCTCGTCGCCGCCATCGCGCTGCTGGCCGGGGTGCACGCCGCCCGCCGCGACGGCACCGGCATGGACTGCGACCTGTCCCTGTACGACACCGCCATCGGCATGCTCACCTACGTCGGGACGTGGGCGCTGAACACCTCCTACGTCCCGGCGCGCACCGCGTCCTCGGCCCATCCGTCGCTGGTGCCGTTCCAGAGCTTCGAGGCCGCCGACGGGTGGCTGGTCGTGGGGTGCGCCAAGGAGAAGTTCTGGCAGCGGCTGGCGGCCATCCTCGACCGGGAGTCGCCCGGCGCCGGCTTCGCCGCCGATCCCCGCTACGCCACCTTCGCCACGCGCCGCCTGCACGCCGGGGACCTGCTGCCCCGGCTGGCCGCGATCTTCCGCGGCAGGGACGTGGCGGGGTGGCTGGCCGAGCTGCGGGCGGTCGGCATCCCCTGCGGGCCGGTCAACGACGTGCACCAGGCTCTGCGCGAGCCGCACACCGCCGCCAGGGAACTGGTCGTGGAGACCGCCCATCCCCGGTACGGGACGGTGCGGCAGCTCGCCTCGCCGGTGCGGGTGGGGCAGGAGCCCGCCGAGCACCGGCGGGCGCCGGGACGGGGGGAGCACACGGAGGAGGTCGTGCGGGGGCTGCTCGGCTACCCGGCGGAACGCTTCGCGGAGCTGCGCGCGGCGGGCGCCTTCGGGGACAGCCCATGACGGCCCCGAGCAGTGCCTCCCCGGGCAGTGCTGCCCCGACCCAGGCCGCCAGGCTCGCGTCCTGGGCGCTCGGCCTCACCCTGGACGCGGTCCCCGAGCCGGCCGTGGCGGCGGCGAGGCGGCACCTGATCGACGGGTTCGGCTGCGCCATCGCCGGAGCCCCGCACGCGGCGCCCGCCGTGGAGGTGGCGCTGGGCCTTGGCGGCCCACCGCAGGCGACCGTCATCGGAACCCGGCACCGCGTCGGCGCCCCGGCGGCGGCGCTGGCCAACGGCACCCTCGTGCACGCGCTCGACTTCGACGACACCCACGCGGGCGGCCTCGTCCACGCGACCGCGCCGGTGCTGGCGGCCGCGTTCGCGGTGGGCGAGGAGACCGCCGCCACCGGCGAGGAGGTGCTGGTGGCGGCGCTGGCCGGATACGAGACGATCTGCCGGCTGGGCGCCGCCGTGCCGCACGGCTTTCACGCGCGCGGGCTGCACGCCACCTCCGTGTGCGGCGTCCTCGCCGCCGCCCTCGTCGCCGCCCGCCTGTACGGGCTGACGCCGCCGCAGGCGGTCGACGCGCTCGGCATCGCGGGCAGCCAGGCGGGCGGGCTGCTGGAGTTCCTCAGCACCGGCGCCGACACCAAACGGCTGCACCCCGGGCTGGCCGCGCACTCAGGGATCCTCGCCGCCCGCCTGGCCAGGGCAGGCGCCACCGGCCCCGGCACGGTGCTGGAAGGCGAGCACGGGCTGTACGGGGCGCTGCTCGGCGAGGCGGGGCTGCGGCCGGCGGCCGGGCTCGGCGAGGTGTGGGAGGTCACCCGGATCACGATCAAGCCGTATCCCGCCTGCCAGCTCCTGCACGCCGCCCTCGACGCCGCCGCGACCGTCCCCTCCCCGCAGGACGTCGAGAGCGTCGTGGCCGAGGTGCATCCCGACGCGGCGGCCATCGTCTGCGGGCCGGGCAAGGAGCGGCCGCGCACGCCGTACGAGGCGAAGTTCAGTCTTGCGTGGAGTGTGGCGGCGATGCTGCTCGACGGCGAGGTGGGCGTGCGCACCTACGAGCGGGTGGACCGGCCGGAGGTGGCGGCGCTGGCGGCGCGGATCACGCACGAGGTGGTCGCCTTTCCCGGCGTCGCGGCCGACCAGCCGGGGCGGCTGCGGGTGCGGTACGCGGACGGCGGAGGGGCGGTCGCGCAGGTGCCGCGCAGCTCGGGCGGGCCCGGTGATCCGGGGATCGACGAGTTGGCCCGGCGCAAGGCGCTGGCCGGTGGGCTGCCCGTCGCGGTGGTCGAGCGGTTGCTGCGGCTGCAGGAGCTGCCCGGGGTGACGACGTTGATGGCCGGGCTCGCGGCCGGACGGGAGGTTCGATGAACGACCGGCAAGAGGACGGCGCGCCGGTGGGCGTGTCCGTCGCGCATGGCACCGTACGGCTGCCCGCGCTGCCCGCCCCCACGGCGGCCGAGGCCTACGCGCGGGCCGCGTCGGTGCTCGCACGGAACGGGCTGAGCGGCGACGACGTGGTGCACGTGGTCGAATACGTCACCCCGGGCAGCGTCGCCGAAGCGGCGGGATTCGGCGCGGTCACCGTGTCCAGGGTGCCGGTCGAGCGGCTGATCGCCCCGCACGACCGCGTCGCCGTCGAGGTCACCGCCCACCCCGGCGGCGGCCACCGCATCCCCACCCCCGCAGGCGTCGTCACGATCGCCGGCGACATCGTCCACCTCCCGACCACCCTGCCCGCCGACCTGACAGCGCCCTTCCGCGACCAGTACCGCTCCTGCCTCGAAACAGCCGCCCGCCTGCTGGAGGCGGCGGGCACCGGCCTGCACGCCCTGGTCCGCACCACCGACTACACCGCGACCGCCACCCGCGCCGACTACCCCCGCTGCGGCCGGCCCCGCAAGGAACTGCTCGGCGGCGGCGAGGGCGGCTACCCCGGCGCGGCCGGCATCCTCGTCGACCACCCGGTGGCCGAGGGGGCGATGGTGTCGCTCGACGCGCTCGCCTCCCTGCACCCCCTGCGCGGCGTCAACCCCGGCTGGACCCGCTACGACACGCTCACCTACCAGCCGGGCGTCGCGGCCGGCGACACGCTGTTCATGTCGGGTTTCGGCGCGCTCGACCCGGTCACGCAGCAGGCGGTGTCCGGCGGCGACCTGCTCGCGCAGGCCGACCACGTCTACACCGCCATCGAGGCGGTGCTGCGCGAGGCCGGGCTGGCGGGCGAGGCGGTGGTGCGGCTCGTCGAGTACGTCACGCCCGCCGCCCTGCCCCGCTACCACGAGCTGGACGGGTTACGCGAACGCCGCTTCCCCGGCGCCCACGCCCGCACCTCGGTGGTCTGCTCGGCCCTGCTGCGCCCGGAGTTCCTCATCGAGGTCGTCCCGACGGCGGTGTTCCCGTGAATATCGACGAGCTCAAGGCGATGGTCGGCCGGGAGGTGTCGTACACCGCGCCGGAGGAGCTGGGCCGCGCCGCGCTGCGTTACTTCGCGCAGGCGGTCGGCGACGACAACCCGCTCTACACCGACGACGCCTACGCCCGCGAGCACGGCTACGACGGCGTCGTCGCCCCGCCCACGCTGATCTGCGAGACCAACCAGTACACCGGGCTGCCCAGGGACGCCGACGGCTCCGCCGGCCACTCCTGGCACCTGGACGTGCCCGGCGCCCGGCTGGTGCGCGGCGGCAACGCCTACGAGTTCCACCAGCCGGTACGCCCCGGCGACGTCATCACGGCCACCTGGCGCGTCCAGGACGTACAGGAGAAGGCGGGCAAGCTCTTCGTGACCTCCCGCGCCACCTACCGCAACCAGCACGGCGACCTGCTGGCGGTCAACGAGGAGACGCTGATATGGATCCCGGCACGCTGATCCCGCCGCTGCTGCGCCGCATCGAGCTGCCCGACATGATCGCCTACGCGGGCGCCACCTGGGACTGGCACCGGCTGCACTACGCCCCCGAGGGCCTGGACCGGCCGGTGGTGGACGGCCAGCTCTTCGGCGCGCTGCTGGCCGAGCAGCTCCAGAACTGGCTGGGCCCGCGAGCCCGCGTCGTCCGGTTGCGCTTCCGGTTCAGGAGCATGGTGTTCGCGGGGGAGACCGTCCGCTGCACCGGGCGCGTCACCGGCCACGACGGCGGGCTGATCACCGTCGAGCAGCAGGTCGAGGTGGTCGAGGACGGCAGGGTGGCGGTCGCGCCCGCCGGGGCGGAGGTGCGGCCGGGATGAGCGTCGCCATCGTGGGTGCCGCCGAGTCCGACCTCGGGGTCACCGGCAAGTCCATCCTGCACCTGCAGGCCCAGGCCATCACCGGGGCGCTGCGGGACGCCGGGCTCCCGCTCGGCGCGATCGACGGCCTGGCCACGGCCGGGGCCTCGCGCTTCTCGGCCGCGCAGGTCGCCGAGTACCTGGGCATCCAGCCCGCCTGGACGGACTCCACGTTCGCCGGCGGGTCGGCCTTCGAGATGTACGTGGCGCGCGCCGTCCAGGCCATCGAGGCGGGCCAGTGCACCACGGTGCTGATCAGCTACGGCTCCGACCAGCGCAGCGCCCGGTCGCGCTCGCTGGCGGGCGTGGTCGAGCCGCACACGCCGCAGGCCGAGTTCGAGGCGCCGTACGGGCCGCTGTACCCGGTGTCGTACTACGCGATGGCCGCCCAGCGGTACCTGCACGAGCGCGGGGCCCGCCGCGAGGACTTGGCCGAGGTGGCGGTCGCCGCCCGCGAGTGGGCGCTGCTGAACCCCAAGGCCTACCGCCACCGGGCGGGCCCGCTCACCGTGGAGCAGGTGCTCGCCCAGCCGATGATCTCCAGCCCGCTCACCGCCCTGGACTGCTGCCTGGTCACCGACGGCGGCGCCGCCCTCGTCCTCACCACCCTTGAACGCGCCCGCGACCTGCGCCAGGACCCCGTCGTCGTGCTCGGGTACGGTGAGTCCACCACCCACGACGGCATGGCCGCCCCGGCGGACCTGCTGCGCACCGGCACCATCGCGGCGGGGCGGCGCGCCTTCGCCCGCGCGGGGCTCGGGCCGCGCGACGTGGACGTGGCCCAGCTCTACGACTCCTTCACCATCACCGTCCTGCTCACCCTCGAAGGGCTCGGGTTCTGCGGGCCGGGCGAGGCGGGCGACCTCGTCCGGTCCCGGCGGCTGCCGTTCAACACGACGGGCGGCGGGCTGTCGTACTGCCACCCCGGCATGTACGGCCTGCTCCTGCTGGTGGAGGCGGTCCGGCAGGTGCGCGGGGAGTGCGGGCCGCGCCAGGTCCCCGGGGTGGAGGTCGCGCTCGCACACGGCGTCGGCGGGATCCTCTCCACCCACGCCACCGTGCTGCTGGGAGCCGACCGATGAGCGACGACCTCACCGCGCCCTGGTGGGCGGCCACCCGCGAGAGCCGGCTGCTCCTCCAGTCCTGTACGGGCTGCGGCCACCTCCAGCACTACCCGCGCGCCCTGTGCACCGGCTGCGGTGGCACCGACCTGGCCTGGCACGAGTCGGCCGGGCTCGGCGCCGTCGACTCCTTCACCGTGGTGCACCGGCCGCCGTCACCGGGGTGGCCGGTGCCGTACGTGGTGGCCAGGGTCAGGCTCGACGAGGGGCCGGTGCTGCTGACGCACCTGATCGGGGACACCGAGTGGCGCTGTGACCAGCGTGTCCGGCTCGCCTGGCGGGACCTGGACGACGGCCGCCGCCTGCCGGTCTTCGAGCGCGACGGCTGAGGGGCGGGTCGCGGTCCCTGGGCCCACTTGCCTGATTCGTCCGCTTGAGTCGTGTGTGAGCGGCTACAGTCGATCTTTCATCGGCGCGGACGATCAGGGCAAGAGGTCGCATTGGGGACGCACATGTGGTTCGAGCAGGCGCACACCGCCCCGCCGCCCCTTGAACCGGAAGCCCCTGCCGTGTCGCCCGCCGTGTCGCCCGCTGTGTCGTCGGCTGTGGTGCCCAGGCAGTTGCCGGCGGTGTGCGGGCAGCCGTTCGAGGGGCGGGAGGCGGAGCTGAGCCGGCTCGACGAGGTGCTGTCGCCGGACGGCACGGAGCTGGGCGGGCTCGGCCGAACCCCGTCGCCGGACGGCGCCGCGGCGGTGGTCGTGATCGTCGGGACCGGCGGCGCCGGCAAGACGTCGCTGGCCCTGCACTGGGCCCACCGCAACGCCGGTCTCTTCCCGGACGGGCAGCTCCACGTCAACCTGCGCGGCTCCGACCCCGTGACCCCGCCCGTGACGGCAGAGGACGCGGTGCGCGGCTTCCTGGCCGCGCTCGGCGCCGACCCCCGCACCCTGCCCTCCGCACCCGAGGCCCAGGCCGCGCTGTACCGCCGCATGACGGCCGGGCGCCGCATGCTCGTCCTGGTCGACGACGCCGCCTCCGTCGAGCAGGTGGAGCCGCTGCTGCCCGGCACCGCCTCCAGCGCCGTCCTGGTCACCAGCCGCCGGTCTCCGGACGGGACGGTTGCCGGGCGGGTGCTGCCGCTGGAAGGGCTGAGCGAGCAGGAGGCGTCGCGGCTGCTCGTCCGCACCGTCGGCGCCACCCGTCCCCACGCGGTCCGTGACCTCCTGCGCCACTGCGCCGGCCTGCCACTGACGCTGGCCCTCGTCGCGGCCCGGCCCCACCTGCCCCCGGACGCCCTCACCTCCGCACCACGCACCACCACCACCACCCGCCTGAACACACCAGCCCCCGGCGAGGCGACCCCCGGCCCGCACGGCGCCGCCCCCGGCGGGCACGACGCCCCCGGCCCGCACGACGCCGCCGCCTCCCGCGTGCACCGCGAGATCACTTCCAGCCTGCGCGCTGCCCTCGACGCCTCCTGCCTGACCCTCGCCGAGGACGCCAAGCGCTTGTTCCTGGCCCTCGGCCCGGCACCGGTGCCCGACGTCGGCCTCGCCGCGGCGGCCTCGCTGGCCGCCGTCCCCGCCGCCCGCACCCGTACCCTCATGCGCCTGCTGGAGGCCGCGCACCTGGTGACCCAGCACCGGCCGGGCCGCTACCACCTGCACAACCTGACCCGCCTGTACGCGATCGAGCAGGCCGACCCCGCCTCCTCGGCCACCGCGCTGAGCCGGCTGATCGACCACTACCTGCACACGGCCCACCGCGGCCGGCTCACCCTGGCTCCGCACAGCCGCCCGATCCCCCTGAACCCACCCGCCCACGGCGTCGACCTCACCCCGCTGACGACCGAGCAGGACGCCCTGGAGTGGTTCGACGCGGAACACGACTGCCTGCTGTCCCTCCTGCGCTGGACCGCCGACCAGGACCGCAACGAGGACGCCTGGCGGATCGCCTGGTCGATGGACGAGATGCTCCGGCGCCGCGGCCACGTGCGCGAGCGCGTCCAGGTCTGGCAGACCGCCGTGTTCGCCGCGGAACGCCTCGGCGCCGCCGACGTCCAGTGCCTGGCCTACCGCCACCTCAGCCAGGCGCACGCCCGAGCGGGTGACCCCGCCGCCGCCCTGCCCGCCCTGCACCGGGCGCTGGCACTCGACGAGCACCTCCGCAGCCGGCCCCGCCTGCCGGGATCCGCACCCGCCAGGCGTCATCTCGTGGGGTGAGCGGGCGCGCTCCGCCCGCAGCGGGCCACCTCCATGCGCTGGGCGAAATCCGCCTACTTGGTAGGTAATCGACAGGTATGGGCGATGCAGGGCTGAATGATGGTCATGAACGTGAAGCGAAACCTCAGCCTCGCCCTTGTGGCCGGTGCTCTCACTAGCGGTGTCATGGCCACTCCGGCTCAAGCCCAGGAACCGGCGCCCCCGCAGATCGAGGGGCGGATGACCGCGCAGGCCAGTACCTTCATCGGACGGCAGACCACCTTCGGCGCCATGCGTACCGAGGACGGCTTCGACGCGCGGGTGGCGGCGTACGAGAAGCTCTGGTCGCAGGACGCCACCCTCTGGGAGGCGGCCGGCCCGATCGTCCAGGGCAGGGAAAACATCAAGAAGTCGATCTCCAACAGCCTGACGCTCGTCCCGTCCTTCAACATGCGTCCGACCCGCATCGCCATCGGCGGCAACACGGTCATGTACGGTGCCGACAACCGGATCGTGGTGCACGGTCACACCATCGACTACCCCGCCGTCTACCGCGTCGTGCTGAACAAGGACGGCGACGTGGTGCAGGGACGGCGCTACTACGACAGGTTCACCTGGTTCAACCCGATCGCCCCCGCGGAGCTGCGCCTGGAGGACATGTTCGGCGGCATCACCGACTCCGGCGAACGCGCCACCGGCGAAGCGATGCGCGTGAGCCGGCTGACCAAGGACCTGCTCGCCCGCGCCGCCGCCTGGAACGGCAAGAACGCCGAGGCGCTGGTGGACGGCGTCGGCACGGCGCCGCTGTCAGGCATCGGGCTCGGCGAGCGCACGCTGCGCACCCGATCCGCCAAGCTCGCCTACATCAGCAAGCTGGTCGGCAAGTTCGAGGCCGGCCAGGACGGCACCCCCGCCGGCAAGCTCGAACCAGGGCAGACGGTCCGCACCAGGAACGCCACTTACCAGGAGTGGTACGGCACGGTCCGCAGCCATGGCCGTGACATCACCTTCGGCATCATCGAGCGCTTCGGCCACCGGAGCGGCAAGGTGACCGACTGGAACCTGACGTTCGACACGCTGCCGCTCATCGCCGGCCAGGAGAAGATCAGCAAGCTGTACGGCCTGCTCACGGTCAAGCAGTGACTCCTGCCTCGCGATCGAGGTGAACCTGGGCGGGGCCACGGTGGCGCGATCGTGGTCAAGCCCTGATGGGCGCGACCGTCCTGGCGGCCTGCTCGATCTTCGCGCGGTAGGCCGCACGGGCTTCCTCGTCGATCGCCTGCTCGTATTGGGGGCGCGACCCGGTCCGGCCGTCGAGGCCCTCGCGCAGGATGCCGGCGTGCCCGGCGTGCCGGACGGACTCGCCGAGGACATGGTGCGGGCCGACCTCAGCCGAGGCGGACGCTCCGCGCCAGGACGTCGTCCGCCGCGCCCCCGGCCCCCAGCTTCCGCACCGCCTCCGCCAGCTCGCCCACCCGCTCCTGCGGCAGCGCCCGGCCCGCGTTGGAGCGGAACTTCGTCTCCAGTTCCGCCGCCGACAGCGGATGCTCAGGGCCGCCACGCGAGGAGTCCACCCGGTGCTCCAGCGCCGAGCCGTCACGCAGCCGCACCCGCACCACCGCCGCGAACGCCGCCGGGAAGATCTCCGAGGCCCGCGCGTCGGCCACGCACCGCACCCGGCCCGCCAGCTCCAGCCGCGCCGGGTCCAGCGTCGCGAAGTCCTCCAGCGCCAGCCCGAGCCCGCCACCGCCCAGCAGCGCGGCGGCGACCGTGTAAGGGGCGGAGAACTTCGCGTGGTACGGCGAACGCGGCCTGACCTTCTCCTCCCACGGCTCCGCGATCGTCCGCAACACCGGCGCGGGCACCCCCACCTCGATCTCTGCGATCCGCGCCGGATCCAGCCCGCCGCGCCGCAACGCCAGCGCGCAGTCGATGACCGGGTGGGTGAAATGGTTGGTCGGGTACGGCTTGTACACGGTGCGCAGCAGCTCCCACCGCTCGCCCAGCCCTTCCAGCAGCGCCTCGGCGTCGTACCGGCCGCCCAGCCACGCCTGGAAGAACCCGAACCGCCCCTCCAGCACCGTCGGCGGCCCCGTCAGCCCCTCCGCGGCCAGCACCGCCGCCGACACCCCGGCGTGCGCGGCCCAGCCGCAGTGCACCCGCTTGACCGTCCCGCCCGTGCGGTTGGCCTCGATCAGCCCGGCGCCCATCGAGGCCGCCACGCCCACCGCGTCCGCGATTCCCCCGGCCGTCAACCCGAACAGCAGCCCCGCGGCGACGGCGGCTCCCAGGGTGCCGCAGATGGAGGTGGCGTGCTGGCCCTGCTCGAAGAAGCGCGAGTTGCGCTCCTCCGGCAGGTAGGACGCCATGCCGAGCCGCTCGCACACCTCGATGCCCGCCGCGATCGCCGCGATCAGCTCGCCCCCGGACGGGTGCGGGTTCCGGGGCGTTGCCGGTCCCGTGCGGAAGGCGCCCATGCTCTGAGCGGCGGCCAGCGCCGCCGGTACCACGGACGCGCTCGGGTGCAGCACGGACGGCAGGTGCGTGTCGTCGAAGTCGAGCGCGTGCGCGAGGGTGCCGTTGACGAGCGCCGCCGACGGGGCGGGCAGCCGGTCACCGCTCCCGATCGCGGTCGCCTCGCCGCTGCCGCCCCACCGCCGCACGGCGCGCAGCACCGCGGGAGCGGCGTCGCCGTCCGGGTCGGCGTAGGCGGCCAGGCAGTTGCCGAGCACGTCGAGCACCCGGCCCGGCACGTCCTCACGCACCGCCGCCGGCAGCTCCCCGTCCCTGCACGCGACCGCGAACTCGGCCAGCCGCCGCACGTACGTCATCCGTTCTCCTCACATGCCGTCGCCGTCCCATCGTCCACGGGAACGGCTGCGTACCGGAAGGGTGGAGATGATGGGGGCGGGCACCGGGTCGCCGGGCTTCCAGGGGCGGCCCTGGCCCCAGTTGTGCGACTCGCGTTCGTGCGCGTGCTCCAGCTCGGCCGGACCCGCACCCCACTGCCCGTGCGCGCGCCCGGCTTCGTCGCTGGGCTCGTGCGCATCCCCGTGCGCATCCCCGTGCGCATCCCCGTGCGCATCCCCGTGCGCATCTCCATGCGAATGGTCGTGCGAGTGCTCATGCCCGTGCTCATGCCTGTGCTCATGAGAATGGTTGTGCTCATGGGAGTGGCCGCCTTGCAGGCGGGCGGCGTCCATGGCCTTGGCGACGGCCACCAGGCTCGGGTCGGGGCCGTGGCCGGGCGGGAACCAGTCGGAGTCCGTCGCCCCTTGCGAGCGCGCGAAGCCCAGCGACGCGTTCAGCAGCTCCCGATCGTGGTCGCCGCGCCGCGTGGACCCCCGGCCGAGGTCGTGCGCCGACTGGGAGAAGCGCGTGCGCCCCTCGCCGGGCCCCCAGTTGATGGACTCGCCGCCCCACCGCACCCACGAGTTCTCGGTGTACCAGTTGTACAGCTCGCCGTCGGAGCGCAGCAGCCAGGTGGCGCCGCCCTCCAGGGAGGTGAAGTGGCCGTGCTTGACGCGGGCGGGACGGAAGAAGTACGTCCCCAGGTCCAGCGTGCCGAAGTTGTACTCCATCAACCCCTGCATCGTGTACGCCTCCTCGTAGCAGGGATGGTGCGCCAGCCGGTGATCGGCCCACCCCTCCTGCGCGTGCACGAGCCGCGTGTAGAAGCCGGTGACCGGATCGACGTGCAGGTACTTGATGAACAGGCCGGGCATCGGCCCGGGGTTGGGCACCGCGTCCCAGGTCATCGCGGCGGAGTCGACGACGATGACGTCCTCGCGGGCGCCCTCCCAGCGGGGCGCGCCGGGGCTGTCCACCGGGTCGAAGCCGGCGTCGCCGTACTCCCTGTAGTGCAGCACCTTGGTGCCCTCCGCGAACGTGACCGCGTCGGCCGGAACCCCCTTGGGCAGGTACAGGTAGCCGCCCGCGCCGATGCGCCGCCCCCCGTACGTCATGGAGCCGTCCAGCACGTAGAACTCGGTGGTGGCGTGGTGGATGCCGGGGCCGCGGCCCCAGCGGGTGTGGAAGTCCACGCGCAGCGAGCAGGAGCCGTCCTCCTCGTCCACCGACAGCCGCCGCTCGCTGGCGCGGCCCTCGCCGCCGGCCAGTTCGGCGGCGTGCCAGATGTAGTCGTCCTCGTGGATCACTTCAACGTGGGGGCGCATGCCTCTCCTTCAACGCGCGCTTGAGAATCTTGCCCGCGGCGTTCCTCGGTAACGCCTCGACCAGCTCCACCGCCCGCGGCACCTTGGGCCCGCCCAGCCGGGTACGGCAGTGCGCGACCAGCGCCGCCGGCTCCAGCCGGACGCCGGGCAGGGCGACCACGAACGCGGTGACCCGTTCGCCCCACCGCTCGTCCGGCAGGCCGACCACCGCCGCCTCCGCCACGCCAGGGAACGCGGCCAGGACCTCCTCGACCTCGCGCGGCGCGATGTTCACGCCACCCGAGATGATCATGTCCTTCTTGCGGTCGACGATGTAGACGAAGCCCTCGTCGTCGCGTTCGACGATGTCGCCGCTGGTCAGGAAGCCGTCGGGGGTGGTGCAGGCGGCGGTGGCCCCGGGGTCGCCGAGGTAGCCGTTCATCAGGAACGGGGAGCGGCTGAACAGCTCGCCGCGCGAGGCCGGGTTGCCGTCGCCGTCCACGATCCTGATCTCGGTCATGAACCAGGGGCGGCCGACGGAGCCGAGCTTGCGGCGGGCGTCCGGGGGCCGGCAGTCGGTGACGATGCCCGCCTCCGTGGAGCCGTACAGCTCGTGCACGCCGACGCCGGGGAACGTGTCCAGCACCCACTCCTTGAGCGGCCCCGGCAGCGCCGCCGCGTTGAAGAACAGGGTGTCGAGCGAGGACAGGTCGTGCGCGCGCAGCGCGGCGGGGCCCAGCGCGCGCAGCATGTGGGCGTGCGTGGGGACGAGGAACACCGACTGGGCGCGCTCCCGCTCGATCATCGCCAGGAGCCGCTCCGGGTCCCAGGACCGCAGCATCGCGACGGTGCCGCCCGTGCACAGCGGCGTGTAGCCGAACGCGAACCCGGCGCCGTGGTACATGGGGGCCACCGCGATCGTCCGGCGGCCCGGACCCAGGCCCCACTCCAGGGCGGAGGCGTAGAAGGTGAGGCAGCGGGAGCGGTGGCTGATCACCACGCCCTTGGGGCTGCCGGTGGTGCCCGAGGTGTACGCGACGCAGAACGGGTCGAGGTCGCCGGTACCGATCCGCGGGTCGGCGGCTCCCGCCGTGGCCAGGGCCGCCTCGTACGACGGGCCGAGGCCCGCGCCGCCCAGGCACCACGTCACGGGCGGGAGCGTCACGCCTTCCACGGCGGTGGCGTGCGCCTGGTCGGCGATGAGGGCCCGGGCGGTGGAGTGGCCCAGCACGTACGCGGTCTCCGGGGGTGTGGAGCGGGGGTTGAGCGGGACCATGACCAGGCCCGCCTTGGCGATGCCCGCCGCGACCTCCGGGTATTCGAGCCGGTTGCCCAGCAGGACCGCCACCCGCTCGCCCGTGCGCAGCCCGGCGGCGAGCAGGGCGTTGGCCAGGCGGCTGGAACGGTCGTCGAGGCCGCGGTAGGTGAGCCGCCGGTCGCCGTCCACCACCGCCACGGCGTCGGGCGAGGCGGCGGCCACCTCGCGGATGCCGCCCGCGATCGAGAGCCGCACCGTCACCCGACGGCCCCCCGCCCGGAGCCGCGCCGCTCAGGGGCGGCGCCTTGCGCGGGCTGCGATGGGGAAGCGGCCTCGGGCGGGAAGTCGCCCGCCCGGCCGAGCAGCGCAGGAACCTGCTTCCCGAGCCGCTCCCCGATGAAGGCGGCGGCGCTGACGAGCCGATCGATCCGCACCCCCGTCCCCACCCCGGACCTGCGCAACGCGTAGGCCAGATCCTCGGTGGCGATGTTCCCGGTGGCGGCGGGCGCGAACGGGCACCCGCCGATCCCGCCGCTGCTGGCGTCCAGCGCGGAAGCCCCGGCCTCCACGGCCGCCAGCGCGTTGGCGTAGCCGGTGTTGCGGGTGTTGTGGAAGTGGAACCGCAGCGGCAGCGAGGTACGCTCCCGCACGGCGGCCACCAGCCGCCGCACGTCCGCGGGCACCCCCACCCCGATGGTGTCGGCCAGCGCGATCTCGTCCGCCCCCGACTCTGCGCACCGCCACGCCAGCTCGGCCACGTGCTCGGCGAGGACCTCCCCCTCGAAGGGGCAGCCGAACGCGGCCCCGACGGTGGCGGTCACCCGCACCCCGGAGGCCCGCCCGGCGATGGCGGAGAAGGAGGTCAGGGCCTCGGCGACGGTCATGTTCTGGTTGCGCAGGGAGAAGGTCTCGGTGGCGACCAGGACGACGTTCACCTCGTCCACGCCCGCGCCGAGCGCCCGGTCGAGGCCGCGCGCGTTGAGCACGAGCCCGATGTAGGACAGGCCGTCGCGCCTGGGCGCCCTGGCCATCACCTGCTCGGCGTCGGCCATCTGCGGGACCAGGCGCGGGTGGGCGAAGCTGACCGCCTCGATCCTGGTCAGCCCCGCCCCGGCCAGGGCCTCGAGGTAGGCGACCTTGTCGTCGGTGCCGAGCAGGACCGGCTCGTTCTGCAGTCCGTCGCGCGGCCCGACCTCCACCACGGTCACCGAGCTCATGTGCCGCGCACCGACACGACGGTGACGCTGTCGTCGGAGCCGTCGCCGAAGCCGTACACGTAGGCCGCGGCGAGCGCGTCGCCCAGCGAGGCGCGCAGGAACAGCGCGCTCCACCTGGCGGTGGCGTCGATACTGGCGTCCTGCGTGACGGTCTGCGCGGAGGGGTCGGGCAGGGCGCCCGCGGGCGTCTGCGTGTCGGTGACGCCGTAGTGGTTGGCGCCGTGCACGGTGACGTACGCCTTCGGCGGCGACGACAGCCCGTCGTAGGTGGCGCGCGCGGCGGCGGGCGGGTTGACGCCGTCCACCTCGCCCTGGACGAGCGCGACAGGCACCCCGGCGTTGGCCACGGGCACCACGGGCCCGCCCTGCGTGGCGGTGGCGGCGCCGTAGAAGGCGGCGGCGCGCAGCGCGGCGGGACGCTGGTAGACGGGGCCGAAGCAGAACGGCGGCACGCACGCGTTCCCGGCGGCGAACAGCCCGGCCGCGGCTCCGAAGGAGTGCCCGAGCAGCACCAGCCGGTCGGCGTCGAGCCGCCCGGCGAGCGGCGAGCCCGCGCGCGTGTTCTCCTGCGCGGCCCACGTCACGGTGGCGGCGAGCTGCGCGCTCTCCGGGTACAGCCCGCTGACCGGCCCGACGGCCCGCCGGTGGTCGGGCACCGCGACGGCGAAGCCGAATCCGGCGACCGTCCTGGCGAAGCGGCCGTAGCTCTCCCTGGGCACGTTGCCGCCCTGCAGCAGCAGCGCGACGGGCAGCTCGGTCCTGCCGGGCGGCAGGTAGACGGTCGCGGGGTCCGCGCCGATCTGGAGCTCGTACGAGCTCACCCACGCGGGCGCGGCCCCGGCGGGGGAGGCGGGGACGACGAGGACGGCGACGGCGAGGGCGAGGGCGGCGATCAGCCGCCTCACTGAAGTGGCGATGGCGTCTCTCCTGTCAGTTCGGAGCGGCCGCCGGCGGGAACGTCCTCCCGCGTCAGCCGCTGGACGGCCACGGCGAAGGCCGTCCAGATGAGCGTGTTGAGCGTCTCCTCCACCCACTGCAGGGCGATGGTCTGCTCGGGGCGCGAGGCGAGCAGCCCCATGACGTACGTGCCGAGCAGGTTGAAGCCGAACAGCGCCCGCCCGGCGGGATGCCGGGACAGCAGGAGCAGCCGCACCCCGAGGATCGTGGCGCAGACGGTGGTCACGATCAGCAGCGGCCAGGTGGCGCCGGTGGCGAGCGCGCCCGCGACGCCCGCCAGCGCGAAGCCGGCCAGCGCCCAGAACGGCGGCCCCGGCCTCGACGGCGGTCCAGCCGACCCAACCGGCCCAGCCAGCCCAGGTAGCCCAGGCCTGCGGCCGCTCAGCACCGCCCATGCCAGCAGCGCGAACCCCGGCCCGAACAGGTAGAACTGCACCCCGGCCAGCCAGGCGACGTCCGGCCCGCCCGCCGCCACCAGCAGTTTCCACACCGCCTTGAGCAGCCCGCCGAGCACCACCAGCACGCCTCCGGCCAGCGCGGCCCGCCCGGCGAGCGGCCCGGCGGTGCGGGCGATGTACGGCACGAGCAGCGCGATCCCGGCCGCCATGGCCAGCACGGGCAGGAAGTCGACGAGCGCCAGAGCCAGCGGGTAGTCCATGTCAGTGCTCCCGCAGCAGGCTGCCGGCGCCGTGCACCCGGTCCTCGATGCCGTTCTCGCGCAGGGCCATCCACCAGGTGGCGGCGTTGATGGCGATGACGGGCAGGCCGAGCCAGCGTTCCGCCTCGTCGGCCAGGCCGACCATCGACAGGTTGGTGCCGCACTGCACGACCGCGTCGGCGCCCGTGGCGACCTCCTTGACGGCTTCGCGCAGCTCCGCCTCGGTGACGTGCGCGATCGACACCGCCGTGGGGCACTTCAGCCCCTTGATGGCGAGCACCTCGAAGCCGATCTCGGAGAAGAAGCGCACCACGTTCTCGTCGCCGACCGGCTGGTAGGGGGTGACGACGCCGATGCGGCGCGCCCCGTACAGGCGCAGTGCCCGCTCGCACGCCTCGGCGCCGGTGGCGACCTCCAGGCCGGTCAGGCCGCGGATCTGCCGGACGAACTGCCGGTTCCCCTCGGCGCCGCCCCAGAACGTCTCGGCCGACATGCCCATCACCATGTAGTCGGGCTCGCACGTCAGCACCCGCTCGCAGGCCGCGCCGATCTCGGCGCGGATCTGCTCCAGCAGCCGCTCCATGCCCTCGTCGCCGGCCATGCTCTGGTCGCGGATGTGGATGCGGCTGAAGTGCGCCGTCACGCCCGGCACGGTCATGCGGTAGAAGTCGGGCTCGACGATGGTGTTCGTGGACGGGGCGATCACGCCGAACTTGCGGCGCCAGCCGAGCGCGTCGGTCATGGCAGCACCTTCCGATCGGTGAACGGGGCCAGCGCGAAACGGGTCAGGATCTTGCGGCCGGTCAGCCAGCGCACGTGGGCGCCGTTGCGGGCCCGCGCGACGGCCTGCTCGGCCAGCCACGGCGTCACGGTCTCCACCCGGTCGGCCAGCAGGCCGAACACCCGCCGCGAGCGCGGGTTCAGGTCGCGCAGCAGCAGGTCGGTGACGACCATGCCGGGGCTGAGCAGCCCGACGGAGACGCCCGGCGGCACCTCCTTGGCCAGCGCCTGGGTGAGGTAGGTGAGCGCGCGCTTGCTCGCGCCGTAGACGGCCAGGCCCGGCACGGTACGGCCGTCGCTGCCGAGGCCCTCCATGTTCCACACGTGGCCGTGCCCCTGCGCCGCCATGCCGCGCAACGCCACCGCGCAGCCGTTCAGCACGCCGGCGAGGTTGACGTCGAGCACCCGCCGGGCCTCGTCGGCGTCCAGCTCCCACAGCGGCTGGCGGGCGTGCGTGATGCCCGCGTTGTTGATCCACAGGTCCACGCGGCCGTGCCGTTCCACGGCCGTGTCCCAGAGCTTGGCCACCTGCTCGCGGTCACGGACGTCACACCTCACGTCGCCGCCGCTGGTGCCGCAGCCGACCACCTCGTGGCCGCGGGCGCGGAACTCCCCGGCCAGCCCGCGGCCGATGCCCCGGGTGGCGCCCGTCAGGACGATGACCATGTCAGCACCCCGTGCAGGACGGCGGCCATCGCGTTGCCCTCGAACAGCTCGTAGGCCACGGCCAGGGTGGCGCCCGCGCCCATGCCGGGCGTGGCGTCCATCATGAACTCGCGCCCGGCCAGCCGCGTCCCGTCCGCGAAGTGCAGGCTGGGGTAGCTCGCCCGGCCGTACGCCTGCGCGTTGCCCCACGCGCCCGGCCCCTCGCAGAAGGAGCGGAACCCGTCCCTGCGCACCTCCACCGTGTGGCGGCGCTCCAGCGCGCCCGTCCAGGTGACGTGGTGGCGGGTCCTGAGCAGGTCGATCGGCTCCAGTTCGACGGTGACCCGCACGCTTCCGAGCGGCTTGCGGTCCGGGCCGAACACCTCGCAGGCGCCGCCGTACGCGCCGGCGTCCTTCGTGGGCAGGATGAACGGCACCGGCCCGTTGACGGTCTCGTCGCGCAGCCAGCCGTCGACCAGGGCGGGGTCGCGCGTGTACAGGCCGTTGAAGCAGCCCGCCACGGCCGGGCCCTGGAACAGCAGCGACGAGTACACCTGGGTGTCGCCGATCGTCTGGTTCCAGGTGTTGAGGTCCACCTGCCAGCCGGGCCCGTAGTAGCGGGCGTCCACGAAGCCCCCGTACGGGGTGCCCGCGCCGTAGAAGTCGGGGCCCGTGTAGAGGCGGTCGCCGCCCGCGTCGGTCACGCCGAACGCGAACGGCGCGCCCAGCTTGAACCGGCCGGCCAGCGGCCCGCCGCCCTCCAGCCCGCCGTCCATGTAGTACGTGACCGTGCCGGCGTCGAACACCGAGGAACGGCGGATGTCCTCGTAACCCCGCCAGGTGCCGCCGGCGTCGAACAGGGACGGGCGGCCGTGCCATTCGCCCTGGATGCGCTGCTGCCACTCGCTCGGCCCGCTCATGACAGTAACTCCCCGCGCACGCGCTCGGCCTGCTCCTCGCCCAGCAGCCTGGTGACCTGGTGCCAGACCGGGTCCACCTCGGGGGAGAACAGGTTCGCCCGGTTGGCGCGGTCGCGGGCGGCCGGGTCCTCGCCGGCCGGTGGCACGCCCGAGGCCAGCAGGCGCAGCCAGTGGTCGAGGTAGGTGTCCACGGTGGGGCCGAGCTTGGCGAACGCCTCCTCGGTGGCGCGGCAGACCAGCATCCAGGGCGACATCATGGCCCGCTGCCGGGGGCCGACCGCCGCCGGGGACAGGCCGTCCAGCCGCCAGGCGCTCTCCAGCGGCTCGGTGAGCGGCAGGAAGCAGACGTCGAGGTAGCCGAGGTGGACGGCGAGGTCGGCGCGGGGGATCAGGTCCAGGTGCATGGCGTGGTAGTCGGCCGAGGCGACCGCGTCCAGCGTGAAGTGCGGGACCGCGGAGCCTGGACGGGTGAACGCGAAGATCATGTGGCTGTCCAGGCCGATCGGCGGCACCACCAGCGACACCGCGACCACCTTGGCCACGTCCGCATCCGTGGCCGGGCGCAGGACGCGCAGGCGGCCGACCGGCGCGGGCGACATCGGCGAGGACAGCGGCAGGTCCTCGGCCGCCCGCAGGCCCAGCGCGGCGGCCAGGCGTTCCAGGGTGTGCTCGCTCAGCGTGGCGGGCAGGCTCACAACTGTTCCTCCTCGGGTTCGGCGTCGGTGCCGCGTGTCTTGTGCACCCAGGCGCGGGCCAGCTCCGGGTTCTCGCGGCGGGCCGGCGAGGGGATGACGGTGGCCTGGCGGCGCGGCACGTCGCCCGTCACCACGTCGTCGCCGCCGACCCACCAGCCCTGCCTGATGAGCTGCTCGCGCCGCCGCCGGTAGGCGACCTGGAGGGCGTCGCTGCGGATGTGCAGCTCCGCCGACAGGTCGAACGGCAGCAGCTCGGGCCGTTGCGACTCCACCACCGGCCGGTCCTGCTCGAAGATCCGGCCGATGCGTTTGAGCGCGTTGCCGTCGGCCCACTTGCCGGTGAAGAAGTTCCGGTAGCCGACGATCTTGACCTGGGTGCGGCCCTGCGTGAGCGGGATGTTGTGGTCGTACAGGATGAGGTCGCCGAACGGCAGCCGTACGTGCAGCTTGACGATGTTCGGCAGGTACCAGCCGTTGGTGACCACCACGTGCTCGGGCCGCACCCCCGAGCGCAGCAGCCCCCACAGGCCCTTCGGTGGCGGCGGGCTGAGCAGGATGTCGGCCTCCGCCTGCCACTCGTCCTGCGTGACGTCGAAGTCGGGGATCTCCGGCCGGTCCGGGTTGCCGAACGCGGTGCCGTGCACGAACGGCGTGTGCGCCGCGTCCACGACGTTCTCCATCGTGCGCTCGTAGTTCGCCTCCACCGTCGTCTCCCAGTAGACGGCGCGGAAGGCCGGGTCGTCGTGCTCGGGGAAGTGCGGCATCGGCGGGCGCCGCTCCTCCGGCAGGTCGCCCAGGAACGCCCAGACCAGGCCGTAACGCTCCACGCACGGATAGGCGTCCACCCGCGCCTTCTTCGGGATGCCGCGTCCCGGCGGGTTGGCCGGGATCTTCACGCAGGTGCCGTCCGGCTCGTACTCCCAGCCGTGGTACGGGCACGCGATGCGGTCCTCGCCGGCCAGCGTGCCCATGGACAGGGCGCCGCCCCGGTGCACGCACAGGTCCGACAGCACGGCCACCTGCCCGTCGCGGCGCCGCCACAGGACGAAGTCCTGGCCGAGGCACGTCACCTTGCGCGGCCTGCGTTCGACGGCATGGCTGAACTCGAGGGCGTACCAGAAGTTCTTAAGCATGGCTCCTCCTGAGGTCGAGCCCGTCCAGCGCCGCGCGTGCCCGCGCGTCACCGTGCAGGTGGGCGCGCAGGAAGGAGGTGATCAGCCTGGCCAGCTCGGGGCGGCGGTCGGCGGTGGCGGGCAGGTCGAGGAAGGCGCGCGCCGCCGTGGGATCGACGGGGTCGGCGACGGCGAAGTGGTTGGCGCCCTCCAGGACGGCCAGCAGGTGCTCGCCGCCGCTCAGAGCCTCCTCGAAGGTACGGGTGACCGGGTCGTGGCCGTGGCCCTCCTGGCCGTAGCGGTCGGCGCTGCCCGAGATCACGCCGTCGCGGGTGCCGACCGACAGCAGGACGGGGCAGTCCACCTGGGCGGGCAGGACGGTCCCCGGCGGCCAGCCGAGCATGGTCGCCACCATGGTGTGCGCGCCGTACGCGAACACCGCCCGCACCTGCGGGAAGTGCCGGGCCGACTGCAGCACCACCGACCCGCCCGCCGAGTGCCCGCCCAGCGCCACCCTGTCGAGGTCGAGCACGCCCTTGAGCAGCTCGATCTCGTTCAGCGACGCCAGCACGGCGCCGATGGCGGGGCAGGTCGGGCGGGTGCCGTACGCGGCCGGCGCGGCGGCGTCGAGGTCCACGCCGGGGGTCAGGCCGTGCTCGCCGCCGAACAGCTCGCCGACCCGGTCGAACGTCACGCAGACGAAGCCGGCGCTCGCGATCTCGACGGCCAGCCAGCGGTAGGCGTCCTGGCCGACGTTGATGCCCGAGACGAACAGCACCACCGGGTACGGGCCGCCGTGCGGGGGGAAGACGCCGGTCAGGCGGTCGCCGCCGGGGGCGGCGGGGTAGTGGACCTTGAGGTGGGCGGTGTCGAAGGGCGGCTCGCCGCCGGTCCTGGCGGCCCACCACAACGACCGCACGATCGGCTCGGACACGCTCATGAGGGCCTCGGCAGGGTGCGGTCGCCGCCCCACAGGCCCCGCACCAGGCGGTCCGTCAGCTCCTGCCCGAAGTAACGCACGCCCATCACGTTGGCCGGGTCACGTTCGGCGATGTTGCGGCGCACCGCCAGGTCGGCCGCCGCCAGCGCCGCCCGCTCACCCTCAGGCACCGGCTCCGCCTCGTCCACCCACTCCAGCCACCGCCCGACCCGGGCGTGCAGCAGGTCCCGCACGATGTCCAGGTTCCCCGGCGAGCGGGGGAAGGAGTAGCAGTAGGCGTTCGGCGACAGGCTGGCGCGGATGAACCCGGCCCGGCTGGTGAACCAGGCGAAGTCCGGGTTCTCCTCCTTGAACGCCAGCCACTGCGCGTCCAGCGGCGCGTAGTAGCGGTCGAAGTGCCCGCCGTCGGCCGTGAGGCTCGCCCGGGGGATGAAGTCCTGGTAGAACCAGCCCTCCGGCCAGACCAGCAGCGCGATGCCGAGGTGCGGCACCCTGACGTGCGGGCCGAGCCAGGCGGTCAGGTGCAGGTTGGCGAAGCTCGCCGTCGGGTTGCCCAGCCAGGAGTGCACCAGCCAGTCGATCTCCGGCCCCGCGTAGGCGTCCAGCCGCCCGCCGGGGCCGTCCGGATGCGTGCCGTACGCGCCCGGCGAGGCCGGGTCGGCGCTCAGCTCGAACCTGGCGTCGATCCTGGCCTTGAGCTCTTCGAGGATGCGCTTGAGCCGCTCGAACGTCTCGGTGACGTCGATCACGGGCGACTCGTCGAGCATCTGCTCCACGTGCTGCAGGGTTTCTTTCACGGGGGTTCCTTCGCTGGGGCCTTCCACGAGTGCGCCCGCCAGCCGCCACGGCCGGCCCGCGACCAGGTCGGTGCCGCGCGAGACGAGCCGGTTGACGCTCCGGGCGGGGGAGACGGCGCCCTGGACGAGCAGATCCGAGTTCTTGACGTGAGTCACCATGGGGTGACTGATCTGCCCCGTGAACGGGCCCTGCCACCTCGTCCACAGGGTGAAGTCGGCGGGCAGCGCCAGGATCGCCCCGGCCAGGCCGCCGGGGCCGTCCTGGCCGGCGGCGACGATGTTGAGCCGGTTCTCCGCCGAACGTTCCAGCAGGCCGAGGCGTAGCTCCCAGGGCTCGGCCGGGGTGAACGGCACGGCCACCACGTCGGCGTCGGCCAGGGCGGCGAGCCTGAACTCCTCGGGGTGCCGTGCGGCGCTCCCCGTGATCACGGCCAGTCTGCCCCAGGACAGGTCGTAGACGTCGTCGACCCGCGCGACCGCTCCGCCGGCCGCCACCAGAACGCCCGCGCCGGTGACGACGTGCGCGTCCGTCCCCTTCACCGCGTCCGCGGCCTCCTCCGCCGTCACCACCGAGCCCTCGGGCAGCACCACCAGCCGGGCCCCCTCATCGACGGCCCGCCGCACCAGCCCCGCGTCGCCGCGCACCACCGCGACCGGAAGCGTCGCAGCGCCCGGCGGGCCGGTGCGCTCGCGGCCCTGCGCGGTGAGCGGCAGGTACCGGCCCGGCCGCCGGGTGGCGAAGTGGCGGGCGCGCTCGGCGTCGGCGGCAGGCGGGTCGATCTCGGCGACGACCACCGCCTCGCCGGTACGCGGCCCCCGCGCCACCACGGTGCCGTCCGGCGCGACGACCTGGCTCTCACCCGCCCCGTGCAGCCACTCGACCGGCACCCCGAGCCCGGCGCTCACCTGGGCCAGCCGATCGGCCGGGATCAGCGGCCCGACCTTGTTGGCGGCGACCACCCACACCTTGTTCTCCGCCGCCCGGACGGGCACGTGCAGGGCGGCCTCGTCCACGGCGAAGGAGTTGAGGCTGTTGAGCAGCACCTGCGCGCCGCGCAGCGCCAGCCCGCGGGTGACCTCGCAGATCACGCCCTCCATGCAGGCGTACATGCCGAGCCGGCCCACCGCGGTCCGCACCACGGGCCCGGCCGTGTCGCCCGGGTCGAGGTGGTCGTTCTCGGCGCCCATCAGCACCTGCTTGTCGGCCTCGCCGAGCAGCTCGCCGCCGGGGCCGTAGAGCAGGGAGGCGCCGGTGGTGCGGCCGTCCTGGCGGGCCAGGGTGACGCCGATCTTGATGTGGGCGCGGTGGCGGGCGGCCCGCGCGGCGATCGCGGTGAGGAACGCGTCGCCGTGCCGGCAGGCCAGCGCTCGGGCGTGCTCGCGGCTCTCGTACCAGGACAGGTGGTTGCAGAACTCGGGCAGCACGATCAGCTCGGCGCCCTGGCCGGCGGCCGCGTCGATCAGGCGCAGCCCGGCCGCGAGGTTGGCCTGCGGATCCGTGCCGACTTCGTACTGCACTGCGGCGACGCGCACCAACGCGGCCTCCTGTTACCTCTGGAGAAACGCTGTTTCCAACAAGTAGGATCTCGCGAACCATACGCGAATGTCCAGAGGAGGCGGCCCGTGCTGACCCACGTGGTGCTGATGAAGTTCGCCGACCCCGGCGACGCGGCCAGGGCCAAGGAACTGCTCGAAGGGCTGCGGGGGCGGGTCGAGCAGATCAAGGAGCTGACGGTCGGCCTGGACGTGGTCGGGTCGCCGGTCTCGTACGACCTGTGCATGACCACCGTCCACGAGTCGGCGCAGGCGCTGCGCGGCTACCAGGAGCACCCGGCGCACCTGGAGCTGGCCGGCTGGCTGCGCCCCCGGCTGGCCGCGCGCGCCGTCGTCGACTACGAGACCGGCGGCTGAACGGTTTCCGTCAACGGCCTGTGATGAACCCGCGCCCCGGCGGCGTCGCGATGGATGAGAGCCGTTCATCTATCGCGGCCCGCCGCCACCGATCACGCTGTAGCCGGACCCTTGAGTGGGAGGAGACACATCGGTGACAAGACGCATCACGGTCCTGGCCCTGGCCCTGGTGGCGGGCCTCGTAGGCGTGGCACTGGTGGCCGTTCCCGCGCAGGCCGAGGCCGGCTGGATCGCCCCGGGCAGCACCGTCTGCACGGACCAGACCGGGTCGGGTGCCGGAGTGGTCATCCACGCGACCAACAACAACGGGCCCGCCGTGTGGACGGTACGAGCCGCCGCCACGGCCGGCGGGGCGGAGACGGAGATCTTCCGCCGGGTCACGGCCGACATCGACACCTACCCGACCGTCACCCACCCGGACGGCGGGTTCCGCTTCTACCGGATGTGCGCGACTAACCCGCGTACCGACGGGTTCCGCATGGTCGTCAAGTTCACCATGACCGGTAAGGACCCGGCCGGGCAGGCCGGGGTCGGGCCGCACACCGCGGTGCTCACGCCGCACGTGAGCGGCGGGAACTTCTGCGGCGGGCTCGTCTCGGGCAGCCTGCGGTTCGTGGCGAGCTCGGACGTGCCCGTCCGGTTCAAGATCTCCGGAGTCGACCAGGACGACCAGAACCGCACCATCCTCGACGTGACCGGCACCGCCTTCGACCAGCCGATCACGGTGCCGGCGGACGTGGTGGCCGTGTCGGCGTGCGTGTACAACACCTCGCAGGCCAGGGCCACGGTCTCGTTCGACGTGCGAGCGGCTTGACCGCGCACCCTCAGGACCGGCCGGCACACCAGCCGGCCGGTCCATCACTCGCGGCCTGAGGAGCCGCCGGTTCCGCGCGCGTCACCCGGCGGACCCGCGGTCCCGTTGCCCGGTGGAGCGGCGTCGAGCAGCGCCGCGAGCCGGGCCCGGTTCCCCACCCCGAGCTTCCCGTACACCCGGGCCAGATTGTTGTTCACCGTCGCCACCGACAACCCCAGCCGCTCGGCGATCACCCGGCTGCTGTGATGCACGGCGAGCAACGCCACCTCCCGCTCCCGCCGCGTGAGCACCGCCGTGACGCGCTCATGATGGAGCAGCGGCGTGACAGCCCCCTCACACCCGGCCCGCAACGCCGCCGCCCGCTCCGACGCCATCGCCGCCCGCCCCGCGAGCCCCGCCTGCCGGTACGCCCGCACCGCCCCCGTCGCCACCTCGGCGGCCAGCAGCCGCTGCCCGAGCCGCACCAGGGAGTCGGCGGCAGCCGACAGCACCTGCCCGTCGCCGCGCCTGAGCCCCCCGGCCGCCGCGGCCAGCGCCCCGCTGAACGGCGTGCCGAGGACGCCGTCGAGCTCGCCGAGCCGCCGCCCCTCGCCGTTCCCGCCGAGCCGCAGCACGTCGTAGCGGGCGGACGCCTCCACGGTGGGCAGGCCGATGCCGCGCGCCAGGTCGGCGGCGTACGCGGCGGTGTGCGTGGCGTCGGTGAGCCGCCCTTCCGCTGCCAGCGTCCAGGCGCCGGCCAGCACCGTCCACGGCGCGAAGAGCCGGTTGGCGTCGTTGCCTGTCGCCTCGGCGCGCTCCATCCAGCCGCGCGCGTCGGCCCCCGCGCCGCCCAGCGCGCTGGCGGCGGCCAGCCCCGCCAGGAACAGGTGGGTGAGGCGGAAGGTGTCGCGGCCGTCGAGCGCGCTGACGGCCTCCCGCAGCGAACGCCCGGCGCTGTCCGGCCTGCCCTGGGCGTGCTCCACCAGCCCGCGCAGCCCGACGTGCCCGGCCGACATCATCGGGCTCTGCCCGGACAGCACCTGCCGGTACCCCTCGTCGGCGACCGTCCAGGCCGCGTCCAGCTCGCCCATGGCCAGGTGGGCGAGCGACCGGGCGATGCTCAGCTCGACCACGCCCCACGGCAGCTCCGCCCGGCGCTCCTCGGCCAGGCGCAGGCCGCGCCGGTGATAGGCGGCGGCGTCCGCGGCCCGTCCGAGGAAGCCTGCGGCGGCCGTGGCGGCGGCGGTGGCCCAGATGGCCGACTGCGCGCTCGCCGAGCGCGCGGACAGCAGCCGCTCGGTGACCTCCAGCACGGCGGCGCAGCGGCCGTCGAACAGCAGGATCCAGGTCCGGACGCCCTCGGCCAGGTCCTCGCCGGGCAGGCCGCGCACCAGGTCGAGCGTCCGCTCGGCGGCGGGGGCGTCGCCGCTGCCCCAGTACAGGGTCTCGGCGCGGGCGAGCGCCCAGGCCGGCAGCTCGTCCCCGGCGGGCGGCTGCTCGCGCAGCACGGCCGCCGCCTCGGCGCTGCGGCCCCGGTACTCCAGGACCTGCGCCAGCAGCGCGTCCGCCTCGACGCACGGCTCGGCCTGCCCGGCGGCCCGCGCCAGCCGCTCCGCCAGCGCCAGATCCGCCCGGTCCACGGCCTGGCGCGCGCCCGTCCGCACGATGTCCGCGCGCGCCACCGCCCCGCCCTCGACCTGCCAGAGCGCGGCCCGCAACAGGTCGTCGCGGCGGCGCAGCGGCGTCTCCAGCAGCGCCCCCGCCAGCCGCCACCACAACTGCCTGGCACGGCCCGGAGACAACCCGGCGCGCAGCACCTCGCCGTAGAGCGGGTGCGCCAGCCTGAGCTGCACGCGCTCGCCCGCCCGCTCCGACACGGCCAGCCCGTGCGCCTCCGCCTCCTCGATCGCCGCCGCGTCCACCAGCCGCTCCAGCAGCGCCAGCGGGAGCGGCTCGCCGCACGCCAGCAGGTCCAGCACCAGCGGGGTGCGCGCGCCGAGCGGGCGCAGCCGGTCGGCGAGCAGCTGCTGGACGGCGCCGCGAGGCCGGTAGTGCCCCGCCAGGTGCCACACGCCGTGCCGCCGGTGCAGCGCCTGCCCGGCCACGGCCGCCGACAGCAGCTCGCGCAACGCCAGCGGGTTGCCCGCCGCCAGGTCGCGCAGACGGCGGCGGGTGACCCCGTCCACGTCCCCGTCCAGGGTGTGGTCCACCAGCCGGTCCACGGCGGACGCGGGCAGCGTCCCGAGGTCCAGCCACGGCGCCTGGCCGTCCTTCCACAGTGCCGTGATCGTGTCGGGGACGGGCTCGCCCGCCCGGCAGGTCGCCACCACGAACGCCAGGTGCTGGGCGGCGAGATGGCCGATGAGCGCGGCCGACCCGGTGTCGAGCAGGTGCGCGTCGTCCACCCCGACGACCACGCGCCGGTCCCTGCCGTGCTCCCGCACCCGTGCCGCCGCCGCCAGCACCGGCAGGCCCTGGCCGTCGGGGACGTGCCCGGCGGGGAGCAGGCCCGCCACGGCGGCGAACGGGATCGCGGCCAGGGAGGCCGTCGCCGCCACCCACTCGGTGTGGCAGCCCAGGTCGCCGGCCAGCGCCAGCATCTCCCTGGCCAGGCGGGTCTTGCCGATGCCCGCCTCACCGGAGATCACGATCCCCTCCGCGTCCCCGCCGCTCCCGACCTCGTCGTTCCTCGTGTCACCGCCCCTCGATCCGCCGCCCCTCGATCCGCCGCCCCTCGATCCGCCGCCCCTCGATCCGCCGTCCTGCGCGCCGCCTCGCCCCAGGCACGCCCGGATCGTGTCCAGCTCCCCATCCCGCCCCACGAACGGCCAGCTCCCCATGAGCCCTCCTCGACCGCATCGGTGTGGGGGATTCGCCGGACGGCCGCCGCCGGATGACACCCCGCGGCGACCGGCTCAGGCGCGCTCCGGCCTTCGCGGGGCGGCTCAGGCGCGATCCGGGTAGGCGGTGGCGGGCATTCCGGAACCCCCGGGCCGAAAGGCCGCCGGCGCATGCGTCACCGCCGTCTGCACGTACTCCAGCAGCCCCTCCTCCCCGTACTCACGCCCGTACCCGCTCCGCTTGACCCCGCCGAACGGAGCCCGCAGCGACATCCCGGTCCTGTTGTGCGTGTTGACGAAGACGAACCCCGCCTCCAGCCGCCCCGCCACGGCGAACGCCCGCTCCTCGTCCCCCGACCACACCGACGCGCCCAGCCCCAGCTCACTGGCGTTGGCCCGGCCCACGACCTCCTCCTCGCCGTCGTACACCAGCAGCGGCACGGCAGGCCCGAACTGCTCCGTGACCACCAGCGGATCGTCATCCGCCAGCCCGCCCACCAGCACCGGAGTCACGAAATATCCGGCGCTGAGGTCCCCGGTGGCCCGCCCCAGCGGCACCGCCACCCCCCGCCCCCAGGCCAGCTCCCGCACCCTGGCGGCGGCCTCACCGGAGATGACCGGCCCCATGGTGACGCCGGGCACGAGCGGGTCGCCCACCAGGAGGATCCGCTCGGCCGCCGCCACGTACGCCTCCGTGAACTCCCCGGCCCGCCGCCGCGGCACGTACAGCCGCTTGGCGGCCATGCACACCTGCCCGCTGGTCGCGAACGAGGCCATCACCAGCCGCTCGTAGTCGTCCGGCGTCAGCGCGAAGTCCGGCAGCAGCACGGCGGGATCGTTGCCGCCCAGCTCCAGCACCGACGGCGTCAGCATCGCACCGGCCGCCGCCGCGATCGCCCGGCCCGCCGCGTCACCGCCGGTGAAGGCCACCTTGCGGACGAGGGGATGGGTGACGAGCGCCTGCCCGGTCTCCGCGCCGCCGTGCACGACCTCGACGTGCGGCAGCGCCGCGGCGACCGCGCCGGCCGCCAGCGGGGCGAGCGGCGACGGCTTGACGACGGCCGTGTTCCCGGCCGCGAGCGCGGGGGCCAGCTTGGTCATGGTGAGGATCACGGGGGCGTTCCACGGGGTCACGCAGGCCACCACGCCGTACGGTCTGCGCCGCGTCACCAGCCGCCCCGCGCCGTCGTCGGTCACCCGCTCCGCCAGCACGTCCGGCGCCCGCTCGCACACCCACTCCAGGTACGCCAGCGCGAACCCGATCTCGCCCCTGCAGTCGGCCAGCGGCTTGCCCGACTCCCTGGCCAGCAGCACCGCCAGCTCCTCCGCCCGGCCCGCGATCGCCGCCGCGCAGCGCCGCAGCGCCGCGACCCTGCCGGCGATCGGATGCGCCGACCAGTCGCGGCGCGCGGCCTCGGCCCGCCTGACGGCCGCGTCCACCCCGGCGGGGCCGGTGATCGGCAGCACGCCCACCACCTCGGTGGTCCGCGCCGGGTTCTCCTTGGTGATCACGGCCGTAGCGACGAGATCAGGCAGGCGCGCAGCAGGTACGCCCGCGCCGCCGCCGGGTCGGCCGCCAGGGCGCGCAGCTCGTCGTGCCTGCCGGGGGAGCGCATCCTCGCCCAGTTGCCGTGGCTGATGGCCTGCACGTGCCCCAGCGCCACCTCCCGCCTCCGCCCGGCCACCGCCTCGACGGCCGCGCCGCCCACCACCTCGACGGCCCCGTTCACCAGCGAGGAGGCCATCAGGACCGCGTCGTGGATGCCGCTGTTCATGCCGAGCCCGCCGAGGGGATTGTTCACGTGCGCCGCGTCACCCGCCAGCAGCACCCGCCCGTCCATGAACCGCGCCGCCACCCGCTGGTGCACCCGGTAGAGCGAGGCGTGCGCCACCTCCCAGTCCCGGCCGGGGCCGGCGACCGCGCGCAGCCGTCCGGGAAGCCTGGCCAGCTCCTGCTCGTCGGCGGTGCCGTCCGGCGTGGGCAGCAGCACCCGCCAGTGGTCGGGGGTGCGCAGGAGGACGAGCCACTCGTCCGGGTCGAACACGTAGTTGATCGGCGCGAGGCCCGGCAGCATGGCCTCCAGGTCCTCGCGGACGGACGCGACCAGGAAACGCTCGGGATAGGTGAGGCCCTCGAAGGGGATGCCGAGACAGCGCCGCACGGCGGAGTGCGCGCCGTCGGCGCCGATCAGCCAGTCGCCCGTGAAGTGCCCGCCGCGCCCGGTCGTCACCCGCACCCCGTCCTCCTCGGCGGCGACCCGCGCGACCTCCTGCCCGAACAGCACCTCGCCGCCGAGCCGCTCGACGTGCTCGCGCAGGATCGGGGTGAGCTTGCTCTGCTCGCACTGCACGCGGAACGGGTACGGCGTGTCCCCGGCCAGCACCGCCAGGTCGAGCGTGGCGATGGGGCCGCCGCGGCGGTCGCGGTACTGGAAGGTGCGGGCGACCAGGCCGCGCGCCATCAGCTCGTCCAGGACGCCGAGCGAGGCCAGCATCTCCAGCGTCGGCGGGTGGAACGTGGACGCCCGCGACTCCGCCGCCAGCCCGTCCCCGGCCTCCAGCACGGTCACCGGCACCCCGCCCCGCGCCAGCGTCAGCGCCGCCGCCAGCCCCACGGGCCCGGCACCGGCCACCAGCACCCGCCTCACAGCCGCGCTCCGGCCGCTGGGCGCCTCATGGCGTCCGCTCCACTCCGACCACCCGGGCCCCCGTGAAGAACAGGACGCTCTCCGCCGTCCCCTCCTCACCCACCCCCGACAGCCCCCAGGCGGGCCGCGGTGTGAACAGGTGCAGGCTCATCACGCTGGCCCCGTTGACCTTCACCTCACCCGCCCTGACCTGCCGGGCGACCGCCAGCGCCCGCTCCTCGTCCCCGCCCGTCACATACCCCTCCAGCCCGTACGGGGTCGCGTTGGCCACCGCCACGGCCTCCTCCACGGTGTCGTACGGCACCACGGCGGCGACCGGTCCGAACACCTCCTCGGCCAGGTCGGCCCCGGTGATCAGCGTCGGCGCCAGGAAGTTCCCCTTGTCCGGCACCGTCCCGTAGGAGACCGCCCGCCCTCCCGCGCCGGCCACCGCCTCCCGCACCCGCCGCAGATGCCCGGAGTGCACGAGCGGCCCGAACTCCGTCTCCTCCGCCAGCGGATCCCCGGCCCGCAGGGCGGCCAGCCGTTCTCCGGTGGCCGCCACCAGCTCGCCGAGCCGTTCGCGCGGCACGACGAGCCGCCCCAGCGCGCGGCACCACTGCCCGTTGAGCGTGGTGAGCAGCCGGGCGGCGGCGTCGGCGGCGGCCCCGGTCTCCGCGTCCGGCATGACGATCAGCGGGTTGTTGCCGCCCAGTTCGAGCTGGGCGGGGCGCAGGCCGGCCGCGCACGCGGCGGCGACCGACCTGCCGCCCGCGAGGCCGCCGGTGAACGACACGGCGGCGATCCGCGGGTCCGCGGCGAGCCGCGCGCCGGTGCGCGGGCCGCCGTGGACGAGCTGGAAGACGCCGGGCGGCAGCACCTCGTGCAGCACCTCGGCCAGCAGTTGGGTGCCGTCGGGGGCGTACTCGCTGACCTTGACGATCACCGGGCAGCCCGCCGCGAGCGCGCTGGCGGCCTTGTGCGCGGCCATCGGCGCGGGCGCGTTCCACGGGACGAGGCAGAGCGCGGGCCCCCACGGCAGCCGGTGCACCTCCACCCCGTCCCTGACCGACAGCAGCAGCCCGGCCCGCACCTGCGCGGCGGCGAGCGCGAACGACCCGTGCACGATCATGCCAAGGCCGGCGGTCTGCCGGATGGGCACCCCGGTCGCGTACGACTCCAGGCGGGCGATCTCCGCCACCCGCCCGGCCAGCGCGTCCGCCGCCGCCTCCAGCAGCTCGGCCCGCCGCTCGGCCGCCGCCCACGGCAGCGGGACGCGCGCCGCCGCCGCGAGCGCCCGCTCGACCCGCTCCCCGGACGAGCCCAGCGCCCGCCCCCTGACCTCTCCCGTGGCGGGGTCCTCCAGGTCGAACCCGAGATCGTCCGGGCAGTCCGCCCACACCCCGTCCACCAGGTCGCGGATCATGGCCGGTCCGCCACGGCGAACAGCTCGTTCTCCTTGTCCTGGGTGACGAGCTGGGCGACCTCCAGCCGGCCGCGTTCGGCCGGGAAGGTCATCACCAGACCCATCGCCAGGTCGCGAAGCGCCCGCCCGACGACGCCGCCCATCATCGCCCCCGACGTGCCCGACGCCTTGAACGCGGTCAGCGCCACCTGGAAGCAGCACTCCGTCACCGACCCCTTGCCCAGGCGCCACT
This sequence comes from Nonomuraea sp. PA05, assembly GCF_008086045.1. Taxonomy (GTDB): domain Bacteria; phylum Actinomycetota; class Actinomycetes; order Streptosporangiales; family Streptosporangiaceae; genus Nonomuraea; species Nonomuraea monospora. The sequence goes on along the minus strand of NZ_VSEY01000013.1, from coordinate 48,873 downwards.
GCCGGAACACCTCCGCCTTCGGGCGCAGCGGCGGCTCGGACGTCTCCAGCAGCAGTTGCCTGCGCAACCACAGGAAGGCGGTCTCCAACTGGACGGTCATCTCGCCGATGAGCTGCTGGTGCACGGGGGAGGAGGCGATCGGCCGCCCGGTGTCGGCGAACGTCTTCCCGGTGAGCTGCTCGATCACGACGTCGTAGACGTTCTGCGCGCAGCCGGTGTAGACGGCCGCGATGGCGAGCTGGTTGCCGACGAAGCTGCCGCGGCTCATCCTCAACATCCGGGTGAACGCGCCAGGGATCGTGAGGGCCTCGTCGGCGGGCACGAACACCTCGTCCAGCCGGATGCCGTTGTTCGCGGTGGCGCGCATGCCGAGCCCGTCCCAGGGCGCCCGGACGGAGACGCCGGGGGCGTCACGCGGCACGAAGAACGTCACCAGGCCGTCGGCGGTCTCGTGCCCCTCCAGCTTGGCCGTGGTGAGGTAGTAGTCGGCCACCCCGGTCGCGCAGCCGAACGACTTCTCGCCGTCCAGGATCCAGCCTCCCTCCGTACGGCGGGCGGTGGTGGCGATCGTGATGTTGGCGCCGGAGCTCTTGACCGACTCGGAGGCGAAGTTCGCCAGCCACGCGCCGGAGGCCATCCTGGTCAGCAGCTTCTCGGCGAAGGCCCGCACGACCGGGACCTCCTCGCCGGTGAACAGGCCCGCCTCGATCGCCTCCAGCGGCAGCAGGCCGCGCGAGGCGCTGGTGTTGTGGAAGAAGTACGCCAGCGCGGTCGAGGGGCAGGCGGTGCCCATCGCGTACGTGGCCGCCGCCAGGTCGCGCAGCGTCCCGCCGAGCCCGCCGTACTCCCGCGGCACCACCAGCCCGAGCAGCCCGGCCTCCCGCAGCAGCGCCACGTGCTCGATCGGGAAGCGGGCCTGTTCGTCGGCCTTGGCGGCGGCGGCGCGCAGCGCGGGCAGCACCGACTCCACGCGCTGCGCCCTGTCGCGCTCGGCCCCGGTCATGTCGTCGACGAGCCGTTCGCCCGTCAGCGTGTCGGTCACGTTCGCCCCTTCGCAGTGCGTCAGTGTGCTTGGTCCGCGAATCGATAGGTCCGTCCCGGCAGCACCGAGCCCCAGGAGCGCTCCAGCTCCGCCGCGCCCGCGACCAGCGCGGCCCGGTCCGCGGTGCTGGTCACCTCCAGTTCCCCGGCCAGGAACAGGACGTCCTCGGCGGGCAGCGCGCCGTCCACGCCGCCCAGCGTGGTGTCGAACCGCCACACCCCGCTCTTCATCGCCACCAGCGCGTTCACCAGGCCGATGCCGTGCCGCTCCCTGAGCGCCACCCTGAGCGCGGCGCCTCCCGCGACGGTGGCCGCCTCTTGCAGGAGCTTGCGCAGCCGGAGGGGCGTGGCGGGCGACCTGCCCTCCTCCAGGGCGATCTCGTCGCAGCCCAGCGCGGCCAGGCGGGCGACCTCCGCCACGACGCGCCGCTCGCCGCCGGTGGCGAACGCGTCGGGCAACCGCGCCACCACCGTCAACCCGGCCTCCCGCGCCGCCCCCACCAGCGCCCCGGTCCCGGCTCCGGTGTCGCTGGCGCGGAACTCCACCGCCCCCGCCCCGGCCGCCACCACATCCGCGACCTGCCCCGGCCGGACGACCAGCCCGGACGCGGTCGCGAGGTCGAGATCCCCGGCCCGGAGCGCGTCACCGTACCCGTCGAAGACCCGCACCCGCACCCCGGCACACCGCGACCCCCGCGCCAGCGCCGCCACCCGCACCTCGGGAAACCCCCGGGCCCGCAGCACGGCGACCAGCCCGGTGTCGGCGACCGAGATCCGCTCCGGCAGCGGATCGGCGAGCTGACTCCAGGCTCGCGAATGGAACAGCACGGGCGGCACCTGCCGCGGCGTCGCGGCGGCGAGCACCGTCCCGACGAAGATCGTGTGGTCCCCTCCCGGGTACGCGTGCGCCACCCGGCAGTCCAGCCACCCCACGGCGTCGGCCAGCACGGGCGACCCCGTCCGCCCCGTCTGCCAGGCGGCCCCGGAGAACCGGTCGGCGTCCGGCCCCGCGAACCTGCTGCCGAGCACCGCCTGGTCCTTGCCGAGGATGCTCACCGCGAACGCGCCGTGCCCGCTCACGAGGTCGTGGGTGCGGGTGCCGCGCGCGAGGCAGACGAGCACCATCGGCGGGTCGAGGCTCACGCTGGAGAAGGCGCTGGCCGTCATCCCGTGCCAATGGCCCCCGCTCCCGGTGGTCACGATCACCACGCCGCTCGGCCACTGCGCCATGACCGCGCGGAAGGCCTCGCCGTCAGTCGCCACTGCTCCTCGCTGTTTCAACATGGGAAACGCTGTAACGCTGAAGGTAACGAGTTGGCTCTTGGGTGTCAATGTGACGCGGTCTCCGTACCGTGGGCCTCTGGTTCGGCGTCATGAGAGAACAGTCACCAATAGTAAGAGATTGATTACTTACCGTTGGCATCCCGGGAGGCCGCGGGGACCCTGCAACCACGGGACGCCTCACACCAGAGGCATCCAGCACGGTCGGGAGGACCCCTTGACACGCCATGCCCGCAAACTCGCCGCCGTCCTGGCCACCAGTGCGGCCCTGGCCGCACTCGCGCCGGGCTTCACCGGCACCGCTCACGCTGAGCAGGGCTGCTACTGGAGCTGGTTCAACCGCACCTACTACCAGCACGGGGAAGGCGCCTGGGACTGGAGCGGAACCAACTATTTCACCTGTCACGACGGCAACTGGGTGCAGACGGGCCACCGGTAGATCAGTGGCACGCACGATCATCGCTCGTCCGGAAAGGACCCCCATGCAGCACAGCAAGCGCCTGTTCGCCATCGCCTCCCTGACGGTGGCGGGCCTCTGCTCCGCCGTGTGCTTCACCGCGCCCGCGGCGAACGCCGTCGTCGATCCGATCGTCATCGCCGAGTGCCTCACCACGCACACCATCAACTCCACGCCCGCCGTTGATCCAACGGCTCCGTCGTTCCTCGCCGAGGTTCCCCTCGCCGGTTGCGTCGGCGTCAGCTGAGCGCCCCGTCGCCACCCGCACCCGCACCCGCACGCCGGCGGGCTGTTGCGCGCGCTCGTCGGAGCGGTGCGAGCCGGCCGGGCGGCCGCTGACCGCGAAGGCGGTCGGCGGCCTGCCGCGGTGGACCGGCGGATCATGTGGCTTCGACCCGGGCTCACGGAAATACACTGGGCGGGTGAGCGCTCAAGCCGAGACCGAGAGCCAGAGCAGGTCCATCGCGTCGGTGGAGCGGGCGATGGACGTCCTGCTGCTGTTCGGCCGCAGCAGCCGCCCCGACCTGGGCGTCACCGAGATCGCCACCGAGCTCGACCTGACCAAGGCGGCCGTGCACCGCATCCTGACGGCCCTGCGCAGCCGCGAGCTCATCGCGCTCGACCCCGTCACCAGGCGCTACTCCCTCGGGCACGCCGCCATCGCGCTCGGCCGCGCCTACATGGCCCGCACCGACCTGCGCGCCATGGCCGGCCCCGAGCTGCGCCGCCTGTCGCAGCAGACGGCCGAGACGGTCACCCTGTCCGTACGGCGCGGCGACACCCGCCTGTACGTCGACCAGGCCGTGCCCGCCCAGGAGCTGCGCATGGAGGTCTCGCTCGGCATCCCCTACCCGCTGCACGCGGGCAGCTCCTCCAAGGCGATCCTCGCCTTCCTCCGGCCGGAGGAGGTGGAGGCGTACCTGGTCAGGCACCAGCTCGACGCCCTCACCCCGAAGACCATCACCGAGCCCGACAAGCTGCGCGCCGAGCTCGCCACCGTCCGGCGCCGGGGGTACGCCACCTCGCTCGGTGAGCGTCAGGAGGGCGCCGCCTCCGTCGCCGCGCCGATCTTCGACCACGACGGGCTGGTGATCGCGGCCGTGAGCGTCGCGGGCCCGGCCACCCGCTTCAAGCCGCACTTGCAGGAGGCGGCGCAGCCGCTGCTGGAGACGGCGGCCCGCCTGTCGGCCCGGCTCGGCTACCACGGCTGAGCCCGCGCGCCTGTCACAAGGTGGCGCCCGGTTTCAGCACCCCCAGCACGGCGGCCCCCAGCACTCCGGCCCAGATCGTCCACACATACGGCAGGCAGCCGTCCACGGAGCCGCGCAACGCGCGTTCCACCTCGGGCGTCGACCCTGACGCGCTCAACGCCGCGAACGCGGGCCCGAACGCGCGCAGCTTGAGCCGGATCCCCAGCCCGGCGGCGATGGTCAGCGCGTACAGCAACAGCTTGGCCCCCAGCCACCGGGGGTTGGTCTCCACCCCGAACGGCCGCGAGGCGACCAGCGTGTAGACGGCGGAGCAGGCGATCACGGCGACGAGCCCCAGCCGGATCGCCCAGTCGGCCCGCCGTACCGCCGGGAACCGCCCGTGCGTCCGGTGATCGGCCACCGTCAGCGCCAGCCACCCCAGCGCGAGCACCCACACCAGCACCACCGACCAGAGCGGGAACAAGCGCACTCCGAACAGCTCGGCCCCGTGCGGCTCCAGCGCCATCAGCGTGACCCCGCTGGGCAGGAAGAGCACCAGGCAGATCTTCGGCCCGAGGTCGAGGCCGCTCATGATCCGTAACGCGGTGGCCCGCGCCTGGGGGGTGGACGCCGGGTCGAGGACGAACCTGCTGGAGTAGAACACGCCCAGGTCGCCGCCCAGCCAGAAGACGAACAGCACCAGGTGCAGGACGATCCACCAGCCGTGCGGATGAGGTCCCATGAACGTCCCTTCCCTGCGCCGGGCAATGGAAACGAAGTTACACGATACGAAACGCAGCGAGCTAGGCGGCGTCCGGCGCAAAACGCGATGCCGCCGCGCTCACGCCCGCGCTAGCCTGAGGTGACGACGGCACCCGCCCCTGGCGCGCCATCCAAGCGCTTCAGCTCGGGGCAGGCACCATGCCAGGCGCCTCACCTTGGAGCGCGCCGTCCGGGGCGTGCTCACCGGCCCGCCCGCGACCGACCGTCGAGTCGGCGTGGGCCGCCGCGCGCCCGCGCCGCGCCCGGGGGTCACGACCCGAGAGGCGATCCGCCCCATGGACGTCAACGCTCCACGCAAGCACGACGACGAGCACGGCCACGCTCTTCGCACGCACTACGACGAACACGGTTACGCCCGCCTCGATCGCGCCTTCCCCGCGACGGCGGCGGCCGAGATGGCCGGGGCGGTGTGGTCGGCCCTGGCCCGCAAGCACGGCATCGACCCCAAACGGCCAAGCACCTGGACCCCGGCGCAACCCGGCGGGCTCGGCCGGTTGAGCAAGGTCGGCGTGTTCGACCGGCTGGGCTCGCCCGCCGTCGTGGCCGCGATCGGCGCGTTGCTGGGCCGCCAGGACTGGCCCCGGCCCGGCAACTGGGGCGGCCCGCTGGTCACGTTCCCGACGCCGGGGCCGTGGGAGGTGCCGACCGGAGGCTGGCACCTCGACTTCCCCGCGCGGGGCGCGAACGGGGTCGGCCTGCTGCTGAAGTGGCTCGGCTACCTCGCGCCCGTCGGCAGGGGAGGGGGCGGCACGGTGGTGCTGTCCGGTTCGCACCGGCTGGTCGCGCGGTTCCTGCGGGAGGCGGGCGAGGCCGAGCCGGGACGCTCGCCCGCCGTGCGCGACGCGGTGTTCGGCATGGATCCCCGGCTGCGGGACCTCCGCGGGCGTCCGGAGGTGACGGTGTCGGGGATTCCGGTGCGGGTCGTGGAGCTGACGGGGGAGCCGGGGGACGTGGTCTTCCTGCACCCCCACCTCCTGCACGCGCCCGCTCCGAACCGCTCCGGCTCCGCCCGCCTCATGGTGACGGGAGGTCTGCTCGTTTGAGACTTCTCCATCCACCACCAGGCAGCTCGCCGCCGAAGTCTCAATCGACGTTTCAGCGATACGATTTACACACATGAGTCAGGACATCAGCGACTTCATCACCCCGTCATGCGACCTGCTGGCGGTCGGCGAGCCCACCCACACGGTGCCCGCCTTCGGGCGGGTCCGCAACGAGCTGTTCGCCCGGCTGGCCGAGCGCGGCTTCCGGTCGATCGCCCTGGAGATCGACCGCGTGGCCGCGCTCACCGCCGACGACTACGTACGGGAGGGCGTCGGCGACCTCGACACCGCGCTGAACGAGGGCTTCTCCCACGGCTGGGGCGCCAAGGAGGCCAACAGGGAGCTTCTCACCTGGATGCGCGAGCACAACGAGAGCCGGCCGCCGGAGCAGCGGCTGGCCCTGCACGGCTTCGACGCGTCCACGGAGAACTTCAACGCGCCAAGCCCGCGGCGCTACCTCGAACACGCCCGCGACTACCTGGGGCTCGACCTCGACATCGCCGGCGTCGCGGGCGACGACGAACGGTGGAGCCGTACCGAGGCGATCATGGACCCGGCCATGTCGCCCGGTGACAGCGCCGAGGCCGGGCGCCTGCGCGCCATCGCCGGCGACCTGCTCGCCGCCCTGCACGCCCGCGAGCCGCAAGCGACCGCACGCGCCGCATGGCTCAGGGCCAGGACGCACCTCACCGCCGGCCTGGGCCTGCTCCGCTACCACAAGCAGGCCGCGGTCCCGCTCGAACGGAACGAGCGGATCACCCGCCTGTCGGCCACCCGCGACGCGCTCATGGCCCAGAACCTCCTCGACATCCGCACCATCGAGGCCGGGCGCGGCCCGACCCTGGTCCACGCGCACAACGCACACCTGCAGAAGTCCGTCACCACGATGAGCGCAGCCGACCTGGACCTCCGCTGGATCGGCGCGGGCGCCCTGGTGGGGCACCTGCTGGGCGACCGGTACGCCTTCGTCGCCGGCAGCCTCGGCCGGAGCGAGCCCATCGGCGTCGCGGAGCCCGAGCCGGACACGTTCGAGGGGCTGCTGCAGTCGCGCGTCACCACCTGGGGGCTCACCCCGGCCGACCTGCCCGGCGCCGCCCGCGTCCGCACCGGCACCGGGCCGCAGCAGTACGGCTACTTCCCGCTCGACGCCTCGGCCCTCGACGGCGCGGACGCCGTCCTGCACATCGCCGACAGCGCCCTCGTCCACCCCGAACCCACGGCTCAGCGTTAGTTCGCGCCGCGAATTTTGCTATTCTTGGGCGGTGAATGAGCAAGTCGAGGGCCCGATCGGCGCGGTGGTCGGGCTGGTGCGGTCCACGTTCCTGGTGAACGCCGTGTACGAGGCCTCCGCCCGCGAGTTCGGGCTGACCCAGCAGCAGGGCCAGTTGTTGTGCGTCCTGATGGCGCAGTCGTACGGCATGGGCGAGCTGGGTGCGGTGCTGGGCCTGGCCAAGTCGAGCCTGACCGGTCTGGTGGACCGCACCGAGCGCAACGGCCTGGTGGAGCGGACCCCTGACCCGCACGACTCCCGCGCGGTGCGGGTGGGGCTGACGCGGCGGGGCGCCAAGCTGGCCGATGAGTTCTACGCGCAGACGTGCCGCCGGGTCGATGGGCTGATCTCGGGGTTCGCCCAGGACGAGCGCGAGGCGCTGGCCGGTCTGCTCGGCCGCGTGGTGGCGGACAATCAGGTGCCCATGGTCTTCGTGGAACGCTGAGGTTGCAGTTCGTGTCACGAACTAATATGGTTCGTGACACGAACTGCGACCTTTTTTGAAAGGCGGAGAAATGTCCGCACCTGATGTCGTCTTCGGATTCGGCACGCATCCCGGGCTCGACGACATACCCGAGTTGTCGCGTCTCACCCAGCAGGCCGACCGTGACGGGCTGGACCTGTTCACCCTGGCCGACCACCCCTACATCGGCGGGCGCCTGGACGCCTACGCCGCGCTCGGCTTCGTCCTCGGGCGGACGAGCCGCCTGGCCGGTCTCGTCAACGTGACCAACCTGCCGACCCGGCCGCCCGCCATGCTGGCCAGGACCGTGACCTCCTTGTCGGCCCTGTCGCAGGGCCGGGTCGTGCTCGGCATGGGCGCCGGCGGGCTGTGGGACCGCATCGCCGACATGGGCGTGCCGAAGCTGGCCCCCGGTGACGCCGTTGACGCCTTCGAGGAGGCGATCGTCCTGGTCAAGCTGCTGTCCGGCGGTGGCCCTCCGGTGACGTTCGAGGGCGTCCACTACCAGGTGCGCCAGATCGAGCCCGCGCCCGTCGCCGCGCCGCCCGTGTGGACCGGCTCTGTCGGGCCCAAGTCCCTGGCCGCCACCGGCCGGGTGGCCGACGGCTGGATCCCGGGGCACGCGGCCGACTGGCTCAGCGCGCGCTACCGGGCGTCCCGGCCCGTCATCGACGAGGCGGCGGCGTCGGCGGGGCGCGATCCGCGCGAGATCCGCACCGTCTTCAACCTGCCCGGGCGGATCACCGACCGGCCGCTGCCCGCCACCCGCGACGGTGACGGGCGGTGGGTCGGCGGCTCCGCCGGACAGTGGGTCGAGGAGCTGACCTCGGCGGTGCTGGAGCACGGCGCTTCGGGCTTCACGCTCTTCGCCGCCGGGCACGGCGCCGTGGACGCCACCACGCTGGCCCGCTGGGGCCAGGAGATCGCCCCCGCCGTCCGCGAGGCCGTCGCGCGCGGGGGAGGCGAGGCGGCGGCGCCCGCCGTCCGCGAGGCCGTCGCGCCTGGAGTGCCCGGGGCATCCGCGGACAGCCAGGCCGTCGCGGAGGACGCTCAGCGCATGCCGAGCGACTCCTCCAGATAGGCCATCGCCCCCACCGGCTCCTCAGCGAAGAACACCAGGTCGGTAAGGGGACGAGGCAGGAACCCTTCGTCCTCCATCCGCCGGAACTGCTCCTTGAGCCCGTCGTAGAACCCCGCCGTGTTCAGCAGCACCACGGGCTTGTCCGTCCGCCCGTGCTTCTTCAGCTCCAGGATCTCGGTGGCCTCGTCGAGCGTGCCCGTGCCGCCCACCATGATGACCACCGCGTCCGCCTTCTCCAGCAGGAGTCTCTTGCGCTCGGCGAGGTCCGCCGCGACGACCATGTCGTCCACGCCACGGCGCGCCTTGTGGACCAGGAAGTCGACCGAGACGCCCATCAGCCGCCCGCCGGCCGCGTGCACCCCGTCGGCCACCACCTTCATCAGGCCCACGTCGGAGCCTCCCCAGACCAGCGTGTGCCCGCCCTTGCCGATCAGCTCGGCGAACTCGCGGGCGGGACGGGTGTAGGTCTCGGACAGGTCGGCGGCCGACAGGAAGACGCAGATGTTCATGAGACCACCGTAAGGGGCGGGACGGGGTCAGAGGTGGCGGCCCCACCAGTCGAGGATGGCCTCGAAGCGGGCGACCCGATGGCTGGGCAGCCCCGAGCGGGACAGCTCGTGGCCTTCCCCGGGGAACAGCAGCATCTCGGTCTCCACCCCGCGTAGCCGGAGCTTGACGAACAGCCGCTGCGCCTGCTCCACCGGGCACCGCCAGTCGTGCTCCGAGTGAATGATCATGAACGGGATCTCGATCTTGTCGGCGTGCGTGAGCGGGGCCTGCTCCACCCAGCTCGCCGGGTCCTCGCCGTACAGGTCGCGGGTGAACGACCAGCCGATGTCGCTGCTGCCGTGGAAGCTGTCGATCGCGTTCAGCGCGCGCTCGCTGATCGCCGCCCTGAACCGCTCGCCGTGGTGAGCGGCCAGCCAGGTGGTCATGAAGCCGCCGTGCGAGCCGCCCAGCACACCGGCGCGGGAGGCGTCCAGGCCGCCGGTGGCCAAGGCGGCGTCCAGCAGCGTCAGCAGGTCCACGGCCGACAGGCGGCCGACGTCGCCGAGGATGTGCCGGCCGTGCGCCTGGCCGTAGCCGGACGAGCCGCGCGGGTTGCCCATCACGACCGCGTACCCGGCCGAGGCGTAGACCTGCGCCTCGTCGAAGACGTGCCAGCCGTACTGCGTGAAGGGGCCGCCGTGGATCATGAGCAGCACCGGGTGCGGGCCCGCGCCCGCCGGGCGGACGATCCAGCCGTGCACCGGGTAGCCGTCGGGGGCCGTGCCGGTGACCTCCTCGATGGGCAGCACGTCCAGGTCGCGGCCGAAGGAGGTGAGGGTGGTCTCGCCCTCCTCACGCAGCGCGACCAGCTCGCCGGGCGTGCGGGTGTCGGCGACGGTCGCGACGGTGACGCCCGCCGCGTGCGCGACGGCGGTGACCTCGCGCGGGCCGTCGATCAGGACATCCGGCTCCGTGCCCGCGTACGGCACCCGCAGCAGGTCCTTGGCGCCCCGGTTCTCCACGGTGACGAGCACGCCGCCGGCCGTGGGGACGTAGGAACTCTCGGCGACGTGGAAGCGCTCCTCGTCAGTGAGGCGGCGAGCCGCGCCCCCGCCGAGCGGCGCCAGCCAGAGGCCCAGGTTCCTGCAGACCAGCCTGCGGCCGTCGGACCCGGCGTCGGCGCCGAGGAAGCACACGGCGTCGCCGTCAGGGGTGAAGCGCGGCGCGGCCACGGCCAGGTCGGTGGCGGTCACCCGGCGCAGCTCCGAGCCGTCGGGGGCGCACACCCACACGTCGCCGGTGAGCGTGCTGTCGCGCTCGTCGTGGCGGGCGGCCACGAACGCCAGCAGCGAGCCGTCCGGGCTCCAGGTCACCTCGCCGTGGTCGAAGTCTCCCTCGGTCACCCGGGTGGGGGAGGGGTCGTCGGCGAACGGGTCGACGACGAAGACGTGCGCCCGCCGGTCGATGAAGAAGCCCAGGTTGTCGCGCCGGAACTGGAAGCCGGTGATGCGGCGCGGCCGTTCCTTGCCGGGCTCGCCGTCGCCGTACCTGCCCTCCTCGGGCACGCGCGCGACGAACGCCAGCCGCCGCGAGTCGGGGCTCCACGCCGGGGAGCCGGCGCCGAGCGGCTGGCCGGTCACCTTGCGCGGCTCGCCGCCGCCGGTCGGCATCACGTAGAGCTGCGGCTTGGCGCCGTCGCCGCCCCGGACGAAGGCCAGCCACGCGCCGTCGGGCGAGTAGGCGGGGTCGGCGTCGTTCGGGCCTCCCGTCAGGCGGCGAGGCTCGGCGGAACCGTCCGACGGAACCAGCCACAGGCCCCCGCGGTACTCGTCGGCGTCGAGATCGGGCCTGGTGACGGCGACGATCGCATGCTTCCCGTCGGGCGAGATCGTCGGCGTGCCGAGAGCATGCAAGAGGGGGATTTCCTCAGGTTTCATGCGCTCGACCCTAGCCGGAGCGGTACGGCGCCGCCGAGATCGCGCGGGCTTTGGTTACAATTCGTGGTGCTGCACACCTTCTGCGTGAAACAGCCGTAAGCTCCCAGAGCGTGTCACTCGTTCATGATCTGTGACGAGGTGACGGCGGAGCAGCGAGCAGAGAGGTAGTTCAGCACGTGACCCAAGGCCCGTGGCCCCAGCAGCCCCCCGCCTCCCCGGCACCGGCGTCCGCCGAGCCACTGCTGACTAGGGACTACGACGCGAACCCCGCGCAGGTGCACGAGAGACTGCGCAAGATCTACGGGCCGGTCGCGCCGGTCGACCTCCTCGGGGTGCCGGTCTGGTTCGTCCTGGGGTACGAGGAGGTGCTCCGCGTCCTGCAGAACTCAGGGGGCGTCTGGAGCAAGCGCCTGGACCGGTGGAAGGCCCACGCGACGGGCCGCATCCCGGCCGACTGGCCGCTGCACCCCGTCTTCCAGGTCAACAACTCCACGTTCCAGGAAGGCGCCGTCCAGCACGAGCTGCGCAACGCCTGGACCGCCGCGCTGGCCCCGTTCCAGAACCACGGCCACCCTCAGGCGCAGCGACTGGAGCAGGCCGTCGCGCAGTACGCCGACGACCTCATCGGCGTGCTTGCCGAAGGCGGCACCACGGGGGTGGCCGACCTGGCCGCCCAGTACGCGCGCCCGCTCCCGCTCATGGTCGCCAACCGCATGCTCGGCTTCCCCGCCGCCCGTGGCGAGGACGTCGTCATGGACATCTGGCGCATGATCGACGCCGGCCCGGACGCCGCCGCGGCCTTCGAGCGCCTCTACGCCGCCATGACCGAGCTGGGCGAGGCCAAGCGCCGGACGCCCGGCGACGACCTGCCGTCCCACATGATCAACGCCAAGCCGGACATCACCCAGGACGAGCTGGCCCGCGAGCTGCTCATGCTGCCCGGCCTGCTCGACTTCACCGCCAGCCTGGTCTGCAACGTGGTCGTCGAGGTCGCCGCCAACCCCGACGTGCGCGAGAGCGTGTCGGTGGGGGCCATCGACGAGACGGTCAACAGGGTCGCCCTGCTCAACCCGCCGATGGCCAACCTCACCTTCAGGTACGCGCTGACGGACGTGAAGCTCGGCAACTACACCATCGCCGCGGGCGACCCCGTGATGCTCTCCGTCGCCGCCGCCCACCAGGACCCGCGCTTCGCCGGCGCGATCGACTGGCACGCCATCCGCACCACCCGGGCGCACCTCGCGTGGGGCGCGGGGCCGCACAACTGCCTCGGGCAGCTCCTGGCGACCCGGATCACCGTCATCGCCGTGCACCGGCTGTTCAAGCGGCTGGCCAAGGTGAAGCTGGCGCTCCCGGCCGACCAGCTCCCGTGGCGGCCCTCGCCGTTCATGCGGGCGCTGCGGTCGCTGCCCGTCCAGTACGAGCTGGCCCAGGGGCCGGCACCGGTGCGGAGCGGCGGCGCCGAGCCGCCCGCCCCGCAGGCGCCTGTCGCGGACGAGGCCGCGGGAAAGCCGGCCCGATCCCCGCTCTGGTCCTTCCTGCGGGGGTTGCGCCGCCAACGATGAGCTTGATCATTGGCGGGACAGGGCGCGGGTGAGACCGGCCAGGATGGTGGTCGCGAGGATCCACCCCGCCGCGATCAGCGCCGCGGCGAACCACTGCTGCCACCCACGAGGCCCGAACGCGCCCTCCTGCCCGAAGCTGATGATCGGCAGCAGCAGGTCCAGCGTGTACAGGAACGCGTTGAAGGCAGGCGCCTCGCCGGGCTTGAGCGCGGGCGGCTGCTGGACGGCGAACACCAGCGTGCCCACGACCAGAAGGGCCGCCAGCCACAGCGCCGCACGCAGCGGCCGGTAGCCGTACCCGACGGTCCAGTCCTGGAGGTGCCCCCACACCCGCGCCCCCAGCCGCTGCCCCGTCCGCAGCCGGCGCTGCTTGGCCAGCAGCACGTCACGGGCGGCCTCGTCGTGCCCGTGCCTGCGGTAGACAGCGGCCAGCTGCTCGTACGGCTGCGGCTGGTAGGCCTGCCTGCCCAGCCAGCCGAGCCGATCCCGGACGGGCAGGGGCGTCTCCAGGCCGTCGTAGGCGAAGCCGTTCATCCGGAGGTCGGCCGGCCACCTGTCGGGGACGTCGTCGAGCACCCCCACCCGGGTGTGCCGCAGGTCGGCGGCGCGCAGCAGCACCGTCTGCGGCCCGATCTTCAGCGACGCCGCCTCGACGCCACGCAGGTGCAGGTCGCCGTCGACGGTGGTCTCGGCGAAGCAGAGCGTGGCGGCGATCCGGGCGTTCCTGACCGAGACGGCCCCCTCGGCCGTGAACCCCTCGCAGCAGTCGACGCCGCCGCCCACAACCACCTCCCACATCGTCAGCGCACGCCCGGCGGGGTTGCGGATCGTGGCCCCGTGGAACTCCATGCTGCCCTCGACACTGGCGGTGACGAGCAGGACCTCGCCGTCGGCGGTGAAGCCCTCGCTGCAGCTCAGCCTGCCGGTGACGCCCAGCCGCCGCAGGGACAGCGCCGTCGCCCCCGGGTTGGACAGCTTCCCGCCGTCGAAGTTGACGGATCCGCGCACCTGCGTGGAGTCGAGGAACACCTCTCCCGCCGCCGTGAAGGCCGGGGTGGCGCGCAGCCCGCTGCCGATCTCCATCAGCGGCGCGTTGAGCGCGCGTCCCGCCGGGCCGGCGAGGCTCGCATGGGCCAGGGAGAGCTGGCCGGACACGTGGGCGGCGCGCAGGAGGACCTCGCCCTCGGCGGTGAAACCGTCGTTCAGCAGCAGGGCGCCCTCGACGGTGAGCCGCTCCGCGTTCATGGCCAGGCCGCCGGGGTTCGACAGCCGGGCTCCGCTGAACACGCATCGGCGTCCCATCCGGGAGTCCTGCACGTTCACCTCGCCGTACGAGCGGAAACCGTGACGGGACAGCAGCCCGCCGTCCACGACGATCCCCTCGGCAGTGAGGGCGCGACCGCCCGGCAGCCCGGCCCGCGCGCCGTCGAGGATCAGCGTGCCGCCGATCCTGGCGCCCGCGACGCGTAACTCTCCGTGTACGGCGGCGTCCGCGCACAGCAGGTCCCTGTCGACGACGAGGCCGTCGGCGTGCACGGCCGGGTCCGCGTGGATCGCCGCGCCGCCCAGGTCCAGCGTCCCGGACACGTGCGCGCCGCCGAGCAGGACCGGGCCGCCGAACACGCACCCCTCCAGCCTCAGGCCCCCGCCGATCACCGCGTCGGCGGCCCGCAGGCCGGGCAGCCGGGAGCCGGTGAGATCGACCGGTCCTGTGCGGGCCCCGGTGAGTACGGGGGCCTCCTCGAACTCGCATCCGGTCAGGATCAGCGGGTGCTGCACCTCGGCGTGCGAGAGGTCCAGCCGGCCGGTGATCCTGGCTCCGGACAGGTGCACGCCGGGCGTCCGCCCCGGCTGGCGCTCCTGGGCGCCGAGCAGCAGCCGCGCGATCGTCGCCGCCCGCACGGGAGCGCCGGGCAGGTCCACGGGACGCGCTGTCGGGAAGGCCTCCCAGAGGACGAGTTCCGGCTCGAAGAGATCGTCGGTGATCACAGGGGCACTCCCGGGACGTCGGCGCGCGTCGGCAAGGAGATGCTCCAGGGCCGCCCCTCGCCGCGCAAGCGGCCGGTGCCGGGCGGGGTGCACTGACCTTTACGCGAGACTGCTGTTTCTCGGACCCGGAACAGGAGGCACGGTGACCACTTCGAGCACGACCCCCGGAACCCCCTGGCCGCGGCTGCGGGCCGGCGACCACGTCGGCATCGTCTCCCCGGCCAGCTTCCCCGACGCCGCCTCGGTGGAGCAGCTCATCCAGATCCTGCGGGGCTGGGGCCTGGCGGTGAAGGTCGGCGCGCACGTCCTCGACCAGCGAGGCTACCTGGCCGGGCACGACGCGGACCGGCTCGCCGACCTCAACGCCGCCTTCGCCGACCCCGAGATCCGGGCCGTCATCACCACCAGGGGCGGCGCGGGCGCCTACCGGATCATCGACGGGCTCGACCTCGGCGCCATCCGCGCCGACCCCAAACCGCTCGTCGGCTTCAGCGACATCACGTACCTGCACCTGGCCATCTGGCACGGCTGCCGGGTGCCCGTCATCCACGGCTGCCTGGTCGGCGAGAACGCCGTCGCCACCGTCAAGCACCTGCTCACCAGCACCGAACCGTCGGTGCGGCACCGCAACCCGCACCTCATGTCGGTGGCCGCCGAGGTGCCGGGCCGCGCCACCGGCTACCTCATGGGCGGGCACCTCGGCTCGATGGCCGGGATGGCGGGCGCCGGGCTGCCCGCCCTGGACGGGGCGATCCTGCTGATCGAGGCCGAACGCACCGTCGGGATCGGCCAGATCGACCGGCAGCTCACCCAGCTCATCCGATCCGGGGCGCTCGAAGGTCTGCGCGGGGTCGCGCTGGGCCGTTTCCCCGGGTTCGAGGACTACACGGACCGGGGCTGGAACCTCATCGACGTGCTGCGCGACCGGCTGGTCCCGCTGGGCGTCCCCGTGCTCGGCGGCCTGGAGCTCGGTCACGGCCCCGACCCGCACGCCGTCCCCCTCGGCACGACGGCCGAGCTGGACACCGGCAGCGGCACGCTCGTGCTGCAGCCGCCCGCGAGGTGACGCGGTCCCGCGACGGCCGTCGTAGCATGGCGTGCCAGCCCTGATCGCCCGAGGAGGAGACCGCGTGGCCCGCCCGAAGACCAGCCCGCGCACCGTGGACAACCCCCCGGCCGCCGAGGTCACCCTCCAGCAGTTCCTCGAAGCGGTCGCCGACCCCGTGCGCCGCTCGATGATCGCGCAGCTCGCCGTCGCGGGGCGCGACCTCAGTTGCGGAACCTTCGACCTGCCCGTCTCCCGGTCGACCGCCACCCACCACTTCAACGTGCTGCGGGAGGCGGGCATCATCCGGCAGCACTACGAGGGCACCACCAAGATCAACAGCCTCCGGCCCGGTGATCTCGACGGCCGCTTTCCCGGGCTGCTCGCGGCCGTCGTCGACGCCTGCGTCCGCGAGAGCGGCCGGGTCGCGGCCGCGACCTGAGTCAGGCCAGGGCCGCGATCTCGATGCGCGTGTTGTCGGCGGGCGCCACCAGGCAGGGCAGCACCACGTTGCCCTTCTCCAGGCGTTCCCCCATGGACGAGGTGAGCCGGGTGGTGCGCTCGATGTCGTACGGGCTGCCCGACTGAGGGGTGACGCGCAGCCGCAGCAGCCAGAAGTAGCGGCCGTTCTGCTTGTTGGAGGTCTGCTCGGCCCCCAGGACCGTCGCGTTGCACGGCACCGCCGCCGCCCGCTCCTGCGCGGTGAACGTCCGCAGCGCGGTGGACTCCAGGCTCGCGAACGAGATGGAGCCCATGGTGAGCACCCCCGCGCCGAGGAACAGGAACGTGGCGCTGACGTACGCCCCGGCCCGCGTCTCCGGCTTCCGCCTCAATCTGACGAACAGCACCACGCCGACGATCGCGGCGATCACGGCGGCGGTCCCGAAGACGATCGATCCCATCCCTGCTTCTTCCTCACACTGGGCGGCGGGCCTCGGCGGGCCGCCTGGTCCGTACTTACGCCGGTAGTGGATCAGGCGCCGCTTGCACGGCGACTGCAGTTCGCATGATCGGCTCCGCTATCGGTGGACGACCTCTTTCCTGGAGCGCCCGGGATGGACCACGATCAGATGCCACTCGGCGGGCAGCATGCCGGCGCTGTCCGCATCGGCCCGCGCGTACACGCGCACCCGGTAGTGTCCCGGCCCGTCGATCGCCAGGTTCGGCAGGGCCCGCCCGGCCCCCTCCTCGCCGCCCGGCCGCAACACCGGCACCGCCAGCCGGCCGCTGCGGCTGGTGACGCCCACCTCGGCGACCTCCTGCCACCCCTTGAGCCGCAGCGGCGGAGCCTCGCCGAACGCCTTGACGGTCACGCAGAGGCCCCGTCCCCCGATCGTCCGGACGGCCACGCCGGTCTCCCCGGCCGCCAGCAGGCCGTCGTAGTCGTGCTCGACGCCGTCCTCGTTGGCCGGGTCCCGGTCGTCGGCCAGGTGGTAGCCGCCGCCCTCGGAGGTGAAGTACGCGGCCGTCCCCTGCGCGCGGGCCCGGGTGCGGGGCCACGGGTCGCGGCAGGCGGCGTTGCTCGCGGCGACATAATCGGCCTCGTCGGCGGCCAGCAGCTCGTCCGAGGGGCGCAGGGCCGCGCCGCCGACGGCGTCGGGGCACAGGAACACCAGCGCGCTGTCCAGGCCGTGCAGGTTGATCGTGAAGTCGCCGCTGCGCAGCCACTCGTCGGCTCTGCGCCAGCCCGGCTGGGCGCACAGGGCCCTGCCGCGCCCCAGGAGGGCCTGGTCAGGCTCGCCCGGCGGGAACATCGGCCCGCCCGCGTCCCGTACCAGACAGAGGAAGGCGCGCTCGCGGTCCTGCGCCCGCGTGGCGTCGATGCTCCGGTGCCGCTCCGTCCAGGCGGGGCAGCCGAGGTCGTACGGGCGGGCGGTCGTCAGCCCGCCCGTGGAGCCGGTCAGGGCGGTCAGCAGGACGGCGGTGACGACGCCCGCGGCCACCCGCGACCGGCCTGGTAAGAGGCCCAGCGTGGACATCA
Source organism: Nonomuraea sp. PA05 (assembly GCF_008086045.1). Taxonomy (GTDB): domain Bacteria; phylum Actinomycetota; class Actinomycetes; order Streptosporangiales; family Streptosporangiaceae; genus Nonomuraea; species Nonomuraea monospora. Next base: position 31,258 of record NZ_VSEY01000013.1, on the reverse strand, counting down.
CCACAACCTACACGCGCCGCTCGCCGGGGCGAGGCGTCATGGATCTTCCTCCGGCGTCCGGACGTGGCACGGGGCCGGCGGCGCGGCCGTCGTGGTTGGTCGCGCCGCGACGGCCCATCGGCCGGGGCCGGTGGGTGGCCACGGCGGCGCTGGTCGTATCGGCCTTCGGTACGCGGCACGCTGACCGCACCGGCCCGCCGATTCGTCGGCGTCGCCATACTTCGGCACAATTACCGTCGTGCGAGTTGGATTGCTCGGGCCGTTCGAGGTCCGGAACGGTGACGGGGCCCCGGTGGAGGTTCCCGGGGCGCGGCTGCGGGCCCTGCTGGCCGTGCTGGCTCTCGAGCCTGGGCGGATCGTCACCCGGTCGAGGCTGGTCGACTGGATCTGGGGCGAGCAGCCGCCCGCCGATGAGGTGAACGCCCTGCAAGCGCTGGTGTCGCGGCTGCGCAGAGTGCTCCCGGACGGCGTGATCGAGGCGGAGTCCGGCGGGTACCGGCTGGCGGTCGCCGCCGAGGACGTGGACGTGTGCCGCTTCGAGCAGCTCGTCAGCCAGGCCCGCGCCGCGGAGCCGGCGGCGCGGGCGGAGCTGCTGCGGCCGGCGCTGGCGCTGTGGCGCGGCCCGGCCATGGCGGACATCGCGTTGCGCGACAGCGAGGCGTTCGACGCCGTGGTCGCGCGGCTCGACGAGCTGCACGTCGCCGCGCTCAGCGACCGCGTGGACGCCGACATCCGCCTCGGGCGCGGCTCGGAGATGGTCTCCGAGCTGACGGAGCTGGTGGCGACGTACCCGCTGCGGGAAGGCTTCGTGGCCGCGCTGGTGCGGGCGCTGGCCGAGGCCGGGCGCGGCAACGAGGCGCTGACGTTGTACCAGCGCACGCGCGAGCGGCTGGCCGACGAGCTGGGCGCCGACCCGTCGGCGGAGCTGTCGGCGCTGCACACCGCGCTGCTGCGCGGCGAGCTGGGCGAGCGCGCGGACAGCGGCAGGACGAACCTGCGCGCCGAGCTGACGAGCTTCGTCGGCAAGGAGGAGGACGTCTCCACGGTCGCCGGGCTGGCCGTCAAGCACCGCCTCGTCACGCTGACGGGGCCGGGCGGTTCCGGCAAGACCAGGCTCGCCGCCGAGACGGCGCGGACGATGCTCGGCGAGCTGCCGGACGGCGCGTGGCTGGTGGAGCTGGCCTCGGTGCGGGCCGGCGGCGAGCTGGCGCAGGCGGCGCTCACCGCGATCGGCCTGCGCGACCAGGGGCTGCTCGGCAACGCGCGCGGCGGCGACACGATGGACCGGCTGATCGCCGCGGTGCGGGAGCGCGCGATCCTGCTGGTGCTGGACAACTGCGAGCACGTCATCGAGGCGGCGGCGGAGTTCACGGACCGGCTGCTGGGCGAGTGCCGCAGGCTGCGGATCCTGGCCACGAGCAGGGAGCCGCTGGGCATCACCGGCGAGGTGCTGTGGCAGGTCGAGCCGCTGGCGCTGCCGGAGAAGGGCGCCCCGCCCGCCGACGTGCTGGCCTCGCCCGCGGTACGGCTGCTGCGCGACCGGGCCGAGCTGGTGCGCAAGGACATCGGCTCCGACCCCGGGACCCTGGCGGCCATGGCGCGGATCTGCGCCGCGCTCGACGGGATCCCGCTGGCGATCGAGCTGGCCGCCGCGCGGCTGCGCACCATGTCGGTGGACCAGCTCGCGCGCCGGCTCGACGACCGCTTCCGCCTGCTGACCAGCGGCAGCCGTACGGCGCTGCCCCGGCACAAGACGCTGCGCGCGGTCGTCGACTGGAGCTGGGACCTGCTCAGCGAGGCAGAGCGCGGCGTGCTGCGGCGGCTGTCGGTGTTCTCCGGCGGGGCGAGCCTGGAGGCGGCCGAACGGGTGTGCGGGGGCGAGGTGTTCGCCGGGGAGCTCGTCCTCGACGTGCTGACCGCGCTGATCGAGAAGTCGCTGCTGCTGGAGGACGGCGAGGGCGCGCCGCGTTACCGGATGCTCGACACCATCAGGGAGTACGCGGCGGACCGGCTCGCCGAGGCGGGCGAGAGCGAGTCGGCGCGGCGGGCGCATCTGGCGTACTTCACCGAGCTGTCGGAGACGGCCGAGCCGCACCTGCGGCGGGGCGAGCAGCTGGAGTGGATGGCCAGGCTCGCGGTCGAGCACGACAACATCGTGGTGGCGCTGCGCGGCGCGATCGCCGAGGGGTGGGCCCTGGAGGCGATGCGGTTGGTCGGCGCGGCGGGCTGGTTCTGGTACCTCGGCGGCGACAGGGCCGAGGGCACGGAGCTGAGCATCGCGGCGGCCTCGCTGGAGGGCGAGGTGCCCGACGAGGTGCGGGCGCTGGCGTACACGATCGTGACGGTGTTCGTGACGTCCGGGTACGGCGACCAGTTCAAGGCGCGCGAGTGGATCCAGGAGGCGCACCGCTACATCCAGCGCAGCGGCGGGTCCAGCGGCCCGCTGCTCGGGTTCGTCGTGCCGCTGGAGCGGATGTTGCAGGGGCCGACGGAGTTCCTGCCCGCCTTCGACCCGCTCATCGCCGCGGACGACCCGTGGGTGCGGGCGCAGGCGCGGCTCGCCCGCGGCCGGTTGCGGCTGTCGCTCAGCGGTGACGAGACCGACGTGGACACCGACGCCGAGGTCGCCCTCGCCGAGTTCAGGACGCTGGGGGACCGGTGGGGGATCTCGCTGGCCCTGATGTTCCTGGCCGACCGGCTCGCCATGCGCGGCGAGTTCGTGCGCGCCTGCGCGTTCTACGACGAGGCGGTGGTGGCGCTGACCGAGCTGGGCGCGACCGAGGAAGTGGTGATCCTGCGGGCGCGGCAGGCCCAGCTCTACTGGCTGCTGGGCGACGAGCGCGCCAGCGCGTCCGCACTGGAAGGGGCGCAGCTGAGGGCGGGCGGGATCACATGGCCGGACGCGCTCGCCCAGCTGGAGATGGCCAAGGCGCACCTGGCGCGCTGGCGTGGCGAGCCGGAGCGGGCGCGGCAGCACCTGGCCACCGTGCAGGGCATCCTGGTCCACACGGATCTGGGGGAGGGGCTCAGCGCCGGAGCCTCGAACCTGTACGGCTACCTCACCGACGACCTGGAGGAGTCGCGCGCCCACCGGGCGGCGGCGCTCGAGACCGTCGTGGACCACGCGTTCCCGCCGCTGATCGCCGAGGTGCTGATCGGGATCGCGGACCTGGCGCTGCGCAGGGGAGAGGACGAGCAGGCCGTGCGGCTGCTCGCGGCGAGCGAGGGCGTGCGCGGCACCGTGGACCACTCGCAGCCGGACGCCGCCAGGATCGCCGACGAGGCGCGTGGCCGCCTCGGCGAGAACGAGTACGCCGAGGCGGTGCGGGCCGGCCGGGAGCTGGACTGGCGCGAACTGGCCGACACCACGCTCGCCGCGAGCTGAACGGTCAGCGGGGCGGGCTGACGCAGGCCGGCCGCCGGTCGAGGGTCAGCGGGGCGGGGTGACGAACTCGGGCTGGTCGAGGACGCGCAGCCAGCTCCCGTCCGGCTGGCGGCGCACCACCTGCGCCCTGGCCCCGGCCCCGTCCCGCGGCGGGGTCGAGGTGAGGGCCAGGTCGCCGCTGACCAGGGTCGGCAGCGGCTCCTCGGCCTCGAAGTGCGGCCGGTTCGCCAGCACCTTCTCCCAGAGGGCCCGGATGGCGGCCCGGCCGACGGTCCTGCTGCCCGGCGGGTAGGCGAGCACGGCGTCCTCCTCGTAGAGCGCGGCCACTCCGGCCGCGTCCCCGGCGTTGGAACGTTCGACGAAGAGCCGGGTGATGTCCTCCGGCCGCATGGCCTTCTCGCTCATGACGGTTTCTCCAGTTTCGTGTTCGGGGTCTCTTCCAGCCTGCCGAGAACGGATCTAGAAGTCCAACAGCTAGTTCTGATCGCTCCCATAAGCCGCGATTATGGCTTCCGTGTCAGCGCGATGACGGCCCCGTGTCAGCGCCGTCAGGAAGGCTGAACCGCACCTGACTTCACCGGACGAGGACGACCAAGAGCGACTCCCCTTACACCTTGACGACGATGCCGACCGAGCGGGCCGCCGGCTGCCCCTTCGACCCGCCCAAGGAGCTCGTCGAGGCGCGCGAGCACGGCCCCATCAGCCGCTTCCCCTTCCCCAGCGGGCACCAGGGCTGGCTCGTCACCGGCTACGACCTGGTGCGGGCGGTGCTCGCCGACCCGCGGTTCAGCTCGCGCAAGGAGCTGATGAAGCAGCACCCGCTGGTCGACTACGGCGACATCGAAGTGCCGCCCGCCGCGCCCGGCGAGTTCCTGCTCATGGACGACCCCCAGCACAGCCGCTACCGCAAGCCGCTGGTCGGCAAGTTCACCGTGCGGCGCATGCGGCTGCTCACCGAGCGCGTGGAGCAGATCACCGCCGCCTGCCTGGACGCCATGGAGAAGGCCGGGCCCGGAGCCGACCTGGTGACCGCGTTCGCCAAGCCCATCCCGGCCATCGTCATCTGCGAGCTGCTCGGCGTGCCGTACGAGGACCGCGACTCCTTCCAGGAGAACGTCGACAAGTTCATGAGCGGCGAGACCAGCGACGAGGAGCTGATCGCCGCCTACACCGCGGTGCAGACCTACCTCGGGCAACTCGTCGTCGCCAAGCGCGCCGACCCCACCGACGACGTGCTCAGCGACCTCACCGACAGCGACCTGACCGACGAGGAGCTGCAGGACGTCAGCCTCATCCTGCTGGCGGCCGGGCTCGACACCACCACGAACATGCTGGCGCTGGGCACGTTCGCGTTGCTGCGCGACCCGGAGCAGCTCGCCGCGCTGCGCGCCGACCCCGCGCTCGCCGAGCCGGCCGTGGAGGAGCTGCTGCGCTACCTCAGCGTCGTCAAGCAGTCCCAGCGGGTCGCGCTGGAGGACGTCGAGCTGGGCGGCCAGACGATCAAGGCGGGGACGACGGTCATCCTGTCGTACAACACCGCCAACCGCGACCCCGGGCGTCACGCCGACCCGCACGTGCTCGACCTGGGCCGGGAGGAGGGCGGTCACCTGGCCTTCGGGCACGGCATCCACCAGTGCCTGGGGCAGCAGCTCGCCCGCGTCGAGATGCGCGTCGCGTTCACCGCGCTGCTCGCCCGCTTCCCCACGCTGCGCCTGGCCGTGCCGGCCGAGGAGGTGGCCCTGCGGCCGGAGACCGCGGACGTCTACGGGGTCAAGAGCCTGCCGGTCACCTGGGACGCATGAGGTGCCGGCGGGGCTGTTAGGCTCCGGTGGCGTGCAGCAGACGCGCCTCGACACCGAGCGGATCCGGGTGGCCCGCCGGTCGATCGACCCCCTCTTCCTCGACTCCCCCCTGTACCGCTGCGAGACGCTGGAGCCCGAGCTGGGCTGCGCGGTGAGCGTCAAGCTCGAAACGGCGAACCCGGTCCGCAGCTTCAAGGGCCGCGGCACCGAGGTGATCGCGAGCGAGCTGGCCGCAGGCGGCTCGCGAGCCGTCGTGTGCGCCAGCGCAGGCAACCTCGGCCAGGCCCTCGCCTGGTCGGGCCGCGGCCGCGGGCTCGACGTCACCGTCGTGGCGTCCCGCTTCGCGCCCGTGGCCAAGCTCGATCGCATCCGCGCGTTCGGCGCGCGGCTGGAGCTGGTGGACGGCGACTTCGACCTGGCCCGCGACCGGGCGTCGGAGATCGCCCGCCGCGACGGCATCCGGCTGGTCGAGGACAGCCTGGACATCGAGACCTGCGAGGGCGCCGCCACCATCGGCCTCGAACTGGTCGAAAGCCTCGCCAAGACGCCGTTCGACACCGTCCTGATCGCTCTCGGCGGCGGGGCGATGGCCACCGGCATCGGGCACGTCATGAAGGACCTCGCGCCGGGCGTCGAGGTGATCTGCGTGCAGCCGCTGGGCGCGCCGGCGATGACGTACTCCTTCCACAAGCGGCAGGTCGTCACCACCGACTCCACCGACACCATCGCCGACGGCGTCGCGGGCCGCCGCCCCATCCCGGCCGTCCTCGACGACCTGCTCCTGGTCGCCGACGACGCCGTCCTCGTCCGGGAGGAGTCGATCATCGCAGGGATGCGGCTGCTGCTCGGCCACGCCGGCCTCGTCGTCGAACCGTCGGCCGCGCTGGGGGTCGCGGCGATCCTCGAGGACCGCGACCGGTTCGCCGGACGGCACGTCGTCACCGTCGTCTGCGGCAGCAACGTCGACGTGCACGCCTACCACCGCTGGGTCGGCTGACCACCGGCCGTACTGCCGGGGGCCGGCGACCGCGCCGGCGGCGGGCCGGTCGGCTAGCGGCCGCACATGGCCGCGACGAAGGCCCCGATCAGGTGCTGCCGGTTCTGCGGGACGCCCGTGACGTACACGGTCGCCGCACGCCCGGCCCGGTTCCTGCCGCTGAACACCGCGGCCCCCGGCATGTCCCCGGCCCCGAAGTAGACCTGGCCGCAGCCCGACTCCATCCGCGCCACCCCGTAGCCGTACCGGGCCCCCTCCGGCCAGCCCTCCTCCTCGACCGGCACCGTCTCGGCCGTCAACGTCCGCAGCGGAGCCTTGCTCCAGAACCGGTTGAGGTCCCGAGGGGAGGAGACCAGGCCGCCGCTGGGCCCGAACGCGTAGGTGGGCAGCCGGTCGGTCAGATCCACCTCGCCGTCCTGCGGGCGGGCCGGATGCACCCCGTACGTGTGGGCGTGCGGGCCGCGGATGCCGTAGTCGCCCTTGGCCGGCCAGTACGTGTCCCGCATCCCGTACGGCTTCAGCACCAGGTCGCGGCTCGCCTGCCGGAAGTCCTTGCCGGTCACCTCGGTCACGATCATGCCGAGGACCAGGTAGTTGGTGTTGGCGTAGGCGAACGAGCCGAGCGCCGTGGGCTTGCGCGACAGCGCCACCCGCAGGAAGTCCGGGAACGGCTCCTTCCACTCGACGGCGTCGAGGAACTCGGGCAGGCCGCTGGTCTGCTGCAGCAACATCCGGACGGTGATCCTCCGCCCGTCGATCGCCGCACCGTCCCCCGTGCCGCGCAGCACGCCGGGCAGATACCGCTCCACCGGCGCGGCCAGGTCGAGCTTGTCCTGCTCGGCCAGGCGCAGCACGGTCGCGGCGATGATCGGCTTGCTCATGCTGGCGATCCGGAACCGGCCCTCGGGGCCGACCATCGGCTTGCCGGTGCCCCGCCGCGCGGTGCCGGAACGCAGGGTCACGCTCGTGCCGTCCGCGGCACGCACCTGGCTCAGCGCGCCCGCCATGCCGTCCTGCCCGGTGAGCAGGTCGAGAGCGGACTGCGGCGAAGAGGCCGCGGCGAAGGCGGGAGCCACAGGGGCGGCGATCAGAGCGCCGGCGACGGCGGCGGCGAGCAATTTCGACATGACTCCACTGTGGCGTGAAGATCATGCGCGATCAGTCACGCCTGCACGCCTCACGCAGTGGGGTATTCCCTACCGGGCCGCCTCGCCCAGCCCCGAGGTCATCACGTCGATCAGCAGACGGTACGACTCGTCCACGTTCTCCGGCAGCCCGAACCCGCCGTCCGCCTCCAGCACCGAGAACCCGTGCATCGCCGCCCGGATGCAGCGCGTCGCGTGAATCGCCTCCGTGTCGCTCATCCCGTACGCCCGCAGCGCCGCCAGCACGATGCCCACCAGCCGCGCTTGCGCCTGCGCCAGGCCGGGGCCCGGCGTCTGCAGCATGGCCGAGTAGCGGCGCGGGTGGCGCAGGACGTACCCGCGCCAGCTCTCCATCAGCGCCCGGACCGCCTCGCCGCCCGACCTGCCGAGCACGGCGCCGCTCGTCTCGTCCGCCATCTCGTTCATGATCCGCACGGACAGGAGCTCGCGCAGCTCGGCGAGGTTGCGCACATGCTTGTAGAGGGACGGGGTGGCCACGCCCGCCCGCGCGGCCACCGCCGAGAGCGTCAGCCCCGGCTCCCCCTCCTCGTCCACGAGCCCCAGCGCGATCTCCACCACGGCTTCACGGGACAACGCCGCCCTGGCCATTCACGGCCCCCTTCTCGTCTATCGCCGGTCACTTCTTCAGGAACCCGAGGATCGCCTGCGCGACCTCGGCAGGGCGCTGATCGTGCGGGTAGTGACCCGCCCCCTCGATCATGACGACACTGCCCACGCCGGGCGCCATGCCCGCCACGATGCCGTTCGCCTCGGCCTCGGGGGCGGCCCAGTCGGGGTCCTGCGCGCCCATCACGATCAGCGCGGGGGACCGGACGCCCGCCAGGTGCTCGCCCGCGTCGGTCGGCGCCGACTGCCCCATCGTGGCCACCACGGCCATCCTGCCCGGCCGGCGCAGGCCGGCTTCGAGCGCGGTGACGTACTCGGCGTAGTCGGCGGGCTTGACGCCGGGGTAGGCGACGTCCAGGTAGCTCTTCCACAGGCCGGGGCTCTTGAAGATCGCGGCGCCCATCAGCCGCGTCATCCCCTTGCGGTGCCGCGCGACACTCAGCAGCCCGCCCACGTCGATCTTCTGCGCCCGCGTGAACGGGCCCAGCTCCACGATGGCGCTGACCAGCTCGGGGTGCCGCGCCGCCACGATGGTCGCGGCCCCGCCGGAGAACGAGTGCCCCACCACCACGGCCGGCCCGCCCAGGTGCCGGATCAGCGCGGCGATGTCGCCGGCCACGTCGGTGCGGGTGTAGGAGGGCCAGCCGGTGGTCGACTCGCCGTGGCCGCGGATGTCCAGGGCGGCGACCCGGTAGCCGGCGTCCGTCAGCAGGGGGGTCAGGTGGCGGAAGGCGCTGCGGGTGATGCCCATGCCGTGGGCCAGCACGATCAGGGGGCCTTGCCCTGTCACGTCGTAGGCAAGCTGTCCGCCGTCGACGGTGAGGAACTCGGTCATTTCTGCCTCCAGGCTCAACTTAGTAGCCCTAAAGCTAAACCCATTAGCTTGAGATGTCAAACGAGCCCGTCCTGCTCACCGTCCGCCGCGGAAGGGAACCTTCGAGGACACCTTCACCTTCACGCCGGAAGGAACCCCCCGCAGGCGCTAATCTCTTCGTCGTGGCGGACACGACTGCAGACCTCGCACTCCCCGCGGCCCTCACCGAAGTGGCCAGGATCGGCTTCGAGTGGGAGTACGACGAGGAGACGGACGAGGACCGCGGCTGCGACTTCCAGCTCTACCCCCAGTTCGAGGAGCCCGACCGGACGGCGTGGTGGTGGCGCCTGTGGACCGGCAACCCCGAGGTGGACGGCGGCGAGTTCCGCTTCTTCGGCACCACCGGGGCGGGCGACTACACCGGCTTCTGGCTGACGAGACCGGGCGCGGCGATCACCGGCCAGCCCGTGGTGCACATCGGCTCCGAGGGGGAGCGCGACGTGATCGCCCGGGATCTCGGCGACCTCCTGTGGCTGTTCGCCGCCGGTCTGGGCCCTGGCGAGGCCGCCGACGACCCCGAGGTGTCCGCGGAGCCGAACGAGGCCTTCCGCGTGATCGCCGAGCGGTACGCGTCCGGCCGCGGCCGTCCGCCCGCCGAGATCGTGGCCGCCGCGCGGGCGGAGTTCCCGCACTTCTCGGACCTCATCGACGGGATGTGCCGCTGATCAGGGTCGCTCGTCAGGGCCGGCCGGAGCGGGCGAACGGAACCACGCCGCGCCGCGCTGCGTGTCCATGTACTCGCGGACCCGCTTGATCAACCCCGACTCCAGCTCGAACACGAAACAGTACTCGTTGTCGTAATGCCCGCCATGGCTCAGCGTCGCCAGCAACCGCATCTCGACCACCACCACGTCACCATCGGCGTAACAACCACCGAAGCGCAGCGACACGTCGTCGACGAACACCGTCGAGAACTCCTCGGTGAGGAAGCGCACGATCCGCTCCCGGCCGATGAGGTGGTGTGTCCCGTCGAGGGCGAGGGACGTGGCGTTGCCCGCCGGGGCGAGCCATTCCGCGTCGGGCGTGAAGACGGCGCGCACCTGGGCGGCGTCGCGGGTGGCGAAGACCTTCCACGCGTCGATGACGAGTTGCTTGTTCGATACGGAGCTCATCGCGGCGACCTTCCTGTCTGATGGACGCCCCGATTCTCACGGCCCGCCGGCCGCCGGATCTGGCCATATTCGGTCAACCTCGCCCCCGCACTTCGCGTGGTGCCATGCTGGAGTGATGAACGCAGTCGGCGCCGTCCGCACCACCGGCATCTACTGCCGCGACGACTGCCCGGCTCGCCCCCTCCCCGCGAACACCGCCCGCTTCCCGTTCGCCGCCGCCGCGGAGGCGGCCGGGTTCCGCGCCTGCCACCGCTGCCGCCCGTACCGGCGCGATCTGACGGTGGCCGACGGCATGCCGGAGCTGGTGTGCCGGGGTGTGCGGCTGATCGCGGGCGGCGCGCTGGACGACGCGACCGAGGGCAGCCTCGCCGACCGGCTCGGCGTGTCGCCGCGGCACCTGCGGCGGGTGTTCCTCCAGTACGCCGGGGTGACGGCCGACCAGCTCGCCCGATCGCGGCGCGCGCACTTCGCCCGGCGGCTGCTCGACGACACGGATCTGCGGGTGGCCGACATCGCGTTCGCGGCGGGGTTCGGCAGCGTGCGGCAGCTCAACCGCGTCCTGGCCGAGGTGTTCCGGGCCACGCCGGGCGAGCTGCGGGCGCGGCGGCGGGTCGCCGACCGGTTGCGGGCCGACGGCGGGCTGGCCGTCAGGCTCGCCCACGACGGGACGCTCGACTTCGCGGACGCCCTGCGGCACCTGTCCGCCCGCGCGACGCCGGCCGTCGAGGCGGTGGACGGCGGCACGTACCGGCGTACCATCCTGGTCGACGGCGACCCAGGGATGATCGAGATCAGTCGGCGGTCCGCGACGAAGCTGCTGCTCGTCGCGCATCTGCCGCGGCTCGACGGCCTGATCCACCACGTCGGCCGGGTCCGGCGGATCTTCGCCCTCGACGAGCCAGGGGCGCCGTACGGGGCGTGGGATCCGTTCGAGGCCCGCGTCCACGACGTGGTGCGCTCCGGGGTGCCGGACGCCGCCGCGGCGCGGGCCGTCATGGGCGACCTGGCCCGCCGGTTCGGCACGCCCGTGCCCGGCCTCGGCCCTGCAGGGCTCAGCAGGACGTTCCCGCAGCCCGGCGCTGCGTTGCTGCGGAGCCTCTCAGTCCTCGATCTTGCGGACGTGTGACGCGCCGGCGGACAGCGGCGTGCCGTCCTGGCCGAGCGGCAGCAGCTCGGCGACCTCCCTGCCCTGACCGTCGAGCAGGACGGAGTGCGGCTCGCCGGGGGCGAAGGCGTGCCGCTCGCCCCACTGCCGCAGCGCCACGACGGCCGTGAACAGGTCCTGCCCGGCGGCGGTGAGCCGGTAGGCGTGCCGCCTGCCGTCGCCGTCGTCGGCGCTCCTGTCGAGGATGCCCTGCTCGACGAGCCTGCGCAGCCTGTCGGTGAGGATGTTGCGGGCGATCCCGAGCCGCCGGCGGAACTCGGTGAACGTGGTCGCCCCGTCCATCGCGTCACGGATGATCAGCAGGCTCCACCGGTCGCCCACCAGATCGACGGTCCGCGCCACCGGGCAGGCCGGGTCGGTCCAGGCGCTTCCCGCGGCGAGCGTGACGTCCATCCGGCCCCCTCAAGGTGAGTTGCAAACTGAAACCATTATGCCCTAGCGTCGAATAGGTTGCGAATTGAAACCTATCGGAGGGTGTCAGGGATGACCGGAAGGCAGCGGGCCGTGCTCGCGATGGTGTGCGCGGTGGCGGTGTCGGCCGTCTACGGCATCCAGCCCGTCCTGGAGGCCGCGGGCCAGGACCTCGGGCTCGGACGGGCGGCGCTGGGCCGGCTGGTCGCCGCCGGGCAGATCGGCTATCTGGCGGGGCTGGTGCTACTCGTCCCGCTCGGCGACCTGTTCGACCGGCGCAGGCTCATCACGGTCCACCTGCTGCTCACCGGGGCGGGCGCGGTCGTCGCCGCCACCGCGGGTCAGGGTGGCGTGGCGATCGCCGGGATGGCGGTGGCGGGGCTGTTCGCGGTGGTCGTGCAGATCGCGGTGGCCTACGTCGCCGCCGTCTCACCGCCCGGCGAACGGGGCCGCAACATCGGGACGGTCACCTCCGGCGTCGTCGTGGGCATTCTCGGCGTGCGCATCGTCGCGGGCACGCTGGGCGAACTGGCCGGGTGGCGGGCGGTCTACCTGGTCATCGCCGGGCTCTGCGCGCTGCTCGCGCTCGCCGCCCGGCACACCCTCGCCGCCGACCCGCACCGCCCCCGTGCCCGGTACGGGGAGCTGCTGGCGTCACTGGGCCGCCTGGTCGCCGGTGACCGGCTCCTCCTCGGCCGGGGGCTGGTCGCGTTCTTCCTGTTCGCCTCCTTCGGTACGTTGTGGAGCGGGCTGGCGCTCCCGCTGGGGGCCGCACCGTGGCACTTCGGCAGCACCGAGATCGGGCTGTTCGGACTCGCCGGGCTCGCGGGGGCGCTGGGCGCGGCCCGGGCGGGCCGGTGGGCCGATCGGGGGTGGGCGTTCCCGGTGACCGGATGGGCGCTGGCCCTGCTCACGGCGTCGTGGCTGCTCGTCGCTCAGGCGGGGTGGTCGTTGTGGCTGCTGATCGCCGGCGTGATCGTCCTCGACTTCGCCGTGCAGGCCGTGCACGTCAGCAGCCAGCACCTGCTCACCACCGCCAGGCCCGGCCGCAGCAGCAGCGTCATCGGCGCGTACATGGCGTTCTACTCGCTCGGCTCCGCGCTCGGCGCGATCACCACCACCTGGGCCTACGCCACCGCCGGATGGGCGGCCACCAGCCTGCTCGGCGCGGCGTACGGCGCGCTCGGGCTGCTCGTCGCCGTCGTGACGCGGGTCAGGACAGGGCGGCCAGGTATCCCGCGGTGACCTGGCGCAGCGCGCCGCCCACGGTGAGGAGGTCGTCGCGGGCCAGGGCCGCCGAGTCCACCTGGACGAGGTGCTTCCCGGAGGTGGTGAACAGCACCATCCTGCCGCCCGTGGTGACCAGCCATCGATCCGCCGCCAGGCGCTCGCAGCCGTCCGCGCTCTCCCGCACCCACTCCGCGCAGCTCGCCGCCGGGTCCCCGGTCGAGATCTGCACGAACACGTCGGGCTCGCTCGCGCGGTTCACGGCGTAGTCCAGGGCCAGAACCTCGTCGGAGATCGTCCACACGTGCGCGAGCGTGCGGCCGGGCACCTCCTCCGGCACCACCAGAGGGAGGGACGCGGCGTAGAGGGCGGTCAGCTCCTCGCGGAACCGCCGGTCCATGGCCTCGTCCCGCTGCTGCTGGACCGTGGCGGACGCGATCACGCACACGGACACGGCGGCGGCCGCGACGCCCCGGGGCAAGCGCGACGTCGTGGCCGTCAGCGCCGCGGCGGTCGCGTAGCTGAAGACCGCCAGCGCGGTGAACGCGAAGGCGACCAGCTCCGGGGAAGGGCTCGTCACGGTGAGGTCGGCCGCGTTCTTGGCGACCAGTAACAGAAGCGGGGCCAGGAGCGCGGCGCGTACGGGATGGGTGATCCTCAGCAGGTGGGCGAGCAACCAACCGGCGGGGACGACCACGCTCACGGCCAGGACCACGTTGATGTGGGCCACGTAGTCCAGCACGTCCGGACGGTACGTCTGCGCGACCGGATGCGCCAGCACGAGGCCCGCCGCCAGGCCGACGGCCGCGCCACGGACGAGATCCTTTCCCATGCGCCCACGATGCCATGATCAGCCGCGGCTGTCGCTTCCCCCCACGTCCGGAACGAGCAGCGCCTCCGCGCCCATCGGCACGTACCCGGCGGCGAGGAACGCCCGGACGCTGGCCGCGTTCCCCGGCGCGATCTGCGCCCACAGCGGGCGCGCGGCGAGCTGCCTGGCCGCACGCGCCAGCGCCCGCCCCAGCCCGGCCCCCCGATGGCCCGCGTCCACCTCGATCGCGACCTCCCACCGGCCGGCGACGCCCCGCCCCAGGACCAGCAGCCCTCCCGGGCAGGTCCAGACGCGTACGTCGTCGCGGTAGCGGTGGGCGCGCCGGACGCGCGGATGCGCCGCGTCCGTGATCTCGGTCAGGTCCATCGGCGGGTCACCGGCGCAGGGATGGGCCAGGGCGAGCAGATCGAGGTTGTTGACCCGGCGTCCCGTGCGTTCCTCCAGTGCCCGGAGGAAGGGCGGGTTGAGCGGCGCCGACAGGTCGCCGTCGTCGGGGAGGCGGGACCTGATCCAGCCCTCGTCGACATCGGCGCAGATGACGTTGTGCGCGGTGAAGGCGATGACCCCCGCGTCCCTGGGGGAGGGCTGCGGGACGATCGTGGGCCCGGCGCCAGGTTCGGGCAGGTGTCCGCGTTCCGCGTCGGCGAGGATGTCCGGCAAGGTGAGCACACTCAGACCGTAGACGCAGACCGGTCCCGGCCTGACATGAGGAAACGGCGGCACCAGCGAGCCGGTACCGCCGTTTCTCAGGTCTGTCAGCCCTCGGAGCGGTGGTCCTCACCCGGGCAGAAGGTCGGGCGGCTGTTCTTGACCGAGCGCAGGTTGTCCAGGCTCATCCAGCCGTACGTCTTGCTGCCCTTGACCCGGGCGTACACCCAGTGCTTGCCGTACCTGTTCAGGGTCCAGCAGTGGAAGTAGAGGACCTGGCCCGCCCGGAGTCTGGCGACGTTGCCGCACGCGGCGTACGGGGCGGTCTTGAGGTTGAAGGTGCCCTTCATGACGCCCGTGCCGTGATCGACGTTCGCCGTCCGCGGCACCGGGCAGCCCGGCAGCGTCGCGGCTGACGCGGCCGGGGCGCTCAGCAGGGACGCCGCCAGCGCGCCCCCGAGCGCCAGCGTCCCCATGGTCTTGAGTGACGGTCTCATGCTTTCTCCCCCTGGCATGATCCAGTTGTGTTGCCAGGACGGTAGGAAGGGCGGCTTGCCGATCTCTTGCACGCCGCTTGCCGCTGCTGGGTCAGAAGGTGCCGGTGGTGGTGCCGGCGCTCCCGCTCGCCGGTGTCGTGAGGACGTTGTTGCCGCCCGGCTGCCACTGGTCGGCCGTGTCGGGGAAGCCGGCCTCCTGCCGCTTGACGCACTTCCACTCGACCGGGGTGCCGGGCGGCAGCTTGCCGATCGTGCCCGTCCACGTCGGGTAGGCGGTCGGCGACAGCTTGACGGCGCTGGCCACCGACCAGGCGCCGAGCTGCGGCGCGCTGCCGACCGCGTAGACCGACTGGCCGGGCGTGCTGGTGCCGTTGTGGCAGGTGAAGGTGGCCGACACCGGCGTCTGGCCGAGCGTGAACACGAACGACTTGGCCGTGGTGACGGACGTGGCGGCGGACTTGGCGACGACGAGGTTGCCGCCGGCGTTGTACCAGCCACTGGTGGCCGCGTCGAAGGCGGGCTTGGTGGCGTGCTGGGTCAGCGGGCTGCCGTTGAGGGTGACGGCCGACGCCTGGGTGTCGGTGACGAGTTCGACGACGTTCTGCCTGCTGGCCGGAGCGCCCGTGTAGGTGCCGCTGGAGGCGGCCACCGTGACGGTCGCCGTGCCGCCGGTGAGCTGCTGGCTGATCTGGGTGGTGCGGACGGCGCCCGTCCGGTAGGCGGTGGAGGCGCCGTCGTCCTCGTACAGGGTGAAGTTCGTCGCCGTGGCGCCGGCGTGGACGCGGGCGATGAGCTCGTTCCTGGTGGTGGCGTCGGTGCGCTTGCCCATCACGTTCATCGTCTTGTCGTCCACGTGCATCCTGGGCAGGATCGCGCCCGCCCGCGCGAAGGCCGGCAGCCTGAAGGCGCCGTTCACCCACAGCGGCCGGTCGGTGAACCACTGGCCGGTGCTGGTCAGCTTCTCGCCGGTGGCGTAGTCGTACCAGGTGCCGGCGGGCAGGTAGACGTCCCGCTCGCGCTCGCCCGCGCCGGCCACCACGGCGACGAGCAGGTCACGGCCGATCAGCTTCTCGTGGCCGGCTTCGCGCAGGTTCTGGTCGTTCTGGTAGTAGTAGGCGGGCGGCGGCACGACGGGCTCGCCGTGCAGGTAGGCGCGGTGGGCGAGCGAGTAGTAGTAGGGGGTCAGCTCGTAGCGCTGCCGGAGGTTGGCCAGGTTGCTGGCGGTGTGGCCGATCTTGTCGGGGGAGGTCTGCGCGCAGTTGCACAGGTTCTCGGTGTGCGGGCGCACGGGCACCTCGAACCAGGCGCCGTTGGCGAACCACTGCGTGTACAGCTCGTTCAGGTCGGAGTTGAGCATCTCCCTGCGGAAGCCGCCGATGTCGGAGCCGTAGTAGTCGATGCCGGACATCGACATGTGCAGCTGCGCGTTCTGCTGCTGGGCGAGCGCGGTCAGCTTGGAGCCGATGTCGGCCGACCACATGGCCACGCCGTGCCGCTGCATGCCCGCCGCGCCGGAGCGGGCCAGCATGAACGGGCGCTTCGTCCCCGACGCGTAGCCGCGGGCGATGCTCTCGGCCCACTTGAGGTTGTAGACGTTGTGGTAGTCGGCGTGGGCGTGCTTGCCGGGCAGCACGCCGGCGGTCCAGTCGCCCGCGTCGTACATCTCGGGCTCGCCGAGGTCGAGCCAGTGGCCCTGCACGCCGGCGTCGATGAGCGGCTGACGCTTGAGCGTGTGCCAGTAGTCGCCCGCCGCGTTCTGCGTCCAGTCGATCATGCCGCCACGGCCCCACCAGTCGTTGACGGTCAGGTACGCCGGCGCGCACGCCGCGCACCCGGCCCGCACGAGATGGCCGCGGGTGGCGAGGTCGGCGTGCTCGGGCAGGTTCTTGCCGACGTAGGACTCCTCGATCGTCATCAGGCCGACGCCCTTGTTCGCCTGGTAGTCGGCGATGGCGGCCGACGGGTTGGGGAAGGCGGCGGTGTCCCAGGCCAGGGTGCCCATCCTGGTGTTGTCGGAGCCGGCGCTCACCCCGCCGAACCAGGGCAGGTCGAGCACGAAGCCGTCCACCGGGAACGCGGCGGCGCGCAGCCCGGACAGCCGGTTGTCGATCTCCGCCCAGTTGTCGTAGCCGAACTCCGACACCCACAGGCCGAACGCCTTCTTCGGCGGAACGGGCGGCCTGCCCGTCAGCTCCATGTAGTCCTTGCGCAGGTCGGGCAGGTCAGGCCCGGTCATCGTGTACCACCTGAGCTGGTCGCCCCAGGTGTCGATCGTCCACGGGTCGCCGGTCAGGTTCCACTCCTGCTTGTAGACCTGGTCGAGCAGCAGCCCGTAGTTCAGGTTCGAGGCGCCGACGGCGAACAGGACGGGGATCTGGGCGTTGCCGACCGGGCCGTTGTCGGCGTCATAGGCCATCGCGTTGCCGTACGGGCCGCCTGGGCCGCGGGTGCGGCCGACCCAGTCGCCGTCCGCGCTGCCGCCGGTGAAGAACTGCTCACCCAGCCCGTACGCGTGCTGCGCCGACGCCTTGCTGACCGTCAGGCCCTTCCACGCCTGGGCCAGGTTGCGCGGGCAAGCCTCGTACAGCAGCCGGACGGGGTCGGACACCTTCACGCACAGCGTGCCGGCCGTCACCTCGACCTTCATCCCCGCCGTGGTGAGCGTGTTGCCCGACTGGCTGAAGCTGGACGGCCCCGGATAGTCGGTCTTGGCGATCTGCGGCGTGGTGAACAGCGGCGAGCCGGTGCCCGGCGACGTGCCGTTGGCCAGCTCGAAGTGCACCAGGTCGTCGTCCAGGAACTCCACGATCAGGTAGGTGGAGCCGCTGGTGAACTGCACCCGCTGGACCGCCGCCTGCGCGGGCGGCGCCACCAGCAGGGGCAGGAGCAGGATGGTCAGGAAGACGATCGCACGTCGGGTCATGGCCGGGCCACCACCAGGTTGTCGAGGTTGATCCCACCGGTGTTCGAGGCGTCGTACGCGATCCTCACGGTGTGCGCGCCCGCGGTGAGCGAGGTGCTCAGCGTGGCCGTGCCCCAGGTGTCCCAGTTCGGCAGCGCGGGCAGCGAGAGCGTGCCCGCGGCGACGCCGTCCACGTAGACGGTCCTGGTGGCGGCCACCGTGGTGGAGTAGCGGAACTTGAGCTGGTGGCCGCCCGCCGCGTCGGCCTTGACGTTGAACGTCACCGCGTCACCCGAGGTGGCGAAGCCGTCGGTGAAGCCGGTGCCGGTGTAGCCTGCGTGGTCGTTGTTGGCGGAGGTGCCGGCGCCGGTCGCGAACTCCGACTCGTAGGCCGCCTTGTCCACGCCGTTCAGCGTGACGGTGCGGCTGGACGCGGCGGCGGCCAGCTTGACGTGGGTGAGCTGCTGGACCGGGTCCCACCACCAGCCCTCGGCGGCGGCCTTCAGGTCGGCCAGGCTCGCCCGCGCGGTCGCCCCCGTCACCGACGCCGGCTTCGTGCTCGCGACCTGCAGCGTGCTGGTCGTGGTGAGCGCGGGCACGGTGACGGCCACGGTGTGCGCGGCCCAGTTCTCGGCCGAGGTGATCGTGCGGGTGGCGTTCGCGGAGTCCTCGAAGTAGGCGTACGACGTGGAGCCCGCCGGGTAGACGCGGAAGGTCAGGTTCGCATAGGTGTCGACGCTGTTGCCGGTCTGGCCGCCGAGCTGGTAGTCGGCGTTCAGGTTGAGCGGGATGATCGCGCCGGGCCTGGCGTAGACGGGGATGGTGTCCAGGCCGGCGGCGTAGGTCTTGGTGCCCGGGCCGGTGAAGCGGCCGCCGTTCCACAGGTCGTACCACTCGCCGGCGGGCAGGTAGACGTTCTTGGACGTGGCGCCCTGCGTGGTGATCGGCGCGACGAGGAGCTGCGAGCCGAACAGGTACTGCTGGTCGTGCCCGGCCGCCGCCGCGTCGCCGGGGAAGGCGAAGCTCATGGCCCGCATCATCGGCACGCCCGTCGTGGCGGCGGCCCTGGCCTCGGTGTAGAGGTACGGGATGAGGTTCATCCGCACGTTGGCGAACTTGCGGAAGGCGGGCACCACGCTCGGGTCGCCGGTGCGGGCCTGCACGTTCCACGGGGTGCGGGCCTCCGAGACGCCCGGGTTGGCCTTCTCCGAGTGGTACTGCATGATCGGCGAGAACGTGGCCTGCGCGGCCGAGCGCAGGTACAGCTCGGCGCTCGGGAAGTCGCCGGTGAAGCCGGCCAGGTCCCACGCCGTGTACGGCACGCCCGACTGCCCCGCGCTGAGCTGGGCCCGCACCGCCTCCTGGAAGGCGGAGAAGCTGGAGTTCTGGTCACCGGCCCAGAAGATCGACTTGGTCTGGGCGCCGGTCGTGCCCGCCCTGCTGAAGATCGTCCCGTCGGGCTTCCTGCCCTTGACGTAGGCGTTGTAGGCGCCGGTGTAGCTGTTGGGGTAGGCGTTGTGCATCTCGTCGCCCTTGCGGCCGTCGGCGAACTGCACGCCCCTGCCGAAGACGGCCTCGCTGCCGTCGGTCTTGAAGCCGTCCACGCCGACCTCGTCGATGAGGTAGTCGCGCTTGCTCATCCACCAGGCGGTGGCCGCCGCGCTGGTGAAGTCGGGGATCGTGCTGTCGCCGAACCACTGCCCCGTCGGGATCCGGTAGGGGCCGTTGGTGGCGTTCCTGGCGAGATAGCCCTGCGCCTGCGCGTAGGCCTTGTCGTTGAGGTGCTGCTGCGGCGGGGTGGACGGGTTGCTGTCGAAGTTCTCCTTCAGCACCGGGATCTGCCAGAGGATCATCTTGATCCCCTTGCTGTGGGCGTCGGCGACCATGGCCTTGGGGTTCTGCCACGCGCTGCCCGCCGGGAACGTCAGATCGCCGTAGGCCAGCTTGCCGCTGCCCGGTTTGGCCGTGTACGTGGCGCCGTGCCAGACGTAGAAGGTGGCCTCGTCGCTCCACTGCTCCAGCACCATCGCGGTGTGCGGGATCTGGTACGTGCCCGCGTTCGCCAGCTCGGCGCTCACCTCGGCCTGGGTGTTCCACTCGTTGGCCGACATCCACACCCCGAACGCCCACTTGGGCGGAAGCTGCGGCCGGCCGGTGACGGCCGTGTAGTCGTCCACGATCTCGGCGGGGGAGCCGGCGAAGAAGTGGTAGTCGAGCGTCGAGTTGAGCGCGCCGCCGGTGTCCACGGTGAAGCCGGCCAGGTCGCTCAGGTGCGTGTTCAGGTTGAAGATCGCGTAGCGGGTGCCGCTGACGTGCACGCCGTACCCGGCCGAGTTGAGGAAGAACGGCACGCTCAGGTACGTGCGGCGGGTGGCGCCCTGGTCGCGGTACTGGTTGTAGACGTAGTGGTGCACGTCGGTGCCGCGCTGGTCCAGGCGGTCGTAGCGCTCGCCGAAGCCTTCGAAGCGCTCGCCCGGCGGCGACAGGAAGTGGTCCTCGATCTTCGTGATGGTGGTGGCGCCGTCGCTGGCCCAGCCGATGTTGCGGAACGTGGCGGGGTCGTACTGGCGGGTGATCAGCGTCGTGCCGTCGCCCTTGAAGACCGACAGCCGGTACGGCGCCTTCTGGATCTTCAGCACGAGGGAGGCGGTGGAGATCGTCAGCGTGCTCGCGGAGTCCGTCACCGTGTAGCCGGAGACGCCGGAGATGTTCAGGCCCGACCCGCTGGGGGCGATCTGCGTGCGGAACCGGTCGAGCGCGGGGAACGCGAAGCGGATCTTCGGCGTGAAGCTCCCCGCGCTGTCACCGGTCGTGACATCCACCGACGTGCCGTTGTTCACGAACCCCGTCACGTTCGTCACCGTGCTCCACGAGGTGACGGTGAACGCGAACGGGCCGGTGCTCCGCTGGCCGGCGCCGTTCACGTCGGCGTTGACCGTGTAGGAGATCTTGTCGCCCCTGGCGAACGTGCCGAGGTTGATCTTCCAGTAGCTGTTGTTGCCGTTGTTGTGGTCCCAGGCGGCGCCCACCGGGGTCTGCGCCGCTCCGTTCTTCGTCCAGGTGACCCAGACGCTCTGACCCGGCTCGATCGGCCAGGTCGTCGCGTTGATCTGGACCGGCTCGCCGGCCATCGGGTCGCGCGGGGTGCGTTCCGTGGGCTCGGAGGAGTAGAGGTCGTCGATTCCGGTCGGGTTGTGGTGGACGCCGTCCAGGGCGTAGGCGGGGGCGGTGACCAGGGACGCGAGCAGGACGAGCACCGTGACGACGGCGACCGACCGTAACCGGCTCATGGGGGGTGGCTCCTCTCAAACGGCGAACAACGACGACAATCGGCTCCAGTGCTCCGCCGCGCACAGCACGGGCGGGCGGTCGAGGGGCGCGGGCAGGCTCACGGTCCGCCCGCCGGGCAGCTCGCGCCCGGTCCAGACGTCGACCCAGCCGCCCTCCCTGTCTGGGAGGTAGACGGACGTCTCGCTGATACCGGGCTCCGTCACGGGCGCGACCAGCAGCGCGTCACCGAGCTGGTACTGCAGCGGATGCCGCCACACCTGCGGGTCGTGCGGGTGGTCGAAGAACAGGCCGCGCATCAGCGGCGCCCCGCCCGCCGTCGCCGCCCGCGCCTGCTCCGCCAGGTACGGCACCAGCCGCTCGCGCAGCTCGGCCAGCCGCCGGAACACCGGGATCACCCGCTCGTCCCCGGTCTGCGCGGCCACGTTCCACGGCGTGCGGTCTCTGATCGGGGTGCGGTGGTGGTTGAACTCGGAGTGGTACTGCATGATCGGCATGAACGCCGAGGCGCCCGCCGCCCGCAGGTACAGCTCGGCGTCCGGCACCGGCCCCGAGAAGCCCGCCAGGTCCCAGCCCCAGTAGACGATCCCGCAGGCCGACGCCGTGATCCCGGCCCGGATCGAAGAGCGGAACGCCTCCCACGTCGAGTCCTCGTCGCCCGCCCAGAACGCGCCGTGCGGCTGCGAGCCCGCGAACCCGGCCCTGCTGAACGTCACCGGCGCCTTCCCGCAGTCACGCAGCAGATCGCCGAACGCGCGCGCGTAGTGCACGGGGAACAGCCCGTTGCCGGCCGCGCCGTCGCGCCCGTCGGCGTAACGCAGGTCGTGGCCCCAGGCGTGCTCGCCGCCGTCGGTCTTGAAGCCGTCCACGCCGACCTCCTCGACCAGGTAGCGGCGCTTGGCCGTCCACCAGTCGCGCACCTCCCGCGAGGACAGGTCGGGCATCAGCGCCAGCGGGAACCACCAGCCCCTGTTGCGGTAGGGGCGGCCGTCCGCCTCGCGCACGCCGTAACCGCGCTCGACGAGCTGCCGGGCGTCCACCGCGGCCTGGTGGCGCGGGTGGGGGCGCATCTTCTGCAGCGGGATCTGCCACAGCAGCACCTTGACGCCCCTGCGGTGCAGCTCGTCCACCATGCCCTTCGGATCGGGCCACGGCCCGTCGGCGGGGAAGGTGTAGTCGGCCAGCCGGTGCGGGTCCTGCGACGGCTCGTATTCGGCGCCGCGGAACGCCGTGAACGTCGTCTCGTCGCTCCACGCCTCGATGACCAGCGCGCCCACCGGGATGCCGTGCTCGCGGTGCCGGTCCAGCTCGGCCAGCACCCGCTCCTGGGTGTTCCACTCGTTGCCGCTGGCCCACAGCCGGAACACCCAGTCGGGCAGCTCGGCCGGGCGCCCCACCTCGTCGAGGAAGGCGTCCAGCACGTCCGCCGGGCGCTCGCCGTCGTAGAAGCGCACGCCCAGCTCGCCGTCCCGGCCGGTCTCCGCCTCCACCACGATCCTGCCGGGCCGCGACGCGCCCACGTCGTACCAGGTGCGCCGCGACGTGCGCACATGCCAGCCCCAGCTCGCCGCGCCGCCCACCACCATCGCGTACGGCATCGGCAGGTACGTGCGGCCGTGCCGGCCCTGCGCCTTGTACTGCTCGAAGACCACCGCGTCCAGGCTCCGGCCCCGCTGGTCCACGGCGTCGAACCGCTCGCCGAAGCCCACCACGTGCTCCCGCGGCTCCAGTGCCAGCTCGAACCGCACCCGCAGCGGCCCGTCGCCGTCGGCGAGCCAGCGCACGCTGCCCGGCACGACCCGGTCATCGCCCGCGATCTCCAGCTTGCCGCCCGCGTCCGACCAGCTCGCCGCCGTCACCTCGAACCACCTGCTCGTACGGGTGGCGCCGCCGGCCGTCTTCGAACGGAAGCGGTAGGCGTAGCGGGAGCCCGCTCGCAGGGCGGGAGTGCGGACGGCCCAGGAACCGGCGGCGGCGCGGGCGGCACGCGCCTGAGCGGCGGCCAGGTGCCCACCATCCACCGCGCCGACAGCGCCGGCCTCTTCGGCCGCGCCGGTCGCCGCGTCGGCCCCTTCCGCCGCGCCGGCTTCCCGGCGGCCGTCCCGCCTGGTCAGGGGCAGTTCGGCGGGTGCGGCGCCGTTCACCGACCAGTCGCACACGACGGAGACCACCTCCGCGGAAGCGCGCACCCGCAGCTCCACGCTCTCACCGTCGAGCGGCCTGGCCGGGACGCGCTGGTCCTCCGTGTCCGCGTAGGGATGCCCCGAGCCGTGGGGCCTGTGCCGGATCACGCGGTCACCCCCAGTTCATCGGCGAGGATCAGGTACATGCCGTGCGACCACAACAGCGGCGTGGCCACCGGGCCCCAGCGATCCAGCCACTCCTGCCGCCGGTCGGGGGCCAGCAGCAGGCCCGGCACCTGCTCGGGCAGGTCGCCCGCGGGGGTCGCCTGCGCCGCCATCCACTCCAGGTAGCGCTCGGCCTCCTTCCGGCGACCCGCGCGGGCGTGGTTCCAGCCGAGGAAACCGGCCAGCAGCAGCCAGCGGCCGCCGCCGTAGAAGGTGTCGGCGAGGTAGCGGTAGACGCCGCCGTCGCGGGCGAGCTGCCGCTCCACCTCGGCGACCGTGGCCTCGCCGACCGGGTGGCCGGCCGGGTACAGGCCGAAGGGCTCGACGCAGGCCAGCAGGCTGCCGTCCACCGCGTCACTGCCGAGCCACTTGCGCAGATGCCCCTGCCCGTTCCCGGTGACGCCTTCTTGTGTGACCAGCCGGGCGATGCTCTCGGCCGCCTCGGCCGCCGCCGCCGACTCCGCCGCGCTCAGCACGCCGAGCGCGACGGCGGCCCGCAGGCCCGCGTGGATCGAGCCGAGCGTCGCCACGTGCCGGTGCTCGACGTGCTCCTCCCACCAGTCGTAGCAGGGCACGTGCCAGAACGCGGTCAGGTACCGGGCCGCCGTCCTGACGCCCTTCTCCACACCGGGCACCGCCCTGCCGTGCCGGACGGCGTGCTCGCGCAGCGCCCACAGCCACGTGCCGTACCCGTCGAGCTGGAAGTCCCACCAGTCGTCGTCGCCGTCCACCCCGTCCAGCGTGAACCGGGTCGGCAACATCTCGGCTGCCGTGACCACCTCGCCGCGCCCCGCGCGGGACACCAGCACGTCCACCTGCCCGGCGCGGTCGCCGACCACCCGGGCGCACCAGGCGTGGAAGGCGTCCGCGCCGGCCACGTCGCCGTGCCTGCTCACCCCCTCGGCGATGAACGCGCCGTCCCGCAGCCAGGAGTAGCCGCGGTAGGCGGAGAAGGTGGGCGAGGCCGGGTAGGCCCCTGACGGCGCCTGCAAACTCTTGATCACGTCGAGGCTGTGCGCGACGAGGGACAACGAATCTCTCCTGAGTACGTAGAAACGGGGAACGGCTAGCCGAGCAGCGCGTCGAC
Organism: Nonomuraea sp. PA05; assembly: GCF_008086045.1. Taxonomy (GTDB): domain Bacteria; phylum Actinomycetota; class Actinomycetes; order Streptosporangiales; family Streptosporangiaceae; genus Nonomuraea; species Nonomuraea monospora. The sequence continues at coordinate 6,911 of NZ_VSEY01000013.1, read as the reverse complement.
CTCGGCGGCGGCGGCCGTGAGCGCGTCCTGCACGCTCTTGCGCCCGGCCGCGGCCTCACTGAGCTCCTTGGTCACCGCGTCCTGCATCTCCTGCTGACGCTTGATCACCGGAGGTAGCGCGATCGACTTGAGCGAGTCGAAGACCGCCTGCCGGTTGGCCGGCTCCGGGTCCTTGAGGTAGCCGGACAGCACCTGCTGGTCGGAGACCGGCGGCAGCTCCCACGACGACTGGATGCGGGTGGTGGCCGCAGTGTCGGACGCCGACAGGAACCGGGCCCACGCCCAGGCCTCCTTGCCGTGCTTGGTGCCGGAGGAGGCCGCCACCGCGTTGTGGAAGACCGCGCTGGCCTTGGCCGAGTCGCCGGGCTCGACGACGACGTCCCACTCGAACGGCACGTCCTTCAGCCCGGCGAACTGCCAGATGCCGTTGTGCCACATGGCGAGCTTGCCGGACTTGAAGAGGTTGGTGTCGTAGTCGGCGGTGCCGCCGATCTCGGCCTCGGTCGGCATCGTCTTGCCCACCTTGGACACCAGCCAGGTGGCGGCCTTGACGCCCTGCGGGCTGTTGAACGCCGACTTCTTGCCGTCGGCGGAAAGGAACTCGCCGCCCGCCTGCTCCAGCGTCTTGTAGAACTCGAAGAACTGCACCGGCTGGAAGTCGCCGTAGACGCCCTTCTTCTTGTCGGTCAGCTTCTCGGCGGCGGCCTGCTCGTCCTGCCACGTCCAGTCCGCCGTGGGCGCGGGCACCCCGGCCTTGTCGAACAGGTCCTTGTTGTAGAAGAGCACGACCGTGGAGAAGGAGGCGGGCAGGGCGTACTGCTTGCCGTCCCGCTTGAAGGCGTCGAGCGAGGACTGCGCGTACACCGAGGTGTCCACGTCGCCCGCCACGGTGCCGAGGTCGAGCAGGGAGCCCGCGCTGGCGTAGGTGACGAAGTTCTCGTAGTTGAGCTCGAAGGTGTCGGGCGCGGTGCCGCCGGCGATGCTGGTCTGCAGCTTGGTGAAGTACTGGTCGAACGGGGCGGTCTCGACGACCACGTCCACGTTCGGGTTCTCCTTCTCGAAGGCCTTCTCGATCGTGTCGAGGTCCTTCACGTGGTCGGGCGCGGCGGAGAAGGTGAAGTACCGCAGCGTCACCTTGCCGCCCGCCTCGGCGGTGGTGCCCCGGGTGGCCGATCCCTGCGAGCAGGCGGTGGCGAGCAGCGCGGCGGCCGCGACGGCGCCGACGAACTTGATGTGTCGTGACATGGGGGGATTCCTTCTACTTGAGCCCGCTCTGCGCGACGCTGGCGATGACGTGCTTCTGCGCGAAGACGTACAGGATGAGGATCGGGACGACACTGACGACCGAGCCCGCCATCACCACGTCCCACTGCGTGGTGAACTGGCCGTGCAGGGTCGCCAGACCCAGCGGCAGGGTCATGAACTCCGGCGACTTGATGATGATCAGCGGCCAGAGGTAGCTGTTCCAGCTCGCCATGAAGCCGAAGATGGCGAAGGTGGCCAGGGCCGGGCGGATCAGCGGCAGCACCACGTACAGGAAGATGCGGAGATGTCCGGCGCCGTCGAGCACCGCCGCCTCGTCGAACTCCCTGGGCACCTGGTTGACGGCCTGCCGCAGCAGGAACACGCCGAACGCCGAGGCGATCGTCGGCGCCAGCAGCGCGAAGTAGGTGTCCACCAGGTTGAACGCGCGCATCTCGATGAACAGCGGCACGACCAGCACCGGCAGCGGCATCATCAGCGTCGCGAGATAGACCGCGAACAGCGCGCCCCGGCCGGGGAAGGGCAGCCTGGCGAACGCGTAGGCCGCCATCGCGCTGGTCACCAGCTGCAACGTGGTGGAGGCCGCGCCGATCCAGGCGCTGTTCAGCACGATCCGCCAGAACGGCAGCGTCTCCAGCAGCCGCCCGTACGCGTCCAGGCTCGCGCCCTCGGGCGTGAAGTCCGGCGGCACGGCCAGCACCGCGTCGCTCGGCGTGATCGAGGTGATCACCGCCCAGGCGAACGGGAACAACATGACCAGCGCGCCCAGCCCCACCAGCAGGTACCTCAGGACCTTAGCCATAGGTCACCCACCTCTTCTGGCCGCGGATCTGCACGATCGTCACCAGCAGTACGAGCGCGAACAGCAGCCACGACAGCGCCGAGGCGGCGCCGGCCCGGCCGTAGCGGAAGGTCAGGTCGTAGATCTGCGAGACCACCACCTGCGTCGCGCCGCCCGGCCCGCCGCCCGTCATGATCTGGACCTGGTCGAACACCTGGAAGCCGTTGATCAGCGAGATCACCACCACGAAGAACGTCGAGGGAGACAGCAGCGGCAGCGTGATGTGCCGGAACCTGCGCCAGGCCGTCGCCCCGTCCACCATCGCGGCCTCCTGGTACTCCCGGGGGATCGCCTGCAACCCCGCCAGCAGGATGATCATCACGAAGCCCAGGTCCTTCCAGGCCGAGGCGAGGATGATCGACGGCATCGCCCAGTCCGGATCCGTCCACCAGCCAGGCCCGCTCACCCCCACCAGGCCGAGCGCCCAGTTGACGATGCCGCTGGCCGGGTTGAGCAGCCACTTCCACATCAGCGCCACGACCACCCAGCTCGTGATCACCGGCAGGAAGTAGATGCCGCGCAGCAGGCCGCGCGCGGGCATCACCCGGTTCAGCAGCACCGCCAGGCCCAGGCCGCCCAGGTAGACCAGGGGGAGGTAGCCGGCGATGAAGTACAGGGTGTGACCGAACGCGGCGCGGGTGTCGGGGTCGGCGATCAGCTCGGCGTAGTTGCCCAGGCCCACCCAGCGCATGTCGGTGATGAGGTCCCACTCGTGGAGGCTGGTCCAGAACGAGCCGACCATCGGGATCAGGGTGTAGAGGGTCAGAGGGATCAGGCTCGGCAGGAGGAACAGCGCCACCGTGCCGGCGTAGCGCCAGCCGCCGCGCCGCCTCGGGCGGGCGTGGCCGACGGGCGGCCGGGGCTGGGGCGGCGCCTCGGGCAAGGCCTGACGGACGCTCATGTCGTGGCTCCGATCAGGCGGGCGCGGACCAGGCGGCCCTGCTCGCCCGCCGCGCCGGCGGAGTCGAACGGGGTGGCCAGCACGAGGGCCGCCGCTCCCTGCGCCCAACTCGTGTCGTCCCAGCTTTCCACCTCGACCGAGATGTCGCGCCGGCCCGGGTACAACTGGGCGCGCAGGGCCGGTTCGAAGCCCGTCCGCCACAGCGGCCAGTCGGCCGTGCCCTCGCCCAGCACCACCACGACCTCGGGGTCCACCACGTTGATCAGGCCTGCGGTGGCGCGGCCCAGGATCGCGCCTGCCTCGGCGAACACCTCCCGCGCGGCCCCATCGCCCCCGGCGGCGGCCCGGCCGAGCGCGGCCACCGCCCCCAGCGGGTCACGCGCGTCGAGACCACGCGCACCCGTGTCACGCGCGTCCATGTGTGCCTGCTCCTTCTCCGACCGGCGCGCGTCCATGTGTGCCCGCTCCTCCTCCGACCGGCGCGCGTCCGTCCGGCCCGCATGCGTCCGGCCGTCGCCCTGGGCCGCGCTCTGCCTCGCGCGGGCCGCGGCCAGCAGCCCCGCCGAGCCGACGAACGCCTCCAGGCACCCCCTGGCACCGCACCCGCAGGCAGGCCCCTCAGGATCCACCGGAAGGTGCCCGAACTCGCCCGCACCACCCCGCGCCCCCCGATACACCCGCCCATCGGCGACGATCGCCGCACCGACACCGCGCCCGATCGTCACCACGAGGAAGTCGCTGTGCGTCCGCCCCCGCCCGTACAACCGCTCGGCCGCCGCCAGCGCGTTGACGTCGTTCTCGACCAGGACGGGCAGGTTGAGCCGGCGGCGCAGCCGTTCGCCGACCGGCATGGCCTGCCAGCCGAGCGTCGGCGCGTTGACGGTGCCGACGGCCTGGTCGTCCACGCTGCCCGGCACCCCCACCCCGACGCCGAGCAGCGGCGGCACCCCGGAGATCTCGCGGACCACGGACTCGACCGCGTCCGCCAGTTGCTCCAGCGCGTCGGGCGCCGCCGGGTCGTGGGGCCGTTCCCAGGAGCCGAGCACCTCGCCGTCGAGCCGTACGTCCACCAGCACCAGGTGGTCGGCCGTCACCTTCACGCCGAGCGCCCGCCCGGCGCTGCCCACCAGCCCGAGCCGCTGGGCGGGACGGCCGCCGCGTGACGGCTTCAGGTCCAGCTCCTCCAGCATTCCGTGCCCGATGAGCTCCTTGGTGAGCTGCGTGACGGTGGCGGGGCTGAGGTCGAGCTCGCGGGCTATCTCGGTGCGGCTCAGCGGGCCGACCGTGCCCAGGAGGGCGAGGATCGCCGTCCTGGTGAGGTCGCCGCGGTCCGTGCCTGCCATGTGAGAGGACTTTCTTTAGGAATAAAGTTAGTGGTGAAGATACTGAGGCGCGGCCCACGTCCTGTCAAGGGTCCGAAACCTTCCTGAAACCGGCGGCGCGCTGATCCGTTCCATCCGCCGGAACGCCCGTGGAACGCCCTGCACATGAGGACTCCCACTCGAGGAGCCGAAGCAGGAGAAGACAACGATGAATCTCAGACGCGTGTTCGGCGTCATCGCGGCCACGGTGCTCGCCGCCGCCGGCCTGGCGGGGCTCACGCGGCCCGCCTCGGCGGCCATGGCGCTGCCGTTCGCGACGCCGACCACCTGCACTTCGGCATCAAGACGGTGACCGGGCACCTCCTCACCGCCGTCGGCGGCGGCGGTCGCACCACCGACGTCGTCCACACCAACGCGACCGTGCTGCAGGCGTGGGAGAAGTTCGCGCTGATCCGCCAGGGCGGGGACGGGTTCGCCATCCGGACCGTCAACGGCCGCTTCCTCACCGCCGTCGGCGGCGGCGGCCGGATCACCGACATCATCCACAGCGACGCGACCCTGATCCAGTCGTGGGAAATCTTCCGCGTCCAGTGCGGTCTCACGGCCGTGCCGAACGTGCAGAGCTTCGACGACGCCAGCGCCCGGCAGGCGATCGTGGCGGCCGGCCTGACGGTCGGCGCGGTCACTTTCGACAACACCTGCAGAGACGTGTTCGGCACCGTGCTGTTCTCGACCCCCAGCGCCGGCACGACGGTGCCGCTCGGGTCGGCGGTGAACCTCAGGGAGTCCAGCGGGGTGGACGGCCAGGGCCGCCCCTGCGTGATCCCCTGACGCCGGTGCCCTGCCGGTCATCGCGGGCCGGGACGATGACGTCCCGGCCCGTCCGCTAGGGCGACGGCGGCTCCTCGGCGCGCATCGCCTCGGCGATCCAGGCATAGGGGACGGAGTCGTGGCCCTCCTCGATCGCGACCCCGTTGATCCGTGCCACCAGCGACACGTACCGGCCGTGAGTGTCGTCGTAGACGAGGCTCCCGGAGGAGGCGTCCTCCTCGGCCATCCGGCGGACGATGTCGGGAATCTGCCGATACCCGTCCGCCATGCGGTCGCGCACCTCGGCGGTGAGCGGCGTGCCGGACAGCGCGGTGGCCGCCTCCATGAAGCGGGTGACGGCCCGCTGCGCGCGCGGCGACCTGGGCGACTCCCCGGCACGGCAGGCGGCGAGCAGCTCCTCCATGAGCGGCACCCCGCTCACGTGGATGAACTCCTGGAACGGCGCCGTCGCCAGCGGCCTGGTCTCCGGCGCGGCGTAGGCGTCGCGCAGGTAGGCGCGGACCGCGTCGCGGAACGCCGGGTCCGACACCAGGTCGGCCAGGTCGATCCAGGCCTCGAGCTGCGCGGCGGTGGGGTCGGCGGGCAGGACGGGACGCATCGTGCGCAACCGGTCGACGAAGCCCTCGGGGACGTCCAGGTTCGCGCCGACGTCGTTCCAGAAGTCGTCGATGATCCGCTCGCGTTCCTCGTCCGTCATCGAGACGAGCCTGTGCATCAGGCCGGCCTGCGCGGCCGTGCCGCCTTGCCTGATCAGGGCGGTCAGCACCGCGCGCCTGGCCCGCAGGGTGCGCTCCTGGCGCTCGACGACCCGCAGGTGGGTGGTGAGCAGGTCGTGCAGGGTGGTGCCGCCGTCGATCAGGCGGCGGATCTCGTCCAGGTCGGCGTCCAGCTCGCGCAGGGTGCGGACGAGCTCCAGCCGGGCGATGGCGTGAATGTCGTACAGGCGGTGACCGGCCTCGCTCAGCGCCGTGGGCGTGACCAGGCCGGTGTCGGCGTAGAAGCGGACGGCGCTCACGCTCAGGCCGCTGCGGCGGGCCGCGTCGCCGATGGGGTACAGCTCGTCGTCGGTCATGGGGCCACCTTCTTATCTCAAGCCGCTTGAGACGCAAGCCGAACGGCGTCCGGAGCTTCGGCCGTCGGCCGGAGCCGGCCCGCGTCGCGGGAGATGCGCAGGGCGTCTCCCTCGCGGTGAGCGGGCTGCCGCCCGTCTGGAGCCGGTGGACGGCTCGGTCAGCTCGGCTTGCTCGACGCGCTGGACGTGGCGCGCGTCCGGGGCGTGCGCAGGTTCGCCGGCGCCGGAAGGCGTGTACCTCGGCCGGGCCGCCGATCCCCGCTGAATATTGGCTGGAGAGCCTTGTCACGCCGCTTGTACAGTGACCTCCAATCGACGGGGGAGGGATCATGCGCGTGCACTATCCGCGTACCCCTCACCTGCCCTGGTCGCCCGGCGCGACCCCCGACGACGTGCGCGCGGGCGACCTGTCCGGGCTGCGCGGGCGCGAGGTCGTCGTCACGGAGAAGCTCGACGGCGAGAACACCACCCTGTACGCGGACGGCCTGCACGCCCGCTCGCTCGACTCCGGCCACCATCCGTCCCGCGCCTGGGTCAAGGGCCTGCAAGGGCGGATCGGCGGGCGCATCCCCCACGGCTGGCGGGGGGGGGGGGGGAACCTGTACGCCCGCCACCCCCCCCCCCACCAGGAGGTGGGGAGGTGGGTCTACCGGGTCTCGGTGGGGGGGTCGGGAGAGCACA
>NZ_VSEY01000129.1 GCF_008086045.1 Nonomuraea sp. PA05 | reverse complement strand
TCGCCAGACCTTCAGCTCCATGGCCTCGCGTTGCATCAGGCGCTCGCCGTCGCATCCGGAGTAGGGCCAGCGGACCAGGACGTCGAGGCGTTTGGTGCCGGCGGCGTACTCGCGGTCGAGTTGGCCGCCGCCGTTGACCAGGCGGTGCAGGAAGGCCATCAGGATGATCTGGCAGGCGGCCTCGTGGTAGCCCTCCTGCTGGATGAGGACCTCGCCGTGCTCGCGCCAGAACACCACGAACTCCCGCAGCAGGCGGGGCAGGTCGAAGCGGCCGTCGGGGAGCACGAAG
>NZ_VSEY01000128.1 GCF_008086045.1 Nonomuraea sp. PA05 | reverse complement strand
TTTCGTGCTGCCGGACGGCCGTTTCGACCTGCCCCGCCTGCTGCGGGAGTTCGTGGTGTTCTGGCGCGAGCACGGCGAGGTCCTCATCCGGCAGGAGGGCTACCACGAGGCCGCCTGCCAGATCATCCTGATGGCCTTCCTGCACCGCCTGGTCAACGGCGGCGGCCAACTCGACCGTGAGTACGCCGCCGGCACCAAACGCCTGGACGTGCTGGTTCGCTGGCCCTACTCCGGATGCGACGGCGAGCGCCTGATGCAACGCGAGGCCATGGAGCTGAAGGTCTGGCGG
>NZ_VSEY01000127.1 GCF_008086045.1 Nonomuraea sp. PA05 | reverse complement strand
TGGTGTCCGGAGTGGCGGCGTCGCCTGGCCAGGCAGCCTCTGGGTTGTGGACGTTGTCGTCCACGCAGCCGTCGTTCTCGGGTTATGGGGCGGATCCGGAGTCGCGGCCGTTGCGGTTGGAGGCGCAGGTCGAGCATGATCCGTCGGCGGCCGGTCAGGGTTCGGGGTTGATCTGGTCCGGCACGGGTGAGACTTACGGCGGCGCCTGCACCGCGTCCGTCAAGTGCTGGGTGCAGTCGCCGGTGGTGACGGCCGGGAAGCTCAAGGACGGATGGCTCATCCGCTGGCGGGTC
>NZ_VSEY01000126.1 GCF_008086045.1 Nonomuraea sp. PA05 | reverse complement strand
GCGGGCCTCGCGGGCGATGGCCCGGCCGATCGGATGCTCCGAGGCCTGCTCCAGCGCCCCGGCCAGCCGCAACACCAGCCCCCGATCCTCCCCGGCGGCCAGATGCACCCCGGTCACGCTCATCCGGCCCTCGGTCACCGTGCCGGTCTTGTCCAGCACCACCGTGTCGACCCGCCGGGTCGACTCCAGCACCTCCGGCCCCTTGATCAAAATACCCAGCTGCGCCCCCCGCCCGGTCCCCACCAGCAACGCGGTCGGCGTGGCCAGCCCCAGCGCACACGGGCACGCGATGATCAAC
>NZ_VSEY01000125.1 GCF_008086045.1 Nonomuraea sp. PA05 | reverse complement strand
CCTCTACGAGTCGGGGTACGCCCTCGGCCAGCGCGCGCTGCAGCAGGTGGACTCGGGGGCGGTGGTGGGCTTCATCGCCACCCCTGGAGCGCTGAACATCCAGCCCAGGATCGACGGGGCCGAGCAGGCGATCAAGGACTCGGGCAGATCCATCACCTTCACCGCCGTCGGCACGAACGCCGACGTCACGCGGGGCCTGTCGATCATCGACGCCTACGCCCAGGGACATCAGGATGTGGCGGGCATGCTGGCCGTGGACGCCGGCTCGACGCAGTCGGTGGGACAGACCGTGAAGAAGTACTCGA
>NZ_VSEY01000124.1 GCF_008086045.1 Nonomuraea sp. PA05 | reverse complement strand
ACTCTACGAGTCGGGGTACGCGCTCGGCCAGCGCGCCCTGCAACTCGTGGAATCCGGTGAAGTGGTGGGCTTCATCGCCACCCCTGGGGCGCTGAACATCCAGCCCAGGATCGACGGGGCCGAGCAGGCGATCAAGGACTCGGGCAGATCCATCACGTTCAACCCCGTCGGCACGAACGCCGACATCACCAAGGGGCTGTCGATCATCGACGCGTACGTCCAGGGTCACCCCAGCCTGGCCGGGATGCTCGCCGTCGACGCCGGGTCCACCCAGTCGATCGGGCAGGTGGTCAAGAAGTACTCCC
>NZ_VSEY01000123.1 GCF_008086045.1 Nonomuraea sp. PA05 | reverse complement strand
CCGTTGTGGTCTTAATTCTTTCAGCCGTTCAAGTTCCTGTCAAATTGACCGGACTCGCTCGACCTGCGGGAATTAATCCCTGCCCCCTTTCGGAGACAACCCCTCTAACTTACCAGCCCGTTCGAAGTGGTTTGCACCGTCACCGGACGACCCTGAAGGTAGTGGGATTCGCCGGGCGTCTCCGAGTCTCTAGGAGGCTCTGGATCGCCCTGCGGGAAGCAACTCTAGCAGCCTGGCGCACCCACTTCGGCCCACTCAGGTAATCAGATGGTTCTTCCCTCCCCACCTGACCCTCAAACCTCGCCAATGCCACCCCAGCCGGACACCGGCG
>NZ_VSEY01000122.1 GCF_008086045.1 Nonomuraea sp. PA05 | reverse complement strand
CGGGGGCGGCAGGGCGGCCTGTGGCGCGGGTGCGCACAGCGGCAGGCGGGAGACGGGGGTGTCCGGGGCGACGACGGCGGCGGAGAGCAGGGTGAGCAGTGCGTCGGTGAAGGACTCGGCCCACTCGCGCGAGAACAGATCCTCCGCGAACACCACCCGCACCTCGTGACCGTCCGGCGAGAGCAGCAGCCCCACCTGCAAGTCGAACTTGGCCGCGGCCGGAGCCGGCCGCGGAGCCGCCTCCTCGGCGACATAGAGCACGTCGAAGAGCGGGTTGCGGTTGGGATGGCGGGGCGGGTTCACGGCCGCGACGACTCGTTCGTACGGAGTGTCCTGGTGGTCGAGCGCGGCCAGGAGATCGTCGCGGGTCTGACG
>NZ_VSEY01000121.1 GCF_008086045.1 Nonomuraea sp. PA05 | reverse complement strand
CACTGGGACGACGTCGACCTGCGCCAGGTCAGCCCGGAAACGCTCCGCACCCGCACCGCCGTCATCGCCCAGGACCACACCCGCTGGCCGCTCACCGCCCGCTACAACATCACCATGGGCACCGACAAGGGCGAGCCCGCCCTGCACGCCGCCGCCGCCGTCGCCGGAGCCGACGAGGTCATCGCCGACCTGCCCAACGGCTACCGCACCCTGCTGGATCGCCGCTTCAAGGACGGCCACGAGCTGTCCGGCGGCCAATGGCAGCGCATCGCCGTCGCCCGCGGCTTCCACCGCGACGCCGACCTGCTCATCTGCGACGAACCCACCGCCGCCCTCGACGCCCGCGCCGAACACGCCCTGTTCGAACGCATCCGCC
>NZ_VSEY01000120.1 GCF_008086045.1 Nonomuraea sp. PA05 | reverse complement strand
TGTCAGACCGGCGACGATCTCCTGGCCGCGCTCGACCACCAGGACACCCCCTACGAGCAGGTCGTCGCGGCCGTGAACCCGCCCCGCCATCCGCACCGCAACCCGCTCTTCGACGTGCTCTTCACCGTCGATCGGGTGCCGGAGCTGATGGGCGGGACGCCGCTGCTGTTCGATCGCTCGCTGAGCCTCACCGACTACATGGTGAGCCTGGTCCAGGCCGGGGACGACCTGCATCTTCAGGTGGTGTTCGCGGAGGATCTGTTCTCCCGCGAGTGGGCCGAGTCCTTCACCGACGCGCTGCTCACCCTGCTCTCGGCCGCCGTCGCCGCCCCGGACACTCCCGTCTCCCGTCTCCCGCTGTGCGCACCCGCGCCACAGGCCGCCCTGCCGCCCGCT
>NZ_VSEY01000012.1 GCF_008086045.1 Nonomuraea sp. PA05 | reverse complement strand
CTAGCCGGAGCTGCGAGGGCGGATGGGCGTGGTGTGGCGGGCGGGCGGGCAGTCGAGCCCGGCGGCCCGGGCGTTCATCGAGCACGCCCGCCGCCACCTCCCGGACCTCGCCGGATAAACGGCGCTCAGCTCCGTCAACGGTGCTCGACTCCGCGACGCTCCGGCTCAAGACTGGACCGATGCCCCCTGCCACGGGGCATGATCGTCGCAAGAGCCGTCCGGCACGGTGACCGCAACGCTACGAGGTGCTCATGAGCCAGGTGGAAGACCCCGCACCGCAGTCACTGGAGGAGCTGGCCCGCAGGCACGGGCTCAGGCCCGCCATCGCGCGCCCCCAGCTCCCCGTCTACGTGCGCCAGCTCTGGCAGCGGCGGCACTTCGTGCTGACCTACGCGACCTCGCGCAACGTCTCGAAGTACTCCGGCTCCGCGCTCGGCCAGCTCTGGCAGGTGATCACGCCGCTGCTGAACGCCGCCATCTACTACGTGATGTTCGGCCTCATCCTCGGCGGCAGCAAGGGCATCCCGAACTATCCGGCGTTCCTGCTGACCGGGATGTTCGTGTTCACCTACACGCAGCGCACGGTCACGGCGGGCGCGAAGTCGATCTCCGGCAACCTGTCGCTGATCCGCGCCCTGCACTTCCCGCGCGCGTCGCTGCCGCTGGCGTACACGATCCAGGAGCTGCAGCAGCTCCTCATCTCCATGGGCGTGCTGCTGGTCATCGTGGTGCTCACGGGCGAGCCGCCGACCCTGTTCTGGCTGATGATCCCGATCGTGCTGGTGCTGCAGACGATGTTCAACATCGGCGCGGGCCTGATCCTGGCCAGGCTCGGCTCCACGATGCGGGACCTCAACCAGTTGCTGCCCTTCATCATGCGGACGTGGCTCTACGCGTCCGGCGTGTTCTTCGCCATCCACGACAAGGTGGTCAACAGCGCGCAACTGCCCGAATGGGTGGCCACCGCCATGTACCTGAACCCGGCCGCCTCCTTCATCGAGTGGATGCGCGACATCCTCATCGCCGGCCACACCCCGCCGCAGCTCATCTGGGTGTCGTGCCTGGTGTGGGCCGTCGTCACGCTCGTCGCCGGGTTCTGGTACTTCTGGCGTGCCGAGGACCGGTACGGGCGGGGCTGACGGCCGCGGTCACAGCGGCGGGGCGCACGGGCCCCGGTAGGGGAGGGGACGGCTGTAGACGAGGTTCGTGGTGGTGCTGCCGAACTGGGCGAGCTCGTCCACGATCCGTTCGAGATGCGCCATGGAGCCGGCCGCCACCTTCAGCGTGTAGCAGTCCTCGCCGGTGGTGCGCAGGCACTCCAGGATCTCCGCGCGCTCGCCGAGCAGGCGGCGCAGCGGCTCGTGCCGGTTGCCGGGGTACTTCAGCCGGACGACGGCCAGGATGGCGTACCCGACCTTGGCGAGATCGATCTCGGCCCGGTAGCCGGTGATGACGCCCAGCGTCTCCAGCCGCCTGACCCGCTCGGTGGTGGCCGAGGCGCTGAGGCTGACCCGGCGGCCCAGCTCCGTGAGGGGGAGGCGGCCGTCACGCTGGAGCTCCGCCAGGATCGACCAGTCCGTCTCGTCGAGCTCCTCGGTCATCCGGCCACGATACCGGCAGGTTCCCGGCGAGAAGTCCGCGACGCCGTGAACAATCCCTTCAGTTCGGGGCCGCCGCCTCGATAGCCTCGCTGCCATGCGAATCGGGGTGAACGTGCCCAACTTCGGGCCAGGGACGGATCCGGCCGTGCTGCGCCGCTGGGCGCGGACCGTGGAGGCTCTCGGCTACGACCTGCTGATGATCTCCGACCATGTGGTGGTGACGCCTGACGTCGCCGAGCAGTATCCGGCTCCGTTCTACGAGCCGTTCACCACGCTCGCGTGGCTGGCCGGCGTCACCGAGCGGATCAGGCTCGGCACCTCGGTGCTGATCGTGCCCTACCGCCATCCCCTGCTGATGGCCAGGATGGCGGCCAACCTCAACCGCTTCAGCGGCGGCAGGCTGGTCCTCGGCGTGGGCACCGGCTGGGCGCGGCAGGAGTTCGCCGCGCTGGGCGTGCCGTTCGAGCGGCGCGGCCGGCTGACGGACGAGCACCTCCAGGCGATGCGCGCCGCGTGGGCGGACGAGGACGACTACCGCGCCGGGCCGGTGCCGATCTGGGTCGGCGGCAACGGCGAGGCCGGGCTGCGCAGGGCGGTGCGGCTGGGCGACGCCTACCACCCCCTGCGCACGACGCTGCCGTGGCTGCGGGAGGCGGCGCACCGGCTGAAGGGCGTCGCGGACGAGCTGGGCCGGCCGGTGCCCGCCTTCGCCCCGCGCATCGTGCTGCGGGTGACCGGCACGCCGGTCACCGATCCTGAGCGGCGGGCGGGCGAGGGCACCATCGGCCAGATCGCCGAAGACCTGGAAGAGCTGCGCACGCTCGGCGCCGACACCGTGGTGCTCGACCCGTTCGACGGGGACCCCGCCGAGACGCTGCACCCGCAGGCGGCCTGGCACGCGCTGGCCGCCGTGGCCGACCGCTGGAGCCCCGACATCGGGGAGTGACGACATCCGGGAGCGACGACCTCCGGGAGCGACGAATGGAGCGACAGTGACACCGCAAGAGGAGACCTTCCTGCGCCGGGCCATCGAGCTGGCCGCCAAGTCCCGCGCGGGCGGCGAGGCGCCGTTCGGGTCCCTGCTGGTGGGGCCGGACGGCGACGTGCTGGCGGAGGCGCACAACACGGTCGCAGGCGACCGCGACATCGCCGCCCACCCCGAGCTGAAACTGGCCCGGTGGGCGGCCCGGGAGCTGGACCCGGCCACCGCCGCGGGCACCACCATGTACACGAGCTGCCAGCCGTGCGACATGTGCAGGGGCGGGATCGAGCGGTCGGGGCTCGGGCGGGTGGTGTACGCGCTGTCGAACGAGCAGCTCGCCGGGCTCAAGCCCGGTGGCGGCTGGCCTCAGGTGCCGCAGGAGGGGCCGGCGCTGTTCGAGGAGGCGCGCGTCCCGGTCGAGGGCTACTACTAGAAAAAGCAGGGCACGGCCGGAATTCGTTCCGGCCGTGCCCTATGTGCGTGTCAGGGCATCGCCACCTTCGCCGTCAGTGAGCCGACCTTGTCGGCCTGCGGGTTGAAGACGATCGTGTACGTGCCCGTGACCGGCAGTGTCGTCGCCGCGATGGTGCAGTTGCGCCCGCAGTAGGGCGAGCTGCCCAGCGCCGTGCCGTCGGGCTTCAGCAGCCCGACCCGCGCGTCGGTGGAGGCGGCGAAGCTGGAGCCGGTGAAGGTGACGGCCACCTGCTGACCGGCCGTGCCGCTGAACGTCCAGCTCCCGTTCTGGCCCGGGGTCGTGGTGGTCAGGGTGGCGGTCGAGCCGCCCACGGTGACCGCGACCGGGGCCAGGTCGCTGACCTGGTGGACCTTGAGGCTCAGCTTGCCGACCTTCTCGTCCTGCGGGTCGAACTCCACCGTGTAGGTGCCGGTGGCGGGCAGCGCCACGGGCTCCAGGAAGCAGTTCTTGCCGCAGTACGTGGCCGCCACCAGGACGGTCCCGTCGGGCTTCTTCACCGACACGCGCGCACCGGTGGTGCTGGTGAAGCCGGCGTCGGTGAGGTTGAACGCGACCACCTGACCCGCCGTCCCGGGCACTGACCAGGTGCCGTTCTGTCCCGGGGTGGTGGTGGTCAGCGTCGAGGCCGCGCCGCCGACGGTGGCCGTGCCGAGCAGGTGGGTGACCGCGTACGCGCTCAGGGTCAGCTTGCCCGCCTTGTCGGCCTGCGGGTCGAACTCCACCGTGTAGGTGCCGTTGACGGGCAGCGCCACCGGTTCCAGGAAGCAGTTCTTGCCGCAGTACGTGGCCGCCACCAGCACGGTCCCGTCAGGCTTGCGCACCGACACCCGAGCGTCCAGGGAGCTGGCGAAGCTCGCCTCGGTGAGGTTGAACGACGCGAGCTGCCCGGCCGTCCCGGCGAACGACCAGGTGCCGTTCTGCCCCGGCGTGGTGGTGGTCAGCGTCGAGGCGGCGCCGCCGAGCGTGACGTTCGCGCTCAGGTGGGTGACCTCGTGCAGTTGCAGGGTGATCGAGCCCGTCTTGGCGTTCTGCGGCCTGAACTCCACGGTGTAGACACCGCCCACGGGCAGGACCGCCGGGTCCAGCACGCAGTTCTTGCCGCACGCCGTGTCGTCGATCAGGACGGTGCCGTCCGGCTTGCGCACCGCGACGTACGCGTCATAGGTGCCGGTCAGCGTCGAGCCGGTGAAGTTGTACGACACCCGCTTGCCGGCGGTGCCCGTGAACGACCAGACGGCCTTCTGCCCCGCGCCGACGGTCGTCAGCGTGGAGGCGGGGCCGCCGACCGTGGCCGTCCCGGTGACGTCGCCCTCGGTGAGCTGCGCGGTCAGCGAGCCGGTGAGGGCCTTGCGCGGGTCGAACCCGATCGTGTACGTCCCGGACGCCGGCAGGGTGAGCGGGTCGAGCACACACAGCTTGCCGCAGGAGGTGTCCTCCCGCAGGACGGTCCCGTCCGGGCCGCGCACGGAGACGGCGGCGTCGGTGGAGCCGGTGAACGTGCCGTTCATGAACGCGAGGTTGACGTAGCCGCCCTCGGCCCCGGTGAAGGTCCACGTGCCGTTCTGGCCGGGGACCGTCGTGGTCAGCGCCGAGGTGACGCCGTCGGTCGCGATCGCGGCCGTGACGTCGCTCACCAGGTACGTGCGCAGCGTCAGCGCGCCCGTCTTGGCGCCCTTGGGCCGCAGGTCCACCAGGTACGCGCCGGTCGCCGGCAGGGTGACCGGCTCCAGCAGGCACCCGGTGCCGCAGTTGGTGTCGGCGATCAGGTCGGTGCCGTCCGGCTTGCGCACCCGGACGGTGGCGTCCGAGGCGTAGGTGAAGGTCGGCCCGGTGAAGTCGAACGACACCCGCTGCCCCGCCGTCCCGGCCAGCGTCCACAGGCCGCGCTGCCCGGGGATGGTGGTGGTCAGCGTGGACGCCGGCCCGCCCACGGTGAGCTGCGCGGTCACGTCCGGCGGCACGATGTTGAGCTGGGCCGCGATCGACCCGGTCTGGACGCCGGCCGGGTCGGCCACCACCTGGTAGACGCCGCTCTCCGGCAGCACCGTCGTGTCGAAGTAGCACGTACTGGCACAGAACGTGGCGGGCACGAGTACCGTGCCGTCCGGCTTGCGCAGGGAGGCGTACGCGCTGGTGAACGTGCCGCCCGTGAAGGTGACCGAGATGCGCTGCCCGGCCGTCCCTGCGTACGTCCAGGCGGGGTTCTGGCCCGGGCCCTTCGTGGTCAGCGCGACCGGGTCGCCGCCGGCCGTGAGCGTGCCGGTGACGTCGCCCACGGTGACCTGCGCGGAGATGGAGCCCACCGCCGTGCCGGAAGGGTCGAGCACGACCGTGTAGATGCCGTCCGCCGGCAGGGTGGCCGTGTCGAACGCGCACGACGTCTTGCAGAAGACGGACTCGGACAGCTCGGTGCCGTCCGGCTTGCGGACCAGCGCGTACGCGCTGCTGAACGTGCCGCCCGTCAGGGCGAACGCCACGCGCTGCCCCGCCGTGCCGGCGAACGACCAGGTGGCGGCCTGCCCGGCGCCGGTCGTGGTCAGCTCGACCGGGTCGCCGCCGGCGGTCAGGGTGCCGGTGACGTCGCCCTCGGCGACCTGCGCGGACATGGAGCCCACCGCCGTCCTGGACGGGTCCAGGACGAGCGTGTAGGTGCCGTCCGCCGGCAGCGCGACCGTGTCGAACGCGCACGACGTCTTGCACCAGGTGGACCTGTACAGGTCCGTGCCGTCCGGCTTGCGCAGCGACGCGTACGCGCCGTCGAACGTGCCGTCCGCCAGGGAGAACGCGACGCGCTGCCCCGCCGTGCCGGCGAACGTCCAGTACGCCCGCTGGCCCGGCCCCGTCGTGGTCAGCTTCACCGGCCCACCGCCGACGGTCAGGACGCCGGTGACGTCACCCTCGATCACGCTCGCGGTGATCGGCCCCGTGTGCAGGTCGCTGGGGTCGACGAGCAGCGTGTACGTGCCGGTCGCCGGCAGCGTGGTGGTGTCGAAGGCGCAGGACGCCGGGCAGTAGGTGGAGCCGAACAGCCGCGCCCCGTCCGGGCCGGTGATCGAGGCGCTGGCCGCGCCGGCGCCGCTGACCGAGAACGCGACCCGCTGGCCCTGCGTCCCGTTGAACGACCAGGAGGCCGTCTGACCGGGGACGGTGGTGGTCAGCGTGGACGGCGACCCGATCGCGACCGTCCCGGTGACGGCCGCGGGCACCGCGTACAGGCGCAGCGCGATCGAGCCGGTCTTGGCGTCCTTCGGGTCCCACACCATCGCGTACGTGCCGGTGACCGGCAGCGTCTCGGTGTCCATGAAACAGCCCTCGCCGCACGACCCCTGATCGAGGATCTTCCCGTCGGGGCCGCGCAGTTGCAGGGTGGCGTCGCCGAGCGCGGTCAGGGTGGAGTCGTCGAGCACGGCGGAGACCTGCTGGCCCGCGGTGCCCTGGAACGTCCAGGTGCCGCGCTGGCCGGGGTCGGTGATCTGCAGCGGCACCTTCGGCCCGCCGATCGCCGCGGTCGTGCTGACGTCGGCCCCCAGCGTGTTCACGCTGAGCTTGTACGGGCCTGACACGTCGTTCCACGGCCAGACGCGCAGCCGGTAGTCGCCCGCGGGCAGCGCGTCCACGCGCTTGGCGCCGCACAGGTAGGAGGTGGCCAGGCTCGCGCCCGCCGCGTTCGTCAGCTCCCACCTGAGCCCGAACCCGGACCCCGGGCACTCCTGCGCGTGGACGAACACCGAGGCCGGCTGCGCCAGCGTGAACCGGTACTCGTCGACCGCGACCTCGCCCTCCAGGTTGCCCGCGCCCTCGCCGGGCACGCCGTCCGAGGCGGTGAACGGCAGCGACACGGGGAACGACTGCGGCGGGGAGACCTCCAGGTCGAGCGCCACGTTGTCGAGCCCGAACGCCTGGTTGGACAGGCCCGCCGTCCCGGTGGCGGAGACCTTCACCTCGATCTGGCTCTTCTTGTGCGTGATCGGCATCGTGACCTGGTACTTCTTCCACGGCAGGCCGCCCGCCAGCGTCCCGGTCGCGACCGGCGTCAGGTCGGCGGGCGTGATCGTGTACGGGTCACCGCGGTCGGGCTCGACCTTGATCGTCTCGGTGTCGGAGTCGGACGTCCAGTCGCCGACGGCCAGCAGGTCGAAGCGGAGCGTGCCGCTCTTGTGCAGCGGCAGCGCCTGCACGAAGAACCGGTAGGAGTCGCTGCCGCTGAACGGCCCGGCGAACGAGGTCACCGAGGGGTCGGCCGACACCCGCGACGGCAGCGTGTTCTTGCCGAGCGTGCCCTCGAAGTCGATCGTCAGGTCGCCGCCTGCGTCCACGACCTGCGCCGCAGGATCGAGGGCCACCGTCTTCTGCTCGGCGGCGGCCTCGGCGAACGAGGTGTCCGCGGTCAGCGCGATGTCCAGGACGCAGTCGTTGAACGGCACGCCCGGCTCGACGCCGCTGGCCTCGCACTGGGCCGTGGCGAGCTGCATCTGCTCGGGCGTCAGGTCGTGGATGGTGACGATGCTGGAGGGGAACTGCATGTTCGTGAACGTCGCGGTGCTCTCGCCCGGTCCGTAGGTGAACAGCGACTCCGTGTCGTCCAGCCGCCAGGAGTTGGCGTAGTCGGTGTGCAGCTGGGCGGGGGTGGCGTTGGCGGGGAGCTGGGTGCCGTCACGCAGCTTCAGATCGTTCTTCGGGTCGCCGTCGTTGTTGCCGAGCAGGCCCTCCAGGTCGCTGTCGGCCGACGGCGGCAGGTAGAGCCCGGCGGCGCCGCGCCGCCACGACAGGACGGGGCCTTCGAGGCCGTCGAACATGACGAGCCACTTGCCGTCCCCGCGCAGGACGAACGCCTCCCCGCCCAGGTAGAGGATCTTGCCGGTGTCGAGCGTGAGCTTCTGGCCGTCGATGTACAGGTCGTCCTCGTGGAACTCGACCTTGTGGTCACCGGCCTCCATCGCCGCGTCGAACATCACCGACACGTCCCGGCCGCCGCTGGCGGGGCTGAGCCGGCCGTGGATCTCCAGGCCGTTCCTCTCGGAGTTGGCGAGCACGAACTCGCCGACGGACTGCAGGTCGTAGCCCAGGCCGTCCAGGGTGGTGAAGTGCGGCTCGCCCTTGACCAGGCCGCCGTACTCGGAGAAGTACCACAACAGGATGAGCACGACCAGCGCGCCCACCCCGAGCGCCAGCGCCATCTCGACGGTGGCGAAGCCGGCCGTGCGCAGGAACAGCGCGCCCTGCGGGGTGCGCAGGAACATCATGACGGACGCGGTCAGCGCGGCGGCGGCGGCCGCGGCGCTGCCGTACCTGGCCACGTCGTTGTTCGAGGAGTCGCTGGAGCCGCCGCCGGGCGGCCTGGTGAGACGGTCGATGAGCTGGCGCAGGCCCTGCGGGATGGGCCAGTCGCGGTCGTCGTCGTTCTCGTCCAGCTCGGGGATGTCGGCGGGCGGGCTGCCCGGCGGGGGCTGCCGCTTGGTCTCCTCGCACTTGCGCTCCTTCTTCACCTCCTCGATGTGCAGCAGGCCGGGAAGGGGCGACAGCGCCCGGTACGTGGAGAGCTGGTAGCCGTCCTTGCCGTCCACCTTGCAGGAGGGGTTCTTGGTGTAGACCTGGAACCAGTCGTCGTAGGTGCCCCAGCGGTTGAGCACGGTGCCGGGGACGACGTTCTTGACGCCGTCGCCGGTCAGCACGCCGATGTACCGGACGACCTGCCCGCCCCAGCCGGAGTAGTCGGGGTTGCCGTCGACCTTGGCCTCGATCACCTGGCCCCAGTTGTTGCCGGCGCGGTCGTAGTAGACGATGTCGGGCCGGTCGCCGCCGCCGCTGAGGGTCGGCTCCCACTGGATCTCGGGGTTGATCAGCCCGCCGCCCCCGCCGATCTGGTCGCTGAGGTACTTGATGGCTCGGGCCTGGCCGATGGCCTCGATGCCGCCCGACGGGCTGCACTCGTTCGGCTGCTGGTAGATGTGGGTCCCAAGGACGGGACGGTCACGCAGGCACGCGTCGTTGATGCGGCGGCGCGTGGAGTACATGTGGTTGAAGACACAGCGTTTCTGGCCGCTGCGGCCGTTGGACCAGTCGGTGCTGTTGGGGGAGCAGGCCGTCGCCGCCTCCGCCCACCTGGCTAACAAGAAGTCGGGCACGGGCACGAGGAACCCGGCCACGAGCACGGCCACCATGAAGACACTGAGACGCCGCAAGCGTTCACCCCGGATAAAGAGGACATAAGTCTGGCAGCGGGACCGTACACCCAAAAGATCGTTTCGCGATAGGGATCGGCTAGGCTGCGCACCGGATCCGTAAGAGGAGGTGCCGTGGTCGTCGACCGCTCGTGGCAGATCGCCTTCGACGCGCTGGCTTCGCGGCCGGTGCGCCAGGCCAGGATGGTGCTCGCCGCCCAGGGGCCCGGCGTGGTCGTGCTGGAGGCCGGCGGCGACGCGTTCGTGTCCGTCCCCGGGCTGCCCGCGCACCTCGCGCCCGAGACGGTGTCGCTGTCGTCCGACGGCGGCAGGCTGGTGTTCACCGCGCAGCAGGACGACGGCGCGGGGCCCCGGCGGGTCGTGCTGCACACGCTCGCCACCGGAGCCCGCCAGGAGTTCACCTCCGACGACTACCTGCGCGCCGCCCTGTCACCGGACGGCGGCCGCCTCGCCGTGCTCGCCGACCTGTCGAACGGGCCCGGCATCCCCGGCGTCGGCGACGAGATCGCCGGGATCGAGCTGATCGACGTCCGCACCGGGTCGCGCGAGCGGCTCTGGCACGCCGAGGGCTACTGGGAGGAGGCGGCCGTCGGCTGGTCGCCCGACGGGCTGCTGCTCGCGGCGACGTACCTCACGCTGGACGACGTCCTGACCACCGTCGTCCTCGACCTCACCGGCAAGGAGATCGCCGCCTACCCCGGGCGCGTCGCGCTGCCCGGCCCGCACTCCGTCTGGGTCTCCGGGCACGAGCTGATCGTCTATCCGGAGCCCGACGACGAGAGCCCGCTGATCGTCATCGACGTGCGGACGGGGCAGGAGCGCCGCTTCGCCAGGCGTAACTTCGAGGGCTACCTCGCCGTCAGCGGCGGGCGCGTCGTCCGCCCTGGCTCCGCTCCGGGACGGCTGGTCACCACCGACTTCGGCGATGGCGACGAGCGGCCCTTCCTGACGATCAGCCCGGCCGTCACGATCGACGCCCTCGACATCGCTCCCTGACGGCTTCACACCCGGCGCGGGCTCGGGTCCGCGTCGTGCAGCTCCCGCCGCAGCTCGACCGCGCGGTGCAGGTAGTGGGAGGCCAGCGCGGTCCGCCCCGCCGACCGGTACAGCTCGCCCAGCGTCTGGAACGCCGCCGCCTCCCCGCTGCGGTCACCGAGCTGCTGGAAGATCGCCAGGGACGCCTGGAGGCGGTCGGAGCCCTCCGAGCGCTCCCCGTTGGCCGCCTGCAGCCCGCCCAGGCTCTGCATCGCGTACGCGCCGCAGTGCCGGTCGCCCAGCCGCTCGAAGATGTCCAGCGCCCGGCCCTGGAACCGCATCGCCTCCCCGGCCTCCGCCCTCATGTCGTGCAGGCGTCCCAGGTGCATCGACACGCACCCCTCGCGGTGCGTGTCGCCGAGATCCCTGGCCAGCCGCAGCGCCTCCGCCAGCCACCTGGACGCCTGCCGGACGTCGCGCAGCGACAGGTGGACGCGGCCGATCGCCTGCCGCGCGTACGCCTCGCCGCCGCGGTCGCCGATCGTCAGGAACATGGCCAGAGCCCGGCGGAACGAGCCGAGCGCCCGCAGGTGGTCGCCGGAGAACTGGCTGACCGCGCCCAGCCCGCAGATCGAGATCGCCTCGCCGCGCGTGTCGCCGAGCTCGCGGAAGAGCGCGCACGCCCGCCGCAGCATGTCGCCCGCCTCGGTGTAACGGTCCTGGTACAGGCACACCTGGCCGAGGCCGCGCAACATCGCGGCCTCCCCGCGCCGGTCGCCCGCCGCCCTGGCGCTGTCGAGGGCCAGACTGTGCGTGAGCTGCCACTCGTCCAGGAGGCAGTGCAGGTCGAAGTAGGGCACCAGCGCGCCGGCCAGCCCCCACGCGGACGCCGACAGGCCCGTGCCCGCGGCCAGCCGCACCGCCTCCACCAGCGACTCGCGCTCCGCCTCGAACCACGACAGCGGATCGGCCGTGAGCTGGGCGAGCGTCTCGCCCGGCAGGCTCCAGGAGACGGGCTCCTCGGGCGTCAGGCTGAACAGGGTGGTGGGCAGGCGGGTCATGGCGTGCCCGGCCGCGCTCGTCCAGCCGCCGACCACGCGGGCCAGCGCCCGCCGCCCCTCCTCGCCCTCCACGTGCTGCCTGGCCTGCGCGCGCATCAGGCCGTGCAACTGGTAGCGGGGCTGGCCCAGTGCGTCGGTGCCCGCCAGGCGCAGGAGGCTGGCGTCCACGAGCGAGTCCACCACCGCCTCCGTACGGGGACGGCCCAGCACCGCGTCGGCCACCCAGCCGGGCACGGAGGCCGGGCCGAGCAGGCCCAGCGCGTGGAAGGCGGTGGCCGCCTCGCCGGTCAGCCGCCCGGTGCTGCGTTCGAGCGAGCCGCGCACCTCCAGGTCGCCGGCGCGCAGCTCGTCGAGCCTGCTGGACTCGTCGGCCAGACGGCGCTGGAACACCGCCAGCGGCCAGCCGGGCCTTCCCGCCAGGCGGGCGCCGGCGATCCGGATGGCCAGCGGCAGGTGGCCGCAGGAGGCCAGGATGTCCAGGGCCGCCTGCCGGTCGGCGGCCAGCCGCTCAGGGCCGATGATGCGGCCGAGCAGCCGCTCCGCCTCGCCGGGCGGCAGCACGTCCAGCTCCAGCAGCAGCGCGCCGGGCAGCTCCGTGATGCGGCGGCGGCTGGTGATCAGGACCGCGCAGCCGTTGCCCGGCAGCAGGGCGCGCACCTGGGCCGTGTCGGCGGCGTCGTCCAGGAAGACCAGCATGGGGCGCTCGGCCAGCAGGGAACGGTAGAGGGCGGAGCGCTCGCGCAGGGTGGGCGGCAGCGCCGCGGCGGCGACGCCCAGCGCGCGCAGCGCCTCGGCCAGCAGCTCCGCCGGGTCCGCGGGGGACGGGTCGGTGCCGCCCAGGCACAGGTGGAGCTGCCCGGCCGGGTAGCCGGGGCGTACGGCGTGGGCGCAGTGCACGGCCAGGGCCGTCTTGCCGACGCCCGGCGGCCCGACGACCACGGCGATCGACGGCGGGCCGTCCGGGTGGTGTGTTCCGAGGGCTTCGGTCAGTTCGGTGACCGCCGTCGCGCGGCCGGTGAAGTCGGGGATGTCGGCCGGGAGCTGGTACGGCGGCGGCGCACCCGTCCGCACACCCGCGTTCGTGTCTTCACCCGCGTCTGTGTCAGCACCCGGGGCCGCCTGGGCGCTCGCCCCCACGCCCACGCCCACGCCCGTGCCCGCGTCCTCGGCCAGCACCCGCGCATGGGCCTCCCGAAGCTCCTGGCCAGGCTCGATCCCCAGCTCGTCCACGAGCTGCCGCCGGATCTCGGTGTAGGCGTGCAGCGCCTCGGCCCGCCGCCCGCCCCGGTGCAGCGCCAGGATGAGCTGCTGCCAGAGATCCTCCCGGTAGGGATGCTCCCCGATCAGCCCGCGCAGGTCGTCGATGGCGGAGGCGTGCTCCCCGGTGGCGAGCTTCGTCGCGACGAGCTCCTCCGCCGCCGCCAGCCGCGCCTGGGTCAGGGCCCGCAGCCGGTGGTCCCACGCGGGGCTGGCGGGCAGGTCGCCGAGCGGTTCGCCGCGCCACAGCGCGAGCGCCTCGCGCAGGTGCGCCGCCCCGGCCTCGGTACGCCCGTCCGCGCGCGCCCTGGCCACCAGGTCCTCGAACAGCAGCAGGTCCAGCCGCTCCACCGGCACCTCGATCGCGTAGCCGGAGGGGTGGGCGGCGATGCGGGCCCCGGCCGTGCCGAGGACGCCGCGTAAGGAGCTGACGTACGTGCGCAGGTTGGCCGTGGCGGACGAGGGCGGGCCGGCGGGCCACAGGACCTCGATGAGCGTGTCCGAGCCGACCACCTGGTTGGCCTCCAGCAGCAGGGTGGCCAGGAGCAGCCGCGGCTTGGTGCCGCCGATGCGCAGGCTCCGGTCCGGGGTCAGGACCTGCAACGGCCCGAGGACACCGAAGGCTGGTAGTTCACCCACTATGACCGCACCTACTCCTTACCTGGAGGTATTGCAACCATTGCCCGGTTGAGCCTTTATATCGATCCTGGATGTTCTTTGTACGCCGTACTCGCAATCTTGAGCCCCAGTAAGCGCAGATCCACTTGATCATGATCGGCGCCGGGGCGGATCCCGTTCCGGCGCCGTACGGAAAGGATCCTTATGCGACCCAGCAGGGTGCTCACGATCGGCTTCGTCCTGATCTGCGGCCTGACGGCCGGTCAGGCCGCCTTAGCCGCCCCCACCCCGGCCCCCACGCCCGCGGCCACCAGCCCCGCCCCGGACCAGAACGACCCGCCGGACCAGGTGGACGTGCCCGAGGTCTCGACCCTCGCCGCGCCGAGCTTCCAGCTCCCCTTCCCCTGCGGCCAGAGCTGGACGGGCAACTCCAGCAACAGCAGCGCGCACCGCTCGTACGAGATCGACTTCAACCGCGGCAGCACCGCCAACGCCGACCTCGGCGACACCGTCGTGGCCGCCGCGGCCGGCACCGTGGTCATCTCCGCCCACCAGGGCTCCGCGAACGGCTACGGCAACCTGGTCAAGATCGACCACGGCGGCGGCTGGACGTCGTACTACGCGCACCTGAACTCCCGCTCGGTCTCCGCCGGCACCCAGGTCGCCCAGGGCACGAAGATCGGCACGCTCGGCAACACCAGCAAGCCGGGCAACAACATCAGCCCGCACCTGCACTACGAGGTCCGCCAGGGCACCAGCTACCCGAGCAACATCCGCAAGGCCGTCTTCAACGGCACCACGTTCGGCTACCCGAACCAGACGCTGACCTCGAAGAACAAGTGCGGCAGCGGCGGCACCACCAACCCGCACACCGCCGCCTCGGTCTGCGGCAGCGGCTACAAGGTGATCGACTCGGCCGCCCTGGGCACGGCCGGCACCGCCTACCTGCTCTACAACTCCGCCAACGGCAACAACTGCGTCGCCACCATCAAGAAGTCGTCGCTGGGCAAGGCCACCGCGACCAGCGCGTACCTGGAAGTACAGGGCAAGACCCGGGCCACCGACAGCGGCAACTTCGCCTACTACGCGGGCCCCGTGCGGGCCGCCGCGGCGGGCAAGTGCGTCAAGTGGGGCGGCAAGGCGGGCACGGCCGTCTACAACAGCCCGTTCGAGCACTGCGGCTAGAGCACGTCCCCCCACGAACGAGACTCCCTGAGGAGAAACACTGTGCGTGCCCAACTGCGCCGCTCCGCCGCGCTGCTGGCCGGCGTGCTGATGCCCGCCACACTGCTGACGAGCGGCCCGGCAGCGGCCGTGTCAGCGGCCGTGTCCGCTGACGGCCCGGTGGCTGGGGCGTTCGCCAAGGCGGCCACCACCTACGAGGTGCCGCGGGACCTGCTGGTCTCGCTCGCCTACGCCGAGACCCACCTGGACGGGCACGACGGCGAGCCCAGCGCCAGCGGCGGCTACGGCGTGATGCACCTGGTCACCTCCCGCACCCTGGAGCGCGCGGCCACCCTCACCGGCCGCCCCGTCGCGGAGCTGAAGAGCGACGACGCCGCCAACATCGCCGGCGGCGCCGCCGTGCTGCGCGCCCTCGCCGACGAGGCGGGCCTGGACGCCGCCGCCCGCAAGGACCCGGCCCGCTGGTACACGCCCATCGCCCGCTACGGCGGCGCGGCCTCCGCCGACGTGGCCCGCCTGTACGCCGACACCGTCTACGACCTGCTGGCCGAGGGCGTGCGCGGCACCGCCGAGGGCGGCGAGAGCGTCACGGTCAAGCCGCGCGCCGTCGAGCCGGACCGCGGCACGTACGGCAAGGCCAAGGACCTGGACGGCCCCACGACGTTCGCCGCCACGGTGGACTACCCGCAGGCCGCCTGGGTGCCGGCCAACAGCGCCAACTACGCCGTCTCCAGCCGCCCCACCAGCGACGCGATCGACCGGATCGTCATCCACGTGGCGCAGGGCTCCTACGCCGGGACGATCTCCTGGTTCCAGAACCCGGCCGCGAAGGTCAGCTCCCACTACGTCGTGCGCTCCTCCGACGGCGCCGTCACCCAGATGGTCAGGGAGAAGGACCGCGCCTTCCACGCCGGCGACTACAACCGCCGCTCGGTCGGCATCGAGCACGAGGGCTTCGTCAACGACGCCACCTGGTTCACCGACGCCATGTACCGCTCGTCGGCCGCGCTCACCCGCAACATCGCCGACCGGTACGGCATCCCCAAGGACCGCACGCACATCGTCGGCCACAGCCAGGTCCCCGGCACCGACCACACCGACCCGGGCGGCTACTGGAACTGGACCACGTTCATGAACTACGTCACCGGCGGCAGCGGCGGCACCACCAACCCGCACACCGCCGAGTCGGTGTGCGGCAGCGGCTACAAGGTGATCGACAGCGCCGCGCTCGGCACGGCCGGCACGGTCCACCTGCTCTACAACTCGGCGAACGGCAACAACTGCGTCGCCACGATCAAGAAGACCTCGATCGGCACGGCCAGCGCCACCAGCGCGTACCTGGAGGTGCAGGGCAAGACCCGGGTCACCGACAGCGGCAACTTCGCCTACTACGCGGGGCCGATCCGGGCGGCCGCGGCGGGCAAGTGCGTGAAGTGGGGCGGCAAGGCGGGATCGTCCGTCTACGACAGCCCGTTCGAGCACTGCGGCTAGGTCCTTCCGGCCGGTCCTTCCGGCTGGTTCTTCCGGCTAGGTCCTTCCGGATAGGCGACGGCGGGCGGGTGCGGGCTCTGGAGCCCGGGCCCGCCCGCCACGCGTGTCTAGCGGGCCTCCCAGGGCGTGCGGTAGGACGGCTGGTGAGCGCGCAGCCGCAGCCGCAGCGTCAGCGTGATCGTCGTGCCCGCGGGCAGCTCCACCGTCAGGTACGGCCCGCCCACCGCGTGCTCGGTGACCGAGACGACCGGCTCGTGATGCACGTACTCCGTGTCGTGCCCGGTCCAGCCCGGCTCGGCCGAGGTCGCGGAAGCGGTGACGATCTCGTGCTCGCCGAACGCCCCGCCCTGCACCACGATCGTCCGGTCGTCCACCGCCGACAGGTTGACCAGGGTGACCACCGTGGCCTCCGACTCGATCGCGCTGACCAGCGCCGCCACCTGATCGGGCAGGCCGGGACGGCGGCGGCGGGCGTCGAAGTAGCGGACCCGCGCCTGCTGCAGGCCGCCGTTGTAGACGACCTGCGGGCCGCCCCACATGAGCTGCGTCAGCGCCTCGGTCACCACCGGGTTGACGTTCTGCCACAGGTGGATGGCCTCCTCCGGCAGGTCGCGGTCCGCGTTGGCGAGCAGCAGCGCGATGCGGCGGCGGGCCTGGGCGTGCGCGGCGGCCAGGATGCGCTCCGGGTAGTCCGGGTTGTCACCGCACAGGTACGCGTACCAGGGCTCCTCGTGCCCGGCCTCCTCCTTGTCGCGGAAGGGCCGCACGGTCGCCCAGTCGTACCCGGCTGCGGCGCGCAGCGCGTCGAGGCGGGCGCGGTCCCCGGGCGCGCCGGTGTGGTGCCAGAGCGCGAACGGGACGGAGGTCTGGATCGGGTTGTGGTCGAACCAGCCCTTGTCGCTGTGCCGGTAGGGCACCAGCAGCGTCGGGACGTACGCGTCGGGCCCGAGGTGGGCGCGCCAGCGGCCCTGGTTGGCCGAGTCGCTCTCGTCGAAGGACTGCTTGACGCCGCGCTCGATGACCGCGTCCAGCAGGGTGCGGACGAAGCCGAGGTAGCCGTCGTCGCCGGTGGCCAGCGCGGCGCTGAGCGCGCCGACGGCCACCGCCTGGCCGATGCTGTAGAGGCCGTGCGGCCACGTCCAGCCGTAGTGGCCGCCGTACCAGCGGCCGTCGAGCCGGCTGCCGACGACGCCGTCGAGGCCGACGTTGTCCGGGACGACGCCGCCGTTGGCCTCGGCCCTGCGCTGCCAGGCGCCGACGTAGTCGCGCAGCCAGTCGGCGTAGCGCCGCTCGCCGCCCGCGAGGTAGGCGTTGGCCATCAGGCCGGCCACGCTGAGGTTGCCGACGGCGTCGCCGCTGCCGAGCCTGCGCTGCATCTCGGCGCCGAGCCGCGGGTCCTCGGCGAGCGGGGGCACGGGCGCGCCGTCGGGCACCAGCCAGTCGAGCGGGTAGCCGTACTGGGCGGCCTCGGCCTCCGTCCACGGGTAGGCGGGCGTGTCGGACACGCCTTCGCGGGCGCCGCGGCTGCCGTTGTGCGGCGCCTTGACGATCCGCAGCTCCGGGTCGTAGTTGCCCTTGGCGGGGAAGAGGTACAGGTCGGCGAAGCGGGTGGCCCGCTCGGCCCAGGAATGCGGGTCGGCGGCGGTCAGGAAGTACGTGAACAGCAGGCTCTCGCCCTGGTGGAACCAGTCGTAGCCGATCTCGAACTCGTCGGCGAACATGCCCAGCTCCGTCATCTGGGCCACCACGCCGTGCCAGTGCCGCGCGCACGTCTCCAGCAGGTCGTCGGCGCCGCCCAGCAGGTAGAGCTGGGGCCAGTTGAAGAACGGCTCGAAGAAGTCGTCGGCGCCGTCGCGGGAGGACAGCCGTCCCTCGTAGCGCAGCGAGCCGTCCGGCCTGGTGTAGCGGGCGGAGAACAGCCGCCACCCGCTGTCGAGCAGGTCCAGCAGGGCACGCTGGGACAGCGCCCAGGCGGGCGGGTCGAGGACAGGCACGCTGGCCGTCACGGTCGGCGGGCGGTGCGTCATGCGGTGGGAGCTCCTCAAGGTCAGCCCTTGGTCGCGCCGGCGGTCAGCCCGGCGACCAGGAAACGCTGCGAGAACAGGAAGACGAGCAGCACGGGAGCGATCGACAGCAGGGTGGCCAGGACCAGCTCCGGCGGCTGCACCTCGGCGTTGGCGCCGACGACGGGGTTGAAGGTGGGGGTCGCGGCCAGCATCTGGGTCAGGCCGACCTGCATGGGGTAGTTGTCGCTGTTCGGCAGCATCACGTACGGCAGGAAGAAGTTGTTCCAGTTCGTCACGAAGCTGAAGAACGCGACCAGCGCGACGACCGGCTTGGCCAGCGGCAGCGCCACCCGGGCGAACGTCGCCGACTCGCCGCAGCCGTCCAGCCGCGCCGAGTCGAGCAGCTCGGCGGGCACGCTGGTGGAGAAGTAGATGTAGGTCAGGTACACGCCGAACGGGAAGAACGACATCGGCAGCACCACCGAGGCCGTCGTGTTGACCAGCCCCAGGTAGCTGAACTCCAGGAAGATCGGCAGCACCAGGGCGGTGGCCGGCATCAGCATCACCACGAGCGTGACGATCAGCAGCAGGCGGCGGCCCTGGAACTTCATCAGCGCCAGGGCGTAGCCGGCCGGGATGCTCACCAGCAGGGTGAGCACGACCGACAGCGCGGCGTACAGCACCGAGTTGCCCATCCAGGTCGCCACTGTGCCGTCCTGGAAGGACATGAGGCTGCGCCAGTTGTCCAGGAGCGCGGCGATCGAGCCGGGGGAGAGCGGGTTGTCCTGGATGAGGCCGGCGGGCGTCTTGGTGGCGGCCAGCACGAGCCACACCATCGGCAGCACGAAGAACAGCGCGAACGCGGTCAGCACGACGGCCACCAGCGCCCGTACCGCCAGGCGGGCCGGGCGGTCAGTCCGCATCGAACAGCCCTCCCTTGGCGACGAACAGGCCCGCGCAGCACAGCGCCACGATCAGGAGGTCGATCGCGATGGCGGCCGAGCCGTTGAAGTCGTTCTGGTCGAAGGCGTACAGGTAGGCGAGCTGGTTGAGCGAGTAGTCGGTGCCGACCACGCCGAAGCTCGCCTGGGAGATGAGCTGCGGCTCGACGAAGAGCTGCGTGCCCGCCGCGAGCGACAGGATCAGCATGTACACGATCCACTTGCGCAGCATCGGCAGCTGCACGCGCAGCGCGGTGCGCAGCGGGCCCGCGCCGTCCACCCGGGCCGCCTCGATCACCTCGTGCGGGATGCTGTTCAGCGCGCCGTACATGATGACGATCCAGCCGCCCGCGCCCGTCCAGAACGCGATGATCGTGAAGAGCCACGGCAGGTGCCCGGGGGCGACCACCGCCACGAACGTCGAGCCCCACAGCGAGCGGACGATGCCGTCGATCGGGCTCACGGACGGGTCCAGCATGAACAGCCACAGCAGCACGCTGGACGCGCCGGCCAGCGCGCCGGGCACGTAGTAGACGAACCGCAGCACCGCCCGCGACCAGCCCGCGGTCAGCCGGTGCACCAGCAGCGCCAGCGTCAGCGTCAGCACCGTCAGCGTGACCAGCCACAGCACCAGGTACGTGGCCACGTGCCCGACCGCCGCGAGGAACCGGAAGTCCTGGGCGGTGCGCACGAAGTTGGCCAGGCCCGCGAAGCGCCCGTCGGCGTCGGTGAAGGCCAGGTTGAGCGCGTACACGGTCGGGACGATGCCGAACGCCACCAGCAGCACCACGTACCCGGAGACGAAGGCGTGCCCCGCCGCCGGCCGCCAGGAGCGGCTCCTGGCGGCGGTGATCGCGGGTGTGCTCATTTGGTGACCTGGTAGCCGAACACCTGGGCCTGCTGCTCGATCGCGATCTGCCAGTCGGCCAGCAGCGACTCGACGGTCTTGCCCGCGGTCTGGGCGGGGATGACCGTCTTGGCCCACACCGCCTCCTGGCTGAACTCGGGCGAGCCCCAGCCCGGCCAGACCTGGCCCGCGGCGGCGGTGATCGGGGCGGCGATGTCGCCCGCGTAGTAGCCGCTCTCCTGCTGCTTGGCGATCCACTTGGCCGCCGCCCCCGCGTGGGCGGGGTAGCCGGGCGACTTGTCCACCTGGTACGCGTCGGCCGTGGTGACCCAGGTGACGAAGTCCTTGGCGGCCTCCAGCCGGGCGCTGTGCCGCGAGACCCACCAGGCGCCGCCGCCGACGTTGCCGGTCACCGGCGGGCTCTGATCCGCCCAGTGCAGCGCGTCGCCGACCGCGAGCTCGCCCTTCGGCGTCTTCAGCGCGCCCTGGAACACCGCGCCGCCGTACCAGGCGGGGCCGGGCAGCATGAGCACCTTGCCGCCCTGGTTCTTGGCGAAGTCCGGGCCGAAGAGCGGCAGCAGGGACATGGTCTTGTTGGCCACGAGCTTGTCGATCAGCTTCGCGCCCCGCACACAGGCGGGGTCGGTGGCCTTGACCGTGATCGCCTTGGCGGCCGTGACCTGGTTGGCCGGGCACTGCGCGCCCCACAGGTAGATCTCGGGCGTCCACGCGTCGCCGGCCGTGCCGACCAGGTAGCCGGGGTGCTCGGCGGCCACCTTCTCGCCCAGCGCCTGGTACTCCTCCCAGGTCTTGGGCACCTGGTAGCCGAACTCGTCGAACAGCTTCTTGTTGTACCAGAGCACCACCTGGGCCAGGTCGTTGCGCAGGCAGTAGACGGTGCCGTCCACGGTGCACACGTCGAGCGCGCCCTTGGCGAACCCGTCCAGCGTGCCCTGGTCGATCAGGCCCTTGTCCAGCGGGGCGACGAAGGCGTCGTCGCCCTGCGAGGCCCAGGAGGCGGTGTTGTTGTCGGTGGTGAACACGACGTCGGGCCAGCCCTCGCCGGCCCGGTTGAAGAGCTGGACCTTCGTCTTGAGCGTGTTGGAGCCGTTGGCGTTGCCGTCGTAGGTGACGATGTCGAGCTGCGCGCCGGGGTGGGCGGCCTGGTACGCCTTGGCCGCGTCCAGCCGGGTGGAGTCCACCCAGACCACGAGCTTGCCGTCCTTCTGCTCGGCGGGGGCGAAGCCGTACGGGGAGGAGGCGGCGGCGGAGGTGGCGGTGCCGGGCTTGGCGGCGCCGGTGGGGCTGGGCGGGCCGCAGGCCGCGACGGTGAACAGGACCGCGGTCACGAGGATCGCCGGGCTGCGTCGTCTCATGTGGTGTTCCTAGGGGGACGAAAGGGCGGAAGTGAGGTACGTAAACGCCGCGTTTCGGGATATGACATCATACGTGTGATGTCTCGCACAATGGCCTATACTCAAGGCGGTCCGAAGATCAGGACCACCAGTGCTCGGGAGGGCACGTGACTCAGCACGCACCGGCGCTCACCGGCGACACGCCTGACGGCCCCCCTGATGGCTCGCCCGGTGGCCCGCCCGACGGTACTGTCAAGCCCGCTCGCCGGCCGCGCCGCTCACGTCCGGCCAAGCTGGGCACCACCGTGGTCGAGCAACTCGTGGACGACATCGTCCGCGGCGCCCTGCGCCCCGGCTCGGCGCTGCCGCCGGAAGGCGAGCTGTGCGAGGAGTTCGGCGTCAGCCGGACCGTCATTCGCGAGTCGGTGAAGATCGTCCAGGAGAAGGGCCTGGTCAGGATCGAGCACGGGCGCGGCACCCAGGTGATGGACGCGCGGCAGTGGAACCTGCTCGACGACGTCGTGCTGACCTCCGTCATCGCGCACGACGAGAACGCCACGTTCCTGGACGAACTGGTGTCGGTGCGTACGGCCCTGGAGACCGACATGGCCGCCGCGGCCGCTCGCCTCCACACCGCTCAGGACGACGAGCGGATCGGGGCCGAGCTGGGCACGATGCGGGCCAGCCTCGCTTCACCGGCCGACTTCGGCGCGGCCGACGTGCGATTCCACGACATGATCATGGCGGCTTCTGGGAATCGGCTCGGGCGGGCGATCGTCAACAGCATCCATGACAAGGCGCGTACCAGCATGAGGTACCACGGGGAGTACAACGACTCGGTGATGCGGCAGACGCTGGAGGAGCATCAGGCGATTCGGGACGCGATCGCGGCGGGGGATGCGGAGGGGGCGGCGGTGGCCATGCGCCGCCACATCCTCGACTCCTGGAACCGCCGCCGCCCCACCCCCGCACCCCGCCCCGGCGCAGGCTGACCACCTCCCGCCCCGCCCCGCCCCGCCCCGCTGCGCTGCGCCCCGCCCCGCTGCGCCCCGCTGCGCCGTGCCCGCGCCCCGCTGCGCCGTGCCCGCGCCGCGCCGCGCTGTGCGTCCTGTGCCGCGTGGTGCAGTGCCGTGCTGGGCGGCATCCGGGCCGGGTGGTGAGAGGGCGCCCGATCTTGCCCTGCCCGCGCTGTCGCCGGGTGTCGCCTGATCGCGCCATTGACGCGCATAACAACCAAGCGCATGCTTGGTCGATGGCTGACTCAACGATACCGACGAACGCTCTGACCCCTCACGGCCAGAGCCGCCGCGCGTTGTTACGCGGCGCCGCCGTAACCGGCGGCGCCCTGATGGCGGGCGCCGCGCTGGGCCCCGCCCCCGCCCAGGCGGCAGCGGCCGAGTACGACGTCGTGGTGATCGGCGCCGGCGCCGCCGGGATGACGGCGGCGCTGACGGCGGCCAAGCGCGGCCTGAGCACCGTCGTGATCGAGAAGGCCCCCACGTTCGGCGGCTCGGCCGCCCGCTCCGGCGCCGGCATCTGGATCCCCAACAACGAGGTCATCCTCGCCGCCGGCGTCCAGGACACCCCCGCCAAGGCCGCCACCTACCTGGCCCGCGTCGTCGGCGGCACCGTGCCGATCGAACGTCAGCAGGCGTTCCTGGCAGCGGGCCCCGCGATGCTCTCGTTCGTGATGCGCAACAGCCCCCTGCGCTTCCGCTTCATGGACGGCTACTCCGACTACTATCCGGAGCTGCCCGGCGGCATGCCGAACGGCCGCTCCATCGAGCCCGCGCAGCTCGACGGCAACATTCTCGGCGCCGAGCTGACCCGGCTGAACGGCCCGTACATCCCCACCCCCGCCGGCATGGTCGTCTACAGCGCCGACTACAAGTGGCTGACGCTGGCCGCCGTCAACCCGAAGGGCCTGGAGGTGAGCGCCGCGGCCCTGCTGCGGGGCACCGAGGCGGCGCTGCGCGGCGAGAAGCCACTGACCATGGGCCAGTCGCTGGCGGCCGGCCTGCGCGCCGGGCTGCTGGCCGCCGGCGTCCCGGTGCTGCTGAACACCCCGCTGCTCGACCTGATCGTGGAGGGCGGCAGGGTCACCGGCGTCCTCACCCCGTCGGGCCCCGTCAGGGCGCGGCGCGGCGTGATCGTCGGCTCCGGCGGGTTCGAGCACAACGCGGCCATGCGCGCCCGCTTCCAGCGCCAGCCCATCGGCACGAGCTGGACCGTGGGCGCCGAGGCGAACACCGGCGACGGCATCGCGGCCGGCGAGCGGGCCGGCGCCGCGCTCGACCTGATGGACGACGCCTGGTGGGGCCCCTCCATCCCGCTGCCCGGCGAGCCGTACTTCTGCCTGGCCGAACGCACCCTGCCCGGCTGCGTCCTGGTCAACGGCAACGGCGTGCGCTTCGTCAACGAGGGCGCCCCCTACAGCGACGTCGTGCACGTCATGTACGACCGCAACGGCTCCGGCGCCCCGCACATCCCCGCCTGGCTGATCGTCGACCAGAACTACCGCAACAAGTACCTGTTCCGGGACGTCGCCCCGCTCCTGCCGCTACCGGACGCCTGGTTCGACAGCGACGCAGCCTACAAGGCCTGGACCGTCGAGCAACTGGCCGTCAAGATCGGCGTGCCCCAGGCCGCGCTGCGCGGCACGATCAACCGGTTCAACGGCTTCGCCGTCACCGGCAGGGACCTCGACTTCCACCGCGGCGACAGCGCCTATGACCGCTACTACGCCGACCCGCTGGTCAGGCCGAACCCGTGCCTGGCCCCGCTGTGGCTGGCGCCCTTCTACGCGTTCAGGATCGTCCCGGGCGATCTCGGCACGAAGGGCGGGATGCGCACGGACGCCCGCGCGCGGGTGCTGCGCGCGGACGGCTCGGTCATCCCCGGCCTGTACGCCGCCGGCAACGCCAGCGGAGCCGTCATGGGCCACAGCTACGCGGGCTCGGGCTCGACCATCGGCCCCGCCATGACCTTCGGCTACGTGGCCGCCAACGACCTCGCCGACACGCGCTGAGTCATCTGCCGGTGGTCGAGGGCGGTCTCAGGGGCGTGCTCGCGGTCGGGCTGGTGGCTGGGCTGGTGGCTGGGCTGCCCGGCGGTGTGTCCCACATCGGCAGGTTCGCCACGATCGCGGCGACGACCACCGCCAACGCGACCAGGCCGAGGAACAGAGGGATACCGAGCCGGTTCCTGAGGTCCCTGAACTGGCTGAACAGGTTCTGCTCCGCGGGCTCCTGCTCGTCGGGCAGGATGTCGACCAGCACCCGCCATGCTCCCAGAGCCTCGGACTGGCGTCGGCTGAGGACCCCTGTGCGCAGGACCAGCAGCGTGCCGGACAGCCGGTCCAGCGTCCCCTGGCTGTGGACGGCCGCGAGTTCGCCGGCCACGCGCGCACGCGCCGTCTCCGTGTCGTTGTCGACGCGGGGCCCGCGCGCGGGCGACGTATCGGACGACGTGGGCCCGCCCTTGACGTCCTCCAGCATGTCGTTCCAGTCCTCCGGCTCCAAGGCGAAGCCGGACCCGCCGTCCGAGCCGTAGACCACCGGCAGCCGGTCGGAGAGGTCGCCACGCAGGGCCGCGCAGGCGATGGCGAGGATGGCGTCGGTGCCGTCATCGGCGCTGTCAGTGGAGTCGGTGGCGAGCCGGTCCGCGCTGTCGTGGGTACAGCCGAGCACGTTGACCCGGATGGCGCGTTTGCGTGAGTCGACCGGCCGACCCGCTGGGATGAGGCCGGTGATCAGCAGGAGCAGCCCTTCGCTCCGGAAACGGTACAGCAGCAGGCCAGGTCGCTCGTCGTCGAGCAGGGTGAGGAACGACGAGCCCTTCCGCCACCCCTTCTCGAGAAGCCGCAGCGCCTTGAGGTTCTTGTGCCCGACGGGTACCCATCGGTAGTCCTCCGTGGCGCCCGGCCCGCGCGTCTGCACCAACCAGCGGGCGCCCATGTCATTGTCCGTCCAGGTAGGGATGGCTCTGCAGGACGCCGAAGCCGTCGTCGCTCTTGCAGCCGGCGGCGAACTCCCGTGCGGCCTCGACCATGGCGGCGTCCGTCCCCATGGCACGTTCCCACCACGCCCGCATGACGCCGCGATGGTCGCTGTCGCGATACTTGTTGACCACGAACCGCAGCGCGTAGCGCAGGAGCTGGTCGGTGTGGAGCGGCGCATACCGTGCGCCGACGGCCTTCACCCGGAATTCGAAGACGGGGTTGAGGTGTTGCGGGTCCTCCTCCAGCCGGTGGAACACCACCGAGCCCACCGTCTGCACGGGGGTGATCACACACCCCACACGCTCGCGGAGCTCCCCGGAGCCGATGTAGTTGAGCAGCGTCCGATATTCGTCGATTATCTTGGCCTTGAGCTCCTGCGCGCCGGGCGGTTTCTCCACATAGGTCTCACATTTGAGCGGGGCGAGAATGATCAGCCGATCCATTCTCACCTGCAGCATGCGCTTGATCTCGTCGGTGACGATCTGGGGAATGTTGATGAGGTTGTGATAACGGCCGTTGCGTTCGAGGAGCGCGGCGGCGTCGATCGCCACCAGGATGACGTGAGCGCGTTCGAGTGCACGCTGGAGCTTTTCGTCATCTGAATTATCCGGATTAAGTAGATATTTTCCGGGATAGTCGGTGAATCGGAGTTTGAAGAGAGGGGCGCGGCCCTTGCGGCCGACGTCGAAGGCGTAGTCCCGCAGCTCACCGGTGCCCTGGATGCCGCCCTGCACCCGCAGGCCATCCGCGATGCGCCGGAGGTCTTCGATGTAGCCCTGCAGACTCACCGAGGTCTTACGGTCAGTGGGTGTCACCTGAAGGTCGGTGGTGCCGATCACCTGCCCGAACCGTTCGTACATCGAGGCCAGTAACGTGGTCTTGCCCACCCCGATCGAGCCCAGCATGGTGACGTCGATGATCGCGTCCTGCCCGATCCGGCCGGTGATCTTCCGCCAAGGGGCGCTGCTGAGGCGTTGCCGCCTGGCTGGCTTCTCGCTCACTTCTCCTCCTCATCGTGGTCCTGGTCGAGGAGCGAGGTCAGGGCCTGTACGGCCTCGTCCCACACCCTCAGATGGCCGGCCTGTTCGGCCAGGGCGGAGAATGTGCCGCTCCACAGCTCTGCCCTGATGTCCTGGTAGAAGGCGCGCCACTCGTCCGTGCTGCCCTCCGCGCGCAGAACGCGGTCGCGGAACTCCTCGACGATGGCGAAGACCGCGCCGTTCGGCTCCGTGGTCAGCCCGTCGAGGGCCGTGTCGCAGCGATCCAGCGCCTCCTCGTAGGAGATCCGCAGCATCTCCCGCAAGGTCTTCTCGTCCACCAGGGTGCCGTCCGACGGCAACGCCATGGCCGGTGAGTCGCCGTGCAAGCCGTCGAGGCACGGCCGGATGCGGTGCTGGACGAAGCCGCGGTAGTTCAGCTCGAACTCGGTGAGCATGGTGAGCGCGTACTGGATCTCGCTCGGCCGGCCCCGCCTCAGGGCCGGCGGGATCCGCTCCGCCACGTCCAGCAGGAACTGCCTGCCTTGCTCGCCGCTCAGCGGTGCGAGGCCGCCCGCACGCGCGAGCAGGACCGCCACGTCCTCGTGCATCTGCTCGACGCATTCGCGCAACCCGTCGTGCAGGCCAAGGAAGTGCCTGGACAGATGGGCACGCGTCTCGTCCAGCAGGTGACTGTAGGCGGCCTGCCGGGTGCCCTCCACGGCGAACCTGGTCCTGATGTCCTCCGGCGAGGGAATGCCGTCGTCAGTGCGGGCCAGCGTGAGCACGGCTCGCACGCTCTGGCTGAAGGCCGTGTCGCGCAGCCCTCGTTCCTCCCTCAGCCGGTCGACCAACTGGTCGAGCTCGGCGGACAGGCTGGTGTGCGCCTGCTTGAACAGGGACTGGAAGGCGGGGAACCACATACTCGCCGGCTGGGCGAGCGCGTCGAGCCGGCGCGCCTGGCTGATCAGGAGGGTGATCTGGCGGCGCAACTCCGCCATGGTCCGCCTGCGCGCTCGCAGCAGCATGCGGTCGAGCTCGCCGACGTGCGTGAGCAGGTAGTCGACCACGGGCTCGAACGCCGCGGCGACGGCCTCGGCGTCGGAGCAGTCCACGATGTCGGTGCCGGCCACCTTGATCGCTGAGCCGGGGATCTGGTCGCGGAACAACCTGGCGTTGCTCAGGTTGTCCTGATCGACGCTGCGCCGATGGTTGAGCAGCAAGAACGAGCGTTTCTCCATGGGGATGTCCGGCAGCGCGCTCTGTGCCAGGTCATACAGGTCGATGTCGGTGTCCTGGATGGCGTCCCGCTCGGGGGAGGGCCGCCGGACGAACAGCACCACGTCCACGTCGTCGCTGAGCGCGCTCAACAGCAGCCGGGAGTCACCGAGGTTGGTGTCGCCGAGCCCCGGGAGGTCGATCGTGCCGATGCCGCCGAGGTCGTCGTGGGGAAAGGCGGTGGTGATGTGGACACGGCGCACCGCGCGGAAGGCATGGTAGCGACGGTTTCCGTCCGGGTCGTCCTGGGCGACGAACTCGCGGATCTGGTCCGCGGTGATGCGATGCGGGGAGGACGTCCCCAGCCATCGCCGGTATTCGGTCAGCGTGGTGCGGAAAGACGACAGATGGGTGTAGGCGCTTTCCTTGCGCGCGATGTCCTCCTGGCCGTCCCTGTCGAGCGGTGGCAGCGGGCCGGCGAAGTCCTCCAGCGACACCGGGGAGCGGCCGAGGCGGAGGCGTTCGAAGTAGGGCGCCACGACCTCGTGCAGGAAGGACTGCTCGGTGTGGAAGAACACGTCCGCGTACGTGCTGGTCCCTGGCGCATGCCTGACGACGCTCGGCACGCCCGTGCAGAACCCGCCGCTGCCGTCGGGAATCTCTCTGGTCGTCAGGCCGGTGAGGCTCTGCAGGAGCCTGCTCTTGCCCTGGCCGGCCCGGCCCACGACACCGATGTTCAGGGTGGTCCGGCGGAGCCTGGCCAGGACGCGCTCGAGTTCGGCCCGTTCCCTGCGCACGCCGAGCATGAGATCCTTCAGCGGCTCCGCGAGTGCGCTCAGCTGGTCCCTCGCGTCGTCCTCGACCCGCGTGACCATGTCGGCTCTGATGTCCTCCAGGCGGGAGAGCCCTTCGGCCAGTGAAGCGAGCCGCCGCTCCATTTCTTCTGCTGCTGCCGCACTTGTGGCGCGTTGCGCCTGGATGGCAGCGATCTTCGCAGCCCTTGTCATGATTTCCCCCCAGTTCTGAGCTCACATCCATGGCCTTCATGTCGCTGGGTGCCGAGGTAACACACGAACGCGCCCCAGTTCAGCACCGGCTCTCCGGCCGCGTGACGTTCCAGCTGAGCGGTGCGCAGGGCGTCAGCCGGCTGATGTCCCTGGTCCAGCAATGTGTAGAAACGGATCATGAGGTCGCGGGTGGGCAGATCCGGCACCTTCCACAGGCTCGCCACCACCGCTCCGGCCCCGGATCGCAGGAACGCTGCCCGGAGACTGATGTGACCGTCGACCGCGTCGAGGTCCCCGACACCGGTGTCGCACGCAGACAGGACCACCAGCGCGGTGCCTGACAGGTCCAGAGCGCTGACGTCTGCCACGGTGAAGATCCCCGTCTCCGCCCCAGAGCCGGGAACGCCGTGCGCCAGCCACATGTTGGCGCCGGCGAGCGCGAGGCCGCTACGCAGGCTGAGGTGGCGGCGGAGGTTGACGAAGCGCCCTGTCAGCTCGCTCGTGGTGCCACGCAGGCGGCGATCCGTCTCCCGGGCCGCCGCCTCGCTCATGCCGGACAGCACATAGCCGTGCGTCGCCAGGTGCAGCAGCCTAGGGGACCGGGTCTCGCGCAGCCGTCCCTTCAACGCCTCGTCACCGCGCAGAACGACCGCCCGCGGCCCGAGGAAGCAGGCGATGCCGTCGGCCTCTCCAGCGGTGCCGTCGAGCGGTCCGAAGAGGAAACCCGTCTGCCCGGGCTCCACACTGCCGAGGTCGTAGTCGGGGGCGGCCATGACCAGCTCCGGCCCCGACTCCTCACGGGGACCGCCGTCCGTGGCCAGATCGTCGGCTGTGACCAGGTAGTCGAGGGCGAACACGGTCAGCAGCGGGTTTCCAGCGGTGTCCACCGGCAGAACGCCGAAGGGCACGTGCAGCAACGGCCCGTCCAGAACCATCCGGATGCGCCGGCACCCCGTCAGGGCGGGCAGCAAAGGCGCCACCAAGAGCTGAGCCAGGGCTCGGAGGTCACCGGCGGGGGCGGCCCGCACGGGCTCGAGATCTCGAAAGGCCATCGCCCGGTCCGGCCCTTCGAGCGTGACTCTGGCGCGCAGCGCCTCCTGATCGATCCGCGCAGCAGGGCCCAGGTCGATGACGGCGGTCTGCCCGTCCAGCGGTCCCGCCACGAACGCTACGTACCGTCCTTCGACGCTCATGATGTCCACCAGTCGCTCGTCGGCGGCCAGCGCCCGGCGAGCGGCGGCCACGGCGGTGGACGCCAGGGGCCGGGCCAGCACGCCGGGCCGGCACTCCCGCCGGAGGAGGGTCTCCAACTCGGCCTGCCTGCCTTCCAGGGCAGGCAACTCGGTGACGTGCCCCATCCAGGCCGGCCCGGCTGCCGCCGCGCCCGGCCGCCTGCCCGCTGTCTGGTACCGCTCCTGCAGGCGGTGAGCGATCCGCGCCGTCACGGCGTTGAGCTCGGCCTCGCCGGGATGGTGCGTGCCTGGTAGCCGCCAGGGGGACCACAGCAGATGAGGCAGCCGGCGCCGCCAGGTCGCCACCGCCAGGGCCTCTGCCATCAGGGGCTCTGCCATCAGGGGCTCTGCCATCAGGGCCTCTGCCGGAGTTGACCGGCTCGCCGTCCACCATGACAGGTAGTGTTCGGCGTACCGGCCGAAGGTCTTGATCAGATCGCGGCGCCGCTGGTCGTCCACCGTCGTGGCCCCGCCCGACTCGAGCCACGCGCCGGCGGCGCACAAGGCTTCTCGCGTGGCGCGCAGAGCCCGCTCGCCGCTCGTGGCCAGGGCGATGCACATCCTGGTGGCCGCCACGTCGGGATGGGCGTCTCCCAGCGCCGCGCGCTGCTCCGCCAGCGCCTCCTCGAACCGCGGCAGGGCGTCTTCGCCGCGTCCGGCCGCCACTCTCGCGCCGGCCACCAGGTAGGTCCCGACCTGATCGTCGCCCAGCGCCCGGGCGGTCAGCACGGCCTGGGCGTAGGCGTCGGCGGCCGTGCCGAGATCACCGGCCAGCTCGGCCAGGTGTCCCAGCCCCTCCGCGGCCATCAATCCCCACCTGTCAGGTGGATGCAGCGACCAGATGCGCAGCGATCGCCGGTAGTGGGCGGACGCCTCCTGGTGCCGTCGCTGCTGGCGCAGCTCTCCCGCGAGCTCGCACTCGGCCGCCGCCACGTCGGGATGGGACGGCCCGCGCAGCGCCCGCAGGAGCCCGAGCCGCTCCCCGAGAGTCGTCACGCACTTGGCAGGTCGGAGACGGCGCAGGCACTGGGCGTACGTCCACAGGACCGCGGCCACGGCCTCATCCTGCCCTCCCCGACCTGCGCGGAGGATGGCGAGCGCCTCGTCGAAGAGCAGCTCGTACCCGAACTCGGTCGCGGAGCCCATCTGGCTCGTCATCGACATGGCCCGGGCATGACGCACCAGGGCCGGCACGAGCTCGGCGCCACTGGCAGGCAGGCGCTCCCTGCACCAGGCCAGGGCTTCAGCCGTCGCCCGCACGGCTTCGGCGGCGTCTGCCCCGGAGAGCGCGTCATCGGCGCGCGCTCTCAGTACCTCGTAGTCCCCGCCGGACGTCATGAGGATCCTCTCGGCGTGCCCGGATCGCCGTGGCAGACGAACGCGCCCCAGAAGAACGGCTCAGGATGGCTGCCGCGCAGCTTCAACTGCGCCGCACGCAGCGCGTCCGCCGGGCTCAGCCCCGCCATCAGCCGCTCGTAGAACATCTCCATCAATTGCCGGGTCTCCGTGTCGGGCACCTGCCACAGGCTCGTCACCACCGTGCGCGCACCGGCGAGGGTGAACGCGCGGCGCAGGCCCAGCACCCCTTCGACGGGATGTTGCGCGCCCAGGGCGGTCTTGCAGGCGGACAGGACGACCAGCCTGGTGCCGTCCAGATCCATCCCCGAGACTTCCTCCGCCGTGAGGATGCCGTCCTCCGCCTCGGCCGGCAGCACACCGCCCGCCAGCCAGGTGTTGGCTCCGGCCAGCGCGAGCCCGGAGCGCAGGAACGGGCTCACGCTCGCGTTCGACAACCGGCCGAACCCTTCCGGCAGCTCCGCGAAGCCGCTCGTCAACGACGGCTCCGGCCTGTCCTCACCTCCAGGGCCGGGCAGGGAGAAGCCGTGCGTGGCAAGGTGCAGGATCGCCGGGCGCCGGCACGATCTGACGGTCCCCTCGTTGGCGTCCCTGCCTGTGACGGCCTTGACACCCAGCAGCTTCGCGACCTTCTCACCTTCCGCCGCCGCGCCCGGCAGCGCCGCGAACTGCATGTTCAGCCGCCGCAGGTCGTGGGCGGCCGGTGACCCCCGGTCCGCCGCCTGTTCCTGGGACGGGTCGGCGGTGGACTGCCACCAGAAGTCCGGGTCCGCGACGACCAGCGGCGCCTTGGGCTCCTGTGCCACGGACGCCGATAGCCGGACCAGGTCGTGTGCCGTGCCGAGGTAGCTGATCGCGTACTCGTCGGTGAGGCGCCGGTCCGGGCCGAGGGGGAGCACCTCCCAGGGAAGCCGGGACAGATCGCCGTCCGGGCAGAGGAACAGGATCCGGTCGTCGCCGAGTGCCGCGCGCAACGGATCGAAGACGGCGGATCGCAGGCTCAGACCCGCGGCGAGCTCGCTCTGCCGCGCCGGCGCCGCCACGAGCGGCCGGAGGTCACGAGCTTCGCCGGGCCGAGGGGGAGGCGGAGCATCGCGGGCACCGTCGATCGTGAGGATCGCCTGCCGGTAGGTCGCGACCAGGCGGTCGATCTCGTCGGCGTCGCCGAGATCGACCAGCCTGAGACCCGCGTGCCGCCGCAGCACGAACGCCCAGTAGCGGTGCCGGTCCGGAAGCCGGGACGCGCCCGTCTCGGGCGGGGTGTCCGGCAGCACTTGGAAGCGGACGAACTCCACCAGCGCGGAGTCCTGCGGAAGCAGCGCCATGACCTGCTGCCCGCTCAAGCTCGACAGCCGCTGCTCCAGGCGCAGCCGAGGCACGGCGCCGGCCAGCTCGGCCTCCAGCCGTTCCTTTTCCTGACGCCAGCCGGTGAGAACCGCGCTGTGAGCCTCGCGGCCCTCGGGTCCGGGCCCGCTCAACGTCCCGCCGGCGATCTTCGCCTGCAACGAGCGTAACTGCTCGATCTTCGGCCGCAGCTCCGGTCCGCCCTCGTCGTCGATGCCCGCACGCCAGGCGCGTTGCACCTCGTCGTCGATGCCCTTGCGGCGCAGGACCAGGTCGAACGCGTCCGCGACCGCCTGGTCCGGCCTTCCCGCGGCACCGACCAGGGACAGCAGGACGGACAGCCGCGCGTGCACGTTTTCCAGCAACTGCAGCCGCTGCCGCTCGGCGGCGATCGTGAACACGTCGAGCAGCAGGCGAGAGGTTCCCTCCTCGGACTGCTTGGCCAGGTCGAGGGCGCTGCGCGGATCGCCTTCCCACGCGGTCACCATCGCCAGGCAGAGCGTGACGGTGACACAGTCCGGATGCAGCGGGCCGGCAACCCGTTCGAGGATCGAGCGGCTCTCCTGGAAGAAGCGCCGCGCCTCGCCGAGGCGACCGCGCAGGACAGTCACGTTGCCCAGGCCGGCAAGGCACAGCGCGTCCTCATGGGTGGCGCTCTCATCGCTGCGTGACACCTGCCGCAACACGTGCTCCGCCTCGCCGAGCCGGCCCTGGAGCGTGTACACCTGGGCCAGAGCCCGGGCGTTGGCCGTGATGTCGGGATGGTGGGGCGGCAACTCGTCCCGGAGGATCTCACCCGACTCAGTGAGCAACGCCTCGGCGCGCTGCGCGTCACCGGTCTCCGCGTACAGGAGGCCGAGATGGCCGAGTGTGCGGGCATGGTCGGGATGCCGTCCTCCCAGAGCGGTCCGTTGGGCCTCCACCGCCTCCTGGCAGAGCCGGATCGCGGTGGGAAGGTCCCTCATCTCCCGATGGACCTCGGCGAGATCGGCTTGGATCTGTGCGCCCAGAGCGTCGTCCGGCCGTTCGGCGAGCTGATTCTCCGCGAGCGCGTCACGCAGAACGGAGATCGCCTGCGGGTACCGGGCAAGGTCGGTGTGGATCACGCCCAGAACGCCGAGGGCCCTGGCCACGGCGACGTGGTCACGACCTGGCGCCTGTCTCGCCTGCGTCACCAGATCGCGTAGCAGCGCTCCGGCGCGGTCGCGGTCGCCTGTCCTGTAGACGGCCACGGCCAGGTGGTAGTGGCTGGAGGTCCGCTCGGGCGAGTTGACCTCCAGACCGTCCGCCAGCCGCCAGGCGGCCTGCGCCGGGCCCAGCGCCGTCGCGAAGGACGCCTCCACGAGCAGGCGCACCGTCGTCCGGTTGAGCTCCCGCACCTGGGCGGCCACGGCACGGTCGGACCCGCGTGGCGCGGCCCGCAGCAGACGGGCCGCCATCCATGTCTCGAAGCACGGCACGCCGGCGCGCGCACAGTCGAGCAGGCCGTGCAGCGCCTCCTGGACGTGCCCCTCGCTCATCCGCCGCTGCGCGGTGTAGAAGAGCAGCTGGCAGGACTTCTCGTCGTCGTCGGCCAGCCGCGCGACCTCCTGAGGGCCGGTCCGGCCAAGTGTCAGGGCAACGAGCGCCGAGTACCACGGGTTGGCGATCTGCGCGGGCAGCTCCGTGAAGATGGGCTGGGAGATCGGCGCTGCCGCGTCGCCGGGGGCGGTGTCCAGCGTCTGGCACATCAGGAACAGTTGCAGGGTCTCGTGTGTCGCCGCCCGTGCGTTGAGCTGGATCGCGTCCCGTACGCACGCGCCGTGATCGCCTTCGGCGAACTCGGCGGCGATGGTGCCGAACAGCCGCTGATCGTCGGGCGACCACTGGCCGGGCGCGCCGCCGACGGCCTGGGGGCGCTTCGCCGTCTCCGGCAGGAACGATTCCAGGAGCTGGAACGTCGGCGTCAGCTCGGGCAGCGGGTGTGGGATGGGGATGTCGTCTTGCCATGACGTCTCCCCGCTGGTCAGAATGCGCTTCGGCAGGTCTTCGATGGCCTTGTGCTGATCGGTCGCCTCGTACAGCTCAAGCAGCACCGCGAACGTGGTGAGCATGTCCGGGTGGAGGCGGTCCAGCACGCGTGCCTGGATGTCGGCGGCGCGGGTGAGGAGCCGCTCGGCCTCGGCGAAACGGCCCTGCGCCAGGCGCAGGCGCCCGAGGGCGCTCAGAGTCTGGGCGAACAGGTGATGGTCCTCCCCGTATCGTTCGCGCTGCCGGTCCAGAGCCTGCAGATGCAACCGCTCCTCGGCTTCGTGATCGCCTCGTGCGCCGCGGACGTCCGCCAGGTCGACGAGCGCGGCGGCACCGAGCCCGGCGTCGTCGTCAAGGTCCTCGACTCCGTCGAAAGCCTGCTGGAACAGGAGCTCTGCCCGTTCCGGACGACGTTGCCGCAACGCGATCCTGGCCAGTCCGTGCAGGGCGGCGGCCCTTTCCGCTCGATGCCCTGGTGACCGGTCCAGGCTGTCGGCCGCTGCCTGGTAGAGCCGGTTCGCCTCGTCGAGGTCGCCGACCTTGTTGTGGAGATGGGCGTCGATGATCAGAAG
This sequence comes from Nonomuraea sp. PA05, assembly GCF_008086045.1. Taxonomy (GTDB): domain Bacteria; phylum Actinomycetota; class Actinomycetes; order Streptosporangiales; family Streptosporangiaceae; genus Nonomuraea; species Nonomuraea monospora. The sequence continues at coordinate 250,137 of NZ_VSEY01000012.1, read as the reverse complement.
CTGCGCCAGTTCAGGATCGTCCTCCTGTAAGTGCTCGGATCCGCTTCCGAGCGCTGTGGGCATCAGCTCCATCGCTTCGGCGAGCCGGCCGGCCGCGGCGAGCGCATGCAGTTGAAGGCGCAGCCCTCGCGTGCGGCGGACGACGTCCTCGCCCGCGAGCCGGGACGCCTGCCTGGCCTCGTCGATCGCCGCGTCGCACCGGCCCTCGGCGATCGATGCCTCCGCGCGGGCGAGGAGGACGTCAGCCCGTTGCCCCGCCAGATCCGGCTGATCGTCGAGGTCGAGCTCGGCCAGGTCGATCTCGGCAAGTCGTGCCTCAGCGCAGTCCACGCCCTGGCTCAGGCAATCGAGCAGGCGTTCCCTGGCCGTGGCGGAGTCGCCGACCGTGAGGAGCCTGGCGCCGGCGTAGTAGAGCGCCTGGCAACGCCGCTCGTCGTCCGTCGCGGACTGCTGGACCGTCTCCAGATCGGCCATGCCGAACGTGAGCTGCAGCAGCTTTCTCTCCCAGGGGTCGGGAAGGGAGTACAGGATCGGGAGCCGCCGCTGATCGAGGTCGGCTCCTTGGCCCAGGCGGTAGACGCAGATCGGCATCAGTTGCCGGAAGACGAGGTGGCTCGGCGGCTCCCATCGTGGGTCGTCGCGTCTGGCGGCTGCGGCGCAGCCTCCGTAGTCGCGGGCCGCGTACGCCGTCAGACATTCAGCGAAACGCTCTTCGTCGGAATTGTTCATGTGTTTCCCCCTTTCGCCGCCATAATGCGACGGCAATTGCTGCCGGAAAATGCGTTTTCTTGCGTATTGCCCCCGGCAAGAAATCCGGCCGCCATGCAGCGATCACACCTTGAGCACCTCGTACCTGAAGGAGAAGTCCTGGGCCCGCATGAGACCGGTGGACGGGTGGTGACCCAGGCAGAAACCCTCCGCCTGCAGCAGCGACGTACGGTAGAGGCCGATGCTGTCGCCGACCGCTGCCGACAGCAGCTGATAGGCGATGTTGACGATGGTGGCGGTGGCGCCGAGCGCGGTCACCGCCGCCAGGATCTGCGGCGCGGCCACCGCCAGCCCCGCCACGTCGACGACCGCCTGCTTGAAGTCCATCGATCCCAGGCGCTCACTCAGCATGTCGCTGAGGTGGAGGCTGTCCTGCCGGTCGCGGGACACCCAGAGCGCCAGGTCGAGGTAGTCGACGGCAGGCCCGTGGTAGAGGAGGAGGTCGTCCAGCGGGAGCCGGTCACCGTCGCGTATGCCAGAGAATCGGACGGTCTCCGCGCGGTACGCGGGCAACTCGCCATCGGCCCCGGTGAGCACCAGCGCGTCGATTCGCACGTCCCCGCCACGCAGCGCCCGGTTGCGATGCACGACGAGCTCACCGAGCCGTAGCGCGACCGGGACGGGGCCGCCGCGTGCCCGCCCCTTGTGCGGGATGCGCAGCGAGCGGTCGGGTCGTTGGTCGACGAGGAACGAGGCGGTCTCACGTGAGACCGCCGGAGCGGGGTGGAGAAGGAAATCAAGATGCTCGACCGCGTAACGAACCGGGCGGGCGTGCTGCTCGGCGGGCAGCTCCCTGCCCATGCCGGCCATGGTCCGATGCAGCATGCTCTCGAGCACCGAGGAGGTGGGCCGCAGGCTCGCGCGTACGGTGGCCTGGCTTCTCGCGCCACGGGCAGCCGTCTGCTCCAAGGCGGCGAGGTCCTGCTCCCGGTCGGCCACGACGACGAGCAGCGACTCCGGCCGGGGCGCGTCCGCCGGCACGCCCTCCGCCCAGGACAGCGGCAGACCGGCCAGGCCCACGTCCGGCAGATGCCCGACGACGTACTCGCCGCCGCCGGCGAGCACCAGCCCGTACGGATCGGCATTCGTGATGTGCGTGACACCGCCGGTGATGCCCAGGTCGAAAAGCCAGAAGTACAGGGGCCGGTCGCCGTCGTTGCGGAGCAGGACGTAGATCGGCTCGCCGGTGTGGCAGACGGCGCCGCCGTCAGGCAGCCGCTCCGGCGCACCGTCGCTCACCCGTCCCCATTCCACCGTGTACGGGACGATCAGCTCGCTGTCACCCGTTCCGCCGGGCAGGGTGCGCAGAGTCGCGCTGCGCGCCAGCCTGGACACGTTGCCGACTGTGGCGGCGACGCCCTCGGGGGAGGCGGGTCTGGGCCGGACAAGCTCGCCGACCTCGTCCCGCAACCGGATCTCGCCCGGCTCCCGCGAGACCTCGACCGTGCACAGGACCGCCGCTGTCCCGGCCGTGGCGAGGCGGACGTGCGGCGCGGCGTCGAGCGCCGCACGCATGTCGTCCGCCACGGGACCCGGCCCGTGCACACTGACGGCGTACCGGGGCAGCTCGCGGCGGATCAGACGGGCTCGCATGCGCTGCGGCAGGGCGGGGGGCGGCGAGCCGGAGGTCACGGCGGCGACGGAGGTCGCCCCGGTCACCGTGCTCACAGTCACGTCGGTGAGCACGGAGTCCTGGTCCGTGATGAGCGCATAGCCGTCACCCGGCTCCACGCCGAGAAGGTGCCCCCCGAGGAGCCGAATCCGGCCGTCCGGCAGTCGCTCGGCGTCGAGCAGGTCTTCGTGCGTCTCCTCCGCGAGATCGAAGGGCAGCCGCCATGGGTTGCCCTCGACGTGCGCGCGCTGGCCGGGAGCCAGGGCGAGCACGCGCTCCTCGACCCGTTTCATGATGGTCTTCCAGCTCGCCCTCGTGCCGACCGCCTCGGCTTCCTCCGCCTCCCGCAGGGCGAGGCACAGGGATTCGGTGAAGACACCCGTGGTGACGCCCTGGGCGTTGGTGTACTCGAAGGCCGTCTGCCAGCGTCGGCACGCGGCCAGGCGCACGGCGAACGGATTGGCCTCGGCGTGCCGTTGCCCCAGGTCCCACCCCTCGGCGCTCAGCCGGCGCAGGTGCTCGGCGACGACCTCGGCAGGTATCGGATGGGCCAGCGCCCTGGGCCGCAGCCGCGGGTCCCTGGACATGCGGGCGGCATGGCAGGAGTCGATGATGGCGGTGACGTTGGGCGTGACCGAGGTCAGCCGGGCCTGCAGCACCGACAGCTCGACGTCGGTGATGCCGCCGAACCCGTCGCCGACGGTCCCGTAGCCCCAGGGGACGATGAACTGGACGTCGGCCAGACCGGCCTCGGCCGTGGCGTGCACGCCGTGGCCGCTGAAGTAGAAGACGACGGCGTCTCCCTCGCGCACGTCGCGGATCAGCCCCTCGTACGCCTCGAGGATTCCCTCTCTCGTGGCCGCTTCACCCTCGCGCCGGCGGATCTCGAATCCCCTGCGGCCGAGCAGGTCCGCCATCGCCGCCACGTCGGTCCCCACGCCCGTGAGGCCCTCGGTCTCGGCTCCGGTCAACAGCGCCAGACGTCCCATGCCTTCCTCCAGTCCTAGGTGAGCCACAGATCTCTACGTGCCGGGCCGGAACCGGGCGGCGAGCTGCGCACGCGAGCGGATGCCCAGCTTGCGGTAGATCCGGCAGAGATGAGCTTCGATGGTCTTGGGGCTGAGGAACAGCGCCTCGGCGGCCTCGTTGTTGGTCGCACCCGCGGCTACGATCGCTGCTACCCGATGCTCCTGAGGCGTCAGCGCTTCTTGACCACCGTCCAGGACGGGCCGCACCTGCTCGCCGGTCGCCCGTAGTTCGTCGGCACTGCGCTGCGCCCACAGCGGGGAGCCCAGTGCCAGGAACGCGTCGTAGGCCTGGCGCAGGTGCCGGCGCGCATCGCGGCGCCGGCCGGTGCGGCGGAGCCGTTCCCCGAAGCAGAACTCTGTTCGCGCTCTGTCGTAGCGGGAGCCGGCGTCACTGTGCAGCGCGAGCGCGTGCTCGAAGAACTCGGTGAACATCTCATCGTCCGCCATGAAGCCTCTGCACCGCCAGGCCAGCGCCGCCTCGCCACCGGGATCCAGGTGTCCCGACTGGTGGATGACCTGCTCCGCCAGCTCTCCGGGAACGGCGCCGAGCGCGCGCACGTAGGCCTCGACCAGATCGGCGCCGGACGGGCCGTGGAAGACGAACGCGCTGCCCGGCCGGGGATTGCGGTGGGCCGCCTCCAGATGCGCCAGAGCGGCCTTCGGCCTGCCGAGACTGAGCTCCTGCAAGCCGAGGGCGTTGCGTGAGTCTCGCGGGAACCGCAGGTCGGACGAGTCCCGCAGGGCCGAGGCCGCCGCGGCGTGCTCACGGCAGCCTAATTCGTCACCCTGATGTGCCTCGACGAGGGACAGGCAGCTCAGCGCGAAATACGACCACAGCGGATTGCCTGTGCCGCCGGCCAGCGCGACCGCCTCGCTTGCCTGGTCGTGGGCTGTGGTGAAGCGGCCGGATGCGAGGTGGGCGTACGCGGAACCGTACAGGGCCAGGGGCAAGGTCCCGAACGCCGCCCGGGCGCGCAACTCGTCGACCAGCGTGGTGGTGAGAGTCCGGGCAGCGGGCAGGTCGCCCACCCATACGTGGGCGAGGGCCAGGAACACGGTGTATTCCAGGTCCTCGGTGGAGACGCCGCGTTCGTGGACGGCCGCGACGGCCTCGCGCAGCATGCGCAGGCCGTCCACCACGTGCCCGGTCTGCAGGCACGCCATGCCGACGATCAGGCCGCTGACCATGCTGATCTCCGCGGGGGCGGCCAGTTCCGGCGTCATGGCGGCGAAGGCGTGATCGCTGGCGCGTACGGGGTCTCCCGCCAGGAAGGCGGCCATGGCCGCGTCGGCGTAGGCCGGGGCCGCGGCCGGGGACTTGTGCGCGGCGAGGGAGTCCGCGGCGGCGCGCAGGAGGTCGGCGGCCTGGTTCGGATCGCCACCGGTGAACAGGTGGAAGCGTCCTCGCGTGCGGTCGGCGCAGGTCGTCGTCTCCTGGGGACTGGTGGCCCGCGCCTTGTCCAGGAGCAGCGCGGCGTACCCTGGGCGGCCCGCGCGCCTGGCATGGTCGGCGGCCAGATGCCAGCGCCTGGACCGGTGTCCTGAGTCCGGGCTCAGCTCCGCCGCGCGGTCCAGTTGCTGGGCGGCGGCCGCGTGCCCGCCCCGCCGCCGGGCGATCTCCGCGGTCTCCTCCAGCATGCTGGACACCTGCTCGTCGGCCGCAAGGCAGGCTTCGGCCAGGTGCCAGGCCCGGCGTTCGGCCAGGCGCGGCTCAAGAAGGGCATCGGCGAGCACACGGTGCGCTTCGCGGAGCTCGCAGGGCCGGGCGAGGTCGATGGCGGCGGACCGTACCAGGGGATGGCTGAAGGTGATCCCGTGTCCGCTGAGGGAGACCAGACCCGCGTTCTCCAGCGCTTCGAGCGCCGAGTCGGGGACACGTGCCAGCCGGAGCGCTGCGAGCGCAGGGCCGAGCTCACCCTCACCGTGAGCCGCCGCGACCAGCATCGCCTGGCGGGCCGCCGCGTCGAGCGAGGTAATGCGCGGGCCGAAGAGCCGGCCTGCCGAGGCGGCCGACGGCAGCGGGTCCGGTAGCGGGCCGCGCCCGGCGAGCTGGCTGTCGTCGAGCCCGCGGACGATCTCGGCGAGGGCGTCCGGGTGGCCGGATGCCTGGCGGGCGATCTCGATGGCTACGGCGGCGTGTGTCTCCCGGTCCCTCGCCGCGGCGGCGATCACCCGAAGCGAGGCGTCCCGGCCGAGCGGACGCAGCCGCAGGACGGGCAGGCCGATCTCCCGGGTGTTCCCGGGATCCTCCTGTGGCCGCCCGGCCACCAGCATCGCGACGCCTTCCGTCCGCAGACGCCGGGCCGCGAACATCAGCGCCTCGGCCGAGGAGCGGTCGAGCCATTGAGCGTTGTCCACGCACACGAGCAGAGGCCGACGGGCGGCCGACAACAATGCCAGGAAGGCGGCATAAATCGGGAAGTGGTTCTTGTCCGTCGGCAGCCGCAACGACAAAGCGTCAATCAAGGCATTTCGTTCCAAGTCCGACAAATCCCCAATATCGTTTTTCAGAGGGCGGATCAATAGGGACAGAGCTCCGAAGGGGACGGCTGTCTCTGTGGGGGAGCAGTCGGCTACGAGTATGCGCATGTCAGCCGCTTGGTCGCGGGCATACCGCAGCAATGCCGTTTTCCCTAACCCCGGCTCGCCGTGGATCAATAGTGCCGCACCATGGCCGTGCTGTGCGCGATCAAGGGCGTCCAGTATGGCGCCCGTCTCAGATTCCCGCCCGTGTAACACGGCTCAAGCATGAGCGCATTCATGATCTAAAGCTAGCTTTTATACGTATCAATGCGTACTACCCGGTATCTCAAGAAATAGGGATTTCCCTGTATCGAATTCGGGCGCTGTTATCGGACGCTGGTCCCGTGAACCTCCTTCGAGATGACGACCTCGGGCCGCTCTCCCAGCGGCTCCTGGGGCTGTGCGACCGGCTGCTCGGCTCGCTCACGCAGCCGGACCAGCGGGCGACGGTGACCGGCGTACGCGACCGGTTGTGCGAGCCGCTGCGCGTCGCGATCGGCGGGCGGGAGAAGGCCGGCAAGTCGACGCTGGTGAACGCGTTGCTCGGGCGGCGCGTGGCGCCCACTGCGGTCGGGACCTGTACGAAGGTCGTGACCTGGTATCGCTACCACCACCACGAGCACGTCGACGTCCAGCCCTACGAGGGGCAGGCGATCGTGCTGCCGCTGCGCGGCGGGCGACTGCCCGCGGCCGAGGAGATCGGCCTGGAGCACCCGAGCATCTCCCATATGACGGTCTATCTCTCGCACGAGCGGCTGAGGAGCGTGACGATCGTCGACACGCCGGGACTGGAGTCGTCCGACGCCCGGCTCAGCGCGCGCACCCATCAGCTGCTCGCCTTGGACGGCGCCTCCACCAGGGCGATCAGTCAGGCGGACGCGCTCATCTACCTGTTCCAGCAGCCGCGCAGCGACGACATGCTGCGGCTGGAGGACTTCCGGGACGCGCTCGCCGGGATGTCCGCGCTCAACGCGCTCGGCGTGCTCAGCCGGGTGGACACGCTGGCAGGACACGTTCCTGACCCGTGGCCGGATGCCAGGAGGATCGCCACCAAGTACGGTCACCGCTTCCGCATGCTGGTGGCCGACGTGCTGCCGGTCGTCGGGCTGCTCGGCGAGGCCGCCGGGGCGGGACTGCTCACCGAACGCGACGCGGACGACCTGCGCGCCCTGGCAGCGCTCACCGCGGGAACCCGGCGGCGGCTGCTGCTCAGCGCGGATTTGTTCGTCCGCGAGGACGCGGCGCCCGTTCCTGCGGCGCGGCGCCGGCACCTGCTGTCCCTCCTCGGTTTGTACGGGCTCCGACAGGCACTCGGGCAGATCGACTCGGGCACCGGATCGGCGGCCCAGCTCGTCCGCGCGCTCCACGAGCTCTCCGGGGTCCGGGAGGTGGACACCTTCATCGGACGGTCGCTGACCCGCAGAGCCGATCCCATGAAGGCGGTCACCGCCATCAGGGCGCTGGAGTCGCTGGCCTACGGAGACCTCCCAGGGCTGCGGGGAGAGCTGGAGCGCATCCGCCTCGCCCCGGACATGCACCAGCTCGAGGAGATGGACGCGATGCGCCTCATCGCGACCGGCACGGCCCGCCTGCCGGCGGAGCTGGAAGAGGACGCGCTGCGAGTGATGACCGGAACCGATCCCGCCGCACGGCTGGGCCTGCCCGCCGGCGGTGGCGCGCAGTCGATGCGCGAGGCGGCCCGCGCGGGAGCGAACCGCTGGCAGGCCACCGAGAACCGGCCGGGGATCAGCCGGGCCGCCGCGCGGGTGGCCAGGACAGTGAAGCTCTCCTATCTGCACCTGTACGCCCAGGCCGGCGCGCACGGCCAGCCCGAGGAGGCGATCCCGTGTCGTTCCTGATCATCTGGGTGTGGGTGCTGCTCGCCGTGACGGCCTTCGCGGCAGGGCTCTGCCTGGGCGGGCTGCTCAGGCAGCATCGCTGGGCCACCGTCCGCACGCCGCACACCGCGTCCAGCGCCAGGGATGACCGGCTCGTCCTGGCCTGCATCGAGCTGGCCGACCAGCTCACCAGCGAGGCTCTGCGCGCTCAGGTGCATCGGGCATTGGCCGACGTCGGCGTCCACGCGATCGCGGCCTGCGGCGAGCCGTTCTCCACGCTCCGCCATCGGGCGGTCGACCGCGAGCCCACCGACGATCCCGGCCGTCACGGTCTGGTCGCCGCCGTGGTGCGGCCCGGCTACGAGAGCGGGCCAGAAGTGCTCCGCGAGGCCGAGGTCACCGTCTTCGACCACACACGTACGAACGAGGAGAACCGGTCATGAACGATCCGATCGCTCGTCTCAGGGAACTGACGACGTCCGTCGCGGCCCTGTCCGAGCAGGCCGGGTTGCCGGAGGCCGCCAAGCGGCTGTGCGCCGAGCGGGACGCCGACGGCCCACCGGCCACCACGGTGGTGGTCGTGGGCGAGACCAAGCGAGGCAAGAGCTCACTGATCAACGCGCTGGTCGGGCGGCCCGGCCTGCTACCGGTGGAGGCGGACATCGCCACCGCCGTGCACATCACGGTCCGCCACGCCTCTGAGGAGGGCGCCTGGGCCCACCTGGTGGACGGGTCCGAGCCACTGGACATCGGGGTGGCCGGCATCCCCGCCTACGCCTCGGCCGACGGGAACCCGGGCAATGCCAAGGGCGTACGCTCCGTCACCGTCGGGCTGGACTCAGGCCTGCTCAGCCGCGGCCTGGACCTGGTGGACACCCCCGGGGTGGCCGGTCTGGAGGCGGGCCACACGGAGATCACCCTTGCCGCGCTGGCCATGGCGGACGCGTTGCTGCTGGTCGTGGACGCGTCCGCGCCTCTGACGGCAGCCGAGCTGCGATTCCTCGCCCGCGCCACGGAGCGGGTCGAGTACGTCGCCGTCGTGCTCACCAAGACGGACGTCCATCCCGGGTGGGCGAGCGTGGCCGAGGCCAACCGGGAACTGCTGCGCCTGCACGCGCCCCGCTTCGCCGGCGCCCCTGTCGTACCGGTGTCGAGCAGGCTCAAGGCCGAGGCCGACCTGGCCATGGCCGAGGGCGAGGCGGACATCGCCGAGCAGCTCCACCGCGAGAGCGGCTTCGACCGGCTCGAACGCCTGCTGGCCGACGACGTGATCGGACGGGCAGAGCGGCTCCGGGCGGTCAACCTGACCCGGCTGATCCTGACCGTGCTGGATCGGATCGACCACACGCTGTCGGCCCGGCTGGCCGCGGCCGCCGGTGACCCGTCGGGCGGCCTCGGGGCGGAGCGGCGGCGCTACGAGGAGCTCACCAGACTCTCCGCCCGCTGGCGCCAGGACCTGGCGGCAGGCTTCCAGAAGATCGGCGTGGACCTGCAGAGCGAGATCGCCCGGCACCTGCAGGAGCTGTCGGGCCGCTGTGAGCGGATCATCGTGCAGGCCGCACCGGAGCTGCTGGAGACCATGCCCCGGGAGCTCGGCGACGCTGTGGACGGACGATGGGCCGATCTCAACACCTTCGTCAGGACGAGCGCCGAGGAGGTCGTGGCCGAGATCCTGCTGCGCGAGGACGCCCAGATCGACATCGACGACCTGCCGATGCCGGGGCGGCTGCGCAGGCTTCCGCAGGTGACGGCCGATGAGCCGCAGCCACCGGGCGAGGACGGCTTCGGCGACCTCCTGTCCGCCGGCTGGCCCGTTCTGGGAGTGTTCATGGCGAGCAGCACGCTGCTGTCGTCCGTGCTGGGGCCGCTCGGGCCCGCCGCCGCGCTCGTGGTGAGCTCGGCGATGTTACGGCACCGATACAACGAGCTGACGCGCGTACGCACGCAGCGCGAGGCCCGCCTGTTCGCCAAGGAGAGGCTCGAGCTGATCAGGCGCGAGATGACCGCGCAGCTCAGCAAGCACGTGATCGATCTGCGCCGCCGCCTCGAAGGCGAGATCGCCACCCGTCTGGACAGCCGCAGACGCCGGCTTCAGGCCGACCTGGAGTCGGCCTCTTCAAGACCGGACGCGGCCGCTACGGAGGAACTACGCGGTCGCACGCGCGAGCTCGCCGCACATGCCGGGCGCCTGAAGGCCGCGCTCGGCTGAAGAGATAACTGCTGATTGGAGTAAGTCATGTCGTGGCAACTTTCCGTCGACTTCGGAACCACGTACACGGTGGCCGCCGTGTCGACCGGCGACGGGCCGCCGGAGGTGCTGGAGATCGACGGTTACAACCGCATGCCGTCCCTGGTCATGCTGCATCCCGAGGGCCGGCTGCTGGCCGGTCGCGCCGCTGTGAACGAGGCCGGGCGCTACCCCGAACGGGTGGAGCGGACACCGAAGCGGTACGTCGGCGTCACCGAACACCTTCCGCTGGGCGGCGAGATGGTGCCCGTGACCGACGCGGTGGCGGCGGTGCTCGAACGCGTGGTGGTGGAGGCGCGCAGGCGCCACAACGGCACATTCCCCGAGCGGCTGGCGCTGACGCATCCCGCGCGGTGGACCGAGGGTCCACTGGAGTGCCTCAAGGCAGCCGCCGTCGCCGCGGGCCTGCCCGCCGCGTACATGGTGCCCGAGCCGGTGGCCGCAGCCCTGGCCTATACCGAGGTGCATCTGAGCCACGGTGACCACGTCGCCGTCTACGACCTCGGCGGCGGCACCTTCGACACGGCCGTGCTCCGCCGCGAGCGGCAGGGGTTCGTCGTCGCGGCGGCGCCCGGCGGCAACCCGCACCTCGGGGGCGAGGTGTTCGACGAGCGGCTGCTGAACCTGCTCGGCCGGCAACTGGCAGAGGTCGACGGCGCCCGCTGGGAGGCGCTGTCCGCGCCGCCGGACCGACGCTGGGCCCGCGCTCACGCCGACTTCCTGACCCAGGTGCGCACGGCCAAGGAACAACTGTCCGACCGCGTCGACGCGACCTTGTACGTCAGCGCGTACGACCGCGATCTGCTGGTCACACGGGAGGAGTTCGAGAGCCTCATCCGCGTGGATCTGGCGGGCAGCGTGGCCGAACTCCTGCGCACGGTGCGTTCGGCTGGTCGTGCCCCGGAGGACCTGGCAGCGGTCTACCTCACCGGAGGTTCCAGCCGCATCCCATTGGCGGCGGGCCTGGTGCACGAGCATCTGCGGCAGATGCCCGCCACGAGGGGAGACCCGAAGAGCGTCGTGGCGCTGGGTGCCATCCGCGCCCTGACGCCGGCCCGCGCCGACACGCCGCCCCCGCCTGCGTCCTCGGTGAACGGGACCGTTCACTCCGGCCCCAGGCCGGTGGTGCTGCCGCCCATGCCGAACTTCCTGGTGCCGGCGATCATCTCGACGATTCTCTGCTGTGTGCCGACCGGCGTGGTGGCGATCGTCCACGCCGCGCAGGTGAGAGGCAAGCAGAGCGCGGGCGACATCGCGGGAGCCCAGGACTCGCTGAAGAAGGCCAAGGCCTGGACCTGGGCCTCGGTCGGGCTGGGCGTTCTCGTGGCCCTGTTCTACCTCGTCGCGATGCTCAGCGACCCCTACCAGTACTGAAAGGAGACGACCATGTCCGAGGAATTCCCTGAGCTCTACGAGGTGTCCGTCGAAACCGACGAGATGACGCTCGTGGGTTACATAACTGTCGAGGAAGTCCCCATGGATGCCCTTCCGGAGGCCACGGAGGATACCGGTCAGGAATCGGCTCCCGAGCCTGTCGACAGCGAGGAACTCGCCAAGAGCCTCAGCGACGCGTCCGCGGCGCAGCACCGTGCGGCGATGCAGGTCATCGAGAACATGAAGTTCTGAATTTTCGGGATTCCACGACGGAGGAGATGGTGGCCGTGGAGAAGGTCGCGTTGCTGATCGGATCGGAGATCCTCAATCTCAGAGGCCCGCACCATGACCTCGACATCATGCAGCGCCTGCTCGAGTCCAGGGGGTTCGAGATCCGCCGGCATCAGGAGAAGACGGCGACCCGGGACGCGGTCGTGGCGGCCTACCGTGAGTTGATCGAGGACGCCACCTCCGACCACTGCGTGGTCGTCTACGCGTCCGGTCACGGTGTCCGGGCCCAAGCAGGGCCGGGCGACTCGCCGGCCCTCGATCACCGTTTGTGGGTGCCCACGGACTATCCGGAGTCCACCCCGGACGACCTGCGCGGGATAACCGCGACCGAGCTCTCGCTCCTGCAGTGGGAGCTCACCGTGAAGACGCGGAACGTCACGACGATCTGGGACTCTTGTTACTCCTCGCGGATGTCCAGGGACGTGGGGGTCGTGTCGCGTGCCCTGCCCCGCGCGCGGTGGGCCGATGTCGAGGCGCACCTGATCAGGCGCGGAGTCATCGATCAGGTCCGGAGCAGGCGCGACGCGGTGGGCAACCCGTGGGCGGTCCGCCTGGTGGCCTGCGGGCCCGAGGAGTCGGCCTACGAGTACGAGAACCGCGACGGCATCGTGGTCGGCGCGTTCACCGAGGCGCTCAGCGACACCCTGGAGGAGGTCGGTCAAGCCGGGCTCACCTGGGCCGAGATCATCCGCCGGGTCCGCTACCGCGTACGGCGTCTGTTCCCGAACCAGTGGCCGAGGGCCGAGGGCCCCTACGATCGGCTGCCCTTCACCACGGACGTCCCCGACCTCACCGGAGTCCTGCCCGTCGAGGTGGATCTCGACGGGCAGGTGAGGCTGGCCGCCGGGCGGATCGCGGGGGTGGCGCCGGGGGACGTCTACGCCGTGCAGCCCGCCGGAGCCCCCTTCAAATCGCTGGAGACCAGCCTCGCCAGGGCGACGGTCACCCAGGTCTCCTCCACCGACGCCGTGGTGGAACTGCACTTCCTGGGCGGCGCCACCGAGTTGCCGCGCAACGCGCGGGCCCATCCGGTGGAGCTGTCGATGCGCAGGAGGCCGGTGGCTGTCGTGGGAACCGGTCCGGAGGCCGAGACCATGCGCACTGCCGTCGCCGAGGCGAGCCACGTGCGGATCGCGGAACCCGCCGAGGCGGACGTTCCCGTCAGCGCGCACGTCAGCGGCGGGACCGTGGAGTTGCGCGATCCCCAGGGAGCGCTGACCCTGCCGCGGGACGCCACCGCGATGACCGGCGTCGTGCGTACGGTCCGCGATCTCAACAGGTACGCGCGGGCCCTGACGCTTGAGGAACTGACCTCAGGTACGGGCACCTCCGCGCTCGGTGCCTCGTTCGAGGTGGAGTTCGGCCGGGTCGTCGACGGGCAGCCGGTGCCGATCACCGCTCCAGGCAACATGGTCTTCTGCCAGGAGCACCTGTACGTGCGGATGCGCAACACCAGCCCCAACCGGCTGTTCTTCTTCATGTTCGACGTCGGCGTCAGCCGGAGGATCAGCCTCAGCACCAACACCAACCCCGAAGGTCTCGCACTCGACAGAGACGAGGAATGGTGGGTGGGCCGCAGCCCCGCGACCCGGGAGCTCGTCGGCCTGGAGCTGGAGTGGCCTGAGGGGTTCGCCGGTACGAAGCCGCGGCTGGAGACGATCATCGTGATCGTCACTCACCGGGCCGAGGACCTGAGCGTCCTGCAGCAGGAGGGCGTCCAGAAGGCGATCAGCGGCGATGAGTCGCCGCTGTGGCACGTGGTCGCCCAGGTCGCGCTGGGCGGTGGGCGCGAGCTCAAGGAGTCGGAGTCGGAACAGCAGTACAGCATCCGCTACGCGGTCCGCCAGTTCCCGATCATGGTGCATCCGGCTCCGCCGCCCCAGGAGGAGGCCACCCGATTCCGGTATGCCGATCTGCCCGACCGGTCCTTGCGTGTGCTGCCTCCGCAGCCGACGACGCCGCCACCGGCCGGGGTCACGCTCCGCCTGACGGACCTGTCGGTGTCCGAACCGATCGCGGGCGGTGCGGCCCTGCGTGTGGACGCGCTCGTGCTGACGGGCTCACCTGACGGGAACGGCGGTCACGTCGCCTACCACGCCTTCACCGGCCCGGCCGGGGTGGGCGGCGTCCCGCAGGTCCTCTTCGATGGCCACGTACGCGATCATCTCGACCTGGCGATCTGGCTGTCTCCCTCCCGGGCGGGCCATCGGCCGCTGGCCGACCTGCTGGCCGGCCAGGTGATCACACCATCGGCCGCCGTGGACCCGGCGATCGCCGCCATGACCGCCACCGCGAAGTTCATCGATCTGGCGCACGGGCTCCTTTCCGGGCAGGAGGCTGACGTCGTCGCGATCTACCGCACGTGCCTGCTCTCCGGGGAGGCCTTCGGCACCGTCACCGGTAGGGAGGCGGTGAGCATGCCCGGCGTCTCTCTCACCTTTGAGGTTCTCCCACGCTGACGAAACATGCTGCGTGCCGAGCGGCCCCGCCGAGCCTTCGTACCCACGTGAACGGAGCGTGCTGTGACACTCTTGTCAGCCGACCGGATGGTAGGCCGCGAGGACCAACTCGCCATGCTGCGGGACGCTTTCAGCGCTGCGAGCGGCGGTGCTCCGGTCGCCTTCGTGGTCGGCGGCGAGGCCGGGGCGGGCAAGACCAGGCTGCTGCGCGACTTCACCGCCTGGGCCTCGGGCACCGGAGCCCGGATCCTGGCCGGCGGGTGCCTGAACCTGGGCGCCGGCGACATGGCCTACGCGCCACTGACCGAGGCGCTGCGCAGGCTCGTGCGCGAGCTCGGGGCGCCCGCCGTGCGCGGGCTGGCCGGGCGCAACTGGCGCGAGCTCGGGCTGCTCCTCCCCGTCCTGATGGAGGAGGACCAGGAGCCGTCCCGCGAAGGCACCCAGCGCCGCCTGTTCGAGGCGGTCCTGCACCTGCTCGACGAACTCAGCGAAACGGGACCCGTGCTGTTCGCCGTGGAGAACCTGCAGTGGGCCGACCGCTCCACGCTGGACCTCCTGGTGTTCCTCATCCGCACGCTCCAGGAGGAGCGGGTGCTGACGGTTCTCACCTACCGGACCGACGACCTGCTACCCGGCCACATGCTCAGAGGCACGCTGGCCGACATCGAGCTCAGCGGCCGCTGCCGCCGCTGCGAGCTGGTGCGGCTCGACCGTGAGCGGCACCGGGAGCTGGTGGCGGCCATTCTCGGTGGCGAACCTCCAGGAGACTTGGCCGATCGGGTGTTCGACCGTTCGGACGGCAACCCGTTCTTCACCGAGGAGCTGATCGCCGCGCGGGACCTCGGCGGCGAGGGCGTCCCGATCGCCGTCCGCGACGTCGTGCTGGCCAGGATCGAGGCGCTCAGCGAGCCCGCGCAGGAGGTGCTGCGGGTGGTCGCGACAGCGGGCCGGCAGGTCACGCATCCACTGCTGGCAAGGGTGTGCGATCTGCGAGAGCGCGAGCTGAGACGGACGTTGCAGGAATGCGTGGGGCGGCAGATCCTCGTCGTCAACCCGTCCCGGCAGACCTACGGCTACCGTCACGAGCTGGCGCGGGAGGCCGTCTACGCCGAACTGCTGCCCGGCGACCGAAGCTGGCTGCACGGCGCGATCGCCGAAGCGCTCACCGAGGACCCGGCTCTGTCTCAGACCGACAGCCTCAACATGGCCGCCGAGCTGGCACACCACTGGGAGCAGGCGCACAATGTCCCCCAGGCGCTGGCCGAGTCCGTACGCGGCGCAGCGGCGGCGGTGTCCGTCTTCGCCTACGCCGAGGCGGCCCGGCAGTATGACCGTGCACTACGGCTGTGGACCCGCGTGCCGGACGCCGAGGACCGCGCTGGGCTGGCCCGCGAGGACCTGCTCGTCCGGGCCGCCGACGCCTACCGCTGGTCGGGCCGGCTCTCCGAGGCGGTGGAACTGCTCGACGAGGTCCTGGCCGAGTCAAGTTACGACGGCGAGGCCGCGCGGGCCGGAACCCTGCTCGAACGCAAAGGCCGCTACCTGTGGGAGCTGGGCCGGGGCGAGGAGTCGCTGCACGCGTACGAGGAGGCCACCAAGATCCTGTCCGGCGAGCCGCCCTCGGCCGAGGTGGCGTGGACCCGGGCCGGGTACGCGACCGCGCTCATGCAAACCGGACACTATCGCGCCGCCATCGGTCAGAGCGAGGAGGCACTGCGGATCGCCCGTCTCGTCGGAGCGCGGGCGGAGGAGGGGCGGGCACTGAACACCATGGGCGTCGCGCTCACCCTGACGGGAGCGCCGGACGCCGGCACCGCCGCGCTGCGCACGGCCACGGACATCGCCGATGAACTGGGCACGCTGGAGGACGTCTTCCGGGCGTACGCGAACCTGGCGTACGTCCTGGAGGTCACCGGCGAGCTCGAAGAGGCGCTCGACGTGGCACGGCGGGGCGTGGACCGTGGCCGGGACCTGGGGCTCGAGCTGACCGGAGGCGGCGCGCTGGTGGCCAACGCGGCCTCGGTGCTGGTGCTGCTGGGCAGGTGGAACGAGGCCGAGGAAGTGGCCGGCGCGGCGAGTGCCCGGGACCTGCCGCCCGGCTTCGACTTCTACCTGCAGATCGTCCGGTCCGAGATCGAGATCGGGCGTGGCACCTTCGCCGCGGCCGAGGCGCGGTTGAACGAGGCAGGCTCGGTCGCCGCCCGGCTTGACGAGCCGCAGTTCGCGGGACCGCTGCACGTGCTGTGGGCCGAGCTGGCGCTCTGGCGTGGACAGCACACGCGGGCTCTCGGCTGCGTGGACAACGGGCTCGCCGCCACGGCACACGGCGATCATGGTGGCTTCGCGCTGCGGCTGTGTGCCATGGGACTGCGGGTGACGGCAGACGAGGCACGGCGGCTGCGCTCGCTACCCAGGCCTGACCAGGCGGCGATCGACCAGGTCGTGGAGGCGGGCGGCCGGCTCCTGTCTCAGGCAGAGGCCGCGGCGCTCGGCGCGGAGGGGGCCCCGCTGCCCGAGATGTCGGCGACCCTGGCGCTGTGCCGGGCGGAGAGTGCCCGGCTGGCCGGCCGGTACGACGTCAACGCGTGGGAGGCGGTCGCGGAGTCCTGGCTGTCGCTGCGGCGCCCGTACCCGGCCGCCTATGCGCGATGGCGGCAGGGCGAGGCGGCGATCGAGCTCGGTGACCGCCGGGCCGCTGCGGAGCCCCTGGGCGAGGCCGCCCGCATCGCCGCGCGGGTCGGCGCGGAGCCGCTGCGCGCCGAGGTCATGGCCATGGCCGTGGCGGCGCGGGTGAGCGTGGACGCCGGTCACCGGCCGCCGCCGCAACAGGTGCCCGACCCGTTCGGGCTGACCCGGCGCGAGCGCGAGGTGCTCAGGCACCTGGCGCAGGGACAGAGCAACCGGCAGATCGCGCGTGCTCTGTTCATCACCGAGAAGACGGCGAGCGTGCACGTGTCGCACATCATGGCCAAGCTCGGCGCCACCACCCGCGGCGCGGCCGCGGTCACGGCGCGCCGGCACGGCCTCGTCGATCCCTGATCCTCAGTCGATCCCATCGCAATCACCAGAGAGGAAAGCACCATGGCAAGCAAAATCCATCTGTACGGGAAGTCGTTCGACCTGCAGGAAGGCACCGATCCCACGGCGCTCACCGAGGACATCATCAAGGCGATGGACCTGAAGAAGCCGCTGTCCATCGGGGTCGTCTATCACGGGAACCCGCTCACCATCATCCTGAACGGCGAGCGGCTCGACTTCGTCACCATGGATCTCAACGGGGCGATCATCGGGTTCCACTCCGGCTGAGGCCGGGGCGCCTGAGGAGCGGACGGGCCGGGGCTAAGGGTTGCCGTACGGCACGTTCGCTCCTTTCTCCCCATGACGCGGACGCGCTGGGGCGAGACGGTGACCAGGTGACGACCACACCACAGACCCGGCCGCGGCTGACCCCACGCGAACACAGCGTGCTCCGGCTGCTCGCCGAAGGGCTGACGGCCAAGGAGATGGCCCGGCGTCTCGGCGTCTCGCCTCGCACCGTCGGCAAGCACCAGGAGAACCTCTACCGCAAGCTCCGCACCTCTGACCGGCTCACGGCCGTGCTGAGGGGGTACGCGCTCGGCTTGCTCGCATTCCCGATCACCGCCCGCCATGACTGAGCCGCGGGAGGCCCAATGCTTCACTCGACCGATCTGCTTGTATCGCTGCTCCTGACGGAACGTCACGGTGACGGCATCACACCCCTCCTGAGAGAGGAGGGCCGATCAACCGTCCTGGCCGCGATCCCCGAAGCCGAGCGCCCGCTGGTCGTCGCGGCTGCGGCGATCGCCGCCGGAGAGCCCAAACGCGCCCTGCGTGTCCTCGACGGCCTGCGGGGGCCCGTCGAGGTGCTGGAGGTCGCGGCGGCGCTGCGGCTGGCCGCCCGCACGGCCGACGTTCACCTCTATCCGGGCGGAGGGGCGCCTCAGGGGACGCTGCCCGATGCCGGGCCTGTCCCGGCGCCGGCGGACCCGGGAGCCGACCTCGTCGTCCAGGTCGCGGCACGCGCGATCCCGTTCATACAGTGGTCGCGGGCGGTGGCCGAGAACGTGCTCGCGGGCGCCGACGAGGACATGTCCGCCGTGTACAAGGAGTTCCAGGAGCTAGGCGAACGGCTGGCCTCGCGGGACGCGCTCTGCTACCTGCGCCTTGTGCAGGCCGACGTGGCCAGGCGTGCGGGCAGCACGCAGGACGTGGCGGCCCCTCTCGCCGAGGCCCAGCGGCTGGCGGGGGACGATCCGTTGATGAACGCGCATATCGCGCTCACCGAAGGGGACTGGGCCCTGGCCCCGGCCTCACATCCGGACATCCTGTCCCTGTCGCTGACCCGGCTTCCTGTCGAGGTCACGCTGCCCGCCGCCGACCCCTCGTCGGCCCGGCGGCACTACCTGCGTGCGGAGGAGCTTTACACGAGCGCGGGAGCCGCTGCCGGGCGCGCGGCGGTCACGCTGCGGCTGGCCTGCCTCACGCGAGAGGACGCGGGTGGCGACCCGGCGCCCCTGCTGCGGCGGGCCGTCGAGGCGGCGGCCGGCTCCGGGCGGTCGGCCCTGCGCCGCGTCATGGAGACGCACCTGCTCCTCGACCGGCTCGACGCCGGTGAGGACGTGCCCCTCGACGAGATGGACGCTCTGGCGGCGTGGAGCCGTGCCGAGGGCGGCGACGGGTTCGCACAGGGCATCGTACGGCTGCTGCTGGCCAGGGCACGCAAGCTGCGGGAGAACGGGCCGTCCCTGCCCGCCATGCGGGGCATGCGGCTGGCCCGGCGGCTCGCCGCCCTCGCCGACGCCCCCCAGGAGCGGACCTTGGCCGGGCGTGACCTGATCGACCTGATCAGCGAGGCCAACTTCCGCTTCGCCTCGACCGTGCTGCTCGCAGGGGAGGCTGCGCGGCACGTGGCGGGACTGGGCACCGGACCCGTCGACGCCCTGGCGTGGACGCGGGCCGCCGACGTGGTGAACGAGCTCGACAACGTGGCGGAGAGCAGCGCCGATCCGGATCTCAAGAGAGTCGCGGCCGCGTACCTGAACGCGGTCGCGGACGCCGCGGGGCGCATCCGGCAGCGCCCCGCCAGGGTCGAGCAGGCCCTCGCCGCGACGCTCGAGGCCGCTCGGCAGGCGCACCCGCTGATCCTGCGCTACGAGGGACGGCGAGACGAACAGGCGGGACGCCGCAGGGAATCCCGGCTGCACCTCCAGGAGGCGCTGGACGCGCTGCGCGACGACGACGTCATCCTCCGCATCGTCCTGCTGGCGGAGCTGGGCCGGCGGGACGAGGCTCACGAGATCACCATGACGCTGTTGAAAGCCGGGATGCTGCACCTGGACTTCGCCGTGTCGCTCTTCCTCATCCTCGAGGACCCGGAGACGGCGCAACTCGCGCTGCGGGCCCTCGACGAGCAGGGCTGGCCACCACCGGCCAGGCGGCCCTGGCTCGACGCCGCGCGCCGCGCGGAGCTTGCCACCGCGCTTGGTCGTTTCGACGAGGCCGTCACGCACGGCGCCCGTGCCATCGAGGACTTCGAGACCAGGTCGGCCGGCCTCGTCAGGGAGGTGCTGCGTACCTCGATGACGGACGACGTCAATGTCGCCGCCATGTACCACTTCGGCGTCATGGCCCACCTCGGGCGGGCCGGCCAGGCCGATTCGCCGGTGGAGGCGGACCGGGCCGTCCGCGACGCCTTCCAGCTCGCCGACCGCTGCCGCGGGCTCGTCGTCGATCTGCTGCACGCGCTCGACGCGCTGCCCGACGGTGCGCCGCGCGACGCTGTAGCCCGGTGGCTGCGGGCGGGCTCCGCCTGGGCGGCAGCCTACGAGGGCCTGGCAAGGGAGGTGGCGAGGGCGGCGGCGGATCCGCCGCCGCCCGAGGAGGTCCAGCGCCGGATCCTGGCCGTCGAGGACGAGCTCGAAGCGGCCGAGTCGACGGTCGCCGAACTTGCGCCGCAGGTGCTCACCGGGTGGCGGGAGAGACGGCCCGGCGCGAACTGGGACGAGGTGCGCGCCGGACTGACCGGCGACCGTGTCCTGCTCTACTACGAGGCGTTCGGACAGGACCTGGTGGTCTGGGCCGCCGGCTCGGACGGCCTGCGGCACCAGCGCGT
Source organism: Nonomuraea sp. PA05 (assembly GCF_008086045.1). Lineage (GTDB taxonomy): Bacteria > Actinomycetota > Actinomycetes > Streptosporangiales > Streptosporangiaceae > Nonomuraea > Nonomuraea monospora. The sequence continues at coordinate 229,863 of NZ_VSEY01000012.1, read as the reverse complement.
ACGGGTTCGCGAGCGCGACCTGACCGCCGACGTCAGGACGTTCCACCAATCGTGCGCAACCGGCTGGTACGACCGGCAGCTCGGTGAACGACTCACGGACCTGCTGCTTCAGCCGGTCCAGTCCATGATCGCGGACGACGGCCACCTGATCGTCGTGCCGCACCGCTCGCTGGCGCTGCTTCCCTTCCACGCCCTGCCTTGGCGCGGCAAGGTGCTGGGAGAGCGCAACCACGTCTCCCACCTGCCCTCGGCGGCGCTGCTCGCCCGCCCGGAGGCCGCACGCGCGCCGGATCTCAATGGGCCGGCGCTGCTGGTGGGCAACCCGGCGTACAGCCCTCAGCGCGGTCTTCACCCGCTGGGTGGCAGCGCCACCGAAGTGGCGGCGATCGCCGGCATGCTCGGCGACGCGAGACTTCTCACGGGCGACGACGCCACCGAGCAGGCCGTCAGGGCACGGGCGCCGGGATGCCGCATTCTGCACCTCGCCACGCACGGCCTCGTCGACGAGCTGGCGCCACACGGCAGCTATCTCGCGCTCGCCGGTGACGACCGGCTCACCGTGGGAGACCTGATGGGGCTCGACCTCGGCGCCGACCTCGTGGTGCTGTCGGCGTGCCATACGGGCAAGGGCACCGCCACCGCGGGTGGAGACATCGTAGGGCTGGTCCGCGCCGCGGTGACGGCCGGCGCGCGGCACGTGGTGGTGTCGCTGTGGCCGGCCGACGATCAGGCCGCCGCCCTGCTCATGACGGAGATGTATCGGGGTCTGGCAGAGGGCGACGGCGTCACGCAGGCTCTCACCTCGGCCCGGCGCTGGGTTCGCACGCTCGACGAGGACGCACGGGATGCCGCGTACGAGACCTTGCGGCGCGACGTCGGTACAGGCGGGGCCTCCGGGGTGCGGGACCTCCGCCCCGAAGGACCCGCTCCCGGCCCAGAGATAGGACTGCCTTATTTCTGGGGTTCGTTCGTGCATTACGGCGTGTGAATCGAATACGTAATTTCACGAATTCCGGGGCTTGGAATTCGCGGCCATCATGGAAATGGCGGGGGAAATTCTCTCGCCATTCCTGCTCGGGAGGGCACATGAATTCCAGCGACGCGAGAATAGCGGCGGCCTACACCACGGCCCCCAACGGCACCGTCGCCGACGACACCCCCAACGCGGGTCCGCCCAGGTCGCCGACCTTCGATCTCGTCCTGCAACTCGAGGCGGGCAACGTACTCGGCCAGAGCGGCGGCGATTACACACTGAACATCGTCGCCATCAACGAGAACACCGGCCTTCCGGTGGCCAGCCTGGTGCCGACGGGGAATCCCTTCAAGGAGGAGTTCAAGGCGCCGGCCTGGACGCCGAGTGGGAACGACTTCGTGCGCTCCGGCTCCAGCCCCGGGGTGCTGCGGTACTCGATCACCGTGCCGAGCGGGGTGACGGGACGATTCCATTACAACGTGGACTTCGTCAGCTCCGGCTTCCAGGTGGTCGAGCTCGCCAAGACCCCGTCCTTCCTGCTGGTCTGAACCCGCGAACCCCGGGGCGGCGCTTCGTCCGCACCGGGGTTCACCTCATGTGGCGCAGATCACCTGGCCACCGCCTGACGGTAGCCCTCGTCGGTGTGCAGCAGGTTGCGATGGGTGTCCTCCGCCGTGATGACGCCACCGTCCAGCACCAGCACCCGATCCGCCGCGTCCAGCAGCGCCGGGCTGCCGGTGATGACGATCATCGTGCGGCCCCGCCGCGCCCGCGCCAGGTTGCGGGCGATGAGCTGCTCGGTGACCGCGTCCACCGCCGTCGTCGGATCGTGCAGCACCAGGATGCCGGGGCCGGCGGCCAGGGCGCGGGCCAGGGAGAGGCGCTGGCGCTGCCCGCCCGAGAGGTTCGCGCCGCGGTCGCGCACCTCGTGGTCGAGGCCTTCGCGGTGCAGGGCGACGACGTCGGTCAGCATGGACGCCTCGACGGCCTCCGCCACCGGCAGGCCGGCGCCCGCCGGGTCGAGGTTGGTGCGGACGGTGCCCGCGAAGATCTCCGCGTGGTACGGGTTCACCAGCAGGTGCTCGCGGACCGCCTCGACCGACAGGTCCTTCAGCTCGTGCCCGCTGACCCGCACCACGCCCTCGTAGGCGTCGGGCGGGACGTGCACGGCCAGGATCGCGGCGAGGTCGGCCGCCTCCCGCGCCTGGTAGGCGGCGATCGCCACGAACTCGCCCGCCGGCACGTGGAACTTCAGGCCGCTCAGCGACCCGTACCGGACGCTGTCCACCTCCAGGTCGCCGTCCGCGGCCGGCCGTTCGGCGCCCGGCGTCATCACCGGGGGAGCGGCCAGCACCAGCGCCATCCGGTCCGCGGACGCCCGCGCGATCATCACGTACTTCGGCATCTCCGAGAACAGCTTGAGCGGCTCGATGATGAACTGCGCCAGCCCCACCGCCATGACGAGCTGCCCGATGCTGATCCGGCCGCTCAGGGCCAGCCAGCCCGCCGCCAGGGTGACGGCGGCGGCGAGGATCGCGTTGAGCGCCAGCGCCGCCCCGGCGTACGCGCCGTTGATCCTGGCGACGCTGATCGCCTGGTCCTTCGCCTCGGCGCTGACCTTCCGGTACGTCAGGAACGCCGCGTGGTTGCCGCCGAACCCGTGCAGCGGGCGCAGGCCGGAGATCAGGTCGGCGACCTTGGCGCCCGCCCGCGCGACCCGCGCCTGCTGCTCGCGGGTGCCCTCGCCGATCCGCCTGGACAGCACGCTGAGGATGGTCAGGATCGCGACGGTGCCCACGATCACCAGCGCCCCCAGCCAGAGGCTCGCGATGCCCAGCGCGACCGCCGTGATCACCACCGCGACCAGCGAGCTGATCAGCAGCGGCACCACCTCGATGATGTCGGCGGTCTGGTCGGCGTCCTCCGTGGCGATGGTCAGCACCTCGCCGGACTTCAGGTCCGTGTCCCTGGCCACCGGCTGCAGCCCGCGGTCGGCGACCAGCACCCGCCAGCGGTGCGCCTCGGTCGTGTTGGCCTTCTGCAGGATGCGCATCCCGAACCGCCACGACAGCGACACCGTCGTGATGATCACGGCCAGCGCCGCGATCGACCAGCCGAGCGCGCCGAGGCTGCGATCCTGCAGCGCGTGCTCGACGATCAGGCCGAGCGCGATCGGGAACGCGGTCTCGCCCGCCTGGTACAGCCCCATGAGCAGGGTGCCGCCCGCCATGGCGCCCGCGTTGCGCCGCAGCGCGGTCCTGAGGATCCGGGAGCCGGTGCGGGGCTCTGCCCGGTCAGTGCTCATCGAGGTGCTGTTCATCGAGGTGCCCGGCGATCGCTTCGGGGGTACGCAGCGCGAACAGGTCGCGGATGGTGACCACGGGCCCGTACTCGCGGCGGAGCAGCCCGACCAGCCGCACCGCCAGCATGGAGTGCCCGCCGAGGGACACGAAGTCGCTCACCGCGCTCACCTCGTCGTCGTCCAGGTCCAGTGCCTCGGCGAACAGCTCGCACACCGCCCTCTCCGTGCCGGTCGCCGGGCCGCGCTCGGCCGACGTGGTCAGCGCGCCCAGCGGCTTGGCCTCCGGCAGCGCCTTGGTGTCGGCCTTCCCGTTGACGGTCAGCGGGATGGCGTCCACCTGAGCATAGTGGGTGGGCCGCAGGTAGTCGGGCAGCCCCGCCCCCACCTCGGCGGCCACGGCGGCCAGGTCCGCCTCTTCCAGGACGAGATAGGCGGCCAGCCGGTACGCGCCGTCCACCTGCGGATCGGACTGGGCGACCGCGGCGGCGAACCGCACGGCCGGGTGCGCCGCGAACGCCGCCTCCACCTCGCCCAGTTCGACCCGGTGCCCCCGGATCTTGACCTGCTGGTCGGTGCGGCCCAGATACATCAGGTTCCCGTCGGGCCGCCGCAGCACGAGGTCGCCCGTGCGGTACATGCGCTCGCCTGGCTCGCCGAACGGGCACGCGACGAACCGGTGCGCGCTCTGGCCGGGCTGCCCGAGGTAGCCGCGGGCGATGCCGACGCCCGACACGTACAGCTCGCCGGGCACGCCGTCCGGCACCGGCCGCAGCCAGGCGTCCAGCACGTACACGGCGGTGTTGTCGATGGGCACGCCCACCACCGGGTCCGGGCACTCGAACGTGCCGACGCCGAGGGTGTTGATGGTGTACTCGGTGGGGCCGTACAGGTTGTAGCCGACCGTCCCCTCGGTCTCGGCGAGCCGCCGCCACAACCCGGGGGTGACCGCCTCGCCGCCCAGCAGCACCAGCGGCGGACGCCGCGCCGGGTCGTCCAGCAGGCCCTCCGCGACCAGTTGCTGCGCGTAGGTGGGGGTCACGTTGATGACGTCGATCCCGTGGTCGAGGCAGTACTCGACCAGGCGGGGCGCGTCGCGCCGCAGCTCCTCGTCACAGACGTGCACCTCGTGACCGTCCGCCAGCCACAGCAGCTCCTCCCACGACATGTCGAACGCGAACGACACGGTGTGCGCGATCCGGAACACCCGGTGGCCGTGCTCCGCCAGCACCGGCTCGAAGATCCGGCGCTGATGGTTGATCAGCATGTTGGTGAGCCCGGCGTACTCCGTCACCACGCCCTTCGGCTTGCCGGTCGAGCCTGAGGTGTAGATCGTGTACGCGGGGTGCCGCAGGCGGTCCGGGTCGCCGGGCGCGAACGTCACGAACGGCTCGGCCTCCGGCAGCGGCCGGTCCAGCTCGATCAGCTCGCCGCTGAGCCGGGGCGAGACGGAGCTGACGGTGAGGATCACGTCAGGGCGGGCGTCCGCGACGATCGCGGCGATCCGCTCGTCGGGGTGGTCCAGCTCCAGCGGCACGTACGCCGCCCCCACCCGCAGCACGGCGAACAGCGCCACGATCGAGTCCAGCGAACGCGGGATCGCCAGCCCCACCGTCGTCTCAGGCCCGAGGCCGCGGCCGGCGAGCACCCCGGCCACCGCCCGGCTGCGGTCCCGCAACTGCGCGAACGTCATGCTGCGGCCGTGCGAGACGAGCGCGACCCGGTCCGGATCGCGGTCGGCCGCCAGGTCGAACCGGTCCACCACCGTGTCGGTGCCGATGCCGGTGCGCTCGACCGGCGACGGCACGGGGCCCAGGCCGGGCAGCGCGCCCACGGGGCCGCTCCACCGGGCCAGGTCGCCGAGCACACGCAGGTAGTCGTCGAGGAGCCGGCGGGCGCGCGCGGTGTCCCTGTCGCGGTACTCCAGCTTGACCGTGAGCTGCTCGCCCGGCGTGACGACCCAGGTGAACGGGTAGTGCGTGGAGTCGTCGGCCCGCTCGGCGACGATGCCGTGGCGGGCGTTCCGCTCGGCGAACGCATCCAGGTCCAGGAAGTTCTGCAGCACGAACAGGTTGTCGAAGAGGGTGTCGTGCCCGCTGCCGCGCTGGATCTCGCCGAGCCCCAGGTGCTCGTGCTCCATCGCCGCCACCCTGGCCGCCTGCACGCCCGACAGGTACTCGCGCACCGTGTCGCCCGGCCTGGCCCTCGTCCACATGGGGACGGTGTTGAGCAGCACGCCGACGATGCCGGACAGGCCCTCGCCCTCCCTGCCTGAGACGGTCACGCCGAACACCGCGTCCGAGCGTCCGGTGTGCGCGCCGAGCAGCAGGCCGAACGCGCCGGTCAGCACCGAGTTCAGCGTGACGCCGTGCGCCCTGGCCGCCTCCCGCAGCAGCCGCGACCGCTCCGCCGTCAGCGTGTGCACGAGCGCGGGCGGCAGCTCGTCCGGCAGCGACGGCGCCGGGCCGGCGAGCAGCGTCGGGCCGGGCAGGCCCGCCAGGTGCTCCGCCCAGAAGCGCTCGGACACGGCGACGTCCCTGGCGGCCAGCGCCCTGGCGTGCTCCTCGAAGCTCGGCGTGGCCGGCACCGGGACCGGCGGCTGCCCGGCGACGACGGCCGCGTAGGCGTCGAACAGCTCCCGCAGCACGATCTCGCGCGACCAGCCGTCCCACAGCAGCAGGTGGTAGCTCAGCAGCAGGCCGTCGTGGCCGGGCAGCCGCACCACCGTCAGCCGGATCAGCGGCGCCTCGCCGGGGTCGAAGCCCGTGTCGCGGTCCCGCGCGCACAGCGCTTCCGCCGCCGCCTCGTCCGGCAGCTCCACCGTGCGGACCTCGGCCCGCCGTCCCGCCGCGAGCACCTGGACCGGGTTGCCGTCGGCGTCGGTGCTGAAACCGGCGCCCACGGACGGGTGCCTGGCGATCACGTACGCCATCGCCTCGGCCAGCGCGCCGGCGTCCAGCCGCCGGTCGAAGGTGAAGTAGCTCTGGGCGACGTAGTGCCCGGCCGGGCCGGTGAGCTGGGCCTGGAAGTACAGGCCGCGTTGCAGCGGCGTCACCGGCGCCGTGCGCTCCGCCGCGGCGCACGCGTCCGCGACGCGCTCCAGCGCGCGCCGCCAGTGCCCGGCCAGCTCGCCGGGTACGCCGTCGGCCAGCGTGAACGTGGCGCGCAGGCTCCCCGTGGCGGTGTCGAGCCAGGCGTTCACCTCGACGGCGTACGGGCTGCCCTGGTCGCCGCCGGTGATCCGCACCGCCGCGGACTCACTGGCCGGGCCCAGGTAGTTGAACAGCACCTGCGGGCGGGCGGCCAGCAGCGGGGCGGTCTGCGGGTTGAGGTACCTGAGCCGTCCGTAGCCGGCGTGCCCGCGCTCGTCCGGCTGCCGCCGGGCCAGCTCGCGGGCCGCCGCGACCGGGTCGGTGTGCGGGGACAGCCGCACGGGCGCGATCGCGGTGAACCAGCCGACCGTACGGGTGTAGTCGTGGTGGCCGAGCACCGGGACGCGGCCGTGCCGCTCCAGCTCGATCGCCAGATCGGCGGGCGACGCCTGGACGTGGGTGAGCGCGGCCCGCAGCGCGCCGCACAGCAGCTCGGTGAGGCCGACGCCGAGCGCGGCGGGCGCGGTACGCGTCACCTGGGCCGACAGCTCGGGCGCCAGCTCCACCGCGATCTCCCGCGACCCGCTCGCCACGGGCAGCAGCGGGGGCGCTTCGAGCGTCTCCAGCCAGTGGCCGAGGTCGTCGATCGTCTGGGCCGACTGTGCCGCCAGCGCGTCGGCGTACTCGGCGTAGGAGGTGGTGGGCGGTGGCAGGGGCGTCCCGCGCAGGGCGGCGTTCAGGTCGTCCAGCAGGATCAGCCAGGAGACCGCGTCCACGGCGAGATGGTGTGCGGTGATCACCAGGGTGCGGCTCGTCTCCAGCCACGAGAACGCGATCACCTGCCCGGCCTCGGGGTCGAGCCGTCCCGCCGCCTCGTTCGCCGCCGTCGTGGCGTCGGCCGCGTCCGTGCGGACGACGGCGACCTCCGTGGTGGGGTCGGTGCGCAGCGTCCACACCCCGTGCCCGGTGCGCAGGCGGAGGCGGAGGACGGGGTGGGCGGACACCACGGCGTCGGCGGCTCGCTGCGCGTCTTGGAAGCCGGTGCCCTCTGGGGCCGTCAGCGTTCTGGCCTGGGCGAAGCGGGCGAGGGAGCCGCCCAGCTCGCGTTGCCGGAGGATGATCGGCGTCGGGGCCAGCGGGCCGTTCCCGGAGCGGGCCGGGGCCGGTGTCGTGGTGCTCGGTGTGTGGGCGGCGAGGGTCGCGGCGAGGGCGCGGGGTGTCTTGTGGAGGAAGACGTCCCTGGGGGAGATCGGCAGGCCGAGGGCTCTGGCGCGGTTGACCACGGCGATGGCGATGATGCTGTCGCCGCCTGCCATGAAGAAGTCGGTGTCGGCGTCCGCGCCGGAGCCGGGAAGGGCCTCGGCGAAGATGCCGGTCAGCGTGGCGAGCGCCGGGGAGCCCTGCGCGCCCGGCGCGACGGCTCCGCCGGGTTCGGCGCGGGCCGCGTGTTCCCGCAACGCCTGCCGGTCCAGCTTGCCGTTGACCGTCAGCGGCAGGGCGTTCACCGAAAGGACCCGCCCCGGCACCATGTACGCGGGCAGCTTCACCGCCAGCAGCCCCGCCACGTCACCGGCGGCCTCACCCACCACATGCGCGACCAGGTGATCGCCGCTGTCCGCCACCGTGACGGCCGCGTCCACCACCCCGCCGAGCTCCCTGATCGCGCTCTCCACCTCGCCGAGCTCCACCCGGAACCCCTTGAGCTGCACCTGGTCGTCGGCCCGTCCGGCGAAGACCAGCTCGCCGCCGAGCGTCCGCCGCGCCAGGTCACCCGTGTGGTACATGCGCGAGCCGTCCCCCGCGAACGGGTCCGCCACGAACCGGCTCGCGGTGAGCTCCGGCCTGCCCAGGTAGCCGAGCGACACCTGCTCGCCGGCGACGTAGATGGCGCCTGCCTGGCCGGGCGGCACCGGCCGCAGCCGGTCGTCGAGCAGGTACGTGACCAGGCCGGGGATCGGGCCGCCGATGGGGCTGACGTCGTCGCGGGCCGCGAAGTCCTCGCCGGTCAGCACCCGGTGGGTGACGTGCACGGTGGTCTCGGTGATGCCGTACATGTTGACCAGCTCAGGCGAGGCGGCGCCGTACCGATCGACCCAGCCGCGCAACCGGCCCAGATCCAGCGCCTCGCCACCGAAGACGATCACGCGCAGCGAGGTGAGCGGCTCGCCGGCGTGCCGGTCGGCCTCGATGAGCTGGTAGAACGCCGACGGCGTCTGGTTGAGCACGGTGACGCCGCGCTCGCGCAGGAGGCGGTGGAAGTCGACGGGGGAGCGGGTCAGCCCGTACTCGGGCACCAGCAGCTCGCCGCCGTGCGCGAGCGCGCCCCACAGCTCCCACACCGCGAAGTCGAAGGAGGCGGAGTGGAACTGCACCCACACGTCGTCCGGGCCGAACCGCAGGTCGTGGCGGGTGTTCGCGAGCAGCGCCAGCACGCTGGAGTGCGGGACGACGACGCCCTTGGGCCTGCCCGTCGAGCCCGAGGTGTAGATCACGTACGCCGGGTCGTGCGGGGCGGCCTCCGGTCCGTCCGTGGTGGCGTGCGGTTCTTCTCCTTGGACGAGCACGCGGGCCTGGATGCCCGCCCTGGCCGCCAGCTCCGTGAGGCGGTCGCGCTGGTGGTGGTCCACGAGGATGACCTGGGGGGCGGCGTCGGTGAGGACGTACTGGAGCCGTTCGTCCGGGTAGGCCGTGTCCAGGGGGACGTAGGCGGCGCCGGCGGTGACGACGGCGATCAGCGCGGCGACCTGTTCGGCGGAGCGGGGGAGGGCGACGGCGACCCGTTCGCCCGGCCCGGCACCGGCTGCGCGCAGTGCGGCGGCCAGGTGGTCCTTGGCCTGTGCCAGCTCGGCGTAGGTGAGTGAGCGGGTGCTGCCGTCCAGCGCGCACTGGGTGACGGCGGTGGCGGCGGGGTTCCTGCGTGCGGCGGCGTCGAACAAGCCGCCCAGCGTCGCCGGGGAGAGGCCGGGCGACTCGCCGTGCGCCGCCGGGGAGAGGCCGGGCGACTCGCCGTGCGCCGCCGCCGGGGCCGCGATCGGGGCCGCGATCGGGGCCGCGATCGGGGCCCGCCGCCGGTCGCCGCCCGACAGGTCGCCCGCCAGGTCGTCCGGCCGGGTGAGCAGCCCGCTCAGCGCACGCGTGAACGTGCCCAGGATCGCCCGCGCGTCAGCCTCTCGCGCCAGCTCCCCGTCATAGATCAGGTTGAACCGCGCGCCCCCGTCCGGCGCGCGCTCCACCACCAGCGTCAGCGGATAGTGCGGCGCCCCCTCGTTCACGACCCCGGTGATGGCCAGCGAATCCCCGCGCAGCCCGCTCACGTCGGTGGCCACGTCGAACACCACCAGCGTGTCGAACAGCGGCCCGCCCCCGGCCTGCCGCCCGATCCTGGCCAGCGACACGTGCTGGTGCGGCAGCACGGCGCTCTGATGCTCCCGCACCGCCCCGAGCAGCTCACCCGCCGTCGTGCCGCCGCCCCACCGGACGCGCACGGGGATCGTGTTGATGAACAGTCCCACCATGTCCTCGATGCCGGGCACCTGCGCGTCCCGCCCTGACACGGTGGAGCCGAAGACGACGTCCCGGCTGTGCAGGATGCCGCCCAGGGTGAGCGCCCAGGCGGCGTGCACGGCGACGCTCAGCGGAACCCCGGCCGACCGGGCGGCGGCGTCGAGGTCGTGGTCCGGGCGCACGGCGGTGTCGGCGTACCGGCCGGACGGGGTGTGACCCTCGGCGACCAGCGAGGGGCCGGGCAGGCCCGCGAGCTGTTCGCGCCACACCCGGTCGCTCGCCTCGTCGTCGCGCCCGGCGAGCCACCGCACGTAGGCGGGGAAGCCGCCGAGCGGACGCACGCTGCCCGGCGCGTGGTACTCGGCCAGCAGCGCGCGCAGCATGGCCGGCACCGACCAGCCGTCGGCGATGATGTGGTGCACGGTCTGCACGAGGACGTGCCCGCCGGAGGCCGCCCGGATGAGCGTGTACCGCATGAGCGGGCCGGTGGCCAGGTCGAATCCGGCGCGGCGGTCGCGTTCGGCGTGGTCGCGGATCTCCTCGTCCGTCATGCCGGGGTGGTCGAGCGTGCTGAACGGCGCGACCGCGCCGCTCTCCAGCACCGAGATGACCCGCCCGTCGTCGAGCGCCACGAACCGCGCGGCCAGGTTCGGGTAGAGGGTGAGCAGCCGGGTGGCCGCCGCGGCCAGCCGGTCGGCGTCCACGTCGCCGTCCAGCGTCAGCAGTTGCTGCTCGACGTAGCTGCCCGCCGAGTCGTCGTCGAAGACCGAGTGGAAGTACAGGCCCTCCTGCAGCGGGGTGAGCGGCAGCAGGTCGCGCAGGGCCGGGCCGTCGAGGGCGTCCACGTCGGCCTGGGTCAGGGTCAGCGGCCGGAAGTCGCTGGGGGAGTGGCCGCCCTGGTCGAGCGCGGCCAGGCCCGCGAGGGCGGCCAGGAAGTACGCGCCGATCGTGGCGACGTCGTCCTCACTGAAAACGCCCTCCGGCCAGGAGATGGCGGTGGCCAGCTCGTACGCGCCGGTCGGCCCTGGCTCGGCGATCGCGTTGAACTCCAGGGCCCGCGGCAGCCGCATCGCGGGGTCGCGCCGCTCGCCGAGCTGCCCGGTGGCGCCCGCGAGCTGCCAATCCCCGGACGTGCCCGCCTCGAAGCGGCCCAGGTAGTTGAAGAGCACCTGCGGCGCGGGCGCGTCGAACGCGGCGCCGGCCAGGTAGCGCAGCACGCCGTAGGACAGGCCGTTGCCCGGCACCCGGGCGAGGTCCTCCTTGACCGCCTTCAGCGCGGCGGCCAGGTAGCCGGGATCGGTGAGGTCGGCCGCCGCGCCGGGGTCCACGACCACCGGGAACAGCGTGGTGAACCAGCCGACGGTCCGCGACAGGTCCGGCTCGGGCCCCGCCACGTGCCGCGCCACGTGCCGCGCCTCCCTGCCGTGCCCCTCCAGCTCGATGTGCGCGAACGTCTGATCCTGCCCCAGGTCGCGCCGCCACCGGGCGAGGGCGACGGCCAGCGCGGTCAGCAGCACGTCGTTCACCCCGGCGTGGAACCGGGCGGGGATCTCGCCCAGCAGCGCCGCGGTGACCTCGGGCCCGGCGGTGACGACGCGCACCCGCTCGCGGGCGACGGTGTCGGCTCCGGACAACGGGCGCCTGCCGACCGGCCGGTCCTCGGCGGGAAGGGGACGCCGGTAGTGGGCGAGGTCCGCGTCGAACGGCGTCCCCTCCAGCAACTGCGTCCAGCGCCGGAACGACGTGCGCACCGGGGGCAGCTCGATCGGCGCGCCCGACGTGAGCTGCCGCCACGCCGTGGAGAGGTCGTCCATCAGGATCCGCCAGGACACGCCGTCGATCACCACGTGGTGCGCCGCCACGACGAGCTGCCGGGCCGCGCGCCGCCAGACGGCGGCCAGCATCGTGCCGCCGTCCGGATCCAGGGCGGAGACGGCGAGGCCGGCGCACTCGCCGAGCGGCCGGTCGCTCTCCTGCCACCTGGCCGCCGCCCCACCGGCCTCCGGGACGTCGAAGCCCCAGCGGTCGCCGCGCGTCAGCCTGGCCCGCAGCATGTCGTGCCGCCTGGCCACGGCGGCGAGGATCTCGCCGAGCGCCTCGGCCGTCAGGTCCGCCGGGGTGTTCAGCACGACCGACTGGGCGAAGCCGTCCACCGCTTCGGTGGTCTCGCCGAGCCAGCGCACGATGGGCGAGCCCGTGACGGGGCCGGTCGCGACGTCCTCGTGGTCGGTGGCGGAGTCGTCCTCGCGCCTGGCCACCGCCGCCAGCGCGCCGATGGTGACGCTGGTGAAGATCTCCGTCGCGGTGACGTGCAGGCCCGCCTCGCGCAGCGCGCCCAGCAGCGAGATCGCCAGCAGGCTGTCGCCGCCGAGCTGGAAGAAGTTGCCGTCCACACCCACTCTGTCCAGACCCAGCACGGACGCGACCGCCGCGCACACCACCCGCTCCTCCTCGGTGACGGGTGCGGTGATCGGGCCGGTGACGGCCGGCGGCTCGGGCAGCGCGCGCCGGTCCAGCTTGCCGTTCTCGGTGAGCGGGAACGCCGTCATCACCACGACGTGCGCGGGCACCATGTAGTCGACCATGTTCGCCGCGGCCCAGGTGGTGACCTCGTCAGGACGCAGGCCCTCGCTGCCCGCCGCCGGGATCACGTAGCCCACCAGATAGGTGCCGCCGGCGGTGTTCTTCTTCGCCACGACGCACGCGTGGCGCACGCCCGGATGCTCGGTGAGCCCGGCCTCGACGTCCTCCAGCTCCAGCCGCATGCCGCGGATCTTGATCTGGTTGTCGGCCCGGCCGAGGAAGTCCAGCGAACCGTCCGGGGTGAAGCGCGCCAGGTCGCCGGTCCGGTAGAGGCGGGAGCCGTCCGGCGCGAAGGGGTTGGCCACGAAACGGGAGGAGGTCAGGCCGGGCGCGCCGACGTAGCCGCGCCCCAGGAGGAAGCCGCCCACGTACAGCTCGCCGCCGACCCCGACAGGGACCGGGCGCAGCTCGTCGTCCAGCACGTACAGCTCGGTGTTGGGGTTGGCCTTGCCGATCGAGGTGGTCAGGCGCTCCGCCGCGCCCCGGTAGATCACGTGCGAGACGCCGATCGTCGTCTCCGCCGGGCCGTAGCCGTGGTAGAGGGGGATGCCGAGCAGCTTGCGGAACCGCTCGTACAGCTCGGGGGTGAGCACCTCGCCGCCGCACCACACGTGCCGCAGGCTGTCCAGCCGCCCGGAGTCGCCCGCCATCTCCAGCAGCACGTCCAGCATGGACGACACGAGGTAGGTGAACGTGACGCGCTGCTCGGCGATCACGCTCAGCAGGTGGTGCGGGTCGCGTTCGCCGCCGGGCCGCAGCACCACCAGCCTGCCGCCGCGCACCAGCGGCAGGAAGATCTCGTTGATGGAGATGTCGAACGACAGCGGCGCCTTGAACAGCGCCGCGTCGTCGGTGCCGAAGCGCAGGATCTCGCCGGCCTGCCACAGCAGCCGCTCGCTGATCGCCTCGTGCCGGATCATCGCGCCCTTGGGCCGTCCCGTCGAACCCGACGTGAAGATCACGTAGGCCAGGGCGGGCCCGGCGATGGCGACCTCCGGGTCCTCGGCGGGGTAGGAGCCGTACCGCCAGCCGGCGAGATCGACGGCCACCGCCTCCGGCTCGCCCCCGGCGTGCTCGCCCGTGCGGTTGAGCTGCGCGACGAGCCCGGCGTCTGCGATGACCACCGCCCGGCGCGCGGCCGGCCAGCGCGGGTCGAGCGGCACGAACGCGCACCCGGCCATGAGCACGCCCAGCAGGCCGATCACCATGTCGGCAGAGCGCTCCAGCGAGATGCCGACGACCTGCTCGGCGGTGAGCCCGCGGCCGATCAGGTGCCGGGCGAGCTGGCTCGCCAGGGCGGAGGTCTCGCGGTAGGTCAGCGAGCGGTGCTCGTCCACGACGGCGACGGCGTCCGGCCTGGCCCGCACCTGCTCGCGGAACAGCTCCACGATGGTCGGGCGGTCCCGCTCTGCCCTGGTGTCGTTCCACTCCGCCAGGGTGCGCAGCCGGTCCGCCAGGCTGGACGGGGCGATGGTGCCGAGCGGCCGGTCGGGGAAGTCGGCCAGGTCGTCCAGCGCGAGCTGCGCGTCGGCCGCCGCCACGCCCTCGGGGACGGCGATGCTCCGCCCGTCGTCGGCCACCTCCCAGCCCGCGGGCGCGCGCCCGCCGCCGCCCGCCCAGCCGATCACGTCGGTGAAGAGCGTGCCGGGGGCCAGGCCGTCAGGGGCGCGGCCCGCCCAGTACGCCAGCCCGATGGCGCACGCTTCCGCCAGGGTCCTGTCGGGATGTTCGCCGATCCGCCGGCGCAGGCCGGCCAGCCGTGCGGAAGAAAGCGTGACGAGACGAGCGCTTGGTTCCAACATCGCAGACTCAGCCATCCCTTTCGGTAACCTCCATCTGATCGCCTAGCCGGCGTCTCGCCACGCCCGCCACAGCCGCGCGTAGCGGCCGTCCAGGGCGACGAGCTCCTCATGCGTTCCCTGTTCCACCACGCGGCCCGCGTCCAGCACGGCGATGCGGTCGGCCGCCATCGCCTGCGTCAGCCGGTGCGCCACGAACAGCGCGGTACGCCCCCGGCACGCCGCCAGCACGGCCCGCTCCAGCTCGGCGGCGCCCTGGCTGCCCGCCTCCGCGGTCGACTCGTCCAGCACCACCACCGGCGCCCGGCCCAGGACCAGCCGGGCCAGCGCGAGCTGCGCGACCCTGGTGCCGTCCAGCCGCTCGCCGCCCTCGCCGACCACCGTGTCCAGCCCGCCGGGCAGCGCCGCGGCCCACGTGCCCGCGCCCGCCGTGCGCAGCGCGTCCCACAACTCGGCGTCCGTCGCCTCCGGCGCGGCCAGCCGCAGGTCGTCGGCGAGCGAGCCGGAGAACACGTGCGTCTCCTGCGTCAGGATGCTCGCCAGGACACGCGCCCCTGCCTCGTCCAGGTCGGCCAGGTCGGTCGAGCCGATGCGCACCGACCCGGCCTGCGGGGTGCCGATGCCCGCGATCAGCGCCGCCAGCGTCGACTTGCCCGCGCCGGTCGCGCCCACCAGCGCGAGCGAACGGCCCGCCGGGATCTCCAGGTCCACGTCCAGCAGGACCGGACGCTCGGACCCGGGGTAGCCGAACGTCAGCCCCTCCACCTTCACGGGGTACGGCCCGGCGCCCGCCGGCGTGACGGCCGCCTCGCCCACCAGCCGCTCCTCGGTGGACTCGCTCAGCACCCCGACCAGCCGGGTCAGGCTCGCGCCCGCCTTCTGCGCCTCGTCGAAGGTGAACATGATGGCGCCCAGGGGGTTGAACAGCCGGTGGAACAGCAGCGGCGCCACCGACGCCTCGCCCAGGGTGACGGCGCCGGCCTCCAGCAGCACGTACCCCGTCACGATGATCAGGACCAGCCCGATGAACTCGGCCCGGTTCTCCCTGCCGACGAACCGGCCGAAGAAGCGGAACACCTCGATGCCGAGATCGCGCACCCGCCACGACTCGCGGGCGACCCGCTCGCGGAAGACGCCCTCCAGCCGGTAGGCGCGCACGGTGTCGATCCCGTTCAGCCCGCTGATCAGCGCCTGCGCGCGGTCGGCCTGGGCCTCCCGCTGCGCCCGGTAGAGCGGCGCGGAGCGGGGCAGGTACCAGCGCAGCGCCAGCGCGTACGCGGGCAGCGCCCCCGCGCCCGCCAGCCCGAGCCGCCAGTCCAGCCCGAACATGCCCACCGTGGCGACCGCGACCAGCACCCCCGAGGACAGCACCGTGGGCACGGCCTGCCGGATGCCCTTCGACACCACGGCCACGTCGTCGCCGACCCTGGACAGCACGTCGCCGTGCCCGACCTGCTCGATCCGGGCGCTCGGCATGCCGAGCACGGCCCGTACGGCGCCTTCCCGCAACCGCGCCAGCATTTCCGCGCCGAGCCGCCCGATCAGGTACGCCGACGCCGCGGTGGCCGCCGCCCCGAGCAGCGCGGCAGCGACCAGCAGCACCCCGATCGTGACCAGGATCGACTGCGGCTCGCCCGCCGTCACCCCGTCCACCACCCGGCCGAGCAGCAGCAGGGGCAGCACCTGGAGCGCCGCGCCGGCGACCGTGGTGAGCGCGGCGGCGGCCGTCAGCCACGGGGCCTCACGGCAGGCGGCGACGACCCAGCGGGTGGCCTCGCGGCCGCTCGCCGTGGCCAGGATCGCCGGGGCCCGGGTCTCTACGGCGCTCACATCCACGCCGCGGCGGACGGCGCCACCGGTGATCGCCACGGGGGCGTCGTCACAGTCGTTGCCTGGTAGAGCATCCGGAGTCCCTCGCTGTCCGCTGCACACTCGCCGAGCCAGGGAAACCGTAACATGCTGATATTAGGTAAGGCTAACCTTGCTTAACGCTACGACCGTAAGGACGGGCCGCATGCACGACACCTTCGCCGAATTCGACTTACCCGGCGAACCGGGCACCGACGCGTTCTGGGCGGCCGCGGCCTCACCCGCGTGGGCGCCCGACGGCGCGGGCGGCTGGACGGCGCTGTTCCTGTGGCGCGGATCATCCGCGACTCTCGACTTCGAGAGCTGGTCGCCGCCCGTCCCGCTGCGCCGGTGGGGCGACACGGACTGCTGGTACGCCGAGGTGGCGGTGCCCGCGCGGCTGCGGGTCACCTACCGCCTGCGCGCCGGAGACGCCGCCTGCGCCGACCCGCTCAACCCGGTGGGCGCGGGCGGCGACCTGTCCATCGCCGCCGCCCCCGACGCGCCGCCGCAGCCGCACTGGGCCGCCGTCGGCGCCGCCGACGTCCTGCCGCTCCCGCCCGCCCGCCTGCGCTGGACCAGCGAACGGCTCGGCGGGCGGCGCAGCGTGCGCGTGCACCCGGCGGGCGGCGGCGGGCCGGTCGTGCTGCTGCTGGACGGGGACGACTGGCTGTACCTGCACCCCGCCATGACCGCGTTCGACTCGGCCGTCGCCGCGGGGGACCTGCCTCCCGTCACGCTCGTCTTCGTGCCCGCCAGGGACAGGGAGGCCGAGTTCGCGTGCAGGCCCGAGCTGTGGGAGGCGATCAGGGACGAATTGCTGCCGCTGGTGGCGGGCTGCGGGGTGCCCGCCTCGCTGCCGCGGATGGTGGTCGCGGGGCAGAGCCTCGGCGGGCTGAGCGCGATGTACGCGGCGCTGGAGTTTCCCGGGCTGGTCACGGGGCTCGCCTGCCAGTCGCCGTCGTTCTGGTGGGGGCCAGGCGTCGCCGGCCTGGCTGACCCGATGGACGGCCCGGCCGGTGGCGCCGTCGCGGCACGCCTGCGGGAGCGGCCTGACTTGTCCGGGTTGCGGGTGGCGTTCGACGTGGGGGAGCACGAGGGGCGGATGTTGCCGCACTGCGAGCTGGTCGAGAGCCTGGCCGGGCAGGCGGGCGCGACGGTGCGGGTGTCGCGCTCGCCCTCGGGGCACGATCGGGCGGCCTGGCGGCACGCGCTGCTGCGGGACGTCGCCTGGGTACTCACGGGCGACGCCTAGGTGGCGCGCGGCGGCCCGGGGCCGTCGGGCCGCCGCGCGGCTCTCAGGTGGCGGGGTGGCGGGTCAGGTAGCCGCCCATGGTCCTGAACACCTCGGTGGCGGGCAGGCTCGTGCCGTCCTCCGTACGGACGCGCTCGATCACCAGCCCGTGGCTGCGCCCGCGACGGGCGTCGGCGCCCGCGACGATCACCACCCCGTCGCCCTCGCGGATGAACACCCGCCCCGGCGTGCCCCCGTAGATCCCCCGCGACACCGACGCCTTGAGCACCCGGATCCGCTCGCCCCGGTAGTGCGTGAAGGCGTTCGGATACGGGTCGGACTGGGCGCGGACCAGGCGCTCGATGTCCTCGGCCGGCCAGTTCCAGTCGATGTTGCTGTCCTCGATCGAGCGCTTGTGGAAGAAGCTGGCCTTCGACCTGTCCTGCGGCGTCCAGGCGGTCCGGCCCGAGGCGATGAGGTCGAGGGCCTCGGTGACGATCGGCGCGATCAGGTCGACCGTGCGGTGGAACAGGTCGGTGGCGGTGTCCTTCTGGCCGACGGGCACGGCCCGCTGCACGACGATGTCGCCGGCGTCCAGCTCCTCGTCCATCATGTGCGCGGTGACCCCGACCTCCTGCTCGCCGTTGATCAGCGCCCAGATCAGCGGGGAGAAGCCGGCGTAGGCGGGCAGCAGCGAGTCGTGCACGTTGAGGGTGCCGTGGCGGGGGAGGTTGAAGATCTCCGGCGGGATCCAGGTCCGCCAGTTGTTGGCGACGATGAGGTCCGGCTCGGCCTCCTTCAGCCGGGCCATGAGCTCCTCGTCGTCGGGCCGGTTGCGCAGCAGCACGGGGACGTCGTGCGCCAGTGCCAGCTCGGCCACCGAGTCGCTCCAGATCCTCTCGTAGGCGTGCTCGCTCCTGGGGTGCGTGACCACCAGCACGACCTCGTGCGCGGAATCCAGAAGTGCCTGGAGCGTGCGATGACCCCAGGTCTGGTAGCCGAACATCACGACCCGCATGGTGCCTCCTTGTCGGGGCGATCGGATTAGGTTAGGCTCACCTTAATTAGGCCAGGCTAACCTAATTTGGGCAAGGTCTCCACCCCTGTTTCGTACCGGCGGAAAGGCGTTCATGTCCTCAGCGGAGCAGCACGTCCACGACCTCGTAGGCATCGGCTTCGGGCCGTCCAACCTCGCCCTGGCGATCGCGCTACGGGAACGGCAGACGCGGACGGGCGACCTGCTCGACGCGGTGTTCCTCGAGAAACAGCCCGCCTTCGGCTGGCATCGGGGCATGCTGCTGGAAGGCACGACCATGCAGGTGTCCTTTTTGAAAGACCTGGTCACCATGCGAAATCCGACCAGCGAATTCAGCTTTCTCTGCTATCTGCAGGACAAGGGCCGGTTGCCCGACTTCATCAACCACAAGACGATGTTCCCGTCCCGCGTGGAGTTCCACGACTACCTCGAATGGGCGGCGGCCCGTTTCGCCGAGCAGGTCGAGTACGCCTCCGAGGTCGTCGCCGTCACCCCCGTCGAGTCGGCCGGCACGATCGAGCTGCTCGACGTGGTGGTCCGGCAGGGCGACGGCACGCTGGTCACCCGCCGCACCCGCAACCTCGTCCTCGCCGCCGGCCTCGAACCGGTCCTGCCGGACGGCATGGTGAGCGACGACCGCGTCTGGCACAGCGACGAACTCCTCGCCAAGCTGCCCGCGCTGCGCGACCCGCGCAGGATCGTGGTGGTCGGCGCGGGACAGAGCGCGGCCGAGGTGACCGAGCACCTGCACGGCGCCTTCCCCGAAGCCGAGGTGTGCGCCGTCTTCGCCAAGTACGGCTACACCCCCGCCGACGACAGCTCCTTCGCCAACCGCATCTTCGACCCCGTCGCGGTCGACCACTTCTACTCCGCGCCCGACGAGGTGAAGACGCGGCTGCGCGACTACCACGCCTCCACCAACTACTCGGTGGTCGACCTGGACCTCATCGACGAGCTGTACCGCCGCCACTACCAGGAGAAGGTCCAGGGCAAGGAACGGCTGCGCATACTCAACGCCTCCCGCCTCGCCGACGTCGAGCGCGACGAGGACGGGCTGCGGGTCACCGTCGAGTTCCTGCCCACCGGCGAGCGCACCCTGCTGGAGACCGACGTCATCGTCTACGCCACCGGCTACCGGCCGTCCGACCCGCTCACCCTGCTCGGCGAGGTGGGGCGGCTCTGCGAGCGGCTGCCCGGCGGCGGCGTGCGGCTGGACCGCGACTACCGGGTCGTCACCTCCCCGGCGCTGCGCTGCGGCGTGTACGTCCAGGGCGCCAGCGAGCACACGCACGGGCTCACCTCGACCCTGCTGTCCGCCACCGCCGTCCGGGTGGGCGAGATCGCCGAGTCGGTGGCCGACCGGCTCAGGAGCGGCAGCCTCAGCTCCTACCTGCTCTCACGCTCCACCTGACCCTCCCTGTGGACCGGCGGGCCCCTCGGGCGGACAATCGCGAGGGGCGCTCGCCGTGTCCGGCGGACGCGTGACGCATGGAGGGCCGGCATGGAGGGCCGCATGGAGGGGCGCGCGGAGGGCCGCACGGAGGGCCGTACGGAGCAGGCCGCCGCTGACCGGCCCTTCGTCCTCGATCCCGCCGGGCGCGACATCCACGCCGAGGCGGCACGCCTGCGGGCGCTCGGCCCGGCCGTACGCGTCGAGCTGCCCGGCGGCGTGCCGGCCTGGGCGGTGTGCGGACAGGAGCCGCTGCGGCGGCTCCTCACCGACCCGCGGGTGTCCAAGGACGCGCACCAGCACTGGGCCGCCTGGATCGACGGCGAGGTCACCGCCGACTGGCAGCTCGTCGCGTGGGTAGGCGCACGCAACATGTTTACCGCCTACGGCTCCGACCACCGCCGGTTACGCGGGCTCGTCTCCAGCGCCTTCACCGCCCGGCGCACCGCCGCGCTGCGGCCCCGGATCGAGGAGATCGTTTCCAGGGCGCTGGACGAGCTGCCCGGCGACGAGCCCGTGGACCTGCGCGCGCACTACGCGTACCCGATCCCGGTGCACGTGATCTGCGAGCTGTTCGGCGTCACCGACGACGACACCCGCGAGCGGCTGCGCCGCTGCATCGACGCCTTCTTCCACACCGCGGCCGATCCGCGTGAGGCCGCCGAGGCGTACCCGCGCATCCAGCACATCCTGCGCGGGCTGATCGCCGAGAAGCGGCGGAACCCCGGCGACGACCTGTCCTCGGCACTGATCGCGGCCCGCGACGGGGGCTCCCGGTTGTCGGAGGACGAGCTGGTGGACACCCTCTCGCTGTTCCTCAGCGCGGGCCACGAGAGCACGGTCAACCTCCTCGACAACGCCGTCTTCGAGCTGCTCACCCACCCGGACCAGCTCGGCCTCGTCCGCGCCGGCCAGGTCACCTGGGCGGCGGTGATCGAGGAGACCCTGCGCCACCAGGCGCCCGTGGCCAGCATCCCGCTGCGCTACGCCGTCGAGGACATCGACCTCGACGGCGTCACGCTGCGGGCCGGTGAGGCGATCCTCGCCTGCTACGCGGCGGCCGGCCGCGACCCGCTGGTGCACGGCCCCGACGCCGGCCGCTTCGACGTCACCCGCCCGGTCAAGGACCACCTCTCCTTCGGCCACGGCGCCCACCACTGCGTGGGCGCCCCGCTGGCCCGCATGGAGGCGATGGTCGCGCTGCCCGCGCTGTTCGACCGTTACCCCGAACTGGCCCTGGCGGCCGAGGCGGGCCCGCCGGCGCCGATGGAGTCCTTCATCTCCAACGGGCACCGCGCCCTGCCCGTCCGGCTCGGAAAGGCAAGCCGATGACGACCACCACGCGGATCCAGACGCAGGGGAGCCGGCCATGACCGTCGTCCTCGCCCCGCCCCGCCTCACCGAGCAGGCCCGCCAGGACTGGGACCTGCTGCAACGCCCCACGCGGCGGCCACCCGCCTTCGACCCCGACCTGGCCGGGCTGCTGCCGGAACCGGCGCGACGCTGGCTGCTGCACGCCATCGAGCCGGGCACGCCCCTGCTGCGGGCGGTCGTCCTGAGCATGCGGGGCACGATCAGGCTCGGCGAGTGGCACCGCTTCCACGCCAATGAGGCCCTGCTCCCGCTGGAAGGCTACGTCTGGGCGGGAACCGCCTCGCTCGGGATGACGTCGGTGCGCGGCCTCGACCGGTACCGGGCGGGAGCCGGTGAGACCCGCTGGCGGATGTTCGGCGCCTTCCCGATGGTGACGGGCGGCGGGCCCGACGTCACCCGCGGCGCCGCCGGGCGGCTCGCCTGCGAGCTCGTCCTCGCGCCCGCCGCCGCGCTCGATCCGCGCGTCCGCTGGAAGGCCCTGGACGAGCGCCACGCGGTCGCCGCCATGCCGATCGGCGGTGAGGACCACGAGGTGACGCTGGCCGTCGCGCCGGACGGGCGGCTGGACAGCGTCACCACGACCCGGTGGGGCGCTCCCGGCGGCACCGCCTACCACGAGCATGCCTTCGGTATGGAATGCGTCGAGGAGGGGACGTTCGACGGGTTCACGATTCCCGCCCGGGTCCGCGGCGGGTGGTGGCCGGGGACGGAGAGATGGAGGGACGGCGAGTCCATCCACTTCGCCCTGGACGACGCGCTGTTCCGCTGAGCGAGGGGCGACGCCCGGCCCCGCGGTCACGGCGGGCCCGGGCGGTCGCTCATCCGGCGTAGGTCTCGAACTCGGCGATCCTGGGCGCGGCAGACGAGCCCGTGATCCTGAAGGTGATCTTGCTGAGCGACGCCGGGGTGAACGTGATGGTCCCGGCCCCGCTGCCCGATTTGAGCACGGCCCCGTTGCCCGCGTTGAGGAGCTGCCACGCTCCGATGCGGCCCTCCGCCCCGGCCGCCTCGCGGATTACGACCCTGGAGACGGTAGTGGCGGAGCCCCACTTGATCGAGATGTCACCGGTCGAGCCCGACGGCGACCAGTAGGTGCTCAGGTTGCCGTCCCGCACGTTGCCGTAGCTCGTCCCGTCGGCCTTGCTGGAGCCGTCCGAGCCGGCTCCGATGCTGAGGTTCGTCCCACCGGGCGTGGGCGTGACGGTCGGGGTGACGGTCGGTGTGACGGTCGGGGTGACCGTGGGCGTGACGGTGGGGGTCGGCGTCTGCGGCGTGCAACTGCCGTTCGACACCTGCAAGCCCTTGTTCGCCCCGGCCGTCTGCCGCACGACGGCCGGCACGCAGCTCGCCCCGTCGAGCGTGTAGGAGTAGGGGACGCTGACCGAGGTGTTGGACTGCGGGTTCGGCCCGGCCGGGTTGTTCTCGCTGCCCGGGGCCGACCAGGTCACGTTGTCGAAGATGTTCCCGGCGACCTGCCAGTAGCCCGCCTCGCTGGTGTAGAAGGTGCCCAGGACGTCCTTGGAGTCCTTGAAGTAGTTGTTCTCCACCTTGGCGCGCGCCCCGGCCCGGGAGTTGATGCCCGACTCGTGCAGGCTCACGTAGGAGTTGTTGTAGATGTGCGAGACGCCGCCGCGCAGCAGGGGCGTGCGGGAGTCGATGTTCTCGTACAGGTTGTGGTGGAAGGTGACGTAGCCGTTGGACAGGTCGCTCTCGCTCGAACCGATGAGCCCGCCGCGCCCCGAGTTGCGCAGGATGCTGTAGGACAGCGTCACGTACTGGGTGTCGTCCTTCATGTCGAAGAGGCCGTCGAAGCCCTCCGACTCGCCGCCGGAGGCCTCCAGGGTGGCGTGGTCGACCCACACGTTGCGCACGCCGCTCTCCATGCCGATGGCGTCGCCGCCGTTCGACGTGGGCGAGCCCGACTTCTTGACGTTGCGGATCGTCACGTTGCGGATGATGATGTTGCTGGCCTCCCGGATGTGGATGCCGAGCTGGTCGAAGACGGCGCCGCCGCCGACCCCGATGATGGTGACGTTGCTGATCTGCTTGAGCTCGATCACCCCTGCCGCGGTGTTGCAGCTCCCGCCCGACACCTTGGCGGTGTTGCCGTGGTTGATGGTGCCCTCGACCTCGATGGTGATCGGGGTGCTGCTGCTGGCACGGCCGCACAGGGCCGCGTGGATCGCGGTCCCCGTGGTGGCGCGCACCGTCTGGCCGCCGGCGCCGCCGGTCGTCCCGCCGTTGCTGCTCGCGTAGCCGGTGGCGCCGTCGGCCGCCGCCGACGCCTGCGTCATCGGTAAGGCCACGGCGGCGGTGCCGACCGCCGCCGCGGCGGCCACCGCGGCCAGCACCGCGTGGACTCGTGACGCGACTGCTCGTCTCATCCCTGGTTCACCTGCTCCTTCGACATCGAGCGCCTGCAGCGACACCGTAGGAAAGCGCTTTCCTCACTGTCAACGCGCCGTGAAACTTTCATCGGGCACCCCTGGGGACACTAGGGACCCCCACCAGGGTCACCCGGAGGCGACCGGGGGGTCGCCCCGGGCACAGTACGAACGTCGGCGGCGGGCGTCCGACAGCGGGCCGAGGGGTGGTGAGTCCGGGTGCGGCTGTACGGCCGGAGATTCGAGTGCGAGAGGCTGGACGAGCTCGTCGCCACGGTGCAGACCGGGCGCGGCTCCAGTGCCGTCCTGGTGGTGCGGGGCGAGGCGGGCGTCGGCAAGACGGCCCTGCTGGAGCACACGCGCGACAGCGCGGCAGGCTGCCGGGTGGCCTGCGCGACGGGCGTGGAGTCGGAGATGGAGCTGGCCTTCAGCGGGCTGCACCAGCTCTGCGCCCCGTTCCTGGACCGGCTGCACCGCCTGCCGCAGCCGCGCCGCCAGGCCTTGGAAGCGGCGTTCGGGCTGAGCGCGGCCCCGCCGCCCGATCGGTTCCTGTTCGGGCTGGCGGTGCTCGGCCTGCTCGCCGACGTCGCCGAGAAGGAGCCGCTGATCTGCCTCGTCGACGACGCCCAGCGGCTGGACCAGGTCTCCGCGCAGACCCTGGCGTTCATCGCGCGCCGGCTGCTCGCCGAGCGGATCGGGCTGGTGATCGCGGTACGTGAGCCCGGCCTGCGCGCGGAGCTGGCGGGGCTGGCGCGGCTCGACGTGGGACGGCTGAGCGACGCCGACGCCCGCGCCCTGCTCGACTCCATGACCCCCGGCCGGCTCGACGCGCGCGTCAGGGACCGGATCGTCGCCGAGGCGCAGGGCAACCCGCTGGCCCTGCTGGAGCTGCCCAGGGGCCTGGCGCCGGCGGACCTGGCCGCCGGTTACGGCCTGCCCCACGCGCCGTCGCCCGGCCGGGCCGAGCGCGGCTTCCTGCGCCGCGTCGAGTCGCTGCCCGCCCCGACCAGGCAGTTGCTGCTGGTCGCGGCGGCCGAGCCGGTGGGCGACGTGACCCTGCTGTCCAGGGCCGCCCAGACGCTGAGCATCGACGAGGGCGCCGCCGCGCCGGCCGAGTCGGCGGGGCTGATCACCCTCGGGACGCGGGTGCGCTTCGTGCACCCGCTGGTGCGTTCCGCCGCCTACCGGGCGGCCACCCCGGAGAGCCGCCAGTGCGTGCACCGGGCGCTGGCGGACGCGATCGATCCGCGCGCCGACCCGGAACGCCGGGCGTGGCACCTGGCCAACGCCACCGCGGGAACCGACGAGACGGTGGCCGCCGAGCTGGCCGGCTCGGCCGAGCGGGTGCGGGCCCGCAGCGGGATCACGGCGGCGGCGGCGTTCCTGGAACGGGCCGCCCAGCTCACCCCCGACCCCGCCAGGCGCGGGGGCAGGGCGCTGGCCGCGGCCCAGGCCAAGTACCTGGCCGGCGGGTACGACGACGCCCTCGGCCTGCTCGACGCGGCCACCCTCAGCCCGCTGAACGAACACGAACGCGCCCGCGCCCGCCTGCTGCGCGGCCAGATCACCTTCGCCTCCACCAGCGCCGGCGCCGCCCTGCCGCTGCTGCTCGAAGCGGCAGGGCGGCTCGAACCGCTGGACCCCGGGCTGGCCCGCGAGTCCTACCGCGACGCGCTGCACGCGGTCATCACCGCGGGCGGCCTGCCGGACGGCCCGAGCCTGGCCGACGTCGCCAGGGCGATCCTGGCCGCGCCTCCCGGCCCCGCCCGCGAACGCGAGGACCTGCTGCTGAACGGCCTGGCCCTGATCGCCACCGAGGGTTACGCGGCAGGCGCGCCGATGGTGCTGCGCGGCCTGGACGCCTTCCGCGCCGGCCCGGTCTCCACGGAGGAAGGGCTGGGCTGGCTCCCCTTCGCCTGCCGCCTGGCCCACAACGTGTGGGACTTCGACGGCTGGTCGGCGCTGTCCGCCCGCCTGGTGGACCTGGCCCGCGAGACGGGAGCGCTGGCGATACTGCCGGAGGCCCTCCTGATGCGCGTGTCGAACCGGGCGCTGGCCGGCGACCTCGCCGACGCCGACACGCTGCTCGCCGAGGCGCAGGCGATCGGCGAGGTAACCGGCAGCCGCTTCCTGGCCCGGTACACGGCCCTGGTGTTCGAGCCGCTGCGCGGCCGGGAGAGCGCGACCCGCCAGGCGATCAGAGCCGTTACCCGGGAGACCGCACTGCAGGGGGAGGCCAAGGCGGAGACCGCCACCCAGTGGGCGACCGCGGTCCTCTGCAACGGCCTCGGCCGCTACGAGGAGGCCTACGCCGCGGCCGAGCGGGGCTGCGGGCACCCGCAGGAGCTGGGCGGGGCGCTCATCCGGTCGCTGATCGAGCTGGTCGAGGCCGCGGCCAGGACCGGCAGGCCGGTGCAGGCGGCCCAGGCCGCCGCGCGGCTCGACGAGCTGGCCGGGGCCAGCGGCACCGACTGGGCGCTCGGCACGTCCGCGTGCGTGCGCGCCCAGGTCAGCGAGGGCCCGGCCGCCGAGGACCTGTACCGGGAGGCGATCGAGCGGCTGGGCCGCACCGAGGCGCGCGTCCCCCACGCCCGCGCCCGCCTGCTCTACGGCGAGTGGCTGCGCAGGGAGAACCGCCGCGCCGACGCGCGCGAGCACCTGAGCGCCGCCTACGAGGCGCTGAACAGGATGGGCGCCGAGGCGTTCGCCGAACGCGCCCGCCGCGAGCTGCAGGCCACCGGCGAGAAGGTGGGGCGGCGCACCGCCGAGGTGAGCGCGACGCTGACCGCGCAGGAGGCGCAGATAGCGCGCCTGGCCGGCGACGGGCTGACGAACCTGGAGATCGGCTCGCAGCTCTTCATCAGCCCGCACACCGTCGAATGGCACCTGCGCAAGGTGTTCGTCAAACTCGGCATCGTCTCCCGCAAGCAGATCCGCACCTGGCTGGTCGAGGAGGACTCGGCCACGGCCTGACACCCCCGCCGCTGGACGACGAGGGTGCGCGTCACGCAGACTGATCCGCCCAACCGATTCCCCTGTCACTCCCGTCAGAAGGATCCCCCCATGTCCGACGGTTCACCAAGCTCGCGTCAGAGCAGACGCGCCACGATCGCCTCGTTCGTCGGCACGGCACTCGAGTGGTACGACTTCTTCATCTACGGCACCGCCGCGGCCCTGGTCTTCGGCACGTTGTTCTTCCCCGAGTCCGACGGCGCGACCGGGACGCTGGCCGCGTTCGCCACGTTCTGGGTCGGCTTCCTGGCCCGCCCGATCGGCGGCATCCTCTTCGGTCACCTCGGCGACCGGCTCGGCCGCAAGAACGTCCTGGTCATCACCCTGGTCCTGATGGGGACGGCCACCACGCTGATCGGCGTCCTGCCCACCTATGAGTCCATCGGGTACGCGGCGCCGCTGCTGCTCGTGCTGCTGCGCGCCCTCCAGGGCATCGCGGTCGGCGGCGAGTGGGGCGGAGCCGTCCTGATGGCCACCGAGAGCGCCGGCCAGGGCCGCCGCGGCCTGGCGGGCATGTGGGTGCAGCAGGGCTCGCCCGCCGGCTCCCTGCTGGCGACCTTGGTCTTCGTGGTGGTGGGGCGGCTGCCCGACGGCGCCTTCCTGGAGTGGGGCTGGCGCGTGCCGTTCCTGCTGTCGGCCGTCCTGGTGGTGTTCGGGCTGGTGGTGCGGCTCACCGTCAGTGAGTCCGCCGAGTTCTCCGCCTCGCGCGAGACGGAGCCGCCCGTCCGGCTGCCCATCGTGACGGTGCTGCGCACCTCGTGGCCGCTGGTCGCCCTCGGCGTCGGGGCCAGCGCGCTGGGCATCTCCGCCGCCTACTTCACCAACACCTTCCTCGTGTCGTGGGCCACCACCGCCCTGGGCGTGCCCCGGCAGACGATGCTGGACGTGCTGCTGATCACCGCCATCGTGCAGTTCCTGTGGCAGCCCGTCGCCGGGCTGATCGCCCACAGAGTCGGCGCGCTGCGCGTCATGACGGGCGCCCTGGCGGGGAACATCCTGGTCGCCGTCCCGATGTTCCTGCTCATCACGACCGGCGACGGGCCGATGATCGCGATCGCGCTCGCGCTCAGCGTGGTGACAGGGGCGTCGTACTACGCGCTGCTGGCGGGCTTCCTGGCCCAGGCGTTCCCGGTACGGGTGCGCTACACCGGCATCTCGCTGTCGTACCAGCTCTGCAGCACCATCATCGGCGGCTCCACCCCGCTGGTCGCGCAGTGGCTGCTGACCAGCGGCGGCGGCAGCCACTGGCCCGTCGTCGGGCACTACGTCGCGCTGCTCGTCCTGACGCTCGGCTGCGTGCTCGCGCTCGCCCGCCGCACCGGCTTCGAGCGCCGGCCCGCCGCCGCGCCGCCCGTCCTGGCCAATTCCTGAGAGAAACCGTCACGAAGCCGGGCGCCTGTCCTGTCTTACCGGGAGACCACCCCACGCAGCGACAGGATCGACATCTTGCCACCCGCCAGAATCCGGCTCCGCATCCGCATGAGCGCGCGTCCCGTCGACGAGCCGCACCGCGTCTCCAGCCAGCTGGAGCTGCTGTTCGACCTCACGTTCGTGGTCGCGGTCGCCGCCATCACCGCCCAGCTCGCCCACCAGGTCGTCGAAGGACACGCGACGGACGGCATCGTGCCGTTCCTCCAGGTGTTCTTCGCGATCTGGTGGGCGTGGATGAACTTCACCTGGTTCGCCTCGTCCTACGACACCGACGACGTCGCCTACCGGGTGCTGACCATGGTGCAGATGGCCGGCGTGCTGGTCCTGGCGGCCGGCGTGCCGGCCGCCGGCGAGCACACCGACTACCGGTTCGTCACGCTCGGCTACGTGATCATGCGGATCGGGCTGGTCGCCCAGTGGCTGCGAGTCGCCGCCGAGGACCCGGCGCGGCGGCGCACCGCGCTGCGTTACGCCGGCGGCATCACCCTCTTGACGGTGGCCTGGGTGTACCACTCGTGGCTGGCGCCGCTGAGCATCGAGCTGCCGCTCTTCCTGCTCCTCGCGGCGCTGGAGCTGGCCGTGCCGCTGTGGGCGGAACGGGCCGAGCCCACCACCTGGCACCCGCACCACATCGCCGAACGGTACGGGCTGTTCACGATCATCCTGCTCGGCGAGAGCGTGCTCGCCGCGTCCAGGGGCGTGGCCAGGGCGCTGGAGTCGGACGCGGTCAGCGGCCCCTTCATCATGGTCGCCGTCTCCGGGCTCGTCGTGCTGTTCGCCCTGTGGTGGCTGTACTTCCTGGTGGAGGCCGGTGAAGGGCTGCGCGGGCGGCGCGACCGCTCCTACCGGTGGGGGTACGGCCACTACGGCATCTTCGCAGCCCTGGCCGCGCTCGGCGCCGGTCTGGAGGTCGCGGTCGAGCAGAGCGGGCACGCCGTCGCGGCCACGCCGCTCACCGTCGCCTACGCCGTCGCGATCCCCGTCGGCCTGTTCCTGCTGCTGCTGTGGGTGGTGCACACGCCGATCGAGCCCGAGTCCGTCATCCACCCCGCCGTGATCGCCGGGTGCGCCGTCGTCGTCCTGGTGCTGCCGCCGGCGGTGACGTGGATCGGGGTGCACGGCGTGGCCACGGCCATCGCGGCGGCCTGCGTCCTGGCGGTGGCGATCACGATCGCCCTGAGCCCGTCCCGCGAGCCCGCGCGCACCCACCGGCCGTCCAGGGCCGCCCGCTAGCCAGCCCCGGTCCCGCCTGCCCCCGCGCTGTCACAGACGTGCGGGGCCGCCCGGTCCAAGTGAGCGAATCGATCCCCACCCGCTACGAGAGAGGTGGATCATGAGCGTTTCCCACCGCCGGGCCCCGGCCCCCGGCGCACCCCCGGCGCCCCCGGACGACGAGCCGGAGCCGGGCGGCAGGTTCGGGCTCGGCACGGCCTCGGCCCTGGTGGTCGGCTCCGTCATCGGCACCGGCGTCTTCGCACTGCCGTCCGCCCTGGCGGTGTTCGGCCCGATCTCGCTGGTGGCGTTCGGGCTCGTCACCATCGGCGCGATCGCGCTGGCGCTGACGTTCCGCGGCCTCGCCGAGCGGCTGCCCGGCGCGGGCGGCCCGTACGTCTACGCCCGCGACGCCTTCGGCGGCTTCGCCGGCTTCCTCATCGCCTGGAGCTACTGGATCACCGCCTGGGCGGGGAACGCGGCGATCGTCGTGGCCTGGGTCGGCTACGTCGAGGTGTTCTGGAACACCGGGCACGAGACCAGCTGGTCGATCGCCATCGCGCTGACCGGGCTGTTCCTGCCGGCGCTGGTCAACCTCATGGGGCTGCGCAGCTTCGCCGCGTTCCAGGTCGTCGCGACCGTGCTGAAGTTCGTCCCGCTGCTGTTCATGGCGACGGCCGGGCTGCTGTTCATCGACTCGGCGAACTTCGGCGAGTTCAACGCGGGCGGCACCTCCTGGCTCGGCGCGATCAGCGCGGCGGGCGCCATCGCCCTGTTCAGCTACCTCGGCATCGAGACCGCGTCGGTCGCCGCCGCCCGCGTCCGCGACCCGAAGCGGAACGTCGGCCGGGCCACCGTATTGGGCACCCTGGCCTGCGCGGGGGTGTACATCCTCGGCACGATCACCGTGTTCGGCACCGTCGCGCACGACGACCTCGTCGGCTCCAGCGCGCCCTTCACCGACTCGGCCAACGCGATCTTCGGCGGCGAGTGGGCGGGGGCCACGGTCGCGGCGGCGGCCGTCGTGTCCGGGTTCGGGGCGCTGGTCGGCTGGACGCTGATCACGGCCGAGATGCCGCGGGCCGCGGCGCGCGACGGGCTGTTCCCCGCCCGGTTCGCCCGGCAGAGCAGGGCCGGGGTGCCCGCGTTCGGGATCGTCGTCTCCACCCTGCTGGCGGCGGGGCTCACCGTCGTCAGCTACACCAGCTTCGAGCAGGTGTTCATCACCGTCGTGCTGCTGTCGGTGCTCACCTCGGTCGTGCCGTACCTGCTGTCCGCGGCGGCGCAGCTCTACTGGCTGGCCACCGACGGCAGGCGGTTGCGGGCCGCGCACCTGGCCCGCGACGTCACCGTCTCGGCGCTCGCCCTGGTGTTCGGGTTCTGGGCGCTGGCGGGCAGCGGCTACCAGGCCGTCTACTACGGGACGTTCTGCCTGCTGCTCGGCGTGCCGGTGTACGTGTGGGTCAAGGCCCGACGCGGCGCCTACGGCGAGATCCCGGTGGCGGCGTCATGACCATGAACCCCCACGTCCACGGCGAGATCCCGGAGTTGACCTGATGACCATGGACCAGGACGTCGCGCTGACCGTCGGCATCCACTCCGAGATCGGCGGGCTGCGCGAGGTGATCGTGCACAGGCCCGGCCGCGAGCTGGACAGGCTCACCCCCGAGAACGCCGCTGACCTGCTGTTCGACGACGTGCTCTGGGCCGACAGGGCCCGCCGCGAGCACGACGCGTTCGTCGAGGTGATGCGCGACCACGGCGTACGGGTGCACCTGTTCGCCGACCTGCTGGCGGAGGCGCTCGCCACGGAGGACGGCAGGCGCTTCGCCGTCGAGCGGATCTGCACCGACGAGCGGTTCGGGCGGGCACTCGCCTGGGAGCTGCGGGCCCTGTTCATGGACCTCGACCCGGTGCTGCTGGCCGGCTACCTGATCGGCGGCGTACTGAAGTCGGACCTCGACGTGCCCGGCAGGGCCAGCGTCACGTGGCAGAGCCTCGGCGACGACGACTTCCTGCTCACCCCGCTGCCCAACACGCTGTTCCAGCGCGACAACGCGGCCTGGATCGGCCGGGGCGTCGCCGTCAACCCGATGGCCAAGCCGGCCCGTAGCCGCGAGTCCGTCAACACCCGCACCGTCTACCGGCACCACCCGCTGTTCGCCGGCGCCGATTTCGCCACCGTCTACGGCGACGACGACCTCGGCCACGCCCCCGCCACCCTGGAGGGCGGCGACATCCACGTCCTGGCCCCCGGCGTCGTCATGGTCGGCATGGGCGAGCGCACCACGCCGATGGGCATGGAGGCGCTCGCCCGGCGGCTGTTCGCGGGCGGCCACGCCCACCGCGTCCTGGCCGTCGAGCTGCCCAAGGCCCGCTCGACGATGCACCTGGACACCGTCCTCACCATGGTCGACGTCGCCACCTTCGTCGCCTACCCCTACTTCGACCAGGACACCGCGCGGGTCTGGCTGCTCACCCCCGCCTGCGAGGGCAAGGGCGTCCGCGCCGAGCGCCTGCCGGGCCTGACCGCCGGCCTGCGGGAGGCGCTGCGGGACGACGGCGTCCGCGTCCTCACCGCGGCGGGGGACCGCCGTCAGGCCGAGCGGGAGCAGTGGAACGACGCCGACAACTTCCTCGCGATCGCGCCCGGCGTGGTGCTCGGCTACGAACGCAACACCGCGACCAACGCCATGCTGCGCGACCACGGCCTCGAGGTCATCCCGCTGGCCGGGAGCGAGCTCGGCCGCGGGCGCGGTGGCGCCCGGTGCATGACCTGCCCCGTCCTGCGTGACCCCGTGCCCGCGAAGGAGCCGAAGTGACCCGCACGCTCGAAGGAGCCGAAGTGACCCGCACGCTCAAGGGAGCCGGGAAGACCCGCTCGCTGCTCACCCCGACAGACCCCGGCCGCGACGGGTTCCTGGAGCTGCTCGACCGTGCCGCCGCACTCAAGCTGGCCAAGCGGGCCGGACGCGAACAGCCCGTGCTGACGGGCCGCAACATCGCCCTGGTCTTCGAGAAGAACTCCACCCGCACCCGCTGCGCGTTCGAGGTCGCCGCCTACGACCAGGGCGCCCACGTCACCTACCTCGGGCCGTCGGGCTCCCACCTGGGCAAGGAGGAGAGCGTCGCGGACACCGCGCGGGTGCTGGGCGCGCTCTACGACGGGATCGAGTTCCGCGGGTTCGCCCAGGAGACCGTGGCGGAGCTGGCCAGGCACGCCGGCGTGCCCGTCTGGAACGGGCTCACCGACGAGTGGCATCCGACCCAGATGCTCGCCGACGTCCTGACGATGCGCGAGCACCAGCCCGGCCCCGTCGAGGCGATCAGCTTCTGCTTCACCGGCGACGGGCGCGGCAACATCGCCCGCTCGCTGCTCGTCACCGGCGCCATGCTCGGCATGGACGTGCGGATCGCCACCCCCGACGAGCTGCGCCCGCCGGAAGCGCTGGTGAAGGAGGCCGAGCGGCTGGCGCTGACCAGCGGCGCCCGGGTGCTGGTCACCGGCGACCTGCCGGCGGCGCTCGACGGCGCCGCGTTCGTCCACACCGACGTGTGGGTCAGCATGGGCGAGGCCGACGCCGAATGGGACCGGCGCGTCCCGCTGCTCACCCCCTACCGGGTCACGCCGCAGGTCATGGCCGCCACCGGCCGTCCCGACACGCGGTTCCTGCACTGCCTGCCCGCCGTCCACGACACCACCACCGAGCTGGGCAGGCGGATCCACCGGCGCTACGGGCTCACCGGGGCCGAGGTCACCGGCGAGGTGTTCGAGTCGGCCGCGTCCGTGGTCTTCCAGCAGGCGGAGAACCGCATGCACACGATCAAGGCGCTGCTCGTCGCGGCGCTGGGGGAGTGACATGCTGCTCGTCGTCGCGCTGGGCGGCAACGCCCTGCTGGAACGCGGGGAACGCCCGGACGCGCTGGTGCAGCGCGAGCACGTGCGCGCCGCCGCCCGCGCGCTCGCGCCGCTCGCGGCCGAGCACACGCTGGTGCTCTGCCACGGCAACGGGCCGCAGATCGGGATGCTGGCCGTGGAGAGCGAGAACGACCCCGCGCTGACCCACCCGTACCCGCTCGACACGCTCGGCGCCCAGACCCAGGGCATGATCGGCTACTGGCTGGCGCAGGAGCTCGGCAACGCGGGCCTGACAGGCCCGGTCGTCACCATCGTCACCCGCACCCAGGTGGACGCGGACGACCCGGCCTTCCGCACCCCCACGAAGTTCGTCGGCAACGGCTACCCGGAGCTGACCGCCCGGCGGCTCGCCCGGGAGCACGGATGGAGCATCGCCAGGGACGGCCGCGACTGGCGCCGCGTCGTCGCCTCCCCGGCGCCCCGCGCCGTCGTCGAACTGCCCACGATCAGGCACCTCGCCGCCGCCGGGACCACCGTCATCTGCGGCGGCGGAGGCGGGGTGCCCGTCGTCACCCGCGGCGGGCGTTCGGAAGGCGCGCAGGCCGTCGTCGACAAGGACCTCACGGCGGCGCTCCTGGCCATCGAGCTGGGCGCCGACCGGCTCGTCGTGCTCACCGACGTGGACGCCGTACGGCAGGACTTCGGCACCCCTCGTGAACGGCCCCTGCTCCAGGTGGACGCCGCCGAGCTGGGCGCCATGCGCTTCCCCGCCGGGTCCATGGGGCCCAAGGTCGAGGCCTGCGTCCGGTTCGTCACGGCGACCGGGCGGCCGGCCGCGATCGGGGCGCTACGGGACGCCCCAGCGGTACTCGCCGGCACGG
Organism: Nonomuraea sp. PA05; assembly: GCF_008086045.1. Taxonomy (GTDB): domain Bacteria; phylum Actinomycetota; class Actinomycetes; order Streptosporangiales; family Streptosporangiaceae; genus Nonomuraea; species Nonomuraea monospora. The sequence goes on along the minus strand of NZ_VSEY01000012.1, from coordinate 195,892 downwards.
CAGGAACCGCCGTCACGGCGGCGCCGCTCGCGTCGGCACGGCTCTCTTCGAAAGGCATCCAGTGACAGACCACACCGCACCTGACGCCCCCGGCGGCTCCACGCTCGAACCCACGTTCAAACCGCTCTACGTCACGCGCGTCGCCGTCACCGGCGGCAGCTCCGCCCACGCCCGCGCCACCGGACGCGCCCGCTCCGCCGACGGCGCCCTCGCCCTGGAGCTGCGCATGCCCGAGGAACTCGGCGGCGACAACCTCGGCCCCAACCCCGAACAGCTCTTCGCCGCCGGGTACGCCGCCTGCTTCCAGGGCGCCCTCAGCATGCTGGCCCGCCAGCATCTCCTCGACCCCGCGCCGATCATCGTGGAGGCGACCGTCACCTTCGGCCGCGACCCGGCCGACGGCGGCTACCAGCTACGCGCCGACCTCGCCGTCACCTGGCCGGGCGTGGACCGCGACACCGCCACCCCGCTGCTCGCCCAGGCCACCGCGCTCTGCCCGTACGCCAAGATGGCCCGCCAGGGCATCCCGGCCACCATCAACCTGGCCTGCTGAACCCCGCGAGAGGGCACCGCCCGGTGCCCTCTCGCGGATGCCCCTACTGGACGACGCCCGCCCGCGCCGCCTGCTCGATCACCCGGGTGACCGTCCTCGGATCCGTCATCAGGCCGACATGCCCGGCGTCGTACTCGACGACGGTGGAACCGGCCCGCGCGGCCATCGCCCGCTGCGCGCCACGCGGGATGATCTGGTCCCTGGCGCCGATGACGTACCAGGACGGGATCGTCCGCCAGGCGGGGGCGCCGGACGGCTCGTTGAGCGCCCCGAGCGTGGCCGGCCGCTGCGTCGCCGCCACCAGCGCCTTGTCGGCGGCGCCCAGCCCGGTCGCGAACGACGCCAGCACGGTCGCCTTCTTCAGGTACAGCTCCGTGCCGGCGGTGGGCGGCAGGGTGGGAGGAACGAGGTCGAACACCGTCGTCGGATCAGGGACCGACAGCGCGGAGTCCGGCCCCGCCAGCTCCGTCGCCGACTCGCCGGCGTCGGGGGCGAACGCGTTGACGTACACCAGGGCCTTGACGCTCGCGCTGCCCGTGGCCGCATTCGTGATCACCGCCCCGCCGTAGGAGTGACCGACGAGCACGATCGGCCCGGCCAGCGTCGCCACGAACGCCTTCACGGACGCGGCGTCGCCCGACAGCGAACGCAGCGGGTTGGCCACGGCCCTGACCGTGTAGCCGTCGTCGTGGAGGCGGGCGATCACCCGCGTCCACGACGAGGCGTCCGCCCAGGCGCCGTGCACCAGCACGATGGTGGGCTTCGCCGTCTGCTTCCGGTCGTCCTGGGCGGCTGCCTGGGCCGGGCTGAGACCGGCCAGGAGGAGGGCGCCCGCCGCGATGAGGCCCACTGCGGTGCGGGGGGCTCTTCCGGTGCGGCGGGGTGCGTGGGTGGTCATCGATGTGGGCCCTTTCGCTTGGATGAGGCGGCTCCGGCGGACGGGAGAGCGGAGACGTGGTCGCGCCGGAGCCGCGGCCGGGGCGTGACGCCCGGCTCGTCTGCGTAGACCGAACACCGGCCCGCCCCGTGACGCCCGCCTGCCACGACCGCTCCGCGACCCGCGTCGGATGAGGTGTCACGCGCCGCGGCGGCTGCCTTGTCTTAGCTGCTGAAGGCACCTGTTCCCGAGCAGCACGCTCGCTCGCGAGAAGGGCGGACCATATGGGTGACGATTCGCCGGATACCGGCCTCCTTGACGGCTCCTGGCCTACCCGGCGGGAATGCCAGGCCCTCCAGTCCCTGCCCCGCCCCGTGGCGGCGGTGATCGGCGGCGGCGGAGTGCTCGGCGCCGCCCAGGTCGGCATCGGCTACGCCCTGGAGCAACGCGGCTTCGTCCCCGACCTGATCGTCGGAACCTCGGTCGGCGCGCTCAACGGCGCCATCGTGGCCGCCTACCCCGGCACGGCCGCCGCCCGCCTGGACGACGTGTGGACCCGGGTGCGCCGCCGCGAGGTGTACCCGCTCGGCCTCCTCGCCTCCCGCGTCAGCATCGTCGCCGACCACGGCCTGCGCAGGCTGATCGCCCGCGCCGAGCTGCCGCGGCGCATCGAGGAGCTGAAGATCCCCTTCACGGCGGTGGCCACGGACCTGGCCACCGGCGACGAGGCGCTGCTCAGCGCGGGCGACCTGGAGTCCGCGCTGCTGGCCAGCGCCGCCATCCCCGGCGTGCTGCCGCCGGTGGTCCGGGAGGGCCGCACGCTGATCGACGGCGGAGTGATCGCCTACGTCCCGGTACGGGCGGCGCAACGCGCGGGAGCGGCCAGCGTGGTGGTGCTGTCGGCCGGCCCGGAATGGCCGCTCAGCCCGGCCCTGCCGCCCCGCCGGGCCGACGCGGTGGCCGCCAGGGCGGCGCTGCTGCTGGGACACCGCCAGATCCAGCGCGACCTGCTGGAGGTCTCCACCCGCATCCCGACCGTGGTACTGCCCACCGGTGTCAACGCCTGGCCCGCCCCGTGGGACTTCCGCCACTCCCAGCGCCTGATCGTCACCGCCGCCCACACGGCGGGGCGTTTCCTGGACGGGCTGAGCATCGACGGGCCAGGCCTGTACGGCGTCAACGGCACGGCGGCCGGTTCGGCCGCCCCAACAGCGGAGGCGGGCCGATGAGCACCATCGCGTTCCTCAACATCCCGATGCACGGGCACATCAATCCGACGTTGCCCGTCGTGGCCGAGCTCGTCCGGCGCGGCCACGTCGTCACCTACCACACGGCGCCGCCGTTCGCGGCGGAGATCGCGGCCACCGGCGCGACCGTGTACCTCTATCCGGAGGCCGACCGGCCGCTCGCCGATCCGCCGATGCCGATCACGATGCTGGAGGGGCTCGCCCGCACCACCGCCGGGCTGCTGCCCCGGGTGCTCACCGAGCTGTGCGAGATCCGTCCCGACCTGATCGTGCACGACTCGGCGTGCCTGTGGGCCGGGGTCGCCGCGCGCGAGCTGGGGGTGCCCGCGGCGTCGCTGTTCACCACGTTCGCGTACAACCGCCAGGCGCCCAGCCCCACCCGCCTGTCGTGGCGGCTCCTGGCCCAGGCGGCGGCCCACCCCCGCAGCACCCGCGAGTACCTGCGCTGGAGGCGGCGGCTGCGCCGCGACTACGACACCCGGGGACTTCCCCGCTTCGACTACGCGAACGCCCGCCAGCCGCTCAACCTGGTCTTCACCTCCCGCGACTTCCAGCCCGGCACCCTCGACGAGTCGTTCCGCTTCGTCGGCCCCAGCCTGGGCTCCCGCCCGCCCGACCCGTCCTTCCCCGCCGACCGGCTGCGGGCCCCGGTGCTGTACGCGTCCCTGGGGACGGTGTTCGACGCGGGCCCGCAACTGCTGCGCAACCTCATCACCGCGCTCGCGCCGCTGGGCGGCACCGTGGTCGTCTCCACCGGCGGCACCAACCCGGCAGCCCTGCACCCGCTGCCGGACAACGTGATCGCGCGCCGTTTCGTCCCGCAGACCGAGGTGCTGGCGCGCGCGGCGCTGTTCGTCACGCACGGGGGCATGAACAGCGTCAACGAGGCCATGTACGCGGGCGTCCCGATGCTGGTGATCCCCCAGGGCGCGGATCAGCCGCTCGTGGCCCGCCGCGTCGTCGAGCTCGGCGCCGGCCTGTCGATCAGCGCCCGCGACGCCGGGCCGGGGCTGGTGCGGGCCCTGGCCAGGCGCCTGCTCGCCGAGCCGCGCTTCATGGCCGCGGCGGACCGGCTGCAGGTCGCCGAGCGCGAGGCGGGCGGCTATGTGCGCGCGGCCGACGAGCTGGAACGCTACCTGCACCGCAGCGCCGGCCCCGACCGCACCGGCCGGTCCGCTCCGGCGGACTCGCGGCCCGGCCGCTCCGGCCGCCGCGGCCGCTCCGACCGGCCCGACCGGCCCGACCGGTCCGACCGCACCGACCGGTCCGCTCCGGCGGATTCGCCGCGGGAGCGGTGAGCGATGTCGCCCCTCGTGATCATCCTGTTGCTCCTGGCAGGCCTGTCCGAGGCCATCGGACGCCTGCTGCCCCTGCTCACCCGCCGCCCCCGCACGTCCCGCCCCCAGCTCATCCCGCTCCTCCTGATCGGCGCCGTCGTCGAGGGCGCCGTGTTCGCGCTGTGGCCCCTGACCGCGTGGACGATCGCCGAGCTGACCCTGTCCGCCCCCCTGTCCGGCGTGGCCCCGTTCACCTGGACGCCCGGCCTGGTCGTCCCGCTGCTGCTCTCCGCCGTCCTCGCCTTCCCGCTGCTCGGCCCGCTGCTGCACCTGCTGCTGCTGGTGGCGGTCGGCGCGAGCCTGGTGGCGCCGCTCGCCGCGGGCACCGGGCTGGGCTGGTGGGCCGCCGCGGGCTGCGTGGCCGTCGCGGGACTCGGGCTGGGCACCACCGTCGAGGTGGTCCGCCGCCTCGTGGTGCGGATCAGCGCCGCCACCGGCGTGCGGGAGCAGGTGACATGAACGAGTTCCCGCTGCTGGCCCTGGTGCTCGGCCCGGTCCTGCTCGCCGAGGCGCTGCTCGCCCGCTACGAGGTGCTGGCCTACGCCGCTGGCTGGCGCGCCCCCGGCACCGCGCTGCCCCAGGACATGCCCTACGCCCGCGGCGCCGGCCCGGACCGCCCGCCGGAGGCGTACCTGGTCTATCTGGACGGCATCGGCAAGCGCCGCTTCCGCGACACCCGCGACGGGGGCAAGCTGGTCGACGCCCTGATCGCCGGGGCGCCCGAGCTGCGGGTGCTGGGCCAGGTGCAGCCGTACTCGCCGCTGGCCGCCCCGCTGGTCGACCGGCCCGTGTGGGAGTGGCTGCGGCACCACGTCGGGCTGCTGCTGTTCCTGCACAACGTCATGCAGATCTTCGTCGCCGCCGACCACCGCTACCGTCCCCTGTACAACCGCGCCGTCGGCACCCAGATCGCCGAGCAGTTGCGCCTGGCCGGGTACCGGCCGGGCAGCGGCATTCCCGTGGTGCTGCTCAGCTACAGCGGCGGCGCCCAGGTCGCCATCGGCGCGATCGCGGATCTGCACGCCCGCCGGCAGGCCCCGCTGCTGCTCATCACGCTCGGCGGGTTCCACAACGGCGCCAACGATCTCACCCACGCCGACCACCTGTACCGGCTCACCAGCGACCACGACTGGATCGAGCGGGTCAGCACCTGGCTCTTCCCGCAGCGCTGGCGCCTGTTCCCCGGCAGCGCCTGGAACCGCGCCCGTCGCGCCGGGAAGATCACCGAATGCCGCCTCGACCCGGCCACGCACGTCGGGCGGCAGAGCTACATCAGCCCGGAGGCGACGCTTCCCGACGGCCGCACCCATCTGGACCGGACCGTGGAGACCGTGATCGCCCTCATCCGCGCCCACTGGGCGACCCGCGAGCCGTCACCGTAAGGGCGGCGGTCCCGGCCGTGTCAGCGAGCATCGCCGACACGGCCGTTCGCGTTCAGGACCGGCGGCGGTCGCGGGCGCGGAGCAGGGCCTTGACGAGCTCACCCGCCCACAGCACGGCGGAGCCGACGGCCAGGCACGTCACCCACTGCCCCCACGCGAGATCGGTGGTGGTGAAGAAGCCGTGCGACACGTCCACCTCGACGATCACCAGCAGCAGCCCGACGACCGCGAGCGTCGCGACCAGCGGCTGCGGGTGACGCAGGGTCTCGCGGTGGAACAGGCTGCGCGTGGGATGGCGGACGGTGAGCAGGTTGAACGCCTGGAAGAAGACGAAGGTGACGAGCGCCATCGTCCCCGCCACACTCGCCTGCCCGACGGCGGAGGCGGGCCCCGGCGCCCAGGCGAGGACGGCGGCCGTGCCGGTCGCCATGAGTGCGCTGGCCAGCAGGATGCGGACGAGACGCTCCGCCGTGAGGATGGGCTCGCGCGCCGGGCGGGGCGGCCGGCTCATCGCGTCGCGGCCGGGCGGGTCGACGCCGAGCGACATCGCGGGCGGGCCGTCCATGACGAGGTTGACGAACAGGATCTGCAGGGCGGTGAACGGGGCGCCGCCGGCGAGGCCGGTCAGCGAGGTGATCAGGAACGTCAGCACGAAGCCGAGCGCGGTGGAGACCTGGAAGCGGGTGAACTTCACGATGTTGTCGTAGATGCCGCGCCCTTCGCGCACGGCTCCCACGATGGTGGCGAAGTTGTCGTCGGTGAGCACCATGGTCGCCGCCTCCTTGGTCACCTCCGTGCCGGTGAGGCCCATGGCGACGCCGATGTCCGCCTTGCGCAGCGCGGGAGCGTCGTTGACGCCGTCGCCGGTCATCGCGACCACGTCGCCGCGGGCCTGGAGTGCGCCGACGATGCGGAGCTTGTGCTCGGGCGAGACCCGGGCGACGACGCCGACGTCGTCCAGGCGGCGGGCCAGGGAGGTGTCGTCGGGGATCGCGTCCAGCTCGGCGCCGGTGACGGCCTGGCCGGGGATGCCGAGGTCGCGGGCGATGGCCGCGGCCGTCACCGCGTGATCTCCGGTGATCATGCGGACGCGGACGCCCGCGTCGTGGCACTGCGCGATGGCCTGCCGCGCCTCCGGCCTCGGCGGGTCGACGATGCCGACGAGGGCGATCAGCACGATCCGGTCCAGCAGCCGCATCGCGTCGTCACCCGTTGCCAGGTCGTCGGCGGTGACGTCCTGGTAGGCCACGGCCAGCACCCGCCGCCCCTGCCCCGCCAGGCTCGCGTTCGCCTCGTCGTGACGCCGCCGCGCCTCCCCGCCGAACGCGCGGACACCGTCCGCCCCCAGCCAGTGGGTCGCCCGGGCCGCCAGCACATCGGGCGCACCCTTCACGAAGCAACGCACCACCGGCAACCCCCCGTCGCCGGTCCAGTGGTGGAAGGTGGCCATGAACTTGTAGTCCGCGTCGAACGGGATCTCCGCCAGCCGCGGCCGTTGCGACCGCAGCGCCGTCACGTCGATCCCGCCCTTCTCGGCGAGCACCACCAGAGCGCCCTCCGTGGGATCGCCGACCACCGTCTCCTCCTCGTCCCGGAACACGGCGTCGCTGCACAGAGCCATCGCGATCAACGCCTGATCCAGGCCGTCCGGCGGCGGGCCGCCGTCGGTGGAGCGGATGCGCCCGTCGGTGGCGTACCCGTGGCCGGAGACGGTGAAGTGCCGCCCCTCAAGGACGATCTCCCGCGCGGTCATCTGGTTCAGCGTCAGCGTGCCGGTCTTGTCCGTGCAGATCTGGGACGTGCTTCCCAGGGTCTCCACGGAGGACAGCCGTTTGACGATGGCGCCGCGCCTGGCCAGCCGGTCTGTCCCCATGGCCAGGGTGAACGCCACCACCGCCGGCAGTCCCTCCGGGATGGCGGCCACGGCCAGCGAGACCGCCGTGACGAACAGCAGGCCGAAGTCCTGCCCGCGGACCAGCCCGAGCACCACCACGACGAGCACCACCACGGCGGAGATGAGCGCCAGCGTCCTGCTGAGGGAGCTGATCTGCCGCTGCAACGGGGTCGGGGCGGGTTTGGCGGCGTCCAGCAGGCCGGCGATCCGCCCGGTCTCGGTCTCCATGCCGGTGGCCGTGACGAGCAGCTCGCCCCGGCCCCGGGTGACGGAGGTGTTCATGAACAGCGCGTTCGTCCGTTCGGCCAGCGGCGCCCCCTCCTCGACCCGGCCGGTGGCGGACTTGGCGACCGGCTGCGCCTCCCCGGTCAGCTCCGCCTCCCGCACCTCCAGCGAGGCCGCGGACAGCAGCCGCCCGTCCGCCGGCACCCGATCTCCCGCCTCGACCACCACCACGTCCCCAGGCACCAGCTCCGCGGCGTCCAGGCGGGTGAGGCGCCCGTCCCGCCGCACGGTCGCGACGGTGGAGGTCATCTTCCTGAGCGCCTCCAGCGACGCCTCGGCCCGCGACTCCTGGACGAAGCCGATGGTGGCGTTCAGCAGCACCACCACGGTGATCGCCAGCGGGGTCTCCCAGTCGCGGGAGATCAGCAGGCTGACCACGGCGGCGATCAGCAGAATCACGATCATCAGGTCCTGGAACTGGCGCAGGAACGCCCGCAGGCGCGGCTCGCGGGGCGTCTCACGTAAACGGTTGGGGCCGTGACGTTCGAGCCGCCGCGCCGCCTCGCCGGCGGACAGCCCCTGCTCGGGGGCGGCCCGCAGCATGACGGCGACGTCGCCGGCGGGCAGCGCGTGCCACGGCGTTCGGTCCGGTTCGATCATGTGGTCGTCCTCCGGTGGCCGCGCGGCCGCCTCCCCAGCCGGCGGTGCGGCCTCTGGTCTCGCGTTTCGATGGCGGCCTCGCCCAGCGGCCTCTTCGGCGCCCGGGGCTGGACGGGCCCTCTTCTGAGGAGGGGATGCGGACGGTCCGCTCTTCCTCCTAGGACCGGGTGGCCGGGGGAGGTCGTGACAGCGCCGGGCGGGCGCGGATCGTTCCGGGGCGGTTCGCGCCCGTCCACCGGCCACGCGCTCACCTGTCCGCGGCGTTTCACGCGATACCGTCTCGAATGAAAGTTCGGCGGTACATTGTTCACATGACCGGCGACGTTCCTGCCCAGGCCACCCCTCCGCGCGCGATCGACACCCCGGCAGACGCCTCGCCCTTCGCCCTCGGCCTGCTCCTGCGCAAGGCGCACTGGCGCGCGGCCGCGGTCATGACGGAGGCCCTGCGCCCCCTGGGCATCGAGCTGCGGCACTTCGCGGTGCTGATCGTGCTGGTCAACCGGGGCCCCACGGTGCAGCGGGACCTGGCGGCCGAGACGGGGTCGGACAAGGCGGGGATCATGCGGATCGTGGACGACCTGGAGCGCAAGGGCCTGGCCGTGCGCAAGGCCGTTCCGGGGAACCGGCGCCTGCGGGCGGTGGAGATCACGCCGCAGGGCGTGGAGCTGTTCGACGCGGCGCACGTGTCGGCGGAGTCGGTGTCCGAACGCCTGGTGGCCGGCCTGGCGCCCGGCGAGTCAGAGCTGCTCAGGGATCTGCTGACCCGTTTCGCCTATCCCGAAGGGTGAATGCCCGCAGGGCCGGCCCCGGGATTCGCATGCGCATGCAACGGTATTGAATGAAACGGTATCGAATGATACGGTTGTAGTCGTGGATGTGTACGAAGCAGTGAGAACCCGGCGTGCGGTGCGCGCGTTCACCTCCGAGCCCGTGCCGAGAGCCGTGCTGGAGCGTGTGCTGGCCGCCGCGGCCTGGTCACCGTCGGGTTCGAATTTGCAGCCCTGGCACGTCTACATCGTCACCGGCGAACCGCTGGCCGAGCTGAAACGACGCACCGGCGGGCGTGTCGCCGAGGGCACCCCCTGGGACGAGCGGGAGTACGAGATGTACCCGCCCGCCCTGAAATCCCCCTACCACGAGCGCCGTTCCGCTTTCGGCAAGGAGCGGTACAGCGCACTCGGGATCACCCGCGAGGACTGGGAGGCCCGCCAGCGGGCCGCCTCCGACAACTGGCAGTGCTTCGGCGCGCCCGTCGCCCTGTTCTGCTACATCGACCGCGACATGGGCCGGCCGCAATGGGCCGACGTCGGCATGTACCTGCAGACGGTCATGCTGCTGCTGCGCGCCGAAGGGCTGCACAGCTGCCCGCAGATGGCCTGGTCGGTGTACCGCAAGACCGTCGCGGAGATCCTTTCACCCCCTGACGGGCTCATCCTGTTCTGCGGCATGTCGATCGGGTTCGAGCGCGTCGGGGCGGACCACGTCCGTACGGGCCGGGCTCCCATCGAGGAGACGGTCACGTTCGTCGAGTGATGACCCCCAACAGCCTTCGAGAGGAATTGTGATGACCTACAACGTCGGTTACATCGTCGGAAGCCTGTCCCAGCGGTCGATCAACCGGTCGCTGGCCGCGGCCATGAGCCGCCTGGCACCCCCCGAGCTGAGCCTGTCGGAGATCCCCATCGACCGGCTGCCCCTCTACAACCACGACCACGACCTCAGCTACCCCGCCGTGGCGCAGGAGTTCAAGGACGCGATCAAGGCCTCCGACGCCCTCCTGTTCGTCACCCCCGAATACAACCGGTCGATCCCCGGCGCGCTGAAGAACGCCATCGACTGGGCGACCCGGCCCTTCGGCTCCAGCGTGCTCGCAGGCAAGCCGGCCGCGGTCATCGGAGCCTCGCCCGGCCCCATCTCCACCGCGGTCGCGCAGCAGCACCTCAAGACCATCCTGTCCTTCACCAACTCGCCGGTCATGGGCCAGCCCGAGGCCTACATCCAGTTCACGCCCGGGCTGATCGGCGACGACGGCGAGATCCAGGTGCCCGCCACCGCCGACTTCCTGACCGGCTACCTGCGGGCCTTCACCGCGCACATCCGCCGCCACCACCACGACCTGGCGGCCCTGTAGTCAGGCGGTGTCAGGCCCCGGGTGGCGGTCGCGCCAGATCAGGAAGATGGCGCACGACATCAGCGCCCAGGCCGCCAGCACCAGGAACGGCATCAGCCGCTGATGCCCGCCGAAGTACACGGCCGTGTGCTGGGCGTTGATCGAGGCTCCCGGCGGCAGCCAGCGCCCGATGGTGCCCAGCGGCGACGGCAGCAGCGGCCACGACACCGCCCCGCCCGACGACGGGTTCCCGAGCAGCACCATCAGCCCCCACGTGGGCACCATCGCCCACCGCCGGACCAGGGTGTTGAACATCGTGAACACCATGCCCGAGGCGAACATCGTCAGCGCCAGGATGAACCACGACTCCAGCAGCGGCAGGTCGAGCGCGCCGAGCCCCCAGTCCACGGCGGCCACGATGCCGAGCCCGCCCAGCGCCGCGTACGCCGCCGTGAACGCGATCCGCTCCCACGCGGTCAGCGCGCCCGCCTGGACGCTGAGCTGGACGGCGCCGATGAACCCGATCACCACCGCCGCGAGCGTGATGTAGAACAACGCCAGCCCGCGCGGGTCGCCCCGCTGCAGCGGCTTCAGGTCCCGCACCGTCAGCCGCACGCCGACGCGCGGGGCGACCTTCGGCGCCGCCGTGGCGAGCAGCTCCGCCACCGACGCCCCTGACGCGCTCGACACGTACAGCGTGACGTCGTTGCCGGGGTGCACCACGATGACGCCGAACACCCGCTGCTCCTCGACCGCCTGCCTGGCGTGCTCGAACGAGGCGTCGAAGGAGAGGGCCAGCGAGGCGTTCAGCGCCTGCTCCAGGCCGGCGGCGAACGCCTTGCCGCGTACGGTCTGGTGGCTGACCCCCACCACCGCGACCGGCACGCGGTGCGGGGTCGGGTTCGCCATGGCGTAGGTGTAGGAGCCGGCGAAGAGCCCGGCGGCGGCGGCGAGGATCAGCACGAGCACGCTCGCGGGGAAGAGCGGCGACGCCTTGAAGGCCGCCCACCGATGGCCTGTCCGGTCGTCCATGCCCACCCACGCTAGGCACGTGAGCGCCGCCGCCCGGCCGGTGACACGCGCGCCTTGTGGAGGTTTGGCCTCCTGATTCCGGACGGCCGCAGCGGGGCGCGCGGTCAGGCCCCGGTGCGGCGGCCGAGTCCTGGCGGTTGGAGGGGCGTGCGGTCGGGCTCCGGTGCGGCGGCCGAGTTCTGGCGGTTGAAGGGGCGTGCGGTCGGGCTCCGGTGCGGCGGCCGACTTCTGGCGGTTGGAGGGCGCGCGGTCAGGTTCCGGTGCGGCGGTCGCGGGGGCGTGCCAGTTGGTCAGGCCTCGGTGCGGCGGTCGAGGCCGAGGGTGGCGATGAGATCTTCGTGCAGCTCGAACCAGACGCGGTGGCAGGAGTCGACGTCGGTGCGATCCACCCAGGACCCCTCCCCGCCCCGGACGCGCGCCAGCGCCGCCGAGAACCGGGCGTCGTAGCCGCGGAACCGGGCCAGCACGCTCCCTAGCCGATCCGCCAGCGGCCTCAGCGCGCGATCGACGCCGGCCAGCTCGCTCACGACGCGGCTGTCCCAGACCTGGTCGGAGTGGTCGTTGACGGCGAGCCGGTCGCCGGGCGCGGGCCGGAGCTGCCAGTCGGTGCAGGCGCGCAGCAGCAGCGCGTTCAGCGGAAGGAACGCGCGGTGGACGTCGCGGACCTCGTCACCGCCGCCGGCACGGTCGAGCTCGGCGGCGAGCCGGCGCTCGTCCTCGGCCCTGCCCCGGTCCGTCAGTGTCCAGCCGCTGTCACCCGCGAAGGCGACGTGCTCGACCCAGCCGTACGCCTCGGCGTCCAGCAGCAGCTCCTTCGTCTCGCCCGGATCGAGCCCGAACCGCTGGGCGATCGCCGCGGTCTGCCCGAACCCGATGAGCCGCACCGCGTGCAGAACCAGCAGGTCGGCGGGGGATCGGACCGTCACGAGCCGGCGTCCTGACGGGCGGCCAGGCGGGTGAAGTGCTGCTGGCACGCCTGCGGCGAGTTGAACCCCATCACCTGCGCCATCTGCGCCCACGTCAGCCCCGCGCTCCTGGCCACGAACAGCAGCGCCGACTCCAGCCCCTCGACCTCGGCGCGGGCGGCGGGCAGCAGGGTGAGGGCGCTCAGAACGTCGTCGGGGGACAGGTCGGCGTGGCGCCAGACGGCGAACTGCACGAGGTCCACCGCTGTGGGCGGGGCGGGGGAGGGGCGCCACGGGCGGGGTTCGAGCGCGTCCGCGCCGAGGCTCAGCAGCCGCTCGCTCGCGCCCTGCTCGCGCCTGGCCCGGGCGTGGTCGGCGTGCGGGCCGGTCTCCTTGCGTGCCATGCGGCCCATGATGCAGAATCAAGAAAAAGTTGTCAACGAAATGTTGAAGGCGGGAGTGGATGATCGTACCTCTTGAGGAGGCCGTCGCCGGGACCTGCGGGGGCAAGGCCGGCTCGCTCGGCGCGCTACTCCGTGCGGGCCTGCCGGTTCCCGGCGGCTTCGTCATCCCGTTCGCCACCTACCTCGCCGCCGTCGGCGAGCCCGACCCGGGACGACTGGAGGAACCGGGCGCGGCGCGGCAGGCGATCAAGAACCACCCGCTGCCCGCCGCCTCGCCCGCCGCCCTGCCCGCCGCCCTGCCCGCCGCCCTGCCCGCCGCCCTGCCCGCCGCCCTGCCCGCCGCCCTGCCCGCCGCCCTGCCCGCCGCCCTGCCCGCCGCCCTGCCCGCCGCCCTGCCCAAGGCCCTGTCCGCTGCCCTGCCCGAGGCGCTGCCCAAGGCCCTGCCCAAGGCCCTGCCCGAGGCCCTGCCCGAGGCGCTGTCCGAGGCGCTGGAGGGCGCGCTCGGGGAACTCGGCGATGCGCCCGTGGCGGTGCGGTCGTCGGCGTCGGACGAGGACACCGGCCAGGCGTCGGCAGCCGGCCGGTACGAGAGCTTCCTCGCCGTGCACGGCCCTGCCCGGGTCGCCGACGCCGTACGTGCCTGCTGGGCCTCGCTGTTCTCCCCGCGCGCCATCCACCACCGGCGGTCCGGCGAACCCAGGATGGCCGTCATCGTCCAGCGCCATCTGGACGCCGAGGTGTCGGGCGTGATGTTCACCCCCGGCGGCGCGGAGGGCACGACGGAGATCGAGGCGTCCTGGGGGCTCGGGCCGAGCGTGGTCGGCGGCACGGTCACCCCTGACGCCTACCGCGTCGCCGCCGACGGGTCCGTCACGCGCACGGTCGCGGAGAAGCGAACCCGCCTCGACCGGCGCGGCGAGCGGCTCGTCACGAGCGAGGTGCCCGCCCACGCCCGGACCGCACCGGTGATCGACGACGTCACCGCCAGGCACCTCGCCGCGCTGGGCGCCGAGATCGCCGCCGTTCTCGGCGCACCGCAGGACATCGAATGGGCGATCGCCGACGGCCACACCTGGATCCTCCAAGCCCGCCCGATCACCGCCGCGCCCCCACCCGGCCCCGCTCGAACCGCCGCCACACCCCCGCCCCCGCCGTCAAGCCGCCCGCGCACCCCGGACACGCCCACGTCATCCGGCCTTCCGCGCACCCCGGACACGCCCCCGTCATCCCGCCTTCCGTGCATCCCGGACACGCTCACCGGAACCCCGGGCAGCCACGGAACCGCCACCGGCACCGCGAGAATCGTCCGAGGCCCCCGCGACTTCCCCCGCGTACGTCCCGGCGACATCCTCATCTGCCCCTTCACCGACCCCGCCTGGACACCCCTCCTCCGCATCGCCGCCGGCGTCATCACCGAAACCGGCGGCGTCCTCTCCCACGCCGCGATCGTCGCCCGCGAACACGCCATCCCCGCCGTCCTCGGCATCCCCGACGCGACCACCAGGCTCCACGACGACACCCTCGTCACCATTGACGGCACCACCGGCACCGTCACAACGACCAGCGTGTGACGTGCGACGAAGCGAACCCAGGAAAGGAGAGAGGCGCGGCCCCGCACGGCCACCGCGCCCCTGACCACTCATGCCCACGCGACACCTCTACCTGGCCCGCCACGGCGCCGCCGACGCGTTCGGCGAGCTCACCGACCTTGGACACAGGCAGGCGAGCCTCCTGGGCGAACGCCTCGCCGCCCTCCCCATCGACAACGTGTGGCACTCCCCGCTGCCCCGCGCCGTGGCCAGCGCCCACGAACTCGCCAAGCACCTGCCGGACGCGCCCATGGCCGAGGCCGCCGAACTCATCGACCACGTGCCCTTCGTCCCCGGCCCGGCCGACACGCCAGGGCCATGGGCGGGCTTCTTCGACGGCTACGAAGCGGCCGAGGCCGCCGAGGGCCGCAGGCTCGCCGACGCGCTGGTCGCCCGGTTCGCGACGGTCCCCGACGAGGCGGCGTCCGACACCCATGAGGTGCTGGTGACGCACGCCTTCCAGATCGCGTGGCTGATCCGGCACGCCCTGGACGCGCCGCCGTCCCGATGGCTCGGGCTCAACAGCGGCAACACCGCGCTGACCGTCATCCACTACCGCACGGGCCTGCCACCCGCGATCGTGATGTTCAACGACATGAGCCACCTGCCGGCCGACCTGCGCTGGACCGGATTCCCGCCGGGCACACGCCCGTAGGGCTGCCCCGAGAATCCCGTTTGGCGATACGTTGATCCCTATGCCCCTGGCCCTCACCGCAGCGCTCCGCGCCCAACGGCCGGCCTCCCCCAGGCTCGCCTGGCTGGACGCGCTGCGCGGCATCGGCGCCATGGCCGTGGTGGGGGAGCACCTCACCACGTGGGCGATGCCGTGGCTGCGGCCCACCGCCTTCAACCTCGGCGTGTACGGCGTGCTGGTGTTCTTCCTGGTCAGCGGCTACATCATCCCCACCTCGCTGGAGCGCCACGGCGACCTGCGCGCCTTCTGGATCGGCCGCGCCTTCCGCCTGTATCCGCTCTACCTGGCGGTCATCGCCGTCGTCCTCGCGCTGGCCTGGTGGATCCCGGTGCGGCCCGAGGTGCCCAGGGACCTGTCCTCCGCCGCCGCGCACGCCACGATGCTGCTGGACGTGGTGGGCGTCGCGGGCGTGCTGAACACCATGTGGACGCTGTCGTACGAGATGGTCTTCTATCTGCTGGCCGCCGCGCTGTTCGCCGGCGGGGTGCGGGATCGGTGGGGTCTGCTCCCGGCTCTGTTCGCGGTGGCCGGCGGCGTGGCGGGGCTGGCGCTGACCGGGCCGCCGCTTTCGGGCGGGTGGCTGGCCTGGGTGTCGTGCGCGGTGTTCGCGGCCGGCATGGGCTGTGTCATCTCCGGACGCTGGCGCACGGTCGCGGCCTGCGCGCTGGGCGTGATGGCGCTGGGGCTGGTGCTGCTGAGCAGCCGCGTCCCGTGGTTCGGGGTGGCGATCGTGGCGGTGATGTTCGCGGGGACGGCGATCCGCCGGTGGGAGAGCGGCGCGGGGCCGCTCTGGCCGGTGGCCGTCACCGCCGTGGTCGTGGCCGCGACGCCGTTATGGGCGCGCAACGCCGGCTGGTGGTGGGTGCGGCCGGACGTGTGGGGGCTGACCATCCTCCTCACAGCCCTCACCTTCGCCGCCGCCATGGCGTGGCGCACCCGCCGCTCACCCGCCGTCCTGGCCTGGCTCGGGGCGATCAGCTACTCCCTCTACCTGGTGCATCTGCCGATCCTCCTGATCCTGATGGAGGTGGCGGGGGAGATGCGCTGGTCGCCCCTGCCGTACCAGCTCGGCATCGGCCTGGTCTTCCTGTCGCTGCTCCTGCCGGCGAGCTGGCTGACCCACCGCTACCTCGAACGCCCCATGCAGCGCCTCGGCCGTCGCCTCAGCACACCGCCCCCTCGCGGCGGCCGGTGAGGCGCGGCCTGCACCTCAGGACATCGCCTGCCTCCTACTTCCTGACGATCAGCTTCGCCGGCCGGACAGCCAGGTTGCCCTCCGTCCACGGCACGTCCCGCGCCCGCCCCGCCAGCCTGAGCCCCGGCTGCCGCGTCACCAGCACGCGCAGGATCTCCTGCAGCTCCATCCGCGCCAGGTTCGCGCCCAGGCAGAAGTGTGTGCCCCGCCCGAAGGTCAGGTGCGCAGCCTGCCGCTCCGGCCGCAGCGCGCAGGGATCGGGAAAGATCGACGGGTCGAAGTTGGCCGAGGAGTTGGACGCGATCACGCCCTCACCCGCGCGCACCACACCCGACGGCAGCTCCACATCCTCCCTGGCCACCCGCACGAACGGGCTGTCACCGACCAGCTCCAGCCGCAGCAGCTCCTCCACCGTGCTCTCGATCAGCTCGGGCCGCTCGATCAGCCGCTCGTAGCCCTCACGCGGGTCGAGCAGCCGCAGGATCGACCTGGACAGCGCCGTCCCGGTCGTCTCGTGCCCGGCGAGGAAGAGCACGAGCGTGTTGGTGACCAGCTCCTCCTCGGTCAGCCGGTCCTCGCCGTCGCGGGCGTGGATCATCGTGGCCAGCAGGCCGTCGCCCGGCTGGTCGCGGTGCTCGCTGATCACCTCGGCGATGTACGCGGCGAACTCCATGGCCGCGCCGAGCTGCTCCTCCTCCGACAGGCTGGACGTGGAGAGCATGGCGTCCGACCATGCCCTGACCCGCGCCGTGTCGATGCCGGGCACGCCCATGACGTCGCAGATGACCTGCACGGGCAGCGGGAACGCGAAGTCGTGCACGAAGTCGAACTCGCCGGGCAGGGAGTCGAGCAGCTCCGTGGTGAGCGCGCGCAGCCTGGGCCGCCAGGCGTTCACCTGACGCGGCGTGAACACCCCCGACAGCAGCCTGCGCAGCCTGGTGTGCTCGGGCGGGTCCATGCTGGAGAGCATCCCGGGCGTCTCCAGCAGGGAGAACCCGCTGAACATCCGGGGCGAGCCCGGACGGCTGAGGTCCTTGCCGAAACGCGGGTCGCTCAGCACGGCGAGCGTGTCCTCGTAGGTCGTGGTGAGGTACGCCGTGCAGCCGCTGGGCAGCCGCACTTTGCCGAGCGGGTCCTTGCCGCGGCGCTCGGCGTACGCGCCGGCCAGAGCCCCATGTGGGCCTGGCCCGAACGGGTAGTGCTCAGAATCGGCCATAGCTCGGACGGTAACCAGTGATCGGGACGCCGACCAGACCCGAGATCCGGTCGGTGGCGGATCATGCTGGCCTGGGTTTCGTCTGGGGTGGGGGAAGCGAAGGCGGGGAGGTGGGATGAAGTGGGTGGGCCGTCCGGTTGCATCGGAAAAGAAGGACGACCCGCGAAGGAGAACCGGTCCATGACCACGAACCCCACCTCACCCGGCACCCCGGTCCGCCAGCTCAGGCTGGTCGTCGAGGCGGAGGACTACGAGGCCGCGCTGGCCTTCTATCGCGACGTGCTCGGCCTGCCCGAGCAGGCGGCGTTCTCCGGCGGCGACGGCGCGCGCGTGACAATCCTGGACGCGGGCCGCGCCACCCTGGAGATCGCCAACCCGGCGCAAAAGGTGATGATCGACGAGGTCGAGGTGGGCCGGCAGGTGGCACCCAAGATCCGGGTCGCGTTCGAGGTGGACGACGCCAAGGGCACCACGGAGCGGCTGGTCTCGGCCGGCGCGACGGAGGTGGCGCCGCCGACGGTCACGCCGTGGGAGTCGCTGAATTCCCGCCTCGACGCGCCCGCCGGCCTGCACATCACGGTCTTCCAGGAGCTGCGCCCGCAGGAGGAGCGTGAGGTGCTCGACGGGTTCGGCACGGAGGGCTGAGCCGGGCGCGGTCGGTTCCGGTCCGTGCGGAAGGGGGTCGGATGCGGGCCGTGCGGAGAAGAGACCGGGCCCGGTCCGTGCGGAGAAGGGGGCAGATCCGGTCCGTACGAAAAGTAGAGTTCTGGAAGGATCGTTTCGGCATCGAGCAGCGAAGACGTGGCACATCCATGGACAAGGTCGAAGGTCAGGACGGCGAGCGCCTCTCGGTCGGGGCGCCCAAGACGTGGGCGGCCGGGCTGCCGGGGGTCCGGCACGCGCTGTCGTACTCGCTGGGCCAGACCTCACCCAGCCGCACCGCGCTGACGCTGCTCAACCTCAACCAGACCGCCGGCCTCGACTGTCCCGGCTGCGCGTGGCCGGAGCCGGGGCGCCGGCACGTCAACGAGTACTGCGAGAACGGCGCGAAGCACGTCAGCGACGAGGCCACCACGCGTCGCGTCACCGCCGAGTTCTTCCGCGAGCACCCGATCTCCGAGCTGGCCGGCGCCTCCGACCAGTGGCTCAACCAGCAGGGCAGGCTGACCGAGCCGATGGTCAAGCGGCCGGGCAGCGACCACTACGAACCGATCGGCTGGGACGAGGCGCTCGGCCTGATCGCCGGCGAGCTGCGCGGACTCGGCGAACCCGACCGCGCCCTGTTCTACACCTCGGGCAGGCTCGGCAACGAGGCCGCGTTCCTGTTGCAGCTCTTCGCCCGCGCGTACGGCACCAACAACCTGCCCGACTGCTCGAACATGTGCCACGAGTCCAGCGGCGTCGCCCTCATCGACACCCTCGGCGTCGGCAAGGGCAGCGTCAGCCTGGACGACATCCACGACGCCGACCTGGTGTTCGTCGTCGGCCAGAACCCGGGCACCAACCACCCCCGCATGCTCTCCGCGCTGGAACGAACCAAGCGCTCGGGCGGCAGCGTGGTGGCGGTCAACCCGCTGCCCGAGGCGGGGCTGCTGCGGTTCAAGAACCCGCAGACGGCGCGCGGTCTCGTCGGGCGCGGCACGCAGATCGCCGACCAGTTCCTGCAGATCAGGCCCGGCGGAGACCTGGCCCTGTTCCAGGCGCTCAACCTGCTGCTGCTGGAGGCCGGCGACGCGCTGGACCGGGAGTTCATCGAGGCGCACACCACGGGCTTCGACGAGTTCGCCGCCCACGCGCGCGAGGTGCGCTGGGCGGACGTGCTGGCCGCGACCGGCCTGACCCGCGAGGAGATCGAGCGCGTCCACCAGCGGGTCCTGGGCGCGAAGAAGGTCATCGTGTGCTGGGCGATGGGCCTGACGCAGCACAAGCACGGCGTCGCCACGATCAAGGAGATCGTCAACTTCCTGCTGCTGCGCGGCAACGTCGGCAAGCCGGGCGCGGGCGTCTGCCCGGTGCGCGGGCACAGCAACGTGCAGGGCGACCGCACGATGGGCATCTGGGAGCGCCCGCCGCGGCCGTTCCTGGACGCGCTGGAGCGGGAGTTCGGCTTCACCCCGCCGCACGAGCACGGCCTCGACACCGTGGGCGCCATCCAGGCCATGCTGGACGGCCGGGCCGAGGTGTTCCTCGGTGTCGGCGGCAACTTCGTGCGCGCCACCCCCGACAGCGCCGTCACCGAGCGGGCCATGCGCTCCTGCCGCCTGACCGCGCACGTCTCCACCAAGCTGAACCGCTCCCACACCGTCTGCGGCGACACGGCGCTGATCCTGCCGACCCTCGGCCGCAGCGACCGCGACATCCAGGCGAGCGGCGAGCAGTTCGTCACGGTCGAGGACTCGATGAGCCAGGTGCACGCCTCCCGGGGCCGCCTGCACCCCGCCTCCGGCACGCTGCTCAGCGAGGTCGCCATCATCGGGCGGCTGGCCAGGCTCGTCCTCGGCGACAAGCCGGACATCCCGTGGGAGACGTTCGAGGCCGACTACGGCACCATCCGCGACCGCATCTCCCGCGTCGTGCCCGGCTTCGAGGACTTCAACGCCCGCGTGGCGGAGCCCGGCGGCTTCCGCCTGCCGAACCCGGTCAGCGAACGCGTCTTCCGCACCCCCAGCGGCAGGGCCGTCTTCACCCGCAACCCGTTCGCGCGGCTGGAGGCCCCTCCCGGCCACCTCATCCTGCAGACACTGCGCTCGCACGACCAGTGGAACACGATCCCGTACTCCGGCGACGACCGCTACCGGGGCATCCGCCGCTCCCGCCGGGTCGTCCTCGTCAACCCCGCCGACCTGGCCGAGCTGGGCATCGCGGAGCGCAGCGTGGTCGACCTGGTCGGCGTCTGGCACGACGGCGTGGAACGCCGCGCCCCCGGTTTCACGGTGGTGGCCTACCCGACCACGCCGGGATCGGCCGCGGCCTACTACCCCGAGACGAACGTGCTGGTGCCGCTGGACAGCGTCGCCGACCACAGCAACACCCCGACCTCCAAGGCCGTCGTCATCCGGCTGGAGGCCGCGCGGGGCTGAACCTCACAACCTGGCTGAAACTCACTACTTGGACGAACGGGCGGCGCGGCGCGGCATGCGGGCCTGGCCGTTGTGCGGCGTCTCCACCAGCGGCGTGTCCACCAGGTGCTCGACCAGGAACCAGGTCTGCAGCTCCCCGGTCCTGATCACGTCGGAGACCAGCAGGTCGTTGGTGCCGTCGTCGCCCATCTCCTGAGCGCGGGAGGCGGCGTCGTGCGAGGCGATGAGGATCGTCTCGTGCGCCTCGATCAGCCGCGAGATCATCGCCGGCACCTCCTCGGCGCCGTTCGGCGGGCGCGGCACCACGGTGATCTCCGCCACGTGCCGCGGGTCGCCCACCGCGATGCCGCCCAGCGTCTGGACGCGCTCGGCGATCAGGTCCACCAGCTTGAGCTGCTCGTCGGCGTGCTTGTCCAGCAGCAGGTGAAGCTGGTAGAAGGTGGGGCCGCGCATCAGCCAGTGGTGCTTCTTGTACAGCGCGTAGAGGATCTGCGTGTCGGCCAGGATCTGGTTGAGCCGCTCGCAGGAGTACTCGCGGGCCTCGTCCGACAGGCCCAGCGGCCACGTCCTGACGGTGCCGAACTCCTGGATCTCGGTACCGTCGACGTGCAGCCACGGCTGGCTGCTCGACTGCTTCTTCGTTGTTGCCTTGGTGCTGCTTCTGGTTTTGGCGGGCACGATCATCTCCCGGTCCGGTGAGGTTTGAGCCGATCCGACCTCGAACCTTCCCGTACGCCCGCCCGACGACCCTCCGCCCGCACCAGCGCATGGCAAAGGTTTCCGCAGCCCCGGCGGGAAATACTCGATTGCCCGCCGGGCGGCGTCGTTGCGAGGATCTGCGCCATGCCCTTCTACCCGGCCCACGACGGAACCCGTCTGGCCTACCACGTGTCCGGCGACGGCGACCCGCTGATCTGCCTGCCCGGCGGCCCCATGCAGGACTCCGCCTACCTCGGCGACCTCGGCGGCCTGCCCGCGCACCGGAGGCTCATCCTGATGGACCCGCGCGGCACCGGCGACTCCGACAAGCCGGGCGACCCCGGCACGTACCGCTGCGACCGGCTCGTCGCCGACGTCGAGGCGCTGCGCGAGCACCTCGGCCTCGACCGGATCGACCTGCTCGGCCACTCCGCCGGCGCGAACCTCGCCGTCCTGTACGCCGCCCGCCACCCCCACCGCGTCGCCCGGCTCCTCCTCATCGCCCCCAGCACCAAGGCCGTGGACCTGGAGCCCGCCCCGCAGGCGCGGCTCGAGGCCGCCCGGCTGCGCGCCGGCGAGCCCTGGTTCCCTGAGGCCTTCGCCGCTCTGGAGCGGATCCAGGCGGGCGAGGCCACCGCCGAGACGTGGGCCGCCGTCGACCCCTTCGTGTTCGGGCGCTGGGACGAGGCCGCGCGGGAGTTCCTGGCGCTCTGCGACCGGCACAGGAACGGCGAGGCCGCCGCCGTGTTCGGTGCGCAGGGGGCCTACGATCCGGCGGCGATCCGGGCGGCGCTGGCCGGGCTCGGGGCGCCGGTGCTGCTGGTGGCCGGGGAGTTCGACCTCAACACCATTCCCGCCGTCGCCGCCGAGTACGCCGCGATCTTCCCCGACGCCGAGCTCGTCGTGCAGCAGGGCGTGGGGCACTTCCCGTGGCACGAGGACGCCGCGCCGTTCGCGGCGACGGTCGCCGCGTTCCTCGCCCGCACGCGCTAGCCCAGGCCACGGTTGCTCATCAGAAGCTGAGACGCGTCAGGCGAGGCCGCCGTTGCTCATCAGGAGCTGCCCGTTGATCCACTGACCCTGCGGCGAGCACAGGAACGACACCAGGTTCGCGGTGTCGTGCGGCGTGCCGAGGCGGCCCAGCGGCGTCAGGCCTGCCATCCGCTCCTTGAGCTCCTGCGACATCCACCCGGTGTCCACCGGTCCCGGGTTGACGGCGTTGGCGGTCACGCCGAGGTCGGCGAGCTCGTGCGCGGCGGCCAGCGTGATGCGGTCCAGGGCGCCCTTGCTCGCCCCGTAGGGCAGGTTGCCGACCGTGTGGTCGCTGGTCAGGGCGACGATCCGGCCGGTGCCGTGCGCGCCGGCGAAGCGCCGCCCGTACTCGCGGATCAGCAGCCACGTGGCCCGCGCGTTGACCGCGAAGTGCCGGTCGAAGCTCTCCACGGTGGTGTCGAGCAGGCCCGAGTCGACCGACTCGCAGTGGCACATCACCAGCGCCGTCACCGCGCCGAGGCGGCGCTCCACCTCGTCGAAGACGAACGCGGGCGCGCCGGGGTCGGACAGGTCGGCCTCCACGGCCGTCGTGGCGGCGCCGCGCGCGGCCAGGGTCTTGGTGATGGCGTCGGTGGCTCCGGCCTCCACGCCCCAGGTCATGCGCTCGTCGTACGGGGTCCAGCAGGTCAGGGCGATGTCCCAGCCGTCGGACGCGAGCCGGTCGGCGATGCCCGCGCCGATCCCGGTCGTCCGGCCGACACCGGTCACCAGCGCCAGCGGGCGGGCCGGCGGGCGGGCAGGTGCGGAAGAATGTGCGGTCGTCACACGACACGATCATTGAGGACACCGCACCCGGCAGGCAACCGATATCTGGGGGACACGATGATCCATCGCTTCACGGTCGGCGGCCTTGCCTGCGCCGTCATCAGCGACGGCCAGTCCGAGCCGCCCATGGAGCCGCCGCTGGCCGCCTTCTACCGTCCCGGCACCGGCGTGCCCGAGCACGAGCTGCGCGCCGCCGTGGCGGCGGAAGGGCGCGGAAGGAGCACGCTGACCTGCGCGTACAACTGCCTGTGCGTGCAGACCCCGGCGGGGCTCGCGGTGGTCGACGCCGGTCTCGGTCCCGGCTTCCTCGGGTACGGGCCCGCCTTCGCGCCGCTGGTCGGCCGGTTCGGCGCGGGGCTGGCGGAGGCCGGGTTCGAGCTGCCCGACCTGGCCGCCGTCGTCTTCACCCACCTGCACGAGGACCACGTCAGGGGCGCCGTACGGGCGGGGGAGCGGGCCTTTCCCGAGGCGGTCGCGTACGCGCACGCCGCCGAGGTGGAGTTCT
This sequence comes from Nonomuraea sp. PA05, assembly GCF_008086045.1. Lineage (GTDB taxonomy): Bacteria > Actinomycetota > Actinomycetes > Streptosporangiales > Streptosporangiaceae > Nonomuraea > Nonomuraea monospora. The sequence goes on along the minus strand of NZ_VSEY01000012.1, from coordinate 172,470 downwards.
GGTCGGACCGCGACGACGTGCTCCCGGACGAGCAGCGCGCGGCGGCGCGGGAGGCGATCCGGCTGTTCGGCGAGCGGCTGCGCCCCGTCGGGTACGGCATCGAGGTGCTGCCCGGCGTGCACACCGTGGACGCCGCCGGCCACACGCCGGGGCACACGGCCGTCCTGCTGCGGTCGCGCGGGGAGCGGCTGCTCTGCCTGGGCGACACCTTCTACGACCCGCTCCAGCTCGCCAACCCCGCCTGGCGCACGCCGTGGGACCACGACGCGGCCCGCTCGGTCGCCAGCCGCCGCCGGCTGCTGGACTGGGCGGCGGAAGACGGGCTGCTGGTGCACGCCTACCACCTGCCCTTCCCCGGCCTCGGCCGGATCGAGCGGCGCGGCGCAGCCTTCACCTGGCACCCGCTCGCCACGACCGGTTGACGGGCGGGATCATGGACCGGACGCTGCTTGCATGCCCCCCATCAGGAACCCACGGCCCATCGTGGCGGTGCTGGCCTTCGCAGGCATCGTCGTCGCGCTCATGCAGACCGTGGTGATCCCGCTGATCCCCCAGCTCCCCCGCCTCCTGCACGCCACCCCGACCGACGCCACCTGGGCGATCACCGTCACGCTGCTGGCCGGAGCCGTGGCGACGCCGGTGGTGGGCCGCCTGGGCGACATGTACGGCAAGCGGCGGATGCTCCTGATCAGCCTCGCCCTCCTGGTGACCGGCTCGGCCGTCTGCGGTCTCAGCGACACCCTGGCCCCCATGGTGACCGGCCGGGCGCTGCAGGGCGCCGCCTTCGGCATCATCGCGCTGGGCATCAGCATCATGCGCGACGAGCTGCCCCAGGAGCGGCTCGGCTCGGCGACCGCCCTGATGAGCGCCTCGCTGGGGGTGGGCGGCGCGCTCGGCCTGCCCGCGTCGGCGCTGCTGGCCGAGCGGACCGACTGGCACGTGCTGTTCTGGACGTCGGCCGCGTTCGGCGCCGTGGCGGCCGTGCTGGTGGTGGCGCTGGTGCCGGAGTCGCAGGTGCGCAGCGGCGGACGCTTCGACGTCGCGGGCGCAGCCGGGCTGTCGGCCGGGCTGACGTGCCTGCTGCTGGCGGTCTCCAAGGGCGCGGACTGGGGCTGGGGGAGCGTGACCACGGTGGGCCTGTTCTGCGCGTCGGCCGCGGTGCTGGGGGTGTGGGGCCGGTGGGAGCTGCGCGCCCGCGAGCCGCTGGTTGATCTGCGCACCACCGCCCGCCGGCAGGTGCTGCTGACGAACCTGGCCTCGGTCGTGTTCGGGTTCGCGATGTTCGCCATGGCGCTGGTGCTGCCGCAGTTGCTGCAACTGCCCGTCTCCACCGGTTACGGGCTGGGCGCCACGATGCTCGGCGTGGGGCTGGTGCTGGCGCCGTCCGGGCTGGTGATGATGGCGATGGCGCCGGTGTCGGCGCGCCTGTCACGGGCGCGGGGCCCGAAGGTGACGCTCATGGCGGGCGCGCTCGTGGTGGCCGCGGGTTACGCGCTGGGCGTGGCGCTGATGTCGGCGGTCTGGCAGCTCGTGCTGGTCTCGTCGGTGATCGGGGCGGGCATCGGCCTGGCGTACGGGGCCATGCCCGCGCTCATCATGTCGGCCGTGCCGATCTCGGAGACGGCCGCCGCCAACAGCCTCAACACGCTGTCGCGGGCCATCGGCACCTCGGTCTCCAGCGCCGTCGCGGGGGTCGTGCTCGCCCGGCTCACGGTCGACCTCGGCACGTTCACCGCGCCGTCGCCCGCGGGGTTCCGCCTGGTCATGGGGGTCGGCTGCGGCGCGTCGCTGGTCGCCTTCGCGGTCGCCGCGTTCCTGCCGGCACACCGGCGGCCCGGCAGGGAGGAGGGCGCGTCGCCGCGCGGAGGACTGCCGGGCCAGGACAAGGCCAGAGGGAGGGGGAGGGGGCCGGACCGTCAGACGCGGTCGGCCGCGATCAGCAGGTACTGGAAGCTGCCGCTCTTGTACGCCTCCAGGAAGGCGTCCTCGATCCCGGTGGCCAGGTGGGTCCTGGCCCGCAGCTCCCAGTAGGGGATGGTGGCGGCCGTGAGGTCCACCACGCTCACCGGCACCAGCCGGTTGGCGGCCATCTCCTTGAAGTAGGTGCTGCGCGAGTGGATGTCGCAGATGTAATGGGCGTTGATCTGGCTGATGGCGCGCGACGGCAGGCCGTAGGCGTCGTTGTAGCAGCCGGTGATGCACACGTAGCGGCCGCCGCGGCGCAGCAGCCTGGCATGCTCGGCGAACAGCAGCGACAGCTCGACGTACATCGTGCTCTCGTTGTTCCAGATGGCCTGGAAGTCACCGGTGGGGAAGCGGGTGTCGAGCATGTTGCGGAAGTGGAAGCGCACCCTGTCGTCCACGCCGCGCTCCTTGGCCTGCTGGTTGGCGAAGGCGACCTGCGACTCGGAGATCGACACGCCGTCCACCTGGCAGCCCGTGCGCAGGTTGGTCAGGAAGCTGGAGCCGCCGCGGCCTGAGCCGGCGTCCATGACGCGGTGTTCGGGGCGCAGCGGGCCGAGGTGCGCGACGAGCGTCTCGGCCTGCGCGCTCTCCAGCCGGTGCAGCTCGTTGACGACGCGTCTCTCCCTGGTGTCTGCGGGCCCGTCAAGGACCGACCAGTCCACCTCGCCGATGCCGTAGTGGTGGTGGTAGAGGCCGTCCACCTCCCCCAGCCGCAGATTGACCGGATTCTCCTCGGCGTTCCAGTAATCGGCGACGGATTGCTGGTAGAGGCTGCTCAGAACGGGGACGGCGTTCGGGGTGACGGTCACCTCGGGCTCCTTCCTAGCGGTGTTCATCGGTCAGGACTGGTATCGGGTGGTGCTGCCGTGCCACTCGACGCCCCCGGCCATCCACGCCTGCGCGCCGCGCAGGAAACGCTTCAGCTCGGGGGAGGGCAGGGCCGACAGCTCCCGCTGGCTCTGCTCGAACCCGCGGACGAACTCGTTGTGCATGCACACCGTGCGCTCGACGGCCTCGCGGGTCGAGCAGCCCTCCTCCTCGGCGATGAGCAGCACCACGTTGGAGTCGGGCAGCTCGTCGGCCGCCTCCTTGGCCGCCGAGTGCAGGTCGTTGACCAGCACGGCCGCGGTGCCCGCCTGCATGAGGGCGGTGTGGAAGCGGCGTTCGGCGAACAGGTGCGGCGACAGCTCGTAACCGCCGACGATGTCGATGAGGACCATCGAGGTGTAGAAGCTGTCGTGCTGGCGGGCCGCCAGGTAGCGCCACACGGGCGGCGGGGTCTCCAGGTAGCGCCACGCGGCGTAGGCGTCCCAGCTCACGTACATCTGGCTCGTGATGTTGCACAGCCGCATGACCTGCGCGGACGTGCAGTGGCGGGCGGCGTGGCTGGTGGCCGAGCGCAGCGAGACCAGCACGGGGTCGCTTCTGATGGCCTCTTCGAGCTGCTCGGTGTACGGGCCGGCGTCGGGCGGCGGGTCCATCGCCGACATCACCAGCGCCAGCCGGGGCGGCAGCTCGGTGGGGGTGGCGCCCAGGTCGGTCTCGTCGGCGTAGTAGTCGTCGGCCGCCCACCAGGCCGCGTTCATCTGCGCGGCGATCAGCAGCATGTCGGGGTCGTCGCTGTCGGTGTGGGTCAGCATGGCCAGCCGCCCGAACCCGGTGGAGGCGAACTCCGCCATCCGCCCCTCGTGCAGCCCGATCCGCTCCGCCCACGCCACCAGCCGCCGGTCCACCTCCGCGCCCAGCTCGTCGTTGACGCGGTCGGCCTCGGGGCAGTAGAGCGGCGGGTAGGTCCCGTCGCCCCAGTCGCGCTCCCGGTAGCCCAGCGGCGCCAGGCTCGGGCCGCCGCGCCTGCCGGAGCCCAGGTAGGAGGGCGGCTGGTGCCCGTCGTCGTCCTGGAAGGCGTGCCGGTACGGCCGCAGCGCCGAGCGCAGGCTGAGCGTGTACGAGCCCAGGCCCGTCGGCCCGGCTGGGATGTCAGACATAACGCGCCTCTTCCTGGGGCCGGCGGGTCACGAGCGCGGGGCGGCGACGTCGACGTCCTCCAGGATCCCGATCGCGTCGGGGACCAGGATCGCCGCCGAGTAGTAGGCGCTGACCAGGTACGACATCACGGCCTGCGGGTTGATGCCCATGAAGCGCACGTTCAGCCCCGGCTCGTACTCCTCGGGGATGCCCGTCTGGTAGAGCCCGACCACGCCCTGGTCGTCCTCGCCCGTGCGCAGGGCCAGGATCGAGGTGGTGCGATGGCGTGAGACCGGGATCTTGCCGCAGGGGAAGATCGGGATGCCCCGCCACGACGGCACCTCGTGCCCGTTCACCTCGGTGGAGCCGACGACCAGCCCGCGCTTGTTGCACTCGCGGAAGAACGCCGCGATCGCCTTGGGGTGGGCCAGCAGCATGCGGGTCTTGCGGCGCATGCTGATCAGCTCGTCGAGGTCGTCGGGGGTCGGCGGGCCCGACCAGGTGTAGATGCGCTGGTCGTAGTCGGTGTTGTGGAGCAGCCCGAACTCGGGGTTGTTGAGCAGCTCCGACTCCTGGCGCTCGCGCAGCTCGTGGATGGTCAGGCGGAGCTGCTGCTCGATCTGGTTCATCGGGTCGTTGAACAGGTCGGCGACCCGGGTGTGCACGCGCAGGATGGTCTGGGCGACGCTCAGCTCGTACTCGCGGGGGTGCAGGTCGTAGTCGACGAATGTGCCGTCGATGACGGGCTCGCCGGTGTGGCCGGCCGACAGGTGCACGGCCGCCTCGCCGCGCCGGTTGGCCGGTCTGCGCATCGTGTCGAGGTAGCCGGCGAGGTGCTCGCGCAGCGCCGCCGACCGGTCGGCCACCCGCCGCAGGCCGTCGCGCGGCGCGAACAGCACCGTGCACGGCGTGGCGGCCCTGAACGTGCACGGCCAGCGGGCCTCGTCCGCCGTGAGCACCTCGTCGCCGAACTGGTCGCCGTCGGCGATGACGCCGAGGAACTGGGTGGCGCCGTACCGGCCGGTGGACAGGCGCTCGACCCGGCCGTGCGCGATCACCCAGGCGCCGGTGACGGGGTCGCCCTCCTCGGCGACGACGTCGCCGGGTTGCAGCTCGCGCGCCGCGAACTCGCCGGCGAGGGCGGTCAGCACGCCGTCGTCGCCGAAGCCGCGCAGCGCGGGTAGCTCGGTCAGCGTCCCCGGCACGATCCGGACCTCGCCGGGCCCGCCCGGCACCACGCCGACGCGCCCGCGGCCCGGCCGGTGCGTCAGCCGCCGGTTGACCCGATAGGTGCCGCCGCGCACGTCGACCCAGGGCAGCATGCGCAGCAGCCAGCGGGAGCTGATGGCCTGCATCTGCGGGCGGGTCTTGGTGGTCGTGGCCAAATTGCGCGCGGCCCGGGTGTCCAGGCTGAGCCGGGTTTCCGTCGGGTCCGTGGGCATTTTTCCTCCGGGGGTCGCACAGCCAGTCGCTACTAAAAGTAGTTATATGGCCACTGTGCGTTCAGTCTCTTGATCGATAGGAATGCTGTCGCGCCGGTAAGGCCGATGTGGCGCGCAAGTGACTTCCCCGCTGAATTGGCCGGACGTTCAGAGCGCGGACGGCGGCCCTGTCCGTCCTGGCCGCCGGAGCCGCCGCCACGCTCGCCGGGGCGGGCCCGGCCGGCGCCGGGGCCACCATCCAGATCGCCCACTTCGTCATGTCCGGCACGGCGGGCAGCGAGTTCGCCGCCGAACTGCTCGAAGCGCACCGGCGCGGCGTCCACGTGCGGGTCGTCCTGGACGGCGACCTGCGCGGCGCCGCCGTGGCCGCCCAGCTCGCGGCCGGGCTCGGCACCGACCTCACCGGCGGCTCCTGGCTGCACGTCTGCACCGGGCCGATGTCGGGCGGCACCGCGGCCTGCGTCGGCGACAAGGGGCAGCACAACAAGTTCTACCTGTTCTCGCGGGCCGGCCGAGCCTCCGACGTGGTGCAGTCGTCGGCCAACCTGACCGACCTGAACTCCACCACGGCAGCCACAACTACAACGAGACCTCGCTGCGCCGCAACGACGAGACGCTGCTGCGGCTCGGCGACAAGCGCGTCTACCGCCAGTACGTGGCCGACTTCGAGCGGATGCGGGCCGCCGCCGCCTCACAGAGCTGACCCGCTCACCACCCACGGCCGCGCAGGAAGGCGGCGCACCGGGCGGTCCAGTCGCCGACGACCGGGTCCTCCCCGGCCAGCCCGAGCCCGTGCCTGCCGCTCGGGTACACGTGCACCTCCTGCGTGACGCCGTGACGGGCCAGCGCCCGCGACAACGCCAGGGTGTTCCCGACGGGGACGCCCTCGTCGTCGGCGGTGTGCCAGAGGAACATCGGCGGCGTGTCCGCCCTCACCCGCCCGGCCAGGGACAGCTCCTCCAGCAGCGAGTCCGGGGCGCCGGAGCCGACCAGGTTGGCGACCACGCCCCGGTGCGCGTCCTCGCCGGTCAGCGCGGTGACCGCGTAACACAGCACGGCCAGCCCCGGCCGGGCGTCGGCCTCGTCCACGGCGTCGTGCGGGCCCTCCGCCAGCATCGGCCCCCGCTCGGTGGCCAGCAGCCCCGCCAGGTGGCCGCCCGCCGAGAACCCCAGCACCCCCACCCTGGCCGCGTCCACGCCGTGGCCGGCGGCGTGGTGACGCACCCAGCGCACCGCCCTGGCGGCGTCGAGCAGCGGGAGCGGGTGGCGGTGCGGCGCGACGCGGTAGCGCAGCACGAACGCCGCGATGCCGAGCGAGTTCAGCCACCGCGCGACCGGCTCGCCCTCGTGGCCGGCCAGGTGGTGGTAGGCGCCGCCCGGGCACACGACGACCGCCGGCGCGGGGCCGTCGTCCCGCACGACGGGGAAGGCGGTGATGGTGACCTCGCCGGACGCCGGCCACAGGGGGTGCTCGCTCATTTCCGTGCCTTTCGTGTCGATCAGGACGGATGCTAGCGAGGGCCGGGCAGGCCACGCCGGTCGCACCCGCCCGGAATTGCCGCCACGCGGATGACGTGCGCAAACTTGTGCGGCGTCAGGGCAGGGGCGATGCTGGGCGGACGGCGGTGACACCTTGAGGCAACCATCCCTGACGCGACGCGTGACGGAACCACGGCACGATGCCGTTCCGCGGGCCGGCCATGCTCCGCGCAACGTGAGACGCCTGGTCGCCGTCCTGGCGGTCGTGTCGGCGCTGAGCGTCGTCCTCGTGCACACGCTCGGGGGGAGGCCCGGCGAGGTGCACCCTGAACACCGGCCGGTCCTGTTCGGCCGCACCGTGGACGGCCGCCCGTTCGACCCGGCCAGCCTGTGGGGCAGGCCCGTCGTGGTGACCGTGTGGGCGTCCTGGTGCGACCCGTGCCGGCATGAGCTGGCCACGCTGGCCGGGCTGTCCCGCACCCTCCACGGGGTGCGCTTCGTCGGCGTGAACCTGCGCGACAGGCGGGCCGCCGCCCGCTCCTTCCTCGCCGAGTCGGGCGCGACCGCGTACCCGCATCTGTCGGACGCGGACGGCGGGCTGGCCTCGGAGCTCGGCGCGCGCCGCGTCCCCGAGACGTTCCTCCTGGACGCCCGGGGGCTCGTCGCCGCCCGCACCACCGACGCCGTGACCAGGGGCTGGGTCGAGGAGCACGTCCAGCCCTGAGCACGCCGCTCAGTAGCCGGGGAAGACGCGGCGCAGCAGGCCGAGGTCGGCCGCGCCGGTCGTGGCGACGCCCTCGGGGGTGTGGCGCGGCGCGAGGCGGCCCGCCACCAGCCGCAGCCACGACTCCGCCGGGAGCGTCAGCGTGCCGTCGGCCTTGTCGGGAAGGTCGAAGTCCACGCTGATCGGCTCCTGCAACCGCAGCGCGAACTCCGAGCCCGGCTCGCTCGTCGTCACCTGGATGACCGCGCGCTGACCGTCGAGCCGCTCCGCCTTGCCGGTCCAGCCGATCAGGTCGGGCGCCCCGTGCAGCAGTTGGCGGGTGGCCTCCGGGGCGAGGGTGGCGTGCTCGTCGAAGGCGACGCGCACGTCCCAGGCGTGCAGGGCGGCCTCGCTGAGCCGCATCCGCCCGGCCGTCGCCAGGTCCACAGGCTCCGGCAGGAAGCCCAGGTCGATGCGCAGGTTCGTGCGGGTGTCCCGGTCGAGCGACTCGTACAGCTCGATCAGCGCCCGGTCCGATTCGAGGAAGCCGCCGGCGCGCTGCCTGCGCGTCATGGCGTTCCACCGGTCCCAGACGGACTGCATGAAGTCGCGCCCGGGCCCCGGCCGGCCGTCGAGGGCGGCCTGAAGGTTGGCGCGGCCGATCTCGGCGCCGCTGCCGAGGTGGCTCAGCACCTCGGAGACGTCCCACTCGGCCGAGCCGGAGGGGCGGGCCAGGTCGTCCTCGCCGAACGACGACACGTCCGCCGCCAGCGCGTCGTGCCCGGAGCGAAGGGCAGAGATCACCGCGTCTGTGCTGGTCATGCGCTCTCCCAAGGGTTGTGTACGCTACCCGCCCCAGTGTCGCAGCCCGCGTCAGGTGACGCTCAGCGCGCCCCTGAGGACCGAGGCGACGGTCTCGCGGACGTCCTCCGGCCACGGCGGCAGGCCGTCCAGACCGGCGAACAGCAGATGCGCGGCCCCGACCAGCGTGGGCGCGAGCCGGTCCACCTCGGCGTCGGCCGCGACGCGGCCCAGGTCCCGCTCGGCCGTGAGGTAGGCGGAGACGATCATCCCGATCTCCGTCACGATCGGAATGCCGCCGACGGGCCTCGCCGTGCGCAGCCGGGCCCGCAGCTGGTTGTTGAACGTGACCAGCGCGACGATCGACACCGCGGCCGGGCCGAAGAGCTTGATCAGGGCGTCGGTCAGGTTGTCGACCACGGTGCCGGTGCCCGCGGAGTCGCGCAGCACGGCGCCCTGGGCCCGCACCAGCTCGATGCGGTCGAGCACGAACTCGGCGAGGAAGGCGTCGAAGGACTCGAAGTGCCGGTGCAGCACCCCCTTGGCGCATCCGGCGCGGGTGGTCACCGCCCGGCTGGTGAGGGCGTCCGCGCCGTCCTGCTCCAGGATCTGCTCGGCGGCGGCGAAGAGCTGCTCGCGCGGATCACGCAGGTGCACCCCTGTCGGCATCGTCGATCCTCTTCACTGTCGGCCGGCGGGCGATTGCCCACTATAGCGTGCGGCCCTGCCGCTGGAGCAGCGGCTTGATCATGGTGAGCTGTGCCGCCGCGAGCAGCAGGCAGGCGAGGGCCAGGCCGCCCCACAGGCCTTCGGGGCCGGCGCGTTCGAGGAGCTGGGTGCCGCACAGGGGCGCCAGGACGGCGGCGAAGCCCCAGCAGGTGCCGAAGACCGACAGGTAGCGTCCCCGCGCGTGCCGGGGCGCGAGGTCCACGACGACGGCGTAACTGCGCCCGAACATCAGCACGTCACCCGCGCTCCACACCACCGTTGCGGCCAGGTGGCCCGGCAGCCCGTCCGACACGGCGTAACCGGCCAGGCCCGCGGCGAGCAGAAGGTAGCCGCAGGTCATCGCCGTGTGGTGGGACAGCGCCGCCGTCCGGCGCAGCAGCGGCTGGCAGAGCACCATGACGACGGCCGCGACGGCCGACAGCAGCCCGGCGTCGGCGGCCTCCAGCCCGCGCGACGCCAGGGCCAGCGGCATCGCCATCCCGACCTGCATGAAGATGACCGCGAAGAGGGTGCCGGAGAGCAGGAGTACCAGCAGCCCGCGGTCGCGCCAGGCCGACCCCTCGTTCCGGACCCGGGCGGTGACCGGGGCGGGGCGGTCCGCGGGCAGGACGAGACGGATCACGATCGCGCAGAGCAGGCAGGAGACGGCGTCCGCGACGAACAGCCACCGCAGGTCCCACCGCCCGAGCCCCGCCGCGATCAGGCCCGCGCCCATCCCGCCCACCGCCAGGGCCGTGTTGAACAGGCTGAACGCCTGCGCCTGCCGCTCCGGCCGTACGGCGTCGGCGATCATCGCCTGCGACGGCGGCTCGTAGACCTCGAAGACCAGCCCGAGCAGGACCGCGAACACGGCCGCCATCGCCACGGACCCGGAGACCGCGATGCCCGCCTGCGCCAGCGCGCACCCCACCAGCCCCGCCACGATCGTGCGGCGGCGGCCGAGCCGGTCGGCCAGCACGCCGCCCACGAGCCGCGACGGGATGGTGGCCAGCCCGAAGGCGGCGGAGACGGCTCCGGCGGCGACCGCGCTCACCCCGAACTCGGTGGTGATCAGCACGGTGAGGAAGCCGACGGAGAAGGCGCCCAGCCGGTTGATCGCCCGCGCCAGCACGAGCCACCACACCGTACGCGGCAGCCGCTCCGCGCGCGACCCGGCGATCAGCACGTTCACCTCCCGTGTGACCAACAAAACTGATAACGTCGGTCACGGACACTATGGCGTGAGGAGTGACCAGTCAAGTGCTGTTCGATAGTCACGTGGCGATCCTGCTGGACACCGCGGTCTCGCTCGTGAACGTGCTGACCGACGGCGGCGACCGCGGCAAGCCCTACGTCGCCCCCAAGGGCGAGTCGCTGCCCGACATGATCCGCGCCGTGCTGCCCGGCAACGTGACGGTGTCCATGGACGAGGCCCACTACCTGGCCGGGACCACGCTGAAGGTCCGCCGCGTCTTCGAGGCCATGGACGACGGCCGCGACGACGACGCCGCCGCCGTCGTCAACGCCCTCGTCGTCAGCACCGGCGCGCGGCCCCAGCTCGACCGCGCCGCCGGCGAGCCGTGGCAGGTGCACTTCCACGGCGCCGACGACAGCCTCGCCGTGGGCTGGAGCGCCGGCATCGCCTCCGCGCTGACCCTGGCCATCGGCAGCGACCTCGGCGGGCGCCTCGGCGTCTGCCAGGCCAGGCAGTGCGACCGCGTGTACGTCGACGCCTCCCGCAACAACGTGCGCCAGTTCTGCTCGCGCTCCTGCCAGAGCAGGACGAAGGCGGCGGCCTTCCGCGCACGCTCGGCCGGGCGCGGCGGCCGGGGCTGAGATCCCCGCTCGGCCGGGCGCGGCGGCCCGGGCTTGGGATCTTCCGGGATCCAGGCGGAGGCGGCACCATTCGAAGTGCGCGGTCACGACCCAGGCCCGGCGGAGGAGAGCACGGATGTTGTCGTACGAGCCCCTGACCCCCACCACCTTCCTCGAACGATCCGCCACCGTCTTCGGCCCGCGGCTCGCGGTCGTGGACGGCGGGCTCGAACTCACCTACGCCGCCCTGTGGGACCGCGCCCAGCGCCTGGCGGGCGCGCTCGCCTCGGCCGGGGTGCGGCCGGGCGACCGCGTGGCGGTGCTGGCGGCCAACGGGCACCTGCTGCTGGAGTCCACGTTCGGCGTGCCGGCGGCGGGCGCGGTCATGGTCCCGCTGAACATCCGCCTGTCCGCGAGCGAGCTGGCCTACATCCTGGACCACGCCGAGGTGTCGGTGCTCCTGCACGACGACGCCCTCACGGGCCTGGCCACCGAGGCGGCCGGGACCACCGTGCGCCGCCTGGTGCCCGCCGCCGAGTACGAGAGGCTGGTCGCGGCGGCCGAGCAGCTGCTGGTCAGGGTGGAGGACGAGCTGGCCCCGCTGTCGATCAACTACACCAGCGGCACCACCGGCCGTCCCAAGGGCGTCGTCTACCACCACCGCGGCGCCTATCTCCAGGCGCTCGCCATGGCCCTGCACACCAAACTCGACGCGAGCTCCGCCTACCTGTGGACGCTGCCGATGTTCCACTGCCACGGCTGGTGCTTCCCCTGGGCGGTCACGCTGGCCGGCGCCCGCCACGTCTGCCTGCCCAAGATGGACCCCGGCCAGGCGTGGGCGCTCATCCGCGAGCACCGCGTCACCCACCTGTGCGGCGCCCCGACGGTCCTGACCTCGCTGCTCGCCCACGAGCAAGCCCCCACCGGCGCGCTCGACCCCCGCCTGCTGGCCTGCGTGGGCGGCGCGCCGCCCAGCCCCGCCCTGCTCGGCAGGGCGCTGCAGGCCGGCATCGACGTGATCCACCTGTACGGCCTCACCGAGACGTACGGGCCCGCCGTCATCTGCCAGCCCCAGCCGGAATGGCGCGACCTGCCGGTGGAGGAGTCGGCCGCGCTGACCGCCAGGCAGGGCGTCGGCAACGTGATCGCCCAGCGCGTCCGCGTCGTCGGCGACGACGGCCGCGACGTGCCCGCCGACGCCGCCACCGTCGGCGAGATCGCCGTACGCGGCAACGACGTCATGATCGGCTACCACCGCGACCCGGCGGCCACCGAGAAGGCCGCGCCCGACGGCTGGTTCCGCACCGGCGACCTCGGCGTGGTGCACGCCGACGGGTACGTGCGGATCGTCGACAGGGCCAAGGACGTGATCATCTCGGGCGGCGAGAACATCGCCTCCGTCGAGGTGGAGAACGTGCTCGTCAGCCATGCCGGCGTGCAGGAGGCCGCCGTCGTGGCCCGGCCTGACCCGCACTGGGGCGAGGTGCCCGTCGCGTACGTGACGCTCGCCGCCGGGGCTGCCGCCACCGAGGCCGAGCTCATCGAGCACGTACGCGCCCGCCTGGCCCACTTCAAGGCCCCCAAGGCGGTCGTCTTCTGCGAGCTGCCCAAGACCTCCACCGGCAAGATCCAAAAGAACGTCCTCAGGCAGCGCGCCGCAGGTTAACCGGCACGCGGAGGGGAAAGTCGCACCCACGGACCGGACATCGGCAGTGGGGGCGGCATGGTCACTTCGCGCGGCGTCTTCCGGCGCAAGCCGGTGGCGCAGATCGCCACCGAGCACGAGGGGGAGCTGTCCAGGTCGCTCGGGCTCTGGCAGCTCACCGCCATCGGCGTCGGCGGCATCATCGGCGCGGGCATCTTCGCCCTGGCCGGCGCCGTCGCCAACGAGACCGCCGGCCCGGCCGTGCTGATCTCGTTCCTCATCGCGGGCATCGCCAGCGCCGCCGCCGCGCTGTCCTACGCCGAGTTCGCCGGCCTCATCCCGAAGGCGGGCTCGGCCTACACCTACGGGTACGCGGTCCTCGGTGAGATCGTCGGCTGGTTCATCGGCTGGGACCTGCTGCTGGAGTACACCGCGATCGTCGCCGTCGTGGCGATCGGCATCTCCGGCTACTTCGGCTTCCTCGTCCAGCAGCTCGGCATCACGTTGCCCGCCTGGTCGCTCGGCGCGCCCGGCACCGGCCCCGGGCACGTCGTGGACCTGTTCGCCGCGGTGCTGTGCCTGATCATCGCGGCGCTGCTGAACCTCGGGATCCGCGCGGCGGCCAGGTTCGAGACGTTCGTGGTCGGCATCAAGGTCGCGGTGGTGCTGCTGGTCATCGTGGTCGGCTTCTTCCACATCAGCACCGCCAACTACACCCCGTTCTTCCCGTTCGGGGTCGGCGGCGCCATCACCGGGGCCGCCACCGTGTTCTTCGCGGTGTTCGGCTACGACGCGATGAGCACCGCGGCCGAGGAGTCACGCGACGCGCAGCGCCACATGCCCAAGGCGATCCTCTACTCGCTGGCCATTTCCATGGTCCTGTACGTGCTGGCCTGCCTCGTCCTGACCGGCATGCAGAACTACCGCGACATCGACCCCGAGAGCGGCTTCTCCTCGGCGTTCGCCGCCGTCGGCCTGTCGGGGCTGGCGTCGGTCATCGCGGTCGGCGCCATCGTCGGCATCCTCACCGTCATGTTCACGTTCATGCTCGGCGTCACCCGCATCTGGTTCTCGATGAGCAGGGACGGCCTGCTGCCCGCCTGGTTCGCCAAGGTGCACCCGGTGCGCAGGGTGCCCACGCGGGTCACCTGGATCTTGGGCGTCGCCTCGGCGCTCATCGCCGGGTTCCTGCCGATCAGGGAGGCGGCCGAGCTGACGAACATCGGCATCCTGCTGGCCTTCGTCGTCGTGTGCGTGGCGGTGATCGTGCTGCGGTACCGGCAGCCGGACCTGCCGCGCTCGTTCCGCACGCCGTGGATGCCCGTCGTGCCCGCCGTGGGGGTGCTGTTCTCGATCTGGCTGATCACCTTCCTGGCGCCCGCGACGTGGCTGCGGTTCGCCGTCTGGTTCCTGCTCGGGCTGATCGTCTACTTCGCCTACAGCAAGCGGCACTCCGCCCTGGAGTGAGCGTGTCACATAAGGCCCATCGTGAACGTCAAGGCGGTGACGGACGCACCGACAGCAGCGAGACGAGGGCCGATGAACGATCGCGAATACCTGGCAGGCCGGTTCGAGGCGCACCGGGGGCACCTGAAGGCGGTGGCGTACCGGATGCTGGGCTCGCTCAGCGAGGCCGAGGACGCCGTCCAGGAGGCGTGGCTGCGGCTCAGCCGCGCCGACGCCGGCGAGGTGGAGAACCTCGGCGGCTGGCTGACCACCGTCGTCGGCCGGGTGTGCCTCGACATGCTGCGCGCCCGCACCTCGCGCCGCGAGGAGCCGCTGGAGGGACGCCTGCCCGACCCGGTCGTCAGCCCGGCCTCGGGCCCGGACCCCGAACAGGCGGCGCTGCTCGCCGACTCCGTCGGGCTGGCGCTGCTGGTGGTGCTGGAGTCGCTGACCCCGGCGGAACGGCTGGCGTTCGTGCTGCACGACATGTTCGCGGTGCCGTTCGAGGAGATCGCGCCGCTCGTCGGCCGCTCCCCGGCCTCGGCCAGGCAACTCGCCAGCAGAGCCAGGCGGCGCGTCCGCGGCTCCGCGCCCGTCCCTGACCCCGACCTCGCCCGGCAGCGCGAGATCGTCGCCGCCTTCATCGCCGCCGCGCACCGCGGCGACTTCGCGGGGCTGGTGGCCCTGCTCGACCCCGACGTGGTGCTCCGCGCCGACGCCGGCGCCCTCACCGGCGGCGGACTCGCCGAGGTCCGCGGCGCCGCCGACGTCGCCGGACAGGCCCTCACCTTCCGCCGCTACTCGCCCTCCACCGCGCACGCCGCCCTGGTCAACGGCCTGGCCGGAGTCGTCAACACCGTGGACGGCGAGCCGTCGGCGGTCATGAGCTTCACCATCACGGACGGCCGCATCGTCGAGATCGACATCCTCGCCGACCCGGACCGGCTGTCCCGCCTCGACCTGTCCGTCCTCAGCGACTGAGCCCCCTGCTCGGGCCGCTACTTGGCCGCGGGGCGGGCCCGCACATGCATGCGCTCGCCCTGCGGCCCGAACAACGCCAGCACCTCCGTGTGCTCATCGGCCTCGTTCACGAACGCGTGCGGCGTCCTGGTGTCGAACTCCGCCACCTCGCCCGCCGTCAGCACCACGTGATGCCTGCCGAGCATCAACCGCAACCGGCCGGCCAGCACGTACAGCCACTCATAACCCTCATGGACCTGCTGCTCAGGCTCGTAACCGGGCCACCCCGGCGGGTAGATCTGCTTGAACGCCTGCAACCCGCCCGGCCTGCGGCTCAGCGGGACGTACGTCATGCCGTGCCGCTTGACCGGCCGCATGTGCACCCGCGGATCACCCGTCACGGGGGCGTCGATCAGCTCGTCGATCTGCACCTGGTAGGCGTCGGCCAGCAGCAGCATCATCTCCAGGGTCGGCCTGCGCCCGCCGGACTCCAGCCGCGACAGCGTGCTGACCGAGATGCCGGTGTTCTTCGACAGCTCGGCCAGCGTCGTGCCGCGCTCCTGGCGCATGGCCCGCAGCCGCGGGCCGACGGCTTTCAGCACGTCATCGAGATCCATCCCGCCTACTTTGCCATTTCGGCAACGAAGTTTGTCAACCGGGCGGCCGGTGGAGCACAGTGGCGCGGCAGGTGACGAGTGAGAGGAGCCGCGCATGGACGCGAACTACGACGTGGTGGTGATCGGTGGCGGGGCCGCCGGGCTGAGCGGGGCACTCGCGCTGTCCCGGGCGCGCCGCAAGGTGCTGGTGATCGACTCGGGGCAGCCCAGGAACGCGCCCGCGCAGGGCGTGCACGTGTTCCTGGGGCACGAGGGGGTGCCGCCGCGCGACCTGCTGGCCATCGGGCGCAAGGAGATCGCCGGGTACGGCGGGGAGATCGTGACGGGCGTGGTCGCGGGCGCCGAGCCGATCGGGGACGGGCGGTTCCGGGTGAGGCTGGAGGACGGGTCCGCGGTCGAGGCGGCGCGGCTGCTGGTGGCGACCGGGCTGGCGGACGAGCTGCCGCCGGTTCCCGGGCTGGCCGGGCGGTGGGGGCACGACGTGCTGCACTGCCCGTACTGCCACGGCTATGAGGTGCGCGACCAGGCGATCGGCGTCGTGGCCACCAACCCGCTGGCCGCCCACCAGGCGCTGCTGTGGCGGCAGTGGAGCGACGACGTGATCCTCTTCCTGCACACGGCTCCCGAGCCGGGGGAGGAGGCGCGCGAGCAGCTCGCCGCCAGGGGAGTCAAGGTGGTCGAGGGGGAGGTGACCGAGGTCGTGGTGACGGGGGACCGGCTGACCGGCGTGCGGGTGGCCGGCGGGCGCGAGTTCCCGAGGGAGGCGCTGGCCATCGGCACCCGGCTGAACGCGCGGCTGGACGGGCTCGAAGGGCTCGGGCTGGAGACCGCGGACCAGGAGATGAACGGGTTCGTCATCGGCACCTACGTGCCCGCCGACCCCATGGGCAAGACCGCCGTGCCCGGCGTGTACGTCGCCGGGAACGTGCACAACGTGGTCGACCAGGTCGTCAGCGCCGCCGCCGCGGGCGTGCGGGCGGGCGCGGCCATCAACGCCGACCTGGTCGGCGAGGAGGCGCGGGCCGCCGTGGCCGCCCGCCGCGCCACCGTCACGAGCACCCCGCACGGCCAGGCCCCGGACGGGCTGAGCGAGGAGGAGGCCTGGGACGGCCGCTACCGCCAGAGCGAGCGGGTCTGGAGCGGCGACCCCAACGCCGTGCTCGTCCAGGAGGTGTCCGGCCTGCCGCCGGGACGCGCGCTGGACCTCGGCAGCGGCGAGGGCGGCGACGCGATCTGGCTCGCCGCCAAGGGCTGGCAGGTCACCGCGGTCGACATCTCCGGCGTCGCCCTGCGCCGCGCCGCCCGCCACGCCGGGGAGGCCGGGGTGGGGGAGCGCGTCGACTGGCAGCGGCACGACCTCGGCGCGTCCTTCCCCGAGGGCGTCTACGACCTGGTCACCGCCTGCTACCTGCACTCCGCCGGCGACATGCCGCGCGAGAAGATCCTGCGGCGGGCCGCAGCCGCGGTCGCGCCCGGCGGGGTGCTGCTGGTCGCCGGGCACGCCGGGTGGCCCGCCTGGCAGCAGCACGACCACTCCGACGTGCACTTCCCGACGCCGCAGGAGGTGCTCGACTCCCTGGAGCCCGGGGAGGGGGAGTGGGAGGTGCTGCGGTGCGAGGAGTTCGAGCGCACGCAGAACGGTCCCGACGGGGAGCCGACCACCCGGGTCGACAACGTCCTCACGATCCGGCGGCGCTCGTAACGGTGCCGGTGACGGGCGGGGTCTGGGTGCGGTAGGAGTGGCCGAGCTGGGGGCCCAGGCCGAAGTAGTGGCGGAAGTTGTAGATGAGCGGGCTCCAGGCGGACGGGTCCACGTGCTGGGTCCCCGGTACGACGAGGCGCGGGTCGGCGTGCACCCTGGTGACGACGGCCTCGACGATGACGAACGAGGCGGAGACGTCCCGGCGCACGCTCTGCGCCCGCGCCTCGAACTGCAGCGGGCACTCGGCCACCCGCGGCGGCCGAACCTCGTCCGAGGGCTCGGGCCGCAGGCCGGCCGCGCCGAACTTGTCCGGTTCGAAGCGGCAGCCCGCGTGCTTGGTGTCCGGGACGGGGAAGCGTCCCGTCAGGGGCGCCAGCCGTTCCACCGCCCGCCACTGGTGCGGGGCGGGCAGGTTGATCACCAGGTCGGGCCGGTCGGCAAGGTTGCGGGCGCTCTGGCCCTCCTCGCCGAGCCCCAGCACGATCACGTTGCCCAGCGCCCAGGCCGAGGACATGGGCGCGAGGTTGAAGGAGCCGTCCGGGTTCTCGGTGGAGAGCAGGACGACCGGGGTGCCGAAGTACAGGATGCTGGGCTCGATGGTCACGTGGTCGGTCACGAACGGCAGCCTAGGGACGGGACGTTCAACCGGCGGTCGAAGCGTTCCCGCCCCTGAGATCTACTTTGTAAAGGCGCCAGGCTGGGCGAGGTAGACCACACCCTTGCCGGAAACCCGCGCCGAGGGAGCGGAGGCGGGGACAAAGGCGGACTGTCCCGGGCGCAGCGTCAGGTCGTCGCCCAGCAGGGCCTCGCCCTCGGTGCACAGCACGATGCCCGGCACTCCGCCGGGCAGCGGGTGAGCGCCGGTCCCGTTCAGTTCGTGGCGGGTGAGGGCGAACTCCGGGGCGGGCGGACGGTAGTCGTAGCCGCCGGAGCCGTCGGACACCGGCTCGACGCGGTGCGGCTCGGACGGGGTGAAGTCCACGACGCGCATGAGCTCGGGCACGTCCACGTGCTTGGAGGTGAGGCCGCAGCGCAGCACGTTGTCGGAGTTGGCCATGATCTCGACGCCGATGCCGCCGAGGTAGGCGTGCGGCACCCCGGCGCCCAGGTAGAGCGCTTCGCCGGGGCGGAGGGTGACGTGGTGGAGCAGGAGTGCGGCGATGACGCCGGGGTCGCCGGGGTAGGCGCGGGCGATGTCGGCGTAGACGGCGAGGTCAGGGTCCTGGGAGGTCAGCAGGGCCGCCTCGGCCTCGGCGCGCAGGGGGCGCGCGGCCTCGTCGAGCATCGCGGCGAACACCTCGCGCAGCGCCTGCCCCGGCTCTCCGGCGCGCAGGGTGTCGAGCCAGGGGCGCAGGCCCGGCACGCCGAGCCGGTCGAGCAGGCCGGCGGCGGCCTCGGGTGAGCGGAAGCCGCACAGCCCGTGGAAGGGCGTCAGCGCGCACACCATCTCGGGCTTGTGCGAGGCGTCCTTGTACGTCCTGGCGTAGTCGTCCAGCGGGACGCCACGCGCGTTCTCGTCGGCGAACCCGGCCTCGGCCTGCGCGGTGGTGGGGTGGACCTGGAGGGACAGGGGCCGCTCGATGGCCAGCACCTTGAGCAGGTACGGCAGGACGGGGCCGAACCGCTCAGCGCAGCGCTCGCCGAGCGTGGCGGCGGGGTCGCGGGCGATGAGCTCGTTCAGCGGGACGCCGCCGACCGTCGAAGGGGCTCCGGGGTGGGCGCCCATCCAGAGCTCCGCCTGCGGCTCGCCGGTCGGCTCGGTGCCGAACAGCTCGGGCATGGCGGTGACCGACCCCCAGTCGTAGGGGCGGATGGTGGTGGCCAGGCGCATGGGCGTGGCGTGTGGCACGGCGGTGGCTCCAATCGTCGTCGTGTGGAGCGTAGAGCGTGGACGTGTCCTGTGTGTGGCCGGGTGCTGGACGAGCGACTATACGTGGGTATAGTTTCCTTCTCGTGAGAACAGTCGGCTGTACGAACGAACAGGAGGGGCGGGGTGACGACGACCGTACCGGACCCTGAGGACCTCACGGCCCGCGCCCGCATCAGGGACGCGGCGCTGCGCCACTTCGGCGAGCACGGCTTCGAGCGGGCCACGATCCGCGGCATCGCCGAGACCGCGGGCGTGTCCCTGGGCCTGGTGCGCCACCACTTCGGCTCCAAGCAGGCGCTGCGCGAGGCGTGCGACGAGCACCTGATGAAGGTCATGCACCGGCTGCACGAGGAGGCCGCGAGCCGGCCGCTGGGCGGGCTCAACCCCGTCGCGGTCATGGGCCCCTACCGCGACTACCTGGCACGGGCGCTGGCCGAGGGGTCGGCGGCGTCGTTCTTCGACGAGATGGTGCGCATCGGGGTGCGGTGGCTGGAGGAGGCCGACAGGAAGCGGCCCGGCCCGCCCGGCGTCTCCCCGCAGGCGCGCGCGACCGTGATCGCCACGATGGCCCTGTCGTTCAGCGTGCTGACGGGGCACGTCGAGCGCGGCCTGGGCGTGTCGCTGGAGACGACCGAGGGCCAGCACGAGCTGCTGCGGGCCGTGCTGTGGGTCTACTCGCACCCGCTGCTCACCCCGGAAGAGGCCGCCGCGGCCGGTGCGGCCCTCGGCAGGAGTGCCTCATGACTGACGCGATCACAGTCTCCGGCCTGCGCAAGCGCTTCGGCCGGACCAGGGCGCTCGACGGGCTCGACCTCACCGTAGGCGCCGGTGAGGTGCACGGCTTCCTCGGCCCGAACGGCGCGGGCAAGTCCACCACGATCCGGATCCTGCTCGGCATGGTACGCGCCGACGGCGGCACCGCCCGGCTGCTGGGCGGCGACCCGTGGACGCGGACGGCCGAGCTGCACCGGCGGCTGGCGTACGTGCCGGGTGACGTCACGCTGTGGCCGGACCTGACCGGCGGCGAGACCATCGACCTGCTCGGCCGGCTGCGCGGCGGGCTGGACCGGCGGCGCAGGGCGGAGCTGGTGGAGCGGTTCGGTCTCGACCCGCGCAAGAGGGGCCGCGCCTACTCCAAGGGCAACCGGCAGAAGGTGGCGCTGGTCGCGGCGCTGGCGTCCGGCGCGGAGCTGCTCATCCTGGATGAGCCGTCCACCGGGCTGGACCCGCTGATGGAGGAGGTGTTCAGGGACTGCGTCAGGGAGGAGCGGCGGCGCAGCGACCGGACGGTGCTGCTGTCGAGCCACCTCCTGGCCGAGGTGGAGGCGCTGTGCGACCGGGTGACGATCGTCCGTGACGGGCGCACGGTGGAGACCGGAACGCTGGCCGGGCTGCGCCACCTGACCCGCACCTCCATCGAGGCCGACCTGGCGGGGCCCGCCGACGGGCTGGCGGACCTGCCAGGCGTGCACGACCTCGCACACGAGGTGGGTGGCCGGGTGCGATTCACCGTGGACACGGCGCAGCTCGACCCGGTGCTGCGCCGGCTCACCGCCGCGGGCGTGCGCGGGCTGGTGAGCCGGCCGCCGACGCTGGAGGAGCTGTTCCTGCGCCACTACGGCACGACCGCCGCCAAGGCGGGCTGAGGCGGCCGGGTGCGGTGCGGGTTCAGCGGGCGCGCGGGCCGAGGACGACCGGCATGGTGCGCGTGCTGTTGCCCAGCAGCGTGTCCAGCGGCGGCAGCTCCTCCACCGGCCGCTCCAGCTCCATGCCGGGAAACGCCTCGAACAACGCCTTGATCGCGATCTCGCCCTCCAGCCTGGCCAGCGGCGCGCCCAGGCAGAAGTGCGGCCCGTGCCCGAAGGCCAGGTGCGTGAACTGCGGGCGGGTGATGTCGAAGACGTGCGCGTCCTCGCCGTACTGGTGCGGGTCCCGCCCGGTGGCGGCGAAGCAGGCCAGTACGGGCTCGCCGCTGCTCAGCCGCACCCCGTCGATCTCGACGTCCCGGACGGCGTACCGCATCGGGAAGTAGGCGATCGGGGAGTCCCAGCGCAGCGTCTCCTCGACCGCGGCGCTGTAGGGGCACTGCCCCGAGCGCAGCAGGTCGAGCTGCCCCCGCTCGGTGAGCAGGGCGCCGATGGCGTTGGTGATCAGGTTGACGGTGGTGACGTGCCCGGCGATGAACAGCAGCTCGATGGTGGCGAACAGCTCGTCCTCCGACAGCCGGCCGCCGTCCTTCTCGTGCAGCGCGAACAGGTCGCTGATGAGGTCCTCGCCGGGCGTGTCGCGGCGCTCCTCGATGATCTGGTCGAGCAGCTCGCGCAGTTCCTTGCGCAGCCCCGGCGAGTCCTCCAGGCCGCCGACCTGGGCGACGGCGTCGGTGAGCCGGTGCAGCTCGTCCTGGTGGGCGGCCGGGATGCCGATCAGCTCGGAGATGACCTCGCGCGGCAGCGGGTAGGCGAACTCCAGCCGCAGGTCCACCGGCCGGTCGGGCGGCAGCTCGGCGAGCCGGTCGATCAGGCGGGCGGTCAGCTCCTCGATGCGCGGGCGCAGGCCGTTCAGGCGTCGCTGGGAGAACGCGGTGGTCAGCGGCATGCGCAGCCGGCGGTGGCGCTCTCCTTCCGCGTTGAGCAGGGACGTGTCGGTGACGATGCGGTCGATGGCCGTGCCGGGCGGCATGGCCTGCCGGGCGTTCCAGTGGCGCAGCTCCCTGGACAGGTCCGGGTGGGTCAGGACGGTCATCACCGTGGCGTAGTGGGTGGCGGCCCAGGCGGGCACGCCCTCGGCGGTGACGGGCACGAGCGGGCCCGCCCGCCGCAGCCGGTCGTTGTCGCCGTGCAGGTCGGCGGTGGCCGGGTCGAGGACGAAACGGTCCTCCCGCCCGGAACGGCCCGCGCCGTCCAGCCGATCGGCGTGCCCGGCGCCGTCGAGGCGGTGGGTGCGGCTGACGTCGTCGAGCCCGCCGGTGTGGTCGGCGCCGTTGAGCCGGTCCGCCTGGCCGGAGCGCTGGTCGGTCATGACACCAGCCCCGTCCGCGCGGGCCCGACCGCCAGCGCCGTCACGTCCATCCCCGGATCCCGGTCCAGGAAGAGATCACGGACCAGCTCCCCGGCGGCGGGCGCGTTGCACAGCCCGTGGCCGGAGAACCCGGTCGCGTACAGGAAGGCAGGCGGCCCGGGCTGGTGCCCGATGAAGGCGGTCTTGTCGGGGCTGGCGTCCCGCAGGCCGGTGACGGCGGTGTGCAGCCCGATCCCGGCCAGGCTCGGGTACGTCTGGGCGAGCCGCACGGCCACGTCCCTGCGCCAGGACTCGCGGTCGGGCCCCGGGTACCCCATGCCGATGAGCAGCCGGTCGTCCCGGTTGCGGATGAGCAGCCCGCTGGCGGCGTGCAGGGTGACCGGGACCTGCGGCGTGCCGGGCGGCAGCGGGTCGGTGGTGAGCAGCTCCTGCTCGATCGGCTCGGTGAGCGGCATGTCCACGCCGGCGCAGCGCACCAGCGAGGCGGACCAGGCGCCGGCGGCGCACACGATCGCGTCGGCGGAGATCTCGCCGTCGGCGGTCTGCACGCGCCCGGCCTCCGGGTCGATGGCGGTGACGGGGCAGCCGGTGCGCAGCGCCGCCCCCGCCTGCTCGGCCGCCTGCGCGTAGGCGGTGACGATGGCGGTGGTGTCGGAGATGTAGGCGTCGGGCGAGTACGCGGCCCCCAGCAGCGGCAGGTCCCCGATGAGCGGGTTGTGCTGTCTGGCCTCTTCCGCGCCGATCAGCTCGACGTCCACGCCGGCGGCGCGCTGGGCGGCCAGGTCGGCGTTGAAGGCGGCGAGCTGGTCGGGCTCGGTGAACAGCACCAGGTAGCCGACCTGCCGCAGCGGCAGCTCGGTGCCCGGCCTGGTGGGGAAGGCCCGGTACGCCTCCAGGCTGCGTACGGCCAGCGACGAGCTGACGGGGTTGCCGGCGAAGTAGGAGCGGACCACGTCGGCGGTGGCGCGGGAGGCGCCGGAGCCGAGGGTGCCGCGTTCCAGCAGCGTCACGTCCTGCCCTGCCTCGGCCAGGTGGAAGGCGATCGACAGCCCGATGACGCCGCCGCCGATCACCACCACCCTGGAGCCGGCGCTCATGTCGCCACCAGCGTTCTGCGCAGGTGGTCGCCCGCCTGCCAGGGGAACAGGTGCAGGTTCCAGCCGCCCAGGCAGTTGCAGTAGAGCGCCATGTGGGCCATGATCGCGACGAAGTCCTCGTGGTCGTCGAGCCGCTCCAGGCCCGACAGCAGCCGCTGGGTGAAGTCCCACAGGCGGTCGAGGCCGCAGTAGCCGAGGAACTCGGCGGGCGTGTGGGCGAGCTGCCTGGTCATCTGGCGCAGCCACGGCATGGGCATGCCGTCGAGGGCGGCGCGGACGAGGCCGCCGTAGCAGCTGTAGCCGAGCGGGCGGGTCTCGCCGTTGACGAACAGCAGCGTGGTCAGCACCGTCTCGTAGCTGCCCGCGCCCGACGGGATGCGGCCCTGGTGCAGGTCGAGCAGCTCCTGCGGCGGGTTCAGCCAGATGCGCTCGGTCTCGGCGTGCACCTCGATGGCGAGCCGGTTGAGCTCGGGGTCGCCGAGCGGCAGGCGGGGCAGCACGTGGCCGCCCTGCTGGCCGGCGCGGCGCACCTCGGCGATGACGGGCTGCTTGGTCTCGTAGACCGAGCGCCACACCTCGTGGCCGGCCTGGGCGAGGGCGTCGAGGTCGGCGTCGGCGACCTTGCCGATCGGGGTGGCCTGCATGGGCTCGGTCAGCTCGCCGTACTTGATGCCTAGGTGCTGCAGCCGCGAGCAGAACAGGGTGCCGTCGGGCACGGTGCGGCGGTCCACCTTGTATTCGGCCGGGGTGTGCAGCAACGAGTACACGGGAGCGACGTGGTACAGGTGGTATCCCGCCACGAGGGCGTGTCCCTGGAGGCTCTGGTAGGGCAGGCCGTCCCACAGGGCCTGGGCCAGGGAGGGGTTGCGCTGGTCGAGTTCGGCGGCCACGGTGATGCCGATGCCGGGCCAGGTGATTTCCACATGCTTAGTATCGTTCACAGTACGTCACTCTAACGTCACACTATGTGGCGATAGAGTGAGGGGCTGGCCGTTTTACCGGGAGATGACCTCACCGGGAATCAGCAGGTCGCGGCTGCGTTCGTCCCCCCAGACGGAGGCGGGATCGACGTACGGGCGGATCAGCTCGGTCAGCGCGGGATCGCCGCGCCCGGTGAGCTCGTCCAGCGCGACCTTGCGGGCGACGCCCGCCATGACGTCGGCGACCTGTACCCGCTCGTCCAGCTCCGAGTCCACCAGGTGCAGCCCGGCCATCCGGCCGCCGAGGAGCTCGCGCATCTGCGCGATCCGCTCGCCGGTCAGCGTGGTCTGCCTGTCGTGCACCACGGTGACGGGCCCGCCCGTGCCCCAGCAGGTGACGGCGCGGACGATCGCGGGGATGAGCGGGTCGAGGGCGGGGAAGACGTACGGGGCCGCCAGCAGCCGCTCGCGGAAGGCGGCCACCCGCGGCCTGGCCCGCCACAGCTCCTGCATGATCTCGCCCGCCTGCCCGTCCGCTCCGCGCAGCGCGTCCACCAGCCGGTACGTCTCCTCGACGGAGGTCGTGACGCCCTGGCCGTTCTTGGCGCGCAGCAGGTAGTTGAACGAGTCGAGCAGGGCCGTCCACCGTCCGTCGCCGAACGCGCGCCGCCCCTCGCGGTAGAGGACGGCGGCCGTGGCGACCGCCCGGGGGTCGAGGCCGAGGCGCGGCTCGTGGTCCTCCTGGAGCAGGCCGGCGACCTTGCCGACGGCGTAGAAGACCTTGTCGGTGAGGAACACGCGCACGTTGCCGAGCACGGGGCCCCGCGGGCCGAGCAGCCACAGCAGGGCGGCGCGGTGCTTGTCGCGCAGCACGTGGCCCGCGCAGTACTGGGAGGCGGGGGTGGGCGCCCGCTCCCGTAGCTCGCCGATGCAGGCGGTGGCGGCCCGCGCGTCCATCAGCACGCTGGCGTGCGTGAAGACGTCGCTGTTGCCGCCGACGAGTTTCTCGCCCTCCGCGCCGGACTCGTCGCACGCGATGTCGAGGGGGTGGGACACGCTTGCGAATCTAGCCGCAGCCGCTGCCTGCTCGCGAGGCGATTTTCAGCGCCTCATGGAGCCGGTTCTCACGAACGGATGAAGAACTGCTGGGCCGCGCTCCCGTTGCAGCGGAAGACGTACAACGGCACCGACGGGGACCCGCCCGGCACGTCGATGCAGTGCGTACGCGTGCCGCTGACGGCGGAGCGGATCTGCTTGGGCGTGGTGTTGTTGAACGATCCCGACCAGACCCACTTCTCGTTGCTGATGGTGTTGCACGGCCACTGGTCGACGCGGCCGAGGTTGACGGCGCCCTCCCTGGCCTCCAGGCACCACCCCGTGCGCTGGTTGAGGAAGCGGTAGGTCGAGGCGCTGCTGCTCTCCTGGAGCGGCAGCCAGTTCTGGCCCGCGCTGCCGTCGCACGGCGCCTGGAAGATCTGGGCGTCGGAGCCGGCGGGGGCGGACGGGTCGGGCTGCAGGCACATCCCGCTCGCGAAGCTGACGATCTTGAAGTAGTTCTGGGCCTGTGCCGCCGTGGTGGATGCCGTGATGAGTCCTGCCGACGCGACGGCGACGGTCAGGACGGCTAAGCCACGTTTGATCGACATGTTCTGCCTCCCGTGTCAAGGGCGAAGGACGCGTCCGCGCCCCTCACTTCCTGTTGGCGTTCCATCCCGTTCCATCCGTGCCGGCGGTCTAAAGGCGCTGAGGACACGTTGCAGGGGATTTCCAGCACGGCTCGGCACTCTGGCGTTGCTCGGGGCCGAACACCGGCCCCATCACTCCCCGGAGGCACACTCCCATGCCGAGCACGTCAGCCCCGGCCCGCCTGCTGGCCGGCCTCGCGTTCGCCGCCGCCACGCTCTCCTTCACCGTCGTGGACGTCGCGGCCACGCCCCAGGCCGCGCACGCCGCGAGCGTCCCCGACGGCAGGATCACCCGCTCGGAGGTGCTGGCGCGCGCCCAGAACTGGGTCGACAGAAACGTCCGCTACAACCTGACGCGCGCCCCAGGCACCCTGGTCACGGACGCGGAGGGGGACGACAAGTACGGCCCGGACTGCTCGGGCCTGGTCTCCATGGCCTGGCACATCACCGCGAACTCCGGCAAGGGCGGCAACAGCACCGTCGACTTCGCCGGCTACGGCGGGAAGGTCACCCTGGGCAGCCTGCACGACCTCAAGCCGGGCGACGCGATCCTGCGCAGCGGGCACATGGAGCTGTTCGCCCGGTGGAAGAACGAGCAGGACCACAGCCAGGGCGCGTGGACCTACTCGCTCAACGGCGGCAGCGACTCCGACGGCGACGGCTGGGAGGACGACTGGGCCAAGGGCCCGAAGGTCAACTCCCACGGCGAACGCGGCGACGAGTCGTGGACGAGCATGCAGAACTACACGCCCATCCGCTACAAGAACATCGTCGACGACAACGCCTCGACGCACGGCGCGGACTTCAACGGTGACGGCATCGGTGACATCTTCTCCGAGGTGACCGGCACGCTGAACATCTGGAACGGCCGGGGCAGCAACAACTTCGCCGCGCGGCTGGAGGTCGGCGGGGGCTGGGCGGCGTTCTCCAAGCCGGTCGCGGGTGACTTCGACAACGACGGGATCAGCGATCTGGCGGCGGTCAAGGACGGCAGCACGCTGTTCATCTGGAACGGTGAGGGCGGCAACGAGTTCGGCGCGGCTGTCGCGGTCGGCGCGGGCTGGGGTCCGTTCGACGGGACGCTGACCTCGGTCGGTGACGTCAACCGGGACGGGCACGACGACCTGGCGGCGATCAAGGACGGCAGCACGCTGCATGTCTGGAACGGCGAGGGCGGCAACGAGTTCGGCCCGGCGGTGGAGATCGGCGCGGGCTGGTCGGCGTTCTCCAAGCCGGTCGGCGGTGACTTCAACAACGACGGCATCGGCGACCTGGCGGCGGTCAAGGACGGCAGCACGCTGTTCATCTGGAACGGCAAGGGTGCCAACAACTTCGGCGCCGCCACGGCGATCGGTGCCGGGTGGGCTCCGTTCGACGGGACGCTGACCTCGCTGGGTGACGTCAACCGCGACGGCCACGACGACCTCGCCGCGATGAGCGACGGCACCCTCTACCTCTGGAACGGCGAGGGCGGCAACGAGTTCGGCGCCGCCACCGCCATCGGCCCCGGCTGGGCCCCCTACTTCTAACCCCGGGCATCCCCTTCACACGATCAGGAGCAAGCACATGCCGTCCATGAAGAAGGCCGTACTGGCCGCCTGCGCGACTCTCACGTTAGCCGCCGCCCCGGCCCAGGCCGGCACCCCCGACGAGCCCGCCGCCGCCTCGCTGACGGCCTCCTACGCCACCGCCCCCTGCGACCCGGACGGCACGACCGGCGCGGACGCCGCGACCGCCACCCGGCTGAACAGCGTGCTGACGGCGAAGATGCGGGGCTACATGAACGCCTACCGCGTCTCGTGCGCCCGCATGGTCGTCGAGGCCGTCCGCGACCGAGGCCTGGCCGAGCGCGCCGCCGTCATCGCGATCGCCACCGTCATCGTGGAGGCGAGCATCCAGAACGTCGCCGAGACCGTCGACCACGACAGCCTCGGCCTCTTCCAGCAGCGCGCGTCCTGGGGCTCGGTCGAGCAGCGGCTCGACCCCACCTGGGCCACCAACGCCTTCCTCAACAAGATGATCAGGCTCTACCCGGGCGACGCGTGGAAGTCGGCCCAGGTCGGCGACGTCTGCCAGGCCGTGCAGGTCTCCGCCTACCCGGACCGCTACCAGGTCCAGGCCGGCGACGCGCAGAAGATCGTCGACGCCCTCTGGAGCCCGGCCGGCAGGGCAGGCGCGGACTTCAACGGTGACGGTATCGGTGACATCTTCTCCGAGGTGACCGGCACGCTGAACATCTGGAACGGCCGGGGCAGCAACAACTTCGCCGCGCGGCTGGAGGTCGGCGGGGGCTGGGCGGCGTTCTCCAAGCCGGTCGCGGGTGACTTCGACAACGACGGGATCAGCGACCTGGCGGCGATCAAGGACGGCAGCACGCTGTTCATCTGGAACGGCGAGGGCGGCAACGAGTTCGGCGCGGCTGTCGCGGTCGGCGCGGGCTGGGGTCCGTTCGACGGGACGCTGACCTCGGTCGGTGACGTCAACCGGGACGGGCACGACGACCTGGCGGCGATCAAGGACGGCAGCACGCTGCATGTCTGGAACGGCGAGGGCGGCAACGAGTTCGTCCCGGCGGTGGAGATCGGCGCGGGCTGGTCGGCGTTCTCCAAGCCGGTCGGCGGCGACTTCAACAACGACGGCATCGGCGACCTGGCGGCGGTCAAGGACGGCAGCACGCTGTTCATCTGGAACGGCAAGGGTGCCAACAACTTCGGCGCCGCCACGGCGATCGGTGCCGGGTGGGCTCCGTTCGACGGGACGCTGACCTCGCTGGGTGACGTCAACCGCGACGGCCACGACGACCTCGCCGCGATGAGCGACGGCACCCTCTACCTCTGGAACGGCGAGGGCGGCAACGAGTTCGGCGCCGCCACCGCCATCGGCCCCGGCTGGGCCCCCTACTTCTAGGCCGGTGATCGCAGGGCCGGACCCTTCCCCGGGTCCGGCCCTTCGCTCTGCCCGTACGTCACGGCCTTGAGCTCGCCGGCCTCCCGCGCGCCGTGGCGCGCGAAGACGGCGGCGGCCTCCGCGATCACCAGCTCCGCCACCGCACCGTCGCCCCGCGCGGCCAGCACCGCCGCCAGATCCCGCTTGGCCCTGGCCACCGGAAGCGGCGTCCGCAACTCCTCCGAGATGGCGATCGACCGCAGCAGATGGGCCTCGGCCAGATCGAGCTGCCCGTTCGCCAGGTGCAGCTCGCCGATGGTGCGCTGCAGCAAAGCCTCGCCGAACCGGTCGAAATGATTCCTGCACACCTCCAGAGCATCGACGAGCAGCGGCAGGCCGGCGCCGTCCCCCTGCCGGATCCTCGCCTTCACCAGGGACTGCACCGCGAAGGCGGCCAGATGAGAGTCACCGATGGCACGGAACAGCTCCAGAGCCTGAGCGCTCAGCCCGGCGGCCACCGCGTAGTCGCCCAGCGCGCGATGGACGAGGCTCGTGGTGCGCAGCGTGAGCGCCTCACCCCGCCGGCTGCCCACCCGCCGGTACGCCTCCAGCGCCTGGTCGAGCAGCGGCCACGCGGCCTCGTACGCCCCCAGTTCGAGATGGATGGCGGCGGCCATCCGCGAGGTCGCGCCGATCGCGGTGTGGTCGCCCAGCCCGCGGAAGATCGCCGTGGACCGGGTCAGGTACCCGAGCCCCTCCCGCATCCGGCACTGTTCGCGGCACGCGCCGCCCATGCCCGCGAGCGCGACCGCCTCGCCCCTGACGTCGCCGGTCGCGGCGAACAGCGGCAGGGCCGCGGACAGGTACTCGTGCACCTCGTCGAAGCGGTCCAGCCGGTAGTGGATGTGACCCAGCCCGGCGAGCAGGAGCGCCTCCCCGGAGCGGTTCCCGGCGCGGCGGGCCGCCGCCAGCGCGGCCTGATGGCTGGCGTGCCACTCGCCGCGCCGGTTGGCGTCGAAGACGTGCGAGAACGACAGCGCCGCGGCCAGGTCGCAGGCGGCGACGTCCAGGTTCATGGCCGCGGCGCGGGACACGGCCACCGTCAGGCCGGGCGCCTCGGCGTCCAGCCAGGCGGCGGGGTCCGCCGCCGCCCGTTCGGCGACGAGCCCGTCCACCGGGCGGGCCGAGGCGTAGCCGCCGCGCAGGACCACCTCGCCGGACGGCGTGCGGGCGCCGATCGTGTCGACCAGCCACAACCAGCTCCCGAGAGTACGTGTGACGGCCGCCGCCCGCTCGGCCGCGGTGTCGTCCGTCTCCGCGCACTCGGCGGCGAACACGCGAAGCAGGTCGTGCAGCCGGTAGCGGGGCTGGCCGGTGGCGTCGATCGCGGTGAAGTCCACGAGCTGGGCGTCCACCAGGCGCTCGGCGACGTCGTCGGCGTCCGCCGCAGGCACGTCGAGCAGCGGGGCGATGATCCACGGCGCGAAGTCGGGCACCCCCAGCAGGCCGAGCCGGCGGAACGCCGTCCTGGCCTGCTCGTCCAGCAGCCGGTAGCTCAGGCTGACACTGGCGCGGACCTCCACGTCCCCGGCGGTGAGCTCGTCCAGCCTGCGGCGCTCGTCGGTGAGCCTGACGGCCATCGTGGCCAGCGCCCAGTGCCGCCGCGTGGCCAGCCGCGCGCCGACGGTACGCACGGCCAGGGGCAGCAGGCCGCACAGCCGGACGATCTCGCGGGCGGCCTCCGGCTCGGCGGCGACCCGGTCGGCCCCGGCGACGGCCCCGAACAGGGCGAGGGCGGCGTCGCCGTCCAGCATGTCGAGGTCCACCAGTTGCGCGCCCGCCAGGCCGGCCAGCCGGCCACGCGAGGTGACCAGCACCGCGCAGCCCGCCTCGCCCGGCAGCAGCGGCCGGATCTGCTGCTCGCTCCTGGCGTCGTCCAGCACCACCAGCACCTGCCGCTGCGCGAGCAGGCTGCGGTAGAGGTCGGCCCGCTCCGCCGCCGACTCGGGCTGCGCCTCGTGCTCGACGCCGAGCGCCCGCAGGAAACGGCCGAGCACCTCCTGGTCGGTGGCCGGGGTGTCGCTCGTGCCGCGCAGGTCGGCGAAGAGCTGGCCGTCAGGGAAACGCTCGGCCACCCGGTGCGCCACGTGGACCGTCACGGCGCTCTTGCCCACCCCGCCCTTGCCCGAGACGATCACCACGGGCGGAGCCGTACGGCTCGCGGACAGCAGCTTCGTCAGCTCACCGACCACGTCGGCCCGGCCCGTGAAGTCCGGCACGTCCGGGGGGAGCTGCTTGGCCACGAACTGCCGCCTCAGGTACGGCGGCGCCGCGCCGGACAGCGACGGATCACCCCGCAGGACGGCCTCCTGCAACGCCCGTAACTCCGGGCCGGGATCCAGCCCCAGCTCCTCGGCCAGCCTTACCCGCCCTTCGTCGAACACCGCCAGCGCCTCGGCCGAACGGCCCAGCCGGTACAGCGTCGTCATGAGCTGGCCGCGGATCCGTTCCCGCGTCGGATGCGCGGCGACCAGCGCGGTCAGCTCCGCCACCAGGTCGCCGTGCCGGTCCAGCAGCAGCTCGGCGGCGATGCGCTCCTCCACGGCGGCCAGGCGCAGCTCCTCCAGCCTGGCCGCCTCCGCCTGCAGCGCCTCGCCGATCCCGCCCAGCGCGGGGCCGCGCCACAGCCCGGCGGCGGCGCGCAGCGCCTGCTCGGCGTCCTCGTACCTGCCCGCCTCCGCGGCCAGCCGCCCATCGGCGACCAGCTGCTCGAACACCTGGAGGTCGAACCGCTCGCCGTCCAGCCGCAGCAGATAACCCGGCGGGCGCGTCACGATCACCTCCGGCCGCAGCCTGCGCCGCAACGCGGACACGTACGTCTGGATCAGGTCCCGCGCGGTCCCCGGCGCACGGTCGCTCCAGATCAGGTCCACCAGCCGATCGACCGACACCACCCGGCCGGGCGACAGGAGCAGCGACGCGAGCAGCGCCCGCGGCTTGGGGCCGCCCAGCGGCACCCGTTCCGCTCCGTCCCACACCTCGACGGGCCCGAGCAGGCGAAATTCCATCGATACCTCGCATCCGTGGAATTGCAGCGAACTTACAGCGGGCCCCCTCATGCTCGATCGAAAACACGAGCGAAGGACCGTAGGACATGACAGCTGAACCGATCGTGCTGATGTCGGACCGCCGGCTTCTGGCGATCCCGGTGATCGAGTGCGGCGAACCCCTGTTCGACCTGCACAAGGTGCCGGAACTGGCGCTCGACGCCCGCCAGGCCGACCCCGCCGGCGCGTACGCCCGGCTACGCATCGGCCTCGTCGACCGGCTGCTGTCCGCGCAGGAGCTCCTGCCCGCCCGGCACCGCCTGCTGATCGTCGAGGGCTACCGGCCGCTGTCGCTGCAGCGGCACTACTTCACCCGGTACGCCGCCGAGCTCCGTGACGCCAACCCCTCCTGGAGCGAGGAGCACCTCCACGTCCAGGCCAGCCGCTCGCTCGCGCCGCCCGAGGTGGCGCCGCACGTGTGCGGGGCCGCCGTCGACCTCACCCTGATCGACGCCACCGGCGCCGAACTCGACATGGGCACCCCCGTGAACGCCGGACCGGAGGAGAGCGGCGGCGCCTGCTACACGCACCATCCGGCGATCTCCTCCCAGACGCGGGCCAACAGACGCCTGCTCGCTCAGGCCATGAGCGCGGCAGGGTTCATCAACTATCCGACCGAGTGGTGGCACTGGTCCTACGGCGACAGGTACTGGGCACTCACGACGGGAGCCCCCGCGGCCCTCTACGGGCCGCTCGACTGGAACGGCCCAGCAGAGGACGGCACGTCGGGGCACCCGTCGTGACACCCGCGCCCGCAGCCAGGATGCGCGGTACGTCACGTTACGGGGTTGCGGTATGCGGGGGGTATATCTGACCTTTGTCCTGGTCTGCTCCCGCCGGCCCCTCTGCGGCGTCGCGGGACGACCGGTCGAGCCCCTGACTCAGGAGTCCGGTCCCGGCACCGGCAGGCGCAGCACGAAGCGGGTGCCGCGCGGGCAGTTCTCCACGGTGAGGGATCCGCCGTGGGCCAGGCAGGTCTCCCTGCTGATGGCCAGCCCGAGCCCGCTGCCACCCGGATCGAGCCGCCGCCCCTCCGGCAGCCGGACGAAGGCGTCGAAGACCCGCTCGCGATCCTCCGGGTCGATGCCGACGCCGTCGTCCTGCACGGTCACCTCGGCCTGGTCGCCCACCTGCTCGACCGTGACGTGGACGTGCGTGCGGGCGTGCCGCCGCGCGTTCGCCAGCAGGTTGTTCAGCACCCGGCCGAGCTGCACCCGCGACCCCCGCACCCGCGGGCGGGAGGCCGCCCGCAGCCGGATCGGGATGCCGTCCGGCGGGAGGGCGGCCAGCTCCTCCTCGACCACGGAGACCAGGTCGAGCTCGTGGTAGGCCTCCAGCGGGGCGTCCTTGACCCGGGTGTAGGCCAGCAGGTCGTCGATGATCGCCTCGAGGCGTTCCGTGCTGTGCAGCGCGTTCCGCAGCGCCGAGCCCGCGTCCACGTCGGCGGGGTACATGAGCGCCTCCTCCAGCTGGGTGCGCAGCGCCGTGACGGGCGACCTCAGCTCGTGCGACGCCAGCGACGCGAACCGGTGCCGCGCCTTCACCGCCTTCTCCAGCCGGTCGAGGTAGGAGTTGGAGGCGTGGGCGAACTCGGCGATCTCGTCGTCGTGCAGCGGCGTCGGCACCCGCATGGACAGGTCCTTCGCCGTCGCCTCGCGCATCCTCGTGCTGATCGCCCGCACCGGACGCAGCGTCCGGTCCACCACCACGCGGGTGGCCCACGCCGCCACCGCCGAGGCGACCAGGACCGCGGCGCCGAGGCCGACCTGCATGTACGGCTTGGCCAGGGCGACGGGCTGCACCGCGCCGGCGTAGATGTAGTGCGGCCCGTTCTTCAGCGGCGCGTCGGGCATCTGCGGGTCGAGCAGCAGGACCGTGACGAGCAGGCACGCGTCCGTACGCCACGGCGGGCACACCGTCAGGTCCTGCATGCCGTCACCCGGGACGGGTTTGACCGTGCTCAGCGCCGCCCTGCCGGACGCCGCGAGGTTGGACGCCACCACCCGGCCCCGGGAGTCGACGAGCTGCAGGTACCTGACGTGCACGGTCGACTTGCCCGGCCTGGGCGCGGGGATGTAGCCGGGCCGCATCCTGCTGACCCAGTCGACGATGGCCAGATGCAGGTCCTCGAAGACCTCCGTCGCGATGCTGTGGCGGACGCCGGAGACGGTCAGGGCGCCGACCGCCGTGAGCACCACCAGGAACAGCGCTCCGACGGCGAGGGAGAAGCGCGCGCGGATCGAGCGCGGGTACGGCAAGCGGCCTCTGCTCGCCTTCGACGACATGCGCCCCCTCTCCCTACCCCCCTCGGTCAGCTCTCGGGCCAGCGGCGGAGCCGTCACGTCGTAGCAGCGCGCCGGCGCCGGCTCCTCTCCTGGCGGACGCGTCCGGTATGACCGATGCCCGCGGCAGGCCTGCCTGCATCGCGCCGCGACGGGTCTTTACGGTCGCGGGCGCAAACCTAG
This sequence comes from Nonomuraea sp. PA05, assembly GCF_008086045.1. GTDB lineage: Bacteria > Actinomycetota > Actinomycetes > Streptosporangiales > Streptosporangiaceae > Nonomuraea > Nonomuraea monospora. The sequence goes on along the minus strand of NZ_VSEY01000012.1, from coordinate 138,174 downwards.
AAGCGCCGCCCGGGACGTCAGCCGAGCGCGTGGTCGAGGTTGAAGGCCGCGCTGATCAGCGCGAGGTGCGTGAAGGCCTGCGGGAAGTTGCCGAGCTGCTCGCCGGTGTGCGCGATCTGCTCGGCGTACAGGCCGAGATGGTTGGCGTAGGTGAGCATCTTCTCGAACGCCAGCCGGGCCTCGTCGATGTGGCCGGCGCGGGCCAGCGCCTCCACGTACCAGAACGAGCAGATGGAGAACGTGCCCTCCTGCCCTTCGAGGCCGTCCGGGCTGAGCTCGGGGTCGTAGCGGTAGACGAGGGAGTCGGAGACCAGGGTGTCGCCGAGCGCGTCCAGGGTGGACAGCCACTTGGGGTCGGTCGGCGAGACGAACTTGGCCAGCGGCATCATCAGCACGGCCGCGTCCAGCACCTCGTCGTCGAAGTGCTGGACGAAGGCCTGCAGCCGCTCCGACCAGCCGTGCCGCATGATGTCGCGGTAGATGGCGTCGCGGCTCTCGCGCCAGCGCGGGATGTCGGCAGGCAGGCCGCGCTGCAGCGCCACCCGCATGGCGCGTTCGATCGCGACCCAGCACATCAGGCGGGAGTAGGTGAAGTTCCTGCGCCCGCCGCGGGTCTCCCAGACGCCCTCGTCGGGCTGGTCCCAGTTGTCGCAGACCCAGTCGGCCAGCGTGCACAGCTCGTCCCAGCGGCGGCTGGAGATGGGCGTGCCCCACTTGTTGTACAGGTAGATGGAGTCGATGAGCGCGCCGTAGATGTCGAGCTGGAGCTGGTCGACGGCGGCGTTGCCGATCCTGACGGGCCGCGAGCCCCGGTAGCCCTCCAGGTGGGGCAGCTCCTCCTCGGGCAGGTCGTTGCGGCCGTCGATGCCGTACATGATCTGCAGCGGCCCGCCGGGGCCCGGCCGCTCCAGCCGGACGTGCTCGTCCAGGAAGCCCATGAACGCCTCGGCCTCCTCGGTGAAGCCCAGCCGCAGCAGCGCGTAGACGCAGAACGCGGCGTCGCGCACCCACACGTAGCGGTAGTCCCAGTTGCGCCGGCCGCCGATCCGCTCGGGCAGGCTGGTCGTGGGCGCGGCGATGATGCCGCCGGTCGGCGCGTACGTGAGCAGCTTGAGCGTGAGCGCCGAGCGGTGCACCACCTCCCGCCACCGGCCCCGGTAGCGGGAGGCCGACAGCCACCTGCGCCAGAACCCGACCGTGCCGGTGAACAGCTCCTCGGCCTCCTCCAGCGGGCAGCCGCGCGCCTCGACGCCGGGGGAGAGCTGGTCGAGGGCGAACACCGCGAACTCGCCCTCGCGCAGCACGAACCGGCTGGACGCGTCGCGGCCGTCGTGCTCGACGGGGACGCTGGAGGTGAGCACCAGCGTGAGCTGCGGCGACTCGAAGAATGTCAGCTCGCCGTCCTGGGTGATGGTGTGCGGGCGGCGGGCGTAGTCGAAGCGGGGCGCCACCAGGGCGCGGAACGGCAGTGTGCCGCGCACGCAGGTGACTCGCCGGATCAGCCGGTGCCGGTCGCTCTCCGAGTCGCCGTCCGCGACGGGCATGAAGTCCTGGATCTCGCCCACGCCGTCGTCGGCGAAGAAGCGGGTGATCAGCACGTTGGTGTCGGGGAAGTAGAACTGCTTGGTGGTGTACGGGACGTCGGCCGCCAGCTCGAAACAGCCGCCCCGGTCGGCGTCCAGGAGCGAGCCGAACACCGATGGGGCGTCGAAGCGGGGGCAGCAGTACCAGTCGATGGTGCCGTTGGTGCCCACGAGCGCGACCGTGCGCAGGTCGCCGATCAGGCCGTGCTCGCCGATCGGCAGGTAACGCGGATCGCCGGGGTGGCCGTGGCCGTCGTTCTCCGGCATGGTGCTGTCTGCCTGCATGTTCTCAGCGTAAGCAGTGACGGGCGGCGCGTCGCGGGGCGCGCTCGACGTTCCAGGCAGGCCGGCGGACTTCGAGCGGGCGCGCTCGCAGGTTGCGGCGGGTCAGCGGCGCAGGCGGATCCAGGTGCCGTGCGTCGCCGTGCGCAGGCGCGCGGACAGGCCGGCCTCGTCGAAGGCCGTCTCCAGGTCGGTCAGCCCTTCGGAGAAGTGCGCCCAGCCGTCGTAGTGCGCCGGGATCACCAGCTCCGCGTCCAGGACGGCCGCGGCGGCAGCGGCCCGCCGGCTGTCCAGGGACAGGGGACGGCCGCCGAACTTCGCCGGCACCCTGGCCGCCCCCGCGTGCAGCACGGCCACGTCGATGGCGGGCAGGCGCCGGGCGATCTCCGCCACGGTGCGGATCGAGGCGTTGTCGCCGCTCAGGTAGACCGTGGGCAGCCCCTCTCCGGACAGCACGAACCCGGTCACCTCGCAGTTGACGTGGCCGTCGGCGTCGCGATCGCCGTCCTCGGGGCCGTGCACGGCGGGAACCGCGAGGACGGTGAGCGCCCCGCCCCCGTCACCGCGCGGCACATCGCGGCTCTCCCAGGGCGCGAGGCCGGCCGCCGGGCCGCCGAGCCGCTCCGCGGAGCGCGGGCCGGTGAGCACCAGCGGCGCCGCCCCGGCGAACGCGCGGCCGCGCTCGTCGAGGTTGTCCGCGTGCAGGTCATGGCTGACCAGCACCACGTCCACCGCGCCCAGGGCGTCCTCGGTGACGGCCGGGCCGGCCGTCTTCGTCAGATATCCGTGCGGACCGGCCTCGTCGAACGTCGGGTCACTGACCAGGCGCAGCCCGCCGAGGTCGATGACCGCCGTGGGCCCGCCCAGAACGGTGATCGCACATTCCTGCCGTGCCGGCGTTGTCGTGGTCATCGTGATGGCCAGCGTAACAACGCCTTTCCCGCGCAGCCGTCCGTGGAAGGGGCTTTGCCGGATGTTGAGGTAAGGCGGGGAAATCATGGGGCAGGCGCGGGAGGTGGCGGGCAAGCAGAGAGAGGAGACTCCGATGACTTCTGTGACGGCCGGCGCTTCCGGCCAGTTCGCGATGGAGAACACCCTGCGCGTCAACCGGCTCGGCTACGGCACCATGCAGCTCACCGGCCGCGGCGTGTGGGGGCCTCCGGCCGATCCCGACGAGGCCGTGCGGGTGCTGCGCCGCGCGGCGGAGCTCGGCGTGACGCTCTTCGACACCGCCGACTCCTACGGCCCGGCGGTCGCCGAGCCGCTGCTGCGTCGCGCGCTCGCCCCGTACGGCGAGGACGTCGTCATCGCCACCAAGGCGGGGCTCACCCGGCAGGGCCCCGACCAGTGGGCACCCGTCGGCAGACCCGCCTACCTGCGCCAGCAGTGCGAGATGAGCCTGCGCATCCTCGGCGTGGACCGGATCGCGCTGTTCCAGCTGCACCGCGTCGACCCGGAGGTGCCGCTCGAAGACCAGGTGGGCGAGCTGAAGGCGCTGCGGGACGAAGGGAAGATCGCGCACATCGGCCTGTCGGAGGTGAGCGTCGAGCAGATCGAACAGGCTCGCGCCGTCGCCCCGATCGCGTCCGTGCAGAATCTGTACAACCTGGCCGACCGCTCGGCCGAGCAGGTGCTCGACCACTGCGAACGCAACGACATCGCCTTCATCCCGTGGTTCCCGCTGGCCACCGGCGGCCTGGCGCAGCCCGGCGGGCCGATCGCCGTCCTCGCCTCCCGGATGTCGGCCACGCCGTCACAGCTCGCCCTCGCGTGGCTGCTCCACCGCTCACCCGTCATGCTGCCCATTCCGGGCACGTCGTCGGTCGAGCATCTGGAGCAGAACGTGGCCGCCGCCGGGCTGCGGCTCAGCGAGGACGACCTCGCCGAACTGACGGCGGCCGTCACCTCGCGGGCCTGACCATCGCATCGGAGCATCGAACCATGTCCGAGCAATACGATCCCCGCCGCACGGCCGTGCTGCTGGTGGACCCGTACAACGACTTCCTGTCCGAGGGCGGCAAGGTCTGGCCGCGTGTGGCGGCCGTGGCGGAGCAGGTCGGGCTGCTCGGCCACCTGCGCGCCGTGGTCGCCGCCGCCCGCGACGCGGGCATCCGGGTGATGTTCGTCCCGCACCGCCGCTGGGAGCCCGGCGACTACGAGACGTGGAACCACCCCAACCCCACCCAGCGCGGCATCATGGAGCGGCACAGCTTCGCCCGCGGCACCTGGGGCGGGGAGTTCCACCCCGACTTCCAGCCGCGGCCCGGCGACGTCGTGGCCAGGGAGCACTGGGCGCAGAGCGGCTTCGCCAACACCGACCTGGACTTCCAGCTCAAGCAGCACGGCGTCAGCCACGTCGTGCTCATCGGGCTGCTCGCCAACACTTGCATCGAGTCGACCGGGCGGTTCGCGATGGAGCTCGGCTACCACGTCACGCTGGTGCGGGACGCGACGGCGGCGTTTCTGCCCGAGATGCTGCACGCCGCGCACGTACTGAACGGCCCCACCTTCGCCCACGCCATCACCACCACCGGCGAGCTCACCGCCGCCTTCGCCGCGACGCACACCTGAACCAGCCGGGGCCCAGCCGCCGCACGGCCCAGACGACGCACGGCCCAGCCGCCGCACGGCCGAGTCGACCAGGGCCTCAGCCGACGCACGGCCGAGTCGGCCGCTCGGGCAACGAGGCCGCTCGGGCAACGAGGCCACTCAGGCAACGAGGCCACTCAGGCAACGAGGCCGCTCGGGCAACGAAGCCGCTCAGGCAACGTGGCCGCTCAGGCGACGAGCAGGCGCAGGCCGAGGTCCGCCGCGTCGAGCTCGGCGAGGTCGCTGTTGCGTTCGGCCCACCGCCCGGAGCCGAGGTCGTCGCCCAGGCTGCGCACCGCCCGCCGCTCGGCTTCCGGCCCCACCCTCGCCCACACCGACACCGCCCGGCGCACCCGATCATCCAGGTACGCCTCCGGCCGCCGCCAGTACGCCTCGAACAGGCCGTCGGCGCAGTCCCACGGAATGGGCACCGGCTCGGCGCGCCCGCCGATCGCGTCGGCCATCCCGGCCAGCGAGGGGAACGCCGACAGGACGCCGGCGAACTCCGGCAGGTAGTCGCGGGTGAGCCAGAACCGGTCCTGCCATCCCGGCTCGTCGGTGTCGAACGTGAGCACCACCACCCGCCGGGCCACCCGCCGCATCTCACGCAGCCCCGCGATCGGATCACCCCAGTGATGGACGGTGGACACGGCCATCGCGGCGTCGAACGACCCGTCGTCGAACGGCAGGCTCTCCGCCGCGGCGGCCACACACGGCGCCGAACCGGCGGGCCGCTGCCCCCGCATCACCGCCGACGGCTCCACCGCCGTCACGGCGCGATCCACCGGCTCGTACGAGCCGGTGCCGGCCCCGACGTTCAGCACGGTCCGCGCGTCGCCGAGCGCGTCCCAGATCCGCGCGGCGAAGCGCGGCTCGGTGCGCCGTGTCGCGGTGTAGGCGCCGCCGATCGCGTCGTACAGCCGTGCGCCGAGCATCCCCAGTTGCTCCTCCGGTGTCACCTTCAGCCCTTTCGCTCGTGCGGTGAGTTCCCTGTCGATGGCCGCCACCATGGCGTCGGCGCGGTCGCGCCGTTCCAGCAGCAGGCCGCGCAGCCGGCGCAGGTGCGCGACCGCGTCGGTGGAGGGGTCGCCGACCAGGCCCGCGACTTCGCGCAGGCCGAAGCCCAGCCGCCGGTAGGCCAGCACCTCGCGCAGCCGCTGCACGTCGGCCGGCGAGTAGGCCCGGTAACCGGCCGGGGTGCGCGCCGACGGCCGGACGAGCCCGATGTCGTCGTAGTGGTGCAGTGTCCGCACGCTCACGCCGGCCAGCCGGGCCACGTGCCCCACGGTCCAGTGATCCTCCACGGCATCGACTATGCCGCCTGACGCCACGTGAGGGTCAAGCGCTCCCAACGGCCCCGCTCCTCCCGTCCTGTTGACCAGCGGCCAATAAACTGCCGGTCATGGCACCCAGACGCAGGCGCGACCCCGCGCAGTCGCGCGCCGAGCTGCTCGCGGCGGCGGCCGAGCTGATCAGGCAGCGGGGCCCGGACAACGTCAGCCTGCGCCAGATCGCCGAGGCCGCCGGCGTCGCCCACGGCCTCGTGTCCCACTACTTCGGCAGCTACGCCGCCCTGGTCAGGGAGGTGCTGCGGGTCGAGAACGATCGCATCGAAGCGCTGGTGCGCGAGCGCATCAGCGCCGAGGGCGGCGTGCCGCTGGCGGCGGAGATCATGGACGTGGTGTTCGACACCCTGGCGGACGAGCGCTATCTGCGGTTGTTCGTCTGGGCCGAGATGCACGCCGACTACCGTGGCGCCACCCGGCCGGAGCTGGTGGAGCTGGTCGACACGATCGAGGCGGGCATCCGGGACGCGCTCGCGGGGCGGCCGGTGCCGAGCCGGTCGCGCATCGAGGCGGTGGTGCTGATCGGGCTGTCGGCCGCGTATGGGTTCGCCATCGGGGGGCGGTCGTGGCTGGCGGGGATGGGGCACGACCCCGATGACCCGGGGCATGCGGCGGAGTTCCGGCTTCAGCTCGCGCGGATGATGGGTGCTCACATGGTGGAGGAGTCCGGTCTGGAGCAGGGCGGCTGACTTGTTCTCCACTTGGAGAATAAGATGGTCCTGTTTCGTTGATCGCGCAGACAGGACCGAGAGCATGGCTGAGCATCCCGACCTCCATACGCGTCCCTCCGATGAGGATCGCGACCGGACGGCCCGGCGGCTCCAGGACGCCGCCGCGGCGGGCCGGATCGAGCTTAGTGAGCTGGATCAGCGGCTGAGCGAGATCTACGGGGCCCGGACGCAGGGGGAGCTCGCGCACGCGGGGCGCGGCCTGCCCGCGCCGGTCCGTACGGACGCGCTGGTGGTGACGGACGAGCCCGGCTCGCGCTTCGCCTTAAGCGTCTTCGGCTGGTTCAGCCGCAGGGGGCGGTGGGTCGCGCCGCGGGTGTTCACGTCCTTGTCGGTGTTCGGTGGCGGGGAGATCGACCTGCGCGACGCCCGTTTCGCCGGGCGGGAGATCCGGGTGCGGGCCTTCGCTCTGTGGGGGTACACGGAGGTCGTCGTGCCTGATGACGTCGAGGTCGAGGTCAAGGGGTTCGGGCTGTTCGGCGCGTTCGATCGGGGTGCCGTTCGCAGCAGGCGGGGAGCGCCGCGGGTCGTCGTCAGCGGGCTGGCCCTGTTCGGTGGCGTGGGCACGAAGGCCAAGGCGCCCGGCCGTGACTAATGAGCCCGAGTTGCGTGACGACCGCGCCGCGGCGCCGGGTGAGCGCAACTAGTCAAGAAATCTGAACCATGGGAGGCATTGTGTCGCAGCAACGTGCGCTCCGGATGAGCCTGCTCGCCGACGGCGCGGGCACCGGGCTCTTCGGCATCGTCGTCCTGGCCGGCGGGCAAGGGCTGGCCGGCGCGATCGGCGTGCCAGGCTCCTGGATCGTGCCCATCGGCGTCGGCATGCTGGCCGGCGCCGTCCTGCTGCTCGTCTTCAGCGGCCACGCCGCCATGCCCCGGATCGCGGCCACCGTGAACGCCGTCGCCGGCGTCGCCATGACGGTGCTGGCGCTCGGCGGCATCCTGCCGCTCACCGGGCTGGGCGTCGCCTTCATGCTGGCGGGGGCCGTGTGGGTGGTCGCGTTCGCCGTCCTGGTGACCGTCCTGCTGCGCCGGGCCGTCAGTGCGGAGGCGCACTGAGGCGTACGGCCGCCCTGTGGTTAGCGCTCCAGGGCGAGCCGCAAATGCGTCAAGCTATGACTTACAGCACCATCAAGGGTGCTGCGCGCCCAGCGCGTGTCGAGCGGGACGGTGGCGATGCGTCATGATCGAGGCATTCCTCTGGGGACTGCTCGCCGCGTCCTCGCTCCTGGCCGGAGCCGCGATCGTGGCGATCCGCCAGCCGGGCACCACCACCCTCGGCCTGGTGATGGGGTTCGGCGCGGGGGTGCTGCTGAGCGCCGTCTCGTTCGAGCTCATCCAGGAGGCGAGCGAGCTGGACGGCGGCGGCTTGGGCACCGCCGTGGGTTTCTTCTCCGGCGCGATCGTCTTCCTGGCCGGCGACCGGATCATCAGCAGGATGGGCTACCGGGACCGCAAGGACATCGCCGGGTCGGCGCAGACGGCGTCGGCGACGGCGATCGTCCTCGGCATCGTGCTCGACGGCATCCCCGAGTCGACGGTGGTCGGGCTCACCCTGCTCCAGTCGGGCACGGTCGGCGTGGCGATCCTGGTGGCGGTGTTCGTCTCCAACGTGCCCGAGTCGGTGGCCGCCACGACCGGGCTGCGATCGGGCGGGTGGTCGTGGACGGCGGTGTTCACCCTGTGGGCCGGCATCGCGCTCGTGTCCGGGCTCGCCGCGGGGGCCGGGTACGTCCTGCTCGATCAGGCCTCGCCCAACGTGATCGCGACCGTGCTGGCCTTCGCCGGCGGGGCGATTCTGGCGATGTTGTCGACGACGATGATGCCGGAGGCGTACGAGCACGCCAATCGTAAGGTGGGGTTCGCGACGACCATCGGGTTCGCGGCGGGGTACTGGGTTCACCTGGCTCAATAGCCGGTGGTTCACCAATGGTCCCAGCCGCTGTGGCCGTACCAGTCGCGTGTCAGATGACGGTATCGGTCGTCGGCTGTCTCGTCGGGTTCTGCCGAAGGCAGCCAGAGGAAGCCCTTGTTGTCGTGGAGGAACGGGTCATGGACGCTGAACTGGGCGCTGCCGGGTATGAGCTCTCCGGTGTCCAGGTCCATGTACGGCCCGCCTCCGCAGGTGAAATACAAGCCGACCCACTGGCAGGGGCGTTCGCGTTCCGGGTCTGCGATCAGAGCCGCCGCATAGAGGTCCAGGCTCGGCTGGGACAGGGTGAAACGTATGTGGAACGGCGCGTCGGTGATGAGGGCGAGCAGGACGCCGCCTGCGATGAACACCGGTGACAGCCAGCGTCCTGATCGCTCGTGGACATCGACCTTGCGCGACGCCAGAGCGATGCGAATCACCCAGTACAGAGCCAGCAACCCGCCGACGACGAACGCCAGCAGAATCAGCTCGAAATACCAGATCGGGTAACTGGCCCAGAGAAGGATGACGGAGACGGTCGCGGCGACAGCGGTCAGAAAGGGCAACCCGGGCGGCTCGGTGATCATCGCGTCACCTTAGCCGCACGGGAAGAATCAGTTCTTGCGCGCCGAGACCAAAGCGAACGACAGGAACTCTCCCTGATCGGCTTCCAGCATGGCGATGGTCCCCTCAAGGGAGGACCGGTCCGGAGGGTCGGCGGCGAGACAAGCCCTGGTCCACAGCAGCCAGTCGCGCCACCCCTCCGGCTGGAGCCGCGCCGCGGTCACGGTGACCAGTTCCGTGATGTCCCATTGAAAGCGCCACCACTCCGCGGTGTGCCAGGCGATGGCCTCCCACCCCACCAGGGCCTTGATATGAGGAGGAATGGCACCGAGGTCGCGAACCTCGGCGGTCATCGCGGGGGTCGCGACGCCCAGTTGCCCACCGGGCTTGAGGAACCGCGTAATGTAGGCCAGGTAACCATCCGCCGTGCCGAAATACTCGTAGGCGTCGATGCTGACGACGGCGTCGAAAGAACCGGGTTCGAACGGCAGGGCGTGAGCCTCGGCGTTGACCGCCGTCACCTGTTGAGAGACCCCGGCGCCGGCGAACACCTCCTCGGCGACCTCCGCCTCGATCCACAGGTCGGCGGCCACCACCTGCACGCCGAACTCCCGGGCCAGGAACACCGAGGTGGCCCCCTTGCCCGAGCCCAGGTCGAGAACGCGCATCCCCGGCCGCAGATCGAGGTCCCGCGACAGGTCCTCCAGCAGCCACAGCGGATTGGGGCCCATGTCCAGCCCCACCAGCCACGCGGGATCGTAGCCGGAAGAGCGGGGATAGACCGCCGGGCGGACGAGCTCATGAACGGCCGACATACTGAATCTCCTCAACGTGTGCGAAAGGCCGGGGCCGGTGAGGCCCCGGCCGGGCAGGTCAGTCCTGGGGCTCTTCCGCAGGGCAGCGCATGCCCCGCGCGGGCACGGTCCGCGAGATCAGGTACGCGTCCATCGCCGCCGTCGTGCACGAGGTCATGCCGTAGACGCCGTGACCCCACCCCTCGTAGGTGAGCAGCGTGGCCTTGCGGCCGAGCTGGCGGGCCACGTTGGCCGACCACGCGTACGGGGTGTCCGGGTCGTGCAGGGACGTGGCCACCAGCAGCGGAGCCTTACCGGTGTACCGGAGGCGGTGCTGCGGGTTGGTGACGGGGTGGCCCTGGCAGATCGGCATGTCGCCCATCGGCATCGGGTTGTAGCGCATGTTCGGTGCCACGGCGTTGGAGCCGCGCATCACGTCGGCGTACTCGGCGTAGTCACGCAGCCCGAGGTCGAAGTCCTGGCAGAGGATGGCCGTCGGCAGCTCGGCGACGTCCCCGTTCACGGGGCCGTTGCCGGGAGGGCCCGGCATGTCGTCCGGCACCGGCCCGCCGTCCAGCGCGAGGAGCACCTTCGCCTCCAGCGCCCAGTCGGGCGCCTCGTTCATCACCACGCCCAGCCAGAGGAGGTTGTGGGCGCTCACCGCGCGGCCGGTGACGCCCGGCCAGTACAGCTCGCCGCGCTCCGCCTTGGCGAGCAGGCCCTTCCACAGCGCCCGGATGTCGCGCCCGTGCAGGACGCAGCCGGTGTCCCGGTCGCACCAGGCGATGAACTCGGAGAAGGAGTCCTCGACGGTGGCCGCCTCGCTGACCTGGAACGCCTTGACGTTCAGGCTGTGGTCCATGTTGCCGTCCAGCACCATGGCCCTGATCCGGTCCGGGAACAGCTCGGCGTACATCTGCTGGGCCAGCGTGCCGTAGGAGACGCCGTACGAGGTGAGCTTGTCCTCGCCGAGGGCGGCGCGGATGGCGTCCATGTCACGGGCCACGTCGACCGAGTCGACGTGGTCGTACAGCGGGCCGGTCTTCTCCCGGCAGTCCGCGCGCAGCTTCTGGTCGAAGGCGACCCACTTGTCGAAGTCGGCCTGGCTGGTCATGACCGGGCTCGGCATCTGGTTGTACACCGAGGCCGAGCAGGCGATCGAGCCGCTGCGAGCGACGCCGCGGGGGTCGTGGCCGACGATGTCGAAGCGCCGCTGGATCTCCGGGCTGAAGCCCGACGGACGCAGGATGTCGTTGACCCCGGAGTTGCCGGGGCCGCCCGGGTTGGTCAGCAGGGACCCGATCCGGGCGCTGGGGTCGGTGGCCTTGCGCCGGGCGAGGGCCAGGTCGACGGTCGGCCCGTCCGGCTTGGACCAGTCGACCGGCACCGTCAGCTTGCCGCACTCCACGCTGGGCTCCTCCTCGCACGGCGCCCACGCGATGCCGAACTCTCCGACGGCTTCCGCGGCTGCCCCTCCCGTGGCCGCCGTCCTTCCCAGCTCGGTCACCGAGGCGGTGGAGAGGACGGCCAGTGCTACGAAGGTGGTGGCGAGCATGGAAGGTCGTGTCCGCACATATCTCCAATCGTCGATCGTCCAGGCATGCCTGTCTTTGACACGGCCTTGACTGGTGTCGACCATGCAGCATAGCCAGGCATAACAGGACAAACCTTGAGAAGTGTCGAAAACGGGTCATTCTTCTACGGGGGGTCATTGCATGATCACTTCTCGGGACCCGGCCGGACGCCGCATCGGCAGACGGCGGGTTCGGGGAGACGGTGCTCAGGCGGCCCCGGCGGCCAGCGTGAGCGCGATGTCGACGATCATGTCCTCCTGGCCGCCCACCAGCCGCCGCCGGCCGCACTCCATGAGGATGTCGCGGACGTCGAGGTCGTACCGGGCGGCGGCGGCCTCCGCGTGGCGGAGGAACGACGAGTAGACGCCGGCGTACCCCAGCGTGAGGGTCTCCCGGTCCACCCGCACTGGACGGTCCTGCAGCGGCCGGACGAGATCGTCCGCGGCGTCCTGGAGCTGGAACAGGTCGCACCGGTGCTCGAAGCCCGACAGGTCCGCGACCGCGATGAACGCCTCCAGCGGGCAGTTGCCCGCACCCGCGCCGTGCCCCGCCAGCGACGCGTCCACGCGGCGGACGCCGTTCTCGACCGCGACGACGGAGTTGGCGACCGACAGCGACAGGTTCTCGTGGGCGTGGATGCCGATCTCGGTCCCCGGGTCGAGGACGTCGCGGTACGCGCGGACCCGCGCGGCCACGTCGTTCATCGTGAGCCGCCCGCCGGAGTCGGTGACGTACACGCAGTGCGCGCCGTACGACTCCATCAGCTTCGCCTGCCCGGCCAGCTCCTCCGGCGGCGCCATGTGGGACAGCATCAGGAACCCGGCCACGTCCATGCCGATCTCGCGCGCCGCGGCGATGTGCTGCGCGGCGATGTCGGCCTCGGTGCAGTGCGTGGCGACCCGGACGGAGCGTACCCCCAGGTCATAGGCGCGCTTCAGCTCGTGAACGGTGCCGACACCCGGCAGCAGGAGCGTGGTGAGGCGGGCGTTCACCAGCACCGACGCCGCGGCCTCCAGCCATTCCCAGTCCGTGTGCGACCCGGGACCGTAGTTGAGCGACCCTCCGGCGAGGCCGTCGCCGTGCGCGACCTCGATCGCGTCCACGCCGGCCCGGTCGAGCGCGGTGACGATGCGCTTGACGTCCTCCACGCCCACCCGATGGCGTACGGCGTGCATGCCGTCCCGTAGCGTGACGTCCTGGACGAAGATCGGGACAGCCATCAGAGGCCCGCCTTCCGTGCGGCGATGCGCTCCGCGACCCGCAGGCCGGCGGAGGTCATGATGTCGAGGTTGCCGGCGTAGGCCGGGAGGTAGTGGGCGGCGCCCTCGACCTCCAGGAACACCGACACCTGGTGGGTGGGCCTGGCGGCGGCGCCGCCGGCGAGGAGCGTTCCGACCGGCTGGTCCGCGGGGACCTCGGTGATCTGCACCTGCTGCTTGAGCCGGTAGCCGGGGACGTAGGCGGCGACGTCCGCGACCATCTTCTCCACCGATCGGGCGATCTCCTCGCGTACGGCCGGATCCGGCGCCGCGACGAGGCAGAAGACGGTGTCCCGCATGATCAGCGGCGGCTCCGCCGGGTTGAGCACGATGATCGCCTTGCCGCGGCGCGCCCCGCCGACCTGCTCGATGGCGGCCGAGGTGGTCTCGGTGAACTCGTCGATGTTGGCCCGGGTGCCCGGACCGGCCGACTTCGACGCGATGGACGCGACGATCTCCGCGTACGCGACGGGCGCCACCCGGCTGACGGCGGACACGATCGGGATCGTCGCCTGCCCGCCGCAGGTCACCATGTTCACGTCGGGCGCGTCGAGATGATCTTCGAGGTTGACGGCGGGGACGACGTACGGGCCGATCGCCGCCGGGGTCAGGTCGATCAGGCGCTTGCCGAGCGGGAGCAGCCTCGCGGCGTTCGCCTGGTGCGCCTTGGCCGACGTCGCGTCGAAGACGATCTCGATCTCGGCGAAGCCCGGCAGGCCGATGAGGCCGTCCACGCCCTCGTGCGTCGTCCGGACGCCGAGGCGGGCGGCGCGGGCCAGGCCGTCCGAGTGGGGGTCGATGCCGACCAGGGCGCCCATCTCCAGGTGCCGCGACCCGCGCAGCACTTTGATCATCAAGTCGGTGCCGATGTTGCCCGACCCGATGATCGCGACCTTCGTCCCGCTCATGCCGCGTCTCCCTCGGCGAAGCCGACCGTCACCGTGCCGAGGCCGGACAGGGCGGCGGTGACGGTGTCGCCGGCGGCGACCGGCCGCATCGGGCCGAGCGCGCCGGACAGGACGACCTGCCCCGCCCGCAGCGGCTCGCCGAGGTCGCGCGCCATCCGCGCCAGCCACACGACCGCCTCGACCGGGTCGCCCATGCAGGCCGCGCCGGTCCCGGTGGAGACCTCCGCGCCGTTGACGCTCATCGACATCGCCACGTCCACCGGCTCGAACGCGTCGAGCGCGCGGCGCTCCGTCCCCAGCACGAAGGCGCCCGACGAGGCGTTGTCGGCGACCGTGTCGCCGAAGGCGATGTCCCACCCGGCGATCCGGCTGCCGCAGATCTCCAGCGCGGCGACGGCGTACGCGATCGCGTCCCGCACCTGCGCGGTGTCGAGCGGCCCTTCGGCCAGGTCGGAACGGAGCACGAAGGCGATCTCCGCCTCGGCCCGTGGCTGGAGCACCCGCCCGGCGGGGATCACGTCCCCGTCGGCGTACGCCATGTCGTCGAAGAGGACGCCGAGGTCGGGCTGGTCGACGCCGAGCTGACGCTGCACCGCCTCCGAGGTCAGCCCGATCTTGCGGCCGACGATCCGCGCGCCGGCGGCGACGCGGGCTTCGGTGAGCGCGGCCTGCACGGCGTACGCGGCGGCCAGGTCGTCCCGGCCGATCAGGTCCCGCACCGGGGCGCAGGGCACGCCCGACGCCGCCGCCTGCGTGAGCCGCTCGAACGCGGCGGCGACCTCGGGCCGCCTCGTGGCGGCGATGGTTTCGTTCACGCCCCCACTGTGCAGGCACGATACGGACGCCGACCACCACATCGTCTCGCTCACCGATACGCTGTGCGGATGACGGACACAGCGCGCCTCGACACCGTGCTGGGCAAGGCCGTGACGATCCTGCGCGCCTTCCGGCCGGAGGACCGCGTCGTCACCCTCGCCGAGCTGGTGCGGCGCACCGGCCTGCACAAGGCGACCGTGCACCGGCTCTCCGGCGAGCTCGTCACCCACCGCCTGCTCGACCGCGCCGGCGGCGGCTACCGCCTCAGCGGAGGCCTCTTCGAGCTCGGCATGCTCGCCTCACTCGAACGCAGCCTCCTCGAAGTCGCGATGCCGTTCCTCCAGGACCTCTACGAACGCACCCACGAAACCGTCCACCTCGGCGTGCGGGACGGCCACGACGTGGTCTACATCGCCAAGATCGGCGGCCACCGCCAGGCCAGGGTGCCCTCGCGCACCGGCGGGCGGATGCCGCTGCACTGCACCGCCATCGGCAAGGCGCTGCTCGCCCACGCCGACGCCGGCCTGCGGCACGAGGTGCTGACCGGGCCACTCGAACGCCGCACCCCGCACACCGTGGTCGCACCGGGCATCCTGCGCGGCCAGCTGCTGCGCGTCGCGGAGACCGGCGTCGCGTTCGAGACCGAGGAGTCGGCCGCCGGCCTGCTGTGCGTCGCCGCGCCCGTGCTGGGGCGCGGTGACGAGCCGGTCGCGGCGATCAGCGTGGCGGGGCCGGTCGGGAGGTTCCGCCCTGAGGGGCATGTGGTCGCGGTACGGGCGGCGGCGGCCGCGCTCGGCAGCACGTTGAGCCGGCGTGACCTCCTCCGGTGACGTGCGGCGGGGGAGCCGGCGCGGACGCTGAACGGCTGCCCCCGCCCCTGGCGGTGCGTCGGCTACGTGGTTGCGCTCCCGTTATCCGCGGTGATGAGAGGGGTGCCCGGGTGCCCGGCGGTGGGGTGCTCGGCAGGGCCGTGGGGCTGGGCGTGCGGCCCGAGCGCCCGACGTGTGCGGACGCAAGGGCTGTGGTGGCCGGGAATCTTCGCGCGGCCCGTCGCCTGCTTCGTGCGGGCCCGGCGCGATCCGCCGGCCGGTGCAGGTCAGCAGCAGCACGACGGCCGGGTCTGGTCGGCCTGCTTGGCCAGGGTGTCGGCGTCGCCCTTGACCACATACACCTCCCACGGCTCGGCGCCAGGGCCGTGCACCCACACCTTGTCCTGCAAGGCGTAGCAGCAGGAGGTGTCGTTCTCGGTGACGGTGGCCAGGCCTGCGGCCGAGAGCCGCTGCGTGGCGGCGGTGACCTGGGCGGTGTCCTCCACTTCGACGCCCAGATGGTCCAGGCGGGTCGGCTCGTTCTCCTCGCCTTCGATGAGCACCAGTTTGAGTGGCGGCTCGGCGATGGCGAAGTTGGCGTAGCCGGGACGGCGCTTGGCCGGTTCGGCGCCGAACAGCTTGGAGTAGAACGCGATCGAGCCTTCCAGGTCGGCGACGCGCAGGGCGAGCTGGACACGTGACATGGCGATCTTCTCTCGGATTCGATGGATGTCTAAACAGGAGTTTGCGTTACTGATTAGATATCTGTCAAATTAGAGGTATGTCGAAGCGAGAGCCCTCCGGGTGCTGTGACCGAACGGCCCCGCTCCAAGGGACGAAAGGCACTGCCCCGCGCGGCGCCCGTCGGTGACGCTCGGGGGAGACCCCAGCGAAGGAGCGACGCGTCATGATCGAACGCCTGAGCACCGGGGACCTGATGATGATCTGGGCAGAGAAGCCCGGCTCCCCGATGAACATGAACCTCGGCATGGCCGGGGTGGTGGACCAGGACGGGCCGCTGGACGTCGAGCGGTTACGCGCGCTGGTGGGCGCCCGGCTGCACCGGGGGCCGATGCTGCGCCGCCGCGTCCAGCGCACCCGGTTCTGGCAGGGCCCGCCCCTGTGGGTGGACGACCAGCGCTTCGACCTCGCCCGGCACATCGAGCTCGTCCCCTTGCCGCCCGGCGCTGAGTTCCTCGACTGGGCGGCGACCAGGATCGCCGAGCCGCTCGACCTCGGCCACGCCCCGTGGCGCCTGCTCTGCGTCACCGGCCTGAACGCGGGCACCGGCGCGAACGCGGGCACCGGCCTGAACGCGGGCACCGGCCCGAACGCGGGCACCGGCCTGAACATGGGCACCGGCTCGGACGCGGGCACCGGCTCGAACGCGCGCACCGGCCGGGAGGCGGGTGCCGGTCTGGACGCGGGCACCGGCCTGGTGCTGGCCCTGCACCACACGCTGGCCGACGGCAAGACCGCGGTGGCGCTGGCCGACGTGCTGCTGAGCGCCGTCTCCCAGGAACCGGGGCAGGAGAGCGTCCGGTGGAAGGCGGCGCCGCCTCCGCCGGCGGGCAGCCTGGTGCGGGACGCGGCGGCGGCGAAGGCCGCCGCCCTGCGGCGAGCACTCAAGGGGATCCCGCACCTCCCGGCGAAGCTGCGCGTCCTCGCGACGGCGATCAGGGCCGTCGGCCCGCGGGTGCCGAGCCTGCCGTTCCCCGTCGTCCGCGACGGCGGACGCCGCCTCGCGACCGCCGCCTGGCCACTGGCCGACGTCGAACGGGCCGCGCACACGCTGGACGCGACCGTCAACGACATCGCCCTCACCCTCACCACGTTCGGAGTGCGCCGGCTGCTGACCGCGTCGGGCGAGCCGGTCGACGGCCACGCGCTGCGGGTGTCGGTACCCGTGGCCGCCGCGCCCGGCACGCGCAACGCGGGCGGCAGCCCGCCCATGATGATCTCGTTGCCTCTGGACGAACCCGACCCGCTGCGGGCGCTGGCCCAGGTGACCGCCCGCACGCGCGCGGCCAAGGCGAGCCGGGCCGGCACCTCCTCGTGGCAGCCGCCGATGCTGCTGATGCGTCTGATGATGCGCTGGGTGCGCAGCCACGGCGCCGAGCGGGTCAACCTGTACGTCACGAACGTGCCGGGCCCGGCCGCGCCGCTCCGGCTGGACGGCGCCCGCCTGACCGCCGTGTACCCGATCGCGCCGATCACGGCGGGGGTGCCGCTGGCCGTGGCCGTGCTGTCCTACGCCGGCACGCTCGTCATGACCGTGAACGCCGCGCCGGAGCTGACCCGGCTGCGGGCGTTCGCCGCCGGGGCCCGCGAGGCGATGACGGCACTCACCGACGCGGTCGCACGACCGTCGCTCATCGCTGACCCGGGACGAAAAGCCGGCTTGTGAGGATCTCCTCGCCCCGGCCCACGGAATCGCTCAGCGACGATGTGCCGCGGCGCTGCCCGAGGGGAGGCTGGAGGCAGGGAGGACAACGCCCGGGTGACGATCGTCGTCCAGTATGGGCGGCATGGCCGAGCATGCACGGCACGGCGTCTGCGTCATCACGGTACGGTGCCCGGCGGGCGCTCCACCGACGATCACCGTTTCGGTGCGCCTCGACGTGCACGACTCGGCCGGCGAGACGCGCCGGCACGTCACCACCGAGGGGCAGGCCGTTGAGGAGATCCGCGCGTTCCTGCGCGCCCTCGACGTGCCGGAGTGACGGTGGGGTGACGCTGCACGCATAACTTCCTGCCATGGTGTGCCTTCCCAGTCTCAAGTCCGGCGGTTCGCCGCCGCGCATCTGCCTGTTCGAGGAGCCGTGTCTCGTCGCCGGCGGGCAGCGGCGGACTCTGCCGGACGGGGCCCGGCGGCTGGTGGCGTTCACGGCCGTGCACGGCGGCCGGGTGGAGCGGCGGCACGCGGCGGGCGTGCTGTGGCCGGTCGGCGACGACCTGCGGGCGGCCGGCAACCTGCGCTCGGCCCTGTGGCGTCTGCGCGCGGCCGGCATCGACGTGCTCGACGCCGACAAGCGGCTGATCTGGATCCGGGACGGTGTCGTCGTCGATGCCGTCCTGGTGGCACGGTGGACCGCCTGCCTGACCGCGGGCGGCGCGATGCCGGCCGGGACCGACGAGGCGTACTGGCGGCACTCGCGGGGTGGTCTGCTGCCGGGGTGGTCAGAAGCCTGGGTTCGCCCGCACCGCGAACGCCTGCGCCAGCGGGTGCTGCACGCGATGGAGTCGCTGGCCCGGCGTCTCGTCGCAGAGGGAGATGCGGTCCGGGCCACGGCGGTGGCCCGGCAGGTGTGCGCCGCTGAGCCGTTACGCGAGAGCACGCATCGGATCCTGGCGGAGGCGTTGCGACGCGCCGGCCGACCGGTCGAGGCCCGCGCCGCGTACGCGGCTTTCCGCTCGGCCGCCGCGCGGCGGTTCGGGCCGGCTGCCGGGGCGACGATCCGCGTCGCGCCGGCCAAGACTCGGGGAGAGCCTCGCAGCCGTACGCCCGGCGGCTCGGGGCGCTGACGGCTTGATCGATCAACGGGGGTTTCAGTGGAGATCCTTCTTCGGGTGCTGGACGGGCCCCGGCTGCTCGTCGACGGCGAGCCGGCCACGCTTCCCGAGAGCAGCCTGCGCATTCTGGTGTTCCTCGCGTTCCGCCGCCGCCCCGCTCCACGCAGGGTGGTCGCGTCGCTGCTCTGGCCGGACAGCGACGAGGCCCGGGCAGGGGGCAACATGCGCTCGGCGCTCTGGCGGCTGCGTGCCGTCGGCGTGCCGATCGACGACCGGGCGGGAACCGGCCTGCATGTCCGCCCCGGCCTGGCCGTCGATCTCGACGCGGTGACCGGCTGGGCGGGCCGGGTCGCGGCCGGGCCCGGCGAGCCGTCCGACCTGCGCGTCCCGGCCGGCGTGGACGCGGCGCTCGATCTGCTGCCGGCCTGGTACGACGACTGGGTGATCTTCGAGCGGGAACGGGTCAGGGCCTGCGTGCTGCACGCGCTCGAGCAGGTGAGCGAGCGTCTGTCGGAGTGCGGACGGCACGCCGAGGCGGTCGACGCGGCCATCGCCGCGGTCTGCGCCGAGCCGCTGCGGGAGAGCGCGCAGCGAGCGCTCATCCTGGCCCATCTGGCCGAGGGCAACCAGATCGAGGCGCACCGCTCCTACCGCGCGTACCGCACACTGCTCGAGACCGAACTCGGGGTGGCTCCGTCTCCGCAGCTACGGGCGCTCGCCCCGGTGGCGGTCAGCCACTGACTCGGGCGGCCCTCTTCGCCACGGTCGCATCGTCGGCGGAGCCACCCGTACGAGTCCGCACTCACCACAGCGGCCGGAGCGACGCCGCGGGCGGGGGTGTCCCGTCCACCCCACGCGAACCGGCGCGCTGGGTCACGGCGCGCGGTAGCCGCCCGTCTCGTCGCTGTACGCGCGCCGCGGCCTCCGCCCGCCCTTGCGGGACGGCGCGGCGGCCTCCGGCTCGGGGCCCGGCTCGGGCTCGCGCGCCGCACGTGTGCCACGCCGGGGACGCACCGGGCGTGGAGGCTCGTCGTCATCGTCGGCGTCGACGTTCACATCGATGTTGATCTCGACGTCGTCGTCATCGTCGTCGTCCCGCTCGCGGCGCCGGTCCCGGCCACGGCCGCCCCGGCGCCCGCGGTGGCCGCGATCGTCGTCGTCCGCCTCCCCGGGCGGCTCATACCCGTCTTCGTCGTGGTCGTCGTCGTCCGCGCAGATGCGCAGGTACTTCGCGACGACCTCGGCCGCCGCATCCCGCTCAAGCCGCCGGCAGGCCTCGCGCCACGACTTGCGGTAGCAGTCCTCGACGGCGGCCCGGCGCACCAGGACGCTGATCTTCGCGTGTCCGTCGATCACGGCGGTGAGGCAGTCGCACAGGCGGTCCATGTAGTCGTTGACGTTGTCGAAGCCGAGCCAGATGGTCTTCAGCCCACGGCGGGCGACGATCGCGGACGCGTACAGATCGACCGGATCAGCCCCGCCCGCCAGCTCCGCGGCGATCTCGTCGATCTCCTTCTGCAGGTTCGTGACCCGCTGCGGCAGGGAGAGGACGTCATCCTCCTGCGGCGACTGCTCATCGCCGTCCGCCTCGGCAGGGGCCACCGCGGCGGGTGGCGCGGCCGTCTCGATCCCGACCACCGGGGGCGAGGGCGATGCCACCGGCGTCGCCGGATCCGGTTGCGGGGTTTCGGTTCCCGGTTCGGAGATCAGCCGGTGGAAGCAGGCGGCCGCCTCGGCGGTGCGGCGTTCGAGCGCGGCGCGGCGTCCGAGCTCGGCGATCTCGTCGTCGTCCTCCTCGTCGGCGCAGTCGCAGCCGAGGCCTGAGCCGCAGCGGTCGAGCCGCCGGACGACGTCGTCGAAGGCCTGGTCGAGCCGTTCGAGGTCGTCGGCGTCCAGCTGACACCGGATCTTCTCGATCAGGTCGCCCAGGTCCTTGCCCGCCTTGCCGACCTTCGGCTCCGCGGCGCGGCGGGCACTCACGTATCGGGCCCGGGCGCCGATGTACGCGGTCCGGGCGTCACCGATCACCTTGGCCTGCTTCTCGTTGTACGCCGCCTGCGCCGCGATGCCGAGGACCCGGCAGGCGTTCTGGTCCAGCACCCGGGGATCGCAGCGCCGACGGCGTCGGGATCCGGTTTCGGCAGCGGCCGGGCTCGTCATGACGTCCTCCCTGGATGGCTACCCACATCGTCCAGTGCGCCTGTCACCGCGCCGTCACCCTCCATCCGGCTGAGGAGAGCCGCCGCCTGGCTCTCGCCCTCGGCGGCCAACCGGCGCAGGGCGGCACGCGCCTCGTCCGTGGCGCCGACGAGCAGGTGCAGCACGGCGAGGTGGAATCGTGCGTCAGGGTCGTCAGGAGCAAGATCGAGCGCGGTGAGCAGCGCCTCGCCGGCGGTGCCGTGGTCCTGGCGGATCAGCGAGATCACGCCGAGCTGCGTCCAGGCCCGCGCGGACCGGGGCGCCCGTTCTGTGGCCTCGTGCAGCACCCGGGCGGCTTCCCTCGTGCGGTCCTGGGCGGCCAGTGCCGTGGCGAGGGCGACGCGCAAGCCGGTGTCGTCGGGGCGGGCCGCGACCGCCGACGACCATGCCTGCTCCGCCTCGGCCGGGCGGCCGAGCGCCAGGTTGGCGCGGCCGAGTGCGTCCCAGGCGAAGTGGTTGGCCGGGTCCAGGCGGACGGCGGTCGCCAGCGCGGAGAGCCCGGCGGCGACCTCCCCGAGCGCGAGCCGGGACATGCCCAGATGCGCCCAGGGCGCGCTGCGTCCCGGCTCCAGAGCCAGGGCCGTCTCCGAGTGCTCGACGCCCTCGCGATGCCGGCCGGTCGCGGACAGGACATAGCCCAGGTCGGCGTGCGCGGTCGCGTTGGCCGGGTCGGCGGCCACCGCCTCGCGGAAGAGCCGCTCCGCCTCTGCGGCGTCGCCTCGGCCCAGGGCCAGCGCGCCCTGGTTGACCAGGTGGCGGGCCGGCGATCCGGCGGTCAGCGTCATCGCGGCGCCCCTTTCAGCCGACGAGCTGCTTCATCAGCCCGCCGAGCAGATCGGGCGGGTTGAGTTGCGGGTAGGTCCATTGGATCTGGTCGAACGACAGCGCGAACGGCTGATCCGACGCGTAGTGCAGCGGGAAGGCCAGCCCGAAGCGCAGGTTGGAGCCGTACTCGAAGGCGGCGAGCTTCCAGGTGCGGTGGTAGAGCTCGATCTCGGTGAGCCACAGGTCGGCACTGACGTCGACGAACGCGTCGACGCCGAACTTGAACTTCGGCTCCACGAAGATCTCGCCCCGCGCGTCGAGCACGATGCCGGTGCGGGGCGTCCAGTTCAGCGCGGCGGCGGCGGACGCCTCCCCAGCGACTCCCACCTCGCCGTGGATGGACACGCCCGCGGTCGCGCTGACGACCGGGATGCCCACGCCCAGCCCGCCGTTCACCTGGACCCGCAGGCCGGCCTGCGCGGGTACGGCGAAGGTTCCGGTGCCCTTGACCGTGGTGTCGTCGGGGCGGTCCGGGCTGTAGGTCACTTCGAGCGCCACGTCGCGCAGCTGCCCCGGCCCGAACCCGGCGGAGACGGTGACGCCGCCCTTGATCGTGGCGAAGACGCCGATCCGCTGCCCGGCCACGGCGACCCCGACGATCGGCAGGTCGATGCCGATGGCCAGGATCTCGCGCTCGACTGCGCGCTCCTCGAAGACGGTGAAACGCGGCGGCATGGCCACCTTCCCGGTGACCTCGATCTCCCCCTTCGGGGAGAGCCGCAATCCCACCGTTCCCTGCAGCCAGGGTGTGACAGCGAGGGTCACGACCCCTTCCCCGTACGCGACGAGCGCCCCGTCCTTGTCCGCCGGCCCGGCAGGCAGTCCGGCCTCATCCAGCGTGCGGTTGGTGAGGCCGGCCTTGAGGCGGCCCTTGGCGAGGCCGCGCTCGTAGGCGAGGTCGGCCTCGGCGAGGAAAGCGCCGTCTGCGTAGGTTCCGCCGATCGTGCCGGTGAGGCCGGGGATGTCCGGCTCGGCGGTGACCGCCCCGGCCAGCGACCAGTCTCCTGCCGGAGTCTGTGCGACGGTGGCGTTCAGTCTCCCGCCCTTGATCCCCGGAATGCCCTTGCCGATGAGGATCTCCCCAGTGATCGCCATCCCGGTGGCCGGGTCGTAGGCGAAGCCGAGCGCGCCCCTTTCAACCCCCTTGAGGCTGGTCTCGAACTCCCCGGCGGCACTGACCGTCTCATCGTCGACGCTCACCTTGGCAGCGGCCCGCCTGATGCCGGAGATCTTGTTCGGCCCGACCTCGAGCTCACCGCGCACCCCCCACCTGCTGTCGCGGTAGGAGAGCCCGAGCCGAGCCTTCGTGAACATCTTCGTGTCGAAGTTGAGCTCGCCCTCCAGGGCGAACGACGGTTCGCCGGCCTTCGAACTCGAGCCAGCGGCGATGAAGCCCGTGGCGAGCTTCTCGATCTCGAAGTCGACCCGGCCCGCGACGACGATCCCCTGAGTGCCCGCGGACAGCGCGAGGTGTCCGCCCATCACCTTGAAGGGACCGGGCAGATTCAGGTCTCCGCCGGCGAGGAGCGCCTCGACCGCGAGGTTTCCGCCCTCCAGAACCATCGCCACCTCAAGGCCCTTGAGCAGGCTGCTCTCAGGGAGGATGACACCTCGGCCGACCAGCCCGTCGTGCACGTCGAACGCGAGGTCGGCGAAGTTGATCGGGCTCAACGGCTTGTATCTGGGGATCTTGTCGCGGAGGGCGAGGTTCGTCACCGAAGCGGCGTAGCGCAGGCCGGGCAGTCCCATCAAATCGACCGTGAAGGTCATCGGGTCGAATTGGCCGGCGTTCGACTTCGCTCGGCCGGTGATCCCGCCGACCTTGGCGGCTGTCCCGCCGGCACCCGGATCCTTGAAATCGATGTGCGTGGCCGTGAAAGTGACGTCCTTACGCGGACGGCGTTCCCACTCCCCGGCGGCCACGTTCCCCTTGTCGTCGATCTCGGCCTTCTGGTGCCGCCCGCCGTACGAACTGCTGAAGAGCATCAGCGTGTTGGGGGTGCCGGCGATCTTCTTGTGCTCGGCGGCTGTCAGGGCCTTAAGTCCGGCGACCAGCGCCGGTGACCTCAGTTCGGCCGACGTCCACGAGTGATCCTCCGACGCCACGTCCTCGCCGCTCGACACCGCCTCGGCGAATGTGACCTTGAATGACTTCTGCACCGTGGAGGCGTACGGGGCTGGTTTGAGATACGGACGGGCATTTTTCATGAACTTCTCGATCTGCTCGTCCATGGCCATGCTCATCGTGCGGCCTGCTTTTCGATTCAGCTCTGATTCGAAAAGCCATAGATTGTTGATGTTGTCGTATGCGGAGGCCGGTTCCTCGTCGGCGAAGAGTTGAACGTCCCTTCTGTGATCCACATCGAATCGGCGGTACCGGCGCTCACCTTTCGTCCACAGGGGGCGAACGACACGTTCCGCGATTTTTCCCGCCGATCCGATGTAGTAGTCCCACTGCTTATTCGTTCCGGATTTGGCCACAAGATCCGGCGCGTTCGCGGGCCGGCCGGTGAGTTCGGCGAGATGCCGGCCGACCTCTTGCTCTACGTGACCGAGATGCTCTTTGTCCCAGATGCTCCTCTGCTGGGTCTCGGGGCGCTTGCCACGTCGGCGACCGAAGTTCTTGCCGACCACCTTCGCCTTCCAGTCCGGGAAGACCACCTTCGCCAGGTGGAGAGTCTTGTCGCCGACGTCTATCTCGCCCTGAGGATCCACTCCCGCAGGTGCCTTCCAGATCGGCCCCTGCTGCCCCGCAGGAACAGCCGTGGAGCTTCGGCGGACCACCGCGCGGCCGAGGCTGGGACGCTGCTGGGCGACGTGCGCCAGTTCGTGGACGAGCAGCCGCTTGCCCGAAGGCGTGGACGGGGCGTAGGCGCCGGCCCGGAAGTAGATGTCCGAGCCGATCGTGAAGGCCAACGCGTTCAGATCGCGCGCCGCCTGGTCGGCGGTGCTGTCGTCGTGGATGCGGACGTCATCGAACGGGCGGCGGAAGGCGTTCTCCATCTCGGTGCGCAGCGCGTCGGGCAGCATCGATCCGCGGCCCCTGGTGTCGTCCAGATGTTGCTGCACCTGGTCGGTGACCACCGGTTCCCCGGCTGGTGATTCGGGTTCGGGGGCGGGCTCGGGTTCGGGAGGCGGCATGGTCTGGCGGCTGACTCGTTCCTGCACCGGTCCGGGGACGCCGATCGGAGTGGTCGAGTCCGGGATCAACCCGGCGGCCGGCGAGGTGGACGGGGATCGCTGGTCGAGCCGGCGCATCACCCGGTCGGCCGTGGCGTCGGCGGCGCGCTCGGCGGGTGCGTCGGCGGCGCCGACCACAGCTTTGGCCCGCACCGCCATTCCGCCCAGGCCACCGCCCAGGCGACCGCCCCGCCCACCGGCCAGGCCGCCGGACGGTGCGGCGGGCGCGGCCGTCGTGCCGTCCTGCTTCTCGGTCTGTGGGGCGGGGCGGCTGTCCGGCTTGCGTTCGCCGTCGAGGGACGCGACTTCACTGCCCATGTCAGACCGCCGCGTCCGAGACGATCAGGAAGAGGAAGGCGACCGGATCGTCCTCCGCACGCGTATAGGACACCTGTATCGGATCGTGCTTGGTCAGCGAACGCACCTCGTCACGTCCCGCCAATGCCAGCTGGACCTGGCCGGCCAGGTCCAGCATCTCCTCGCGTTCGCCGTCGCTCAGCAGGGGATGCGTCCAGATCACGGTCTCGACCCGGACGGCCTCCAGCGCGGAAGCCTGATTCGCGCGGAACGTGTCGAGCTGGGCGAGCACGCCGGCGATGCGCAGGCTGTCCGGCCCGCCCTCGCCCAGCGCGGCGAACGCCTCGGCGCCGGTGTCGACCGCCGGGTCCGGCCGGCGAACGGCGTCGATCTCGTCCTGGTTGGCCTCGGACACGAACACGGCCTTGACGGCGAGCGCTCGCACCGGGGGCGGCGTGGGGGCGTACGTGATGAGAAAGGCGCTGCCCGAGATCCCGGGCCCGGGCCGGAGTCCGGACGGCGGGATGACGGGAACCGCCGGCAGCGCCGGATCCGGGACGACTCCCGGCGGCAGCGCCGACAGCAGCGCCCGCAACCTGCCGGCACCGACGAGCGGCCCGAGCGCTCCCGGCGCGGCGGCGTATCCGGCCAGGGCGATCGCGTTCGCGCCACCGGCGGACCGATAGCGCTGCTGCCACGACGGGCCAGGTGTGAGCAGCGTCGTCGTGCCGCCCTCGAACACCACCTCGCTCGCCTGCCACCCGTCCGGCCACTCGTCGGGGCTGCCGGTGAGGAGGATCCGCGCGGCCTCTCGCGCGTCGCCGGAGCCGGGCATGGTCAGCACCTGGACGGTGACGGTGTCCACGGCGATCGGCGTGACCGGGTCGCCTTCGCAGCTCTCGCGGCGGCGCCGGCGGAACAGCACCCAATCCTGGGTGGCCTGGACGGTCGCCGCCGGCCGATCCCCGGCGGGGAAGAGCCGCCGGTACTCGTCGGGCGCCCACTCCGGGTCGGTGTGAACGCCGCCCAGCAGGGACAGAGCGGCCGCGGCCGACTGATGGTAGGCGTTGCCCGGCTCGGCGACGGCCGGCTCCTGCAGCGCTGTCAGCGCGGCGGCCGGTGTGTGGGCGACCGCGCGGCTCGTGCCGATGCTCGCCTCGGCCCGGACGGGCTCACCCCTGAAGTGCAGACCGGCGACCAGCCCGCTCTCGTCGCGCGCGGTCAGGGTCACGCCGTCCTGGGTCGTGCGGGACAGACGGAGCTTGCGCAGCTCGAAGGTGCCGCCTGTGCCGGTGCCGCCGGGGCCGCCGGTCGAGAGGGCGAAATAGCCGGACGCCGACACGACGCTCTCACCGCCGGCCGCCGAGTCCCACGCGAGCGTCCCGGAGATCCGCAGGTTGAAGCTGACCGGCGTGGTGCTCGGCCGGTAGACATCGATCTCCAGGAGGAAGCCGGTCGAGTCCTGTCTGCTGGTGAACCGGAACGGATCGTCGTCCACCCGCAGGTGCGCCCACACGGCGGTCACCCGGTCGTTCCCCGCTGCCAGAGCGCCGAGCGCAGGCCGCCGGCGGCTGCGCGCACGGACCTCCGTGATCTGCGCCAGATCGACCAGGCGGCGCAGCTGAGCAGGGCTGGGCGCGGCGGCCGGCGGCGCGTTCCGTATCGTGGCCAGGAAGGTGTCCAGCCCGTCCAGGCCGGGCACGTCGCCGCGCAGGAAGCGGGCCAGCGCCTCGATGTTCGGCGGGGCCGAGCTCGACAGCGCGCCGCGCACCTCGAAGCCGCGGCCCGTCTCGGCGCGTCCCACGCCCTGCCCGCGCAGCGTCCCCGGCGGGTTGGGCTCGCTCTCGTCGAGCGCCGCCCTGGTGTCGTTGCCGAACGCGAAGTCCACCGCGAAGCCCAGGCCGGGCTCGGTGGCGGTGACCGTCCCGTCAGGAACGAGGACGTCGACCTCCTCGCGAGCCGTCTCGTCACGCAGGCCCCGCAGCAGCGAGATGCGCTCCATGTGCTGGGCCCGCTCGAACTCGTGCGGGATCTGGTCGCGCCGCACCGCGCAGAGCCACAGGCGCACGCCAGGACCGAACTGCGCGGCGAGCCGGTCCCGCAGGTCCTGGGCCGCGGGCGGCACCGGCAGGTAACCGGCGGCGGGCAGCTCGACGAAGCCGCGGTCGAGGAGCTGCTGCACCGAGCCGCCCGGCGCGGCGGGGGCGGCGGAGAGCTGATCCTGGAACTGCAGCACCTGGGCGAGGAACACAGCGGCGGGCCGCTGCTCGAGCTGGCCGGCCCAATAGCCGGCGGACGGGGTCTGCACGGCTTCCCGGCAGGCCGTCCACCGGTCGAGCAGGGTGATGGCGGTGCCGTTCCAGCCGAGCACGCCGACGGCCACCGTGTCGTCGCCGGCCTGCTGCGCGGCGCCGGCCCCCCAGAGCGTGGAGCCGAGCAACGGCGCGCTCACGCGCCCGGCGGCGGCGCGTTCGGCCGCGAAACGCGCCGACGCGACCTGCGAGCGCAGGTGCGTGGCCGGGCGGGTCACGCCGGCGACCGTCCACGGCTGGACGTCCGCGGAGAGCGGGCGCAGAAGGAGGGTCACGCCGTCCGCCCGGTACGGGCTGTCGGTGGTCGATCCGCACCCGTCGCACAGGCGCCCGAACACCTCGCCCGTCCCGGTCAGTGTGGCGGCCGGACGCAGGCACACCTCGTAGAGCGCCGTGCCGGCGACCGTGTCACCCGCGGGCCGTGTCACGGATGTCTCGGCCGCGCACTCGGCGAAGGCCGCCTCGGGATCGGCCGGTGCCGGCGCCGTGGTGGCTGTTCCGAGCAGGTCGGGCACCTCTGCGCTGACGTCGTGGGGCAGGTAGAGGATCTGGCCGCGGGGCGTCCTGGCCAGTCCGGCGGCCAGGTGCAGCTTCCCCCCGCCCAGCCCGGTGACGCCGAACCCCCAGGCCGTGCCGGAGGCGGTCACGCGGTTGGACAGCTCCACGTAGGCACGCTGGCTGTCGCGTTCCCTGTTGAGGTCGTCGGCGCGCAGGAACCTGCCGTCGTAGTAGTTGAGGTTCACGACCCCGCCCTCGTCGGGCGTGAAGGTGCGGCCCTCCACGGTCATGACGGTCCTCCTGACTCGGTCGGCTGTTCGGGTGCGAGCGGTTCGGCAGGCCGTATCACCAGCCGCCGCGCCACGTCACGGCCCTGGGCGCGCGAGGCCGGCGGGTCGCCGACGAGCCCGGCCAGCGGCACCGGCTGACCGTTCACCAGGCCGGCCAGTGGCTTGGCGCCGGTTCCGCTGAGCACCAGCCGGTAGGTGACCGGCGCGGCCGGCTCGGGAAGGTCGAAGGCGATCGTGCTGTCCGTTCCGTCGTCGTCGAACCGCGTACCGGCCGGAGGGACGTGCTCACCCCAGCCGCCGTCCTGGTCGAATGGATACAGGCCCAGTGAGTCCCACACGGTCGCCTCGACGACCCGCCCGCGGAACTCGACCGTCACCCGTGTCCCGGCGACCCGGATCCTCCGCACGCGCGGACCTCCGGCGTCGCTCGCGCACCGTCCTGAGCCGGTGCTGCCGCGGTCGAGGAGTTCGGCGAGCAGCTCGGACAGCATCCAGGTGGGCATGTGGGTGCGCCGCACGGACAGGTCGACGACCGGTGCCTCCAGCCGCCACTTCCGGTCGGCGACCTTGACGACCCGCATCCCGGGCAGGTCGGCGAGCAGCACCTCGCCTGGCTCGTCCTCGGGGAACAGCTTCGTGCTCTCCGCCTGGGCGTCCGGCGCGTGACCGGGCGGCCGCAGCGTGGCCACATGTCGCGCGAGCACCTCGCGGAACTCGGCGAGCCGGGTGTCGCGGTGGTCGGCCCCTTCCGGCAGGAGGCCGTCACGGACGTACCGCCGGAGCGCAGGGAAGGCCTCTGCGCGATCGTCCGGCGGACGCGACGTGTACGGCTTCAGCTCGAGCCGCGCCATCTCCAGGATCCGTGAGTACGCCGGTGAACGATCGGACCCGGCGTACCCCTGCTGGATCGACGGCACAGGCCGGGACAGGCAGGCCTCGTGCCGGACGACCAGCCGGGCGTCGAACGGCGCGCTCGTCTCGTCCGGCGCCCCGAGCCACGCGTGCACGTCGAGGCACATCGGCGACCCGGTGGCCACCTCGCGCCCCAGCCCGTCCACGGCCAGGCCGGCGCCGACGACCAACTCGGGGACCTCCTCCGCGACCGAGACGGGGAAGCCCCAGACGACACCCCTGCCGTGCAGCCAGGCCTGATGCAGGGCGGCCTTGCCGCGGGGGTTGGCGGCCAGCACCTGAAAGTCGGAGACGCCGAGCAGCATGCCGAAATGCACGGCGAGCGCGGTGAAGGGGTCGACGTCGAGCGCGGCGGCGGGCGGCGCGGGCTGCGCGGTGGTCATCTCACTCACCTCGCAGGACGGCGGCGCGGCGGCGCTCGGCGGGGGCAGGCGCGGCGGCCACGGCGGCGTCCGCCACCTGCGCCGCCACGGCCGCGGCCGCCCCGGCCCGGCGCCGCGCCTCCTCGGCGGCGAGAGCGGCGGCGAGGTCGCGGTCCGCGTCGATCAGCCGCTGCCGTAACAGGCCCGGGTTGCCCGCCTGTACCCGGTTCAGCTCGGAGACGGCGTCGAGCAGCTCGACGATCAGGGTGATGCGGTCGTCCGTGAGCGTCAGCAGCCATCGCTCGTACGCCCCGGTGACGCCGTCGGCGACCTCCTTGGCGGCCTCGTTCGTCCGGGACTGGCCGGGCGACGCCACGGCGACGCGCGCCGCCTCCACCTTGAGCGCCGCCGCGGCGACCCGGGCCGGCGCGGCCGCCGCGGCTTCGACGGCGGCGCGCGCCGTGGCCAGGGCATTCTCCGCTCCGGCGACCGCGCCTCTCGTGGCGGCCAGTGCGGCCAGCGCGGCGGCGGCGTCGTGTCCGAGCCGCGTCGAGGTCGCGTCGGCCTCCCGGACGGCGTCGTTGACGCGGGCCACCATGTGGTCGCCGCCGAGCAGCACGCCCAGCCGGGTGACCGCCTCGGCCACCGCTCCGGCCAGCTGCCGCACCTCGGCCACGGCCTGCGGATGGGCGGTGGCGAGGTCGGCGAGCCGCTTGGCGTCCGCGTCGGTGTCGGCCTTCGCCGCCTCGTGCAGCTGCCGGGCCGTCTGGAGGGCGCCGGTGATCTGTTCGGCGGCGGCCGCGGCGCGGACGGCGGCCGAGTCGGCCCCGATCTTCGCCTGCTTGGCGTCCTGTTCGTCCAGGCCGGTCCGGATCTGCTCGCCCCGGTTCACGTCGAGGGCCAGTTCGATCACGTGGCGTTCTGGACCCGTCGTCGCGGCCGCGAGCTGCTGGCGCAGAACGGACTCATCCTGACGGAGGGTGGCTCCGGCGGCGGTGATCGTGGTGAGAGCGGTGGCCGCCGCGACGGCGTCGGCCGTGGCCGCGGCGACCACGTCCTTCTGCGCCGTCGCGGCGGCATCGAGGCGGGCGGCCTCCTTCGCGCGGAACGTCGTGACGGCGGTCGCGCCGGTGGATGACGCGGTGGTTTCTGGGGTGGTGGGAGTCGTCACGATGGGACCCTTCGGATCGGCGGCCCGCCGGACGGATCAGGCGGCGGGCCTGGAAAGGACAAGCCGGCCTTGGCGTGCTCTCGCCGGATCGCATGGACCAGGTGGGGCAGGCCCAGCACCCGCCGGCCGGGATCCGGCTCGGCGGCGGCGAGGAAGGCGGCAGCGAGGGCGGCGTTGCGGATGAGCGCGCCGGGAAGCGGGTAGAGCGCGGCGAGCAACGGCAGGTCGAGGTCGCGGGCGATGGGCGCGCGCCCGGGCAGGTGACGCCGCCACAAATCCAGCCGGGCGGGTTCGTCGGGCAGGTCGAACGGCACCATGAACTCGATGCGCCGCGCGAACGCGACGTCCAGGTTCTGCCGCAGGTTCGTCGCGAGGACGGCCACGCCGGTGAACCGTTCGAGCCGGCCGAGCAGGTAGGCGGTCTCCAGGTTGGCGTACCGGTCGCGGGCGTCGGCCACCTCGGTGCGCTTGCCGAACAGCGCGTCCGCCTCGTCGAACAGCACCACGGCGCCGTCGCGCTCGGCGGCGTCGAACACGGCCGCGAGGTTCTTCTCGGTCTCGCCGATCCACTTCGACACCAGGCGGGACAGGTCGACGACCAGCAGATCGCGACCGAGCTCCGCGGCGAGCACCTCGGCGGCGAGCGTCTTGCCGGTGCCCGGCGGCCCGGCGAACAGCAACCGCAGCCCGTACGTGCCCGGGCCGCCGAAGCCCCAGTCGCCGAGCACCTCGGCCTGCCGATGCATGCGGTCCGCGGCCTCACGCAACTGGGCCAGGCGATCGGCGGGCAGCACCAGATCGTCCCATCCGGCCCGAGGGTGCACCAGCGAGGCGCCGGGCGGCACCGTTCCGGCGGCGCGGGCGTCCACACGGTCGCTCAGCCGCTCCCACCCGGTCTGCCCGCCTACCAGCCCGCCTACCAGCCCGTCCGCCAGCCCGTCCGCCAGCCCGTCCGCCAGCCACCCCGCCCGCCCGCCCACCAGCCCGTCGTGCAGCCGGACGTCTGCGGCGGCCAGCTCCACGTCGCCGGGTTCGATGGTCGCAGGGCCGAACGGCGCGGGCGGCTCGCCCAGCTCGGGCAGGGCCGCGGCCAGCGCCGCCCGCCGGTCCTGGCCCGGATGCGGGCCGGACGGAAGCTCGAGCACCGGGCGCGGCCAGGTGCGTACGTCCCGCCCCGGCAAGGCGAAGAGCAGCGGCACGGGCAGCCGCGGCAGGGACGGCCCCGCACAGGTGCCGGAGGCGCAGAGCACCGGGACGACGCCCCGCACCAGCGCGAGCAGCAGCACCGCGCTGACCGTGGCGACGTCGGCACGAGCGAGCCGCAGGACGACGGGCTTGCGGCCGGTCGCCGTCACCAGGGCGGCGAGCCGCCCGGCGAGTGCCTCCGGCCGGACGCCCGGGAGCAGAACGGTCACCGCGGCGTCCGATTCGATCGCCCGGCGCGCGCCGCTCACCGCGGGATGGGCGAGCCACGCCGCGGATCCCCAAGCGGGGAAGGGGCCAGGCAAGGGCTCGGCGGCCTCGGGCCAGCCGGGCAGGCCGGCCAGCGCGTCCCACAGCAGCGGCGCGGGACACAGGCTGCGTTCCGGGAACGGCAGGTGCGGCCCGGCGGCCACGACAGCGCCCGCGGCGGCGAGCGGTCCGGTGGCGAGCTTTTTGGCGAGGCGCGGACGTGGGGACGGGGCGCCACTCTCGCCGAGCGCGAGCCCGCTGTGCTCGGCGAGAGTGGCGGCCAGACCCGCCGTCGCCCACGGCTCACCGCGCGGGTGCAGTCCGCGCAGGATCGCGGCCGTACCCTCGTGCTGGTGCCCGAGCAGGGCCAGCATCAGCAGGTCACGGTCGGCGGCGTCGAGCGTGAGCCCGGCGGACAGGCGGTCGACGGGCTCGGCCGGCGCGCTGGGCAGCGCGAGGCAGCCGCCGTCGGGCGCGCCGGGCAGGGCGGGTGCGGGCAGCGACCGCAGGAAGCGGGCGCCGTCCTCGTCACCCAGCCGGTCGAGGACGCCGGCGAGCCGGGCGGCCATCCGCGCCAGAGCGTCATCCAGCCGGCCGGCCGGTGCGGCGGCGGGCCCGCCGTAGCTGCTCAGAACCGGTTCAGCCATAGCGGTACCGCACGACGCAACTGAGCCAGGGGACGAAACCCGGGTCGAGGTCGAGGCCGGCCCGGCGGATGTCGACGTCCACGTCGTCGAGATCGAGGAGCACGTCGATCCAGCCGGGTTCCGCCTCGATCACGGCGGTCCGATGACAGACGAAGGCGAGCAGCGCCTCGTCGCTGTCCGGGGGCAGCAACGGGCGCAGCGCCTTCGCCACCTCATCGACGATCGGCTCGAGATCCTCCGGCCGCGGCGGCGGGTCCGGCGGCTCGGCGTCCGGGGGCAGGCCGGCGAAGGCGAGGACGGCGGGGTCGTCAGGGCGGGCGAGCCCGGCGGCGGGCGCTGCCCGGCGGCAGATCCGGCGGCCGAGCTCGTGCAGTGCCGGGCGCGACTCGCCGCCGTGACGGTCAGGGTCGCCGGCCACCCGGTCCGGCAGGCCGAGGTCGCCGATCACTGGGATCAGGAACAGCAGGCCGCCCCAACGGGTCCGCCAGATCCGGCCGGGTACGGCGACCCCCGGCGGCACGGGCTCAACGCCGGCCGTGCGAGTGGAGCGGCGGTCCGAGCCGGGGCGGGGCTGCTCCGAGGTGGCCGCATCTCGGGCCGGTCGCTGCCCGGCTGCGGTTCCTGTGACGTCGTGCGCGCCGGGGCGCGGGCCGGAGTGCGGGTCGGGGTGCGGGCCGGGGTGCGGGCCGGGGTGCGGCCGGTCGGCGGACGCGGTGTCGCCCTCGGCGCGATCGCCCTGGACGGGATGTCCGGTGCCGGCCGGTGTGGCACCGCCGGCGCGTTCCCGAGCGCCGGCGATGCGTCCGGCGACCTCGGCGAGCACCGCGCCCGCGGCCGGTCCGCGGGCGATCCCCGGGTCGGCCTCCAGGACGGCGAGGGCGGCCAGCGCCGCGGCCTCCCGCACCCCGGCCCGGCGATCCCGCGGCAGTGCTCCGATCAGGACGGACCGCCGGGCGACCGCCGCGCCTGCGAGCGTACGCGCAGGCGAGGTCGGCGGCGATGGCACGCGCCATCCCTCGCCGGTCACGCTGCGCCAGGCCGCCCGGGCGAGCCCGGCCAGCGTGGCGGACGTCGTGGCGTTGACCAGCTCGGGCAGCAGCCCCGCCGCGGCCACGGCGGTCACCAGCCCGGCCACGGTGTGCGGCTCCTCCTCCGCCAACACCGGGAGCATCTCGGCGAGCACCTCCCGGGCAGGAGCGTCCGCGTCGACGGGCGGCCACAGGCCGAGCGTGTGCCACGCCCAGAGCCGGCCGCGATCGCCGCGCAGGACGCCGATCGTGAGGTCCTGCCGCGCCTGCACGGCGCTGCGATACCGGACGACGTTCGCCCCGCCGGCGGCGAGGGCGGCCGACAGCGCCAGCGTGGCCGCCTTCCCCCACCGCTCGGCCAGGTCGGCATCGTCACGGTCCCAGGCCAGGCGCAGATCCGGCACCCGTACGTGGCGCACGCAGACCAGCCGGTCGCGGTCGGCGTCCGTGCTCAGCCCGCCTGGCAGCCCGTGCTCCACCAGCGAGCCGGTCAAGGCGGCCAGCCGGTCGTGGCCCCGGGCGCCGGGGTCGGCGTCGACCCGCCACCGCAGGGCGAGCCGGTCGATCCGGTCGTTCATGGGTCGATCACCGTCCCCTGGCCCAGTTCGGCAGCGCCGACGCGGATGCCGGTCCGGCCGCGTCCGAGGACGCCGTCGCGGCCGAGCTCCGGCGTGCCGGCCGGTCCCGAACGGGTGCCGGCGCGTAGCGGCCGGACCCCTGACCCGGATCCCACCGCGCTCGAGATCCCCGCGTGCAGGCTCATCCCGACGCGCATCCCCAGACCGAGACAGCAGACCTCGGCCAGCGTGTGCGCCGGGCGGTGCAGGTCGAGCAGGTCGCGGACGACGCGGAGCTGCTCGTCGCCGGGCAGGCCGGGGAGCAACACCGTGAACCTGTGCGCGGAGGACCGGCCCGCCACCCCCGCGGGTTCGGGGCCTTCCGCGGAGGTGGTGGGGCCGCCCGCCACCCGCCAGCCGCCGCCGAGGACGGCGTCGAACGGACCGGGCCGCCCGGTCGCGTTCCCGACGGCGGCGGCGCGCCCGCGCAGCCGGAAGGACTCCAGGATCACGACCGGCTCGCCCAGGTAGATCTCCAGTGTGCGGCGCAGGGCGGCCACCGTGCCGCGTAGCCGGAACAGGCCGGCCGCCTCGGCCAGCAGGGTCCGCCGGGCCCGCTCCGGCCAGCGCGTGTCGAGGGTGAGCCCGATCAGCGAGGCCAGCCAGGGCAGCAGTTCCGCGGGGGCGCCGTGCGGGTCGAGGAGCAGGTCGCGCTGCACGGCGCGGGCCTCGATGTCGCCGAGCTGGCCGTCGATGACGGCCAGGAAACGGCGCAGCAGGTCGGCGCTCGCGGGGTCCCGGCGATAGGTGCGGGGCAGCTTGGCGACGAGGTCCCGGCCGGGGATCTCGGCACGCAGCGCGCGGATCCGCGGCGTTGACGCGCCGGTGCCGGTGAGCCGCAGCCAGATGCGCAGATGGCGGCCGGGCGGCGCCACGATCGGCGCCTCGAGCACCTCGTACCGGTCGCCCGGCGTCTGCGGAGCCCAGGGCAGCTCCCGCCCCGTCTCACGCCGGTGCAGAGGACGCCACCCGTCCGGCGCGACCTGGGGGAGCGGGTCGTCGGCGGTGGCGGCCGTGAACAGCAGCGTCGTGTCCGGCGGCACGCAGGCCTCGACGAAGACCCGCCCCCACCGGAGCCCGTACGCCAGGCCGTCCAGGCTGGGCGTGGCGGCGATCCCCTCGCGGAGGTGGCGGGCCCGCTGCGGCACGGCGGCCCGGAACGCGGCACGCCCGGAGTAGCCGATGCCGCCGTCGGGCGTCCGCACGATGCCCCGGCCGTCGTAGCCGCGTGCCCGCAGCGCCGGTCCTGGACGCAGGCCGTCCTCGTCCGGCACCCACGTCAGCAGGTGATCGCCCGGCGGGCCCGCGACGACGAGCCGCCCGTGGCCGTCCACCGCGAGGTCCCGTGCGCCGGGAATCCGCAGCACGCCGGGATGCGCGGCCGGCTCCCCGGCCAGCACGCGCAGGACATGCCCCGTGTCGCCGTCGCGTAGCAGGATCCACACCGCGCCGTCGGGTGCCACCGCCACCCGCGACGGCCGGGCCTGCGGCGGCACCGGCCAGGCGCCGGCCGGCCCGGGGCGAGGGGCGAGCAGTGCGGCGGCCGGGGGCTCCAGGGGCTGCGGGGACGGCAGACCGATCGCGTCCAGCCGCATCAGCGGCGCGCTGCGGGAGGCGGTCAGGACGTGGACGACGCGTCCGCCGCTTCCGGCGAGCCCGACCTGCGCCGACGACACCGACGACACCGACGATGCGGACGCCATCGACGACGCGGACGACGCGGACGACGCGGACGACGCCGAGAACGTCGGGGACGTCGGGGACGTCGGGGACGTCGGGGACGCTGAGGGCGCCGGGGACGGCGGCAGGGTGACCGTTCGCAGCAGACGTCCATCGGCCAGGTCGAGGACGGCGATCCGCCCGGTTGCGCCGTCCAGCACGAAGAGGTGATCGTCGGAGTCGGTGGCCAGCGCCCGCGCCCGTAGCGGCCACTCCGGGCCGGGCCCCGCGGCGACGAACCCCGCACGGGGCGCGCGGGAAGCACTGCCGAGCAGGTCGACGGGGTCTCCCGGCCCAGGCCACGGCAGGCGCTGGATCTGCCCGCGGTCCGGGTCCCCGCGGTACAGGCGGCCGTCGCGGTCGAAGGCGAGGCCGCCCGGCTCGGGCTGGGACGCCCCGGCGGTGAAGCCCGGCACCGGCTGCTCAGACTCGGTGGCGAGCAGCACATCGGCCGTCTCGAAGTCGATCCGGGTGGTCTCATCGGTGTGCCAGGCCTTGGCCGTTCCGCCGACGGGCACGAATCGGCGCACGCCGGGATCGGTGAGGTACGGGCTCGGCGGCGCGGCCACGATGTCTGGTGTCATCAGCACTCGTCCTTCGGCACGGGCACCGGCACCGGGGCCGGCGCGTCCGGGTCCAGCGGCTGCGGGGCGCCGGAACCGGCCTCGGGCGGGCGGCCGGCGACCACGGTCAGCGCGGTGAGCGCCGGGACCTCCCACGGGCGCAGCCTGACCGTCCCCGGCACCGGCTGCGGCCCGGAGACGTCGGCGACCAGCGCCTCTTCGACATACTCGACGCCCTCGACCTGCAGCACCGCCGCCTCGAGTTCGGGCCCGTGCACGCGGCGTCCGAGGGGCCAGCCGGCGCCCTCCGGCCCGAACGGCGGCAGCGGAGACAGGTACTGGCGGAGCACGAGTTCAGCCCACCGCCGTACGCCGATGGCGCTGTAGCCGGTCTTCACCGCGATCCCGACCGACACCGCCACGGCGCGGTAGACGGGCGGCACCACGTACAGCTCAGTGGTGACCAGGCGGCGGGGATCGAGGTGCTCGAACACGGCCTGGAGCAGCGTGGCGCCGGCGGCCGGCGCGTCCGGGTGGCGCGGGTCGCGGGCCGGCCACACCATCACGGTGACCGCCCCGGCCGCGTCGAGGTCGCGAGTGGCGGGGTCGAAGTGCGGCAGGCACTCCGCCCGGCCCACACCGGGGATCATCGCCAGCTCCCGGAAGTCGCCGGCGGTGACGGCGCGGTCGCGGCGCGCCAGCTCGCCGGGGATCCGCTCCAGCGCGCGAGCGAGCGGTTCGGCCTCCTCGCCGCCGGTGGTGGGCAGCGGGTTGGTCACGCGTACGCCGGGAGGATCGTCGATCCGATCGATCAGTTCCGCGGCGACGTTGCCCCGCGTGCCACCGCCGTGGCGGTATCCCGCGGCGCGTACCAGGGCACCGGCCGGCAGCACCCGGCCGCGGACGCCGTCGCCGCACTGCAGGCGTCCGGCTGCGGCGTCGAGCAGCAGGTGCCGGTCGTCGCGCCCGCTCGCGGCCAGCGAGCCGACGATCGTCCACTCCTGCCAGTTGACGCCGTCCTCGCGCACCTCGATCCGCGGCGAGCCGGGCACCACGGCCGGGTTCGCCAGGGCCAGTTCCTGGTGGCTGATGCCTTGGCCGGTGCCGAGCACCTCGTTGGCGGCCTGCGCCACCTGCTCGACGTCGGCCACGTTGATCCCGGCCCAGGTCAGCACGCCGGAGCCCGGCGGGCCTTCGCGCGGGAAGGCGCGCAGCCAGAAGACCGCCGGCGGGTGTCCGTCGAGGCGGGGCGGGCTGTCGCGTACGCCGGCCAGGTCGTCGTCGATGGGCGGCAGGACGCCCACGTCGGCGAGGCGCGGGGGCGGCAGCTGCAGGGCCACGCTGCCGGCGACTCGCAGGCCGGTCGTGGTGTCGCGCACGACGGTCACCGGCAGATAGGTGCCGTCGGCCAGCGACACCTCCCAGATCAGGGCGTTGTCGGCCGCTTCGGTGAGGCGCGCCGGGGCGGCGGCGGGTGTCTCGGCCCCGGTGATGGCGGTGAGGCGCTCCGGGGTGGCACTGGGTGTCCCGGCCCCGGTGATGGCGGTGAGGCGCTCCGGGGCGGCAGCGGATGTCTCGGCGGCGGCGATCGCGGTGATGCCGCCGGCCGCGGCCGGGGCGAACGTCTGCGTCGGCAGGAGAACCGCGCCGCCGCTGGGCTCGACGGCCGCGGTGGCGAAGCCGAGCACGAGCGGACCGGTCGCGAGCGGGCCGCGTTCGGTGAGCAGCCCCGCCACGACCGCCGGGTCGTCACCAGGCGGCTGTACGGCGATCCACAGCGTCCGGTCCACCGCGGGGCGGATGTCGAGTCCGGCCAGGCCCGGCTCGCCGGCCTCGCGGCGCAGCACCTTCTCGTCGTACGGCGCTGCCTGCGCCGGATCGAGGCCGGCGAGCTCCAGCAGCTGGTGGTACTCGGCGCGCAACATCGGGTCGGCGGGCACGTCCGCGCGCGCCTTGACGACCGCGGTGACCATGGCGGGAAGCACAGTCACGTCGTTGCCGACGCGGAACGGCACGTCGCCGGCGCTGACCGTGGCGCCGAGCGGCACCGGCACGGGAGCCCCGCCCTCGTCGGCCAGCGTGAAGCGGACCAGGCCGGTCGCCCGCTCGGGCGGGTACGGCGGAACCTGGAGCAGGCGCAGCAACCACAACCGGGTCTGGTCGGGAATCTGGTTGAACCGGAAGAGCAGGCTCTCGCCCAGGTGCGCGACCAGTTCGAGCAGGGTGATGCCGGGGTCGCTCTCACCGAGGTCGGTCCACTCGGGAGCGTAGACGGGGATGCGCGCCCGCAGTTCGGCCAGCAACTGCTCGTACGAGCGGTCGTCCAGCACCGGGAACGGAAGCGCCATGTCAGGCTCCGGCCACGTCGAGGGTGAAGCGGAGGCCGCCGTCGCTCTGGTCCCGGACGTGCAGGTAGCTGATCGAGACCAGCACGGTGGCGGGGTCGTCCGTCGTGGTGACGTCCACGGCGGTCAGCTCGATCCGCGGCTCCCAGGCGGTCAGGGCGGCGGTGACGTCCCGGGCGATGGCGGCCCGGGTGGCCGGGTTGTTCGGCTCCATCAGGTAGCGGCTCAGCCCGCAGCCGAAGTCCGGGCGCATCACCCGCTCGCCCGGCTCGGTGTCGAGGATCAGCAGGATCGACTGGCGGACCAGGGCGGCGCCACTCTGCCAGGCGAAGCCGCGCGTGCCGGGCGTGCCCGGCGTGGCGGGCGTGGCGGGCGTGGCGGGCGTGGCGGGCGTGGCGGTCGGCACCGGCGGGAAGGCCCATCCGGTGCCCAGGCGCGCGCCGATCGGGGTGGTCACGGCGTCACCACCTCGTTCCGCTCGACGCGGGCGGCGAAGACCCGGGGATGCTGCCCGGCTTCCTGGGCGAGCGCGGCGCGTCCGAGTACCGCGTAGGTGGCGGCGTCGATCCCGCCCTTCCCGTGGGCCTCCCGTATCTCCTGGCCCAGTGGTCTGTTCTGCGGTTCGAGGTCGTCGAGCAGGTCGGCCATCGCCTTGACGAACGTCGGCCGGTTGACCACTGCCGCCGCGACGGTCCCGTTGATGTCCAGGCCGTCGCCGAGCCTCTCGAAGTCGTCGATCAGATCCTGGCCGAGGGGCACGTCCGGCGGCAGGCAGAAGCGCAGCGCGAGCATCCACCAGAGCTGGAAGACGAGGACGACGATCGGCAGGAACAGCTGGAGCACGAAGAACGCCACGATGGTGATCAGGGGCACGGCGAAGGAGCACACCTGCG
Organism: Nonomuraea sp. PA05; assembly: GCF_008086045.1. Classification (GTDB taxonomy): domain Bacteria; phylum Actinomycetota; class Actinomycetes; order Streptosporangiales; family Streptosporangiaceae; genus Nonomuraea; species Nonomuraea monospora. The sequence continues at coordinate 98,187 of NZ_VSEY01000012.1, read as the reverse complement.
GGAAGGCGTTCGGCGGTTCCTTACGCACCGCCTTGAGGTCCTCGGTGCGGAAGGCGAGCGCGGAGCCTGGCGGCGAGCGGAAACGCAGGCCGCCGGCGCCACCGGGGCCGAGCCGCAACGCGTCGGCCTTCAACTGCGCGAGGTCGGGCAGTTGCACCGTGGCCGGGCGGTGGGCGCAGCCCTCGAGGTCGAAGTGGCCGGCCAGCCGGTAGGGCTCGGTGGGCTCGGACCAGAAGATCGGGCAAAGGCAGTGCCCGCCGTCGCGCGGGCACTCGGGGCGATGCCGGCGCGCGAAGCAGCGGATCTCGTAGTCGTCGCCGTCGTCGAAGCGCGGCCCGCCGGTCGTGTCGATGTCGCCCGAGCCGGTGGGCACCACGCCGAAGTAGAGCGTCTGAAGAGCGGCGTCGGATCCGGGTCGTGCCGGATCGGCCAGCACGGAGGCCAGCGGGTAGGCCGCCTCGGCCAGGTGCTCCGGCAGCTCCTCGACCGGCGTCCAGGAGCCGACGCCGGTCAGCGGGGTGCGCGTCCCGGCGGCTCCGGAGTCGCCGCACGCGGGCATCGGGCCGGGCACGCCGGCGGCGTCGACGCCGGCCGGGATCCAGCCCGAGAGCGTACGGGTCGGGGCTCCCGCCTCCTGGGCCACCTCACGGACGCGTTCCCGGGCGGCCCGTTCCGCCTCGGCCAGCGCGGAGAGCCGGTGCTGCAGCAGGTTCCGCCGCAGTCCGGTCTCACCGAGCAGCCGCCGCTCGGCGATCCGGGCCCGCCCCCGGGCACGGGCCCAGTGGCGCAACCGGGTGGCCGCCTCGCCGTCCGGACCACCGGGGAGGTCGGCGGTGCGGCGCCGGACCACGAAGCCGGCCTCGCAGACGTCGTCGGCCCGTGCCCGGGGGAAGCCGGCCGCGTCGCAGTGCAGGGCGCAGACCACCAGATAGTGCCGGTGATGGGTGGGCAGGTAGAGCTTGCGGATCCCGCCCGCCGTGGTGCGCTGCGGCAGGCCGCCGGGACGCTTCTCGCTGAGGGTGGCCACCCGGTCGGAGTCGTCGATGAACTCGAGGCGTCGTTGCGGGTCGGAGAGGAACGTGTTCACCAGGTCAGGCCCGTCGTACTTCTGCAGCACGGGCGCCTGCAGCCGCACCGCGCGTCGCTGGGCCTCCTCGCCGGGCGCGGGAACGCCGCCCAGGCGCGGCCAGTGCCACCAGGGCGCCACCACGCGCCAGTCGTGGGTGAGGAGGGCGTCGGCGGCGGTCACCAGACGTTCCCCGCGCCCGGGCTGTACGACGGCGACACGACGGCGGCGGAGGCGATCAGGCTGGTGCAGCTCACCATGCCGTCGAAGGTGGCCGTGGCGGCGTGGACGTTCAGGGCCGCCGCCGTGACGTCCACCGTCCCCATGGTGCTGATCGTGACCATGCCGGCGCTGTCGATCGTGATCCTCGACCGGTTGGCGTGCCGGATCTCGATCGTCCCGGCGCCGTCGTCGATGACCACGGTGTGCCCGCGGCCGCTGGCCAGCGTCACCTTGGCGGCCGAGGCCTTGTCGTCGAACTCCAGCACCGCCCCGGACCTGCTCTTGATCATGCGCTTGTCATTGGGCCGCGCCGGCGTGACGGGCATCATCTCCTTGCCGTTCCAGCATGACCCCACGACGTACGGCCGCTCGAGGTCGCCGAACTCGAAGCCGACCACCACCTGGGTGCCGACCGCGGGCAGCGCGACGAAGCCCTGATCGTGGTCGGCGTACGGGGTCAGCAGCGTCGCCCAGTAGCGGGCGCGCGCCCCGTCGCCGGCCAGCCACGGAAACCGCACCTGCACGCGTGCCTGCCGCTTGCCGTCGACCACGTCGGTGACCAGCGCCGGATACAGACCGAACCAGGTCCGGCATTCCTCGCTCATCACGGTCCTTCCGGCTCAGGCGGCGTTGACGGTGGGGCGCTCGGCGGTGAAACGCGTACGCATGCCGCTGGTGAGGTCGTAGCTGTGGTGGAAGCCGGTGACGTAGTAGCCGTCACCGTCGAACGGGCGGCCGCAGCGAGCCAGGCGCACCCGGCTGCCGACGACCAGCTGCGGCGTGCCCGCGGTCGTGCCGCGCACCTGCACGAAGGCCCGGCTGCGGCGCAGCATCTCGGCCCTGGCCAGCGCCCGTGCCACCGGCTCGGCGAGCGGGACGTCCCGGATCCGCCGGCCGGGCAGGTCGCCGAACGCGCGGCGAAGCGTCTGCGGCCCCGTCCGGCCTCCGGTGATCTCGGTGTCCACGGTGGAGGACGGCGCCTCCGCGTCGATGGCGGCGCGGGCGCGGGCGTCGTACCCGGAGACACGCACCGCGGTGCACTGATGGGCCAGGTCGGCGCGCACCGCGACGTCGATGAGGTCGCTGCCGCGGGTGAGGGTCACCTGGGTGCCGGGCCGCCGGTCGCGCGTGGCCAGGTGGACGACGCCGTCGCCGGCCCACAGCTCGGCCTGCAGCCGCCGGGCCCGCTCGCGCAGGAACGCCAGGTCGCTCTGGTTCAGCTGCTGCACCGACTCGTAGGTCGGGCCGTCGAGCGAGATGTCCGCCTTGAGACCATGGCGCCGGACCACCCGTCCGGCCACGTCGGCGTCGGTGCACGAGGTGTACGTCTCGCTGTGCTGCCGCAGACGCAGGCGCATGAGGTCGTCCTCGGCCAGCACGGTCACCACCGGCACGTCGCCCTCGGTGAACCGCACCTCGAGCGCGGACACCGATCCGGCGAAGACGATCCGCTCGTTGCCGGGCGGCCCGAGCGTCACCTGGAGGCGCTTGCCGAAATCCAGGGTGCCGCCGTCGAGGTACTCGACGACGTCGTTGCTCGAACGGCGGCGCGGCGCGGTGGCCAGGAAGCAGGCGCTGAGCGTACGCAGGCCGAGGACGTCCTCGGCGACGTCCAGCCGCACCAGGTCGCGTCCCAGTTCGGGCTCGTGGGCGCCATCGGCGGAGAAGACCGGCGCCGTCGCGGCGAAGGCGGGCTCAGTCATCGAAGCCTCCGCCCGCGGTGCGTGCCCGGTCGCGGTGGCGTTCTTCGGCGAGCTCGGCGAAGCGCTGCGCTTCGTGCCAGCCGGGTGTTCTGGCGGGCGCACCGGCCGGAGCCTGTGCGACCGGCGGGACGCCGGTCAGCTCCACCTGGCTCGTCAGCTCTGCCACGTGCACGGTCACGACGCACCTCCGCATCCGCCACCGGCCCGGTCCGGGTCCTCGCGTAACGCCAGCCAGCCGGCCACGGTGGGGTCGGCGGTCCGCGGCGGCTCCACCGCGCCCGCGACTGCTCGCCGGCCTCCACTCACCAGTCCGGCGGTGACGGCGTGGCCGACGGGGGTACGCGGGCGCAGCGGGACACCGAAGCCGTAGCCGACCGCCCGCGGGTCGGACGACGCGAGGCCGGACATCGCGGGGCCGGACATCGCGGGGCCGGACATTGCGGGGCCGGATGACGCGGGGCCGGACGACGTGGCGCCGGATGGCGTGGCTGACGACCGGCCTGGGACGAAGTCCTGCCGGGTCGCCTGGGCGGCGGCGCCGGCGTCGGCGGTGGCTGCGGCGGCGAGGACCCGGGTGAGCCCGCCCGCGCTGGCGAGCGCCGCGCCGTCGAGGCTCGCGAGGTCCTGGGGCGGGACCGCCGCTCCGGTCGTCACGCCGAGGCCCGGGCCGGCGCTGAGGGCGCTGGAGAAGTCGACGGGCAGACCGGCGGGCAGGCTGAGCGGGTCGGTGATGCCCTGGAGTCCCTTCCAGGCGTGCGGATCAAGCCCCATCCGGACCGCCAGGTCCGGCGCGCTCTCCCCGGCCAGCGCGGTCGCGCTGCGATCCGGCGGCGGTGCGGGCGGCCCGCCCAGCGTGCCCGGCGAGCCCGGCATGCCTGGTGTGCCCGTCGAACCCGCCGGTGTGCCGGGCGGGTTCCCGGCGGGCGCGGCCCCGGCTCCAGCGCCGGGCGGCACCGGCGGCGTCGCCCCCGCGCCCGTGTTGGCACCCGAGCCGGCCAGCGTGGCGTCGAACTCGGGGCGCTGCTCCTTGATGGTCACCGCGCACTTGGCGCGCAGCGGCACCCCGTTGCGGGCGAAGAAGTCGAAGTCCTGGTTGAGCACGGTCATGACCCCGACGACCGAGAACGAGCCGTAGGTGAACCGCACGCGGGGCGGGACGGCCTTGGCCTGCTTCATCGCGGGCAGCACGAACCGCTCCAGCTGACGGGTCCGGGTTCGCACGTCCAGCGGCGACTCGGTGGTGCCCTCGTCGGCGGTGTCGAAGACGAGGTCGAACGAGAGCGTGGAGGTCGAGCCCTGATACTGCGCCTTCTGCCTGCCGGCGTCCTTGCCGAAGTCGGCGGTGCTGGCCATCTGGAGCCGCAGGGTCGCCGGGTTGATCTGCACCGTGATCCGCGCGCCGTTCGAGGCCCGCTGCGTGCCGGGCCCGTCGACGACCTCCTCGAGCACGGCCTTGGCGAACTCCATCAGGGCACCTCCAACCGCAGGCCCTCGTGGGCGATCTGCAACTCCTCGATGGCGATCTCCCCGGTCCGGCCGTTCAGAGCGGGGCCGACCAGCTTGGCGGGCAGGCCGCGGACGAACTTCCAGCCGCCCACCGGCTGGTGCCGCCCGTCCAGCAACTGGATGGTGCCGTCGTAGCGGCGCAGCGGACGCACGCCGTCCACGACGTCGGCGAACCAGCGCCACAGCGCGCCGTCGACGCCGCCGCCGGCCCCGCCGCCGCCCCCGCCGCCGGCAGGGTGCAGCATGCCGCGGCGCAGCGTGATCCGGGCGAGCTTGACCCGGCCGGCGCGTTGCACCACGCCGTCGTTCCGGCCGCCCTCCACGTACTCGGCGACGTCCATCTCGAGGTCGAGCCCGGTGCACTCCTGGAAGGCGCCGCCGCCGAGCACGGGACCGGTGCCCCCGCCGGTGCCCGGGCCGGCCGGTGACTGGTTGAGGGTGACCCGGAACCGGAACGCCCGGGCGAACTCGTCAGGCACGGCACACCGCCGTTCCGGTTCCCGGTGCAGGCTGGGCGAGGCCGCCGCCTGCTCCCGCGAAGGAGGCCGGCGGCAGAACCGCCCCTCCCAGGAGCAACTGCGGCTCGCCGGCGCCGGTGGCGTCGAGTGCCACACGGACCAGCACGAACTCGAGTGGCGCGGCGGGGGCGACCCCGACCTCGACGACCAGGCGGCCTGGCCCGGTGGCGTCCGGCTCGCCGACCGTGACGAACCACGAGTCAGCCGGCGTGCCGCCGGCGAACGCGCCCGCGTCGGACAGCTCGCCGAGAAGCTGTTCGAGGTGCCGCCGGACGCCGGACCGCAGCGTCTCCCCGGCCGGCTCGAACACGGTCCAGCCGAGCTGGCGCAGCACGACCCGTTCGATCTCCAGGAGCAGCCGGCGGGTGGTGAGCCGGTCCAGCGCCGGCTCGGCGCTCAGCGTGCGGGCGCCGGTGAGGCGTACGCCGTCGGGCGTCATCGCGAACACGTTGACGCCGAGCCGGTGGAACCGGTCGTGCGCGCCCGGAGGTACGGCGGTCGCGAGGCCGACGACCTGGGCGGCCGGCTCGTTGGCGGGGCCGCGGGCGAGGCCCTGGCGCAGCTCGCAGCGGGCGATGATGCCGGCCGCGACGGCGGAGGGCGGGATCTGCTTGAGACGCCGGGTGGCCGTGTGGCCGAGGACGCGCAGCCAGGGATGATAGGCGGCGGCGAACGAGGAGGAGAACCGGGAGCGCCAGCGCAGCACGGTGGCGTCGTCGATACCCGGCGGCACGTCGAGGAGCGCGACCACCCGCAGCTCCTCCGCGAGGTCCACGAGCCGCTGCTGGCGGTCGGCGAGTGCGGCGAGACCGTCAGTGCCGGAGACGTCGAGCATCAGCCCTCCGAGGCGAGGCTTGCCCCCGGCAGGTTCCTGCGAGGGCGCGGGCGGCGCCTGGCAAGGACGGAAACGGGGGTCGCCGGCGGGCGGGGACGAATCCGGCTCCGCCAACGGCGGGAGGGCGAACAGATCGGGCACGACCAGGGAGGCCACCTCGTCGGCGTCGGCCAGCCTGCGGACGCCGTCCTCGTCGTCGAGCAGGTCGCCGGCCGTGACCTGGTCCGAGCGGTCTTCCCCCACGAGTCCGGGGATCGGGGTGCCCCGTGCCAGGTCAAGGCTGGTCGGCGGCAGGATGTCACCGAAGCGGCCCTCCAGCGGGGCGACCAGCCGCGCGTCGCGGTGCAGGACGTCGGCGACGTACCGCGGGTGGGCGGCCGACAGGCCCAGGCCGGTGAACAGCTCGCGGCGGCGGCGCCGCGGGTCAGGGTCGGTCACCTCCAGGCGGCCCTCCACCAGCTCCACGGTGGTGCCAGGCCCGGCTGGACGGCCCGGCTCGCAGATCGCGACCAGGTCGGTCCCGGCGTCCTGCGCGTGGCCGCGCCTTTCCACGAGCCGCACGACGACGATGGCGGCCGTGGCGGTCGTGGTGCCCGTGGTGCCGCTGGTGCCCGTGGTGCGCGCGGCGGTCAGGCGCAGCACGCTGCCCGGCACGACGGCCGAGCCGGGGCCGAGCACGATCTCGGTCGCGCCGGCCCGGCCGGTCACCGTCGCCGTCAGCACCCGGGTCACGTACGACCAGGTGATGAGCAGCCGGTTGCCCCAGCAGCCCTCGTTGCGGGCGCGCAGGCCGAGACCGGGAAGGACGCTGAACGCGGCACAGCCCGGCGGCGGCCTCAGCTCTCCGGGAGGGTCCTGCGCCGCCGCGACGACCCGCACGATGTACGCCCGCCGGCCGCCCTGGGCGAAATACGCCGCGACAGCGTCCGGCAGCAGCCCCGGCCCCTCGAACTCGCCGAACAGTTCCGCGTACTCATCCCAGCTCTCCACCGGGACGGGCACAGAACGGCGATGGCTGACCTCGCGGCCGGAAGCGGCGACATCGGCGACATCGTCGACCCTTTCGTACGCAGGCCCGCGCGGCGCGATCCCCACGAACGCCGCCACGTCGAGGCGTTCCACGGCCGCCCGAGGCTGCGGCACCTCGGGCAGGTAGTAGACGCCGGGCGCACCCAGCACCAGCGCGTCATCGGTGCGGATGCTCACGGCCGGAACTCGATCCGCTCGGCGACCAGGTGCAGCTCCTCCATCGCCACCTCACCGCCGCCCTTGGCGACCAGCGTCGGGCCGACCCACTTCTTCGGCTGAGCGTTGATCAGCGTGAAGATCGACGCCTGCGCGTTGGCCTCGTCGTTGAGAGTGATCGTGACCGAGCGCGGCATGTACTTGCCGTCCCGCACCTCCTTGAACCACTCGAACAGATCGGTCGAGCCGTACAGCCCGCGCTTGAGCGTGACCTCGTCGACCTTGTACGTGTTGGGAATCTTCCGGACGGTGTTGTACTTGTCCTCGCCCTCGCGGTAGTCCGAGTAGTTGATCTCGGAGCCGAGACCGGACACGTCGGAACAGTGGCCGTCGAACGCCCGGCCTCCGCCTACGGTGGAAGCCGCGAACTCGACCTTGAACCGGAAGGCGCCGTACGGGCGGCGATCGGGGCGCTCGGGCATCGGTGGGTCCCTTCTAACAGAACGCGTCAGCCGCGGGCGTCCGCGGTGAACTGGCCGATCCGGAAGATCACGAACTCCGCGGGCTTGACGGGCGCGACGCCGATCAGGCAGATCAGCCGTCCGTTGTCGAGGTCGTTCTGGGTCATGGTGGAGCGGTCGCAGCGCACGAAGTACGCCTCCTCGGGCGACGCGCCGAGCAGCGCGCCGTTGCGCCACTGCACCTCGAGGAAGTCCTCGACGGTCCGGGTCAGGTTGCGCCAGAGGGCCTCGCCGTTCGGCTCGAACACGGCCCACTGGGTCGAGAGGTCGATCGAGTGCTCCAGGAAGATGAACAGGCGGCGTACGTTGACGTACAGCCATTCCGGGTTGGAGCTCAGCGTGCGGGCGCCCCACACCCGGTTGCCCCGGCCGGCGAAGAAACGCAGCGCGTTGATGTGCTCAGGGTTGAGCACCTGGTTGCGGCCGGTGTTGATGTTCATCTCGAGCCGGCTCAGCCCGTAGACCACCTCGTTGGCCGGTGCCTTGAACACGCCGCGGGTGACATCGTTGCGGGCGTAGACGCCGGTGACGAAGCCCGACGGCGGCAGCATGATCCGGGGCGTCGGCACGCCGGGGGCGGGCGGCCCGCTCGGGTCGAGGATCTCCACCCACGGGTGGTACAGCGCGGCGTACGTGGAGTCGAAGTTGCCGCGGAACGCGCGGATCTCGGTGAGGGAGGCGCCTTCCGGGCCGTCTACGACGGCGATCCGGTAGCGGGCCCGCTCGGCGTGGCGGATCAGGTTCTGCGTGGCGAGTGCACGCTGGCCGGGATCGGTGATGCCGCCCGCATCCGGAGCCGCGACGATCGCGATGTCGTCGATCTCTGCCAGCGCCTGCAGCCCGGTCGCCTTCCTCGCGGCGTCGTCCGGGTCGGCCTCGTCGCCCAGCAGCGCCGCGGCCGTGATCGCCTCCCCGTCCAGGCCGCCGGTGAGGCGATACGTTCTCGCCGGTTCCCCGGTGCCGACCAGCGCGAACAACAGCTCGATCCGCGCCGTTCCCTCGTCCGGGAAGTCGTAGGCGAACCAGATCGGGCAGTCCTCGTCCTGCGGATCGTCACGGTCGAGCACCCGGCTCAGCGAGCGGCGGCCGTCGGGAGCGAGGCCGAGCCGCGGGTAGACCGTCTGCTGCCCGGCCCTGTCGGTGATCGTGACCGTGACCTCGACCGGCAGGAGCCAGGACGCGACCGGCGGCGGGGCCGGGCTGCCGCTCCTGTCCACGAAGGTCTGCGTGCCGTCCGGTTCGACCCGCAGGATCCGCAGCGCCGCCGGCGGGATCGCGTCGCCGGGCCTCGGCTGCCGGCCAGGATCGGTCATCTCCAGCAGCGCGCCCGGCTCGACCCCGTTGACCCGCGCCGTGGTGGTGCCGGCGTGGATGCCGACGTCACCGGAGCGGACCGCCGTGAACGTGACGGCGACGTTCCCATCCTCGCCCGGCCAGCGGGCGCGCAACCGCGCCAGCGACGGCGGGACCGTGGCGACCGGGATGTCCGGGGACACGGCCACGCCGGTGCCGTCCGCCGGATCGTAGACCCGGGAGACGTACAGCCGCTGACCGCCGTTGAGGAAGTAGGCACGGACGGCGTGCGCCAGGTACGGGATCGACTGGTCGGTGTCGTTGTACCGTTCGATGCCGCCGTACACTCGCTCGAACTCCGAGTAGTTCGTCACCAGCCGGGGCTCGCTCGACCGTGGCCCGCCCGTGTACTGCACCGGGCCGTAGCGCGTGCGGCCGGCGAAACCGGTGGTCGACGTGGACACCTCGGTGATGGTGCTCGCGCGAAAGCTGGTCTCTTCGACATAGACGCCGGGAGCCAGGTATTCGGGCATGGGAGCCTCTCAAGGTCAGGTGACGACGATGGGGTCGGAAGGCACGGCCCGGCCGCGCGTCAGCGTTCGCCGGGTGGTGACGCGATGGCCGTAACCGGCCGGAATCAGGTGGCCGGCCTCGACCGGATCGCCGGCCTCGAGCGCGGCCACCGGTTCGACCGGCAGCAGCCAGAGCGGGTCGGCGCGGGAGCGGGACGGTGACTCCACCGGCTCGCTCTCCGGTACGGCGTCACGGGCGTACACGGACACGTCGATGTCGATCGTCTCGGCGCGCGACGTGACGATCGGCACCGGCAGCTCGCCGACCACCAGAACGAACTCGCCATGACGGTCCGCGTGGGCGCGCCACCGCACCAGCCCGGTGCCCGCCAGGCCCGCCTCGATCCGCGCCCACGGGACCCCCGTCGCACTGCCGCGCACGACCCGGCCGAGCAGCGCCGTGGTACCCGGCGTGAGGCCCCGCAGGCGGCCGGGGAACAGCACAGGCCGGTGCGCCCGCGGCGGTTTCGCGGGCAGATCGTCGGCGGCCAGCACGTCCGCCAGAAGCGGCGCCGGGACGGACAACCGCCGCGGCACATACTGCTCCGCAGGGTCGATGATGCGGATCGGCAGGCGCGCCGCGGTGTCGGTGACCCGTGATCCGAACCGTACCGCGAACCGCCCGGTCCGGCTGCGCCGCAGGGCCGGCAGTCCCATCCCGTCGTCCGGCCGGTCCGGCACCGGATGCGGCAACGGCACCTTCTCGAGGAGCACGGTGACCGTCAGGCCGGGTTCGCGCAGCGGGTCCACCGCGTCCACCGGTTCGACGCCGAGCCGCAGCCGGAACACTCCCTCGGCCCATGCGGCGGGCAGGTACGCGTTCATCGCCCGGTCCCTGACCGAAGGCCGCGCACGGAGGTGAGCACCGGCGGCGGCGGCTCGCCGCCGTTCGTGGCGATCACGACGATGCGGGCGAGGTAGGGCACGCTGAGCCGGAAGTTGCAGCGCAGGCTGTCGAACGTCCGCATGAGGTCCTCGGTCGGCAGATCCTCGAGGAAGAACTGCACCGACTCGCCCGGCCCCCAGTCGCCGCCAGGCAGCAGCTGCGCCGCGCCGAGGCCGGCGGGCCGTTCCAGGATCTGCAGGGTGCGGCCGATCACCCGGTGCTCGTGCTCCGCATTGTCCGCCCAGGCGGTGAGCAGATAGTGCAGATCGAGCGGCAGGTAGGCGTTGCCGTCCTCGGCGCCCACGGCCGACCAGTCCGGCCGGGTCACCTTGTTGAAGTCGACCCGGTACAGCAGGATCGACAGCCCGGGCCGGGGCAGGGCCATGGCCGGCGGGTCGATGTCGTCGGTGCGCACGAGCACTGCCTGAGTCAGGGCTCCGTCCACTGGCTGCGTGGCCTGGTAGCCGGTGTTCAGCACGAGCTCGAGGCTCTTGCCCACCGCAGCGATCCCACCGAACCCGGCCATGCGGCCAGGGTTTCCGGCCGGCGTCACCCGGCCGTCACGCCGCTCAGCGCGCGGCTGAAGGCCGCACCGGTGAGTTGTGCAGGCCGACCAGCGCGGTGAGACCGGCGCTGGGCCGCACACCGAGCTCACGCGCCAGCAGGCGGCGGTAGTTACGGTAGACACGCCGCGCCTCACTGAGATTGCCCTCGGCGAGATGGGCGCTCACCAGCGCCTTCTGAGCGCTCTCGCGTAACGGCTCGGCGCACACGGCGGCCAGCGCCGCATCCACGGCCTCGTCATGACGGCCGGCGGCGGCACACCGCCGGGACAGTGCCTCCAGCGCGTGCAGGATCCGCTGCCGCAGCCGTTCCCGCTCGAAGATCACCCAGTCGTCGTGCCACCCTGGCAGCAGGTTGAGCGCCTCGGTCCGCCACTGGAGCCCGCGCAGCTCCGAGGTCGGCACCCGCGGATCGACCACCCGATCGGCCCAGGCGCACAGCAAGTCGGTGTCGACCACAGTGCCGCGCCGCAGGGTGAGGACCGGCTTGTCGCTGTCGATGACGTCGACCCGGGCGGTACGCAGCCGCCACAGCGCGGATCGCAGGTTGCCGGCGGCGCGCACATCGTCGCCGTGCGGCCACAGCGTCCCGGCGGCATGCCGGCGATCCACCTTGCCACCGCTGACAGCGACGAACACGAGCAGCCGCTTACTGCCCTCGGGCACCTCCAGCCTTCTTCCGCCGGAGTGCACATACGGGCCGCCCACCAGATGGACGACCGCTACAGCAGCGGACGGTGAGCCGTCACGATTGGTCATGGGCCCGAGCCCCCATGCGCGCCCGAAGCCGCGCGATGATCTCCGCAGCCGCCCACACCCCGCCCTCCGCGGCCGTCAGCAGCGTCACGTTCTCCACCGGTCCGGGCGCCAGTTCGGTGTCGTCCATCGCGCCTCCTCGAATGGTCCCTGCCCCATCCATCGAAGCTCCCTGGGACCCGTCTCCGCATCAGGGAAGTCCCCAGGTCGGCCGGCGCCAAGGGCCGGATCGGCTGGGCCGCCCCCTGCGTCGTAAGGCAGCTGGAAGGGCGACAGGCTCCGGATCCGGTCGCCGGGCTGCGGCAGATCGCCGAGCAGCCGCGGCATCCGTGCGGCGGGTTCGCCGATGCTGACGCCATGGGCCACCTCGGCTTCGGGCGCGGCGTCCGCTCCTGCTGGGGTGCCGCGCCGAGACGCAGATCGCAGAACGGTCACATGAGGTAGCGCACCCACAGGTACGGAGCGACGAGCACCACCGTGACCACCGTGACGACCAAGCCGTACCTGGTGAACTGCCAGAAGCTGATCGGGGTCCCGTTGCGGGCGGCGATGCCGAGGACGACGACGTTGGCGGCGGCGCCGACGGCGGTGGCGTTGCCGCCCAGGTCGGCGCCGAAGGCCAGCGCCCACCAGAGCACCTGCCCCGGCCCGTCCCCGGACGCCTGCACGAGCTGCTCGACGATCGGGCTCATCGTGGCCACGTAGGGGATGTTGTCCACGACGGCGGACAGGACGGCCGAGAGACCGAGCACCCCCATCGTCGTCACTTCGAGCTGCCCGTCGGTGGCGGCGACGGCGGCCCGGGACAGCTCGCCGATCACACCCGTCTCCACCAGCGCGCCGACCATGACGAACAATCCGGCGAAGAACACCAGCGTGGGCCACTCCACCTCGGCGATGGCCTGCTCGGTGGTCACCCTGGTCGCCGCCACCAGCACGCCCGCGCCCAGCAGCGCGACCACCGACGGCTCGTAGTGCAGCACCGGATGCAGCACGAACGCGGCCAGCACCAGCGCCAGCACGGCCAGCGACTGCCACAGCAGCCTGCGGTCGGCGATGGCCTCCCGCTCGTTCAGTGCCATCACCTCGGCCGCCCGCTCGGGGTCGTAGCGGAACGTCCGGCCGAACAGGAGGTGACACAGGCCGACGAACACCGCCATCAGCACGATGACCATCGGCGCCATGTGCACGAGGAAGTCGTTGAAGCTCAGGCCGCCGCGGCTGGCGATGATGATGTTCGGCGGGTCGCCGACGAGCGTGGCGGCGCCGCCGATGTTGGACGCCATCGCCTCGGCGATGAGGAACGGGATCGGGTTGACCGCGAGCCGTTCGCACACCAGGAACGTCACCGGCGCGATGAGCAGCACGGTGGTGACGTTGTCCAGCAGCGCTGAGGCGCCCGCGGTGATCAGCACCAGCAGCACCATCAGCCGGAACGGCCGGCCGCGGGCGCGTTTGGCGGCCCAGATGGCCAGGTACTCGAACACGCCGGTCTGCTTCAGCACCCCCACGATGATCATCATGCCGAGCAGCAGGAAGATCACGTTCCAGTCGATGCCGGAGTGCTCGGAGAAGAACGCCGCCTCGGCGCCGGTGGCGTGGACGGCCAGCATGATGCCGGCGCCGCCGAGCGCGGCGGCCACGCGGTGGATCTTCTCGGTGGCGATCAGCGCGTACGCGGCCAGGAACACCGCCACGCTCACCCAGGACAGCACGCTCACGTCGCGAGCACCCGGTCCGGCAGGACCTCCGGCGTCACCGCGCCCGGCGGCATCCGTACGGGCCCGGCCACGGGAGCGTCCATGGGGAGGGCGGGCAGGTCGGGCGTCAGGTCACGGGCGGGCACCGGCACATCCTTCGCAGGTCAGCGGGAAAGGACTGCCGACCAGACTTCCCGGCGCACCTGTAGAGAACCTATCAAGCGCCGTGAAGATCGCATAGGCGGGGCGTCCCGCTCGCCGTGGGCGTCCGTCAAGGACGCGGCTGTCACCCGCGTCGCTGGGCTGGGGATTCACGGCGCGAGGGCCGCGCCGGGCCGAGTGGCGCGGCTCGGCATGATGATGAAGAGGGTGTGTCGCGAGGCGTGGCCGTACGAGAGGGTGCGCTGGGACAAGCAGTTCGCCGCAGAAGGACGGGCTTCGACCGGTGCACGGGAGGGGTGTGACGAGGTCGAAGCCCTGCGGCGACCTGACGCTGTCAGGTGCTGGGATCAGGTGACGGCGAATCCGAGGCGGCCGGGTCGCCGGTCGGGGAATCGGTCGGGGAATCGGTCGGGACGTCCGTCGGGGCGTCCGCCGGAGGGTCTGTCGGGTCGTCGGTGGGCTCCGACGGCTCCGGGCACGGGCTGAGTGTGGTGGCCTGCGGGTCCGTGGACGCGGGGCACGGGGTGGGCGTCTCGTCCGGGTTCGGCGTGGGTGTCGGCGCGCTGTCCTGCTCGCCTTCCGTGCCGGTCGGCCGGTCGAACGCCTCTCCGGTCGCCTGGCCGGTTTCCGGATCGAGCTGGGCGAGCTTGATCGACGGCTGCTCGTCGCCCTCCTCGATCACCGCCACCTTCTTCCTGGAGAAGTGCTTCCACTTCTTGCCCTTGTACTTGGCCCGGTCGATGTCCACGTCGCCATCCGGCGGAAGCAGCGGGTTGCCGCAGTCGCACTTGACGACCGGCGTTCCCGTACTGTCCACCAGAACCGCGATGCCCGCCTGCAGCAGCGCGTGGAACGCCGTGCTCCCGCCCTTGCGGTAGCCGTGGTTCTTCACGAGCACGTCGCGCCGCAGCACGACCGAGGTGAGCTTGCCGACACGGCCGGGGATGTCGGCCACGTCCATGCCGAGCACGTCCGCCCACGCGGCGGCCTTGTCCGGATTGTTCTTGAGGTACGTGATCAGCTTCTTCTTCGAGCACTGGGTCGATCTGGTCGTCCCGCCGTAGAGGCCGGCGCGGTCCCCGGCCACGGCGCCTCCGGCCCCCGCGATGACGTTCATGAGATTGCCCGCGCCGATGTCGAAGAACGCGTCGTCTCCCAGAACGCCCGCGGCGACCAGCGTGACGGTGCGGACGGTGGCCGCCGTGCAGGACGCGACGGCCAGCGTCATCGCCAACAGGGCGGCCAGTGTGACCAGGAGGCCTCTCCTGGATGTGTACATGCGGTCCCCTCTCCGTCTCCGAAGCGAGGGACCAGCGTCCGGCCACCCCCTTGCAGGCGGGTTGGAACGGTTGAAGGACGCTTTCAGACGTAGCCGAGGCTCAACCGGTCACAGGCCGGGACGGATGTTGTGGTTGAGCCGGAACAGGTTGGCCGGGTCGACGCGCTGCTTCAGCGAAACGAGCCTGCGGTGCACCTCCGGCGTGTAGCCCTGCTCGACGCCGTCCACGTCGGACATGAAGCTGAGCAGGGTGTACCCGGTGCACCACGGCCGCAGCCGTTCGATCGCCGCGGACAGGGCCGCGTCGACCCGCTCGGCGTCGTCCGTCCCGCCGATGTTGGCCATGAAGAGGGTGAAGGCGCCGTCCCGGCACGAGATCGCGTTCGGCACCTCGGGCTGACGGGCGAGCGCCCCACCGAGGTGCCGGACCTCCAGCAGGTCCGGAGGGGCCGTCGTCCCCCCGGCGACGGCGAGCAGGGCGTCGATCGTGTCGGCGGTCAGTTCGCGCAGGAGTCCGCCGCGTTCCTGGACGGAGGCCGGGTCGAGCGGGTCGGAGTGGATGGACGCGCAGTCGGCGTACGGCATCTCCCGCACCAGGTCCACGATCGGCGTCGCGACGGCGCGCAGCGGCTCGACCAGGGCGGCGCCGTCGGAGCCTGTGCAGCAGACGCGGATGCTGACGACCTGCTTGCCGCGCAGAGGCTCCGGCAGGACCGGAATGTCGGGCATGCGGACAAGCGCGGCGGAGGACGACACCGTTTCCGGGACGGTCTCCACCCACGCGCGGTAGGCGTTGAGCACGGCGGCGGCGCTCTGGAACGGGAAGACGAGGGAGCCCGCGTAGAGGGTGGTGACCGGGAAGAGGTCGAGCTCGACGGCGGTGACGATGCCGAAGTTGCCCTTTCCGCCGCGCAGGCCGAAGAACAGCTCAGGGTCGCTGCCGGCGGTGACCGTGCGGAACCGGCCGTCGGCGGTCACCACCTCGATGCCGCGGACGTGGTCGGCGGCGAATCCGTGGGCGCGGCCGAGCGTGGGGCTGTGCCCGCCGGCCAGCACGAAGCCGATGACGCCCACAGTCGGGCTGGCCCCGTTCAACGGCGCGAGCCCGAACTTGGTGATCTCCCCGACGGCCTCTCCCCAGCGCACCCCGGCCTCGATCCGGGCGGTACGCGCCTCGGCGTCCACGGTGATGCCGCGCAGCGCCCGGGTGCTGACCAGCACCGCGTCCGGCCCGATCGGCACCGGCTGCACCGCGTGCCCGGTGGACATGGCGGCGATCGGCGCGCCCTTGGCCGCCGCCAGCCGTACCGCGGCCTGGACGTCGCGCGCCGACGCCGCGGCGATGACCACGCCCGGCCGGACGTCGCCTCTCAGATTGAAGGTACGCGTCTCCTCCGCGTACCCGTCGTCGCCGGGCAGCAGCGCCCGGCCTTGCAGATCGACGGGCAGCTCTCGAAGTTCGAAGTTCGAAGCGTCGTCGCTGTGGTGTCGCACGGAATGGGCTCCTCGTACGTTGCGCAGAAAAAGGGGTCAGTGGCGGACGTCGTAGACGCGGTTGGCGGGGCCCTGCGCGGCCAGCTTCCAGCTGCGCAGCCCGGCCTCGTGCGCGATGGCCCGCAGGGCGTCCTCGCCGGCGTGGTTGCCCAGCGCGTGCGGCCCCCTCTGGGCCACCGCCCCGGGCAGGCACAGCGTCGCGGACGTCGCGGTGAACGACCGGCCGATCGTGTGGACGTTGTCCTGGGGCGCGGCGGCGGCGTTCGGCTCGACCAGCATGCAGGCGCCGCCGGCGGCCAGCGCGCGGGCGGCCCGCCGGAGGGCGGCGCCGGGGTCGCCGAGGTCGTGCAGGCAGTCGAAGAAGGTGATCAGGCCGTAGTCGCCGCCGGGGAAGTCGTCCGCCCCCGCGACCTCGAAGGTCACCCGATCGGCCAGGCCCTGCTCCCGGGCCGCGTGCCGCGCCCGCTCGACGGAGGGGGCGTGGAAGTCGAAGCCGTGGAAGCGCGAGTCCGGGAACGCCCGCGCCATGAGCAGCGTGCTGTGGCCGAAGCCGCAGCCCACGTCGGCGACGGACATGCCGCGCTCCAGCCCCGCCACGACGCCGTCGAGGGCGGGCAGCCACTCCGGCACCAGGGCCGCCGCGTACCCGGGACGGAAGAAGGCGGCCACCCCCTCGTACAGCGCCGGCCCGTGCTCCTCCCAGCCGACGCCCGCGCCGGTGCGGTAGGCCTCCACCAGCGCGTCCTCGGTGGCGTACAGCGACTGGAGCATGGTGAACGCCCCGGCCGAGTACGTCGGCGCGCTGGGGTCCGCGAGCACGGCGGCGTGCTCGTCGGGGAGCAGGTAGTCGCCGGTGCCCGGGTCGTAGCGCACGTACTGGCCGGCCACCTGGGCGGCCAGCCATTCCCGGACGTACCGCTCATCGAGGCCGGTGCGGGTGGCGAGGCCGTGCGAGGTCAGGGGCCCGGCTCCGGCCATCGCCTCGTAGAGCCCGAGGCGCACGCCGATCGACGTGCACAGCCCGGCGAAGGCGGCACCGCTGTCGATCATCACCCGTTCCAGGAACTCCAGCACCCGATCCTGGTCGACTGTGTTGGCGCTCACTGGACGTCACACCCAGGGGCGGGGGCGTCGGTGGAAAGAGGCGCGCCGTGGGGGACCAGGTAGGCGACGTCGAGCACGACGGGCTTCTTGCCGAGGTTGCGGCCGATGTGCACGTACCTCCGGCCGCCCGGCTCGGTGATCGTGCCGCCCTTCCGGTAGACCCCGTCCGGCTCGCACGAGGAGTCGAAGTGGCTCAGCGTGCCGTTCTGGACGACGCCGAAGACGGTGTGCTGGTGGTAGTGCCAGCCGGTGCTCTGCCCCGGAGGCAGAGTGATCCGCCGGACGATGTAGTCCATGCCGTTCGCGGTGGTCTGCGAGATCACCACGCTGGTGACCCCGGAGCCGCCCGGGGTCGCGGAGGCGGGGCCCCCGATGAGGGAGACGCCGGCGATCAGGCCGGCGGTCAGAGTCCAGCTGAGCGACTTGCGCACGTGTCGATTACCTTTCTCGATGCTCTCAGCGCAGGCGTACGGGCAGCGCGGAGAGGCCGTTCATGATCATGGAAGCGTTGCGGGCCGGCGTGCCGGGACCGGCGTCGAGGCGCAGGCCGGGGAAGCGGTCGAGGAGCGTGCCGATGGCGATGCGGGCCTCGACGCGGGCGAGCGGCGCGCCGACGCAGTAGTGCACGCCGTGCCCGAAGGCCGTGTGGACGGCGCCCTGCCGGGTCAGGTCCAGCTCGCCGGGGTCGGGGAAGCAGGCCGGGTCGCGGTTGGCGGCCTGGAGGGCGACGACGACGCTCTGGCCCGCCTCGATGGTCGTCCCGCCCATCTCGATCCGCTCGGCCGCCACGTACGGCAGCGTGGTCTGCGCCGGGGCGTCGTAGCGCAGCAGCTCCTCGATCGCCGGTTCGAGGAGGGCCGGGTCGCCGCGGAGCAGGCCGAGCTGGTCGGGGTTGCGCAGCAGCGCGTACACGCCGTTGCCGATGAGGTTGACCGTCGTCTCGTGCCCGGCGATCACCAGCAGGAAGATCATCGATGTGAGTTCGTCCTCGCTGAGCCGCTCCTCGCCGTCCCGGGCCGCGATCAGGTCGGAGAGCAGGTCGTCGCGCGGCGTGACGCGCTTGCTCGCGACCAGGTCGCGGGCGAAGGCGAGCAGGGCGTGCAGAGCGTCCGCGTACTGCTCGAACGTGCAGGTCATGGGCGCGACGATGAGAGCCGTCCACTCCCGGAAGCTCTCCCGGAACTCCTCCGGAACGCCGAGCAGCTCGCTGATGACGCCGATCGGCAGCGGGTAGGCCAGCGCGGACATGAGGTCGGCCGACTCGGCGCCGTCGAGCGCCGACAGCAGCTCGTCGGTCATCTCCTGGACGCGCGGGGTCAGCCACTCGACCCTGCGCCGGGTGAACACCGCGGTCACCAGCCTGCGCAGCCGGACGTGGTCCGCTCCGTTGAGGTTCAGCATGTGCGAGTAGACGCCGCGGGCCAGATCCTCGGGCAGCCTGTCCGCGTACGCGCCGTTCCGCCAGCCGCCCTTGACCAGCCGCGGATCCGACAGCAGCGCGCGCGCCTCCTCGTGCCCGGTGATCAGCCACCCCGGCGCCCCCGCCAGGGTCGTCACCGGGTGCACGGGCCCCCTGCTCATCAGCTCCGCGTAGATCGCGTCACGCTCGCCGTCGAGTACGGCGGTGAACGGGCTGACGCTCAGAGGCTGAACCGTGGACATTGACCCCCCATGACTGTCCCGCCTTCGCCGGCATCAGGAGGCGAGCGGGACCGTTCGTAGACGCCGGTAGCTTGCCAGGAGGGGTCATACGCTGCGCATATCACTCAAAGACGGGGCGTAGGCACCCGGCGTCAACAGGACGTCTAGCGCCGCTCGAAGAGACCGCGGCACCCCGCCCGCGCCGGGGTCAGTCCTGGATGCGGGCGATGAGCAGGGCGATGTCGTCCTCGGCGGGCGCGTCGCCCACGATGGCGCGCATCACGGCCGTGCACACGTGCTCGGGCGTCGCCGACCGCAGGGCCGCGCGGGCCAGGGCGTCGCCGAGCCGGGCCATGCCGGCGTCCAGGTCGGCGTGCCGGGTCTCGATCAGGCCGTCGGTGTAGAGGGCCAGCAGGGTGCCGGCCGGCAGGTGCAGGTCGCGTGAGCCGAAGGCGCCCAGCCCGACGCCGATCGGGGTGCCGGCGGGCAGCGACGGGAACGTCACCTCGCCGGACGGGGCCACGATCGCGGGCGGCGGATGCCCGGCCGCGGCCATGGTGCAGGAGCCCGTCCGCGGATCGTAGACCGCGTACAGGCAGGTGGCGCTTGTGGCGTCGAAGCCGCGGGCGTCCTCGGCCATCAGCTGGTCGAGGTGGGTGAGCAGCTCGTCCGGCGGCAGGTCCAGGTGGGCCAGGGTGCGGACGGCGGTGCGCAGCCGTCCCATGCTGGCCGCGGCGTTGATGCCGTGCCCGGTAACGTCGCCGACGACCAGGGCGATCCGGCCGCCGGGCAGCGGGATGGTGTCGTACCAGTCGCCGCCCACGCCTTCCTGCGCGTCGGAGGGCAGGTAACGCGAGGCCACCTCGACGGCGCCGCTGCCGCACAGGTCGTGCGGGAGCAGCTCGCGCTGGAGCGCGAGCGCGGTCAGCCGCTCGCGCGTGTAGCGGCGCGCGTTGTCCAGGCTCAGCGCCGCCCGGGTGACCAGCTCCTGGGCCAGGAACAGGTCGTCCCTGGTGAACGGGGCCGGGTTGGACGTGCGCGCGAACGCCGCGACGCCGAGCACGTCGCCGCGCGCCTCCAGGGCGATGACGATCAGCGAGTGCATGCCGGTGGCGTGGACGGTCCGCGCCCGGTCGGGGTCCAGCTCCAGCCAGGTGCCGGGCGAGGTGTCCAGCACCGGCTCGAAGTGCGGCCGGCGCGACCGCAGGACCTGCGTGAACGGGGAGCGCGGCGGCACGGACACGGTCTCGTTGCGCTCCCACAGCCACTCGGGCATCCCCTCGTGCACCGAGGCCGCGCCGGCCCGCCGGAAGACGGGGCTGCCGGCCCGCGCCGCGGCCAGCCGCTGCTGCGGCTCGATGCCGGGCACCATCGCCTCCGGCAGATCGACGGTCACGTAGTCGGCGAGGACCGGGACGGCCAGCTCGGCCAGCTCCTGAGCGGTGTTCATCACGTCCAGGGTGCTGCCGAGCCGGACGCTGGCCTCGCGCAGCAGGTCGAGGTGGTCGCGCGCCTTGCTGTTGCTGAAGTCCAGCGCCACCGAGCACACGCCCAGCACCCGGCCGTCCGCGCCCTCCAGCGGCAGCAGCGAGACGGACAGCGCCCGCTCCTGACTCCGGTACGACCAGCGGGCCTCCCGGTCGATCGTGGGCCGGCCGTCGGCGAGCACCTCACGCATCGCCTCCTGCACCGCCCGCGTGTCGATGCCCGGGATGACCTCGGTCAGGGAGCGGCCGATCCGGTAGTACGGGTAGCCCTCGCTGAGCTGCTCGGCCGCCTCGTTGAACCAGACGCAGCGCAGGTCCTTGTCCCAGATGGCCATGGCGACGGGGAAACTGCTGATGAGCGACTCCAGCAGGGCGCCGGTGTCGGTGGACAGGTCGACGGCCGCCGGGATCGCCGACACCAGCCAGCACTCCCGCCGGTTCCCGGCCTCGTCGCCCAGGGTGAGCGGCGCGGCCTCGGCACGCACGATGACCACCTCGCCGTCGCGCCGCCGCACCTCCGTCAGTCCCGTGCGGGGCACGAACGCGCCGGGGCGTTCGCGGTCGCCGGGCGGCAGCAGCGTGCCGATGGGCCGGCCGAGGACGTCGGCGACGAGGTAGCCGGTGAGCTCCTCGGCGGCCCTGGTCCACCCGATCACCGTGCCGGCGCCGTCCATGACGGCGACCGCCGGGGTCGCCCCTCTCATGTCATCACCCATCCTCGGTGGGGGACGAGTTCGCTCCAGAATTTTCACACTAGCCCCGCCTACCTGCGGTTATTTCCCGCCTTGGCGGAAGCTTTGTCGCGACATGTACGGCTCGGGCGGCAGCACGACCACGAATCGTGAATGGGACGGATACGCGGTCTCGATACCGTCTCAGGACCGCATACACGTACCTGCATCAGGGGGACTCATGGATCTGCAGCTCGCCGGGCGGCGCGCCGTCGTCACAGGTGGCAGCCGCGGCATCGGGCTGGCCGCGGGCCGCGCGCTCGCCGCCGAGGGCGCCGCCGTGGCACTGGTCGCCAGGAACGCCCGCGACGTCCAGGACCAGGCGGCCCGCCTGGCCAAGGAGACCGGCGCCCAGGTCATCGGCCTCACCGCGGACACCGGCGACGACGCGTCCGTCACCGCCATGGCGCAGGCCGTCGTCCGCGAACTCGGCGCGGTGGACATCCTGGTCAACAACGCCGCCGCCACCAACCGGGGCGCGATCCCCGACGACGACCTGGAAGCCGAGATCAACGTCAAGGTGCGCGGCTACCTCCGCTGCGTCCGCGCGTTCGCCCCGGCCATGGCGGAACGCGGCTGGGGGCGCGTCATCAACGTCGCCGGGCTCGCCGCCCGCCAGAGCGGCTCCATCACCGGCTCGGTCCGCAACGTGGCCGTCGCCGCCATGACCAAGAACCTGGCCGACGAGCTCGGGCCCAGCGGCGTCAACGTCACCGTGGTGCACCCCGGCGCCACCCGTACCGAGACCATGCTGAACATCGTCGGCGAGCTGGCGGCCGGGAGCGGGACCACCGCGGAGGAGTTTGAGAGCCGGATGGCGGCCTCCGTCTCCATCGGACGGCTGGTACGGCCTGAGGAGGTCGCGGCGGTCATCGCGTTCCTCGCCAGCCCGCTCAGCGTCGCCATCAACGGCGACGCGGTGATCGCCAGTGGCGGCGCGCGGGGGGCCATTCACTACTGAGCCGGGGATGCCCACCGACGCGTAGTCGCCCACGTGGTCCTGGTGGAAGGGCCGGGGCGGGGCGTGCGGCGGGCGCTCGTCGAACAGCACATCGCCCTGGTCAGCCGAGTGCCGCCACGATTTCCGTACAAGTCCGTACGCGGTGTGTAACCAATCGGCTGCTCACACCGACATGCAGATGTGCCCGAGCCCGATGAGCCGCAGCCGTCCAGGATCAGGACCCGCCGCGACTTCGCCGAAGAGCTGACCCGGTTGCGTGAGCGCGCCGGCCTGACCGTCCGCCAGGTGGCGACGAAGGTCGGCGTGCAGGGCGCGCACAGCACGATCGGCGACTGGTTCGCCGGGCGGGGGCTGCCGTCCACCACCTCCCGCGAGCTGCTGGTCAAGGTGCTGAACGCGTGCGGCGAGGACGACCAGGAGCGGGTCGAGGAGTGGCTGGCCGGCTGGCGGCGGGCCAGGCAGCGGCGGGGCGCGTCGCGGTCGGGGCCGCCGCCGTACCGGGGTCTGGCCGCCTACCAGCCCGACAGCGCCGGCTGGTTCTTCGGCCGGGCCGAGCAGACCGAGCTGCTGATCGGCGCGGTGAAGGAGCTGGCCGGGCGCGGCGGCGGCGTGCAACTGCTGGTCGGGCCGTCGGGGTCGGGGAAGTCCTCGCTGATCGGCGCGGGCCTGATCGCCGCCCTGGAGACGGGAACGGTCCACACGCCCGGAGTCAGGCCGATGGACACGCTCAAGGAGCTGGCGGGGCCGCTGATCGTGCTCGACCAGTTCGAGGAGCTGTTCACGCTGTGCCAGGACGAGGCGGAGCGGCGCGCCTTCGTCGCCGGCGTGCACGCCCTCGCCCGCGGCAGCGTCGTCGTGCTGGGCCTGCGCTCGGATTTCTACACCCAGGCGCTCGACCACCCGGAGCTGGTGGCCGCCACCGCGGGCCAGCTCACGCTCGGCCCGATGAACGAGAAGGGGCTGCGAGCGGCCATCGCGGAGCCTGCCCGCAAGGCCGGCCTCGCCCTCGAACCGGGGCTGACCGACCTGATCCTGCGCGATCTCAGGGCGCGCGACGCGGCCCCGCCCGCGGGCGCGCTGCCGCTGCTGTCCCACGCCCTGTACGCCACCTGGCGGCACGGCCAGGGCGCCATGATCACCATCGCCGACTACGATGCGGTCGGCGGCATCGCCGGGGCGATCGCGCTCAGCGCGGACACCGCCTGCGCCGGGCTGACCGAGCCGCAGCGCGCGCTGGCCAGGCGGCTGCTGCTGCAACTGGTGCACGTCGCCGACGACACCGCTGACGCCCGCCGCCGCGTGGCCAGGCACCACCTGCCCAAAGGCGCCGAGGAGGTCCTGGACCGCTTCATCGCCCAGCGGCTGCTCACCGCCGACCAGGAGACCGTCGAGATCAGCCACGAGGCGCTGCTCACCGCCTGGCCGCTGCTGGTTTCGTGGCTGAAGGAGGACAGGGCCGCGCTGCTGGCCGGCCGCAGGGTGGCCGCGGACGCCGCCGCCTGGGACCGCGAGGACCGCGACCCCGCCTCGCTCTACCAGGGCAACCGCCTGGCCGCCGCCCAGGAGTGGAGCACCGTCACGACGCATCCGCCCGACGCGCTCACCGCCGAGTTCCTCGACGCGTCGAGAGAGCTGGCGCGGCGGCGGGCGCGGGCCGCCCGCGCCGGAGCGCGACGGCTGCGGCGGCTGGCCGCCGGACTCGGGGTGCTGCTGGTGGTGGCCTGCGTCACCGGCGTCGCCGCGTACAACGAGGCCGAGACCGCGAGCGAGCAGCGCGACATCGCCCTGTCCCGCCAGGTCGCCCAGCAGGCGTCCGCCGTCCGCGCCGCCGACCCGGCGCTGGCCGCCCGGCTCGCCCAGGCCGCGTACGCGCTCGCGCCCACCACCGAGGCGCGCGGCGGGCTGCTCAGCGCGTTCGGCACGCCGTTCAACCTGCGGCTCAGCGGCCACACCGACTACGTGCACGACGTCGAGTACGCGCCCGGCGGGCGGGTCCTGGCCAGCGCGGGCAAGGATGGGACCGTGCGGCTGTGGGACGTGGGCACGCCGCACCGGCCGCGCCCGCTCGCCGTCCTGACCGGGCATGCCGGCGAGGTCGGCGCGCTCGCCTTCACGCCCGACGGGCGGAGGCTCGCCAGCGGCGGCGACGACGGGACGGTCCGCATCTGGGACGTGGCCACCGCCCGCCCCCTGCGGACCCTGCCCGCCGCCGGGGGAGCCGTCTACGAGCTGGCGTTCACTCCGGACGGGCGGCTGCTCGCCTCCGGGGGCGCCAAGGGGGAGATCGTGCTGAGTGACGCGGCCACGGGGCGGCCGGTGACCACGTTGCGCGGGGACCAGGGCACGGTGCTCAGCCTGGCCGTCAACGCTCACCTGGTGGCCGGGGCGGGGGACGACGGCACGGTGAGCCTGTGGGACCTGGGCGGGAGACCACCTCTCCCGCTGCGTGACCCGATCGCGACACTCACCGGACACACCGGCCGGGTCACCTCGGTCGCGTTCGGCCCCGACCCGGACCGCCTGGTCACGGCGGGGGAGGACAGCACGCCACGGGTGTGGGACCTGGCCCGGCCGAGCCACCCGCGCCTCCGCTTCACGCTCCCCGGCCACCGCTGGACCGTCTACGGCGCCGTCTTCTCCCCGGACGGAGCCACCATCGCCACCGCGGGCGACGACAACACCGCCCGCCTCTGGGACGCCTCCGACGGCAGGCCACTCCAGACGCTCACCCCGCGCCCCGGCGCGCCGATCGACACCGGGGCGATGTCCGACGTCGCCTTCAGCCCGGACGGCCACACCCTGGCGACCGCCTCCTACGACCACCTGCTCCGCCTGTGGGACCTGCCGGGCCCCGCCTTGACCGGCGGCGGGCGCACGCGTCCGGTCTGGGGCGCCCCCGACGGCCGCACGGTGATCACCGGCAGCGGCGACCGCGCGCTGCGCTGGGACGTCGGCGACCCGCACCGCCCGGTGAGCCGGTTGCAGGTCCGCACCGAGGGCCTGGTCAAGCTGTCGGCGGACGGGTCGCTCATGGTCACAGCGGGCCCTGGTGGAACGGTGCGGCTGTGGAGCCTCAAGGGCCCCGCCCCCGCCCTGCTGGCGACCATGAGCGCCGGGGTGGCACCACCGGACAGCGCCGAGTTCAGCGCCGACCGGCGGGTGCTCGCCGTCACCGCCACCCGCGACCTCGTGATCCGGGTCTGGGACATCAGCGACCCCGCCCACCCGCGCGAGACCCGGCCGCTCGCCGGACACACCGGCTTCGTGAACTCCATCGCCTTCGCCCCGCGAGGCCGCCTGCTCGCCTCCTTCGGCTACGACAGGACCGCCCGCCTGTGGGACCTCGCCGACGTGGGCCGTCCCGTCCCCGTGGCGGTGCTGCGGGGGCACGCCAACGCCGTCTACCACGGCGTCTTCAGCCCCGACGGGCGCACGCTGGCCACCGGCAGCCAGGACACCACCGTCCGGCTGTGGGACGTCACCCGCCCCGGCCGCCCGACGGCGTCGGCGGTCCTGGACGGCCACGGCACCTACGTGGACTCGCTGGCCTTCAGCGGCGACGGCCGCCTGCTCGCGACCGGCGGCGGTGAGCCCACCGTGCATCTGTGGGACGTCTCCGACCCCCGCGCCCCCGCCCGCTGGGCTGCCCTGACCGGTGGTGAAGGGCCTGTGATCGGCCTGCTGTTCGCCGGCCGCCTGCTGGTCAGCGGCGGAGCCGACCACCCGGCCCGGCTGTGGGCCGTCGATCCGGTGCACGCGGACCGGGACGTCTGCGTCAGGGCGTACCCGGCCCTGACGGCCCGGCAGTGGGAGAGCCACTTCCCCGGCGTCGCCCGGCAGGAGCCGTGCCGTTGAGAGCCGCCGACGCGCCGCACCCCCGGCAGCCGAGCGACCAAGGCCAAGGAGCGGCCAAGGGCGCGGGCGGTCGGGGTGCGGGCGGTCAGGGGTGCGGGCGGTCAGGGGTGCGGGCGGTCAGGACGCGGTGAGTTTCACGTCGAGCTCGCTGATCCGGTCGGCGGTGACGGCGGCGGTGGCGGTCCTGACGGCGTAGCCGCTCTTGGTGACGGTCACCTCCCGATCACCGGTCTGCGCGGAGAACAGCCAGTAGGCGCCGGAGGCGTCGGTGGTGGCCGTGCGCCCGCCGGAGGCGACCGCCGCCCCCCGCACGGGCTCGCCGGTGGCGGCGTCGGTGACGACGCCGGTCACCAGGCCGCCCTCGGTCTTCCGGCAGGCGCGGTCGCCGACGTAGACGTCGTCCACGGCCCACCAGCCCGAGCGGTTGCCCCGGTAGTGGAAGCGGACCTGGGCCTTGGCCTGCCCCGCCGCCTGCGGGATCGGCACCACCTGCGCCGCCGGGCCTGGAGCGCCGGGGAAGCCCTTGCGGGTCCACACCGTCGTCCAGGTACGGCCGCCGTCCAGGCTGAGGTCGGCCCAGGCGATGGCGTTGACGCCGGGCTTGAGGTCGGCCGCGAACTCCAGCACCGGGCTGGTGTGCCCGGCCAGGCTCAGCACCGGGCTGGTCAGGTAGGTGTCCTGGACGTGCCCCTTGCCGGAGTGGTCGGAGTCGACGATGGCGAACGCGCCGCTCCCGCCGGTCCTGTTCTCGCGGGCGCCGGGGTCGTCGAAGACCCAGCCCGGCTGGAAGGCGAACCCGGGGAAGCCGGGATCGACGTCGGTGACCTGCCAGCCGGTGGGCTTGCCAGAAGTGAACGGCTCGGGCGTGCCCGCCCTGCTCGCCGTGTAGCCGGGGGCCGCGCACGTGAGGGCGGCGGGCAGGGCGGCGTCCACGGTCTGGTCCGCCGCCCCCAGGCTGACCTGCCTGGTGACCGGGTCGTAGCCGGGCACGGCCGGGGTGATGCGCAGCGTGTAGGCGGTGGAGGGCAGCAGGGACAGGGACCAGCGGCCGGTGACCGCGTCCGCGGCGGCGTCCCAGGTGTGGCCCTTGCCGTCGTCGGCGGTCACCTTGGCGCCCAGGGGCCAGCCGTGGCCTGAGCCGTCGGTGAGCGTGCCCGACAGGGTCCTGCGCTCGGTCGGGGCGAGCGGGACGTCCTGCTCGGCCGAGCCGTCCTTGGTCACCTGGACGGTCGCGGTGGCCTCCTGGTAGCCGAAGGCGCTCACCTTGAGCCGATATTCACCGGCCAGCAGCTTGAAGGTGTACGCGCCGTCCCGGCCGGAGGCCGACTCGCGGTTGAGCTGCCCGCTGAGCGACACGGTGGCGTCCGCGAGCGGCTCGCCGGTGGCGGCGTCGGTGACGGCGCCCGAGAGCGTGCCCAGGCCCTGGGCGCCCGCCCGCACCAGCGCCAGCGCGTCCAGGCGGCCCTCGCCGTAGACGTTGTTGTCGGCCGCGTCGCCGCCGCACTGCGGGTCGGCGGTGTCGATGGCGGTCAGGTCCAGCAGCGTACGGGTGGCCTCGATGTCGCGGGCCAGCGACGGGTTGGCCGACCACAGCAGCGCCACCGCGCCCGACGCGTGCGGCGCGGCCATCGAGGTGCCCGACATCGTGGCGTAGCCGCCGCCCCTGACCGCGGAGCGGACGTCCACGCCGGGAGCCGAGATGTTCGGCTTGATCTGCCCGTCCTGGCCGTCCCCCCGGCTGGAGAAGGAGGCGATCGTGTTGGCGCTGTCGTAGGCGCCCACGGAGTAGTTGAGCGTACGGCTGCCCGGGGTGCCCGAGGTCCGGCACTCGGGCCCTTCGTTGCCGTTGGACCACACGCCGAAGATGCCGGACGCCGCCCAGGCCTCCTGGATCTCCTCGAACATCGGCTCGTTGGTGGGCAGGCTGCTGCCCCAGGAGTTGTTGACGATGTGCGGGCGCTTGGCCGGGTCGGGGTTCTGCCCGGCCGCGTCGGTGGGCGCCAGCATCCACTGGCCGGCCCGCATCAGGTCCAGGTCGGCGCAGCCGCCGGCCTGGCAGCCGCTGGCGGCGATCCACCTGGCCCTGGGCGCGACGCCGATCTGGTTGCCCTGGCCGTCGTCGCCCGCGATGGTGCCCATGGTGTGCGAGCCGTGGTTGTGGCCGTCGCACGGGCCGGGCTCGTCGCAGTTCCCGGCCGCGTCGTAGAAGTTGTAGTCGTGGGTGAAGGTGCCGTCGCCGTTGTTGCCCCGGTAGGAGCCGATCAGCGCCGGGTGGGTGTAATCCACGCCGGTGTCGACGTTGGCCACCACGATGTCCTCGCCGCGCGCGCCGTACTGCTGCCACACCTGGTCGGCCTTGATGTTGGCCACGCCCCACTCCACGGCGGCGGCCGTCGCGGCGGCGGCCTTGGTCTCCACCGGCAGGGCCACCGGGTAGGTCCTGGGCGTCCGGACCTCGCTCACCCCGTCCAGCGCCGCTAACTTCCTGGCCAGGCTCAGGGGGACGTCGCGGACGTACACGGCGTTGGCCGCCCAGAAGGTCTCGCTCTTGCGGCCCTCGGCCTTCAGCAGCTTGCGCAGCGGGGCCTGCGAGCGGTCGGCCGTGTCCCGCAGGGCACGCACGACCTGCTGGCCGCGCGCGGTGCGGGTCCTGGCCCGCTCCGCGCTCGTGGTGTCGGCCTTCTCGGACAGCAGCACCCAC
This sequence comes from Nonomuraea sp. PA05, assembly GCF_008086045.1. Classification (GTDB taxonomy): domain Bacteria; phylum Actinomycetota; class Actinomycetes; order Streptosporangiales; family Streptosporangiaceae; genus Nonomuraea; species Nonomuraea monospora. The sequence goes on along the minus strand of NZ_VSEY01000012.1, from coordinate 69,446 downwards.
AGGTCGGTGCGGTCCTTGGCGGAGTAGGCCGCCAGCACCTCCCCGCCCAGCGGGCCAGGATCGACGGGCGCGGTGGCCGCCGCAGGGACGGGGGCCAGGAGAGAGGCGGCCATGAGCGCGCCCACCGTCAAAGAGATGATCTTCATGTCAGCGTCCTTCGCAGCTCAGGTGCGCGACGAGTGGCTGGGAAGAGGACTCCCAGCCGCTGCCGTTGAGGATCTGGCCGGTCGCCCAGACGTCCTTGGGCCCCGAGCCGGTCAGCGCCACGTAGATGTACTTCGAGCCGGGCGGCTGAACGCCCTCGGGCCGCACGTCCGTCCAGGACGTGCCGTCCCAGTGCTGCAGCGGGGGCTGTGTCCGGCCGTCGGCCGCCCCCATCGTGGTGATCCACACGTCGTCGGGGCCGGCGGCGTGGACGGCCATGGGCATGGTCCAGGCCGCCGACGGCGTGAGTGCGCTGCTCCAGGACTTGCCGTCCCAGTGCAGCGCCACAGGGGCTGAGGCGTTGGTCTTCCGCTCGAAGCCGACCGCCCAGACGTCGTCGGCGGCACGAGCGCTGACGGAGAGGAGCTCGGCGAGCACCCCGGGCACGCCGGGCAGCTCCGTCCACGACTTCCCGTCGTAGTGCAGGATCAGCGACTCGATCCGCCCGGGGTCGGTGAACTGCCTGCCGACCGCCCAGACGTCGTCGCGGGAGCGCGCGGACACGGCGCGCAGGGTCGCGTTCGCCCGGGTCAGCGCCGGGTGGTCGACGTTCTTCCACACTCTGCCGTTCCACTGCTGGATGGCGGCGCCGGCGGATTCCTCGCTCTGTGTGGTGTACTCACCGACGGCCCAGGCGGCCGAGGGTGAGACCGAGTCGATGGCCTGGAGGCTGGGCCTGGTCGCCGCGGGGTCGGGGGAGGTCGCGGTGGGCACGAAGTTCCACCGCCCGCCGTACAGGCGCGCGAAGACCGGGACGCCGCTGCCGTAGGTGTCGCCGTGGCGGAACTGGTAGCGCGCCCACCCGCTGGACTTCGAGTCGAAGGTCGTCTCCCAGACGCCGCCATGGGCCATGGCCGCGTGCGGGATCTGCTTGGGCAGTAACTTGATCGACCTGCCGTCCGAGGTCAGGGTGGTGGAGGTGCGGTCACCCTGGGTGGACAACATCACCTGCTTGGACGAGACGGACGACGCCTGCGCCACCGAGTAGCCGCCGTCGGGGATGGCGGGCACGTCGAGCAACTTCCAGGCCGGGGTGCAGGCGGTGGAGGCCGCCGTCGCCGCGCCGGTCGTGAGCGCGGTGGTCAAGGTCATCGCGGCCAGGGCGACCGCGGTTCTGCGTATGCTGCGCACGAATGCTCCTCAGAAGGCGCCGATGCCGTTGGGTACGCCCATGCCGGTGGGCCCGTCGTATCCGCGCCTGGCGGTGCACAGCGGCGCGCCGCCGCAGGACCCGTTGGCGCCGGAGGTGATGTCGAACAGGTACTGGCCGGAGCCGTAGAGCTTCTGGCCGGGCACGATCTCCTGGCCGTTGTCGCCCAGCGCGTACACGCCGCCGATCAGCGCGACGCTGATCGGGGTGCCGCTGACGCCGATCCAGCCACCCCAGGTGCTGCTCTCGTAGAGCTGCACGGGCGAGCGGGCGTCGCCCACCGCGGCCACGTCGGCGACCGTGCGCTTGGCGCCGCACTGCCCCTTCGGCTGCCAGGCCGGGCGCGCCTCGTACACCGAGCAGCCCGAGCCGGAGTCCGCGGAGGCCATCTCGCTCCAGCCGCGCGGGTTGCCCGGGTCACGCCACAGGGTGGTCGCGCCCACCGCGATCACCGATCCGTAGGCGGCCGGAACCAGCTGCCTGCCCACGCCGTTGCCGAACCCGCTGCCACCGCCCGCGACGATCGGGACACCCGGATGGTCGTAGTGCGCCGCGTCGGCCCGCTGGCCGGCGTATTCGTAGAAGCCGGTCATCACCGAGACCGCGTCGGCGCCCTGTGCGACCGCCTGGTCGACCGCGGCGCCCACGCTGGCCGGCGTCTCGTCGTCGGCCTCGACCAGCAGCAGCCTGCAGTTGGGGCAGGCGGCCGAGGCCATGTCGAGCCCGGCCGCGGTGTGCAGCCCGTAGCCGTTGTGCGTCGGCGGCCTGTCGGCGCCGCCGCGCTGGTTCACGTGGCGGAAGCAGGGGAACACCTCGTCGCACGGCGGCAGGTCGTTGCCCTTGCGGTACTCGTTCAGATCGCGCTCGGCGCTGGGATGGCCGTACGGGACCACGACCGCGAGGGTCTGACCGCCGCCCAGCCAGGAGGAGGGCAGCTTGTAGGCGTCCTGGAGGTCCGCTGCCCTGAGGCCGTCGCTGACGTCCGCGTCAGTCTCGGCGGCGGTGACCTTGAGCAGGCAGTCGGGGGTCGCGCAGTCGGCGGCGGCCTGAGCCGACGCCGGCACCAGCAGGGTCAGGCCGAGCACGATCGCGGGGAGCAGCCGGGAGATGATCACGGTCACTGGTCCTTCGGTGCGAGCCGGTAGGCGCGGAGGCTGGTCTGCTCGACGGCGTTGCCGTCGCGGTCGGCGGCCTTGATCCGCAAAGCGGCGTACTCACCGCCGGTGGGACTGGTGAGGGTCGTGGTGAAGCGGCCGTCGCGTCCCCGGGTCGCGGGCTGGGGCTCCGACCACGTCGTGCCGCCGTCGTAGGAGACGGAGACGGTGGCGTTCACCCTGCCGGGGTCGGCCTGGTACTGCTGGTGCCGCACCGTGAAGGCCACCTCGAACGGCTCGCCGGCGGGGGTGGCGTTGTCCACGTCCAGCGGCAGGTCGGGCCGTACGAACAGCAGGGGCAGGAACGAGCAGCGGCGGGTGGGGTCGGGCGCGCACTGCACCTGGTCCGGCAGGTCGGCCGCCCGGTCGCGGCTCGTGGTGCGGAAGGTCCAGTCGGTGGTGCTGGTGGCGCCCTCCACGCCGGGGTTGTCGCCGGTCACCTTCAGCCGGTACTCGGCGGGCTCCGGCAGCAGCGGCAGGTCCAGCAAGTGCGTGAGGCGCTTGCCGTCGCCCCGGGTCGCCGAGGTGAAGGCGAGCGCGCCGTCGCGGTAGAACTCCACCTGTGCGGGGCCGTCGAGGGACGAGCGGTAGTGGCCGGGGGTGGAGTCGGCGTACGGGTCGAGGTACAGCAGGCCCAGATCGTCCTGCCGGCAGGCCACGCACACCTGCTGCAGCGCGGTGGTGACGTTCGTGTCAGGCGTGCCCTGGATCCCGATCAGGGCCTCCTGTGTGAACGGCGCGTTGCTGGAGGGCACCTGCGGCCCCTTGTTCCAGGTCTCGGCGATGCGCTGGCCCGGCCGGATGAGCCGGCGCTCCCCGAGCAGGCGCAGCCCCAGGTCCGGTCGCAGGATGGGCTCCCAGACGACCTTGCCGGGGGCGTTGCTGTACCAGTAGTCGGTGCGCCTGCCGCCGTCCAGGGGAGCGGTGACGCCGAACGTGGTCTGCGTCCACGGCAGGTAGACCATGCTGAAGAACTCCTGGTGCTGGGAGGCGGCTCCAGGGGTGTTGTGGATCGTGGAGTCCACGCTCGTCAGGTCCGAGCGCCTGACGTTGCGGGTGAGCGAGGCCGGCACGCCGCCGGGCTCGTGGAAGACCGCCTTGTACGTGGGGTCGTTCCCGGTGGGACCGCCGACCGAGGTCATGGCGAGGAAGTCCAGGCTGCCCTTGGTCACCCGCTTGGTGGGGGTGGCGTACAGGACGTGGACCCCGAAGTCCCCGCCCGAGACCAGGCGCATGAGGAACAGCGCCGTGACCGAGTTGCCGAAGGGCGGGTTGCCGACCTGGTCGCCCTGGACGGTGGTGCGGTTGTAGGTGATGAGGTCGTACTGCGTGCGCCCGGTTCCTGGCACGCCCTCGAACGTCGCCTTGTACGGCACGGCCTTGCGCGCGTCCAGCGTGAGCGCCATGTCCTCGGTGACGGAGAACTCCGGCTCGATCACCAGGGCACCGGTGGAGCCCCAATCCAGGACGGGTCCGGTCAGGACGCTGGCCTCGATGCTGTAGTCGCCCGCCGGCACGCTGAAGACGGCCTGGGAGGTGCCCTCCACGCCGCTGCCCACCTGGAACATCGTGAACGTCGGGTCGTCCAGGCTGTGGATGGTGCCGAGCATGACGCCGGGCTTGCCGTCGCGGTCGATGGAGTCGACGGTGACCGTGTGGTACTCGGGATAGCCGGCCTGCGCCGCCATTGGATCGGCGGGCAGGGCGGGGGCGCCCTCGGGCTGGGCCAGCGTGATGCGGCCGGTTCCCGGCTTCCGCCCGGCCTGCCACGCCCCGGCCAGCTCCCGGCCGAAGCCTTCCGCGTCCTTCTTGGGCAGGGATCTGGACCGCGCGCCGAGCGTGGCCACGCCACCCGGCTCGACCTCGACCGGCACGGCGTCGGCGTGCGCGTCGTCCAGGCCCGCGCGCACCAGGTAGCTGACGTTGAACAGGCGGACGTCCAGCGTCCCGCCGAGGAACGGGGCGGCCTCTGCGGGGATGACGTACTCGTCGCCGTTCAGGGCGAGCTGGGCGAACACGCCGTCACCCGGGTCGATGACGGTGGCGCCGCCGGTGGGGTCCACCCGCACCTTGTCGCCGGTCACCAGCGTGACAGTGGTGCCGGGCCCGGCCTTCTGCGGGGGTTCTGTCGTGGCTTCGGCGGCGCCGAGCCCGGTGATCAGCGTGAGCGCGAGACAGGCCGCGCCCAGCCGGGAGGTTAACTTGATCATGCCTTGACCCAGCCGTCCTTGTCGTCTTCGCCGCCGTCTTCTTCGGGCGCGAGCTCCTCGTCCTCGTTCTCGATGGGCTCGTTCTCGGGCTCGTCTTCATCGGGCATGCGAAGATCGTGACGAACGGGGTGATCGGCTAGCTATGCGGGAGATCCCTCATTCCGCCGTGACGGCGTCCCCCATACGGGCCAGCTCGATCCGCGAGCGCAGGCCCAGCTTGCGCAGGACGGCGCTGAGATGCCGCTCCACCGTCTTGGCCGACAGGAACAGCTCCTGCGCGATCTCCTTGTTGGTCAGCCCGGACGCGGCCAGCCGGGCGACGTCCCGCTCGCGGGGTGACAGGTTGTCGCCGTAGCCGCGGGTGCCGCCCCGGTGCCTGGCGGGCAGCGACAGGCCGCGCTCGCGAGCCAGGCGGGCCGCACGGTCCAGGTCCCAGCGGGCGCCGAGCGTCTCGTAGGCGTCGATGGCCCGCCTGAGCTGCTCGTCGGTTCCGGCCCGCTCCCTGGCCTGGGCCGCCTCGTACGGGCACTGGACGGCCTCGTACAGGTCGGCCGCGGCGGCGAAGTGGCCGCCGCGGGGGTCGAGGAAGCCGCGGGCGTGCCGCAGCGCGGCGGGGGCCAGCGGCGCGGCCAGGCCCGCGATCGCCCGTTCTGCGCGGGTCACCAGGCCCGCGGCCTCCTCGGCGCGCCCGGCCGCCACCATCGCCTCGGTCAGGGCGGGCAGGATCCGCACCTCCGAGGGCCGCAGGCCGCGCTCGAACCACGACTCGACCAGCGGCAGGACCTCCGCCACCGTCCCGCCGGGCTCGCCGCGCGCGACGGCCTGCCGCAGCAGCGCGGTGACCAGCAGCGACGTCTCGTCCACGATACCCGGGACCTCCGTCATCACCTGGCGGATGCCGGACTCGGCGCCGGCCGCGTCGGTGCGGGCCAGCGCCAGGCAGGCGGCCACGGTCGCTGCCGCGTACCTGTCCTTGGGCCGCTCGCTGAGCCGCTCGGCCAGCAGGGCCGTCTCGGTGGTCAGCCCGTCCCAGGAACCCGCGCAGTAGTCGGCCACCGCCAGCGCGGAACGGCACCGGTCGATCATGTCCCCGCCGCTCACCTCGGCCAGGGGGGCCGCGCTCTCCAGGGCTACACGTAAGATCGTCTGCGCCTGGACGTGGTCACCGACGAACGCCAGCGCGGAGCCGATCGAGTAGTAGGCGTTGACCTTCGCCCGGTGCCAGGACCGGTGCCCGAGGCTCCCGCGCACCTCCTCGATCAGCTCGACCCAGCGCGGGTCACCCATCAGCACCATACTGCTGGTGATCTTGCCGAGCACGAAGATCTGCAGGTGCGTGTTCCTGACCGCGGGCAGGACGGCCAGCGTCCTGTCCATCCAGTGCCGGTCGGCGGTTCTGGCGTCCCGCCCCATGCTCAGGACGGTCATCATCCGCACCGCCAGCTCGGGCTGGGCCTCGACGTCCAGGTCCGCCACCGCCGGGGCCAGCTCCTCGAACCAGGAGCCGGAGCCCTGTCCCGTCGCGTCCTTCAGATAGAGCAGCAGCAGGGTCAGCTCGGCGCGCGTCACCGGTGCGGAGACCTGGTCCAGCGCCAGCGCCAGCAGATCGATGACGTCGGGGATGTGCAGCAGCCCCTCGGCCGCCCAGCCGAGCTTGACCGTCAGCCGCCCGCGGTGCTCCGCCTCCAACGGGGCGTGCCGCAGCACCGCCTCCAGAATCCTGACGACCTCCGCGTCGTCGCCCAGCCGCCGCGCCTGGTCGGCGGCCCGTTCGGCGGCCTCCACCCAGGCCGCCATGTGCCCGGCGCGCCGGTGGTGGTGCGCCAGTTGCCCCAGCGGCACCGACGGCATCACCTCCACCGCGGTGGCGGCCCTCGCGTGCAGGTCGCGCCGCCTGGCCGCCGGGATGTCCTCGTACACCGCCTGCGCCGCCAGCACGTGCCTGAACGCCGCCGTCTCGCCGCGCGCGGCCAGCAGCCCGTGCTCCACCGCCTCGTCCAGCCCGTCCAGCGCGCTCTCGTACGGCAGGCGGGCGGTGGCCGCCAGCACCTCGACGGGCATCGGCTCGTGCAGCACCGAGGCCGCCCTGACCACCGCCTCGGCCTGCGGCGACAGGCGGCTCACCCGCTCCAGCACCGGGTCGCGCACCCCGGCCGGCACGTCCAGCCTGGCGATGGTCCTGCGCGCCCACTCGCCGCCCCGGTGCATGAGCGTCCCGCGCTGGCGCAGCAGCGCCACCAGCTCCTGCACCGCCAGCGGGACGCCGGAGGCCCGCTCGCACAGGTGCTCGGCGAAATCCAGCGAGATCTCCTCGGCGTCCAGGATCGCCGCCGCCAGCGCCCTGGTCTGCGCCACGTCCATGGGCGCCAGCCGTACGCGGGCGTGGGCGACGGCCCGCGGCAGGCGGGCCGTCACCGCCCGCAGGTCGGCCGAGGCCTCCTCGGCGCGGTAGGTCAGCACCACGGCCAGGTCCGGCGGCGGGGCGGACAGCAGGTAGCCGAGGAACTCCACGGTCTGCTCGTCGGCCCAGTGCAGATCCTCCACCACCAGCACGGCCTGGCCCAGCGCGCGCAGGATCTCACCCAGGCCGCGGAACACCCGGTGGCGCTCGCCCGCGCGGTCGTCCAGCGGCTCGGGCGGCTCCGGCAGCCGCTCGGCCAGCTCCGGCAGGAGCGGGCGCAGCGCGCCCGCGACCGGTGACAGGCCGGTCAGGTCGTCGGGCACCTCGCGCAGCGCCTCGACGATCGGGCCCAGCGGGAACGGCTCCCTGATCCTGGCGCAGCCGCCGGTCAGGACGCGGAGACCGGTGCGGGGCAGCTCGCCCACCAGGCGGGTCTTGCCCATGCCCGCCTCGCCCTCGACCACCGCCACCGATGGGGTGTTGGAGACGGTCTCGGTCAGGAGGGCCAGCTCACCGGCGCGGCCGACGAGCGTCGGCGAGATCATCGGCCGCTGATGCATCACGTCTGTTCCCCGCTCGACCAAGGCCTAGATCACACAAATACCACAAAATCCCCTTTCCGGTCCGCCCTTTCCCATGGGGGCCGGGCGGTGTCCTCCTCCGCCCGCTCCCGGGCGGCGTAGGCTGGGTCACCTGGGACATTTCGCATGTCGGCAAAGGAAGGAGGTGCGATCATCGCCACCCGTCCCGTCTCCCCGTCCGAGCAGCCGGCGCGGCTGTCAGGCCGCCGGGTCAGCGAGGCGAAGCTGGGCTCGCGCGGCCAGTCGGCCACGGACGCGGCCCCCTGGATCTGCCCGCACGGATCGCACGCCGGCAACGGCTGTGTCGCCTGCTACCACGCCTTCTCCCAGGCGGATCCGGCGTTGCCGACGTGGACGATCGCGGTGTGGTTCACCTCGGAGCGACCCGTGCCGATCAGAGTACTCAAGGACGTGCGCCGCCACGGCGATCGCTTCGCGCTCGACCAGCCGTCCACCCCGCTGGTCTACCTCCTCAGCGGGCAGTCGCGGGCGGCCACGGGCACGGAGGCGATCGCCGGGCTGGTCGGGTTCCTGCTCGACAACCGGAACATCGTGGACGCGTTCACCGTGACGGAGATCCGCGCCGTCACGTCCTGACGGGTGCCCGTGCCTCCGCCCGTGGACGAGCGGCTTGACGGCGTGCGTCTCGATCAGCACCCACGGTGCTGCGGTCGCTCCCTCATGAGGAACCAGACCGGCACCGGCGTCCAGCGCGGGTCCGTCACCACTCGGCGAAGGAGCCGTCAGGGTGCCGCCACAGCGGGCTGCGCCAGCGGTGCCCCCGCCGCGCCATCCGCTCCACCTCGCCCTCGTCGACCTCGATGCCGAGCCCGGGCCGGGTGGTGCGGCCGGCGTACCCGCCGGGGAAGGTCAGCGGGGCGGGATCGACGAGGTAGTCCAGGACGTCGTTGCCCTCGTTGTAGTGGATGCCGACGCTCTGCTCCTGGATGAGGAAGTTGGGGACGGCGAAGGCGAGCTGCAGGCTGGCGGCCAGCGAGATGGGGCCGAGCGGGCAGTGCGGGGCCATGGTGACGTCGTAGGTCTCGGCCATGGCGGCGATCCGGCGGACCTCCGAGATTCCGCCGGCGTGGCTCACGTCCGGCTGGGCGACCGCGATGCCGTGCCCGATGACGTCGCGGAAGTCCCACCGCGAGTACAGCCGCTCGCCGGTGGCGAGCGGGATGGAGGTGCTCGCGGCGAGCGCGGCCAGGTTGCGCGAGTGCTCGGGCAGCACCGCCTCCTCCACGAACAGCGGCAGGTACGGCTCCAGCAGCGGCAGCAGCCGCCTGGCCATGGCGGTGGAGGCCCGGCCGTGCAGGTCCACCACCAGGTCGTGGTGCTCGCCGATCACCTCGCGCACGGCGGCGACGCGCTGGACGACCTCCATGGTGCGGGCCGGGGTGTCGATCGCGGTCAGCTCGCCGGAGCCGTTCATCTTGACGGCGGTGAACCCGGCCTCGATCTGGGCCGCCGCCAGCTCGGCCACCTCGGCGGGCCGGTCGCCGCCGATCCAGGCGTACATGCGGGCCTTCTCCCGGACGGGGCCGCCCAGCAACTGGTGCACCGGCAGCCCGGCCGCCTTGCCCGCGATGTCCCACAGCGCCTGGTCGATGCCGGCGACCGCGCTGGACAGCACCGGGCCGCCCCGGTAGAAGCCGCCCTTGGTGAGCACCTGCCAGTGGTCCTCGATGCGCAGCGGGTCCTCGCCGATCAGGTGGTCGGCCAGCTCGGCGACGGCGGCCCGGACGGTCTCGGCCCGGCCCTCGACGACCGGCTCGCCCCAGCCGGTGACGCCCTCGTCGGTGCGGATCCGCAGGAACAGCCAGCGGGGCGGGACGAGGAAGGTGTCCATGGAGACGATCTTCATGAAGGTCCGTTCTAGGAGGAGGTGGTGGAGATGCTCCAGCCGCCGTCGACGTTCAGGCAGGCGCCGGTGACGAAGGACGCCTCCGGAGCGGCGAGGAACGCGACGGCCGCGGCCACCTCGTCGGGGGTGCCGAACCGGCCCGCCGGGGTCTCCGCGATGGTCGCGGCCCGGCCCTGCTCGCCGATGCCGTCCCAGGCGGGGCTCATGATCGGGCCGGGCACGACCGCGTTGACGCGGACGCGCGGGGCGTACTCGACGGCGAGCTGCCTGGTCAGTGACTGCAGGCCGCCCTTGGCGGCGGCGTAGGGCGCGCAGCCGGGGACGCCGGTCTGGGCGTGCACCGAGGAGGTGATGACGAGCGCGCCGGCGGTCTCGGCCAGCAGCGGGCAGAACGTGCGCGCCGCCAGGTAGGCCGCCTTGAGCGAGACGTCGATCTGCAGGTCCCAGTCTGCCTCCGGCATCTCGTGCGCGGGGCGGGCGGGCACGACCCGGCCTGGGCCGTTGGCGTGCAGCACGTCCAGGCGGCCGAACCGGTCACGCACTTCGTCGAGACAGGCGGCCCAGTCGCGGGCGGAGGCGACGTCCAGGTGCACGAAGGCGGCCCGTTCGCCGATCGCGGCGGCCACTTCGCGGCCCTGCTCGCCGGCGATGTCGGCCAGCAGCACCCGCGCCCCCTCGGCGGCCAGGCGGCGGGCGGTGGCCGCGCCGATGCCCGAAGCCGCGCCGGTGACCAGGGCCGCCCTGCCCTCGAACCGGCCGATCATCGCCGCCCCCCGAAGAAGCGGCCGTCCAGCCGCCCTCCGGAAACGCGGCCGTTCATCGCCGCCCCGCGAACAGCGCGTTGGCGGTGACCTGCAAGTCCACGTCTGCCCACATCGGATGGTGCGGGGCCGCGTTGGAGCAGACCACGGTGCCCCACGCGCCGACCCGCCGGGCGTGCTCAACCGCGTCCAGGCAGATCCCGGCCCCCACAGGCCCCTCCTCGAAAGTGCCGCGCAGCGGGGTGTAGCCGACCCAGCCCTCGCCGAACACCAGCGGCAGGTCACGGGCGGCGGCCCAGTCGGCGGCCACCTCGATCCAGATCCGCAGCCTCTCCGCCATGCCGTAGTGGTACCCCGCGTGCCGGTCGTACAGCCAGCGGTCGAACCGGGCCGGATCACACCAGTCGTGCAGGTACACCTCGCGCGCCGGCACCACCGTGGCCGCGCTGCGCCACTCCTGCTCCGGATGCCAGTCCGCCAGGTCGGGGGCGTCCGGGCGGAGCAGTTCCCGCCGGGCGCGCTCCTGCGGGAACGGCACGGCGGTGTCGCGCAGCGCGAACGCGCCGATGAGCTCGTCCAGGACGCCGTAGACGTACGGGTGGAAGACGGCGACGTCGACGTTGGCCGGGATGCCGCGCATCTCGGCGTGCGGCACCCGCGCGTAGTTCACCGTCACGGGGGTGTCCGGGTGGCGGGCCTTGAACGTGTCGAGGGCCTCCTCCAGGTACGGCCGCAGGCCGAGCACCTTCGGCTCGCCGGGGGAGAGCGCTTCGGTGAGCCAGGTGGACTGGATCTCGTTGTGCAGCTCGACGAACGCGATCTGCTCGGCCAGGCCGTGCCCGGCCACGAAGTCCACCAGGCCGGCGAGGGCCCCGGCCAGCGCGTTCGCGCGCCGCTCGGCCGGCACGGCGCGCAACGCCTCGTACCAGGCGGGGCCGGTCAGGAAGCTGGAGCTCTGCTGGTACTCCCAGGAGGAGACGATCACCTGGCAGCCGTGCCGCCGGGCGGCCTGGAACAGCGCCAGCAGGTGTGCGCGGCCGTCCAGCGTCGCGCTCTCGCGGACGTCGTACCAGCGGGTGCCGAGGCCGTAACCGCGCCCGAAGGGGGCGAAGGTCAGCGCGGAGGTGTCCAGCCCGGATCCGAACAGCAGGTACGGCATCGCGCAGACGCGCACGGTGTTGTATCCGCGCGCCACCGCCTCGGTGAAGGCACGGTCGAGATCCTCGAAGGGTTCTCCGGGGCCGGTCCTGGTGTACCAGGTGAAGTCCCAGAGCGTGATGGTCAGCTTGGACAAGAGGTCGCACTCCCTCAGGATTTGACGGCGCCCGCGGTCAGGCCGTCGAGCAGTTGCTTGCGCAGCAGGATGAACATGATCAGGCTGGGGACGGCGGCGATGACGCTGCCGGCCAGCACCAGGTCGACCTGGCGGCCCTCGGCGGCGTACAGCGACTGGATGCCCAGCGGCAACGTGTACTGGGATGGTTCGGAGACCACGATGAGCGGCCAGAGGAAGCTGTTGTAGCTGTTGAGGAAGCTCCACACGGCCAGCGCGCCCAGCGCCGGGCGCAGCAGCGGCAGCACCACGCGGGTGAACAGCCCGAACTCGCTCGCGCCGTCGATGCGGGCCGCCTCCAGCACCGAGTCGGGCACGGCCTGCTCGGCGTACTGGCGCATCATGAAGATGCCGAACGCGGGCGCCACCCACGGCACGATCAGGCTGAAGTAGACGTTGGTGACACCGGCCTTGACGAGCATGACGAACAGCGGCACGACGATCACCGCGAACGGCACCGCCATGGAGCTGAACATCACGTCGAACAGCAGCCGCTTGCCGCGGAAACGGTACTTGGCGAAGGCGAACCCGGCCAGCGCGCACACGAACACCGACACCGCGGTGGACACCACCGCCACTGTGGTGCTGGTCGCGAACCAGCCCCAGAACGGCTGCGTCTCCAGCAGGCGGGTGTAGTTCTCCAGCGTGAACGGCGACGGCAGCGGCTGCGGCGGGTAGGTGAAGATGTCGCCGCGACGCTTGAACGACGAGCTGAGCGCCCACAGCAGCGGCAGCACGAACATCACCACGAGGGCGACCAGCAGCACGTACACCAGCCGGGGCTGGCGCTCGGCCGGGCCCTTGGAGCGGTGCGCGGTAGCCCGGCGGGCACCCGGTCCGGCCGGGGCGCGCTTGGTCTGCACGGCGCTCACTTCTCCCTCCCCACTCCGAAGGCGGCGTTGGCGGCGCGTCCGATGAGGAAGACGATGACGAACATCACGACACCGGCCGCGGCCGCGTAGCCGAGCTGCTGGCGGGTGAACGCCTCCCGGTAGATGAACATCGCCACCGACAGCGTCGCCTCGCCCGGGCCGCCCTTGGTCAGCAGCATGGGCTCCTCCAGGATCTGCGCGGTACCGACCATGACCGTGACGGCGACGAACGCGGTGACGGGCTTGAGCATGGGCAGGGTGACGTGGAGAAAGCTGTGCACCCGGCCGGCGCCGTCGATGCTGGCCGCCTCGTACAGCTCGCGCGGAATGTTCTTCAGCCCGGCCAGGAAGAAGATCGTCAGGTAGCCGGTCCAGCGCCACAGCACCAGCAGCATCACGCTGACCTTCGCCCAGGAGGGCTCACCCAGCCAGTCGATGCCGCCCCAGCCGAAAAAGCCCCGGAGCGCGGCGTTGAAGAGGCCGTATTCGCGGTCGTAGAACAGCGTGAAGATGAGCGCGATGATGATCGGCGACAGCACGACGGGGATGAAGAACGTCAGCCGGAAGAAGTCACGGCCGCGCAGCCCGCGCGCGTTGAGCCCCTGGGCGATCAGCAGCGCGGCCGGCACCACGACGCACACCGAGAACACCACGTACAGCACAGTGTTGACGACCGAGGTCAGGAAGCTGGCGTCGCCGAACAGCCGGGCGTAGTTGTCCAGCCCGACCCACAGCGGAGTGCCGAGCCCGGCCCATTCGGTCAGGCTCAGGTAGCCGCCGATGCCGATCGGGACGATCAGGAACAGCGCGTACAGCAGGTAGAAGGGGGAGATGAAGGCGTAGGGCGCCAGCGCTCGCCGGCGCGCGACGGACAGCACCTCAGTCGCCCTTCTTGCTGTTGTAGGCGGCCGTCGCCTCCTTGATCGCCTCGGCGGGCTTCTTCTTGCCCTGCAGCGTCTCCAGCATGGGGCCGCCCAGCGCTTCGATGAGCACGTTGAGCTGGGCGCTCTGGTAGAAGACCGGGCTGTCCGCCGAGGCGGGCGTGTAGACGTCGAACAGGCGCTGCCCGCCCAGGTACTCGTCCTCGAAGCCGAGGAAGTCCTGGTCCTGGTACAGCGACTTGAGGGTGGGCAGGAAGCCGCCCTGCTGGAAGCGCAGCAGCTGCCCTTCCTTGGTCAGGTAGGTCTGCTTGAGCAGCTCGGTGGCGGCCCCGGTGGTGGGCTTGTCCTTGAGCACGGCGAAGCCGGTGCCGCCGAGCGCGGAGGCGATGTGGCCGCCACCGGCGAACCTGGGCAGATTGCGCATCCGCCACTTGCCCTTCTGCTCGGGCACGTTGGTCTGCAGGCCGTAGATGTTGTACCAGTTCGGCATCACGGTGGCGATGAGCTTGTCGTTCTTGAGCGCGGCGGTGTTCGGCGCGCCGTACGGGTCGGGCAGGGCCAGCAGGAAACCGCTGGCGACGCCCTTGGCCATGAAGTCGAGCACCTCGACGGCCTCGGGGGAGTCCAGGATGAGGTTGCCGCTCTGGTCGTAGTAGCCGCCGCCACGCTGCAGCAGCAACTGCAGGAACATGTTCGTGACGGAGGTGTTGTCGCCCGTGGCGACGGTGCCGAGCGACTGCCCGGTCTTCTTGTGCAGCCGGGCGCCGATCTCGGCGAGCTCCTCCCAGGTGCCGATGTCTTCCGGAATGTCGTTCTTCTTGAACTCGTCCTCGCGGTAGTACAGGACACTGAGACAGGTGTCGGACTCCAGCGCGTACAGCTTGCCGTCGATGCTGTACGGGGCGGTGCGCAGCAGGTCGTCCTTGACCGGGGCGACGACGCTGTCCAGGTCGAGCAGAAGCTGCTTGCCGATGCCGCCGGTCATGACCCGTGGGAAGACACTGATCACGATTCCGATCATGTCCGGGGTTCCGGTGCCGGCCGCGCCCTGCGAGACCATCTTGGTGACCAGTGCCTCGCTGTCGGCCTGGGTGGTCTTCAGCGTGTAGTCGAAGGCGCCCTTCGGTGCGGCGCTGAGCCGCTTGGCCGACTCCGTGAAGGTCTTCACATAGCCCGGGTCGTGCGTCCAGAAGTTGATCGTCACGGCGCCCGACGTGACCGCCGGGCCGCCGCCGGTCCCGGCCCCGCAGGCGCTGAGCACCGGCGCGGCGAGCAGACCACCGCCGATCAGGCCGGTCCGGCGCAGGAAGGTCCGGCGCGTCACGTCGCTCATCGTCGACTCCTTCGTTGGGGGTGGGTGCCCGGATACGGGACTTGACGAGCAGGATGCCGCCCCGCCTCGCCCGAAGTCAACAATAAATATGATTATTTCGTGGACTAGTATGCTTTGAGAGCGATGGGGGCGGTGGCCGGGAGTGCGGGCGTGGCATGATTCCGCCATGACGGAGATCGGGAGAGCCGGCGCGCACGACCGGGTGGTCAGCAGCCTGGGCACAGCCATCGTCAACGGCGACCTCGCGCCGGACGAGGACCTCGACGTGGTGGCGCTGCAGGACCGTTTCGCGGTCAGCAGGACAGCCGTGCGCGAGGCGCTGCGCGTACTGGCCGCCAAGGGCCTGGTCGGAGCCCGGCCCCGGCGCGGCACCTTCGTCGCGCCGCGCGAGCAGTGGGCGCTCCTGGACGCCGACGTGCTGCGCTGGCGCTTCGCCGACCGGGTGGACGAGACGTTCCTGGACGAGCTGGGCGAGGTACGGCTGACCGTCGAGCCGGCCGTCGCCCGCATGGCGGCGCTGCGCCGCACCGATCGCGACCTGGCCGACCTGGAGGACGCCCTGGCCGCCATGCGGGAGGCGGCGGGCCGGCCGGCCGTCGATCACGTGGAGGCCGACCTGGCCTTCCACCACGCCCTGCTGCGGGCCGCGCACAACGAGCTGATGGCGCGGATGGCCACCGCGATCGAGGCGGGGCTGCGGCTGCGCGACCAGTTCGTGCACGCGACGCTCACCAGCGAATCCGCCGACAAGCACGCCGAGGTGCTGCTCGCCGTGCGCAAGCAGCGGCCCAAGGCGGCCGAGACCGCGATGCGGGCGCTCATCGAGCGGTCGATCGCGGACGTCGACCTGGCCAAGAAGGTGCACGGCGAGCAGGCCGGACACTGAACGACCGTGGCGGGCCGGGCTGTCAGCGGGCTACGCCGTCGCTTGCCGCCAGCAGGTCAAGCTCGTGTCGTCGCGGCAGCCCCTCCCAGTCGCCCCACGTCGCCACGGCGAACGCGCCGCACGTCACGGCGCGCTCCGCGCGGCCGGCCAGGTCGAGCCCGTCCAGCCGCCCGGACAGGTAGCCCGCGACGAACGCGTCGCCCGCCCCGACCGGGTCCACCTCGCTGACCGCACGGGCGGGCACCCGCAGCGCCACGCTCCCATCGGTGACGTACGCGCCCTCCCGCCCCAGCTTGATGACCACCTCACGCGGCCCCAGCTCCAGCAGCAGCCGCGCCAGCACACCGGGATCATCCCCATCGGCCCGCGCTCCCGGCGCCCCTCCCACCCGCGCTCCCGGCGCCCCTCCCACCCGCGCTCCCGGCGCCCCGTCCGCTCCCGCTCCCGGCGCCCCGTCCGCTCCCGCTCCCGGCGCCCCGTCCGCTCCCGCTCCCGGCGTCCCGTCCGCTCCCGCTCCCGGCGTCCCGTCCGCTCCCGATTCCGGCGCCCCGCCCGCTCGCGCCTGCGGCGGCCGGCCCGCGACGAGCCGGGCTTCCTCCAGACCGGCGAACACCACCTCGGCCCGCCCGGCGAGCCGCCGCAGCACCTCACCGGCCTGCTCGGGCGGCCACAGCAGCGCACGGTAGTTGACGTCGAAGCTGACCGGCACGCCCGCTTCCCCGGCCACCGCCACCGCCCGCTCCACCGCCGCCGCGGGCCCGGGGCCGAGCGCCGGCGTGATCCCCGTCAGATGCAGCACGTCCGCTGAGCTGATCGCCTCGGCGGCGACGTCGCCGGGTGAGAGCCGCACCCCCGCCCCCTCCCTGCGGTGGTAGGCGACCACCACCCGATCGGCGGTCCGCCGGTGACGCGTCATGTGCCCGGTGGGCCGGTCGCCGTCGCGCACCGTACGGGAGACGTCCACGCCCTCGCCCCGCATCGACGTCAGGATCATGTCCGCCGCCGCGTCCCGGCCGAGCCGCCCCAGCCAGGTGGCCCGGTGCCCGAGCCTGGCCACCCCGATCGCGACGGTCGCCTCCGCCCCGGCGTAGGACAGGGTGGCCGCCGCGCCGGGCGACGGCGTGCCGATGCCGGACACCCGCGTCACCGCCATGACCTCGCCCAAGGTGACCAGCTCACCCATCCGAGCTCCTTCGTCCGGCGATCTCGGCCAGCCGCCCGGCGCGGGCGGCCAGCGCCGCCAGGTCGCCGTCCGCGCACGCCTCACCCAGCAGCGGCGAGCCCATCCCCACGGCTCGCGCCCCCGCCCGCAGGTAGCCGGGGACGTCCTCGACGCGGACGCCTCCCACCGGCACCAGCGGGATCTGCGGCAGCGGGGCCAGCACGTCCTTGACGTATCCGGGGCCGCCCGCCGCACCGGCGGGGAAGACCTTGACCATGGCGGCCCCCTGCGACCACGCCTGCACGATCTCCGTCGGCGTGAACGCCCCCGGCAGGACGGGGACGCCGAGCCGCCGCCCTTCCGCGATCACCTCGGGCAGCACGGCCGGTGTGATCAGGTAACCGGCGCCGGCGTCCACGGCCCGGCGCGCCGAGGCCGCGTCGAGCACCGTGCCCGCCCCGACCGCCACGCCCTGGAGCCCGGCCGCCCATCGGATGGCCTCGGCCGCGCCGGGAGTCGTCATGGTGATCTCCATCGCGCGGACCCCGGCACCCGCCAAGGTCTCCATCACCGTGTTGAGGTGGCGGGACTCCGCGGCTCTGATGATGGCGATGACGGGCAGCGCGGCCAGCGCCTCGTCCAGCGTCGTCACCGCTCGTCCCCGGCGATCACCGTGCGGGGCACCGGGACGAGGGTGACCGAGCGCAGCTCCAGGGCGGGACGAACGGCGGGCCGCACCTGGGGCGAGAGGAACACGGGGGCGTCCCCGCCCAGCGGGAGCAGCCTCAGCTCGATCCCGTGCTCCAGGACCTGCTCGCGGAAGCGGCGCAGCCCGATCTCCCACGCGGGGCCGTACCAGAACTGGTCGGCCACCAGCTCGCCGCCGATGTAGGCGCGGCCCACGTCGCCGGCCCAGTCCAGACGCAGCAGCACCTCCTCCTCGCCCGTGAACGCCTCCGGGGGGACGGTGACGCGGTACACGGCGGCCTGCTCGAAGTCCGCGTCGGTGGGCGCGGAAGCCCGTCCGGACGCGGGATCGATCACCGCTTCCCGGACCGGGCCCGCCTGCTCGACCTCCTCCACCTTCACCTCGGCCACCTGCCCGGCGGCGGCAGGCGCGGCCACCAGAGCGAACACGCCATCTCTGCGCGCCGCGAAGGCCGGAGCGGGGAAGACCCGCACGTCGGCGGACCCCTGGCCGTAGACCACCAGCCGGTCCCCGTCGATCACCACGGGCCGCTCGCTCAGCACCAGCCGGTCAGCCCCCCAGAGCCGCCCCTGGAAAGCGGTCAGGGCCTCCGCGGCGTCCAGCACCAGGACAGCCGCGCTCCCACCGGCGGCGTCACGCACCCGCACCAGGCATCCGGCACCCGGCGCGAGATCGGTGACGACCAGGCGGTCACCGTCGTGCTCCACCGTCGCAGGCCCCTCGACCCCGGTGACGGTGGCGGCGTCGAAGACGAGCTCCACCGGGATGTCCGCTGTCCGGCAGAAGACGTGCACCGGCTCGTCGGCGTCCAGCACCCCCATGGGCTGCGCGGTGGCGCTCAGCAGCAGGCTGCCGCCGACCGGGCGGGCGAGCGGCCAGACGAAGTACGCCCTGGACGGCACCGTCACCGGCTCGCGCGGCACGACCAGCTCGCGGCCGTCCAGCTCGACCGCGAACCGCACGTCCTCGTGCGCGGGCAGCGTCTCGACCGGCTGGTGGTTGTTGACGAACAGGAATCCCGAACGGCCGTCGGAGCGTACGCACCAGCGCAGCGTCCGCCGGTCGGCGGTGTCGCCGGGGGCGTCCTGCGGCATCGCCAGCGTCATGGTGGCCAGGTCAGGGCCGTCGGCGGCCAGCCACAGATGCTGGAGCCGCAGATGGTGGAAGGACTCGCGGAACTGGCCGTACTCGCCGAGCGGCGCCTGGAAGTCGTAGCTGATCACCGGGCAGTCGTTGGGGTAGCCGGTGGCGTGCGACTCCTGCAGCGTGGACAGCGCGCCGAGCTTCTGGGACGCCCCGTGGTACATGTAGTAGCCCTGCCACACCGACCCGCTGCCCAGCTTCACCAGCCCGAGCGCGGCGATGTCGGCGGCCTCGATGATCGGCCGGCGGTGGTAGGAGGTGTACATGCCGCCGCCCAGCTCGCAGGTGGCGAACGGGTAGCGCGCCAGATGGCTCTCGTCCGAGCCGGTCACCTCGGTGGTGCGCAGGTCCGAGCCGATGGAGTCGTCGTCGCGGCCGGGGCCGAAGAAGTAGTGGGCCCGGCTCTGCTGCGGCCAGCCGTCGTGGGCGGTGTCCCACGCGGCCTCCGGGTACCCGCCGAACAGCGGGATCACCTCGTCCGGCGGCAACTGCGCGTGCCCCCACCCGGTCGCCGTCCACAACGGGGCGTCGATGCCCGCCGCCTGCGCGAGGCGCTTCAGCGTGACGAGATGGCCGGGCTGGTCGTACAGCTCGTTCTCCACCTGCACTCCCACCACCGGGCCGCCGTGCTCGCGCGTCAGGCCGGCGAGCCGGCCGCCGATCTGCTCGAACAGCGGCCTGACCAGGCCGAGGTAGCGAGGATCATCGGTACGCGGCACGCAGTCGGCCGCCAGCACCCAGTCGGGGAAGCCGCCGTTGCGCGACTCCCCGTGCCCCCACGGCCCGATCCGCACCACCACGTCCAGTCCCAGCTCAGCACAGACGGACACGAAACGGCGCAGGTCGCGGTCGCCGCTCCAGTCGAAGACGCCGCGCCGTTCCTCGTGCAGGTTCCAGAAGATGTACGTGGCGACCGCCGTCACCCCGCCCGCTCGCACCTTCAGCAGCTCTTCCCGCCATTCGGCCGCGGGGTAGCGGGCGTAGTGGAACTCTCCCATGATCGGGAACCAGGGTTCGCCGCCCCGGCTCAGGTGCCGGGAGTTCACGGTGATCGCATCGGGGCGGTGGGGGAGGTCTCCCAGGTGGAGATGGCCTTCCATGGGTGGGGGGAGCTGGCTCGGGATGTCGAGTCGTCGCACGGCTGCACCTTTCCTTCAGGGCCCTACAGCGGCTGTACAGTACTATGAATTAGGGAAAAAATACTACTAATTCTTGTGGATTCAGGTGCCGGCACCCCCGCAGTGGTACCACAACCTGACCGCACGCCCCGAGGTCACGGTCCAGCCGCGCGGCCGGCGAGAGGTCGCCGCCGGTCATCCGCTGGTCGCCCGCGAAGGGGCCCGGACGGCGCTGTCCGGGCCTCCTTCGATCACTCCGTGACCCGCAACAACGCCCAGACCTGCGGAGAGAAGCTGGGCGCGATGGTGAGCTGGGCGTTCTCCCCGTTCGCGGTGAGGAACATGCGCTCATCCGTCCCGAGGGCGAACGAGTGGTTGTTCAGCGAACGGCCGCCACCCTGCGGGTCCAGGGTGTCGCACCACAGGTAGCCGTCGTCGTCGGGCTGGAAGGCGTTCAGCGTGACCCCGTTGCCGATCAGCGGCACCGTCGTGGAGGCCGTCGAGTTGAGGTACTTGCCGCGGTAGATGAGGTACCGGCAGTCCTCCCCGCCGGTCCGGCCCGCGGACACCGGGGTGAAGCGCTCGTTGGGCTCGTCGGTGTCGGCGTACAGGATCACCCGGGTGTTCTCCGCGGTGGAGGCGCCCTCGACGTTGACGACGAACCGCAACCCCGAAGGCTCGTGCAGGGCGACCTCGAGGAGATGGTCCGCCTCGCCGGGGTCCTGGAGGAACCAGCGCTGGGCGGCGGAGCCGTCGGCGTCGCGGCCCGCCAGCGCGGCGCCGCCGCCGACCGCCGTGAGGAGCTGGTCGGTGACCAGGTTCTGCAGGGTCCAGGTGCCGTCGCCCTGGTAGACCGGGCGCCAGAGCTGGTCGGCCGCCTCGTTCGGCCACAGGACGGTCCGCGCGTCGCGGACGCTGCCCTCCTGGCCCAGATAGCGGGCGCTCAGCTGGTGGACCAGCCGGTAGTAGCCGGGGAACTCGGGCTCGAACGCCAGATTCCAGGTCTGCGCCGGCAGATTGGCCGGGTCGAGGGCCACGTCGCCGACCACGTGCGTGCTGCCCTGAGGGCCGGCCACGTTGGTGGTGCTCGCGTTGCGAAGTACAGCCGTCTCCCGCGGTGCCGGTACTTGTTCCGTTCCCGAGGGTTCGGGGGGATCCGGCAGGTCGCCGATCTCGTACACCACCGGGTAGTGGTCCGACAGCAGCATGCGGTCGGCCACGGCCGACGCGGTGACGACAGGGGCGTTGGCGGCGGTCGGCGTGACCGCGTAGTCCAGGCGCCTGGACGGGATGCGGTTGCCGTTCTCGTCCTGGCGCGGCTGAGTGGGATGCGTCGGCGCCGGCGGGGCATGCACGATGAACTGGCCGGTCAGCGCGTTGCGCAGGTTGTCCGGGTCGCGGTTGAAGTCGCCCATGACGATCCAGGGCAGCGCCGTCCCGTTGGGGCCCGCGGTGGCCATGCGGGTCCTGATGGCGTCCAGCAGGCCGGGCATGTCGCCGCCACCCGTCGCGAATCCGTGCACCGTGAAGTAGGTGACGCCGTCGATGGTGACGCCGAGCGCGGGCCTGGCCCCCTGGATGGCGGACGCGACGACGAACACGTTCTCGGCTCTCGCGCGGGTGGCGATGGCTAGGTTGACCCGGTTGGGCGGGTTGTGGCCGGAGGTGTCCGTGTGCAGCCAGTAGAGGTGTCCCTGCGGCCGGCTCGCCGTCCCGCCGTAGCGGAACTCGCGGACCGGAGGCTGGGAGCCGTCCGCGCGGGTGAAGGCGTTCTGCGG
The DNA here is from genome assembly GCF_008086045.1 of Nonomuraea sp. PA05. Classification (GTDB taxonomy): domain Bacteria; phylum Actinomycetota; class Actinomycetes; order Streptosporangiales; family Streptosporangiaceae; genus Nonomuraea; species Nonomuraea monospora. The sequence goes on along the minus strand of NZ_VSEY01000012.1, from coordinate 47,903 downwards.
GATGTCCTGCTGGTGCGTGCCGCCCGCGGGCGGGCTGCCCGCCTCTTGCAGGAGGACGATTCCGGCGTCGTTCTGCGCCGCGAGCTGCAGCACCCCTTGCTGGTACTTGGACTCGTACTCGCCGCTGACGTCGTCGCCCCAGCCGCCGGCCCTGGTGCCCGCGCCCTGCATGTTCCAGGTCACCACCCTGCGGCTGTTGGCGTCGCGGGGGTCGAGCTGGCCGGCGTCGCGCAGGAACAGCGAGGGCCGCCTGCCCGCCGCGAAGCTCACCACGCCCTGCCCGGCGAAGTCGAGGGTCTCCCGGCCGGTCCAGTCGGGGATCGGCTGGCCGCCCTGGCTCAGCGGCGCGAACCGGCGCGGGTCGGCGTTGTCGGAGCCGAACTGGAAGGCGGTGCCGGCGCTGCCCGACGAGTACGGCGAATACTGGACGAACTCCCCGCCCGGTGTGGTCTGCTTGATCAGCGTGTTGTGGTGGAAGACGTTCTGCGGCCCCGAGGACCCCGACCACTTGGCCGCCTTGGGCCCGGCCCCCCACCAGATCGGGTACCAGGTTCCCTCCTCGGTCTCGCCGCCCTCCCCGCCGCAGTTGGCCTCACAGTTGCCCGAACGGTGCGCGTACGGGACCGTCACGGTGTTCTGCTCGAACAGGTTGTAACGCTCCCACCCGCCGTGCAGGTTCAGGTCGGAGTCCAGGTCGTTGCGGAAGGCGACGTTGCCGCTGGCCGACCACTGGAAGGTGAAGTGACGCAGGTTCCTGCTGTGGTTGTAGGCGTACAGGGAGTCCCACACGCGGCTGCCGCGCAGGTAGCCGTTGCCGCCCTTGCCCTTGTTCCAGGCGCCGTCGAAGGAGTTGCGCTCGATCTGCAGGTTGCGCGCCACCTCGGTGACGACCGGGTGTGAGCCGGTCATCGTGCCGTTCAGGTCGCGCGCCCAGTTGTTGGCGGCCCATTTGAAGACGATGCCGTGCATCGCGTACTCGGGCGCCATGTTGCCGTAGTTGTTCACGGCCTGGGCGGGGGTCGGCGCGTACGTGCCGCCGCTCAGCTTCGGCAGGCCGCTCATGTCCTGGGTGAAGGCGAAGCTCTCGAAACCGACGCCTTCCACGATTCTCAGCGGCGTGACCTTGCTGGCGAACGGGGTGTCGCCGAACAGCGGGGGAGAGCCGTCGGAGGTGGAGTCGACGGGAAGGTCGTACTCCAGCGGGCGGTCCAGCATGATCGTCTTGGCGGTCGTGTCCTTCTGGACGACCCGGAACATCTGCTGGCGCATGTGCAGGTTCTCCATCAGGCTCCGGTCGCTGACGCCCTGCTGCGCGTAGAAGTTCAGGCTGTTGGCGGCGCCCACCCAGACGTAGCCGCCCAGCGTGAACCTGCTCATGTCGGCGTTCGCGATCAGTTGCACGATGCGGTGGCCCTGCCGGGCGGAGAAGCCCGGATCGTCGGATCGGGGGCCCAGCTTGACGCCGGAGACCCAGTGCTGGTTGACGCTGCCCTCGAACAGGTCCTTGCGGTTGGCCGGCGCGCTGGACCACTCGTTCTGGTACCTGTCGGCCACGTCGCGGGTCTGGACTCTCAGCATGCCCCGGCCCGGCCAGATCCAGCCGCCCTTGCCGACGTCGTTGCCGCTGCCGTACTCCATGCCGTCCTGGTTCCAGCGGCTGCCGTCGGCGGTCACCGTGTCGTAGCGGGTGTTGAGGTCCGGCCGGAACACCAGCCGGGTGCCGCCCGCGCCGGAGCCCTGCCCGCGCAGGATGAGGAAGCTGGCGTCGACGTAGATCTGCCGGGACACGTCGATGCGTCCGGACGGCAGCGAGATGAGCGAGAGACGGTGGTAGTTGGCCTGCGGTGAGCACTGGCTCTTGATGTGGTCGATCGCGTTCTGGAGGCCCGTGGTGTCGTCGGCGCCGTCGTCCGGGACCACCCCGTAGGCGGAGGTGAGCTGTTGCGCCGTGATGCGGCATGCGGGGTCGCCGGACACGTCGCCGTCGCCGGGCAGCCGCTGGCCGCCCAGGTAGCCGACGCGCGACCAGTCCGGCAGGCCGGGAGCTGGAAGCGAGCGGTTGGCGTAGCTCAAATCAGGGTCGGCCGCGGCCGAGACGGTCGCCGAGACGCTTGCCGCGGCGGGCGCCGCCGCGGCGAGCGCCGGCGCTGGTAACGGCAGGAGCAGGCCGGACAGGAGAACGGCCACTGGTCGTAGGTGTTTCACGTGACCCTCGTTTCTACGACATGGCGCTGGTCGTGCTGGAGGCGGCGGGGCCGACGCGACGACCCCGCCGCCGGAAGGGCCATAGCCCGGCGGCACTCAGCGCCATGGAGGATGCGGGTGCGGGGGAGTGGAAGGGCGGCGAGTCAGGGCGCGCCCGGCACTCCGCCTCGCCGTGTCAGTACCAGGGGGAGCAGCTGTAGGTCCCGGAGTAGTGCTCGCAGACCCGTGCTCTCCAGATGTCCTTGGAGACGTTGCGGCTGGCGGAGACTCCGTGCCCGACGTACATGGTGCCGCCTGTCCCGTCGTAGTGCTCCCAGACGATGCGGCCTCCCGCGGCGCCGTTGCTCCACACCCAGACCCAGGCCTGGGCCCCGTTGCCGGGGTTGTTGTCGTACTCGCCCTGGGTGCTCATGTAGTAGATCTTGGTGGAGGCCGAGGCGGGCTGGGCGGCGAGAGCCGTGCCCGCGACGGCCAGCGTCAGCGCGACGGCCGTGGCCCTGAGGGTGTTCTTGACCTTCATCTGCTTTCCCCTTTCCTGCTCTTCTGGCGGTGGGACGGGGAGCTCACTCCTCCCTCCGGAGTTTCATCGCGGGAAAGGGTCCGTCGCTTGCGTCAAATGACGCAATCGCCGCCGATGGACAAGGCGGAGGCGGGAGGGGAGGATGTCGGCGGTCCGTCGGCGCGGCTCACCGCTGCCTGGCACCGTGGAGGCCCGATGGCGACACACCCCCTGGTGGGGCGGGACAGCGAGCTGACGGAACTACGCGCTCTGCTCGATCGCCTCCCCGAGCGGGGCGGGACGTGCATCCTGCGCGGCGAGGCGGGGGTGGGCAAGTCCGCCCTGCTGTCGGCGGCCACCGCCGAGGTGGCCGGGCGAGATCTGCGGGTGCTGAGCGTCACGGCGGTCCAGGCCGAGTTCCGCCTTCCCTTCGCCGGCCTGGACGCGCTGGTGCGCCAGCTCACCGGCAGTGCCGCCATGCCCGAGGAGGACAGCCCCTACCAGGTCGCCCTCACCGTCCTGACGACGCTCACCGACGCCGCCGGCGGTCAGCCGCTGGTCCTGGCGGTGGAGGACGCGCAGTGGCTGGACCGGCCGAGCTGGGAGGCCCTGACGTTCGTCGGACGGCGGTTGCGGGCCGATCCGGTCCTGCTGCTGATGGCGATGCGGGACGGCGAGGAGTGCGAGGCCAGGCTGGCCGGGGCCGGGCTGCCCGAGCTGCGCGTCGAACCGCTGGACCAGGCGCACGCCACCGCGCTGCTCGACCGCCACGCGCCCGGCCTACGTCCCGACCTGCGCGCCAGGGTCCTCGCCGAGGCGGCGGGCAACCCGCTCGGCCTGATGGAGCTCGCCGTCGTCGCGGCCCGGTTCGGCGCGGACACGCTGCCGCCCGCCTCGCTGCCGCTCACCACCCGGCTGGAGCGCACGTTCGGCGTCGTGGTCGCCGAACTTCCCGCTCCGGCACGGTCGCTGCTGCTGGTCGCCGCGCTCAACGACGGGGACCGGCTGGACGAGATCCTCGCCGCCGGCTCGCTCGTCACGGAATCACCCGCCGCGGGCTCCCCAGCCACGGGTGAGCCAGCCACGGGCGATCCGGTCACGGGTGAGCCGGTCAGCCCCGCGACGCTCGAACCGGCCGTCTCCGCCCGCCTGCTGGACATCGACCCCGTCTACCGGGTGCGCTTCCGCCACCCGCTGGTCCGCTCGTCGATATGTCAGCAAGCAGGCCCGGCGCAACGACGGCGGACGCACGCCGCGCTCGCGCAGGTGCTGCAGGACGCCGACCGCCGGGTGTGGCACCGCGCGGCCGCGACGATGGGACCCGACGAGGAACTCGCCGCCGAGCTGACCGTCGTGGCCGAGCGGGCACGCCGCCGCGGGGCGCTGGCCACGTCGGTGGCGGCACTGGAACGAGCGGCGCGGCTGCGCGCCGGCCCCGCGGACCGGGCCGGCCTGCTCCTGGAGGCCGCGGAGACGGCGTACGACCTCGGCGACGCCAAGGCCTACGCCCAGCTGGTACGTGTCGTCGCCGAGCACGACCTGCCCCCGGCCGAGCGGGTACGCCTGCACTGGCTGCAGGAGATCGCGACCGGTGGCTGGTCGGGCGCCGACCGGCTCATGAGTCACGCGACCATCGCCCAGCGGATGCTCCAGGCCGGCGACCCCGAGCGCGCACTGCGGGCGCTGGCCGCCATCAGCCTGAGGTGCTGGTGGTCCAACCCGGGACCCGCCCTTCGCGAGGCCATGCTCACCGTGGCCGATCGGCTCGGCCTCGACCCGCTGGACGCTCGCCTGGTCAACGTTCTGGCGCTCGCGGCCCCGGTCGAGCGGGGAGCCGTGGTGGTCGAGCGGCTGTCACACCTGATGTCCCAGGTCGAGCTGGACCCGGAGCGGCTGTTCCTGCTCGGTGTGGCCGCGGGCGCGGTGGGAGCGCCTGACACCGCCGGCGTCTTCCTGACCGGCGCCGTCGCGGGGCTGCGTGACCAGAGACGGCTGGGCCTGCTGGCTCAGGCCCTCACGAACCAGGCGTGGTCGGCGACGCAGATGGGCGACACGGTCCTGGGCCTGACCGCGGCCATGGAGGCGGGCAGCCTCGCGGCGGAGACTGGCCAGGGCCGCTGGGTGCTGACCGCCGACCTGCTGCGCGGCCAGGCCGAAGCGCTGCGCGGCAACGGCGAGGTGGCCCGGACCCTCATCGCCTGACCTGCTCCGCCCTTCACCCGAGCGCGCCCGATCAACGTGACTGCTTCTCCTGGTCCTGATGGCGTTGATCACCGGGCGTGCCGGATGGCGCCGGTGTGGTGCAGGCGGACGTTGTGCTGCGCCCAGCGAGCACGGAAGCCGGAGCTGCGGGTGGACAACTCGCCGATGAGCTGGGTGCCGCCGTCCGAGGCGGAGCAGCGCCGCCCTCCATCCCATCAACCGGCGCGGCACCGCCGACGAGATCGCCCAAGCCGTCCTGCGGCTGTGCAGCCCCGTCCAGCAGCAGTGGACCGTCCGCCGACGGCCGCGGCGCTCCCATCCACCGGACCAGACCTCATCACCCCGTCATTCCCGCGATGACGATCTGACCTGCGCGAACGGTGCCACGCGCGACCTCGGCGGGGCGATCCGATCCGCATAGATGTCACAGGAGACTCATCCGCTGCCAGCGAACCCGCGAATCCCTCATGCTCAACCGCAAACAGATCGCGAGGTCGTTCATGCCAAGCCCCACGCCGCGCAGCATGATCCGGCCCGGCAGGCGTCTCAGCCTGCCGCCGCTGGCACTGCTGATCACCGGCCAGGCGCTGTCGGGGCTGGGCGACCGCTTCTTCGTCGTCGCGTTGCCGGCGATTCTCCTGCAACGGTACGGCACGGGGACTCTGGCGCTGGTCCTCACGGTTTACGGCGCGGCGCGGCTCGCGGGGCTGTTTCTCGGCGGTCCCTTCGCGGACCGGTTCCCCCCGCGTCAGATCATGCTGACGGCCGACGTGGCCCGCGCGGTCGTCATCGGGGTCCTGTGCCTGCTGGCGTGGACGGGCAGGGCCGGAGTGTGGGAGCTGTGCGCGGCCACCGCGATACTCGGCCTGGCTTCTGGAACGTTCCTGCCTGCCAGCTTCTCCATCATCCCGGCCATCGTCGACGAGTCGCGCATCCAGCGGGCGACCAGCCTCAACTACGCGACCACGCAGGCCGTCGCCCTCGGCGGCCCGGTGATCGCGGGCGTCGCCGTCGCCCGTTTCGGCGCCGGGCCCGCGCTGGCGGTGGATGCGATCTCCTATCTCGTGTCCGTGGTGACGCTCTGGCTCATGAGACGACCGGCGAACGACGCGATGGCGCCTGCGGCGCGCGCGGCCGGGCTGCGTGGCGTCATGCGGGAACTTCCGCTGCTGAAGGTCATCATGACGCTGGCCGCCGTCGGCAACATCGGTTTCGCCGGGGTCCTGGAGGTCGGCCTGCCGGCTCTGCTGCACCAGACCGTCGCACCGTTCGCCGCGGCGTACGGGATCGTGCTGGGCGCCTTCGGGCTCGGGGCGCTGCTGGGCAGCCTTCTCGTGGGGGCGCGGCCGACGCCGCGGAACCCGGTGCGGCTGGCGGTCGCGCTACTGCTCCCGCAGGCCGTCATGCTGGCCGCGGCCGGGCTCACCGCCGGAGCCACGCTGACCACGCTGCTGTTCCTCGGCGTCGGCTTCACCAACGCGGCCGCCAACGTGCTGCTGATGGCCGTGGTGCAGACCGCGGTTCCCGCCGAGGTCCGCGGGCGCGTGTTCGCGGCGCTGCTCGTGGCCTCGATCGGCTTCTTCCCCGTGGGGGCTCTCCTCGCGGGTCTCCTGGCTTCCGCCACCGGGCCGCGCGCGGTGTTTCTCCTCGCGGCGGCCCTGGTGGCGGTGACAAGCCTGGCCGGCCTCATGTCCCGGCCGGTCAGGTTCTTCTCGAGAGGAGGTGAACCACATGCGGTACGAGATTGACCTCTCCGGCGACACGCCCGAGCTCGAAGGTGACAACAACTGGGTGTTCTTCTAAACCCAGGCGCGGAACACAGGTGTGACGGTTCCGGGAGCCGGCGGCTCGTGCCGGCTCCCGGAACCCCGCCCGCCCTGAGGGACGGCCGACAACAAGTGTGGAGGAATACGCGATGGCATACCCCCTTTCCTTGGACCGACACATTCGCGTGAAGCCCATCTATCCGAAATACCGGCTGGACGACGGGTGCTTCCGCATCGGCGCGCAAGCCGGCGTGACGGTGGAGATCTCCGACCCGTACGGCGAATTGTGGACCCTGGTCAACGCGCTGGACGGCGCCCGGCCGCTCGGCGAGGTCGTTGCCGTCGTCCGCGAGGCGTTCCCGCACCTCGGCCTCGATGACGTGCTCGACGCCGTGCGCGACCTGGACGGACGCGGCTTCGTCGAGGACGCCGAGCCGACCGCGTACGACGGTGACGACCTGAGCCGTTATGTGGGCAACATCAACTACTTCAGCCACTACGACCGGCTGTCCTCACACCGGGGCGCCGTGCAGGACCGGTTGCGTGCGGCGCACTGCGTCCTGTTCGGCCTCGGCGGCGGCGGGTCGTACATCCTGCCGTTGCTGCTGGGCGCGGGCTTCGGCAAGATCACGGCCGTCGACTACGACCGGGTCGAGCGGACCAACCTCAACAGGCAGTTCCTCTACCGGGAGAGCGACCTGGGCTCCTACAAGAGCGAGGCTGCCGCGCGGCTCGCCGGTCAGCTCAACCCCGACGTCGCCTTCGTCCCCGTACAGCAGAGGATCGAGTCGGCGACCCAGGCCGCCGAGCTGGTGCGGGGAGCCGACGTGGCGATCTGCGCGATCGACGAGCCGCCCTTCATCGCGCAGCGGCGGGTCAACGCCGGCTGCGTGCGGGAATCCGTCCCGTACGTCGGCGGCGGCTCGTTCGTCACCCGCGGCCGGATGTTCACCGTCCGGCCCTTCGAGACCGGCTGCCTGGACTGCCTGCATCTGTACTACCGTCGCAACGACCCGAGGTACCTCACCAAGCTCGGGGCGGCTCTGCGCTCCGGCCTCGGGAGCGTCACGATCGCGTTCCCGCCGCACATCGCCCTGGTCGCGGCGATGATCGCAGGCGAGGCGATTCGGCTGGTCACCGGGCATGCCGAGCCCATCGCGCTGGCCCGGCAGATCGACGTCCACTTCGAGACCGGTGCGCTGCAGGTGATGTCCTCGTGGCCGCGCGACGAGATCGGCTGCCCGGTCTGCGGCGCCGGCGCCGACGCGGGGGAGTTCGAGGTGTGGCGCGCCGGCGTCTCCTCGCCGGAGGGTTTTGACGAGCTTGCCCTTGAGCGCGAGACCTGAGGATCTCCGGCCGTGCCGCCTGTGCGAGCCCTCGCGGTGCTATCGGTCGCGCGTCCCGAGGCTGGCTTGATCGGCGGCGGTCCGGCCGGCCGCCCAGCCCTCCCGGTCCCAGGCCGTGCGCATCCTGTGTGAGACCAGGTTCGGGAACAGGCGCTCGACCGCCTGCTCCACCTCCTGTTCGCGGGCCGCCAGCACCGGCACCAGGTCGGTGCCCCTGCTGGCGCTCTCCTGCGCGACCGCGTCCGCCGTGGCCTCGGCGAGCCGCTCGCCGATCCTGGACGCGAACGCCGACAGGAACGACTGGCGGAACGTCTTGTTCCTGGACCGGCCGGTGCCGTGCTTCTTGGTGCCCGAGTTCACCAGCGCGGTCTGCGCCTGCACCAGCAGCGAGGTGAACAGCATCTCCACCCAGGACAGGTCCGCCCCGAACCCCAGCACGGTGGCGAACCCCAGCTCCTGCGACCAGATCACCCGGCATCTGTTGGCCTCGGCGACGAGGTTGAGCAGCACGAGCTTGGGCTGCTCGTACGGCGCGTCGACGCCGACCCGGATGCCCGCCGGGGCCTCGCCTCCGCCCGGCTGCGCGTCCAGCATCGCCGCGTCGATGCTGTACTTCGCCATCAGGCTCTGCGCCGCCGACGTGAACGTCTGCGCCTCCGCCTCGTACGTCGTCGACTCCGCCTTGGCCAGCAGCGCCCGTACCCGGGCCAGCGTCTTCTCGCTGACCGTGTGCGAGCGTGCCCGGACCGGACGGCGAGCGGCCCCGGGCGGCGGGCCCAGCGACTCCAGCCGGGGCAGCCCGGTCAGCGATCCCAGCAGTTCCAGCACACCGGAGACGGTCACCAGCCGAAGGGCCCCGTCGCGGGCCTGCCGCGCCGCCAGGTAGCCGCCCTTCCACCACACCGTGGCCTCAAGGCCGGCGAGCTGGTCGCGCCAGCGCTCGTCCACCGTGGCCGGCGCGTAGGCGCGCAGCTCCCAGGCTATGAGGTCGGCCGCCACCCGGCCGTGCCAGTCGGTCAGCCGCCTGGCCGCGATCCTGACCACGTCGGCGGGCTGCCAGCCGTTGCGCCACAACCCGGAGATCGCCCGGGTCACGGCCTCCACCAGCACGCGGTCGGCGTCGTCGCGGTCGGCCAGGAAGGCGGCGGCGGAGTCGAAGGCCGCCTGGTCCTCGCGGGTGAGCGCCTCCATCGCCGTGCCGATCAGCTCGTTGGCCTTGCTCACCCGTGCCCGTCCGCCTTGAAGAGAGTCCGCCAGAACTCTACCGTGACCGGGGTGCTGACCGGCTGGTGCTGAAGGCGGTGCCACTCGCCGGAGGCGGGCATGTTGACGCCCTCTGTGCGGCATGTTGTGATCCACACATGCGTACTTCATGCTCATTTAGTAGGAAATGAGGTGGTTATGGGGTTACTTCAGCGTGCCGCCGCGGTAGTCATGTTCCTGGTGAGCGCGGCAGGCATCCAGGCCGTGCAGAGCGGACCGGCACAGGCGGCACTGCCCACCGCCGCCGTCGCGCTCGGCGACAGCTTCGTCAGCGGTGAGGGCGCGGGCGACTACCAGCCCGTCGTCGACGCCTCCGGCACGGCACAGGCCTTCCCCGGCTGGTCGGCGCCCAACAGCAACGCCTACTTCTGCCACCGGTCGGCGAACGCCTCCGTGTTCGCGGCGTCGCTCCCCGGCATCCAGCAACGTTTCAACCTCGCGTGCTCCGGCGCCCAGCCCGCCGACGTCTCCGCCCCCTCAAGCGCCAGGGCCGAGGGCCGCGCCGTCGCCTCGCAACTCGACCAGCTGCGCTCCATCGCGCAGACGCACGACATCGACGTCGTCCTCGTCGGCCTCGGCTCCAACAACACCCAGTTCACCTTCGGCGACGTGGCCACCCTGTGCGCCAACCGCTTCATCGCCGACGCCTGGACAGGCTGGTGGGAGTTCTGGGCCTATCTGAAGGGCGAGGTGCCGCAGAAGCCCTGCACCGCCGCGGACCTGGCCACCGACGCCGAGGTCGCCGCCGCCACCACCGAGACCACCGCCGCCCTGCGCCAGATCCTCGACACCCTCGCCCAGATCGACGCCGACGGCGTCCACCAGGTGATCCTGCAGACCTACACCAACCCGCTGCCGCCCGAGCTCGCCCCGCAGTACCACGACGAGGACAACCGCACCGACACCCGCGACAAGTTCCGCGCCCTCGGCGCCGAGCGCTACGCCGCCGGGTGCCCGATCCACCGCGCGAGCCTCGCCCCTGGGCACGTCTTCTCCCGGAACCTCGGCTCCCTGGTCAAGAACGCGCAGGCCACGCTGGCAGCCGAACGCCCGGCGGCCGACCTGCGCGTACTGGACGTCCAGCAGGCCTTCGACGGAGCCAGGCTCTGCGAGAATGCGGGCAGCCCGGCGGGCGCGCTCGCGACACCGGTGCGGGTGCAGGACGGGCCGTCCGGCACGTTCATCACCAGCCTGTCCGGCTGGGACAAGATCGGCATCCAGCGGGCGGCGAACACCTGCGTCACCTACTTCCAGACCTGCCAGGAGTCGTGGCACCCCAACGCCGCGGGCCACACGGTCCTCGGCCGGTGCCTGACCGGCGCCTTCACCGCTGTGCCCCGCGCGATCGTCACGTGCGCTCGCAACGCGAACGGCACGCTCACCATCTCCTGACGTCCTCCTGACGTCACCGCGGCTCGCGTCCGGCTCTCTGAAGCCGGACGTGTCGCGGGGCAGGCTGCCGGTCCCGCACACCCACCTCGGCGGCCCCCGCCCGTCCGCGGCCGTGGTGGCGCATCTCTCCCGGTCAGAGGCTCAAAGGCCCTCAGCGAGCGGATAGTGTTCTGCGAGATCCGGGAGATGAGGGAGACGAGTGGCGGAGTCGTTCGGCGAGTTGCTGCGGAGCATGCGGCACGCGGCCAGGCTGACGATCGAGGAGCTCTCCCACGCCTCCGGCGTCAGCGTACGCGCCATCGGCGACATGGAGCGCGGCACCAGCAGAGGCCCGCAGCGGCGTACCGTGCAGGCGCTGGCCGAGGCGCTGCGGCTCGACGAGGAGCGGCAGGCGAGCCTGTCGGAGGCCGCCAGGGCGGGCCGCCCGCGGCAGGAGGCCCGCGCGCCGGGCGCGTGCGAGCTGCCCCGCGGCGTCGGCGACTTCACCGGACGGACGCGCGAGCTCGGCCTGCTGCGTGACCTGGTCGTACAGGAAGAGGACGCCGTCGTGGCGGCGATGTCGGGAGCGGCCGGCATCGGCAAGACCGCGCTGGCCGTACGGGCGGCCGCCCACCTCGCCGGCCTGTTCCCCGACGGCTGCTTCTACCTGGATCTGCGCGGCATGGACGCGGCCCCGCTGGAACCCGCTACGGCGCTGTCGCGGCTGCTCAAGGCCCTGGGTGTGGCCGAGCGGCGCATCCCCGCCGACGAGGAGGACCGCGCGGGCAACTACCGGGCGCTGCTGCGCGAGCGGCGCTGCCTGGTTATCCTGGACAACGCGGCGCACGAGAGCCAGGTACGCCCGCTGCTGCCGTCGGGCGGCCCCGTCATGACGTTGATCACCAGCCGCCGGCCGCTCGCCGGGCTGGAGGGCGTGCACCAGCTCCCACTGGAGCACCTGGCCGCCGGGGAGGCGACCGAGCTGCTGCGCGGCATCGTGGGCGCCGAACGCGCGCAGGCCGACCCGGACGGGGTGGCGCGGGTGGCGAGCCTGTGCGAGAACCTGCCGCTGGCGCTGCGCATCGCCGGCAACCGGCTGCAGAGCAGACCCGCCTGGACACCCGGGCAGCTGGCCGCCCTGCTCAGCGACGAGGGACGGCGGGTGGAGTCGCTCGCCGCCGGTGACCTGTCGGTGGCGGCGGCCTTCGCGCTGTCGTACCGGCAGCTGTCCGTTCCCGCCCGGCGCGGCTTCCGCCGCCTGGCGCTGGCCGCGGCGCCGGACTTCGGGGTGCCGCTGACGGCGGTCCTGGCCGAGCTGGGCCCGGCCGAGGCCGAGGACGCGCTGGAGGAGCTGGTCGACCTCGGTCTGCTGCAGTCGCCGTACCCGGGCCGTTACCGGTTCCACGACCTGGTGCGGCTGTTCGCGCGTTCCCGGCTGTCGGAGGAGGAGCCCGTCGCCGGGCAGGAGCTGGCGCGGCGGCGGATGGACGCGTGGCTGCTGGAGATCGCCACCGTGGCCGGACGCTGGTTCGAGCCCGACTACGGGGCGCCGCCGCCCGGCTGGGACTCGCTGGTCGAGCTGGACGATCAGCAGCAGGCCAGGGAGTGGCTCATGGCCGAGGGCGAGGCGTGGCTGGCGGCGCTGCGTGAGACGGCCCGGCTCGGCGAGCACGCCCGCGTGGTCGAGGTGGCCGAGGCCATGCACTGGTTCTCCGACCTGTGGATGCACTGGGGGCACTGGCCCGAGGTGTTCGGCCTGTCGTCGCGGGCCGCCCGCGCGATGGGCGACCCGGTGCAGGAGGCCGCGCACCTCAACTACCTGTCGTGGGCGCAGACGTACTGCCTGGCCCGTTACGGCGAGGCGGAGGCGACCGCCCTGCGCGCCCTGGAGCTGGCCCGCCGGAGCGGCGACGTACGCCAGCAGGGCTGGTCGCTCACGTACGCGACCTGGGCGCTGTGGGGACGCGACGACCAGCCGGGCAAGGAGACGGCGCTGGAGCACAGCCGCCGGTCGGCGGAGTGCTTCGAGCAGGCCGGGGACGCCGACGGCCACGCCCAGGCCCTGGTCGGCGTCGGCAACTGCCTGCGCAGGCTCGGCCGGCTGGAGGAGTCGCTGCGGCACTGCCTGGCGACGGTGGAACGGCTGCGCGACCCCTCGTTCGGCGGCTCGCCCGCCATCACCAACCACGCGATCGGCGCGGCGCTGGACGTGGTGGGCGAGTCCTACCTCCAGCTGGGACGCTGGCAGGAGGCCGCCGACCACTACCAGCAGGCGCTGTCGGAGCTGCGCACCCGCCCGATCGGCCGGGCCCTGGCGCTGTCGCTGACCAACCTGGGCCAGGCGCTGGTGCGGCTCGGCCGGCCCGGCGCGGCCCGCGAGGCGTTCGCCGAGGCCGTCGAGCTGTACGAGGCGGCAGCCGACACCGCGCGGGCGGCCGCGGTGATCGAGGAGCTGGACCGCCTGGCGGAGTTCAGCTCGCAGAAGTGAGCGCCCGGCGGAGCGTGCCGATGGCCAGCTCGATCGCCGAGGCGGCCGCCTGCGTCCCGCGCAGCGCGTCGAGCATCACGAAGTCGTGGATGATCCCCTGGTACCGCACGGCCGTCACCGCCACCCCCGCCTCGCGCAGCTTGTTCGCGTACGCCTCGCCCTCGTCGCGCAGCACGTCGGCCTCGCCGGTGATGACCAGTGCGGGCGGCAGGCCGGTCAGGTCCTCGGTGGTGGCGCGCAGCGGGGAGGCGGTGATCTCGGCCCGTTCCTGCGGGGAGGTGGTGTACTGGTCCCAGAACCACTGCATCCCGTCGCGGCGCAGGAAGTAGCCCTCGGCGAACTGCTGGTAGGAGCCGGTGTCGAAGGACGCATCCGTGACCGGGTAGAACAGCACCTGCTGACGCAGCGTCAGCCCGCCGCGCTGCTTGGCCATCAGGGTCAGGGCGGCGGTCATGTTGCCGCCGACCGAGTCGCCGGCCACCGCGATCCGGCTCGCGTCCAGGTCCTTGGACGCGCCCTGCTCGACGACCCAGCGGGCGACCGTCCAGTTCTGCTCGATGGCCACCGGGTAGCGGTGCTCGGGCGAGAGGTCGTACTCGGGGAAGACGACGGCGGCGCCGGCGCCCACGGCGAGCTCGCGGACCAGCCGGTCATGGGTGCGGGCGTTGCCGAACACCCAGCCGGCGCCGTGGATGTAGACGATCACCGGGAGGGCGCCCGTGCTGCCCGCGGGCCTGACGATGCGGGCCTTGACCCGGCCCGTGGGGCCGCCGGGCACCGTCACCCACTCCTCGTCCACGTCGGGCTTGGCGACCGGGCCGGACTGCACCTCGTCCACGGCCTTGCGGCCCTGCTCCGGAGGAAGCTGGAAGAGGTACGGCGGCTGCGCGGTCGCCTCGGCGAAGGCTTGCGCGGCAGGTTCCAGGACAGGCTTGCTCATGTTCGCTCCAAAGGCATGAAAAGGGGCGGGGCTCCGGCATAGGAGGGGAGCTCCCGTTTCGCTCCACATCCAAGCAAGCGCCCCCAGCGCAGCACGAGGCAGAACCACAGGCAGAAGTACGTTTCCGCCTCGTACCCGCTCGTCGCGGCCTGTTTGGATCGCCACCCGGAACACCTTCCATCTGAGGAGCATTCGCATGCCACACAGCAGCACCCCGACCGTCGTGCTCGTCCACGGAGCGTTCGCCGACGCGGCGAGCTGGTCGGGCGTCATCACCGAGTTGCAGCAGCACGGCGTCCCCGTGGTGGCGCCGCCCAACCCGCTGCGCGGCCTGCCCGCCGACGCGGCCTACGTCGCCTCCGTGGCGTCCGGGATCGACGGGCCCGTCGTCCTGGCCGGGCACTCCTACGGCGGCGCCGTCATCACCGTGGCCGGTGCGGCGCAGAACGTCGCCGGTCTCGTCTACGTGGCCGCCTACGTCCCCGACGAGGGCGAGAGCCTGGGCGAGCTGCAGGGACGCTTCGCCGAGCCGCCGCTCGCCGCCAGCCTGCGCCAGTCCGCCTACCCTGGCGAGGACGGCCGGGACGCCGTCGAGTTCACCATCGACCCGCAGGCGTTCCCGCGGGTCTTCGCCGCGGACGTGCCCGAGGAGGTCACCCGCGTGCTGGCGGTGGCGCAGCGCCCGCTGGCCGCCGCCGCCTTCACCGACCAGGCGAGCACGGCGGCCTGGCGCACCAAGCCGGCCTGGGCCGTGATCGCCGGCGCCGACCAGGCGATCAACCCCGAGGTTCAGCGGTTCGGGGCCGCGCGGGCGGGGGCGAGCGGCGTGGAGGTCGCGGGGGCTTCGCACGCGGTGGCGGTGTCACGTCCCAAGGAGGTCGCCGCCGTGATCCTCGAAGCGGTCCGCGCGCTGTCGGCCTGACCTGACGGAGGCGGCCCCCGCCTCGCTCGCCCGGACGAGCGGCGGGCCAGCAGGAATCCGGCCAGCGCGGCCGCGAGCCCGGCCAGCCCGGCCGCTGCTGCACCGGTCGCCGTCCGGCGTCTCGCCGACGGGGGCGGGGGAGGAGCTGCTGCCGTACGCCGACCGCATTCTCGCGCTCTCCGCGCAGGCGCTCACCGAAGCCGGGCGCGCGCTCACCGGCCACTGCGGCGTCGGGCTGCACGAGGACCTCGCCGCCGCCCAGCTCCCGCAGGCCCTCGCCGACCTCGCCCACGTGCACCCCGGCACCACGCTGGAGGTGCTCACCCTGCCCAAGACCGCGATCCGGGAGGCCTACGACGCGGGCCGCATCCAACTCGTGCTCGACGAGGTGCCGGACCTTCCCGGGCCGCCCCGCTGGACGGTGCGCCGCCCGCTGGTCTGGGCGGTCGGTCAGGGCGTGGACGTGACCACCGACCCGCTGCCGGTGGTGCTGTTCTCCAACCCCTGCTTCTGGCGAACGGCGGTGCTGGAGGCGCTGGAGCGCACCGATCGGCGGTGGCGGACGGTGTTCGAGAGCAACAGCCTGGTCGGCGTGCTCGCCGCGCTCCGGGCCGGGCTCGGCGTCGCGGCGCTCATGCCCTCGAACCTCGAACCGTCCATGGCCTGCCACGACGAGGATGCCTTGCCCGCGCTGCCGGACGTCGAGCTCGGCCTCGCGCGGCACCCGCGGACCGAGGGGGATCCGCTGATCGACGCCGTGGAGGTCGCGCTGCGACGCATGATCTGAGCGCTGGGCCACTTCCTGCACGTCCTGCGGCTGACGTCGTGGCGCTTGATCTGTTCAAGTGTGGCGGCGGATGTGACGATGACCGGATGGATGTGGCGTTACAGGCTCTGGGCGTGGCCTCGCTCTTGATGACCGTCTACGTGTTCCCGGTTCTGGAGCGCCGCCGCGCCGCCGGCACCAGGGCGAAGGTGGAGGCCGCACTGGCCGTCGGCGCCGAGGTCGGCCCACTCAGGCTCGTCGTCGCGGTGGCCGTGCGTGAGGGCGCCTCGTGGCGGACGGGCACCCTCCGGTACGCCGAGCGCCGCATGACCTGGCGCAGGCGTCACGAGGAGCTCGACCTGACCGACGCGTCCGTCCGATCCTGGCGGGAGCTCGAGAAGCCGGAGCGGAAGAAGGTGCGCCCGTACCCGATGCGCGTGGCGCTCCTCTGCTCCCACCCCGAGCTCGGCGACTTCGAGCTGACGGCGGCCCCGGACGACCTGGCGGTGGTGGCCGGGCTGCTCGGCGCCGAGAAGTGATCGGCGGGACGGCCTACTCGGCGGCGGCCCCTGATCCGAAACGGGTCAGAACTGCCTCGGCCTGCTCCATCATGTCCGTCACGATCCGCGCGGCGGGTTTGATGTCGTGGATCAGGCCCACGCCCTGCCCCATCAGCCAGGGCATCTCCTCCCAGTCGGCTTCGGTCTCCGCGACCGCCAGCGTCAGCGGGAACTTGCGCACCGGCGTCCGCCGCCCCTGGACGACCGTGGTGCCGACCTCGTCCAGGGAGCCGAGGTCGGCCGGGATCTCCGCCAGGCGGTGGTCCCACTCGGCGACCACCCGGTTGCGGTGCAGCCGCATCGGGTTGAAGCGCGGGAACTCCGGCCCGAAGATCGACGTCAGCACCGCGCTGTCCCCGGCGGCGGCCACCAGCCGCCGGTGGTGCTCGGGATGGACGCGGGCCTCGCGCGAGGCGACCATCCGGGTGCCGACCCACACCCCGTCCGCGCCCAGGCAGAGTGCGGCGGCGACCTGACGGCCGTCGGTGATCCCGCCCGCGGCCAGGACCAGCGCCCGCCCGCCCACGGCGTCCACGACGGCCGGCACGCCGACCATGGTCGGCAGGCCACCGTAGTTGTGACCGCCTGCCTCCCAGCCCTGGGCGATGACGACCTCGGCCCCGTCGTTCACGGCGAGCCTGGCGGCGTCGGCGGAGCCGACCTGCTCCCACACCGACACCCCGGCCTCGCGCAGCAGTTTCACCTGGTCGGCCGGGGGATGGCCCCAGTGGAAGGAGACGATCGGCACCCGCTCCGCCACGCACACCTCGACCAGCTCGCCGGTGGGGAAGAAGCTGATGAGGTTGACGTGGAACGGCCGGCCGCCGGTGCGCTCCCTGACCTCGCGGATCATCTCCCGCAGCCGGTCCGGGGGCAGGAGCGCGGCGCCGATCGCGCCGATCCCGCCGGCGTTGGTGACCGCCGCCGTGAACTCGGGCGTCTCGGCGACGAAGGCCATTCCCGCGCAGACGAACGGGTACGGGATGGCGTACTTCGCGGTAAGTCTGGTGGACAGCACGGACATGACGGCGTCCTTCCTCGCGACCCTGCGCCCATCGTCCCGCCTCGCGGGCCGCTTGCCCAGCAGGGGGACAGGCACACCGCGCGGCCGGACGGAGTCGGCACGTTCGTACAAGTCCCGCCGGCACCCGCCGGAGCATGCTGGGGACGGACGACGCGTTCCGACGAGAGGGTCACGATGCTCAACCTGTCGATCATCCTGGAGGACAGCGCCCGCAACGCTCCCGACCGTACCGCCCTGGTCCTCGGCGACCTGCGCCTGCCGTACTCCATGGTGGACTCCGTCGCGAACCAGGTGGCCGGCCTGCTGGTGGCGCGGGGGATCGGCAAGGGCGACAAGGTGGCGCTGCTCTGCCCGAACCTGCCCTACTTCCCGTTCGTCTACTTCGGCATCCTCAAGGCGGGGGCGACCGTGGTCCCGCTCAGCGTGCTGCTGCGGCCACGCGAGATCACCTACCACCTGACCGACAGCGACGCCAAGGCGCTGTTCTGCTTCGAGGGCACCGCCGAGCTGCCGACAGGGGAGCGGGGGCGGGAGGGCTTCGACGGCGCGCGGGGGTGTGAGCACTTCTTCGTCCTGCCCGCCACGCCGCTGGCCACGGAGTCGGAGCACGGCGAGTCGTTCTGGGCGGCGCTGGACGGGATGCCCGGACAGTTCGAGACGGTACGAACCGGGCCGGACGACGTCGCGGCCATCCTCTACACCTCCGGCACCACCGGCCGGCCCAAGGGCGCCGAGCTCACCCACGCGAACCTGCTGCTCAACGCCGTCGTCAGCGACCAGATGTTCCCCGTCGACCCCGAGGGTGACGTCTCGCTCGCCGTGCTGCCGCTGTTCCACTCCTTCGGCCAGACCTCCGTCATGAACGTGAGCCTGCGCCGCCGCGCCACCCTCGTGCTGCTGCCGCGCTTCGAGCCCGGCCAGGCGCTGGAGCTGATGCGCGAGGAGAAGGTGACGATGTTCGCCGGGGTGCCCACGATGTACTGGGCGATGCTGTCGAAGATCCACGCGGACGGGATCGAGGTGCCCAGGTCGCTGCGGGTGGCGGTGTCGGGGGCGGCCGCCTGCCCGGTCGAGGTGCTCAAGGACTTCGAGGCCACGTTCGGCATCCCGATCCTGGAGGGGTACGGCCTGTCGGAGACGTCCCCCGCGGCCTGCTTCAACCAGCTCAGCCGGCCCACCAAGCCCGGCACCATCGGCTTCCCCCTGTGGGGGGTGGAGATGCGGCTGGTGGACGGCGACTGGAACACCGTCGAGGGCGAGGGGCCCGGCGAGATCGCCGTCCGCGGTCACAACGTCATGAAGGGCTACTACGGGCGGCCCGAGGACACCGCCGAGGTGCTGCGGGACGGCTGGTTCCGCACCGGCGACGTCGCCACCCGCGACGAGGACGGCTACTACGCCATCGTCGACCGCACCAAGGACATGATCATCCGGGGTGGTCTCAACGTCTACCCGCGCGAGGTGGAGGAGGTGCTGATGACGCACCCGGCGGTCTCGCTGGCGGCGGTGGTCGGCGTGCCGCACGCCTCGCACGGTGAGGAGGTCAAGGCGTACGTCATCCCGTCGGCCGGCGCGAACGTGACCGAGGCCGAGCTGGGCGCCTGGTGCAGGGAGAACATGGCGGCCTACAAGTACCCGCGGATCATCGAGTTCCGTGACAGCCTGCCGATGGGGGCGACCGGCAAGATCCTCAAGCGTGAGCTGCGCTCGTAGCCGTGCGCTCCGGAGTCCCTCAGGGCAGCCAGTCGATCGCGGCGGCCAGCTCGGAGGGCGCGTTCCCGAAGGTGCGGCGGAAGGCGCGGGTGAAGTGGGGGCCGTCGGTGAATCCGGCGGTGTGCGCCGCCGCCGTCAGCGTCTCGCCGGCGGCCACCCGGTCGATGGCCTGCCTCAGGCGCAGCCATCGCACGTACGGCCGGAGCGGGATGCCCACGTGTGCGCTGAACAGGTGCGCCAGGCGGCTCGGCGACAGGTGGACGGCGTCCGCGACGGCGCGCAGCCGTACCGGCCCTGACGGCAGGAGCGCGGGGATGACGGCGATCGCCGCCTCCACCGCAGGGTGGAGCGGGACGTCACCGGCACCGCCGCGGCCGCTCCACGCCTCCACCGTCCGCAGCGCGCTCGCCGCCTCGGCGGAACGCGCGTGACCGGCCGGCGGCTCGGCGAACATCACCGGCCGCCTGCCCTCGCGGCCCCCGCGGCCTTCCGGTCGCCTGCCCTCGCGACCTTCCGGCCACCTGCTGCTGCGGCCTTCCGGCCACCTGCTGCTGCGGCCTTCCGGCTGTGCGCCCACAGGCCCCCGTCCGACCGGCGGAAGGTCGTGGACGGGCCTGTCGCCGGCGGACGGCGACCAGGTCGCGGCCCTCACCCCCGCGCCGGAACGCGCGAGCAGGAACCGCCCCGGCGAACTACGCGGATCCAGATGAACGAGCAGCGCGTCGCGAGCCCCGCTCAGCACCGTGTGCCCGACGTCGGGCGGGATGACGGCGATCCCCGTGGTCACCCGTTCGCCGAGGGCGTCGCCCATGGTGAACGGCTCGGTGGCGACGATGAGCTGAACCGCGTGGTGCGCGTGCAACGCGTTCCCGCCGACCGTGCCGCCGTACAGCATGAGCCCGGGACGCAGGAGGCACCAGCCGCGCCAGGGATGCGCCATCACGACCGCCCTCCAGGCCCGCGACCGGGGGCCGCTCGACGATCATACGTTCCTGCCGCGGAACACGTCCCGGGCCCGCCGCTCAGACCCACATCGGCAGGGCCTGCTCCACGTAGCGGGCGCCGAACCCGCCGGTGGGCAGGATCTCGGCGACGGCGTTGAGGTCCGCCTCGGTGAGGAGGAGGCCGGCGGCGCCGGCGTTCTCCGCCATCCGCTCGGGGCTGCGGGTGCCGGGGATGGGCACGATGTCCTCGCCCTGCGTGAGGATCCAGGCCAGCGCGAGCTGGGACACGCTCGCGCCCTTGGCCGCCGCCAGCTCGGTCAGCTTCCGGACGGCCGACACGTTCTTCTCGAAGTTGCCCGGCTGCCAGCGCGGATCGGCGTTGCGCATGTCGGTGGGGTCGTACTGGCCGGCGGGCTTGGCGGTGCCGGTGATGAACCCGCGGCCGAGCGGCGAGTAGGCGACGAACCCGATGCCCAGCTCGCGCAGCACCGGGAACAGCTCCTCGACGTCCCGCTCGAACAGCGAGTACTCGGTCTGCAGGACGGAGACCGGCTGGACGGCGTGCGCCTTGCGGATCGTCCGCGGGCCGGCCTCCGACAGGCCGAAGTACCTGACCTTGCCCGCGTCGATCAGCTCCTTGACGGTGCCGGCGACGTCCTCGATCGGCACGGCCGGGTCCACGCGGTGCTGGTAGAGGACGTCGAGGTGGTCGACGCCGAGGTGGCGCAGGCTGTCGTCGGCGACCTTGCGGATGTTGTCGGGGCGGCTGTTGAGGCCGCTGATCTTCCCTCCGGTCAGGTCGAAGCCGAACTTGGTGGCCAGGACGACCTCGTCGCGGAAGTCCTTGACCGCCTTGCCGACCAGGATCTCGTTGGAGCCGGTGCCCCAGCCGTACAGCTCGGCGGTGTCGAAGAAGGTGACGCCCAGCTCGTACGCGCGGCGGATGGCGGCGATGCCCGTCTGCTCGTCGCTGGGGCCGTAGGCCATGGTCAGCCCCATCGAACCGTAGCCGATGGCCGAGACGGTCAGGCCCTGACGGCCCAGAGTGCGCTGCTGCACGGCGAATCCCTCTCTGCAAGAACAGAACCAAACGGTTTGGTATTGCCTTCCCTCACCATACTCCTCTCTCTCACCTGGCCGAACCGAACGGTTCGGATCACTAAGGTGAGAGACATGGCCAGCACCGACTCCACCCGCGACCGCATCGTCGCCGCCGCCCAGGCCGAGTTCGCCCGGCACGGCATCGCCGGCGCCCGGGTGGACCGGATCGCCAAGGCCGCCCGCAGCAGCAAGGAACGCGTCTACGCCTACTTCCGCAGCAAGGAGGAGCTGTACGGCTTCGTGGCGGCGCGGGAGCTGGCGGTCGCCGCCGAGGCCATCCACCTCGACCCCACCGACCTGCCCGCCTACGCCGGGCAGATGTTCGACTACTTCACCGCCCACCCCGACCGCTACCGCTTCATCGCCTGGGGCCGCCTGGAGCTGACGTCCGCACCCGCCGAAGGCTCGCCCGACCTCTACCGCCGGGCCATCCTCGGCAAGGTCGAGAAGATCCGCCGGGCCCAGCAGGCCGGTGACCTCGACCCGAGCTGGGACCCGATCGACGTGATGGCCCTCATCACCCAGATCGCCGTCACCTGGATCGACCAGTCCGAACTCGCCGCCCTCACCCGCCACGCCGCCGCCGACCCGGCCCTGGCGGCCCGCCGCGCCGCCGTCATGCGCGCCGTCACCACGATCTTCCCGCCCGCACGTGAATCCTGAACGGCGGGCTGAGCGCGCCGATCGGCGCGTCAACGGGCCACGTAACGGGGTGTGCGGATCGCCGTCGCGGTAGGCGCCTGAAGCGTGGAAGGCGCGGCGGCGTCCGCGGTGGCCCTGTGATCGGAAATCGTCGGCCGCTCTCCCTACACTGACCCGCCATGACCACTGAGACGCCGGACTCCGCCACGTCTTCCGCAACGGAGCCGCTGATACCGGCCGATCCCCACGGCGAGGACCCGGGCATCGGTTCCTGGTTCGACACCGGCGCCGCCGAACGGCTCAGGGGCGCGGCCACGCGGGCCTCGGCCGCCTCCCGGGTGGAGGAGGCCGTGCGGCTGCTGTCCCGTCCCGACGGCGAACGCGACGCGGGCACGGCCATGATCATCACCGACGACGTCACCGACGCCTGGACCCCCGAGGCCGCCGGGATGTTCCTCGACGAAGCCGCCCGCCAATGGACGTACTGCCACGGCAAGCTCTCGTTCATCCTGCGGTGCCGGCTCGACGCCGGTCACACCCTCACGCCCGAGCAGGTCGCGGGCGTCCGGCGGGTGGCCCTGGTGGGGTGGCGGCGCGAGGTGGTGCTGGCGCCGCTCGTCGAGCAGATCCGATCACCCCTGCTCAATCCGGGCGAGCCCTGGGCCGACCGGATCCTGTCCGAGGAGCTGGACGAGACCTGGACCGCCCTGCTCGAACACGCGCTGACCGCGTCGGGCTCCAAGCCGTCCGTCAGGTGGGCGCGCGCCGCCGGCGCCCTGCTGGAGCGGGCCGGCGCCGAGACGGCCAGGGCCCGGCTCACGGGCTGGCTGTCGCTCGTCGGCCGCCCCCGGTCCCTTCCCCTGGACGGCGACTACGAGCATCACACCGACCCGTACAACGCGGTCGCGCTGCGCGGGCTCATCTGGATGCTCGGCTGCCTGCCCGCGCAGCCCGGCACCAGCCGGATGCTGGCCGCGCTGGCCGAGTCCGCGCTGCGCAAGGTTCCGCACCTCGGGCCGCGTCACGCCCCCACCGCCACCTCCGCCATCCACGCCCTGGCCAGGCTCGACGGCGACGACGCCCTGGCGCAGCTGGCGCGACTGGCGGTCACCGTGACGCACCGGGGCACGCTCAAGGTGCTCGACGGCGTCCTCGACGCCAAGGCCAGGGCGCTCGGCGTCTCCCGCGAGGAGGTCGCGGAACTCGGCGTGCCCGACTACGGCCTGACCGAGGTCGGCCGGCTCGTCCAGACCGTCGGGGGCACCACCGCCGAGCTGACCGTGACCGTCGGCAAGGCGGCCCTGAGCTGGCGCAACGACAAGGGCAGAACGGTCAAGTCGCCGCCCGCGAGCGTCCGTGCCGGGCACGCGGAGGAGCTCGCCGCCCTCAAGGGCGTCGTCAAGGACGTCAACAAGATGCTCACCGCCCAGTCCGAGCGCCTCGATCGCCTGTTCCTCGCCCAGCGGTCCTGGACGTACGGGAGCTGGCGGGCCCGCTACCTCGACCATCCGCTGCTCGGCACCCTGGCCAGACGGCTGATCTGGCTGGCCGGCGACGTCCCGTGCCTGTGGACCGAGGGCGCGTTACGCGACCTCGACGGCGCGCAGGTCCGCCCCGGCCCTGAGGCGGACGTCCGGCTCTGGCACCCGATCGGCCGCGACCCCGCCGAGGTGCTGAGCTGGCGGCGCCACCTGGAACGGCACGAGATCACCCAGCCGTTCAAGCAGGCGCATCGCGAGGTCTACCTCCTCACCGGAGCCGAGCGGACGGCCGGTGGCCACTCCACCCGTTTCGCCGGACATGTCCTGCGCCAGCACCAGCTCCACGCGCTGGCCCGCGCCCGCGGCTGGCGGCACGACCTGCACATGGCCGTCGACGGCGGCTTCCCGCCCGCCACCCGCGACCTGCCCGGCTGGGGCGTGCGGGCGGAGTTCTGGTGCGGCCCCGACCACCGCACCGGCGACTGGACGCCCTCCGGCGCCTACCTCCACGTCGTCACCGGCGAGCTGCGCTTCTACCCGCCCGGCGCCGAGACGCACCACGGCGGCTTCATCGACCCCCGCCACACCCCGCCGCTTCCGCTGACGCGGATCCCGCCGCTGGTGTTCAGCGAGGTCATGCGCGACGCCGACCTGTTCGTGGGCGTGGCCAGCGTCGGCGCCGACCCCACCTGGCAGGACGGCGGGCCGTTCGGCGACTACTGGACGTCCTACGGTTTCGGGCCGCTCCCGGCCACCGCCCGCACCCGCCACGATCTGCTGTCGCGCCTCCTGCCCCGCCTGGCCATCGCCGACCGGTGCTTCCTGGACGACCGGTTCCTGCACGTCCGGGGTGATCTGCGCTCATACAAGATCCACCTGGGGTCGGGCAACATCCTCATGTCACCGAACGACACGTACCTGTGCATCGTGCCCACGGGCGGGAGCGGGGCGCGGGTGTTCCTGCCGTTCGAGGGCGATGAGGTGCTGGCCGTCATCCTGTCGAAGGCGATGATGCTGGCCGACGACACCGCCATCCGCGACTCCTCCATCACCGCGCAACTGCGCTGAACCGGCGTGGCGGTGTGTGGGGTTTGTGTACGGGATGCATGGGCCCAGCCCGGAGGATGCCTGGGACGACGGAATCCAGAGTTCGAGGTTGACTCGCCATGTCGAAGCTCCGACGTACCACACTGCTCTGCACCGCCCTGGCCCTGACCGTGACCCCCTTCACCGCCACCTCCGCCGCCACCCGGGTGGCCGCCGGGCCCGAGCGCTCGGTCTACGTGAACGGGCTGGTCTCCAGGGATGTGATGACGTTCCGCGTCCGGGCCGACGGCGGACTGGTGACCCCGCCGCGCACCGTGAACGCGGACGGCGGGACGCGCGGCACCGTCCTGTCGGCCGACGGCCGCACGGCGTACGTGGCCGTCGGCTTCGACCCCAACAAGGGGGACGACGCGCGCGTGATCAGGACGTACCGGATCGGCGCCGACGGCGGGCTGACCCCGTACGGCCCCGTCGTGGCCACCGGAACCGAACCCGTCAGCCTCGCCCTCACACCAGGCGGCGGCACGCTCTACGTGTCCAACCGGGTCGACAACACGATCTCGGCGTTCACCGTCGCCCCGGACGGCGCCCTGAGCCCGTTCGGCGAACCGGTGGCGAGCGGCGAGGTCCAGCCGAACGGCCTGGCCGTCACCCCGGACGGTCACTTCCTGTACGTCAGCCACCGCGGCAAGGACGCCGGCGACTTCGACGCGGTGACGACCTTCGCCATCGGCGCCGGCGGCGAACTGTCCCCGCGGCACGCCTCCACCCCGATCGGCAGGTCGGGCGGCGCCATGGCCGTCACCCCTGACGGGAAGTATCTTTACGTGCCCTGCTCCGATTCCGGAGACCTCTTCGCCTTCGCCATCGGCGCCGGCGGCGAGCTGAGCGAGGTCGCCGGCTCGCCGTTCGACCCGCCCGACCTGCCCATCTCGGCCGTGGCGACCCCCGACGGGCGGCACCTGTACGTCGCCGACGGCGGCCTCCTCCTCAGCGGCAGCAAGTCGATCACCACGTACGACATCGGCGCCGGCGGCGTGTTGCGGCACCGCGGCGAGGTGGACGCGCACAAGTCGCCCGTCGCGATGGCCCTGTCGCCGAGCGGGCGCCGCCTGTACGTCTCCAACATCGACTCCGACGACGTGTCCGGCTTCGCGGTGGACCCCGGCGGGGCCCTGACGGCGTTGCCCGGCTCGCCGTACGACATGGGCAAGGGCGACGAGCAGGCCGCGCTGCAGGCCGTCGCCGTCAGCCCGGACCAGGGGCCGGTGGCGTCCCTCACCTCGCGCGTCGAGGGGCTGCGGGTGTCCTTCTCCGCCGCCGCCTCGTCCGACCCTGACGGGCGGGTCGTCCGCTACGACTGGGACTTCGGCGATGGCGTGAAGCTGCCCGACGGGGGTGCGGCGCCGGTGCACACCTATGCGGTGCCCGGGAGGTACGCGGTCACGGTGACCGTCGTGGATGACGAGGGGTGTTCGGTGGCGACGGTCTACACGGGGCAGTCCGTGTCGTGCAACGGGTCGCCCAAGGCCAGGGCCACGCTGCCGGTCACCGTCCGGTAGCGGCCGGCCGCCATCGGCCGGCCGCCAGCGGTCAACGGCCTGCGGGAGGCCGGGCCCGGCCGGTTCGCCGCCGTCGATGGCGAGCCGACCGGGCCGGCCCTGCACCTCCAGCCGCATCCTGAGCGTCCGCGGTCAGGAGCGTCGCGTCGTTCTCCAGGATCGCCTGATGCAGCGCCACCAGCTCAGGCCCCGGATCCAGACCGAGCCCCTCGGCCAGCCGCGCCCGATGCTCCCGGTACAGCCGCAGCGCCTCCACCTGCCGCCCCGACCGGTACAGCGCGAGCATGACCTGACGACGCAGCCGTTCCCGCCCCGGATGCTCGTCCACGGCGGCCAGGAACTCGGCCGCCACCTCGCCGTGCCTCCCCAGCCGCAACTCCAGCTCGACGAACTCCTCCCGCGCCGTGAGGTACCGGTCGAGCAGGCGGGCACGGGCGGGCTCGACGTACGAGCCCGCCGCCCCGCCGAGCACCGGCCCCCGCCACAGCTCCAGCCCCGCCCGCAACGCGGCCGCCGCCCGGCCGGGTGACCAGCCGGCCGCCGCGACGGCCTCACGGCGGCGCAGCTCGAACAGCGCGTGATCGACCTGGCCGGCCGCGACGGTGAGCAGGTATCCGGCGGGGCCGCTGGACAACATCTCCTCGCCGCCGTGCGCGCGCAGTTGCGCCCGTACGGCCGACATCCCGTTCTGGATCTGACTGCGGGCCGACCGCGGTTCCGCGCCGCCCCACAGGGCCTCGATCAGTGCCTCGGCCGGTACGACCCGGTTGGCCCGTAGCAGCATGAACGCCAGCAGTCCCCGCGTCTGCGCCCGTCGCAGCACGTGCGTTCTGCCTGCCACCTGCACGCCTACCGGGCCGAGCACGGTGAAGAACATGAACCTACGCCTCCGGTGCTCGGCTCCTCAGCAGGGGGCCCACGCATTCGGCCGGCGCACCCCCATCAGCACACGCCCTTGCCGCGCGCCCCGTGTCCGTGCGCCTCTGGTCAGCGCGGCCCGACGGCCACGGACTGGAAGAGCGGACGGACCCCGCCCGTCGGCACGGCCTCCGTGATCGGTGCCAGCCTCCCGTCCGCCCCGACGGCGAACGAGATGAGCTCGGCGCGGAGCGTGCTGACGTAGGCCCGCCGCCCGTCAGGCGTCAGCGCGATGCCGACCGGGCCGCGACCGGCGTCGAAGGGAGCATCGGGGACGGCGATCAGCGCCCCGTCGGCGGCGATCGTGAACCCCCACACACTGGTGGCCGCGTCGAGATCAAGGTCCAGGCCCCCGCCGGCGACGTACAACCGCAGCCCGTCCGGTGTCACCGCGGCGCTGACGGGCACGTCCGGCGTGCTGTACGGCGAGCCGGGGACCGCCTTGAGCGAGCCGTCGGCGCCGACTGCGAAGCCGAAGAGCTGGCGGTCCGACACGCTGGTCAGCGCCTCGCACGCGACGTAGAGGAACCGCCCGTCCGGGGTGATCGACATGCCGAGCCCGCCGCGCTCGACCGGCACCGGCGCGCCGATCCTGCGCAGTGTGCCGTCGGTGCGCACCGCGAAGACGACGACGAAGCCGGGCGGCTTGGTGTCCTCCGCGGTGATCGCCGGTCGGCCGTGGCTGACGTACAGGTAGCGGCCGTCGGGCGTGATGGCGAGCCCGCGCGGGCTGTCCTGCCCGGTGACGGCGGGGGCGCCGAGGACGCGCAGGCGTCCGCCGTCGCCGATCGCGAACAGCGACACGGTGCCGTCATCCGTGTTGGCCGTGTAGAGAGCCCTGCCCGACGGCGCCACGACGCTCCCGACCGGGGACGCCCCCGTCCGCATGGGCGGCGCCAGCACGGCGAGCCGCCCGTCGTGACCCACCCGGTACTGGTGCACGTGGTCGTCCAGGGCCGTCGCTACGTACGCGGTGCGGCCGTCACGGGCGAACACGAGCTGCCGCGGCTGCCTGCCCGTCGCGACGAGCGGCGGGTCGAGCACCGGCCTGCCCTGCACGTCGAGGCGGAACAGCGAGATGTCGCCGGAGTCGCCGTTCGTGACGTAGAGCGTGCCGCTCGTGGCGCCTCCAGCCGGTACGCTCCCGGCCGATTCGGCGAACGGCGCGCGTGAACGCGTGAAGCGCATGATGTCTCCCCCGTCGAATGCTCCAGTGGAGCACGCGGCGCCATCATGGCTGCTTCACATCGGCTTCACCCCGAGGACGACCCGCGTCCCTGCTCACCATGACGGCGAACCCGTCGAGATGGCGTGCCAGGATGTACTCGAACATGCCGTCCAGGTCCGACACCGTCTCCTCGGGCAGCATGGCCAGCAGCGGGAATCGTCCGGTGCTGAGAAGTTCGCCGGCCCGCTCGCGCTGGAGCAGCCACCACCCGTCATGCGTCACGCCGGTCTCCTGCTCGGCTTCGGCCTCCTCCGCCATGGACAGCGCCACGGTGTGCACCAGCGCGGGCAGCGTGAGCGCTTCGCGGGCCCTGATCTCCATGGGCAACTCGAGCTCGTCGAGTGCGCGCAGGGTCCACTCGGTGTGGGCCATCATGTTGGGCACCAGCAAGGGACGGGTGAACGAGACGGCCCTGGGCAGCCAGAGGTGCCGCCGGGACAACTCCCACTGCCGGCGGGCGACGAGCTCCAGCTTGGCCCGCCACCCCTCCGGCCCCGGGACGGGCAGCTCCACCTCGCCGAAGACCTCGTCGGCCATCTGCGTCACCAGCTCGTCCTTGCCCGTCACGTGCCGGTACAGCGACATCGGGCCCGCGCCGAGCTCGGCCGCGAGCCGCCGCATGGACACCGCGCCGAGCCCTTCGGCGTCGGCGATCGCGATCGCGGTGCGCAGGACGTGCTCACGGTTCAGCGAGCCCTTGGGAACGCCGGCCTGCTGAACCGCTGGACCCGCCGGCCGCTCCCTTCTGCTCTCGCGCGCGCTGACCACCGTACCGGCGCCGACCCTCGCCTCGACCAGCCCCTCGTCACGCAGGGCCGCCACCACCTTGGTCGCGGTCGCGACCGCGACACCCCACCGCTGGGCGATCTGCCGGATGGACGGTACGCGCTCGCCCGGCCGCAGGTCTCCGGCCAGAATCCGGGTACGGAACTCCGCGACGATGCGCCGGTAGGGCGGATCCGGGCGTTGCTTGGCCGATGCCATGGCCTGCCTTCCCTCAATGTACTAGTTCACTACCTAGCACACTAGTGCACTTTGTGCCGCCTATGAACGGCTGAATCGCTCTTCGTTCAAGGTGTTCCCATACGATGTACGCATGACAATTGATACACCGTACGCAACCTGGCGAGGGCCCGGCATGCGGTCGTGGCACCGGCCGCTCACGATCATGGTGGCGGCCATGTCCGCGTTGGTGGTCGTCGCGAGCGCCGGTCTCCTCGCCGACGGTCGCGAGCTCCTGCAACAGTCGATCTGGGCCAAGCCGCTGAAGTTCGCGGTGTCGTTCGTCATGTACGGCGCGACGCTCGCCTGGCTGATCCCGAAACTGCGTCGGGCGCGGCGCACCATGTGGATCGCCGGAACAGTCTTCGCCGTCGCCGGGCTGATCGACGTCGGCTTCATCGTGGTGCAGGCCGCCCGCGGCACCTTCAGCCACTTCAACGCCGGCACCGACCCGTTCAACCAGATCGGGCAGCAGATCTTCTCCACCGGGGTGTTCGGGCTGTTCGGGGCGAGCCTGATCGTCGCCGTCATGCTGCTGTTCCAGCGCATCGGCGACGCGGCACTCACCTGGGCCCTGCGCGCCGGGCTCGGGCTGGCCGTTCTCGGCATGGCGCTGGCGTCCTTCATCACCGGGTGGACCTCGTCAGCCGGGCCCCGCACGGTCCAGGACGCCTACGGCAGGCCGGTCCCGCTGGTGGGCGGGCACGGGGTCGGGGCGCCGGACGGCGGCGGCATGCCGATCACGAACTGGAGCACCACGGGCGGCGACCTGCGCGTCCCGCACTTCATCGGCCTGCACTCCATCCAGGTGTTCGTGCTCACGGTGCTGCTCCTCACCGCCCTCGCCACCCGGATCGGGTTCTTGCGCCATGAACGCGTACGCGCGCAGTTCACCGGGGTCGTCATCCTGGGCTACAGCGCGGTGTTCACCATCACCGCCTGGCAGGCGCTGCGCGGCCAGTCGCTGATCCACCCCGACGCGGCCACCTGGACCGCGCTCGCGGCGACGGCCGTCACGACCGCGCTGCTGGCGGCCCTGGCCGTCGCGGCGGCCCGCCGCGCCGAGCTAGCGCATGCCGAGACGACGGCGCCCACCGGTCCCTGGGAACGAACCGGCAGCCCGAAGCACGCCCCTCTCCCGAGCCTGGGCCGGGACCCGTCACGCCGACCTCGCGAAAGCTGTAATCCGCGACACTGACGGGGGACCGGGGCGGGTCCACGCTGAGCCGACGACAAGGAAGGCGCGCGATGATCCCCATTCCCACTGCGGCGATGCTCGACGCGATCAGGTCCAGGACGGGCTACGTCGCCGAGTCGTACGTGAAGCTCGTCAACGGCGCGCGGCGCGATCTCCCCGACGACGAGGTGCTCAAGGACCTGCGCGCCCACTGGACCAAGGAGCTGTCCCCCACCTGGGTCCGACTCGCGGGGGACCTGACCACGAACCCCGCCGGACGGAAGGCCAGCGGCGAGGAGATGGCCAAGGGGCTGCCCCTGATCGTCGAAACGCTCAACCGCCTGCACGGCTGGGTTCCCGGCATCGCGAGGAACCCATGGTTCGACGGGCTGATCCAGAGAATCGAGAAGGAGGTCGTCGACCAGGTCGTCACGGGGAGCCCCGCGGCGGTGGAGAGCCTGAAGAGGTGCTTCGGGACGCGCGCGGACAAGGCCGCCGCGCGCTTCCCCGCCATCCTCGGCAAGTTCAAGGCCCTGCACGCGCAGACCGGCAAAGGCCCCGCAATGGGCTTCGTCTACGGCCCCGACCTGCCTGGCACGATGCGGGCCCTCGCTCATGGTCAAGGGGAGAAGGCCTGGGTCGAGGTGGGCAGGAGACTGCTCAACAACGTCGACGGCGACGCGGAGTCGGCGGCGGCGCTGCTGCACGAGGTGTCGCACACGCTCGCCCAGAACTACTACACGATCGACTTCGCCTACCGTGCGGTCAACGCGCACTACCTGCTCATCCCGGAGCTGGCCGAGGTCAACGCCGCCAACTACGAACAGGTGGCCGTCGACCTGCTCGGCGGCAAGCCCGGTCTCTCGGCTGCCGAGCTGGATCTGCTGCGCGGCGGCAAGGGCACGCTGCTGGAGCAGGTCCACGCGCTGATGTCGTCCCGGGTGATACGCGCCTGGATCCAGGCCCACAACCTCTACCGCGACTCCAAGGAGAAGCCGCTGCCCAGCTCCTCGTTGTCCGGCCTGGCGGCCATCCCGGACGGACCCGAGTACAAGGAGGTGGTCACCGGTCTGCTCGACGAGTTCAAGAAGCAGATGGACCTCCTGATCGACAGGGTCAACAAGCACCTGACCCTGGGCCGGGACAACGCGCTGCTGGGGCTCAAGGTGGTCTCCACGGCCACCGACACGGCGATCACGCTGCCCCCGGGCTGGGAGGGCGGGAAGACCCCCGATCAGCTCGCCGTGGCGTTGCTCGAAGTGGTGGCCAACGAACTGTGGCCGCAGATCACCACGCCGGGGGCGATACCTCCCGCGTACTCCAGCATGCAGATCGCTGGATACGCCTCAAGCGTGCAGATCCATGAGACGCCGGGGGTGCGGGAGCTGCTGAAGCTGTACTTCGACAGCATCACCAGGCCCGCCAAGGCCTGAGGCGAAGCGTCAGATGGTGCCCGCCACCTCGGGCGGAGGGTGACGCTGCCGGCCCCGCGACGTGGACCCTCGCCGGAAGTCAACCGGCCTCGTGGCCAGGCTCATGGCTCAACTGCCTCACCAGATCACTGAGGCTGTGTACGGCGGTCGCAGCCAGCGGAACGGCGTCAGCGCGCGTCGATGGTCATGCCGAGACCTTGGCAGGCCCTGCCGACATCGTCGCCGCCTCAGGACGGGTCCGCAGCCAGGCGACGACCGTGTCCTGAGCCTGCCGCAGCTCGACGGCCGAGAATCCCTTGCCGCCGACCAGGGTGACCTCCAGGGGAAGAGTCCTGGCCAGCTCCACGGCGCGAGCCGGATGCGCCCCTTGAAGCCGCCGACTTGGAGGGTTCATCCAACCTCCCCGTACGGCGGCGAACGTGCCCTCGAACCCCGCGCGGCACCCCCGGAGGGCTTCCCTTGGGCGCCGATCGTTGTCATGATCCAGCCATGAAGGACGGCGGCACCACACCCGCATACCAGGCGCGCTACGGCTGGGACCGCAAGACCATCGCCTTGGTAGCGGGCTGCGGCGTCTTCGCCGTGGCCATCCTGATCACGGACATGCCGCTGATCGCGAAGATACCGGGCGTGGTGCTTGCCGGCGCAGGCAGCCTCTACCTGGCGTACATGGCGTTCAGCCGCAAAGTCGCGTTCCAGGTGGACGAGACCGGCGTGCTGCTCGGCGGCAGCCCCGCCCGTTACAGCGCCACCACCGCCCACGTGCCCTGGGAGGACATCACGGGTGTCGTCCTCTGGCGCCAGGCCGCGGGCGGCGCCTCGGTGCCTTACGTCGGGGTCACCCGAAGGCAGGGAGCTCCGGCTCTGCCTGGGGACAACCCGAGGGCCCGTGCCGTCCTGCGGCATCTTGTGCCGGTGCCCGCCGACGTCGCGATCTCCTCCCGGACAGTGACCGGCTGGCGCCTCGACAAGGACCGCCTGGTCGCCGCCGTCTCCCACTTCGCACCCGGCATCCCGGTGAAGGAGCACTCCTGATCGCGTGAACACGACCCTTCGCTGACGGGCACAGGACGGTGGACCCTTGCGCTGCCAGGTTGGAGAAGATCAGGCGGCGGGGCGGGCGGTGACGTCGTGGCCCGCCCAGTTCAGCGCCACCTCGCCGGTCGCCCGGAAATCCAGCTCCACCTCACCTTTCATCCTGGCGAAGAAGCGCGTCTCGGACATGGGCCGCAGTTCGGTCCTGGCGAGCCCGTGCACCTGCACCATCAGCCGGTCGCCGGCGCGCGTGACCTCCATCGTGGAGGTACGGCCCAGGTGCCGCATCGTGTAACGGCCGGTGTACCGGTCGAGGACGTCCGGGTCGACAACGACGAAGGTCCGGCGGCTGGGCGGCTCGTACGGCTCGCCGCGGGCGATGGCCGCCAGGGCGGCCTCGATCTCGGTGAAGGCGGCGTTTTCGATGTTGGACAGCACGGTCACGAAGAGGTCGTCACGACGGTGGTGCGCGGAGACGCTGACGAAGCCGATGGTGCCGCCCGAGCTCTCGACCCGGTCCCCGCGTACCGCACACCCGTACCCGTAGCCGATCCCGTCGGCCGTGACGTGCGGCTTGACCAGCTCCGCGAGCGATTCGGGACGCAGCAGCCGGGGCAGGCCGCGGTTCCAGCGGTGCAGGTCCTCGACGGTGGAGTGCAGGGCCCCCGCGGCGTCCTGATGGGAATTGTGCAGGTACGGCGTGCGGGTGAGCCGGCCGTCACTCGCCATGTAGCCGACGGCGTGTCCCCGCCCGGGATCGTCGCTCAGGCCGCTGCGGTCCATGGCCAGGGGGGCGAGAACGTTCCTGCGGACGTACTCACCGTAGGTCAGGCCGGACGACCGCTCGATCACCTCACCGAGCAGGATCCATCCCGAGTTGCTGTAACTCATCCGCGCGCCGGGATCGAACAGCGGCGGCCGGTCCTTGAAGTCGGCGATGAGCGCCGCTCGCGTGCGCGGCGTTCCCATGATGCGGGTGAAGCCGTCGGTCGTGACGTAGTCGGGGATGCCTGAGGTGTTGGTCAGCAGGTGGTGCAGGGTGATCGCGTCGCCTTGCGGGTAGCCGGGCAGGTGGCGGCCGATCGGGTCGGTGACGCGAAGCCTGCCCTGTTCCTGTAGTCGCAGGATCGCGATCGCGGTGAAGGTCTTGGTCTGGGAGCCGATCCTGAACGCCGTCCGCGGCGTATTGGGCACAGCGTGCTCGTGGTCGGCGCGGCCGTACCCCTTGGCGAAAAGCCGCCTGCCCCGGCGGGCGACCAGCACCGCGCCGCTGAATCTGCCGAGCCGTGCGTACGCACGGACGAGCGTGTCCATTCTTCGCGCGAGCAAGAACATCACTCACCTCCACTTTGATTATTCAATTTTGACTATCAGAGCACGAGGCCGCTGATATGGTCAACCTTGACTATCGCGTGGAGGTGTTCGAGTGTCGTCGACCCGGCTGCTCGTCCTGGGAGTGCTCAACGAAGGCCCGCGGCACGGCTACGAGATCAACCAGCTCGTCATGGCCGGAGCGCTGGAGCAGTGGACCGACGTGAAGCCGGGGTCGGTCTACCACGCCCTGGCCAAGCTGGAAGCCGAAGGGCTGGCCGAGACACATGCGCAGGAGCGCACCGGTGACCGGCTGCGCCGCGTGTACGCGATCACCCCCGAAGGCCGCCACACGCTACGCGACCTGCTACGCAAGGCGCTGTCCGCACCCCCGCACTCCACCAGGTCCGACTTCGCGCTGGCGCTGCGCTGGCACGCGTTGCTGGATTCCGGCGAGGCGCGGGAGCTGGTCGCGGCCTCCTCCCGGGCGCTGGAGGGCCGGCGGGCGGAGATCGCCGCGGGGCGGGAAGCGAAGGCGGGGCTGTCGCCGCTGGCCGACGCGCTGTTCGAGAACGCCGAGGCGCACCTGGCCGCCGACGCCAAACTCCTGGAGGACCTCCGGCGCCTGCTCGACCGATGACAACGAGCCGTCGCCCGCATCACCTCTGAGCGGGCACCTTCCCAGAACGCGCTGACCCTCTCACCGCGCATCGCGCGGACCCGACATCCAGGCGATCAGGCCCATGAGAGTCAGGACGGGGATGGCGATCAATCCGGCGGAATGCCACGCAGGGGCCAGCACCTCAAGATCGCCATCATCGTTGAGCAGCCAGAACCGGGTCAGGGGAGAGAGCAGCACCGCCACGACCAGGGTCAGCTCGTACAGGATGAACCAGACGCCGGTCGGCACGGTCGACCTGGAGGGCGATCGATGGTTCAGCCGGTCGAGCACGGCGATGAGCGCCGCCTCGGCGGCCAGGATCAGCGTGATGCCGAGCGTCACATCCCGCGCGTGCGCAACCTCCAGCTCCACTTGTTCCAGCAACACGTCAGTCCATGGTTCGTCGTACCAGGGGTTGAGTTCTCCTGTCGTCGGAGCGATCGACTGGAGCGCGATCAGGTTGACCGCGGCGTACAGGACCGGGGCTCCCAGGGCGGCCGAATATATGAGGCGACGTACGTTCACGCGCTGTTGGATGCACAAAGTGGGCGTGAGGGTTCCGGAACTCGTGAGATCTCGGTGCGCTGCGTCAGCGCTCGTACGCGACTACTCAGGACGGCCGCCGTGGGACGTACGCCGTGACGATCCAGGACGTCAGGCTGGGTTTCCGGGCACGGTCCACGTCCTCAACCGGGGGGCCGGAAACAGGTAGGTCGTGGTTGAGGCGGCTTGCTGAGGGTACGGGAGGGGACTCGGCGCACCAGAGCGCCGGGCGCGCACCAGCTAGGAACCCTTCATGAGACTGGATCTCAGCGTGAGCCTGTCCGCAGGCGCACCCGTCGTCGGCGTAAGTGGCGAGGTCGATCTGCTGACCGCCGACGATCTGTACGAATTCCTCGCCACGGTGATCCGGCAACGCGGCCCGCGGCTGAGCGTGGACCTGCGGCGGGTGACCTTCATGGACTCGCGCGGCGCCACCGCCATGCTGCGGGCGCGCAGGCTGGCCCGTTCGCTCGGCGGGAACCTGACGCTGATCGGCCCCAGCGCTCCGGCGGCCCTGGTGCTGCGGGCCGTCCTGCCCGACCAGGACCTGGCTCCGCCAGGCCGGACGGCGGTGGCGGTGCCCTGCCGCCATCCGAGTGTGTAGCGACCAGGGCGGGGCTTCGTCTGGCGATGAGCCTGGGGCGGCATGGTCGCATCGGCGGAGGGTAGCCGCTGTCGTACCTTCCGGATGCGCAAGGAGCGTCATGGACAGCAAGGCCAAGGCATTGGGACACCCGGTGCATCCCATGCTCATCGTCTTCCCCCTGGGGCTGCTGGTCACAGCGGCCATCTTCGACATCCTCCACCTGATCACCAACGGCTCCGGCTTCCCGCTGGCCGCCGGTTACGCGATCGCCGCGGGGCTCATCGGCGGCGTGGTCGCGGGGGTGTTCGGTCTCATCGACTGGGTCGCCATCCCGGCCGGCAGCCGGGCCAAGCGGATCGGCGCCCTGCACGGGATCGGCAACGTGCTCGTTCTCCTGCTGTTCGCCGGTAGCTGGTGGCTGCGGACCGGCACCGACTGGGTTCCCACCGTCCCGGCCCTGATCCTGAGCTTCGCCGGGGTGGCCCTGGGAGCGGCGTCCGGCTGGATGGGCGGGGAACTGGTGGACCGCCTCGGCGTCGGGGTGGACGAGGGCGCGAACGTCAACGCGCCCAGCTCGCTGTCCGGCGGGCCCGCCACCCGCTGAACGTCCAGCGGGCGTCAGGCCCGCCACCTGCTCCACGCGCGGGCCTTCCTGGTGCGGCTGCCGCCGGCTCGCAGGAGCCCGGTCAAGGCGCGCTCCGGCGCCTCGTCGGGAGTAGGGGGCACCCCTACCCCTGAGGTCGGTCGCCGGGGGCCGGCCGGGGTCGGTTGAGCAGCAGGTCGCCGACGTGGGCGAGGACCTGGGCGCGGGTGCGTCCGCCGTGGTCGGCGGCCAGGAAGTGCGCGCCGATCGCCGCGCAGAAGGCCAGCACGCTGCGGGCCTCGACCTCGTCGGGGTCGGCGCAGAACGTGCCGATCATCTCGCGCAGCAGCTCCATGCGCCGGTTGTCGACCCGCCGCAGCCGCTCGGCGACCGCCTCGTCGTGCCGGGCCCAGCCGCGGACGGCGAGGTCGATGGGCAGCAGGCGGTCGTTGGAGAAGGTGAGCATGCCCGCCCGCTGGATCTTGGCCTTGGGATCGCCGCCCTCGCGTTCGACGCGCTCGATCACCTCGTCGATGCTCTCCCGTTCCCAGGCGTCCAGCATCGCGGTCAGCAGGGCGTCGCGGTCGGCGAAGTAGCCGTAGAAGCCGCCTTTCGTGACGCCGAGCCGCTTGGCCAGCGCCTCGACGCGGACGGCGTCCGGACCCCCGGCGGCCAGCGCCTGGAGCCCCGCCTCGACCCACTTGTCGCGTGGTGTGCGGATCGCGCCCACCATGTGTCCCACCTCACCCTGTCCGCCATCTATACGGTGCCGTATAAATGGGTCTAACCTCGCCTTATACGGTAGCGTATAGATGAACGGAGACCAGCGCGATGATCATCCCTGAGCCCGTCCGCGCACTCAGCCCCCTGTCCGACTACACCGACCACTACACGCTCTCCACCGGCGTGCGCGCCACCCCCGAGCAGTGGGCCCGGGCAATGTTCGGCGACGTGCCGAACGCCGCGGAACGGCTGATCTGGAGCGGCTGCCTCCGGCTGCGGCTCAGCCGGGAGCCTTCGCCGGAGACCGTGGCCGGATGGCGCATCGCCGAGCAAGGGCCGGACTGGATCCGGATGGAGGCCGCGTCCTGGTTCCTGACCGCCAACATCGTGGTGCGGGCCGTCGAGGGACAGGTGGCGGCGGCGACCTACCTGCGGTACGAGCGGCGGCTGGGAAAGGTGGTGTGGACGTTGTTGTCGCCGGTCCATCGGGCGCTGGTGCCGCGAA
This sequence comes from Nonomuraea sp. PA05, assembly GCF_008086045.1. Classification (GTDB taxonomy): domain Bacteria; phylum Actinomycetota; class Actinomycetes; order Streptosporangiales; family Streptosporangiaceae; genus Nonomuraea; species Nonomuraea monospora. The sequence continues at coordinate 10,356 of NZ_VSEY01000012.1, read as the reverse complement.
TTCTGCGCATGGGCGTGGCCGCGCGCCAGAGGGTGGACGGCGGGCGAGCCGCGGGATACGCCTGACTCCCGGACATGGGCGTTGATCGGCAACGTGCCGGAGCCCGCCCCGCCACCTCGGTACTGTGACGTCGCATGACCGACACCGAGATCACCGCGGCCCTGGTCCGCGACCTGCTGCGGGAGCAACACCCAGACCTCGCGGACCTGCCCGTCCGCGAGGTGGCGGGCGGCTGGGGCAACCACATGTGGCGGCTCGGGGACGACCTGGCCGTGCGCATGCAGCGCATGGACCCCACCCCCGAACTCCAGCTCAAGGAGCGGCGATGGCTGCCCGTGCTGGCCCCGCGCCTGCCGCTCCCGGTGCCGGCCCCGGTGCGGTCCGGCGAGCCGTCCGAGCGCTTCCCCAAGCACTGGACGGTGATGACGTGGGTTCCCGGCGAGCCGCTGGACCACGCCTCGATCAGCCGCGGCGCCCACGCGGCCGGCACCCTGGCCGGTTTCCTCCGGGCGCTCCACGTGGAGGCGCCCGCCGAGGCCCCGGCCGGCACGGACTTCGGTGCCCACCCCAAGAGGTGCACCAGCGGGTTCGAGCGGTTCTTGCAGGCCATCGACCCGGACGCCGTCGGCGACGTCCGCGCGGTCCGGGCCGTCTGGGACGATGCCGTCGCGGCCCCCGAGTGGGAGGGCCCGCCGGTGTGGGTGCACGGTGACCTCCACCCCGCGAACGTGGTCGTCTCGGACGGGACGCTCTCGGGCGTGATCGACTTCGGCGCCTTGTTCGCCGGCGATCCGGCGTGGGACCTCGGCGCCGCGTGGGTGCTGCTCCCCGCGGGCGCGGCCGCACGCTTTTTCGACGCGTACGCGCAGGCGGACGAGGCGACGATCAGGCGCGCCCGCGGGCTGGCCGCGATGAAGAGCCTCTTCCTGATGCTCATGGGGCAGCACGGAGATCGGGGCCTTCCCGGCGGCAAACCGCACTGGGGGCCCGCGGGCCGGGCGGCACTCGATCGTGTACTGAAGTGCGGTTGAGGTTCCGCGGGCACGCTCGCCCTGGCACAGCATCTGTGAGACAGATCACCGTTGTGGTTGACCTCGGGTCAGGGTGCAAGCTCGGCGCAGCGGCGGCGACGCCGACCCGGACACGGCAACCCCGAAGGGCGCCCACCATGACGATCACCCTCTCCGACCAGGACAAGAGCACCCTGCGGATCGCCGCGTACGGCGCCGTGGCGCTGATGGCCACTGCCGCAGGCAAGCCCCACAGGATCGCCACCGACGGCGGCATCGCGCCGGCCACCGGCCTGATCGGGCACGTGCTCGCCGACCGGCCCGAGCCCAGGGACCTGGCAGGCACGTCCGTGGCCGAGATCGCCGGCCGCGTGCTGCCGGCCCTGACCGCGGCCATGAACCTCCTGAAGCAGCACGATCCGGCCGAGGCCGGCAACTTCCGCCGCACCGTCCTCGTCGCCGTCGAGACCGCCCAGACGCGCCGGCCCCGGCCGGGCCCCGCCACGACCGAGATGGCCCGCGAGATCACCGCTGCCCTCGACGCCGCCGGGCCGGACCGCCCCCAGCTGCGCACGATGATGGAGGAGATCGTCGAGTCCGGTTTTCTCGGGGTGACGCTGCGCGTGCGCGACGAGCGCGGCGAATGGGCGGGCAGCGCCGGGACGGCCGAGCTGGGCGGAACCGCGAAGCCGCCGGTCGACGGGCACGCCAGGATCGGCAGCAACACCAAGACCTTCACCGCGGCCCTGGTGCTGCGACTGGTGGCCGAGGGCAGCATCGAGCTGGACACCCCGGCCGCCGACTACCTGCCCGGGTTCGGGCTGGACCGGCGGATCACGGTGCGGATGCTGCTGCAGCACACCAGCGGCCTGTTCAACTTCGTCGGCGAGGTGTACGAGGACGGATCGATCGTGCACGGGGTCCCCGTGCCCTACGGCACCACGGGCAAGGAGTGGGTGGACAGCCGCTTCCACACCTACCGGCCCGAGGAGCTGGTACGGCTGGCGCTGTCCAAGCCGGCCCGGTTCGAGCCGGGGACGGGCTGGAGCTACTCCAACACCAACTACGTGCTGGCCCGGCTGCTGATCGAGCAGGTCACAGGCCGCCCGCTCGCGGAGGAGATGCGGCGGCTGATCCTGGAGCCGCTCGGCCTGCCGGGCACGGTGGTGCCGGACGCCTCGCCGGAGCTGCCCGAGCCGCACGCCCACATCTACTACCGCTACGAGGACGCCGGCCGCGAGCGGACGATCGACGTCACCCGCTACAACCCCTCCTGGGTCTCCACCGGCGGCGACATGATCTCCACCACCCAGGACCTGGCCACGTTCATCTCCGCGCTGATGAGCGGCAAGCTCCTGCCGGCGCCGCTGCTGGCCGAGATGTGCGCCCCGCACCCCACGGGCCTGCCGGACATGGACTACGGGCTGGGCTTGTTCGTCCAGAAGACGGATGGTGGCGGCACCGTCCTCACGCACAACGGCGGCAACGTCGGCTCCTCGACGCTGATGTACAGCACGCCCGACGGCAGCAGGACCCTGACCGCCGTACTGAACTGGGTGGACGACGCAGACCTGTCCATAACGGCGAAGTTCCGCCCCGCCCAGCACAGGCTCGTCAACGAGGTGTTCCGCGGTGAGCAGGCCGATCCGGCTCGGCGGGCGGACTGAACACCCATGACCCGGACGTTCCATCGTGGGACGCGGCCGGCGGTCGTCCGCCTGGCCGCCGAGCCCGAGCACAGGGCAGGATGGTGCCGATGAACGGAGTCACGATCGGGCAGGCGGCGGCATTCGTCGGCGTCACCGTCAAGACGGTGCGGCACTACCACAAGCTCGGCCTGGTGAAGGAGCCGGAACGCGACAGCTCCGGCTACCGGCGCTACGGCTCGGCCGAGCTGTTGCGGCTGGTCCAGGCCCGGACGCTGGCCGCCGCCGGGGTGCCGCTGGCCGAAGTCGGGCCCCTGCTCGACGCCGACCCCGCGCTGTTCACCGCCGCGCTCACCGACGTCGAGCGGCAGCTCACCGAACGGATAGAGGAGCTGGTCGCGCGCCGGGACATGCTGCACCGGCTCACCGACGGAGACCGGGCGCTGCTGCCCGACCGCGCCGTGGCGCTGCTGGAGCGGCTGTCCGGCCTCGGCCTCTCCGCGGACGAGGTGGCCGCCACCAGGGAGGGCTGGGTGCTGGCCAGAGCCCTGGTCCCGGAGGGCTTCGACGACTTCCTCACCCACGTCGAGCAAGCCCTCGACGACCCTCAGTACGTCGAGCTGAGCAAGCGCGCCATCGAAGCCGCGGCCTGGGAGCCGGACGACCCGCGCCTGGCCGAACTCGCCACCGCCGTCGCCGACCACTTCCTCGCCAACCCGGCACACCTGAAGATCGTGACCGGCCTGCAAGCGCGCACCGACGCCGCTGCCCGCTACCACCTGATCGCCCACCACGGCGAGGAGCAGGGCTCGGCCACGGCCCGGGGGGTCGCGATCGTCGAGGCCAAGCTCCGCGCCGCGGGCATCCACATCCCCCGGCCGGACACCCACTGACCGGAACCGGGGACGTCCACCTCCAGCCGCTGAGACGACGCCCGCGGGCCGCCTCGTATCATCGCCGGATGATCGAACTTCAGGAGGCCGGGGAGATCGCCTGCCCGGCCGGACGCGTGTGGGCGATCGTCGCCGACTACGGTCGGGATCCACACTGGCGCAACGGCGTCGAGACGATGGCGCCGCGCCCCGAGGGCGTCGTCCGGGTGGGCACGACCACCGCCGAGGTGATGCGGTTCGCGGGCCGGACCTATCGCAACGGGGGCGAGGTCGTCCAGGTGGAGCCGGGCCGCTCGTTCGCCTGGCGCACCACGTCGGGGATCGACGCCGAGGGCGGCAGGCTCGTCGAGCCGCTCGGCGCGGACCGGTGCCGCTTCACCTTCCACGTGCGTGTCACCCCACGCGCGACCTCCGAGAAGTTGCTTGAGCCGGTGCTGAGGTGGTTGTTGCGGCGGTCGGTCCGCGCCGACATCCGCCGCTTGGCTGCTCTCTGCGGTCCATGACCGTACGACCGTCGCCGCCGCCTTGCGCGGCTTCCGGAGCGAGCTCACGAGCGATGAGCACGCCAGGACCGCCGGCGCCCGCCTCGAACGAACCTTCACAGGTCGTCGTCCGAGCCGTTGCCGGCGGTCGATGGCTAGGTGCGGCTCACGCGGTGGCCGGGTTGTAGGTCCACTTCTGGTTGTTGCCGGTGTGGCAGCTGTAGAGCTGCAGGCCGGTGCCGTTGGCGGTGCCGGCGCCTACGGCGTCCAGGCAGAGCCCGGACTGCACTCCGACGATGGTGCCGTCGGAGTTGATGCGCCATTTCTGGTTGTCGCCGCCCCAGCAGGAGTAGATCTGGATCCTGGCGCCGTTGCCTGTGCCCCCGGCGTCCAGGCACTTGCCGCCGGACCTCAGCTCCCCGGCCGAGGTCTGTGTCCATTGCTGGTTGGACTGGCCGTTGCAGTCCCACAGGTGCACCGCCGTGCCGTCGGTGGTGCTGGCGTTGGGCACGTCCACGCAGCGGCCTGAGGCCACGCCCTTGAGCTGTCCCGCGTTGCCGCCGGGCGTCGGCGAGGTGGTGCCGCCGTTGAGCGCGTTGAGTACCGAGGTGTAGGCGGGTTTCTTGTTGCCGTTGCCGTCGAAGAGCAGCGGGGCGGCGCCGGAGCCGAGCCAGGAGTCGGTGTCGCGCACCCCCCAGACGGTGACGCCGGTGCAGCGCGGCACGGCCAGGCAGTCGTTGACCACGTTGGCGTAGGTGGTGGCCGAGCCGCCCTGGATGTCGAGTTCGGTGATCTGGACGTCCACGCCGAGGGCGGCGAAACTCTGGATGGTAGTGCGGTAGTTGCTGTTGTAGGGGCTGTTGCTGTTGAAGTGGGATTGCAGGCCGACGCAGTCGATCGGGACGCCGCGGGCTTTGAAGTCGCGGACCATGTTGTAGACGCCTTGGGTCTTGGCCCAGGTCCAGTTGTCGATGTTGTAGTCGTTGTAGCAGAGCTTGGCGGCCGGGTCGGCGGCGCGGGCCGTGCGGAAGGCGACTTCGATCCAGTCGTTGCCGGTGCGTTGCAGGTTGGAGTCGCGCCGGCCGCCGGAGTTACCGTCGGCGTAGGCTTCGTTGACCACGTCCCAGGCGTAGATCTTGCCCTTGTAGTGGGCCATGACGCCGTTGATGTGGTTGATCATGGCCTGGCGCAGGGTGCTGCCGGACAGTGACTGCATCCAGCCCGGCTGCTGGGAGTGCCAGGCCAGGGTGTGGCCGCGGACCCGTTTGCCGTTCTGCACGGCCCAGTTGTAGACCCGGTCCCCGGCGGTGAAGTTGAACTGCCCCCGGTTGGGTTCGGTGGCGTCGATCTTCATCTCGTTCTCGGCGGTCACCATGTTGAACTCGCGGTTGGCGATCGTGGTGTAGGCGGAGTCGCCGAGTCTGCCGGAGGCGATGGCGGTCCCGAAGTAGCGGCCGCTCTGTGCGGCGGCCGCGCCGAGTGTGCTTTCGGCGGCGCCGGCCGGGACTGCCGTCGCCAGAGCCGTGACCAGGCCGAGCGCGCCGAGCGCACCGGCGATCAGAGCTCGTCGGGCGGGGGATGGGGGCATGCGCATGCTTGAGCCTCCGTACGCGAATCAGGGAGAGCACCCAAGTGTGGGAAGCGCCGCCGAAAGTTGTCAAGAATCAACTGAAAGTTTCGAGGCAGTGTGGCCCTGTCGCGGCTGAAACTATCGGCTGGGTCGCGCATGAAAGTTTCATGCGGACGCTCTAGCTGGTCGGGGTGAGAAACCGATGGTGAGCGTGCCCGCCTGCCGCCCACTCCGACTGGTCGCAAGCTAAGGCGTTCTTGACAGTACGTTTCCGCCTCGGGTTTGCTCCCTCGTGCCACCGGCCCAGCGTTTTTGTTAGCGCTAACAGTGAGAGGTGAGCCCATGCAGCGAAGCGAACTCCGTACCCGAAGAGGCGCCCTGGCGGCTCTGATCACGGTGGCGGTCACCGTGCTGTCGATGTTCCTCACAGCCGCGCCGCAGGCGTCGGCGGCGGTGCTGACCGAGGTGACTGGCTTCGGCAACAACCCCGGCAACCTGCGGATGTACCTCTACGCGCCGGACAGGCTGGCCTCCCGGCCGGGCGTCCTGGTCGCGATGCACGGCTGCAACGGCTGGGCGCAAGGCTTCCACCAGGGCACCGAGTTCGCCTCGCTGGCCGACCGGTACGGCTTCGTCGTCATCTACCCGCAGGCCAACAAGAGCGCCAACGGCCTGTCGAACTGCTTCGACGTGTGGTCGAACGAGGCCTTGCGGCACGGCGGCGGCAGCGACCCGGTGTCGATCGTCTCCATGGTGAGCTACGCGTTGCAGCGCTACAACGGCGACCCGCAGAAGGTGTTCGCCACCGGCTTCTCCTCCGGCGCCATGGAGACCCTCAACCTGCTCGCCACGTACCCGGACGTGTTCAAGGCCGGCGCGCCGTTCGCGGGCGTTCCGTACGGCTGCCTCGGCCCGGCCGGATGCGGCGACAAGAGCCCGCAGCAGTGGGGTGACCTGGCCAGGAACGCCTATCCCGGCTACACCGGGCCGCGCCCGCGGGTGATGGCCTGGCACGGCACCGCCGACGACGTCCTGCCGTACACGATGCTGCAGGAAGAGATCGACCAGTGGACCAACGTGCACGGGCTGAGCCAGACGCCCGCCTCCACTGACAGCCCGCAGTCCGGCTGGACCCGCCGGGTCTTCGGCTCCGGCCAGGTCGAGTCCTACACGATCAACGGCGCGGGCCACAACCTGCCGCACCCCGGAATGGCCGCTTACGCGATCCGCTTCTTCGGCCTGGACGACGGCTCCTCCACCCCCACCCCCACCCCCGGCGCCCCGATCAGAGGCGTGGCCTCCGGGCGCTGCGTGGACGTGCCCGGCGCGGCCACCGCCGACGGCACCGCCGTGCAACTGTGGGACTGCAACGGCCAGCCGAACCAGCAGTGGGCCGCCACCCCGGCCGGCGAACTGCGCGTCTACGGCAACAAGTGCCTGGATGCCGCAGGCACCGGCAACGGCACCCGAATTCAGATCTACGCCTGCCACGGCGGCGCCAACCAGCAGTGGCGGCTGAACGCCGACGGCACCATCACCGGCGTGCAGTCCGGGCTGTGCCTGGACGCGGTCGGCCAGGCCACCGCCAACGGCACCCGAATCCAGCTCTACACCTGCCACGGCGGCGCCAACCAGCGCTGGACCGGAAGGTGACCATGAAACGACTCGCGCTCGTGCTCATGGCGCTGCTCTGCGTCGTGACGACGGTCCCGGGCACGGCCAGGGCCGACAACCCGATCGTCCAGACGATCTACACCGCCGACCCCGCTCCGCTCGTGCACAACGGCCGGGTCTACCTCTACACCGGACACGACGAGGACGGCTCGACGTACTTCACCATGAAGGAGTGGCGGGTCTGGTCGTCCGCGGACCTGGTGAACTGGACCGACCACGGCTCGCCGATGAACGTCGCCACCTTCAGCTGGGCGAGCGCCGACGCGTGGGCGGGCCAGGCCGTCCACAGGAACGGCAAGTTCTACTGGTACGTCCCGGTGAAGGACCGGGCGAGCGGCCAGATGGCCATCGGCGTCGGCGTCTCCACCAGCCCCACCGGGCCCTTCACCGACGCGATCGGCCGCCCGCTCGTCAGGAACGGCGAGATCGACCCCACGGTCTTCATCGACGACAACGGGCAGGCCTACCTGTACTGGGGCAACCCCAACCTCTGGTACGTCAGGCTGAACGCCGACATGATCTCGTACTCCGGCAGCCCCACGCAGATCCCGCTCACCACCGCGGGCTTCGGCACTCGCACCGGCGACACCACCCGCCCCACCCTGTACGAAGAGGGCCCCTGGGTCTACAAGCGCAACGGCCTCTACTACAACGTGTTCGCCGCGAAATGCTGCTCGGAGTTCATCGCCTACTCGACGGCCCCCGGCCCGACCGGCCCCTGGACCTACCGCGGGACGGTCATGCCCACGCAGGGCGGCAGCTTCACCAACCACCCCGGGATCATCGACTTCAACGGCGGCTCGTACTTCTTCTACCACAACGGCGCCCTGCCGGGCGGCGGCGGCTTCACCCGCTCGGTGGCCGTGGAGAAGTTCACCTACAACGCCGACGGCACCATCCCGACGATCAACATGACCACGGCAGGAGCGCCCCAGGCGGCCGCCTTGGACCCCTACGTCCGCCAGGAGGCCGAGACGATCGCCTGGGGGTCCGGCGTGGAGACCGAACCCGCGAGCGAGGGCGGCATGAACGTCGGCTGGATCGAGAACGGCGACCACGTCAAGGTCAAAGGCGTCGCCTTCGGCTCCGGCGCGACGTCCTTCAGCGCGCGCGTGGCCTCGGCGACCAGCGGCGGCCGGATCGAGCTGCGCCTGGACGGGATCAACGGCCCCCTGGCCGGGACGTGCACCGTGCCGGGCACCGGCGGCTGGCAGACGTGGACGACGGTCACCTGCCCGGTGAACGGCGCGACGGGCACTCATGACCTGTACTTCCGCTACACCGGCGGCAGCGGCAACCTGTTCAACGTGGACTGGTGGCGTTTCACCGCCGGCGCCGGCGGGAATTTGCTGATCAACGGCGACATGGAGGGCGGCACCACGGGCTGGGGCGCCTCCGGCGGGGCCCTGTCGTCCGTCACCGCCCCGGTGCACGCAGGCACGCGGGCGCTGTCCATCACCGGGCGTACGACAGCATGGAACGGCATCACCCAGGACGTGACCGCCAAGCTCACCAACGGCAGGAGCCACACCACGAGCGTGTGGGTGCGGTCGCAGAGCGGCACGCCCAGCGCCAAGGCGACCCTCGCGGTCACCGCCGGCGGCACGACGAGCTACGTCCAGCTCACCCCGGCCACGCCGGTCAGCTCCGGCGGCTGGACCCGGCTCACCGGCACGGCGGCCGTCTCGTGGACCGGGACGCTGACCGGCGCCACCTTCTACGTCGAGACGACCGCGGGCACCGACGGCTTCTCGATCGACGACGCCTCGTTCGAGTAGCCCCAAGGAGGAGTCAGATGCGCAGGATCATGAGATGGTTCCTGGCGGTGTCCCTGGCCGCCGGTTCGCTGGTCGCGATCGGCAGCGGCACCTCGCCCGCCGCCGCGCTCGACAACGGGCTCGCCCGTACCCCGCAGATGGGCTGGAACGACTGGAACACCTTCTTCTGCAACGTCAACGAGAGCCTCATCCGGCAGACCGCGGACATCATGGTCTCCAGCGGCATGGCCGCGGCGGGCTACACCTACGTCAACATCGACGACTGCTGGTCCACCAGGAGCCGCGACGGCAACGGCAACCTGGTGCCGGATCCGCAGAAGTTCCCCAGCGGCATGAAGGCCCTGGCGGACTACGTCCACGCCAAGGGGCTCAAGCTCGGCATCTACTCCTCGGCGGGCACGACCACGTGCGCCGGCTACCCGGCCAGCCTCGGCTACGAGCAGCGCGACGCCGCGCTGTGGGCGTCCTGGGGGATCGACTACCTCAAGTACGACAACTGCGGCGACCACCAGGGCAGGACGGGGCAGCAGCGTTACACCGCGATGCGCGACGCGCTGGCCGCCACCGGCCGCCCGATCGTCTACAGCCTGTGCAACTGGGGTCAGGAGAACGTGTGGACCTGGGGGATGCCGGTGGGCAACTCCTGGCGCACGACGGGCGACATCGCCGCGAACTGGAACTCCGTCATGGGCATCCTGGACCAGCAGGTCGGGCTGGAGGCGTACTCGGGGCCCGGCGGCTGGAACGACCCCGACATGCTGGAGGTCGGCGTCGGCGCGCTCACGCCGACCGAGGGGCGGGCGCACTTCAGCCTGTGGTCGCTGCTGAACGCGCCGCTCATCGCGGGCAACGACCTGCGGTCGATGAGCGCCGAGACCCGCTCCATCCTGACGAACACCGAGGTCATCGCGGTCAACCAGGACTGGGGCGGCAGGCAGGGCCACAAGATCAGCGACAACGGTGATGTGGAGGTGTGGCGCAAGCCGATGTCCAACGGCTCGGCCGCGGTCGTCCTGCTCAACCGGGGCGCCACGACCACTACCGTGTCCACCACCGCCTCCGCCCTCGGCCTGGGCCCGGCGTCCTCCTACGCGGTGCGCGACCTGTGGGCGCACACGACGTCCTCCTCGTCCGGGACGATCAGCGCGTCGGTGCCCGGGCACGGGGCGGCCATGTTCACCGTCACCGGCGGCGGCCTCGTCCCCGCGGTCGCCATCAGAGGGGCCGGCTCGGGCCGCTGCCTGGACGTCACCGGCGCCTCGCAGGCCAACGGCGCGCAGGCGCAGATCTGGGACTGCAACGG
>NZ_VSEY01000119.1 GCF_008086045.1 Nonomuraea sp. PA05 | reverse complement strand
AGCGCGGCCCAGCAGGTCGAGGGTGGCGGTCTCGAGCTTGAGGCCGACCTCCTCGGCGACGACCTGGCCACCGGTCAGGATCGCGATGTCGTTCAGCATCGCCTTGCGGCGGTCGCCGAAGCCCGGGGCCTTGACGGCCACGGAGCGGAACAGGCCGCGGATCTTGTTGACCACCAGGGTCGCCAGGGCCTCGCCCTCGACGTCCTCGGCGATGATCAGCAGCGGCTTGCCCGACTGCACGACCTTGTCGAGCAGCGGCAGCAGGTCCTTGTTGGCGGAGACCTTGCTGTTGACGATCAGGATGTACGGGTCCTCGAGCACGGCCTCCATGCGGTCCGAGTCGGTGACGAAGTACATCGACGTCATGCCCTTGTCGAAGCGCATGCCCTCGGTGAGCTCGAGCTCCAGGCCGAAGGT
>NZ_VSEY01000118.1 GCF_008086045.1 Nonomuraea sp. PA05 | reverse complement strand
GGCGCGGCCCAGCAGGTCGAGGGTGGCGGTCTCGAGCTTGAGGCCGACCTCCTCGGCGACGACCTGGCCACCGGTCAGGATCGCGATGTCGTTCAGCATCGCCTTGCGGCGGTCGCCGAAGCCCGGCGCCCGGACCGCGACCGAACGCAGCACGCCCTTCATCTTGTTCACGACCAGGGTCGCCAGGGCCTCGCCCTCGACGTCCTCGGCGATGACCAGGACCGGTTTGCCCGACTGCACCACCTTGTCGAGCAGCGGCAGAACGTCCCTGTTCGCGGAGACCTTGCCGCTGACGATCAGGACGTACGGGTCGTCCAGGACCGCTTCGAGCCGGTCGGAGTCGGTGATGAACAGCGGGGCGATGTACCCCTTGTCGAAGCGCATGCCCTCGGTGAGCTCGAGCTCCAGGCCGAAGGC
>NZ_VSEY01000117.1 GCF_008086045.1 Nonomuraea sp. PA05 | reverse complement strand
CCGACGAGATCGCCGAGCTCTACGATCAGCACACGCAGGCGACCGGCCAGGTGTTCACCAAGGACGCCGTGGACCGGGTCTTCGAGCTGACCCAGGGACAGCCCTGGCTGGTCAACGCCGTCGCTCATGAGATCACCGTGAAGATGGGGGTGACCGGGGCCATCACCGACGGGCAGGTGGAGGAGGCCAAGGAACGGCTGATCCGGGCGCGCGCCATCCATCTGGACGCCCTGGCGGCCCGGCTGCACGAGCCCCGGGTCAAGCGCCTCATGGAGCCGATCGTGGCCGGGACGTTCCCGCACACGGACGAGACCTACTCCAATGACCTGTCCTACGTCCGCGACCTCGGCCTGATCACCCTGAAACCCCCGCCTCAGGTGGCCAACCCGATCTACCGGGAGGTCATCCTGCGCGTGCTGGGCGACCCGGCGGAGAGCTACGTGATGGCCGACCCGCACAG
>NZ_VSEY01000116.1 GCF_008086045.1 Nonomuraea sp. PA05 | reverse complement strand
GTTGCTCTCCTCGACGGTGATGACGCCTTCCTTGCCGACCTTGTCCATCGCCTCGGCGATGAGCGAGCCGATCTCGGCGTCGGCGGCGGAGATGGAGGCGGTGGAGGCGATCTGCTCCTTGGTCTCCACGTCCTTGGCCAGCTTGGAGAGCTCCTCGCTGACGCGCTCGACGGCGGCCTCGATGCCCTTCTTCAGGGCCATCGGGTTGGCGCCGGCGGCTACGTTGCGCAGACCCTCGCGCACCAGCGCCTGGGCGAGCACGGTGGCGGTGGTGGTGCCGTCACCCGCGACGTCGTCGGTCTTCTTGGCGACTTCCTTGACCAGCTCGGCGCCGATCTTCTCCCAAGGGTCCTCGAGCTCGATCTCCTTGGCGATGGAAACACCGTCGTTGGTGATCGTGGGAGCGCCCCACTTCTTCTCCAGCACGACGTTGCGGCCCTTGGGGCCGAGGGTCACCTTGACGGCGTCGGCGAGCTGGTTCATACCGCGCTCGAGACCGCGCCGGGCGTCCTCGTC
>NZ_VSEY01000115.1 GCF_008086045.1 Nonomuraea sp. PA05 | reverse complement strand
CTCGGTGAGCGCGTCCACCAGCACTCGCGCTTCGTGGCTCACCGAGCGGTCCGCGGGCAGGGTGATGCCGATCGCGCGGGGGACGGTGTCGAGATGCAGCGGAAGCATGTCCAGCAAGTTGTCGCGGACCCCGATGAGCATGGGCAGGGGCGCGATCGCATCGGTATGCAGGACGATCTCGCGTGAAGTCAGGAGGGTGGAGCACTCGGTGATGTCGCGCGGCGCTTTGAGGCCGGCGGCCGCGAACATCTCGTCGAGCTCGGTCCGCAAGGTGCTCGGCTGCAGGGGCAGGATTCACGGATAGGACAACAGGTCGGCGAGTTGCGGTGTCACGGACAGCGCCGGGTGGCCACGGCGGACCACCGCCCGCACGGCCTCGTCGTAGAGCCTGATGTGGTGAAGGGTCCCGCGGTAGGTTCCGGGGTCCAGCCGGCCCACCAGCAGGTCGACCTCACTCCGCTGCAAGCTGGTGGCCAGGACCTCCGCGGTGCCTTCCACCACGGAGACCGAGATCTCGGGATGCGTCTGCTTGACCGCGACGACGGCTTGTGGCAGCAACGCGTAGGCGCCG
>NZ_VSEY01000114.1 GCF_008086045.1 Nonomuraea sp. PA05 | reverse complement strand
GGCGCTGGCGGCCGCGCGGGAGCAGGGGCGTACCGCGGTGGCGGTGGGCTGGGACGGTAAGGCGCGGGCGGTGCTGGTGGTGGCCGATGTGGTCAAGGCGACCAGCCGGGAGGCGATCGAGCGGTTGCGTGCGCTGGGTCTGGCGCCGGTGCTGCTGACCGGTGACCATCAGGCGGTGGCCGAGGCGGTCGCCGCCGAGGTGGGCATCGCGGAGGTGATCGCCGGGGTGCTGCCCGCGGACAAGGTGGAGGTGGTCAAGCGGCTGCAGGCCGAGGGCAAGGTGGTGGCGATGGTGGGCGACGGGGTGAACGACGCCGCCGCGCTGGCTCAGGCGGATCTGGGGCTGGCGATGGGCACCGGCACCGACGCCGCGATCGAGGCGTCGGATCTGACGCTGGTGCGGGGCGATCTGCGGGTGGCGGCCGACGCCATCCGGTTGTCGCGGCGGACGCTGTCGACGATCAAGGGCAACCTGTTCTGGGCGTTCGCCTACAACGTGGCCGCGTTGCCGCTGGCCGCGCTGGGGCTGCTGAACCCGATGATCGCGGGTGCGGCGATGGCGTTCTCCAGCGTGTTCGTGGTCAGCAACAGCCTGCG
>NZ_VSEY01000113.1 GCF_008086045.1 Nonomuraea sp. PA05 | reverse complement strand
GGGGCGGCAGGGGTCTTCTCGGGCTTCTCCGCGATGACGGCCTCGGTGGTGAGGAACAGCGCCGCGATGGAGGCGGCGTTCTGCAGCGCCGAGCGCGTCACCTTGGCCGGGTCGATGATGCCCGACTCGAACATGTTGACGTACTCGCCGGAGGCCGCGTTGAGGCCCTCACCCGGGGTGAGGTTGCGCACCTTCTCGACCACGACGCCGCCCTCGAGACCGGCGTTGACCGCGATCTGCTTGAGCGGCTCCTCCAGCGCCTTCTTGACGATGGCGGCACCGGTGGCCTCGTCGCCCGCCAGCTCCAGCTTGTCGAAGGCCTTGGCGCCGGCCTGCAGCAGCGCCACGCCGCCGCCGGGGACGATGCCCTCCTCGACGGCCGCCTTGGCGTTGCGGACGGCGTCCTCGATGCGGTGCTTGCGCTCCTTGAGCTCGACCTCGGTCGCCGCACCGGCCTTGATCACCGCGACACCACCGGCGAGCTTGGCCAGGCGCTCCTGGAGCTTCTCGCGGTCGTAGTCGGAGTCGGTGCGCTCGATCTCGGCGCGGATCTCGTTGACCCGGCCGGAGATCTGCTCGGCGTCACCGGCGCCGTCGACGATGGTGGTCTCGTCCTTGGTCACCACGACCTTGCG
>NZ_VSEY01000112.1 GCF_008086045.1 Nonomuraea sp. PA05 | reverse complement strand
GTTCGAGGTGCTGGGCGATACCGCTTACGGCACCGGCGACGCCCGCGCCGCGCTGCTCGATGCCGGGCACAGCGTCATCATCAAGCCCGCACCACTGCGCCCCGCCGTCCCCGGCGGCTTCACCATCGACGACTTCACCGTTGATGAGACCGCCGGCACCGTCACCTGCCCTCAGGGGGTCACCCGGCACATCACCGCCACACGCCACGCGGTCTTCGGCACCGCCTGCCGCTCCTGCCCGCTGCGGGAACGCTGCACGATGAGCAAGCACGGCCGCACCCTGCGATTGCACCCGCACGACGCCCTGTTACGCCAAGCCCGCCGCCAATGGGCCACCGACCCGGACCTGACCGCTGCCTACCGGCAACATCGCCCCATGGTCGAACGCTCCATCGCCTGGCTCATCAGCGCGGACGGCGGCGCCCGCAAGCTCCGCTACCGCGGCGTCGCCCGCAACAACCAGTGGCTCCACCTGCGAGCAGCCGCCCTGAACCTGCGCCGCCTGATCAACCTCGGGCTCACCTCCGTCCAGAACGCCTGGACCCTGCAGCCAACCACCGGCTGAGGACCCTCCAGCCGGAGCCGGCCCTGAAGAAGGTCCACCCTCAACGCCTTGATCACCGCACCTACAACCTGCGATCCGTCACACCAGCAACATCTTCAGAAGTCTC
>NZ_VSEY01000111.1 GCF_008086045.1 Nonomuraea sp. PA05 | reverse complement strand
CTGGTGGACCTGCCGGTGGCGGTGCTGTTCATGCTGGCCATGGGCGCCGTGTCGGTGTACGGCGTGGTGCTGGCCGGCTGGTCGTCGCGCTCGCCGTACGCGCTGCTGGGCGGGCTGCGCTCGGCCGCCCAGGTGGTCTCCTACGAGATCGCGATGGGCCTGTCGTTCGTGGCCATCTTCCTGTTCGCCGGCACGCTGTCCACCTCCGAGATCGTCAAGGCACAGGAGCAGACCTGGTTCGCGGTGCTGCTCATCCCGTCCTTCCTGGTCTACGTGGTGTGCATGTTCGGCGAGGCCGCGCGCATCCCGTTCGACCTGCCCGAGGGCGAGGGCGAGCTGGTCGGCGGCTTCCAGACCGAGTACTCCTCGTCGCTGAAGTTCGCGCTCATCATGATGGGCGAGTACCTGCACACCTTCACCGCCTCGGGCATCGCCGTGACGCTGTTCCTGGGCGGCTGGCGGGCACCGTTCCCGATCTCGCTGTGGGACGGCGCCAACCAGGGCTGGTGGCCGGTGCTGTGGTTCTTCATCAAGTTCGTGCTCACCTTCTGCTTCATCGTGTGGGTGCGCGCCTCGCTGCCCCGGGTGCGCTACGACCAGCTCATGTCGCTGGGCTGGAAGGTGCTCATCCCGGTCAACCTGGCCTGGATCCTGCTGGTGGCCGCGGTCCGCAACGTGGTGGTCAACGACGGCAACCGCACGATCGGCATCGGGCTCGGCGTCGTCATCGTGATCGGCGCGCTGGCCATCTGGATGCGCTTCGACACCGTC
>NZ_VSEY01000110.1 GCF_008086045.1 Nonomuraea sp. PA05 | reverse complement strand
GCGCCGGACCCGCCTACGGGCTCTTTCCCGTACGGCACGTGAAGGGGCGGTGGCAGTGGGAGGGCGATGGCGCTGACCTCACCCGGCTGGACGTGCTGGATCAGCCGTTTCCGCACGTGGAGGCGTTCGATCCGGCCGATGGGCTGCCTGCGCCGCCCGACGAGGTCGACTTCTCGTCCGCCGAGGCCTTCGAGGCGGCCGAGATCGCTTACCAGGAGCAGCGCGACACTCTTGTCTTTGACGGGCGTCACTCGATCGGGCTGTTGTACCTCTGTCACCTTGGGTGCGCTTACCGGGAGGCGCTGGTGGTCAGTGGGCCCTCGCGAGGTGAGATGTGGGCTGATGACCTGGCCGATGATGGAGGGTTTCGGCCGTTGGTGGATGAGGGTGGGGGGCGGGTGGGGTTCGCGCGGTGGTATCGGCGGTGGCTGGAGGCGGCTGAGGGGGCGTCGGGGCTTTGAGTCGGCACCTTGTCGATCTCGGCTGCGTGGGATCGACACCATCCGGCGTGAGGAGTCCTACGACGCGTTCCACGACCTCGGCCGACGCGCGGGTATCAGCCCGGCTCAGGCCGATGACTGGTTCGACGCCTGGCGCGACTTCTAGCTGAGCCGTCGAAGTTGGCGAGATCTCGGAATTGTCCTGACAAACACTAAGGCCCGCTCCCAGGTTCTCCCTGGTAGCGGGCCTTTCGCATGTGCGCGGCCGAGAGGACTCGAACCCCTAACCTTCTGATCCGTAGTCAGATGCTCTATCCATTGAGCTACGGCCGC